>NZ_MWTG01000009.1:1107878-1213822 GCF_059752555.1 Halorubrum sp. B52 | reverse complement strand
CTACTTCCGACGAGCGGTGTCGTTGGAGTTGATGCGTCAGGATTCGACCGCAGTCACGCCTCAAAACACTACACGAAACGCGCCGAACTCACGATTCAGCAGCTCAAAGTGACGCTGTTGGTTGATGCGAAGGTCAACGCAATCCTCGATTTCCACGTGACGACGACAGGAAAACACGATAGCCAGATCGCTCCATCGTTGATCAAGCGCAACCCCGAGAGTATTGACGTTCTGCTCGGTGACAAAGGCTACGACGACCAGAAAATCAGACGACTTGCCCGTCAACACGAGGTTCGTCTACTGATCAAGCATCGAGAGTTCACATCGCTCCATAAGGCATGGAACGCGCGCTTAGACGTTGATCTCTACGGCCAGCGGGGTCAATCCGAGACGGTCAACTCTACGCTCAAGCGAAAATATGGTGCGTTCGTCCGCTCACGACGCTGGTGGAAACAGTTCCGGGAACTTACCATCGCCTGTCTCATTTATAATGTAGACCGATCACTCTGAGCGGTCAATACAGGTGAAATATCACTCATGATTGGGTCGTTGGTTCTATCTCATCGAAGAATGCCTTAACTCGCTCTCGGATTTTATCACGAACCGCTTGATAGGAAGAGAGAGTCTCACCAGCAGATGCCTCTAACTCCCATTGACGCGCTTCTCCATCCCATTCGTCCGGGCGGAAATGCTCGACAGAGCACCCCATTGTGACAACATAGTCGGCGTCCTCAATGTCGGCTGGCGTGATTTCTCGCGGCGTTCGGTCGCTGATGTCGATGTCCACTTCTTTCATTACTTCAACAACCTCGTCGTGGACGCTATCGGCTGGATTGACGCCCCCCGTTATGATTTCAACATCCAGCTCTCGCTCATCTCGTTCAACTTCTGCGAATGCCGTTGCCATCTGGCTCCGCCCAGCGTTCCCAACACAGACGAATGCGAGTTTCATACTCCGATGTTGCAGTCGTGGCGGCAAGAGTGTGAGGGCTTAATCGCCTTGTACCCTGTCGGAAAGTACAATTGGCGTAGGGCGCTCCGGTAGAAGCCAAGCCGGAACCACTCTTGTAAGAACGACCATTCCGGTCAGTTCGATGAGTGTCTGCGTCACGACGACGGCCGGGGCTAACTCATAGCCTGCCGGGAGCGCCAGCGCAAGCGGGAGGATGACCAGCGAGTTGCGAGTCACAGAGGTGAACACGAGTGCGCGACCCTCGCAAACATCCATCCGGAACAGTCCGGCCGCCAGCCGCCCGAGTAACGGCATAATGACTAGAAACGCAACATATATCGGAACGGCCACCGCGATCTGATTGATCGAATCTTGCACGCGGGGTAGTTGCGAGGCGATGACGACGAACAGCGTGACACCCATCATCGGAACGGGCAACCAGCCCATCGTCTTCTGCCACGACTCACCTCTCGGAGACCGTTCCGCCCATACTTCGGTGAGCCAGGCGAGCGCAAGTGGGAGTGCGATGATTATCAGAAACGCCTCGATGAAGGGGCCAGCCTCGATAACCTCCGCAACCTCTGTTCCCATAAACAGCCAGAGATACACCGGAAGTAACAGGAGTTGGACCAGCATCAAGGCCGGCGTCGCCGCCGTTACCTGCTCGGCGTTGCCGTCGGCGAGGTCGGTGAAGGTGATGACGTAGTCGATACACGGCGTCAAGAGAACCATTAATACACCGACGAGAACGACCGGCTCGGGCGGGAGAAACCGAGTGAGTCCCCACACGATGATGGGGACAACGAGGAAGTTCATCCCGAGCGCGGCCGCCAAGAAACGCCCGTTCGTAAACGCCCGCCGGAGCCGAACGAACGGAATTTCGAGAAACGTTACGTACAGAAGAATCGCCAGCACGGGATTGATAAGTCCCTCAATGAAGGTAGCCGATTCAGGGCGGCCTACCCCGACACCAATCGCCAGTATGACTGCAACCGCGTACAGGGCGACCTGATGCTGTTGGAGCCAGTCCTTAGTATCCATTCTTGCGCTACTTTGGTTCCGGCGGATAAACTATCATTGATAGGTTTGCAACTCTGATCGACCGGGTGTTTCGGGTGAGAACCTATCTGAAGAAGAGGACTTCAACAGAGCCACGGAATTCAATAGGGCGATCAACGGATTACTCCGCCGATATCTACCTCAATTGCCGCACTCCCTACTATCAGTATCCTCGTCAATCAAAGAACCACTCGAAATTGTAGGCATCATCCCATGCGTCGTGTGTTCCAAAGAGCGTGGAGAGGGACATTCATACACACCATATAATTTGTTTCTATAAATCTCTCAATACATCTGTACACTTATTTAACGTCTGTTTCACTGGAGGTGGCATTTAAGTAATGTAAATTCAACAGAGTGAGTCATTTTTGATGATAGTTCAAATTTAGCTGTGGTTGCTGGCTGGACACAATCGATAATTATCACTCCAAATAAGACAGATGCAGTAAATTATAAATTTAGCCTTATCTAATTATTTCACAATGTTGAGTGCGATCATGGAAGACTATCTCAAAGCGATCTATTATCTCCAGAACGAAGCAGACGACCGGGTACGAACCTCGGTACTCGCTGAGTATATGGATGTAGAGCAACCGACGGTTACCAGTATGATGAAAAAGTTATCAGAGCGTGATTTCGTGCTGTACGAACCCTACAAGGGAGTTGAGCTCACCGATACTGGAGTTCCTATTACTCTCGAAATTATTCGCCATCACCGACTGTTAGAACGATATCTGACGGACCACCTTGAGTATGATTGGGCAGAGGTACACGACGAAGCAGATCGTCTCGAACACCATATCAGCAGTAAGTTTGCCGACCGGATTGCAGAGCAGCTAGGACAACCAGCGGTTGATCCGCATGGCGACCCAATTCCCACCGCGAATCTGGATGTCTCGGGAGCAAAGGATGGTGAACGTCTTGCTGATCATCAAGTGGGTGACAGCGTTCAGATCGTACGGGTTCCGGACACAGATCCAGATCTCCTCCGGTACCTGTCCAAACACGGGATTCTCCCCGGAACTGTCGTAGATGTTGTCGAGATTGCGCCATTTGGAATGGTCACACTTGACCCTGATAGCGGAGATGGTCCGGTTGCGCTACCCGAAGAAGTCGCATGTTCCATATCCACCCAATCTCTCACACAGAGTTCTCACTGAGAAGCTCGGAAGTCTGCTAGTCTATTTTTAGATTAGACCTGTTCGAAGTTTAGATGTGTCTAATTTATATATTGGGCTCATCCACTATCACATATGGGTATCCGAAGAGTCAACCCGTCGAGGAGATCATGCCCTCGATAGATTACGAGAGTGCGGCAGATGTCACCAAACGACTCGAACAGCGTTTGGTTGAATCACTCACTGGTGAAACGAGCGTCAGTCGTCGCACGGTACTCGGCAGTCTTGGTGTCGCGGGAAGTGCTGCCGTTGGACTCGGGAGTTCACGTGCAAGTGCGTCACCCGGCCACGAGGGCGATGATACACACGGTAACTTCGGTGCGGTGGGCGAATACCGAGATTTGGACTTCGATCCGCACGAGTTCCTCACCGCGTTCAATACCGGAGACGGCGGCCAGGATAACGTTCCGCAGCAAGTCTACGAGGAGGATGGTCGAACCGTACGGGAGTTCGAATTCACCGCGGTCGACACAACGATCACCATCGCGCCGGGCATCGAGTTCCAGGCGTGGGCGTACAACGGCCAGGTGCCGGGCCCCACCATCCGCGCCGTCGAGGGCGACCTACTCCGAATCAAGTTCACGAATCTGGGACGACACGCGCACACGATTCATCCGCACCTGAAGAATCTCAACCCGCGAATGGACGGAATCCCCCAAAACGGGCCTGGTGTCCTCGAAACGGGAGAATCATTCACCTACGAGTGGATCGCCCAGCCCGCCGGTACGCACTTCTATCACTGCCACTCGCTCCCGCTGAAAGAACACATCCACCGCGGACTCTACGGCACGATCATCGTCGATCCGGACCCCGAACGCGTCAGGGAGAATCCACGCGACTATGTCAATTACCCCGGCCCGATTACCGACGACATGCGGACGCAGTTCGTCGAAGAGGCGAAGAGCCGGAACCACGAGTACGCCGAAAACGACGCCGTCAACGAGATGGTCATGGTGATGAACTCGTTCGACACTAACTTCGACGGCGGGAACGAGGTCTACGCGGCGAACACACGGGCATTCGCATACGGGGTCGGTAGTACCGACGGCACCGGCAACTGGACGGCGGGCGAGACGAAGCGTCCCATCCAGATCGACAAGAACGAACGGCAACGCGTGTATCTCTCCAATGCGACTGAGTTCGACCTCATCAACTCGTTCCACACGCACTCGCAGTTCTTCGATTACTATGACCACGGGACTACGCTGACACCGGCGCGCAAGACCGTGGACACGATCATGCAGACGCAGGCGCAACGCGGTATCATCGAACTCGACTACTCAGATCACGAACCCGGGCTGTACATGTTCCACGCCCACCAGTCCGAGTTCGCCGAACTCGGCTGGATGAGCTTCTTTGAGGTGGTCTAACATGGCGGATAAGACACAAAAACCGACGCCAGACGGAGGTGTATCTACTGAAAACGAGGTCACACAGCCGCTGGGACTACCGCGATGGGTCAGCGCGATACTCCCGATCGTGTTGCTCGTGCTCGTCTTGGGTGTGTTCGCGTTCACGTCACCACTCGCGAGTATTCAGAGCCAGAGTGGTGAACCGCTTCCCGACGTGACGATCACGCACACGACGCTTCCGAGCGACGAAACGGTCGTGTTACACGTAACGAACAACGGGCCCGATTCCGTGACGATAGCACAGGTCCTCGTCGATGAGGCCTACTGGAATTTTCAGGTCGAAGGAGCTGGTGGCGACCAAACGCTCGCTCCGATGGAAAGCGCACAGATCGTGATCCCGTATCACTGGAATCCGGGATGGGATCTCAACGTCGCCCTCGTACTCTCTGACGGGGCGACATTCGAGAATACGATCGTCGCTCCGAGTCAGGCACCCGGATTCAGCCTCAGTCTGCTCTGGACGCTTGCAGTCATCGGGCTGTTCGTCGGTGTGATCCCAGTCGCATTAGGGATGCTGTGGTTCCCCTACATCAAGACGATGAGCGATCGGTGGCTGCACGCCGTGCTCTTGTTCGCGGCCGGCGTCCTCGGTTTCTTGGCGTTCGACGCCGGGTTCGAGGCGTTCGAACTCGCTCAACGAGTTCCGGGCGCGTACGAGGGCAACCTTTTGGTCGTCTTCGGGATCCTCGGCGCGCTCACTCTCGTTCAGGCAATCAGCGCGTGGCGCAAAGGCCGTGTCGCCGCCGGTGACAGTCGGGCGAGTAGCGGTCTCTGGATCGCATATCTGGTTGCGATCGGAATCGGCCTACACAACCTCGCGGAAGGGCTGGCGATCGGGAGTTCGTTCGCACTCGGGCGTGTGTCGCTCGGCGCGTTCCTCGTGATCGGGTTCATGCTCCACAACGTGACGGAAGGCCCGGCCGTCGTTGCACCGGTCGCCCGCGGAGAGCGCCCGTCGTTCAAGCACTTCGCCGCGCTCGGCGTCATCGCCGGTGCCCCCGTCATCCTCGGCGGGTGGATCGGTAGTCTCGCGTACTCGCCGACGATCGGAGCCTTCTTCCTCGCGATCGGGGTTGGTGCGATCCTACAGGTCAACTGGGAGATCGCGGGAATGGTTCGGGATGCAGGCGGTCGCGTGGCCAACGCCACGAACCTGCTCGCGTTCCTGCTCGGCCTCGGCGTGATGTACGTGACCGACCTCTTCGTGGCGCTCTGAGAGGTACTATCCATCTCTGTTCCAATGGCACTCAAATTCTACAATCGACGGACGGTATTGCGACTCAGTACTGCCGCCTTGGCGACGCTCAGCACCGCCGGATGTTTGAACGGACAGTCACCGTCGACCCTGACCGTCACGATGCCCGACGATCACACGTTCGAGCCGAAGACTGCGACGATCGAAACCGGAGGGACAGTGACGTGGACGAACGAGAGCGACATCCAGCACACGGTCACAGCGTATGAAGACGAAATTCCTGCCGAGGCCGTGTACTTCGCAAGTGGTGGCTTCGAGTCAGAGCGTGCTGCGAGAAACCGGGTTACTGAGGGACTCATCGCCCCGGGAGAGAACTACGAGCACACGTTCGATCAACCCGGAACGTACGGGTACTGTTGTATTCCGCATGAAAGTTCTGGAATGGTCGGGACAGTCCTAGTGAGATGATCTGACAGGAGTATTAATAACTCAACTCACAGTAATTATTAATATTTAACATAATATGGGCCAGATATCGCAGTAGAGTTAATAAATCTGTAGCGGCAAGCGGTGAGTAATGACCTCACCTGACGACGATTCCCACGACAAACGTGGCGAACCACCGAACCGAACCCACACGCACGAAGAGGGATCTCAGCATCGTCACGAGTCCGCTCAGCATGCAAAGGGTGTCGATGACACCCCCCCACCACACGGACAAGGGGATGTTGCACAGTTCTCGGTTCCGGAGATGGACTGTCCCTCGTGTGCAGGGAAAGTTGAGAACAGCGTCGAAAAACTGGACGGGATCAACAGTCTCGACCCGCAAGTGACGACGGGAACGTTGACAGTCTCATACGACTGCGAGCAAACCAGTGCTACCGAGATAGCTGATCGGGTCGAAAAAGCGGGATACACGGTCGAGGACGTCGACGAAATAACGACGAAATTCACGGTGCCCGAGATGGACTGCCCCTCGTGTGCGGGGAAGATCGAAAAGTCACTCGACAAGGCTGGAGTCACAGCATATGAGACCCAGCCAACGACCGGAACCGTCGTTGTCACGTACGATTCTTCGGAGACCGAAGAAGCTGAGATAATCAGTGCTATCGAACGTGCTGGATACGAGGTTACAGACAGTTCGAGCGACGAGTCCGAAGGTCAGAACGCGACCGAGGAACGCGAGAGCATCTGGGTGAGTCCGCGGGCACTCAAGACGTGGATCAGCGGTGGGTTCGTCGCTCTCGGTTTGCTCCTTGAATTCTTCCTCACTGGGCAGAACGTACAGATTGCGAGCCTTCTCGGCACGGAGCTGTTCGTTGCCGACGGACTGTTCCTTGTCGCCGTCGCCTTCGGGGGTCAAGAGATCCTTCGCAACGGATACTACTCGTCGCGGAATTTGAACCTCGATATCGACTTTTTGATGTCGGTGGCTATCCTCGGGGCGTTGATCGCGAGCCTCGCCTTCGGTGAAGCGCTTTACTTCGAGGCCGCCACCCTCGCGTTCCTGTTTAGCATCGCCGAGCTGCTGGAGCGGTACTCAATGGATCGCGCCCGGAACTCGCTCCGGGAGTTGATGGACCTCTCGCCAGATGAAGCGACCGTCAAGCGAGACAGTAGTACGGAGACGGTTCCAGTCGACGAGGTCGCTGTCGGTGACGTCGTCGTCGTGAAGCCGGGCGAGAAGATCCCACTCGACGGGACCGTCGTCGACGGTGAAAGCGCAGTCAATCAGGCGCCCATCACGGGCGAAAGCGTGCCTGTCGACAAGGCGATGGGAGACGAGGTGTACGCCGGTACGATCAACGAAGAGGGGTATCTCGAGGTGGAGGTTACCTCCGAGGCCGGCGATAACACGCTCTCGCGTATCGTGGAGATGGTCGAAGACGCTCAGTCGAACAAGACCGAGCGTGAGCAGTTCGTCGAGCGCTTCTCGGCATATTACACGCCGGTCGTCGTTGCCTTCGCCATCCTGACGACAGTGGGGAGCCCGTACGTCCTCGGAATCACGTGGCCCACGGCCGTCGTTTATGGGCTGACACTCCTCGTACTCGCCTGCCCGTGTGCGTTCGTCATCTCGACGCCCGTCTCCGTGGTGTCGGGGATCACGAGCGCTGCTAAGAACGGGGTCCTGATCAAGGGCGGCAACCACCTCGAAGCGATGGGGAGCGTCGACGCCGTCGCGTTCGACAAGACAGGGACGCTCACGAAAGGGGAGCTCACCGTCACCGACGTCGTTCCACTGAACGAAAATTCCGAAGAAGATGTCCTCCGGTGTGCGCGTGGGCTCGAACAGCGGAGCGAACATCCCATCGGCGAGGCAATCGTCGCTGAAGCCGGCAGTATGGGGGTCGACGAGCGCGATATCGATGACTTCGAAAGCATCACCGGAAAGGGAGTGCGTGCCGATCTCGGCGGCACGCCGCACTTCGCCGGGAAGCCGGGTCTGTTCGGGGAGTTAGGTTTCGATCTCTCACACGTCCATGCGACGACCGACGGAGGTGTCGTCAGGCAGACTGCCCGGCAGATCTGTGATCGGAACAACTGCCTCGATCTGCTCGAAGAGACGGTTCCGAAGCTTCAGTCGGAAGGGAAGACGGTCGTCCTCGTCGGCACTGAAGACGAACTTGAAGGTATCGTCGCCGTGGCCGACGAGATCCGTCCCGAAGCAGCGCGAACGATCGCTCGACTCAAAGATCTCGGCGTCTCACGGACGGTCATGCTGACCGGCGACAACGAGCGAACTGCTCGCGCGATCGCTGATCAAGTCGGAGTCGACGAGTACCGGGCAGAACTGCTCCCAGACGAGAAAGTGGCTGCCGTCGAGGAGCTCATCGAGGAACACGAGGGCGTCGCGATGGTCGGTGATGGCATCAACGACGCTCCAGCGCTCGCGACGGCAACGGTGGGTATTGCAATGGGCGCGGCCGGAACGGACACCGCGTTGGAGACGGCCGACATCGCACTAATGGGTGACGACCTCGCGAAGCTCCCGTACCTCTACGAGCTTGCGAAGGACGCAAACGGCGTCATCCGGCAAAACATCTGGGCCAGCCTCGGTGTCAAAGCCGGACTTGCTCTCGCGGTTCCGTTCGGGTACGTCCCCATCTGGCTCGCCGTCCTCGCCGGCGACGCGGGGATGACGATGGCCGTGACCGGGAACGCAATGCGACTCTCTCACGTCGAACCGGAGACAGAGAACAACTGACGCTTGAGAGTTGTAATACCGGATATTACGAATTTATCAGATCAATACGTATGAGTCAACACGGGCATGCTCACGAAGAGACGGAAGAATATGAACTAACAACCGAAACAGGCAGCAGTACGCGCCGACTTGCCCTCGTAGCGGTCGTCAATTTCCTTGGCTTCCTTGCCGAATTGGCTGGTGGACTCCTCTTCGGTTCGGTCGCTCTCATCAGCGATGCGCTCCACATGCTATTCGACATGCTTGCATACGCGATGGCGTTCGGCGCGAGCTACACCGCGGAACGATTCGAAGGCGGTGCTGAGTGGTCGTACGGACTCCATCGACTGGAGCCGGTTGCTGCGTTTCTCAACGGGATACTGCTCGTTCCGATGGTCGGGTACATCCTGTGGGAATCGTATCAACGGTTCCTGGACCCGGTTGAGATCGATCCGACAATGACGCTGATCATCGCCGTCGGCGGCTTGCTTGTCAACTTGGGATCGGTCTATATCGTACAAGGGGGCGAGATGAGCCTCAACGAGCGCGGCGCATTCTATCACCTTCTCGGCGATGCCGGTGGATCAGTCGCGGTGATCATTTCGACACTCGCCGTCGTCACGTTCGATTTACCTGTCGCCGACCCGGTGGCTGCCATCCTCATCAGCGTGTTAGTGCTCGTTTCGGCAGGAAAGGTACTCCGCGGAAGCACCTCAATCCTCTTAGAACGGAGCCCTATCTCACCGGATAAACTTCGAAATGAACTGACAGCTGTCGATGGCGTTGAAGACGTCGACGACATACACGTCTGGCAAGTATGTAGTCAGTTGACCGTAGCGACAGTGCGTCTTCAGTATGAGCCCACATCACTAGACCAACATCAGGCGATCCGCTCTCGCGTCCATCAGCTTCTTTCCGACCATGGAATCGATCACGCAACCGTCGAACTAGTGGGTGAGATGGAGAGGGACCCGGAGACTGCCGACAACACGAGTCACAACCACTGATTTTCAAATGACAGAAATAACGACACGGATTCAGTCTGTCGGGAGTGCAGTTGGGCTCACGTACGGCTCAACGGTTATTGGGTCGGTAATTGTCACCATCGTTGCCGCACTGCTGGGCGCATTCGGGGTCGATGTAACCGCTCGTCCATCGTTGCGCCTCGTAATGAGCACGATCTTGTTACAAGGGGTGACATTCGGAGGGCTCTCAATCCTCTATCTCAGATTCCGAGATCTCGACTTCGAATTCGTTTCGCTTTCGATTCCGGACAGGCGAGATGTTGCTGTAACCATCGGAGGGGTAGGTACACTCCTCGGATTACTCATTGTCTCATCACGCGTTATCTCCTCGCTCGGACTGGAATCAGCAGAAAACCAAGTAGTAACAGTTGGTCAGCAAAATCCGACAGCTTTTCTAATTCTCATTCCTCTATCGTTTCTGCTAGTCGGTCCGGGCGAAGAGCTGTTATACCGAGGACTGGTTCAGGGGACACTCCGAGAAACGCTACATCCAACCCGTGCAATCGTTCTTGCGAGCGCCCTCTTCGCATCGATCCATCTCTTCTCGTTGAGTGGAGAAGGGAAGCTCGTGTACGTCGGTATCGCATTCGTTCTAGCTCTGGTACTCGGTGCGACCTACGAGTACACCGATAACCTCGTTGTTCCGGCTCTGATTCACGGTGCGTACAATGCGATTCAATTCACGAGCGCGTATCTGACGGCAACAGGTGGAATGTAACTGTTTGCTATCTGTGGGTCTCAGATCTCAGTTCTTTCGACAGCAAACCCTTAGTTTGCTTGTGAAGCCCGTCCGACTGTTGCCGAACATATTCGCTTGCCTTCTCAAAAACAGGGATTCTGCAGTCCTCGTTTGTCGCGACAGCCCAATGTGTCGAATGAACCATGACGACACCTTTCGGTGCCCCCGGAACCGGACTGTCCCGGCGAGAATTTCTTGCTGCGACCGGCGTGACGGGCGTATCGGCGTTGGCGGGTTGTTCGTCGAAGACGATTAACGCGCCGACGGCGGCCACGAACACTCCGAACGAGGCACAGACATCTTCGTCAGATCTCCCCTACACCAGCCCTCCGACAGTCGTCAACGTCGACGATCAGGGCGGGTCAGTGACGATGGGGACGCAGCCGGCGCGACACGCCGTCCACCCGCTCGATTCGATGGGCGGGCCGGTCGAGTTCCCCCGCGTCTGGGCGTGGCAGGCCGACGACCACGACCCGAGCGTCCCGGGTCCGATCCTCCGGACGACCGAGGGGAACGACATGGAGGTGACGCTCGACAACACGAACGGGCGCCGGCCGCACACGATCCACTTCCACGGCGTCACCAAGTCGTGGAAGAACGACGGCGTCCCGACGTCGACCGGGATCAAAGTCCCCGCGGGCGAGAAGCACACCTACGAGATCCCGGCGAACGTTCCGGGGACGCACCTGTATCACTGTCACCTCCAGACCCACCGCCACATCGATATGGGGATGTACGGGATCTTCCGGGTCGACCCCGAGGGCTACGAGCCGGCGGACCGGGAGTACTTCATGACGATCAAAGACTGGGACTCGCGGATCCCGAAGAAGTGGGGCGGTGAGGGGAACTTCACGTACGATACGACCTCGCGGACGCCGGACGTCTTCACGGTCAACGGGAAGAGCGCGCCCCGGACGCTCCACCCCGAACAGGGGTCGCCGATCATCGTCGATCAGGGCGATTTGGTCCGCGTACACCTCGTCAACGGCGGGTACATGTCGCACCCGATGCACATCCACAACCATCGCTTCCAGCGCGTCGAAAAGGACGGCGGGGTCGTTCCGGAAGCCGCCCGACACGACATCGACGTCACGAACATCGCCCCCGCAGAACGGCACACGATCGAGTTCACGGCCGACGCAGATCCCGGGATCTACCTCATGCACTGCCACAAGGTCAACCACGTGATGAACGGATCGTTCTACCCCGGCGGCATGCTTACCGGAGTCGTGTACCGCTCCGTCATGGACTCGGATATCTTCGGCCAGCTCATGGAGTACGCCGGCTACGAACCGAACTGACGCGATCTGACACGGACTTCTGAACCGTCCCGAAGAACTCTACAGGACGGTTCCACGCATATACAGACTCTGAGGGCAGTCACGAGGTCCGTCTCGGGGGGAACGAGAGAGACAGATAATTGTGTGTGAGTCACTAACCCCTCGCAATGACCCAGAAAGGCGGAAAAGGGGGCGCTGGTGCTGACAGACCGAAACCTCGACGAAGGTCGCTCCGCCTACTCGTCTTGGTTGCTGTCGGGATCAGTCTCCTTTCTCTGATCCCGACAGTTTCGGCCCACGGTGGCGCTGAATCGTCGGGACTCTCACAATCGCACGGGTTGGCGATTGCTGGTATCGGTGCCCTCGTAGTCGGTACGCTCGTCCTCCTCAAGCGAAGGGGGCGGATCTCGCCGAGAACCGCTCTATACGGAATTGCGATCGGCATCGGTGTTGCTATCGCCGGCGCGATCATCTTCGAAGGCCTGGCCCCGGATCCGACGTATCAGGCGGACTCAATGCCGTTCCCGCGGTCGTGGTATCAGCCGCTCGCGATCGGAACCGGCCTGCTAGTCGTGGTCGCGAGTTTCGTCACCGGACTCGTGCGATGGACGACACGTCCACGGTACATGGCTCTCGGCATGCTGCTCGGCGGCTGGATACTGTACCCGTATCTGCTGCCCGGATTCAGCGGCTACACCAACCCGATCGGGTACGGGATCGTCCTCGCGACACCACTACTCGTCGGCTACATCCTCTGGAACGACGTTGGCACGGCACTGTCGACGATCCTTCGGGATCCGGTGGCGCGTCGGTTCGGATTCAGCGTCGGAGCCATGGTGAGCCTCTTCTTTATGGCGACGACGGGATACCTATCCTTCTTTAGTGAGGAGGGCGCTCCGCAAGAGACGACCGTGGCGGTTCTGAACGTACTGTATCAGATCGTGCGATGGCCCACCCTCGAGGTTCTGCTCCCCGACGTTCCGTTTTTCATCGCGATCTCTCCCGGTGTGGTCATCGTGATTGGACTCCTCGGCGTCCTCGTGGGGTTGAACGCGGCCGCCGTCGCTCACTCGTGGCGTCTCGATCAGCAGGCGGGAGCAACACAGAGCACGGCCGGGACGGCGACGGTCGTCGGTGCGTGTACGTGTGGGTGTTGTGGCCCCCTTGTCTCCCAAGTCGCTGTCATCGCGGCCGGCCCGACGATCGCGGCACCAATATACTGGATCTTCGTCGATTCAGCGTCGCCGCTCAGTTCGATATTCCTGTTAGGGAGCATCGCACTGTTCACCGGAACGCTCGTGTATTCGATCGACTCCCCGACACCCGTCCGGCAGGACGCGTCTGAGCTCAGTGCGGGAGTCACCGAGTAAACATCCCGGCCACGTCGATCCACGGCTGCTGATCGTTCATCGAGACTTGTTGAACACGAAGCGCGGACCCCCAGACGTAGTAACCCGAATTAGAACGCTTCAGACGGACTGACACTGTGACTTTGGGGGCGGTACCGGACAGAACCGCTACGGACTAACACGGAATTCGCCATGTTTCATCCCGAGGAAGTACGCGACCACCGAGAACGCGATCATCGAGGGAAGAACCATCATAAAGACGGTCGAGGGTGTCATCACAGCGGTTAGCGCGACCGTTGCGACGGCGACGATCACGGCGAGTGGAACTACCGAACGCAGGAAATCGAATTCCATGGAGGTAGTAGTGTCTGGACAGGATTAGTCCTTTAGAAACAGAAGCGATGCGGATCCGGGTGGCGACCTCAACGATCGGATCGACGGTGCTCGAATGATAGATAGCCACTCTTCCACGTCAGTAGGATGACTCGGCTCCGAGTTCTGGCGGCGACCGAACCTCGCTACCCGAGGAGTTTCCGTCGAGTGTTTACCGCGATCAACCCACCGCCAGCGATGACCGCGGCCGCTGCCGTCAGCGGATTGAAGAACCCGACGGCCAACGCCGCGAGCGCGATACCGTTGTAGGAGAACGCGAGGAGATTGTTCTGTTTCACGCGACGGCGGGCCGCTCCCGCAAGGTCGAACGCGGTTTCGACGGAGCGGATGTCGTTATCGACGATCGCAACATCGGCGGCGTCGGCGGCCAACGCCGTCCCGCCGCCCAGCGAGATGCCGAGGTCGGCAGCGGCGAGCGCCGGGGCGTCGTTGGTACCGTCACCGACCATCGCGACCTCCCCATCAGATTTGAGCCGCCGGATCGTCGCCGTCTTCCCCTCCGGCGGAACCGTCGCAAAGACGTGCGTCACGGCGTCGTGTCGCTTGAAGAAGTCTGTCGCCTCCTCGTCGTCGCCGGTCAGGACGACGATCTCCGTGCCTCGTTCCCCGAGCCGAGAGACGGTGTCATCCCAGCCGTCTCGCGGCTCGTCCCCGACGACGATCAGCCCCTCTGCTGTCCCGTCACGACCGACGACGACCGGAAGCTGTCCGAATTCCTGAGCGTCGGCGACCCGAGACCGGATGTCGTCGTTAACGGTCCACCCCTGTTCTGCAAATAGATCGAGGTTCCCGACGAGGTACGACGTGTCGCCGATCACGCCTTCGATACCGGACCGATGGTTCGTGAAATCGCGTATCTGACCGACGCCTTCCGTTCCGACCGCGTCATCTCCCGAGTCCGGCAGAGCCGCTGCGGCGTCGCCATCGTCACTGCCCGCGAACGCCGTCGTGATAGCGTTCGCAGCGGGGTGTGACGCCCGTTGTTCGAGTGCGGCGACGGCGTCGAGTAACTCGGGAGGCGCGTCCGCTTCGATCACCTCCATCTCCCCAGTTGTGAGTGTCCCCGTCTTATCGAAGACGACGATATCGACGTCGCGGAGCCGTTCGAAGACTGTTTCGTCGAAGATGATGATCCCGCGCCGGAGCGCACTGGAGAGGCTCTTCGCGACCGACAAGGGCGTCGCAAGTCCGAGGGCCCACGGCGAGCCGGCAAGGATGATCAACAGCGCGAGGAGGACGGCATCTGGCAGGCCAATCCCGAATGCGAGTACACCGACGCTGCCAACCGCGACAGCGGCTCCGACGACGAGGAAGACGGCGTACGACGCGAGTTGGTCGGCGTGGCGTTGGACGCCGTGAGTCGCGCTCTGTAGGTCCCAGACGGCGGTCGTTATCCGGTCGATACTACTCGTTACGTCTGGGCCGACACGGACCAACGCTGCACCGTCCGTCACGATCGACCCCCCGATCACGTCGTCTCCGGCGCGTTTGAGCACCGGAAGCGATTCACCTGTCACGATCGCTTCGTCGACGGTACAGCTGTCTTCAACCAGTTCACCGTCTATTGGAACACGTTCGCCCTGTCGAACGAGCACGACATCCCCTGTATTGAGATTCTCCACGCGAACTTCCTCAGTCTCTCCGTCCGAGTCGTACGTTCGTGCACTCTCGACCTGTGATATGGTGAGCTCGGTGAGACGATCAAGTGCCCGCTGTTTGATTGACGATTCGTAGAATACCATCGCGGTAACCGCGGCCGTGACGATGATCGCGAGATCATAGAAAATGTCGTTTTGCCCGAGGATAACGGCAGCCGTACTGTACGCGTACGCGCTGATGGCGGTGAGTGCGACCAACAGATCGGTGTTCGGGCGTCGCATTTTGAGACTGATATACGCGCCACGCAACACTGGCAGACCGGTAAAGACGAGAATGATACCAGTCATCACGAAATACAGTCGGAGGAATACGAATGCCCCTTGGCTGTCCAACCGAAATGCGCCCTCAAATATTTCGAGCACTTGCCAGTCGAAAATCGACGCGAGCTGCGCTGGATAGAGGATCGCAACGTATGGGACCAACAGAAACGCACCGAAGAGGAACCCAACGGAGTATCGCATCCCCAAGAGCTGGTCGTCTCGGCGCTTTCGAATCCCACCCATCTCCCGTGATCGACGTGTCGTGCCACCGGCCTCTCCCACGTCTGATGAGGCATCCTCACGGAGATACGCCGTGTACCCCAGAGTGCTCAACGCCTCGCGCAACGATTCCTTCGAAGCAGTGTCTGGATCGTGTTCAACTCGGATCGTCTCCGTGACGTAACTCGCCTCGGCACTGGTCACTCCCTCTTGTTTCTCGGCGAGAGATTCAAGATACGCCTCACACGTCGCGGAGTACATGCCGTCGATCCGAAGAAACGTCCGAGAACGATGCTGATCAGTAGGAACCGCGTCTTCCTCTTGATCGATCCCGTTCTCAGTTGTCTGGGTGGTATCGAGGGAATCGGGAGCTCCAAGCGTCGTGTACACATCGTGGCACCCACTTGAACAGAATGACCGCTCACTAACAGTCTCAAATGTGGAAGATTGAATCACACGACCACACAAGTCACAGTTGCCAGTCATATCTCAGTATCGGTGGGTCCGTCTGTCTGTCTGATATCAGATCGATATAAATAGAGATGATGGTACACTCTTTGTTTCCCAAAGTGGTCAAGTGGTAGAGTATCAATCGCTTATACCTCGGTACGCAGGTCGTGTTTATGTCGTTGTTGCTCTCTCCTACTCAGACACACTCTGTAGTAAATATCGTGTCGATGTTATAATATATGGGTGGACTCAAAAAACATAAATAATAGTATGTTTTAATAGCGAAACGAAGGCACGCATCAGATCCATCCTCCGAGGTTGTGGTAGTTCACGTTTTCGGGATCTCAAATTCTACCAACCACTAGATTGCTGATAATTTCTTTGCGTGGCGGTATCGATTGACAAGACAGCTATGAGTTCAATAGAGATGTGAAACAGTTGATCTGGCGACTAATGTGACGACTTGAAACCGCTCGCCGCCGCGCTCAGAACTACGATGACTTCAAAACGGATGTCGGCGGTTGATGACGACGCCCCCGCGCTCGCGGGGGCGATCGTCTATCACGCTGGGGAAGTCTGTGAATCAGTGGATCATCTCTGGCGTGTTCTTGGAGAGGTATCGATTCCAGTTGACGGACTTACCGACGACCGCCAGCAACACAAGGCCGCAAACGGCACCGAACCGATGGCTCGGGTGTATCTCTATCAGAAGATCTACGACCTCGCCCAGAGCGAGGTCGCAGATCGCCTCGAAAACCAACCATCACTCCTGAAGACGCTTGATTTGGACAAGGCACCGAGCCAGCAATCAATCTCGTACGCATGGAAGCAGTTCAGTGAACAGACCAAACTGACGCTCAACGCGGCAGCTACAGGTATCGCACAAGAAGCCGTTGACCGCGGCGTCATCTTGGAAGCACGAGTTCCAATCATCCCAGATGAAGACGATATCGAAGAAGACGGTGATGAACCAACTGTAACACGCGAACACGTTCGAAAGCAGGGGAACAAGATCGTCGAGCTCGCCCGAAGGCACGCCTTCGGCGAGTTCGACTCTGATAGGGCCCAGAATAGAGTCTACGAGGACGAACAGATCCTCGATCTGTTCGCCTCGACATGCCTCACCCAAGGAAGTGCCCATTCAGAGGGTGAAGCTGGTTGGTTTCTCGACGAGAACAACGTCTGTGACGACTCGACGTTCCTCCGAGTGATCAAACAGTTCGCAATGCCGGCTGATCAAAAGGTATCTGTCCCACTCCAAGAGCAACAGATCGAGGACATCGTGGCGTTCACCGAGGTGTTCCGCGAGTATCTCATGGACGCGTTCGATACAGCGACCGAGAACATCCTCCAGACGATACGTTACGAAGATCCATTCGACGACCGCCACGTCGTGGCGGCCGTCGATTTCACGCACGTTCCCTACCACGTCTGGCCGTGGATCGACAAGGACGAACAGATCCCAAAGTCGACGTACCCGCCGATGGTGAGCGGGTACGTCGACGACGGTGAATTGAAACACGGCTACACGTTCGCGACGATCACGATCGTCGGGAACGACGTTCCGATCATCTTGGGGATTGAGGGCGTCAAAGAACACTCAGACTGGGAACCAGCTGAGGCGCCAAGTGACTCGAAAGCAGACGTCGTTGGGCGTCTGCTTTCGAGAGCCCAGCAGTACGTCGATCTGGACGAAATTCTGTTGGATCGTGGCTTCTACACGAGGAACGTCCGTGCAGAGATCAACGGTCGTGGCCTGCTGTACACGATACCAGTACCGACGTACGAATCCGATTACGAGGCAATCAAGCACATCAAGAGCAAAGATGGGGTAGACGCTGCTGTCAACCACGACGTCCCCGTCGGAACCGACGGTGATGTCGATCATACCGCTGAGTATCTGTACGTTCCAGCCACCAGTGACGACGCTGATGGAGAGTACGCCGTGTTCGTGACCAACCGCGATCACGTCGTTCCCGACGAGATCGCTCACGTTACGAACAGTTACGGCCGTCGCTGGGACATCGAAAACCAGTACAAGTCGGTGAAGGCGTACCTCCCGAAGACCTCCTCGACAGACTACCGAATACGGTTGTTCAACTTCACGTTCGCAGCGTTACTGTACAACCTCTGGCGGCTCACCGACTTTCTGGTGAAAGTCGGCATAGAGCGAGAAATCAGGTCGCCACCAGTCGTGACCGCCAGGACGTTCGTCCGGGCGGTCGGCCACTCTCTCCGAAAAGTCGGATGAGAAGGTGCTGCTGCACCTTCCGCTCGCCTGCGGCAAGCCGCAGGACTCGCGGTCTGAGCACGATATCGACTACTCCCTCCAATCGGCCCGTCCCTCCTCGCTAGTCGGCGACCGATACATAGCATTTCCGTGAAAACATCTCAAACTTCGCCTGATTCGACCGATATTCGTTTGTAGACGCTCTATATCCCGAAAACGTGGTAGTTCCAGAGTTTCGGAGTTTGGGAGCCGATGCGTTCCTTATTTTCACGCTGTCTGCGAATGGACAGGCTTTCGTCTGGCGATTAGGATGCGGTCGCGGAGTATATATCTCAGAAAAGGTTTCTGAGTGATAGAAACGTGTAACCACAAGACTGCTCCTGTTTCACAGGTTCTTCACAAGAACAGAAGGCACGCATCAATTCCATCCTCCGAGGTTGTGGTTCTTTCAGCTCACCGACGCCGCCCGCGAGCTGTTCGACCGGAACAACCTCTTCGAGCCCGACGCATACCGAGAACTGTTCGCTGAAGTCGAGAAAACAGACGAAATCAAGGCCGCCGAGGGCGTCGAGCGGCCGAACGGCCGGAACTGATACTCACCTCGGGGCGTACGTTTTGCCAGACGGAGAACTCGACATCCAAGAGATTCCGGAAGCGTAACCAGCGCAAAGCCGCCAAGAGAGATCAGTCTCGATTTCGATTCAGAACAGATGAATCGTAACAGAAGGCACGCCTCAATTCCATCCTCCGAGGCTGTGTGAGATTGTGGTCACAATATGTCATCTTCTCCGATAGACATTTGACCACGGCTATTATTGAATTACAAAAATGGTGGATGTCGAGTCTGTTGCCGTATTCAGTTGCGAAATGGGTGAGGAAATCGAAAAACCGACCCCGGATCTTGTTGGCACGCTTGATGAAGACGATCTAGTTACTGACGCTGGTGCAGAAGCCGAGCGGATTGTCGCAAGTATGCTGCGGGACACACTTGGGCGACGTTACAATAGTGACGACACGAAGAATGCTCGCAACCACATCTTCACGGATGCTGCTCGTAGTGCATCGGTAAACCTTGAGGGTGAGGACCGTACGACTGTAGAATTACTCGAAAGAGTTCGAGATGGGAGTGACATCGAAAGTGTTGGAGAGTCTCTTTCCCAGCTCTACCTTAATGAAGCACGCTCTGTATCGGATCTTCTCATTTATACTCAATTTAGCGAGTACGACGACACCTTCGCTGCGATTCTAAAGACTCCCTACTTAGAAGGCGCTCACGAAATTGACCTCGACCACGAAGACACAGAAGCAGTATTCACCGAAAACGAGCGCGTTATCCAAGAAGAGACGGACAAAAGCGTCGTCTATCCTAAGTACGACAAATACGAGGAGCTAATTGACGAAGATAGTGCACAGCTGTATCAGGAGGGAGGGGCACAACACTACGCCAAGTATTGGTACGGGTTCCTGAATCTCAAAGCAGCTCCGCATCCGGACGAACTAGTTGAGTCTGCAATCAAGCAACGTGCCAGCGAAAATGAAACCTCGGCTGCTTATTCCACGTATCAGGACTTCACTGATGGGGGCCCAATTACGTTGGATGATGCCGATGGAACGGAGGTAGACGTTGATCAGGGAGACGTTAGTGTTCGAATTGCAGGGAAATCGATCCGTGTATCAATAAGTGAGTTGCGTGAAAGTGATAATGTCCAACTCGCACGAGACGGTGATCAGTTCTATATGCTACTGTCTGACCTACAGCCAGAGCTCACAGTCGGAAGTGGGAATGGGAAGCGCTCCTTAGTAGACGACCTGTCTAATGTTCCTGACATCCGAGACCTGTTCTAGCCTATTCAAATGACGCCTCGTGAGTTCATTCAAAGGATAGTCGCAGTTTCGAGTACCGGATCAGTCAATGATGAAGCCATCTCTAATCTCTCGATAAATACTGAGGCCAGCTCTCTGTCCGAGGGCACATTCAAAAATCTATTCGAGGCTTGGGATTCGTTTCCTGCGTATTTTAGCGGATTTCGCTTGATAGCTGATGATCAGCGGTTGTTCGAATTGTCTGGGAGAGAACTCAGCGTAAACGACGAAGGTCTAGAGGCGCTCGCAGACCGCGATCTGGATCCTGCCGTCGACGTAGATTTTTATCGCCGAGGGTTTGACCGGTACTATCCAGATGAGATCCGGAACGCTGCTGGCTTGCTTTATGAATTTGCATCAGAACTCGACGATGCGAACACTACCGTCACCATCGAACTTGGCCTTCAGAAGGGACGAATTGCTTCGGACCTCCTCAGCGAGGAGTTCTCCTCCGGATTAAACTTGAATCCTCTCCTTTGGTGGTCGCCATCGGATTTGTTCAGATGGATCGGAAGTCACAGCCCACATGAGGTTGCTGCTGAGCTATTCGAATACGAATCCTTCCCTGTATTTCTCTTTCTTCAGGATGCTCCTGATGAGGTCTTTCCCGTTACAATGTGGACCGCGAGTAGCGTTGAAGAACTCCCAAAGGAGGAGCTTGAGGAGGCTGCCGACCAGTACTTTGACTCTATGTCTGCTTCCCGAAAGTTCACTCACTGGCGTGGAGACCTTTCACCAATCCACCCTTCGATAGTTGAGGGTCTTTGGGAAACCTGCGATAGCGAACAAGTTTCTTCTCTCTATGCATATTCTCTCTTAGGAGTTCTCTCCGCAGCTGTTGACCGTGACGGTCAGACGATGCAGTTCCAATTCTCTATTGAACCTGAATTCAACCCCCGGATTGATTTGTCTGAGCAATGTGCAGAGTGGGGCAAGAGTGGAATCTGTGCGATTAGAGACCTTCATCAATCGTTTGAAGCTGAAGAGAAAAAAGACGCATTTCGAGATCTCTGGCAGCTGGCGATAACTGAACATTGTCGAGGTACGGAGCGTGGCATCGAGATGCTCCCAGAGGTCATTGAAGACATTAAATCGAGTTATCAGGACCTCCAAGTATCTGCTGTCGAAGAAAATTTCGAGGCTCTAAGTGATGTACTTGAAGACACGCAGACATTAATGGCTGGATTGACTGAGAGGCTTTCGTCGGCAGCCAATGAAACCTCTCAAGATATCCAACGGTTGACGTTCACGCTCCTTGGTGCAATCGTCGCGAACATCTTCTTAGTACTTCGATGGAGCGACCGAGATCTGGTGCCACCGTTTTCGATTTTTGTTCTTATTGTGATTGTTGGGTTCTACCTCCCCCTCATTCAAGGGAGAATTGAGGATCTGGACGACACAATCACTGAGGTGAAGAACGACTATGATTTCTATGAGAAGCACATCCGCCGGTTCAACAAGGATCTATTCCGGTTTGGTGATCTGGAAGACCGGAAATCAGCATACGTGGGGTTAGCTGAAACGCAACGTCAGCGGGCACAAACCCAACTTCGAAGGGTTTTCTACGCTTTACTCATCGTCTGGTGCGGATTGGCAATCTGGTCTGGGTTTGCATTTTCGTTCGGACAACCGCAGTCACTTGCGTTAGCGGTCTCTGGTGTAGTGCTTGCAATCCTTTCTTTTGCTCCCACTGATGGACCGTTTGGCCACAGTGGTTACGACTATTTTAGCAGAGGAGCGGCAATAGTCACTCTCATCATCATCTCTCTTTCGTTCGTTTACCCCCTACTTCCGTTATCTATCGGAATCATCCCGAACTTCTGATTTGACTGTTCCGACGACACATTTTTGAAAGCCACCTGAGTTCGATAGTCCGTGTCAATTACACGAGCGAAGTCTATCGATTCTCTCTACGAGGAATGCAAGGATTTCGACCTTGTGCTCGTGCCGGATGCGCCGATGGCGAGTGCCCTGAACCGGCGTCTTGACCAACCTCATTTTGGGCCCTTCGCTATCACACCACGGCGCTTGGCTGCCCGACGCCGAGAACAGGCCGAGGATCGACTCGCGTTCCTCGAAATCATCGAGACGACTGATCTCAACTGGAAGGAGACATCCTATGCGGTCGGGAACATTCTCCAGTGCTGGGAGTATCAGGGGACGGCTGACGCTGTTCTGGACTACGAGCAGTTCGCGACGACGGCAACGCATACCGCTGTTGACTGTATCGCAGAGATGGACACGACGTCTAATCGTCTCACTGAGTACAGTATTGAAGCCGGCACGTCGGTCGCTGTCGTCGGCTTCAAGCAGCTTACCGAACTCGAACGCTCGATCCTTCCCCCAGACTACGAGACGGTTGACCCGTTCACCGAGGAGTCATTCGATCATCCATCCTTCCGCATTCTCGACTCACCGGCCGCAATCGTCGACGCGGTCCTCGATACGGTCACACCGGAGAACGCCGACGACGTGGCTGTCGTCCTCGATGCAGCTAGCCAGTATTCCTCGCTCATTGAGTCAGCGCTGGAAGCTGCAGAGATTCCATATTACGGTGGTCCGGGGTTCAATGACGATGCTCGTCACCGCGCATTCTTACAGCTCCTTCGAAGTGCCCACGCTGGTCGGGATACACGAGTAGGCGACGTTCGACCACTCCTCACCCAACTCGGAATGCCTGTCGACATTGAACACGACGAGAAGCGTCTCTACGACCTCGACCGACCGGAAGTAAACTGGCTCCTCGAGTTCCGCGATGAAATTCGTTCCCGCACATTCGAAGAGGCCATCGACAAATACGAAGCAGTCACGGACGCCTCTATCGACGCCTTCAGAGAGGAACTTGCGACGCTCGGCATCCTCGACGACGCCGTCACCGAACCGGAAGTTGACCGTCTCGAGTTCTATCTACAGTCGTACGAAGTGCCCGTGGACCGGGAGAACGACGGTGTCCTCTTGGCGGATGCAAAATCGGCTGCTCACGTCGACCGCGCCGTCGTGTTCTATCTCGGCCTCGACGAAGGTTGGACACATTCGTCGCCTCGTCGCCCGTGGGTCGACCGAGAGCAGGAGTTCGAGCGGAACATCCGGCAGTTCCAACTCCTCCTGCAGAACGGCGTCGACCAGTACTACCTCGTGCAGGACACTGCCGGTGGAACGCCCGTGACCCCGTGCCTATACTTCGAGGAACTGTTCGACGAGGAGTTTGACCGATTCAGTGATTTGGACTCACTGCAGCATTCACGGGCATCTCGAACGACACAGGACGGATTCGAAAAAGAACCACTCGATGTCTCACCCGAGGAAGTCACCGCACTCAGCCAATCGAGCCTGAACACCTACGTCAACTCTCCCCGCGATTACTTCTTCAGTCGGCTCGTCGACATTCCGGACAAGGACCACTTTAGGGAAGGGAACCTGTTTCACGATTTCGCGGAGTTCTATGTCTCGCATCCGGACGTCATCACGACAGACACACTCGATGAGGTCGCAGCAGCCATTCTCGACGAGGTCGACCCGTTCCTCCGAGGCGTCGATCGGGAGGTTCGACTCACGAAATACCGCGTCGGGCTCCAGACCATCGTCGAATTCCTCGAAGCAAATCCGCCTCAGGGAGATGGCTTGACGACGCCGGACAGCGGCTGGGGGGAGAATTTCTTCGCAGAGTATTACGACCGCCCCATCGATGCGTCGCACACTGAACGCTGGTTCGAGAACACCGACCTCGGATTGAAGGGGAAGATCGACCTCGTTCACAGCCCTTCCCGACTCCTCGACTACAAGAGTGGTGCAAAGAAGTCGGCATACTCCATCGTCAAGCATTCGGCGCTCGATCCACCGAGCGACAAACCGAACTTCCAGGCATTGCTGTATCTCGCTCACCAGCGCACTGAGTGCCCGGATGAGGAACTACGATTCACGTTCTTCCACTTCCTCGAAACGCTCGACGATGTGGTGACTGGGGATGGGTCTCTCGACGATTGCCTCACGACAGTCACCTACTACCCACTCAGCTACGAGGAGTACATCGCAAGTCCAACTGTCTTCACCGAACTGCAGGAAGACGCCGCGAACGACTGCAACAAGACCTTCTCGAAGTCGACGTACGAGGTGTACCAAACCGTGTTGAATACGTATGAGTTCCTGGACACAAGCGATAGCGACGAACTCATCGAATCCGAATTCGGCGAAGCGCTCACTGAGCGACTGATCGCTGATGTTGGGGACTACAAGTACGTGAAGAAGGGCTGTAAACAGGCCCTGAGACACTTGCTCCGTATTCGCAACCAGAACTACTTCACTGGCGACGTGGACGCATTCGAGCAGTTCGTCCGAGATCGCCTTTCGGAGTTGAACGACCGTCGTGCCGGTGACGAGCGCTTCCCGGTTCAGGGACTCGGCGGCGACCCGAACTATCGGTACGTGGCCAACCGAGACTGCATCTTGGAGGGTGAGTCGAGATGACCGCACCGAACGATCAACAGCAAGACCTCATCGACAGCAAACAGGGCATCCACGTCGCCGACGCCGGCGCAGGGACTGGAAAAACGTTCACCGTCACCCGTCGCTACGCCGAAATCGTCGACCAGGACGACGTTGAGCCCGAGGACGTCCTCCTCGTGACGTTCACCAACAACGCGGCGACGGAGATGAAGGACCGAATCGTCGCCCACTGTGACTACGGGATGCGTGAACTCTCGGACGCACCGATCCAGACGTTCCACAGCCTCTGTCACGACATCCTCATGGAGCACGGCTTCGAGGCACCGACGCTCCTCGGCATCGACGACCGCATCACGGGGTCCACACGTGTCCTCGAAGACGAGAACGTCGAGAAAGCGCAGTTCCGCGAGTTCATCCGTCGGTTCAGCGACGACCACCCTGAGTACGACGACGTCTTCCGCGCCGTCGAGGAACCAGTCGAACTCCTCGGGTTAATCAATCAGCTTGCGGCGAAAGGTGTCTTCCCGACGGCTGATGGCTGGTATCGCAACGGCGAACGGTATCTGGACGGTGATTTCGAGGCGTTCCGCGAGATCTTCGACGAGCTGAACCAGCCCCGTAACGACGGGAACAAGCAGTCGAAGCTTCGCTCGAAACTCGGCGGCTACGGAGACGACAAGTGCTACCTCCCAGACGCGCCCGAGGAGGACGAGATCCGTGGCGGATGGGGTGAGAAGCAGGTTCCTGATGGCGTCGCACAGCTGGTGTTTGACGAACAGCGAGAGGGCCTCAAGAACTTCGTTCACGACGTCTACCACGAGTACCTTGAGTTCGCACTCAGTCGGAACTACCTCAACTTCAGCTTTCTTCAACTATTTGCGTTCGTCCTGCTCTGTGACGACCATCGACTCCGCGACGATGTCGCGTTCGAGTACGTAATGATCGACGAGTTCCAGGACTCTAGCGAGATCCAGTTCAAACTCGCTCTCCTGCTCGCGAACACGAACAACGTCTGTGTCGTTGGCGACTGGAAACAGAGCATCTACTCGTTCCAGTATGCTGCCGTCGAGAACATCACTGAGTTCGAATCCCGGCTGGATCGGTTCGTCGACGAACTCAACGAGGACCACGAGCGAGTGTCGTGGGCGACCCGCCCGATCATCGATATCGAACTCGTCGAAAACTACCGGTCGACGCAGGACATTCTCGACTTCTCCGAGCACAGCCTGGTGACGTCCGCGGCGAGCACGGACGACGTCGACGAGACAGCCGTGCGAGATAGAATTGTGTCGCTCTCCTCGAACGCAGCGCACGAGAACTCTCAGATAGCGGCGATTCAACACGAAGACGAACACGAAGCTGTTCTGACCAAGATTCAGGAGATCGTCGGGAACGACGCGTATCAGGTCGAGGAGGATGGGGAACTTCGTCTGCCAGAGTACAGTGACATCGCCGTTCTCACCCGGACTCGTGACTTCGGCCGAGAACTCCTCTCTGTCGCCGAGGCGTATGGGTTGCCGATAGCATATGAAGGAGGCATCGAGTTGTTCCGGTCTGACCCGGCGAAGCTTCTCCTGGCGTGGCTGCGAATCCTCGAATCCGACGCGGAGCGGGGATGGGCAGTCGTGCTTGAGGAAGCTGGCTACACGCTCGACGAGGTCAAACACGTGCTCGATAGCGAGGAGTACCCCACCAACATGCAGGCGTTCAAGTCCGAGCTTGCGTCACTGGAGACGGTCGGTGGGATTGCCCAGCGTGTATTCTCCCAGTACGACTACGACGAGGCCTACGCCGACGTGCTGCTGACGACGATTCAGTCCGTCCACAGCGCGACGACATTGACACGAGGTGACCTCATCCGATTCATCGAACGCGGCATCGAGGACGGAAGCACCCACGAGGTCCACGCGAGCGCCGGTGTGAATTCGGTGACGGTCCAGACCATCCACGCGGCCAAGGGACTCGAGCACCCCATTGTCGTGCTCGCGAACATGAACTCCCACCGCTTCCCACCGTCAGGCGGGAACAGTAACGCGATCACGTTCGACGATCCGATTGGACTACGCCAGCGAAAGCTCTACGCCGATGATCACGGGTATCCACATATTCACGACAACTGGCGGACTGACGTCCTCCGGAAGTGTCTGCCGCGTGGATACGACGAAGAGCGACGCTTGCTCTACGTCGCGATGACGCGGACTGAGAACCACCTCGTGTTCGCTGCAGGCGAGAGCCCGAACACGTTCATCGAAGAGCTCCCGGTTGACCTCGAGGAGCTGGAACCCAACGTTCAGGAAGACGATATCGACGAGACAACGCAGGCACACTTGCAGATTTCCGTGCCGACGCCGGATGGTCCAGTCGGTCACTCGCCGCATACGCTGATGCGTGACGATGTGTTCGAGGATGTCGATGACGGGAGAGGGACAGCGTTCGGAACGCAGACCCACGAATTCGCTGAGCGGTACGTACTTGAGGGGGACGTCGAACCCTCGAACGACGACGAGCGTCACATCAAGTCATTCCTGGACTCCCTCGGTGGAGAATTCCGAGTCGAGGAGGACGCCTATCTCCCGCTCACTGTCGATGGCGAGCAGGTCACCATCTCAGGAATCGTCGACCTCGTTCACATTCGTCCCGATACCGTCGAGATCATCGACTTCAAGACTGACCTCGGACGGCATGCTGAGGATGAGTACCGGAAGCAACTTAGCGTGTACTATCACGTGTTGGCTGAATGGTTCCCTGGCCGAGACGTGACTGCAGGTATCTTCTATACCGCCGAAGGGGATCGCGTTAACATCGACCCACTCACGAAAGCGGACCTAGCCGCACTAATTGGTCAAGAACAGCGTTCGGAAGCCAGCGTCCCCGAGTAGTCATACCGCAGATCAGATGTCTCCTTGGACATAACCGGAATTCGTTCGGGGCCAAGTTGTTCGGCGGCAACGGATTCCTCAGAGTAGAGAAGAACATCCGCGCACTCAGCACCGACCGAGATGAACTGAGGCTGCGTGTTACTTGTCCGACGCCATGCATGCGTTTATAGGGTAGAAGAGTCAAAATCAGGTCGAACAATGAGTCTTGATGAGGCGGTTGAAGAAGCGCTCGCGACGTACAATATGTCGCGCAGCGAAGAGGCCGAGGAAACGGGCCGAACAGTCGCCACCCTCCAAGACTAACAGCGCCACTTCACCGAGGTTTCGAATCTTTTCAGCAAATTCTCACTACGGTAGCCCGGGCGTTGCCTTCAGTTCCGGATATCCAGCTCGTTCGGTGGCTTCCTTGACGAATCAGTGTACTAGCTCTATTCGCTCCGCGGCTTTGCTCTATTGAACTATCGAGGGATCGCCGTATCACCGCCCTTTGGTACAACTCTGACATTCGAGACCATCTGAAATCGTTTGAAGCGGGTTGCGTTCGGTGAGTTCCCGTTCACACGACGAACATCGAACAGTATCGACTACACCGATCCCACTCCCGTATCCGAGAGTAACGGTTTGATGTATGCTACCGTCGATAAGTTCGAAATCGATCTCGCCTCGCTCGTACTCAACTTCCGTCAGAGTAAGCAGTGTGATCTGCACGTCGAGTGAGTGCCGCTCTCGGATTTCTCGTTGTCGATTGGGAAATCCACTGTCACGGCGCTCCTGTAATTCGTTGAGCGTCTCGTCGAGTTCCTCGTACTCCGATTTGAGTTCTTTCCGTTCTCGCAACGCTTGGACGCGTGAATCCTCGTCTCCTGTGTTGATCTTCTCACTCAGATCGTTGATTTTCGACGACAGGTTCGAGTGTTCTTCCTGTAGCTCCTGGAGACGCTGTTGTTGCATCTGACGGTACTCTTCAACTTCTGAATCTGCCGCACGCGAGGCTTCTCGATGAATGTCGTCGAGCTGCCCCTGTACGCTTTCCAGCAACAGTTCCCGGGCTGTTTCGAGGAGAGGCCGCACATCTGTCTTGGTCAGCTGTACAGCGCCACTAGTGGCCGACTCGCTCTCTACTGTGGTGGTCTCGAGGAATGTCTCCGCCAGTTTAGGAAGGCTCTCCTCTGACCGCGTGTCTACAGCGACGGCACGGAGAAGCTGTTGCTGGTATTCACTGACGGTCTCGATACCGACACGAAAGAGAACCACGATGGCTGTGCGGTCGTAATACGGAGTGAACTGTGCGCTCTGTACCTCGACAGAGCTGTTTTGGATCCACTCCGGACTCTCGATGTCAGATTCACTCTCTATCGACAGCTTGCCAGACGGCGATCGTTCACCCGCCTCACGGAGTAGCTGTTGAAAGAACGCGCTCTCTGGATGCAGCCCTTTCGTTCTATCATCGTCATCGTCTGGAGTACCCTCCCCCCGGATGAGTGTGTGTCTCCCGTGGGTGATCTCGGTGTCTATGTCATCGGGTACCGACACCAGCCAGTGATCGTCACTTCGCTCGATGGAACAGCCGATAGATCGGAGATACCGTTCTGTGAACTGCTCTACCACAGATTGCGTGACAGAAATCGAAGCGTCAGTCATCGCTCTCCCCCAGGTCGAATCCTTCGAACACACCGCTATTGAACTCCTCAAGTTTGTCGGCAAGTTCGCGCTGTTCTTGGAGGTCAACTGCCATCGCATCGAAGTCGTTCTCAAGATCGACTTCGGAATCAGCGGCCACCAACCGTTCGAAGATCTCGTCTTCGAAGCTTGTCCCCGACTCTTCCAAGCGGCTCAGGATTGAGCTCAGTTCTCCGACGCTCTGCTGGAAGAGATCGATCTTGTGGTACAACCGTTCCAGTACGTACTCTTCGACCGTATCTTTCAACGCCATATTGAAGATGAATACGTCTCGTTTCTGGCCGATCCGGTGTACGCGTCCGATACGTTGTTCAACACGCATCGGATTCCACGGCAAGTCTAAATTAACTAATATATTGCAAAACTGTAGGTTACGGCCTTCACTCATAGCGTCGGTTGAGACGAGGATTCCTCCTTCTTCTTCAAAGTTCTCGACAATTTGCTCCTTCTCGCTGCTTGAGTGCCCGCCGTGGAATGCGTGTACTGTGTATCCCTCCGAGGCGAGTCTGTCGAGGATCTGCTGTTGGGTTGCTCGGAACTGGGTGAAGACAATGACTCTCCCCATCTCAACGTTGTCGCGGGCTTCTTCGACGATATCCAAGAGTCGTTCCTGTTTGGTCACGGTATCGATCTCATCGATCAGATCTAAGATCGACTCCAGTTCGTTTGCGTGCGTGAGCTCCGACTGGTCGTAGAGTCGCTTCTCGATGGTCTTCTTGAGTGCGATCGGGCTGCTGACGACCTCCTTCTGAAGGAGCATCAGTACGAGCTTCTGGCCTTGGTCCTGACTGTACGCACCTTTGACGTAGTCGGAGACTGCCTGGTAGAGTTCGCGTTCCTTCGGAGTGGGATCGAACGTCCGTGTGTCGATAGTCCGATCTGTGAAATCGATATCTGTGTCTTCCCGTCGGTTCCGGATCATCACTTTGTTCAACCGGTCCTGTAGCTCGTCTCGATTCACCAGTGTCTCCTGATTACTGTTCACGAAGTAGTGGTGGAAGACGTCGCGTGTGCCGAACAGCCCAGGGCGGAGTAGTGAGACGACGTTATACAGGTCAGTCAGTTCGTTCTGAATCGGCGTCGCCGTCAGGAAGAACGCGTAGTTGTAGGAAAGCTGGTCAATGAGGTCGTAACGGTCCGTCTCTTCGTTTTTGACATAGTGGGCCTCGTCGAGTACCAGAACGTCCCAGTTGCGGTCAAGAACCGTCTGACGATGTCGCTCGCTCTTCGCAGTATCGATGCTTGCAATGAGGTAATCGTGGACGTCGAAATCTTCGAATTCGTCGTCGTAGTTGCAGACGAAGTCAAGACCGAATTTCTCTCGGAGTTCAGCCTGCCACTGTTTGGCCAACTGTGCAGGAGTGAGGATGAGGACGGATTCGTCCGTTTCACGGAAGTGCATCTCCTTGAGAATCATCCCGACCTCGATGGTCTTCCCGAGGCCGACTTCGTCAGCCAGGAGTGCTTTTCCGTCCATCTCGAAGAGAGCCCGGTAGGCTGCATCCACTTGGTGTTCGAGAAGTTTGACGGCGTTCTCGTCTAACTCTTTCAGTGATCGGAGTTCTGAATCCGGCTGGCCTGCTTGCAGACGGACTGCCTGGATACTCTGCAGATGACTCCCATCAGTACCGCCCTCAGACAGCGAATCCAGAAGATCGTCAGCAGATTCGTGTGTGACCTCGATATCGACGAGGTCGTACCCGCTCATATGTTCGTAGAAGCAGGTGTGCGTGAAATACGTTTTGTGACTACAAATCAGCAACCAGGCAGCTGTGTCTCCATTTAGGAAGTGAAAATATGCAGCTGAACTCCCACCGAATCACTAAGTGGATGTGAAATAATATTAGGGTAGGTAATCAAAGATGACCCAGTGGGCCAGTCACTACTTAGAAATCCCCGAAGCAATCCGAAGTAACGATGCCCTTCAAACGCAGATCGCCGACATCATTCCTGGTCGCCCAATCTATGGAAAGAGGGTAGAAGGTGGCGACCGAGAACAAAATGCACGAGATATTCTCATCGACTTCTTTGACTGCGAAATTGAATATCAAGAGGCATACGAACGTGTTCTACAGGAGCTTCCACGGCGCGAATCGCCGCATTCACACGATAATAATACGTTTAGCAGCGATTGGAATGAGGCCTTGATTCGAATGCAAGCTGTTCGCTTCTACAACCACGGGGCATTTCTACAACTGAAGGAACTCGGGTACTCAGAATGTTATATTCCACATTCGCCACACGAAAACAGAGGGTCAGAGTGTACCAGGAAACTAGCTGGCGACACGTGGGAAATTGACCCGCTACTTGACCGGTTGAAAGAACGGTATGATAACGAGAACTACGACACGCCTGTAACAATCCCTAGTCGGCCGAATTGCACCCACACTCCGATTCCTCCCGATATGGCTGAAGACTACTAACAAAGCCGCTGAATTCGCGGGACCATAGTGTTTATTGGGTGCCACTGAGGTTTGTTTAAGTATCAAGATGGCACAGACGGGATCCTTACCAAATACGCTCGAAGACACGGTGACCCTCAGCCGCGAGCTTCGGGAAGAAGGACAGATCGATGGGCAGGTAAAACTCTACAATGTTGACGACGACGACGAGTTCGAGTCTGACGCAGCACTCTTTTTCGAACGGACGCTGATGACTCAGGGCCTTCGAGAGGCCCTCTCGATTCTTCGTGATTCCTTGACTGGGGACGACCCGCGAGGCACGCACATCCTCTATGGCCCGTACGGCAGTGGGAAGTCTCACCAGATGGTGGCACTGTACCACTGTTTCGATGATCCCGATGCCGCGGGTGCGTGGGCAAGTGATTCGGTTGAGGGGTTCGACGCTGCGCTTCCGGAATCGGCGACGCCGATCACGGTTGCGATGCAGAACGAACAGTACGAGTACCTCTGGGAACCGTTCTTCGAGGCGCTTGATTACGATCCTGGGACGTTTGAGTCGGGTGGCTATCCCGATATGCAGACGATTCAGGAGGCCGTCGGCGACACCACTGTCGCATTCTTCGTGGACGAATTGGAGGACTGGTTTGATACGCTTCAGGGTGATCGAAAGAGCGCAAACAAGGCATTCCTCCAGTCACTGCTCGAATCGACCGCGCTCTCGGATCTCGAACTCTACACCATCGTCTCTGTGCTCCGCGAAGGATCTGAGGTTCACGACATTCTGAATCGGGAACAGGCGGTCGAGGTCAACATGAACAACCAGGTGGACAAGCGCGAGGTCCTGCGCCACCGCCTGATCGACTCCGTAAACGAGAGTGCGGCCCGCGAGATCGTCAACGGGTACTTCGACGCGTATGACCAAGCAGACGGGCACGTCGATCTCCCCGACGACTTGCTGTCGGAGATGCACGATCTCTATCCGTTCCACCCTGTGCTTCTGGACGCCCTTGAGACACGTTACTACGCCGATGAGGGCAACCAGAACACGCGCGGGATGATCTACCTCTTCTCGAAGGTCCTCTTGCAGATGCAGGATCAGACGGACCTGATCACACACGGCGACATCGACGCCATCGAGTTCGAGGACGAACTGGCGAAGATCAACTACGAACGACTGAACGCCGCTACCGGTGACATCAAAAGTCGTGTTGACACGGATGAAGTGCCCCACGGTCGTCGCATCCTGAACACGATTCTCCTCTACTCGTTGAAGCCGAGCGAAGGCGAGGGTGCGGAGGTGTCGGAGATCGTGATGGGTGCCTACCAGACAGGTGACCTCGTTTCCGACGTCGTCCTCAACCTCGAACGATTGCACGGCGTTGCATGGCACCTCCACAAGCTGAACGGGAAGTACGCCATCCGTGACCGGCAGAACCCGAACGCACTCATCCGAAACGCAGCTGTGGATGTGTCGGAGACGTCGGCGAAGGCCGAGATCGCTGACTTCATCACGGATATCTTCGGCTCGAACGCGCACCCAGTCGGGTTCCGGACGAACGATATGCGGGACATTCCGGACGACCGTGAGGTGAAGGTCGTCGTGAAAGACGGCCAGTGGACTCAGGACGAGGTGAAGAAGGTCATCACGAACGACGGTCGCGGACGCGAGTGGCGCAACACACTCGTGTTCGTCCAGCCCTCGGGAGACAAGGCCATCGAGTCCGGCACACGGTATATCGACAAGGCGCGGTACATTGAGGGCGCACGACAGGTACTCGCCGACGAGTCTCTCGACGACGAAATCCGCACATCGATTCGCAGTATGATGGAGCAGGAGGAGAACGAGCTCCGTGAAGAGCTTCAACTCCTATACGGCGATGTGATCGACGGCGACAATCTGATGGACGATGACGAGTGGGCGAAGGTGGAGCCGATGGATCTCGATGTGTTCGTCCTTGATGAGGCGGAACTCGACGCCTCGAATATTGCGGACTCTGCGGCAGCTGACCCGTTCGACCTCCAGTCGCACGTCTGGGACATCGCCGAGGACCTTCTGGAGCGACGTGGAGAAATCTCGGTCGAGGATATCTACGAGCAGTTCCTCCGTGACCCAGAGCTCCCGATTCCCGGCAGTGCCAACGACGTGTTGAACGCAACCGTCGAAGCGCTCGACGGCAAGCCGGTACTCGCCCGTGACACTGGTGGGTTCCGTGACGACCTTTCCGGAAGCTCGCTGGACACTGTGCTCGTTCAGCAGGATGACGTGGACGTGTGGGGCGTCGATGACGCCGAGCAGGAGCTCCGCCAGCGCTTCGGGAGTGGGACGACTGCGCTCGACATCGGCGACTTCGAACTGGAGCTCGTTGAGGACGGCGAGATCTGGATCGACGGCGACAGTCACGACGTTGTGATGCGGGCTATCGGCCGGCTCGCCCGTGAGGACCAGTACGTCATCGTGAAAGGGAACGAGATCCTCGACAAGCCGCAGTCCGACGCGACGCTCCGCGATGTCGGCGGTGCGGAGGTCGTCGGTGCGTCGTCCCTTGTGGACCGTATCGAGGAGCATATCGACGACGACGGGTACGCAAATCTCGACACGATTATCGGAGAGGTTCGGTCGGACGAAGCGGTGTTCCTGCCGCCGGACGAGACCGAATCGGTTGCTCGTGAGGCGGTCAACGAGTTCCTCGTCGACGACTACGTGCTGGAGGCCGGCGGTCGGTATCTCGGATCGCTCGGCGACCGGGAGCCGACGACAGTCAAGATTGTCCCGACGGTATCCGACCGAATCGGTGACCAGATTCTGGCGTACATCGAGGACTTAGAACCGGGTGACCAGTTCACGGTCAACAAGGTCACCGACCGCTTCGACGACAGCGTCACCGAGTACATGGTGCGGACGTTCCTGCTGGAGAACATCGGGAAGGACGAGGAACCGGAGTACGTGGTCAACACAACCGGGTCGGACAAGGCCACCGACTGGGTGCCCGGCTATCCGTTCCGGAAGGCCGACACAGAGGCTGATACGTGGCGCTTCGAGTACAACGGTGACGACGTCGCTGCGATGCGGAGCAAGTGGCGAAACAACCACCAGACGGGGAGCGTCGAGTACGGCGATGTCACCTTCATGCTGCCCGACAGGGAGGGTGTTCCCGGTGCTCTTCAGGGGACCGCCGACGTCGAGCGGACGCAGGTCAGCTTGACGTTGCGGTCCGAACAGGACTACACGAAGGTGCAGGACCTCTTCGAGCGGATGCCGGAAGAGGCGTCGAGCCTGAAGATCGAGATCAGCTTTCAGAAGTAGTTCTGCTTCTCCTACTGGTCGGTGCCCGCGTTTCTGATTATGGCTTCGACGAGGACTTCGTCACCGTCCGTCTCATCCAGCCTATTCCTCAGGACGGTTCCCCGATTAGTGCTGGCTGAGGTCTCCCTTGTGGGAGAGTGATCAAGATCACTCAGATCACCCTCACCAGTAAACTGCAACAAAACTTACCTCTAGATAATTTCGATTGGACGTGTTTGAGTCGGAATCTGCAACCCCTTCCTCGTTATTGATGATTCTGGATCTTCGCTGAGCAAGGGTATCACGGTCTAAGTTCACGTCTGCCTCGTCTTCCACCACTTGAGTTAGCTCCCTCAGCAACCGGGTTTCAAGTTCAAAATTCGACTCATCCGGTTGTATTGTTGTTTCACTATATGCGGTGACCAATAACTCTTCACGGCGATCTGAAGACAGACTCAGATCCCCATCTTCCTCAATATAATCAAAGTATTCGTTGTGATGTTCCCTTACGAGATCATCGGGAGCATCTTCTTCTAACTCGGCAGTATCGAACTCCTCTTTCGCTTGTGAAAATGCAGCATCAATAACGGAACTCAATTGATTCCCAATCGGTTTCGAGATACTTTTGATAACGCGAGTCAACTTAATTGGATCCCAGTCCTTCTGAATCTGCGCTTCGGATACTCTAACGTACGCTGTAAACTCGTTTTCCTCGTATAAGAACTGGCTAGGCTCTTGCCAAAGCATCTCTGGGTCCAGAGTACCAGCAATCCAGAGACTTTCAGCATCTTCCCTATCTCCATTCTCATCTTTCTCTTGAATTGCACCGTCAACCAATACATAATTCTCTAATTCACCAACGACGGGGATTTGATCTCCAAAAAGTGAGCCCATCAACTCGATAGCCTGCTTCTCTTGATTATCAAACTCGTATTCAGCGTCTTCAGCAACATCAATCAGATATTGGAATGCTTTGTAGTAGTGGAATAACTCATGACCAGAAAATTCTACATCTACCTCCAAAAGACCTCCTTTAGAGAGGTTAGACACGGAGACTCCTGACTTAGTATCCTTCTCGGTCAACTGGAGATGGGGAGATGTTTCAGCATATAATTCATCGAATTTAGACTCGATCTGAGACCGACGAACAACTTCCTCAGTATCTCTATCGACACTCACTGTCTCACGACTCGCACTTCCGCCCCCAACAACCGGGAGATGTGAAAGAGCAGCTTTCAGTCGAAACCTCCACCGCTTTCGATTCTCTGTCATATCAATATCTGTGCGAGCCTCTGTTACTTCCCGCGTCAACGAGGCTAACAAGCTGACTACACTCACCTCGTCAAGATATATGAACTCGCGCAGAGGCAACTCATCTTCATCTTCGCTCTCTGATGTCAGGAAAGAGGGGACCCACATTGGCATATCAGGCATTGTTCTCCTTACCCCCGGATTCATTTTGCTTCCCACGTCGTGATCGTTCGATCCGTCTTAATGCTAGTGCCAAATCTTCCGGTATAATCGTTGTTCGGCTGTCCTTTACACCCGAAACTGCTGCATCATTCAACAGTCGCTTTAATTCAGCACCGGTCCATTCTTCGGTCTCCTCTGCAATTCCGGTGAAGTCGACGGAATCTGCGACATTCATTTCCTCCTGTTCTGAGACGGTTTCCAATATATCAACCCGGTCCTCCATTGGTAATTCAGAAGGGAACTCTACTTCACGGTCGAACCTACCCGGACGGCGTAATGCTTGATCAATATCCTCCGGACGGTTTGTCGCAGCGATAACAATCACATCTTCGAATTCATCGAACCCATCCATCACCGTCAACAGTTGAGTTACAATTCGACGGTTGACCTCTCTTGACCCTTCCCGCGAAGAGGCAATGCTTTCTATTTCGTCAATGAATATTATTGATGGCCCGTCTCTCTGACTAGCATCCTCAAAGATCCGCCGAATTTCCCGTTCACTTTCTCCATACCATCTGCTAAGCACTTCAGGACCATTTATATTATAGAACGTTCCGTCTTCTAAACTATCAGCAACAGCCCTTGCGAACAGCGTCTTACCTGTTCCTGGTGGTCCGTGGAATAGAACACCGGTTGGAGGATCTGCTCCGATCTCGCTAAACTCGTCGCTTTTGCTTAATGGCAATTCGACAACCTCTTTAACTCGTTCCTTAATGGTTTCTAACCCACCAATATCGTCGAAAGAATTGTCCGGATTCTCTGTTCGGTAGCGACTTAAATCGGAAGATTCGCTCGAAGAATCAAATGTTGGTGGGTCAATATCCTCAATCTTACCCAGCACTCTTCCAGAAGTAGAATCCAATTCAATAGTGTCCTCAACACGTAGATCCAATTCCTCGGGATACAACACGCTGAGATGTGTATTCTCTGTCTGAACAATTATTTTCTCAGAAGATACTCGCTTGACGACTCCGACTAAGTTTCCTGAATCAGATCCATCTGGTTGGATTACCTCTACCGCATTGATCTGTTCTTCATCAAGCCGCACCGTTGCTCCGGGAGATGGATCTTCCCCCGTGTCATTGTACACCAGAATTGTGTTCTGATTGCCAAATGCGACTACCAGTTCGTCTCCATCTTCAACGACATCCTTCACAGTGAGAATTAGATTATCAACCATCGTTCTCTCGGAGTCTGTATACCGCGAACTGACACTCGAACGTGATAACAGTTCCCTGTATCGCTAGATTCCTCTTGAAAGCTAGAATAGCGTACACCACGAGAGAATTTCCACTGATCCGACGTGGCTAATTTCCAGATTACGTTCTAATTGCTTTCGTCCGTCTCCCAGTTGCTTTATCTGAGTATTAGAGATACTGCCGAACAATGGGTAGAGTTCTCGCTGGAGGTGTTTGTTGGTGGAAAGAACGCACACTTATGGGGTTCCTGCGTTATCGCTTCTACATACTGAATAATGTCTGAGCAATCTGGATCTTCGCAGGGTCGGCAGGAGCGGACGGAACTCCCCATCGAACGCGGGTTCCCCATCGAGCGCGTGAACGAGATTGCCGAGAAGGAGGGCCGAGCGAGGATGTACTACCGCCCGATCTACACGATGCACAAGTGGTGGGCGCGACGCCTCGGCTGTGTCTTCCGTGCTATATCTCTCTATACACTGCTGGACGACCCTGAACAGGTCTCGGTATTCGAACCTGGCCATAAGGGCAGCACCCTCGCGTCCTATGGTGACGACGCCGACGGCGAGTCCGACCTTGACGTCGCGTCGCTGCTCGAACGCGTGGACATGACCAACCCGGAAAGCCTCTGGGAGCTCTACCCGAAGGATGTTCGTGTCGAGGACAAGAAAATCCTCGACCCGTTTATGGGCGGCGGTACGTCGCTCGTTGAAGCGTCACGGTTCGGCGCTGAAGTCGTCGGCAACGACCTGAACCCGGTCGCGTGGTTCGTCACGAAGAAGGAACTCGAAGCGGGCCAGACCGACGTTGAAGAACTTGAGGAAGCCTTCGAGCAGGTGAAAGAGGAGGTCGCTGACGAGATCACCCAGTACTACAAGACGCCCTGTCCGAACGGCGACCACGACGCCGACGTGATGTACAACTTCTGGGTGAAGGAGTTGGACTGTGTCTCGTGTGGGCACACAGTTCCGCTGTTCAAGGATTATCGTGTCGCTGCTGGTCGTTACGAAAATGAAGGCAAGTACAACGTTCATTGCCCATCTTGTGAGGCAGTGACACTAATAGACGATTGGCAATCAGAGTGTATTTGTAACGATTGTGGTCACGATTTCATACCTAAAGAGGGGAATGTATCTCGGAGTAAGTATACTTGCCCAGACTGCGGACAAAAGTACGGTATCACCGATGCCATCCAAGAACAAGGCGGATTCGACTTGCGCCTCTACGCGCTTGAGTATTACTGTGAGCACTGCGATGCTGCAGGTGAAAACAAAAGTGCGTACAAGGGCTACAAACGGATCGAAGAAGCTGACATAACACTCTTTGAGGAGGTTAAACAGGAGTGGGAAGAAAGTCCTGGGCTTCATGAGTATGTCCCAGATGAGGATATCCCTCCCGGTCATATGACTTCGGAGAGGAATCCAGTATTCGACCATGGGTACAGTAAGTGGACAGATATGTTCACTGAAAGGCAGCTGTATTCTCTTTCTAAGCTTCTTAAGGCGATTGAGGAGGTGGAAGACGAAAATCTAAGGGAGTTCCTCCTGCTCGCCTTTTCCGACTCTATCCGGTACAACAGCACTTTCGTAACCTACAACAACGGCTATAATAAGGCAGACCATTCATTCAAACAGAACTCCTTCGTTCCTACAACAGACCCAGTTGAGAACAACGTTTGGGGTACGAAATTTGGATCGGGATCGTTCAGTGCGATTTGGGATAAGTTGTTGAACGGTGTAGAGTACGCTAATTCTCCTTCAGAGCGTTATGTGAAAGATGGAGAGACTGAGAAAGCTACTGGATTCCCCGCAATCGATAGCGACTTCACCCTTTCACTCGGCGACGCAAGACAGCTTGAGGCTGAGAATGAGTTTGATGCCGTAATCACCGATCCTCCTTATTATGACAACGTGATGTATTCTGAGGTTTCAGACTTCTTCTACGTGTGGCTTAAGCCTCTCCTTGAAGGAGAGTACGATGGATTTGCTGCGGAAAAGACTCCGCGCGCAGAGTCTATTGTGACGAACCCGTTCTTGGACAAAACTGCGGAAGATTTCGAACGTGAAATCGGACAAGCGTTCGCAGCAATTCGTAAAGCACTCAAGAAAGATGGTACCCTTGCATTCACCTACCACCATAGCGACTCTGAATCTTGGGGCGAACTGTTAGAGTCTCTTTGTAATGGAGGATTTGAAGTCACCGCAGCATATCCCCTTACTGCAGATATTAACAAGTTCATCACTGGAGAAGCAGTCTCTTTCGATATCGCCATTGTTGCCCGTCCAATCGAAGACACCCAAGCCGCGTCATGGAACTCCCTACGCCGCGAGATCTACCGTACGGCTCGGCGCACACGCCAGCAACTCGAAGAGAACCGCGACCTCTCGCGCGGCGACATCGGCGTGATGGAGATGGGCGCGTGTTTCCGCGAGTACTCGAAGCACCACGGGAAGGTGCAGCGTGATGGCGAGATTATGGACGCGAAGGAAGTCGTCCAAGAAATCTATGGCATCATCCAGGAGGCCAGCGATATCGGCGTCGAGGACGTGTTCATCGACTTGCTCGACACGCCCGACGTCTCCTACGATGACGTCAACAAGCTCTGTCGCGGGACGAATGCCACCCCGGAGGATCTCAAGGAGACGCGCCTGTACAACCAGGACGACGGCTTCGAACTCGGCACCTGGGACAACGAGAAGCGCCAGGCGTACATCCAAGAGCGCGTCAACGGCGATGGTGGTGAACACCTCTCGAATCTCGACAAGCTCCAGTTCCTCCGCTACCGGTACGAGAAGGGGCAGGCAGTCCAGAACTACGTCGAGAAGTGGGACGTCGATGACGACCTGCGCGAACTCGCAGGACGGCTCGCGGACGTGACCGGCGACGACACGTACACGCGGGTGCTCGGAGACCGGGATATCACTAGTTACTGAGCCCGGTAGCAGCTCTCCGTACCGTAGAATCGAAAAATCGGTGCGTTTCCTGTGCCCACGTCCGTCTTTGACGCCTCTTGGCTTGCACCGCCAGGCTTCCGGGATATGGTCACACAGGCTCTACGCAGCACCGTTGCGCTCGAAAGCTGATTAGCCGAGCCGTGAAATAGAGCTTTGGATGGCTGACCGAGGTACGCTGTTGGAGCAAATACCACCCTGGGAACTTTCTACCTCCTCTGAACACACGACCATATGGAATCGGGAAAGAAGTCGTTAGAGGAACTGACGACGGCAGGGGTATTCCACGTTCCGGAGTATCAGCGCTACTACTCGTGGACTAAACCGGAGTGGGATGACCTCTGGACTGATCTTTACACGCTTCCGCCGGGCAAACAGCACTACTTCGGGACGATCATCATCCAGAAGACGGACGAAACGGAAAGTGGTGGGAGTACCGGTGGCTACGGCTCTTCGAGAGAAAAGCCCATCAACCTCCTTATCGACGGCCAACAACGTCTCACCTCGCTTGCGCTGCTGGTTCGCTCGATGACGGAGTGTCTGGAGGAAATCGCACCGGAGACGGATCACGAGTCCGAGATACTCGCCGACGTCGAAGAGATGCGCGAGACACTTCTCGTTGAGGACAACATCTATCAGCTTCAGCTCCTCGACGAGGAAGACAACAAGTACCTCGAATGGCTACTCACGGGCCACGACGTTCACGAACCGGATCGCCCGTCTCAGCGGAAGATGATCGAGGCGAAGGAATACTTCGATGGCCAACTCGACGACCTCACCGCATCCCCCGATGTCGATCCCGTGGACGTCGCTACGGAACTCAAGCTACTCTGGGAGACCATCCTCGAACTCGAACTGATGGTGTACGTTGTTGACGCAGCCAATCCCGAGAAGGCGACGCTCATCTTCGATAGCGTCAACGACCGAGGTCGGTCGCTCTCTACGTTCGACAAGACGAAGTCGTTCCTGATGCGGATGGCATACCTCGCTGCGGATACTGAGAGCGAGGCCCAAGCGACCATCCGTCGAATCAGACAATCGTTCGGGGAGATGTACAACGACCACCAGACGATGTTGGAATCACCGTACGTCACCGATATTAGCGATGATGCAGTCCAGCGCTACCACTTCATTTCGTATTTTGACTGGTCGAACTCCGACGAGTACAGTGATCCCGCCTTCCTTAGCGAGCTGAAAGAGCACATCCGCAAGCTTCGACAGGAAGATCCACGAGCGTGCTTGGAATACATCAAAGACTACACCAACAGCTTGGAACGCGGATTCAACGCGTTATCGAAGGTGTTAGACTGTACCGCTGATGATGAAATTTCGACCCTTGTTCAGCGAATACACCGCCTCCGTCACGCGACGAAGTTCTACCCGTTGCTCCTCAAAGCGTGGCCGAATCTTGATGACGATGGCAGGCAGGAGCTCCTGAACGCGATTGAGACGTACATCTTCCGCGTCTACTCGATTGGGAACCATCGAAGTCACACCGGTGAGTCCAGCCTCTACGTCCGCACGCGAAACATCAGCGAAGACAGTCCAGCCGATATCTGGGTGAGCAAAGTCGTCTCCCTAATGAACCGGTACGAGGACGACTCGCAGTTCCGACGGTCCCTTTCAGCTGCGGATCTGTATTCGAAAGCGAGCTCGCAGGACCTCCGGTATCTCTTCTACTTCTACAACGAACACCGAGCTGACGAGAGGGGTGAGCGCGGTGGACCATCGCTCACAGAAGCAATGAGCAACGAATACACGGTCGAACACATTTGGCCACAGAGTCCCGACGAACTACCCCTCGAGGATGCCGACGAGTATCCCAGTCCTGAAGCGCGGTACGACGCATACGTTGATCGACTCGGGAATCTCACGCTTGCGAGCAGACCGTGGAACTCGAAGTGGGGGAACGCTACATTCGAGACCAAGTGTGATGAGGGATACGTGGAGTCGAAGCTCTGGGTGCAATGGGATATCCAGAACGACTACGACGAGTGGTCCGTGGAAAATATCGAAGACCGCGAGGAGACGATAATCGACTTTGTCCTCGACGAATGGGCGACGCCAGAGACACGTCTTGGAAATGTCGAAGAGCCGGCGGACGCGATTGACCGGCTTACGAAGGAAGAACAGTTCGTTCTCAAGGCACTCCGTCAGAACACTGGTGGCGCGGTCCGTCGTGTTATCCACGGGGACGCGACTGAGCTTCCAGACTCACCGTTCGAAGAACCGAACTCGAACGGTACAGAACGAAATGAGGTAGGTTCGATTCTGAGCCGTCTCCAGAACGTTGGCCTCGCTGAGCAGAACAAGCATACCTGGTCGCCCACCGACGAGGCGCTTGGCATTGATCTCCCGACCTAACGCCCAACTACCGCGATCGGTATAATGCACTTCGACGCGTTAACTCCCTGCAAGACCTCCGACGGGACGATTGAGGTACCGCACCCCTTTTTGACCCCTCGGCGACGTGCTATAGGTAATGGCAGCCCCCGGACAAATACCCGGACAGTACAATCTCGTCATTGAAGGCGCCTACGAGACTTTCGAACACCAGATCCCCGTGAAGGAGTTCCTCCAGCGGCTCAAGGAAGATGATGTTCCCGAGACAGTGAGTGTCGTCGGACTGTCGGATGCCCTGAGTGACGAAGACCTGGCGAACGAACTCGCCCGTGAGATGGATCAACGTGCGAACGATCTGGAGTATCAAAGTCCCACGATACAGTTCGTCATCGAAGGGTCGTTTCATCGAAGCGGGAAGACCTACGACCTTCGGTACGATGACGAGCTCTACTCGCTTCAGCAGGTCTTTGGTCCACAACTTGAACGAAAAGAAGGTGGGGAGTGGCTCGTCGCGCCGTTTTAATCCTCAGCAGTGGTCATAACCGCCGTATGTAGTGTCGTACTATTTCCAGAAGGGGTACAGAATTGACCGCACCCTATTCAGTGTGGTCTTTGAGGGTTCTACTCCGGGTAGTGCCTTTCAAAGCCTGCAGTACTCGTTCTTCGACGGCGTCGCAGGCGTCGGTGTCCACAACAGAGTACCCATCCTCCCCGCTCCTGATCTTCTCTATGAATGCTCTTCTGAACGCAGCTTTCACTGAGGGGTATTCGATTATCGGATCGTAGTGTCGGTCGAAAGTATCGTAAAGCGACAACAATGATTCGAGAGGGAGGAATGCAACTGGGATATCTTCCTTCTCCACATCCTCACTCTGCTCGAACCACTCCTGTACACGAGAGGCGACATAGGGGAATTGACCTTCTCGGAAATTATTCGAGACGAAGAGGTGGGCGTCCAGGTTTTCGTCATCTGAGAGCGAAACTGAGAGAGCACCACCGAGATTTTCCGTAACCATATACCAAGCAGCTTTGTTCTTCTCACCGGCATCGAGATCGTATCCCTTCTTTGTGTAGGTGAGTTTCGGGTCGTAACTTGCGATGAAGTAACCGTCGTCTTCAGGAATTACGAGACAGCCATCTGTTTCCGTCTCTCCTTCTCGACCCCACCGCTCGGTGAAGAGAAACATAAATTTCAGGAGATAGAACACGTCTCGTTCAAACTCGTTGTAGTCGTACTCCTCCTTCAGCTCCTTCCGCTCCTCCTGTGAGAGATCGTCGAATTCGCCTGCTGCACCCCGCTGATGTAGGTCCTGAAGGCGTTCGAACGCTTCGTCAGCCCGACCAATAATTCGGTTTCTGAACTGGGACTTGCTGTCACGAATCGCTGAGGTAAGAAGATCCTCTGGAGAATCAGTCATCAACAGGTCGTGTAGGTCAATCGTCCCGAAGTGCTCTCGCCCGTTGAGATACGCTTTCCCATAAACGACGAGAACCGAGTTTAGCAGGTATTGATTAATTCGTCGAGGAAGGCGGCCATTTCCGAGACAATAGTTGATGTACTCATACCGGTGCGTGTTGGCTTCTTTTCCTGCACTCGCCACTTCTTGGAATGTGGCTCGGATGTAGTCGTTGTGTTTCGTCTCATACCCATCGATTGAGACGTCCAAGAAGTTGATGCCATTATCTGAAAGCGTATCACGGATCTCTTTTAGCGACTCAAATGCTGCTTCATGGATCGCCTCATCGTCAACGCTGACCTCCCGCCGGATGTCGTCTCTGAAACTATCACCTTCACATTCGTCACATTCGTCCGGCTTTTCTTCCTCATATACCTCGTGACAGCGATAACACTCATATGTGTCAATCTCGGCTACGTCGATGAATTCGTTCAGAAGTGACTGTTCTTCTTCCGGTAAATCCTCGAAATATCGGTTATACGTCTCAACTGCCCCCGTGAGAATCTGGTGGAAGATGTATGAATCTCGTAGCTGGACGTCATATGGATAGATGCTATCGAATGAGATGCCCAGTTTGTCCTCGATCAGTAATCGAATTGCCTCCTTTTCTGACTCGGGCAGGTACCGGTCTTGGATCTCAAAGTAAAATCCTGTTTCTTCCCGCTCTACTTTCAGCTCGACCTTCTTCCCCGTCTTGTTGTGGTTGAAGCCGAGATGGGACAGTTCGGATAAGCTCTGAAGATCGACTAGTTCCTGAAAGACGGCTTCTGAGTTGAGATCATTTCGAACTCCCGTAGGGTTGCTGAGGGAGAGGGATGATCCATCGGGGAGATAGGTTCGTTGGAACTCTACCTCGGTGAGTGTGAGCGCTTCAATCTCATCGTTGAAGATTGACGCAAGTCCATCGATGACGTGCTGAGTTGTTTGTGATCGCTCTATTCTGTCAACTCCATCACTATCTGTAAAGGTCTTTGAGAACTTCTTGATTCGACTCTTTGCACCTCGTACCTCTATCTCACCACCACCATTTTTCCGAACGAATAGTGGGTGGGCACGCTCGAACAAGCGACTTCGGACACGATCGTCTTCCCGAGTGGTCACACGAACCTCTTTACTCGGCCACACCAGTGTAAAACCGTCAATCAACTCTTCGACGAAGAGACCCTCATCTTCGAGTCGGCGAAGTTCGTCCTCGAAATTAGTTTCCACCTGGAAACCGTTGCCTCCGCTGCTCTTTTGCGCCCATTTTTCTTCTGCCCAGATGGTGAGTAGAAGCTGTTGTGCAGGATCTTGTGATTGGTCCTTTAATTCTGCGAGTAAGTCGTCGACTGACTCAAACCGAGAGTCAATTCGTTTCGTTCGCCCAACGTAGAAATCCGATACGAGATTTTCAAGCGTCCGTTCTGACTCCGGGATTTTATCATATTTCTTCCCGAGCAGTAGACCCCAGAACCCGTCATCGTTCGAAAGGGGGTCATGTGATGTCATCTCGTTACTCATTCAACTATCTAATTAGTGTGAAACCAGGTATAAAGAGACTGTCGGACGAAACTACTGTTCAGAGCAGTTTCAGCGGTCCCTCTTTCTCCACTTCATCGGAACCATTCTGGAGGAAATAGAGGTCGATCCACTCCTGCCCGTGCTCGCGGCAGAATACCGGGATGCACGTCGTCGTATGCTCGTAGCGCTGTTCACAGCGCGTCTCGATCTGTTCTCGCGTCCAGTCACCGTCTTGCTCTAGGTCGTACCGATTGCGAACTTCCCACGAGTGTTCGTCGGCAGCGGCCTTGAGGACGCGGAGCGAGAAATCCCGAGTATCTTTGAACGTGAACGGACCGCTCATCGATGTCGCTTCGCTCAGGGCAGTCTCTTCGACGCCGTCGAGACACAGTCGATTCTCTGCGACGGCGCGGAAGGCTTCGAGTTCAGCAGATTTCTCGACGAGGACGTCGTGTAGGTAGTTGTGGACGACGTCGCCGTATCCATCCAGAGTGAACGACTGCTCGGGTGAGACGATCTGCAGTTCAGCTCCGGTCTGGGCGACTCGGCGACGCTTCGGTTTGAGTAGCGGGCACAGGAACGCGAGCCGGTCAGCATGGAGGAGGTAGGCGTAGCTGAACAACCGAGACCGAGACGGCGATTCCTTCACTGGGTCGTGGCCCTCTGCGTAGTATTTCGAGTCTAGCACAGCTAGTGTCTCGTCGCCCTCTTGTAGCGCATGGTCCGGTTCGTGGTAGATCTGGCCCTCACCCTCGAACGGATTCACGGACGGTGACCGGACGGGCGTCACGTCGTCGAGGCCGCCAAGGTGGTCGTATGACTTGATATACGAGAGCTCCCGCTCAATGACGACCTGTGAGTACTGCTCGAACAGCGACTCCATATTCAGAACGTAGTCCACGACCAGTTCTCGCGGGCCGTCTCGGAGTTGCTGGCCGAGTGACGACGACATCACCGCTTTGGCGACGTCGAACGCCTTCTGGTAATACCGGCGCTGCTTCGGGAGGTCGCTGAGCGAGAGGCGTCGATACGCGTCCATCCGGTCTAACCCGCTGCTAACACCCATACTCTCCAGGCGCTCCACCTCTCGGTGAACCTCTGAGAAGATACGGTCGTATGCAGGGTGGTCGTTCTCGTGAGAGTTCTGTCGAAAGAGCCGAAGTAGCGTCTTCCCCGCGTAGTGGAGCAGCGAGTTCGCGGCGTTGTCGTACTCGGTCTCGTTGCGTATCCAGTGTGGCTCCAGCGTCCCCTGCGCGTGGTTCATAAGCGTCTGTTCGACATCGATCTCTCCCCGACCGTCCAGACTGTCGAGCCGTCGGATGACCAAGTCGCGGATGTACCCCTGCCGATGAATCGTCTCTAACCCATCGAGGTAGTTGATCGCCAGCACAACGAAGACATCGTCGAGATGGATGTCGTCAGAGAGGAAATCCTGCAGCGGGATCCCGTGATATTCGATGGAGCGGTTCTGGTCGTAGACCGCCAGCAGCATGTCGAAGATGTGCTCCCAGTCGATCTTCGGATCGACCTGGACCTTTGACGACGGTGTGAGGCTCACAACGCCGATGATGTCCGTCGCTTCGACGTGGAGTACCTCGTTCTCGTCGCCGTCAACGGTGACTGTGACGACTTCGTACTCCTGCTCGCCGTCAAGTGCTGCTTGGCTCTTCGTGAAGACGCCGGGACTCTGCTGTGTGAAAGATGCGCGACGAAGCTGATCCCCGATGGACGACGGACAGCCCTCTATCCGGATTTCCCCGCGTTCGGGGACGTTGAAGGTGTCCTGCCCGTACTCGTAGACTTCGTCAACAGTGCTCATTACTCGTAGGAGCCCATCTGACGACGTTCCTGTTCGAGTTCTCGCTCGGCTAGCTCTGCAGCAGGGGCGAGATCGAATTCCTCGAACTCGCCGTTCATCGCGCGGTAGTGTTCCGCGATCCGCTCGATCTGCGGGAATGCGGCGGCGTTCAGGAGTCGCGGAACGATGTACGTCCGGAACGCCTGTCCGACCGCATCTTTCTGGTCATACTCGTACTCCCCGCCTTCTCGACAGCCGACGCCAAGGAAGACGGCGACGTCGCGGTAATGCATCGGGCCGAAGCGCATGATCGACCCTTGTGATGTCGATTCGTGGCCGTGGTTGATTCCCTGGTAGTCCCGCTCAAACAGGCGGAGGATCTCGCTTTCTCCGAGGTCCGTGTGGTCGGTGACGTGCGTGGTGATCCAATCTTTGAACAGCTGCCGGCGCTTATCCTCCTCGTACTCGTCCAGCTCAATCATGGCGAACCGGCGGGTGATCGCGTTGTCGAGTTCGTTCACCGTCCGGTCGGACATGTTCATCGTACAGATGATGTTCACCCGCTCGTCCAGTTCGATGGTCTCCCCCTCGTCGGTCTCGAAGATAGTCTGATGGGGGTTCTCGATGGCGGTGTACAGTGGGCCGAAGATCTTCGAGATGTCGGCTCGCGTGATCTCGTCGAGGATGACGCCGTACTCGACGTCAAATCGGCGGGCACGCTGAACAGCTTCGGACACGCATCCGAGTTTCGTTCGGTAGCTTAGCGAGTCACCGGTGTAGTCTGGGCTGATCCCGCCGATGATGTCCGACGGCGTCCACGAGGGTGTCGCAGTGTTGAGCGCGTACCCGATGCCGGTCTCACGAGCGAGCTGCTTGGCGAAGGTCGTCTTCCCTGTTCCGGTCGGTCCGTACAGGACGACGGGCTTCCCAGTTTCGAGTGCGACCTTGGCGTTGCGCTCCACATCGTTTGGGACGAGTATCTCTTCGGGCGTTTCGTCACCGCGGAGACTCACGATACGCTTGAGCCGATCCGACGCGAGTGCCGACTCAAGCACGGCACGTCGCACCCGTCCGAGTCCACGCTTCCCGTCGTGGAGTACGTCGAGTTTCTCGTCCTCGATCAGGAACTCCAGTACGTCTTCGTTCTCGGCATTACGAATCGCTTCGACGACATCGTCGGTTACACGGCGAAGAATTCCGACTTCGTCTTTTGCGTCCTCAAGCGTATAGTCGTCCGACGAGTCACTCATTATCGAATACAGGTCGCCCACAGTATATAAAAACCCGTTCAAAACAAATTTTGTAACCTGTCCAGGATGCTATTTTAACCGCATAAGTGAGCTCGGTCTGCAGAATTTTGCTCCGAAACAACCGAATAGCGATTTCGACTTACAGAACGTCCTCAAGAGCATCGTCAGCCAGCACAAGCATAGATTAGCGATCAGTGACGCGGGCGTTTTTCACTCCCCTGCCAGCGGGTGGAGGAATCAGATCGTGAGTTCACACTCCACCGCAGCGACCGGAGACGCATCCGACTCGTTCCCAACGCTGCCCCAGAGTTCTGACCGACGTGACGAACGCGCTCGTAACGAAACGATGGATGTCGCGCTCCTCAAGCAGGGCGGCATCTACTCAGTCACTGGCGAGTCCGGGGAGACCTACACTGTCGACCTCATTGACGAAACGTGTACTTGTCCGGATTACCAAGACCGCGATCCAGAGGGCGGCTGTAAGCACGTCCGACGCGTCGCTATCGAAGTCAACGAAGAGACGGTCCCCCGCCCCGACGGGAAACTCCCGACATCGGCACTCACCACATCAATCCAAGAGGACGACGACAACGACGTCCGTGAGGACGCTGACTATCAGCAGGCAGAAGCCGCTATCATCGACGCCATCCAAGACCGCGAGGAAGAAATCGCCCGGCTTCAGTCAGAGATTGAGGCACTCGAATTCGTCACCGACACGCTCGATGCCATCCGCAACCCTGGCGAGGACTTTAGTCTCGACGCGATTCGCGACCAGCGATAAATAACTTACAGCTCCACACGCTATGAATTCGTCCACTCACCACGATCGAACAGTAACCATCGACATACAGATTCCCCTTGGTGCAACAGAGGACCTCGACGAATCAATTCCAGCCGACATCTACGCCGACTGGCTTCAAGAACGCCTCAATGAGGGACTTTCCGATCTCTCTGCCACCCCTGACCATCCCGGTGTTCTCGAGGTCGACGTCGACGCCATCACGGTAACCGAAGTCACGAGGCACGAATCGGGCCCCGCTTACCGCCCCAAGTAACTACTATTTCGAGCCCAATTTTTCTTCTCCGTTACAGGCGCGAAGAGGTTTCAATAACAAATGACAGACAGCACTCGAGACGAGGACTCCGTTGCCTCACTCCTCGTCCCTGACGACACCTCACAAGCCGCACTCATCGAACTTTTCGACACGCTGGAACGTGCCGGCTTTGGTATCGCCCTCCGCGATGGCTACGACTCCCAAGACGCCATCGCGTACGACCTCACCAAGACCAGCTCGCTCAACGATATTGTTCCGTCTCCCGGCTCGCCCGAAGACTACGACGCGGCCTATCGAGAGATGCAAACAGGCATCCTCAGTGGCCCAGCCTTTGAAGCCGCTATCGCCGTTCTCGCAGCCCATACGGCAGTCGCAACGCAACACCTCATCGACGGCGAGCGCGCAGATCCAGACATCGACGATCTAGATGAACGCTCACTCGAGTCGGCAATCTCTGAAACCGAGACGCAGATCACTGATGCCCTGTACGAACGGGCCCTAGAGAACGTGGAGGTCGACGTATGACGTCTGAAAAGAACACGCCGGTTCCGATGACCTGCCCGGAGTGCGGCGGCCGGTCGTTCTCTTGGATCATCGAAGAAGTCCAGTTCGGCGACATCCAGAAGTACGAGGACGGTACTTTCGAAGAGGTCGGTATGAAGCGCGGTGAGGTTGTCGGAAGTGACGTTGAAAATGAGGGCGTCTACTGTACGAACTGCGATGAGCGCCGCGATCGCGACGAGCTCGTTCCGGACGACGAGGTGACCGCCATCAACCAAGAGAGCGCGTGATTATCCCTTTCATCCCGTCGCCGGAGTAGTCCTGACTCACCAACACCCCCGGACTTCCGTCGTAACCTGATCTGATACTATGTCCAACGCATCCACCACGCCATCCGACGACACCGATTCGGCCGCACCGTTCGCCACTCTCAGCCGGCTTGCGTACGCCCACGTAACGCACGCCCCACTCCACGAACGCTATATGCCCTCGGGCAACTTCGAGGCTGTCGGCAAGCCCGGCGAATTCGGTCCGGTAGACCCCGAGACTGGGGCTGAATATCGCGCTCTCGGTGGCCTCAATCATCAGTACAACCGCGACTACAAGGTCGGTAGCTCATATCCAAAGACTGTCTTCGTTTACGCCGAGGATGCCTCCGGTGAATCCCTCTCCCACAATGCACTCGAAGCCATCCTTGATGATCGGAATCTCTGGTCGGATGCACTCACAACCGTCCTCCTCCCGAAAGGTATCGAAGAAGACCAAGCAACCTGGTACTCCGCGTTCCAATTCCGTCCCCCGGAGCGCGCACCGAGCCTCCGCCGGGTCAAGCGCCAGCTCGACCACGTCTTCGACGACGCAGAGATCTATCGCGAAGGCCCGTTCCTCGATGCTCGAATCTGGCACGAGTAGTCGCACCACCTGTTGTTTTTCGCCCCCATCAGAAGTGAGGTGCACAAAATGCGATCGTTCCTTCCACCGTCAGAATTCGATCTCTCGGATCTCCCCGAGAGGCTCGATGTCGAACAGCAACTCAAAAACCGACAGGGAGTCCATATGGCGTTTGCGACGACAGCCCTCACGGTCGACATACTCGGTCGTGATCAAGGCGAACGCCACGATGCCCTGAAGGGACTCATCCAAGCGTGGGACTACATCGCCCGCCAACACGGCGAGGACGTCCACGTCGAGTACACCGGGAAGCCGTGGCAGTCACTCAACATCGACGTCGTCGACCGCACCGACGAGCCCGCAGCAGGAGGCGAGATCAAGCAATACGGTGTGCTCAACACGGAACGAGACGTCCTCCTCAAGCTTGGTCAGTTCGGCCCGACACTCACAACGAACCGTGAGAAGGCGGCCAAGCAGGCACGGGCGGACAGCCACCTCGAACTCGTCGAGGTCAAGAGTATTCCGTTCGATCAAAAGAACCCACTCTCGCACTAACCAAAGGAGAATATGACCTCAGAACCCCAGCGCCAGCTTCCCACCGAAACGTCCGACGCCGTCTCCGCACACATCGCCGCTAGTGAAGAGGCCAGTGACCTCACCTTCCAAGACGCCATCGAGGCGCTCCGAGAAGGGATCGATGGCTACGGGGACCGGGTTCACGCAACGGCCGAAGTCCTCCGTGCCGTCGACGACCTCGGAGTCCCGAACAACATTCTAACCCACCCCCGTGTCGAACAAGGTATCTGGCGATACAGCCACGACGCAGACACCGTCCGCCGCGAGATCGAGATCACCATCGAGCGCGAGGCAGACGACGACGTCACCGTCGACGAGATTGTCGCCGCTTATCGCGTCGCCGCCGCCCGTCTCGACACGCCTATCGACGTGGACTAACCCACCACGTCCTAATCCGCTAGTAGCCCCGCGGGGTGTCAAACCCAGCAGCTCCCTTCTCAAGCCTTCCATGACCGTCATCGTCATCAACATCAAAGAAGAGCGAATCGACTCCGAAGATCAATCTCCCTCAGACGTTCTTGAGTCACTCCTCATCCCCACCAAATCGCCGGACGATGATACTGTCGGTTCCGAATACGTCCAGAAACTCCTCCGACAGCTTCCGTCCGACGCACTCAAAATCCGGCAATCAATTCATGAACCGGACTGGGGATTCGGAGAGCCCTGTCCCGTCTGTGGGACCGAAGCCCTGAGCGCTATGACGGTCAGCGAAGACATTTACAACTCGAGTCACGGCGAGTTCGAGTTCGTCGAGACTGGCGACGCGAACGGTCCCGTCCTCTCGGTTATCTGCCCCGAGTGCCGGACGTACCTCTCGCACGTCCCATACCAAAATCTGACCACTTGACCGATGGCATCCATCGACACCGATCCCGATATTACCGTCGGATACTCACGGCTCTCGCCAAACGCCGTGTGGTGCTTCTTCGACGAGATCGACGATGTCCCGAATCTGACCGCCGCCGAAGAACAGGGAGAGGCGTGGGAGGCCCTTCTCGACGGCGACCGCATCGGAACGGCAGTCGTCGGTACCGTCGGAACGTCGTTCCTGAGTCGAATCATCATCACACCGAACGCGCGACGGATGAGCGTCGCGACCGCAATCTTCGACCGCCTCCAAGACGTGTATTGGTGCCTCCGCTGCCGCGTTCACAAGGATAATCAAGCTGGCATCAGGCTCGTCGAATCCACCGGATTCCACCGGAAACGGAAGGGTCGCTACGGCGAACTTTGGTGGTACGATACACAACTCGACAACGTCGACGACAAGTAACCCCTGGGTGGCTTTCTCCCGTCCCAGGACCGTGCAGACGTATGAATCCAGAACTCGTCCATCCATGTGGGAACATCACGGCCGTACTCCCGCTGCTTGACCCAGCCCAGCAGCGCCGCTATCAAGACGCCCTCAAGCGACGGGCCCGCGGCCACCTTCCACAGCGGTTCGACGCTTGCGCCGGCCGCGACGAGGCTCGCACATACTACGAGGGAAAGCCGACACCCCCATCCGGACGGCTAAGTGTGCCTCACCGTTACGGATGCCGATGAAACCCCCGTTGGGCTGGTACTCCCCACTTCCGCTCGAGACGCGTTTAGGGTACACTCTGAGGCGTTACAGAGGTCCCAGTCACTTATCCAGGGGGGGGTGACCATCACCTAGTTGGGGTTACCAACGTCTGTCCCGATTCCGTGTTTGCGCTGGGACCAACGAAGGAGACCACCAACGACTATAACTCGTCGCGATGTTTCGACAAGTAAATGCCGAACAATCTTGAAAATGAGTCAGCGGAAGAGTCATCCGCAGACTCAGAGGATATCGTACTCTCCTCGTATGTTGCGTATAATCGGAAGGTCTTTCCAAAAATAGTTGACCTCCACGTTGAGGACGGGGCAACTATTGCTGACGTGACTTATGGACGCGGGAACTTCTGGACCGACGTGCCGGACGAGAAGTACAAAGTATACAAGACAGATATCGACCCTGAAAAATCACCAGATAGTGAAGAGGGAGTCGATTGCCGTGACCTCCCCTACGAAGATGGTGAAATCGACTGTGTAGTGCTAGACCCTCCCTATGCAGAAGGATTCTTCCGGCGAAATAAAGACCACCTTGCAGGGAATGGCTCACATTCCAATTTCCGATCGAATTACTCTACAGGTGATGTGCATACCGGGGGGTCGAAGTATCACCAAGCAGTCTTAGACCTCTACTTTGAAGCGGGGAGGGAAGCCAAACGAGTACTTAATGATGACGGTGTTTTTGTGGTGAAAGTTGGAGATGAGGTGAGCTCAAACACTCAATACTTGACACACATCCAGATAACAAACTTTTACGAGAGAGAGCTGAGGTTCTACACGAAGGATTTGTTCGTCGTAGAACGTCACAACAAACCCTCTGTTTCCGGAATGCACAATCAAGTTCACGCACGCAAGAACCACTCTTTCTTTATGGTCTATAAAATGGATGGAGAGCCACAGAATATCCTCGAAACAAGTTGAAGACAGTTCAGCGGACCGTGAAGATCTCCATCCCGGTATCGAGGGGCATCGGGCTTACCGGGATCTGGAGTAAGTCGGTCACGTCCCCTCGTAGTGTTGCTTCCCCGTCGCTGGAATTACTCACTTCAGAGAACAACATCTTCCAAAGACGCGCATTGTCGTAGTCGTCAGAGTGCGATGGGATAAACTCAATCAGTCGTTCGCTCACGATAACGATGAGCTTCTTTTTCATTCGGCTCAACGCGACATTGAGTCGGTTCGGACTGAGAATGAACTCCGCTTCTCTTCGGATGTAGTCAGGGTCGCTTACTGTACTCGATAAGATGATCACGTCGCGTTCACTCCCCTGAAATCTATCGACTGTATCAACCACACCTTCGCTAACTTTGCTTCCCAACGAGTCAATCAGACGACCCCGTTGGGCGTTGTGAGGAGTGATTATCCCGATATTTTCCTTTGAACGGTCAATCGGGGTGATTAGGCTATTTACAATACCCGCCTCAAGTGCGTTAGATTGCTGACTCTCGCTGTCTTGATGGACGACAATCGAAATTGGACAATCTGGATTGAGTACTGTGTCGATCGCCTCATTTCCCGTCTTGTTGACCGCAAGAGGGTCCCGGTGGGCTCGAAGATGAGGATCATCCTCGGTGAAGGAACGATATCTCACCCCATCACGTTCGTACACCAGCTTTCGCAAAATGCGAGCTACTTCCTCATCACATCGGTAGGTGATCTCCAGCCGATCTATCGGATACTCTACCGAAGTCGGCACCTCAACCTCGTCGAACTGCTCATCATCGCCAAACTGGTTCTCCCCACTCAGCAGCCGAAATAGGTCCATTACCGAAAGATACGGAACCAACTCTCGAATGGTTCGGCGGTCTTCTCGTTCCCAATCGTGCTTCTGGATGGGCGATAGTTGTCTGTGATCGCCTACGACTAGAGTCCTTGCTCCGTCTTTGGTAGATGACCCTGACATCAAGAAGTCAGTGACGGTCATCATACTGGCTTCATCAACCGCAAATAGGTCGAAGGTGGGTCGTATCGTCTCGTCAAATGCTTTCTTGATTATTCGATTTCCACCGCTCGGAGTTCCAAAAATGACGAAGCTGTCTGACCCTGCCCCCCAGTTGCTCAGTTGTTGTTGCCCCTCTAAGTCCCTTTTCAGGTCCTCAACCTTCGACTTCTCCGTATTGTAGTTGACCCGTTCAACATCAGTTTTAGTGGGGACAGAGTAGCCACGGTCACGCGATAAAGCGCGAATCAGGCGGAGCGAGTCTAGCTCGTCACACCCCTCTTCAGCCATAAGCGTATACTTGAAATCATCAACCTTCTTCAATATCGCGTTAACTGCTCGATGTGAGGGGGCTACAACTAACGCGCGAATGCTTCCTCCATCGTTCATCTGGTCATATGAGGCACGCAGGAGCCCATGGGCAAGCGCCAAGGATTTTCCTGTTCCCGGGGGACCCTGAAGGATAGCAAAGTCATCCTCTTGGCGAGTGATGAATCTTTCTTGGCGGTCGTTTGGATAATCAAGTGAAGAACTACTCTCGACAAAGTCGAGGTATCCACGGTTTGGCTCTCCGTCATTGCTCATACATCATCACCCCGAATGAGGCCGTCCAAGAGGTGATAATAATGGTATCTCGGATTTTGACTGGGGCGATTTGATTGCAGTTCTTCTAGCACGTCGTGGGCGTGTGTTGAGGTCCAGTCGTCGGTCTGTCTATCCAAAATGTACCTATCTCCGGGTTTGAGGTGAACACAGCGGACGCCATAGCTATAGCCCGCATCTGCTTCGTTTTGTACCCACACGTCGTGCCTGTGAACGTACTCAAACGTGTCTGGATTCGTGTTTGGTATGAAATTGCCATCTGTGTTGAATTCACTACAGCGGAGTGTGATGCTGCGGTCACCCGTATTCACGCTCTGGACTTCAACGGGGAGCCCCGACTCGATATCCGCTGGCTTCTTCTTGTCATCCTTATGGACTTGTTGAGAGACGTCCCACGTGACAGGATTTGCAACACGATGAGACCCCGAAGATTCGTTTTCAGCCCCCTTCAAACGGCAAGTATACGCAACTTTTGAGGGGTCACTGAATTCATCAGGTTCGTACACAAGTCGTCCTGTTACAACAAGGTCGTCGCCATCTATTTCAGTCTCTTCCACTTCCACGATTGCCGCATGGCCCTTCTGTACACGCTCACGTGGTGCTTTTGCGTATTCTCGATACTTTTCTTGACGGTCAGCGTAGTGCTCTAGGTCGAGATAGTCGTTGAGAGACCGAGCCAAGTCGATGTCTCCCAAATTAAACTCAGGAAGTTCTGGGAGGTCGATTTGTTCTTTGCCGAGGAAGGGATTCTGATGGGACGCAGTACACGACTCCAGATGGTGAAGTGCGTGGGACATTTTTTCTCCCAAGAGACCCACATCTTCCGGTGTGATTCTCTCGTCTTGCTTGTCAGCATCGTGGTATCTGTACTTCTGAATTTCCCACCTATCACGCCCTGAATCTGCCCAGTCTAGGTTTAGCTTCCCTTTTGCGGCCCAGATATACTCCAGAGGGATTTGATTGTCGAAACGTGCTTTGAGCGGGTAGAAATCGTCTGGATTCTGGATATCCGATTTACTGTGTAGTCTACCATTGCTGTCGGCTTCTACTGGCAGTTTGAAATTGAACAGGTTGTACTTGAATGCATCATAGCAGTTGAAGGTCAATCCCCCACCGGACCGTGTCACCTCCCAGTTTGACTTCTTGAATAGACCGTCACAGCCGCAGTCACAATACTGCGAAGTCGCTTGGTCAAGAATCGGTAGAATACCACTTCCGGGATACCGGAGAGCGAATCGATCCTGAAGTTCGTCCTGTACTATACTGACCATCGGTTGGTCGATCGCCTTTCGATACCCTAGGAGGTCCCGAACCGCATCGAACGAGTCCTTGTCATATCGAGGCATCTGACGGAGAATGCCATCTACCAGAGCATCCCGCTCCATCCGGCTGAAGAAATATACATGCAACGCTGACCGTGTATCTCCTTCAGCCACGTGTTCTATGGCCGGGAATAGTTTGGAGAAGAAGTCCTCGAGCAAGTCGCCTTCAACCTCTAGAACCTCTTCTCGCTGGTCGTTATCTGGTAATCGGTCTACTACGGAACTAAATGAAAGTGCTCCAATGGCTGAATTGTTTCTGACAACTCGCCCAGCAAGCATAGCCAAGGAGTCGCGCATGAAGTCCTCCCGTACATAGAGATACACTCTGATGAGTTCGTCGGGATCGTAGTCCATCTTCTCTCGGGCATTTGGTGACGCGCTGGTTGATGGAAGGGTACTGTCACCTGACCCCTGAATCGGCGTGGCGTATAACGGCCCAGTTCGTGCCTGAGAGTCGTTCTGTGCTGCTTGTCTGGTTTGTATCCCACCCAACATAGCCTGTGCCCTCTGAACCATCCGGTCGACTTTCCCGCCAATTGTAGGTTCACTCAAAAGCTGCTTGACGGTATTCTCGTCGCGTGAAGGAAGTTCGTCGTAGACGTAGGGTTTCGGGTCTTCAATTTTCTCTTTCAGACCCGCGAGGTCCTCAATATCCTCGATATCATGTTTGTTGAGGATTCGCTGTTCACCCTCCGTGAGACCGAGTAGCGCCAAGTCCAGATTGTCCAGCGCATATTTGAAACAATCCTCATTATACAGACAGGTGTTGCACTTACCAGTCAGAGAGAAGTTAACTTCGGCCTGTTTGTAAACAGAGTCTATCGTGCCATCCTCACGCAGAAGCCTTCGCACGTCTTCTCTGACGACTTCGGGTTCGGCAATAGTTTGAATTGATTCTGGGTCAGTGAAGTCTAATGAATCGCTTTCCCGATGGACTATGCTGATTCGAACCTCTAACTCCTCTACGAGCGGCTGTAGGATGTCTTCAAAAATTAGTGCGTAGATACCCGCCTGAATCTGGTGATATGGCTGTACATCACTAGAAGCCTTGATTTCGAAGATATGCGCGATTATACCGCTATCGGGCGATTCCCAGAGAGCCAGCATATCCCCGCGTCCCTTGATTCCCCATACGTCGATGTAACCGCGGGCAGGTGGTTGCTCAATAACAACAGGGTTCTGGACAGTCGCCTTGTCAACAAGACTGTCTAATTCTGTACGTACTTCCTGTTTTCCTATGTCTGGTTTATCGCTTACGTCCCAGTCAGAACCATCGTAAAGGCCGACTGAGTCTTGTTTGATATTTTCGGTAATATCATCCTCGAACCGGTTGCCAATTTCACTAAGGAACACGCCCAATTCGTCCTCATTCCCGGTGATTTTGCCGAGACTTTGTTGGAGGTAGCGAGGGCACTGTTCAAACCCAATAAAGAGGCCAATATCCCCCGGACTGAGAACAGGACGTGAAGATCCAGACATCAATAGTCGATTGGTAGCATACCCGGTATGATAATATTACCCCTGTCTATCATATTCACCAATTCCATCTCTCTTGGCAAGCCAATGGACTAGTCATAGAGATGTTCTCGCTCTAAAAGCTCAGAACTCCCAGTTTTCGTCTGTCCAATTACGGAATAGAAATCCTATGAAATGCCCCACGTCAACCAAAGAGATCACGCCTCAGCTTGGACAAAAAGTAGCTCAAGGCATATACGCGGAAGTGTGTCGCACCACCAGAAGTAGATTTCTTCGTCGCTGATAGACAGCGAGCGCCTCTTATGACCGACTCGACCAGAACTCCTCAAGCGCAGCTCACCGAGCTCGACTACAAGGGACACGTCCTCGAACAACCTCATACGGAACGAGTAACGGCTTCCGTAGAGACAGCCGAAGACCTCTACGCGACAGACGAAGGCGACCTTCTCTGGATCGATGGCACCGAATACGCGGTTGTCAAGCGAAACTTCGGGATCTTCCACAGACCGCTCTCAGTCGTCGCCGAAGACGGCACACAAGGGCGGCTCATCGGAGGCACCATCAACCAGCAGTCGTCGATAGCCGGCATCGCATGGATACACGACCTCCCCGGAGACGACGAGTGCGCCCCGCAGCCGAGTGACTTGCTTGCGCGGTTCGACCGGGTCTACCGCCTCGAGGAAGACCGCCTCGACTGTCTCCACGCCTGGACGCCCGATAGCGACCATCGCGTCTGTCCAGCGTGTGAAGAACGCAGTGGCGAACCGATACGTATCGAACAGCAGGCCGGCAAGACTGTCGAACTCCGACAGTGTACGAACACCGACTGCCAACACATCTATCGGTACGTTCGACCCTTCCCCGAACCGGATACCGCAGCCCTCCTCATTTCTACGGGCACAGTGGACTCTCCCGTGCTCGGATCGGGATACACGACGAGTGAAACCGTCGACGAGTATGAACTCTCAGGAGTCTTCCGCTGTACCGAGCAGGACGATTTCAAGTTTCCCGTCGAGACGAACCGTGGTCGCGACGACGGCTTTTACTCAGGCTCTGAAGTCGCCGCGTTCTGCAACCCAAAGCTCGATCACGACGATCCCGACGACCGCTTCGGTACCGTCACCGTCGACACCAACGACCGCACTGGGGGAACAGTCATTCGATGGCGCGACGCACCAGGAAGTCAAGCGAAGATGACCGTCGAGTTTCAGGAGCTCGTCGGCGGAACGAGCTCGCCCACGCCGGACTACGACCGCGCTCTCGACTGGAACCTCAACCGAGACGCATTCACCGCAATTGTCGATCAGACTGGCCCAACCTATACCGACACGTATCCTGACATTTCCTCTCAACAGAGCGCACCCAACGATCACACAACTGCCTGAATCACCGACCGTTAATACCAGCGAGCCTGCAACCGATACACACTACGCGAACAGCGATGGCCACAGATAGTACATTCGAGGAGGACGTCATCTACCTCTGGCGAACGCTCCGCTCTGTCGTCCTCGTACTTGTCTTCATCTTCGGCGCGATCATTACCAGTCTCATCGTCGGCTATGTGGGCATCGTCGTTCTCGATCAGGCCTACCCAGTTGCCCAGCAGTCAGAGACGGCACGCTTCCTCGCTTCCGCCGCGTTTAGTGAACTCGGATACGCGATCTTTGTCGGTGGTCTCCTCTACTGGAAAACGGACCTCCTCCCCGCGGGCCTCCGCTTCCGTCGTCCGACCCGCCGCGACGCCCGCTGGATACTCGGCAGCATTCTCGTGATGATTGTCACAGAATACGTACTCACATCCCTCTTCACGTTTTTCAACGCTCCAACCGCACAGAACGCGACTGTGATCGAGGCCACCAAACACGCCTCCCTCCCTATGTTCGGCGGGCTCATCGTCGTATCCCTTCTCATCACTGGACCCTGCGAAGAAATCCTGTTTCGCGGCCTCATTCAAGGGTATCTCCGCAGGTACTTCTCTGCCATCGGAGCAATACTCCTCGCCAGCTTCTTTTTCACGAGCGTGCATCTCTTCGCCCTGCAGGGTTCTTTGAGCGGCATCCGAAACGTCCTCCTCTCACTCTTTGCGCTATCACTCATCCTGGGCTTCGCCTACGAGCGTACCGACTCACTCTTCGTCCCGATCCTCATTCACGGTAGCTATAACGCTATCCTCTTCGCCAGTCTCGGTCTCACTAGCCTCTACTAACGGCCGTCCCGATCTCACCCAAGCCATCCCGCTGTTCACACCTATTCTACCGGTATTTTTTAATATCGGATATGCGACGAGTGGGCTATGCGTTTCGCATTAGCAGAAGCGAACTGGGGAGACGACGACGGCACCACGTCGCTCGCAATCGTCACGCCAACAGGCCTCGATCGGCCCTCGGAGTACGGCCGGGCCGCAACGGGCTATCAAACCGCTGAAATCGGCTACGAATTCGACTCCACATACGATCCAACCGTCAACGACCACCCCGATCCGACTCCCGTCATCTTCTACCCCAACGAACTCCGCGACATCATTACGGAAGTCCGGAATACGCTCCCTATTGATCCATTCTCACCCGCGAACTTCGATGTTCTCGTCGACTGGGCTGACGACCAGGAGGGTGGAGAAGGACTTCTCGCGGAGATCGGTACAAACAAAAAGGGAAAATGGTGTAAGCAGCTCAAAATGCTCCGAAACGACGGCGGCCACCCCTATCTCAAAGTCCAGCGCGGCGCCCACCACACTTGGCTCCGCGGATCGCCGACCCTCGGTCGCAAAGAGTTCGATGGTGTCTTCGGAAACGTCACCGTCATCTAACCACCAGGATCAGTCCCCCTTCGGATTGACAGGCGCGATATACTCGTTCTTCCAAGTGTCACCGTCCCGCCATTGCCAATAATAATACCTGTATCCCTGTTTCGGCTCCTTCACCGTGATGTAGGCCCCTGTAGCGGGGACATCATCGTAGTCGTCGGGATCCATCGAGACACCCTGCTCCTCGAGATCTTCGACGACATCATCGTCGACGGCATCCTCGGGAGCGGTATCTGGAGACGCAGGTGGTTGCTCCCGCTTCCAATCGGCGAGAGCTTGTGCGTAGTCAGCCAAATCCTCCAGCTCCTCGACCGATAATTCGTCTACCGCGTCTCGAACGTGTGCCGGAAGGTTAGGTCCAGAAGGTCTCTCAGTGTCGCCCGTCATTAGTTACCCCACAGAGGGGCATAGCCATAACTTTTGTGGGGTAACTCGTGGTGAGCACTCTCCGGTTGGTTTCTCGCCCCCCACAGGTGGTGGAGGTAACTACGCATGTCTACCCACCAGATCACCCCGGCGGACGAGCACCTCCCACCCCTCGAACTTCCCCCAGGCGCGCTCGACGCATCGCACCCTGACTATGAGAACACCACGGGTAGTGACCCACCGGAGATCGAGCCTATCGAGCACCGCATTCGTCTCGACATCATCGAGGCTGGCGGGCTCTTGTCTCACGACACCCACGCCCCCACCCCGCTCGCCCGGCAGTACATCCAGAAAACACTTGTCGATACTTACGAGAGCGAACGCCGGTTCTTCCCCTCCTACGACCGCCTCGATGACTTCCTGGACGAGGCTCCTGCCTTCCTCACAGGTGAGCTCGAACCACATTACCGTGAGCTCGAACAGATTCGTGCCGATCGCCGAAAGTGGTACACGGAGCTCATTCCGAAAAACCTCGACACTATTCAAGGAACAGCCGATTCCCTTCTTCCCCTCCACGCAAACACTTTCCACGGAGTCGTCATCGTCGACGGGAACACCGATCCAATCGGGTATGCCGACGGACACGATCTCGATGTAGACGATGTCATTCGGGAAGCCCAGCTCGATAACCACATCCTGCCCTCCGAATACGGGATCACTCTCCCGGCGCCGCTCCTCGTCGGGGAATTCGCCAGCGGGTCCACTTACGCGTTCCTTCCCTGGTCGGACGCCGTCGTCTGTGGTTGTCCCTATAAGCAGACGAACAAGTGGGCGGTGATGTGCAAACACGAACTGGCGGCTGCATCCTGTCTCGCCACCGCTCACGAAGGAGACGTCGATGCCAAGTACGTTCTCCCGATCGACGTCGGTGTTGACATCCCGCAGCGCGCCCGCCGGTTCGTCAGCCCGACCGTCGCAGCCACTCACACGCCCCGGAAGCAACGGTGATCACGATGACGCCTTCCATCACAGACCCGGGGAGCCACCCCCAGCTGCAGTGGCTCATTCGCGGGTCGCCCGCGATTACGCTCACTGAAGCTCTCCACAACGCCATCCCTGTCGAGGTCCTCGACAACACCGTTGTCGACGCTGACGCCTACTATCACGTCGCGACAGACACCATCATCGTCGTCCAATTCGATACGGTCCAAACCATCCTCGAACGGGACGGTGCTCCTCTCCGCTGCCCACACGACAACGACCCGGCTTCTTGTCCGTCGTGTGCTACTCAAGGAGACACGACCGATTGCGATTCACTCGATAGCACCGACCACCATCCACACGATCCGTCACCAGCCTGTTCGTGAGTTCCGATATCTCTCATATTTCACCCGTTCGACAGGAGGCTACTCGAGCACCCCACTCCTCCTAACTATGCAGATCGACACAAGCACCCTCACCCAGATCCAGACGTATCGCGTAACCGCAGACCCGGTCATCGCGAGTGACCACGCTGCCGGCACCGCCAACCTTACTGACGGTATCTACGAGGAGCGCCGCGCACTCGTCAAGGACACACCTCCAGGTGAACGTGTGCCCGTCGCAACGTGGGGCGAGCTCACAGTACTCTGTTCGACGGCCTCCCTCACCCACGCGGCATTCACGAACACGGAGTTCGTCAGCCTCTATCAGTACGCCTTCCGCCAGTACCTCGACGGAATCGGTGACGATGACCAAGATGCGGACGCGATGCTTCCCTCAAACTTCACGATCCTCCCCGCAGACGACGAAATTCGCGATCAAGCCCGTAACCTCCGCGAAGTGCTCAAGCGCGACCGCGACCGCTGGTTTACCGAGCACGTCGATGATCTTGACGTCGAAACCGGTGACGTCCCCAAGGCGTTCTGGCTACACGATTCCACGACGACGGCAGCGGAACGTCTTGCCGAGGGGTTCGCGGCCGGTGAGATCTCCGACCAGCTTCTCCAGAGTCTCCCCTGTCTTCCTGGACAGGCTCCCGGGGAGAATCCCGATACAGCCGAGAGTACAGCAACACAGATGATCAACGAGAGCGATTCAGCACAGGCCGGTCTCGATATGTTCTAACTGACTCTGTGAGATCACCAGATTGTGACAAGTGTTCCACCGCCGTCGATACATACAGCGGGTTGACTTACTCCTCAGCCAGCGTGGTCTCTTCCATCATAGACACTAACGTCGACTGTAAGCTACTCTCATTCTCAACGATCTCTTCACCGAGGAGCCCAGTTGACACGCTTTCGTCCGGCACCATACCACCGACGAGCAGAAACTCTTCTCCAGAGCTTTCGAGGGAAAGGAGACCTCGGAAATCGATGTTTTCCAATTCGTCGTTGTCACCAGCTTCCCACTCTACCTCAAATGTGAAGCCGAAGTGGCGGTACTGGGGTTTCTCATACCCGAATTCCCTGATACAGCTTATGGACCAATCTTTCTGTAACCCATCCTGTATAGACGGCTCACCCCCATAACCATGCAACTCGCGCGTTTGTTGTGTATATACCTCCTGGGCGAAATTAGTGGTTGTCTCACTATAGGGGTTCTCTCCGCAAGTATTCTCTCGAAGAATCGTCATCGGGTTATTGACCGATACAGAAAATGGGACTGGACCACCACCGATTGTAATTCGTGATGAGGTATCCTCTTCATCATTCTGAATCATCTGTGTAGGGGTTGCACGAATAGCTAGGAAGGACGCAATAGACGGTACATTTGACGCGAATTCGTCAGCGGTTCCCCCAAGCTCTGCTTGCTCTGCTCGAACCCCCTCCCAATCGAAGCTATACGCTTCTTCGGATATTTCCTCGTCATCCCACTGATCGCCAAACTCGGGGAGAGTTATTCCGTTAATTGTGTTTTCATTAGCAGATGTTACCGCACTGCCAACCGACGAGAAACCAAATGTGAGCACCGCAGTCGAACTCAGGAGAAAGTCTCTTCGGTCCATACCAGATTATATTGATTAAGGAACATACGTTTATCGCCAATACAAACAGTTTGTGGATGTGTTTGATATGCTGGAAGGGGGAAATGTAGACTATATAACAGCTGTTTTCACTATGAAGAACACCAATTTATTGACCGCAGCCGAAAAAGAATGTGTCATCAGCTGATGATTTCAACAAACCCGATTATTTAGGCCTTGAGGGGATGTTTCGTTCTATGACGTGGTTTGGTGATTTTCGGAGCGAAGTAAGAGAGAAAGCACGGGTTTCGGATTTGGTTTTGATTTCTTCGGTGCCAATCCTTCTCTTGCTGATCTTCCTGCTTCCTGAATCAATTCAGAACGCTTTGATCCTGGACTACGGTGATTACTCTATTTTCAACCTCTGGAGCTCTGCCTTTGTACATCGAGGATTCGATCACTTCAGCAATAATTTAGCGGCTTACTGCGTCCTGATCGGCCCAATATATCTGCTCTTTGTGCTGGCGAATGAACGGAAGCTGTTCCGATACACGTTTCTGTCACTTCTCTTCATCCTGCCGTTCGTGATAGCCCTAATCAACATAGCCGTCCTTGGCTCTGGAACCGGAGCAGGCTTCTCCGGAATCGGCTCCGCATTCTTTGGCCTTCTCCCCGTCTCGCTATTCCTATTCATCCACAATAAAGTCTCAGAGAAGATAGAACCAACCCACGGAGTCGTACTGTTTCTAATAGCCGCCGGAATCATCGCACTAACCTACTCCAGCGTTACTGCAGCAGCCGGAATCCTGCTGATCGCAGTACTCCTTACCATCTACGACATATACCAGATAGGTCTTGACGAAGCAAAGAATGCTGCTGTCGAGCTAACTTCGATGGAGGGATATTTTGAACTGGTTATGATCACCAGTCTCCTGTTCCTGATCTCTCCAGTACTGCTCTTTCCTCAAGATATTGCCCAAGGCGATGGCGCAGTGAACATTCTATCCCACTACTTAGGGCTTGTCTTCGGATTCTTCGGACCCACGACCTACCTAGTCTATCGAAGACGTCGACAGTAGCTATCTGACGGAACCAAAGTACGAAGATGACCGGTATCAATCAAAAGGCCTCATACAAAACCGTGTGACTCCTCGTTAGCAAATCCACTTTTACAGGTGTTGGCAGTTCTATTTAACAATCGAGTTTTATTTGTTAAGGTAGGATGGCTGGAGAGACCGATTCAGAGCTCATCGAGAAAATCAGGGCTGTTGTCGATCGAGTCTATAGTGAGCAGTTAAGCGACGGCGTGAATGCAGTTGAGAGCCTCCGATTGGTGGGGAACCCTGAGCCTGATGTTGGGATCTTCCAGTATGAACCGAGACAGGTAACATGGGCAGTAAATCCCTTCGCGGGCAACATCGATATATCCTCGCGTTGTGTGAAGAATTCCAAGGAAATTTGATCATTATTCTTGACGGCGCGCCGTACTTCAGGGCGTCGGCCGTCACGGACCTGGCGGCCCGTGACGACCTCGAATTCGTTCAGTTACCAGCGTACACACCCGAGCTAAATCCAGTCGAAGAGTGTTGGCGACAGCTGAAACAGACGCTCAGCAACCGGTTGTTCGACTCACTTGATGAACTTACGTCGGCGATCGACCACGCTCTTGAACAGCTTTCTGCCCCAGATATACGTAATTACTTCTAACGATTACTATAGTTTACCCCCACAATACGACACGCTCTCACCGTGTATTTCTCACCCTCCACTAAGAGTGGAGGTTCCATCGATAGATGCACCAGCTTATCCGCGTACTTGTTCCCGGTACCACTCAAGACGACGCCCTCGCCCGCGCTCACAGCGCCCTCGACAAACTCGTCGGTGTCGGCGTCGATACTGCCAGTGTCTACGACTACTACGGGACGTTCGATCAATCGGACTCACGTTACAAGCCGCACGTCGCGAACGTCATCAGTGATGGCAGCTCTGAGACTGTCGACGAGACAACGGTCGCTCCAGCGTTCCCACTCGACAGCGACGAGGGGCAAGCACTCCTCGATGACGCGCTCGAGGAACAAACAGAGGAGTTCCGAGATACGTTGTCGAGATTCCAGTCGAAAGTCGAAGATCTCTCCGTTGAGGACGTGATGAACAACGTCGACGGAGTACGATTCCACCTGGGACAGCTCGCCGAATGTCGAGGACCGTCAGTGTACATCTATAACGAATACGGAGGCGGTCTCGTATCACCGACGGCCGTCGACAAATACGTCGATCGCCTACACAACGCCTCGTCCGGTACTGTCGGCGGCGACGGTGACGCCGCAGCGGCCACAAAAGAAGATGAGCAGATGTCCCGGGGATGGCTCGTCCCCGCCGACGTCCATTTCTAGCGCGTTATGCCGAGTGAGTCACACCTCTTCGAAACGCTTAACGACCCGAATCGGATAGCCTTCCGGGTAGAGCTCCCTGACGGGAAATCAACAGCGTTCGCGACGACTGGACGGACCGACGTTGCAGTCGGCGAGCGGTACTGGAATTCCTACGACGGCGAACTATACCGCGTCACGATCGTCGACGACACGACGGTTGAAGCAGTCCTCGAATTCGGCTGTGGAGATATCCCCCGATCAGTCTCCTTCGACTGTGAGTGGTTTACCCCAGACGGTCACTCCCTCCACCACATCGCTCCGGAGACCGAGTAACCGCCATCACTCTGTCGACCCATCAGTATGTCATCACTTGCTTTTCCCGTTCGTGACGGGTCAAAACCAGCACCTCTTGACCATTCCTCGCTGGCCAGCAACAAACCAACCGAGCTCGCATCGACGATTCGCGCCGGCGATCACATCTTTGAGCGAACCGTCATCGACTCTCGAAGTCGATTCCCCATTCCCGAGGTGAAGGCTGTTTACCGACGTCGCGTCATCACTAACGTTCAGCTCACTCGAGGAGGCCGTTCATTGGTCGTTCACTTCCAGGAACGGCTCCCTGCCGATGAGTCGATGGTCGCAGCGCTCCATTCGAGTGATCCTGAGTGGCGTACATACCCACCAGCGGGAATCCCGGATTTCCCACAGATGGACGTCGAACCTGGTGAAAAACCGGACTGGAGGGTCTCCCATTGGGAACCCAAGCGTGTCACGCCACCGCCTCTCGAGGACGTCACCGACCTCACAGTCCACCGCGTTTGTGGACGAGGGAGTCGGCAATTCGTCAATCACCTTCTTATCGGTGGTCCGGACGGCCGCATCGACCACCGCCTCGGCGGTGTCGCGAAATGGAAGGCCGGATTCATCGCTACCCACGAGGGGCATTCGTACTCAGTGGCGGTACTCGCACAGCCGTACACATACAGTTACGACGGGGCTCGTGAAGAGCTGTATGTTACACGGCTTGCGAATCACCCGAATCGCCCACCGAATACGTCGAGTTGGATGCTTGCGCGTCTTCGAGACTGGGTACGTGAGAATACCGACCGAAAGCGGCTCGTCGCGATCGCCGGCGTCGACGACAACACTGGAGTCTGCTACCGAGCCGCTGGGTTCGAACTCGATCGGATCAAACCCGTCTCTAGTACTGATTGGGAGAACCGTGAAGGACGTACTGTGCCCCGTCGCGACGAGTGGACTAAACGAAGGTACATCTCATCAGTATAACATCTAATTAGTCAGGCGAACCGTTTCAGCGAGGATTTAGAGATATCTCCGAATCGAGAATCCTCCATTACGATATCAAGGATAGCCTCAGGATTGTGGAGTAACCGATGAGAGTTGTGGCGGCCACCGCCTTTTCCCATATTTACCTCCTTAGTTTCGATTACCTGGCTGAGCTGCATCTCATCAAGAATATCCCGGAACCGCCGTATCCCAATCGTGTCCATATCTATCGCGTTAGTGATCTGCTGGTACGCATCGTAGAGTTCACCTGTGATGATGTAATCATCACGCGAGTAAAGTGACTTAGCAGCGATCGAGAGACAAGCCGCTTTCATTTGAGTGGGGGTTCCCTGGAGGAAGTCGCGGAATCGATCCTTTTCAAGTGCGTCTTGGGCTCTTCGCACGTGGTCTTCTTCGACCATGTCAGCTCCCTCACGATCGGCTAGCTCTCCTGCGGTCCTGAATAACCGCATTGCTTTCCGTGCATCTCCGTGTTCCTGGGCTGAGAAAGCCGCGACAAGAGGAATGACCTCATCAGTAAGAACACCATCACGAAATGCGTCATCACGCCCGCGAAGAATCTCTTGAATCTGATTTGCATTATATGGGTCGAAATTGAGTTCTTGAGTCTGGAAGGCACTCTTGGTGCGTGGGTTCAACTCGTCGAAGAAGTTGATTTGATTGCTTATTGCTATAATTCCGATTTGACACGACGTATCATTTGATTCGACTGCCTTCGCGAGACTCATCAGAACGTGGTCGCTCTTGAGAAGGTCGACTTCGTCGAGAATGATGATAGCCGAATCGTAGTGATCGAGAATCTGCCAGAGGCGTTTGTAGAACTTGTCTTTCGGTAGCCCGGTATCGGGCATTTTCACGACGTCCTCATCCTCGTCATAGATATCCTCGTCGTTCAGCTGTTGGCCGATTGTCGAGATGACTTGGACTTCAGTTGAGGATTTCGAGCAGTCTAGATACGTATGGCCTATTCGGATATCATCAACTGCCGCATTGACAGCTCGACGAGTGACGTATCGGGAGACAAGAGATTTTCCCGTTCCTGTTTTCCCAGTAATTGAGATGTGATTTGGGGCACCACCATAGACAGCGTCGTTCAGACAGCTGCTGATAGTGGAAATATAATCGTCACGTCCGACAATTCGATCGCCATCAGGTACCCAACCGACACGGACCATCTCCTTATTTTGGAAAACTCCCTTCCGTTTAGAAAAGAGCGGGTCGTCAACCTTGAATTGTTGACCGTCCCCGTCGCTTGATGGCGGTTTTCCATTCTCGTCTGGACTCCCCTTCGGTTCCGATGTTTGGACGCGAGATTGGTCGTCTTGACCGTCTGAAGACGTAGAATCCAAATCTCGACTTTCATCGGAAGTCGAGGTGCCGTTTGACATAGAGGCACCGACGAAACCCGATTACTTAAAAGTATTCCCACCTCGACTTCCGACGTAAATCTACCACGAAAGAAGGTCTACTGGAAGGACTATCTCGATCTTCGAACAATCACGGAACCCAACACACACACCCCTTCGGTTCCGTCGTTACCGATGAACGTGTACCCCCCACGGGAAGGATACGTACAATCGCGGTTTAGTGGATAGAACGCGTCTCTACGGCGTTTCTGGACGTTCCACCCCGTTACTGATTTTCATCTCGAACCTACCAGTCGCTCCGCTTCCTCCTCTCTAGTATTTCGTCCCGCGGAGTTATTCAAGCTGTATTGTAATAAATCTAGGGTTAACTAACTCAACTTTTACATATTCTTATCGTGGGACAGAATACAGACGGCTTCTGCTATTCTCAGTCTAGTTACCGCTTTTCACGGCCGCTAACGTCGGAACCGGTGGGGTGTGTCTGGTCATCGTGATCTTGAGCTGCGTTGCCCTTGTCTATCTAACGACGGAACCGAAGGGGTGTGGGTCCGTCATCGAGTAGTGATAGGATTTTCCCGAGACCAATTCTCGTCTCTAATCTGTCCGTGGTATCCTGAAGTATTCATTCTTGACGAGGGTTCTGGAGCTATTCTTCCGTCTTTTGGTTCCACTCATCCCGCTCTTACTTTCATCTAAAGAGAGTAAATTCGCACGCTAACGCCGGAACTGGTGGGGTGTCCCCTCCCGAGATCTGGAGACTTCATACGATTTGTCCCTCGTTTACGACGGAAGTCTAGGGGTGACCCCATTGCGATAACGCCGGAACCGGTGGGGTGATTTTCGCCTCTCCTTACGCCGGAACTGGTGGGGTGTCCCCTCTCTGGATTTTTCCCTCCCCATGTTGAACTGAGGCGATTCGTCGATGGCTTCCATCCCTGACCCGAGTACATACGAACCAATCACCGAGCATCTCGATGAAGTCCACCAGAAAACGGGCCTTCGCACATACGACATCTTCACGAACTGGCTAAACTTCATCGTCACCGCTCTTAGTCGAAACGACGACGACTACCTTGAACTCGTTCACGACCTCACAGATCGTCTCCACGATGACGACGATCTCACCAGAGATGTTCTCGAGACCTATGGGACTGCACTCGGAGCCCTCGTCAATACAATGGAAGAAACGACCGTTCCGGGATACACGCACTCGGCGGAACTCCTCGGCGGGATTTACGAACACTACGGAGCTAACAGTGATGCCTTCGGCCAGCACTTCACACCCCAGAATGTCGCCATCGCGAAGGCTCAGATGCTCTTCAGCACCCCCGAGAGTATTCGTGATGCCACTCCGGAGGACCCTATCACGATCAGCGATCCGGCGTGCGGGAGTGGTCGACTCCCATTCCACGCTGTCCAGCAGCTCCGTCACATCTCCCCTAACACGCCCACCGTCGTCGTTGCACGCGACATTGACAAGACGTGCGTTTATATGGCCGTCATCAACTTTGCACTCCACGCCATCCCCGCGTATGTCGTCCACGGAAACTCTCTCACCTACGAGACGTGGCACGTTTGGCGAATAAACCATCCCACGCGAATCCTTACCGACTCAACCGTCAACGGAGCTATCACCGAACTCGACCCTGACAACGCACCCATCATAACGCACAGTTTCGGAGGATAGGCCAGTTTTGGAGTAAATCTGCGTTGGCTCGTGGTTTTCTCGGCGGTCAACGGCCGATATCGAATCGATATAGGCGTAATTCTCGGATAAGCGTGAGAAATTGCGTGGATTCTGGAGATGCAAAGCAGCGTTGCCACTCCCGAACAGCGGACTCAGCGGGAGTCAACCGGTTAGTCGGGCGGGATCAACGCCGAGACGACGATCTCGACGCATTCGCCCGCGGTCAACACGGGCGCATACTCCATCTCGCCATCGACCCCCGCTTTCAGCAGGAAGTCCGTGAGTCGCCAGATATTGTACAAGAGTACCGCGAACACGAAGTAGAACAAGCGAACGCGGTAGTCCTTCGAGGACGTCTTCGCGAGGAAGTCTCCCTTGATGCTCTTGTACTCGTTTTCGATCTGCCAGCGACGACTGTACCGGCGACAGAACGTCTCGGCCTCATCCGGCCCGACTCGGAGATTCGTCGCGAAAACGGTCGTCCCCTCGCCGCTCGTCGACGGCGCGTACAAGAATCGCATCGGGTGTGAGCCTGCTTCGACGTGCACGGACGCCGATTCTACAGCTACATCTTGGTCGTCTTCGTCCATTCGCTCGATTACTTCGCGTTCGGAGCTGGTGACCCGTTTCGGGATGAGGTAGTTCACACCGAGGTTCGAGAGGGTCTGGAAGACACGCATCGAATCAAATTCACGGTCACAGAGGACCGTCTCGATCGGAACGTGTTCCTTCGCCCGTTGAACGAGTCGCCGCACGGTACGATGGATCTGATTCGGCGGGTTCTTATCCCACGCTGAACTCTCGCGCACTGGCTCGACCGCAAGGACAAGTGGGATGTTCCGCCCGATGATCGAGAGGGTCGCAAACTTGAACGCCCGCCCCTCGCCGTCTTTCGTGCCGCTCACCATTGGCATCTCCTCGACATCCCCGTAGTAGGGAACAGTCGTGATGTCGATCGCAGCGGTCACTGGCCGGCGGAACGAGGATTCGGAGGCGATGACCGAGAGTAAGCGATCAGTCGTTTCATTAAACCCATCCACAAGTTCTTCAGGTTCGAATTGTTTGACAGCGCGGAGGTGAGTGTCCCCATGCGGCCCATACTCCTCACCGCGTCGATACTGAAAGCGTGCGGCTCCTTGTGCGGTGCCGCACCGAACCATCCCCATGAAGGTCTGCAACTCGAAGAACTGTGTGTCCTCGTAGGACGCGTTCGCACCACGCCCAGAGTCGAAGTAGCCAAAAGCGTGATCGCGCGCGAGCCGTGTCGTCTGAAGAATTTCGTCCTGGGAGAACAACTCTTCTTTTACTGAGTCTTCCTCTACTGGAGCTTCTTCGACGATCTCCTTCTTAGGGCGCACTTCGTGCGCAGGGATGTCGAAATCATGGACTTCTTTGACGACGAAGTGAGCTGCAGTCTGCACGAACTCCTGGACAGCGTCGTCGAATCGATTCCGCCACGCTCGCGAGAACGCTGATTCGCCGGGCACGCGACTGAAGCCCAAGCTGGAAGCGACTTCGGGGTGCCGCGTCAGCCGTCGAGTGAATGCGGCGTACGACTCACCCGTAATCTCCATGAAAACGAACGAGAGAACCATCGCACGAAAGGAGAGCGGGCCAGGGTGCCACGCCGGATAGCCATCTTCAACTGAATCAATCGAATGGTCTAGGTTCTCGAACGCGGTGACGAGGTCGGACTCATGGAGATCGTTTCGAATGGCTATCCCGAGCTGGTACGCTTCACACAGATAGCGCATTCGCGGACTCTCACGAGAATGCGAACCGCTAGAACCACTCATGCGAGGTACTGAGAAAGATTACAAAATCAACGCTTCGAGAGCTTGGTAAGGGTTTGCGGGTGGTCTGTAACTGAGCGTTTCAGGTCATCACATACCTATGGGCGAGACGGATTGCAGAAATGAAAAAGAATCATTCGTGTGATGGTACCCTCAGCAAGTGATGTTCGGGTTGAACTTGGCAAACTGTCCGTTAGGATTCTCGGAGAATAACCAACCGTGGAGTCCGTAATGGCGTGGTTGGTCTGGGTAGTGGCCTTCCATTGGCCCCTTGAGGGTCATCCGATCTTCCTCACCGAACAGTTCCGGAGGCTCATCGGTCGATTCAGCCGGTACAAACCACTCTGCACCGGCCAGTTCAAGTTCTCCGCTGGTAGTCTTTTGGTAAAAGAGAACTTGAGGTTGGTCGTAGGAGAGCTCCGTAAATTCAGGATTGACAAACGGTTTTCCTAATTTGTCTATACACACATCTAAATTCTGATAACCATCATCTAACGCTTTCTGGGAAGACTGGTACTTCTCCAGAACAGATTTGGTGGTCTTGATGTTCACACCTGAACCGCTTTGGGCATTACTATTCGAAGCATCAGTACATCCAGCAAGGCTAGCAGCAACTGTACTTCCGATAACACGTAGGACGTTTCGACGCTTCATGATTAGAGTATCGTATCGCTGTTCAAAATAATGTTGGAAACCACAAGAGCGGTTTTAGTGATGAAAAGATGAGGGGCGTTACTGGTAAATTAGCACTCATTAGTCATGTAGTCGTTGATCGTTGACACCGCACAATTAGAATACGTAGACACGGATTCTTGTGGAGAACCGGAGTCCTCACACTGAGGGCCTTCGTTGTCAAACATGTAGGTCACGAGGCCGTCCACAGTGTTCACGGAATCTTCCGGGTGTTTTGCACCGTAGATATGTCCCGGTTCCATGCCGAGGTAATGTCGGATACCGATTCCGTTGGTGTCGAAGGAAGGAAGATGACCGCCGGTCGCAGCCTCGTAATCAACGAGAGCCGTTTTGTTGTCCTCGGTCCATCCATTAATGCCACCGACGAAGGCACACCCATAGTAATCGCCATCCCAGTAGTGATCTAGGACGACACACCCATCGTTACTTCCGTAGTAGTCGAAGTTGTTCTTGAGCCACTCGTCAGCCTCCACGAGCCGGTCACCCGACTGTCCGCAGGTAGTGGTAGCGCTGACTGGAACCTCGAGGTTCCACGTGTTTGCTACGGGATCGGTACTGACCTCGTTCCAGACGTTGTTCTTGAACCACGCAGCTTCTTGATCAAGCTTTGACTCAGCGTTACTTCCGTAGTGATTGTAGAAGTCATCCGTGCCGAAGAAATCCCAGATGCAGGTCATTATTGGCACCTCCTCTGACCGAAGAGCGGACCATGGTCGTAATTACGATGCACGACGAACAGATCGCTGTTTGGGACGGATTCGACTTTCATATTGTCTGCTGCGATGTTTCCTTTGAGAATCCCGAGTATCGGATACTCCGGGATGTCCGGTATGACGGCTACCTTCGGCGCTCCGAACAGATCAAGAGTTCCGTTATTTCGAACGGTAAGCTCGGGAGTTACTGTGGTCTTTTCGGTCCCAACGACAGGACGGACTGTGTAAGTCCCCTCATGGCCGGGACGTTTGATCTCTCGTTCTACCGGATCCCCGTATTTCTTGACTGTCACAGTCTGTTCAGAAAGTCCCTGAGTTGCTTCCGACTCCGGGGAAACACGTAGGACTGGATTGCCATCCTGGGACACGACTGCGGTCCCTCCCTCCATCTTGACGTCGAATGTGAATGGAGTGTAACCTTCGACGGGCTGAAGCTGAGTTACGCTTTTGCCGTCGTAGTCGCTCTGCTGGTAGAGCATCTCTGTCTGTTGGAACCCAGTCTGATCAGAGAACCGGGTGATATTCAACGGACTTCGGAGGAGGGCGTTGTGGGGGCCTCGAAGCTCCGCTGGATCGACTCTCAGAAGGAAAAGCCGATTCTTGTGCGTGTACGTGTTTGGAACCGCATTCGCAGGACTAACTCTCGGGATTCGATCTGATGCCGCAGGGTGGTTGATCTTTAGGTCAACCACCGTTTTCTTGCCTTGCTTAAGATCGGATTTACTCCGATCACCCTCCCGAAGGTCGAACATCGGTAAGGTAGCGAACGCGCCGGCCATCCCGGACTTCTTGAGAAAATCACGGCGTGTGTTTTCTCTATTGCCTTTCATTGGTGTAGATTGCTGTGTCATGTCTGTGTCTCCTTTCCCGGTTATGAGTTGGTGTCGGACCCAACTGTGGGCGGACTTCAGTTTCGTTGTTTGAGGGTTGTGCGTGCACGTGGTTGTCATCTGGCATGTGGACACACCACACCCGGCACATAACCGGCGGTTGTATTCATCTCACCGACTGATGAATTCTTCATGAGATGAGGGGTGCCCCCAGTTGATTGTACCCCCTCCCAATCCATACCCCCCTCCCCCACAGGTTGACCCCCACCCCCACACCGTGAGTAAACCCCCGCATCTGCTACTAATGAATCAACCTACTCAGCTATAGGGAGAATTTAACCGTCGCCTATGTGTAAATAGTTAACATGGCTCTCTCATCCGGCGACGATCTCGACGCCGTCCTCACCGAGCGCCACTCCTACCTCCGCGTACTCATCGAACACCCACGCTCGAAACGCGATTTAGAAGACGCGGTGGATGTCTCGCGCTCCACGCTGGACCGTGCCCTGCGCGACCTCGCTGCTGCTGATCTCGCCCGGTATGAAGACGGCGTCTGGATGCCTACGCTTCTCGGGTGGTGTAGCTACCGAGCGCAGGAAGCGTATCGTGACCAGCTCTCTACACTCGCCGAAGCCGCCCCAATCCTCAACCACCTCTCGATCGACGAGCCGATTGGCTGTGCGTTCCTCGATGGCGCTGACGTCTACGAGGCCGACCCATCGATGCCGGACGCAGTCATACAGACACTTCTCGATTCGGTTGAGCACGCAACGGAGGTGTATGTCGCTACTCCAGTCGTCGTGACTGGCTTCGCCGAGGAATTCTACGAATGCGTGAAGATTAGCGAACGCTACTCGCTCGAGATGATCCTGCCAACCCAGGTGTTCGAACAGGTCCATACCGCGTTTCCGACGCTCACGAACGAGTTGATGAACGACGGGAACGTGCACCTGTATCGAGCATCGATCCCGTTTTCGTTCGGGCTCTGGATTGCGGATGCGGACGAGGTTGGAATCGTGGTCTTCACTGAGCAAGGGCTGGGTGGCATTTTGGTGAACGATACCGACGACGCGCTCGACTGGGCGACAGACCAGTATGAACGCGCGAAACAGGAGGCTGAGCCGGTCTTCCTCCGAGGCCGCCTCTGAATAGGAGAAAATCACCCCTCCAATTTTTGATTCAGTTCTCGATATTTTGAATAGAAGGTACGCATCAAATCCATCCTCCGAGATTGTGCACGCCCCAGACATTCCGCGTTTACGAAACTACAAATTGGGATTTGAGTTGGCAACCTCTCTATAACGCTCGTGCACTACCACAGATTTGAGAGGATTTGATCCGATCACTACTATTGTATCGGAAATTCCGGAAGTTGGGTTGTTCCAACTCCCGAATTGTTTTGGTTGAAATGTCCATACGGTACGGTATGGGTCGAGGAAGGCGAACTGCTAATTATGCGGTTGGAACAGCAACGAATCCTACTTCGATTGGGCTCTGTTGAAATCCTATTCTTCAGACATATTCTCGTCTGAAACAGCTGGTCGCTGAAGAGTGCGTATCGATCTCTATCCACTCTGTAGTCAAGCACCCCGATTATAGCTGCAGTCAGAACTCACCGAGCGACAAGAATTTGATCAAAGGCAGTCATCAGTTCGATAGGATAGTACTTGTTCCCCACTTGGATGACAATCGATAGTGGTCGATCATCGTGTGTCTCTCGATACGGGTCAGTCCCGTACTCCTTGAGATTTCCGAGAAGACGACCAAAGGCAGATCCACCCGCATCATCACAGGTTTTTGCGGATCCGTGTTGAGCGGCAAAACGAACGATGAGTTTCGAGTCTGAGGAGAACCGTTCGTATTCGGCCACAGCGACGGTTTCGCCCATGGACTCTGTTCGCTCCGAAAGCTCCAACGAACCTTTCGGGACGCACTCAACGTTCTTATTAAGCCAAGGAGGTGGGTTCTCAACTGGCGGTAGTTCGTTATTGGAACCTATTCGGTCTGTTACTGGTGATAGATAGCCGGCAACTGCTACTGTAAGGCCTGAAGCTAGAATAGAACGACGGGAGGGCATACCCAAATCATTCGTCAAGATGAACATATGTCTTGGGGGCCCTGTTGATATCATATTCTTCAGATATGTTCTCGTCTGAAACAGCTGGTCGCTGAAGAGTGCGAACGTATCGGTGAGCGTCCCGTCTGGTTACGTCTTTAATCCGTGCCCCGTGAGTGGCATCACCACGTCCGCATCTGGCCCGAGCGTTCCGCGTTCTCGATACGCCGCCAGTGACGCAGGCGCGATCGCACAGGTCGGCTCCACGTAGAACCCGTGCGAGTGGAGCCGGTCTAACTCCGTTTGCACCGCGTCTTCCGTGATCGCAATCGCATCACCGTCGGTCTCAGCGATCGCATCCAGGAGTTGGCGTTTCCGTGTCGGCTCTCGTATGTGGACGCCGTCAGCGACCTCGTTCACGCTCTCGGGGACCGCGTTGAGTTCGCTCGCAATCGGGGCGTATCCGCGGCCTGCGCGCCGAGCAGACGCGGCATCGTATCGATCCACCCCGCTTCGGACAACGCCTTGAATCCACGGTACGCGCCCAGGAACAGTGTTCCGTGACCGAGCGGCATCACGATCGCGTCAGGGACGTTCCAGTCGCGTTGGAGCGCGACTTCGTACGCGAACGTCGCCGTCCCGGCGGAGAACGCCGGACTCCACGAGTGACTCGCGTACCACGCATCGCCCGATTCGACGGCCTCGATGCATGCGTCGGTCGCAGCTTGGCGTCCGCCTTCGATCCGAACGGGCGTCGCACCGACCCGTTCGATTCCGCGGAGCTTTCCGTCTCTGACAGAGGCTGGAACGTAAATTTCGGCGTCGAGTCCGGCGCGAGCCGCGTACGTTGCGATGGCAGCCCCTCCGTTCCCTGATGAATCTTCGACGACTCGATCCGCGCCACACGCGATCGCATGGCTGATCGTCGTGGTCGCCCCCCGATCCTTGAAGCTGCCCGTCGGGGAGACGTATTCGAGTTTGAACTGCGCGTCCCACGTCGACGACGAAACCAGCGGCGTCATTCCCTCGCCGAGAGAGGGACCTTTCTCGACCGGAATGAACGCGTCGAACGACCAGAGTCCGTCTCGGGTATCGAACTGACCGGGGTCCGGCCGGCCGAATTCCGGAAGCGGTTGGTGAGCGAAATCGAGGACGTCGCCGCACTCACACCGCCACTGATCGGTGTACGTCCGCCCGCACGACGAACAGACGAGTTCTGGGGTATCCATGGACTCCCTTGGTCACATATCACAGAGAAAGGTTTCGGTGGTAGCAACGCGGCTCTCACTGCGCGGCGGTCGTTGAGTGCCCTGTATCGACCGCTCAGAGTGATCGGCCGGTGTTGTGACTGAGACATGCGAGCTACTTCGCGACAATCGAGGGCGTCACCCCCGTACAGGCACTGCTGCTCGATCACGTCCTCCGCGGTGACGGCCGGGCATACTGGGTGGACGGCGCGAACCGAGCGAACACGACGCGGCTGCGCGAACTAGCACCAGCCGACCGGGTGCTCGATCGAATCGACGTTGCTCGGGGGTTCACGGTCCACCAACACACGTCGCTACTCGATCGGCTCGCCGGGCGGCTCGACTCCCGTGACTCGCCGTCGCTCGTCGTCGCGATCGGCCTCGACGGGATGTACCGTGGCGCCGATATCGAGGGCGAGCTCGCGACCCAGATGTTCATTCGCGCGATCGCGTCGATCGGGACGTCCACGAGGAGTATCAGCTGACGCTCTTGGTCGGTGACGCCCCGGGCGGCCTCTACGGGCAGACGGGCGGACCGAACCCGACACCGCCGCCCCGCGAGGGGCTCTCGAACGCGCTGCGTGAGCTCCGATCGTTTCTGGACGGACAACAGGCAGTCGCCGAACTCAGTGTGGAGTCGCACCGGCAGACGTTCCGGACGGACGCCTGCTCCTCCGCGTCGACACAACGTCGATCGAGGCCGTCCGGACGATCGCAAAGCGGGTCCGGCAGTTCGATCAGCCGGATACGTTTACCTGCTACAACGTCGATCTGACACGACAACTGCGGTTCTGCCTCGAAACAGACACGCCGGGAGGTCCCGATCGGGAGGTACGCGACCTCCGAACGCTTCGGCTGGAGTTTCCCAGCCACAAATCCGGATCGAGTCCCTGCCGAAGCTCGGCGTCGACGGCGAGCGTGTCGGATCGTCACTGCGTGAGGTCGTCTCCGACGTCCAAACGGCGCTTGACGAGTGCGATCCCGACGTACACCTCCTACGGCAACGTGGGTCACTCTCCGGCCCGGTACACGGTCCCCGGACGCGTCATCATCGATGAGTCAACTCGTCTTTCTATCACGAGTCTGGGCTGGAGGGATGTCTTGACCTCGTTGCACGCTTCGGGTTGCCGCTGCAAGAACTCGGCTGGGCGTCTATCGGTCAGATTTTGACGGCCATGCAGATTCGGGAGGCCCGACAGCGGGACGTTCTCGTTCCGTGGCGAGCGTGGCGGCCGGAACTGTTCAATTCGGCGTCGACGCTCGATGAAGCCGATCGCGGTGGGACGACTTTCGCTCCTGACGTCGGTCTTCACGAAGACGTTCATGAGCTCGACTTCGCATCACTGTACCCGAATATCATCCGAACGCGGAACATCTCACCCGAGACCGTCCGGTGCGGGTGCTGTGAGACCTCGGACGTGCTGGGACTCGGCTACTCGATCTGTGGACGGGATGGGTATCTGCCCAACGTACTCGGCCCGCTCATCGACGCCCGGAGTGAGATTAAAGCGCAGATCCCCGATGCCGAGGGAGACGAATTGGAACGGCTGGAGGCCGCTTCCTCGGCCTTCAAGTGGATACTCGTTTCGTGCTTCGGATATCAGGGATGCAGCAACGCCAAATTCGGGCGGATCGAGTGTCACGAAGCGATCAACTCCTTCGCCCATGAGATCCTCCTTGACGCGAAGGTCGCACTGGAAGACGCGGGATGGCGGGTTGTCCACGGTATCGTCGACTCGATCTGGATGACGCCCGCTGAAGGTCGCGATCAGCGCCCACTAGAAGAGGTTGCCAGCGAGGTGAGCGTTGAGGTTTGCATCGAGTTGGAGCACGAGTATGCGTTCGAGTGGGTGGTGCTCTGTCCAATGAGGAATTCGGAGTCTGGATCCTTGACACGCTACTTCGGGAAGCGCCGCGGTGAGGAGTATCCCGAGGCCGGGCTTGGCGACGCGATCAAGACACGGAGAATCGAGGAACGCTAGCGGTCGACGCCGGCGTGGGTCGAGGACGTACAGAGTAAGGCATTCCGTGTCTTCGACGAGACCAGGTCGCCGGAGGCGGTGTGTGACATGCTCCGGCAGCAGCTCCAAGCGTTACGAGATGACGACGTCGATTTGATTATTCTCCGGGTGGTGTGGCCTTCATTAGAATCGATGAGCAGGTTGTTAAGAATTAGCATGAGCGGCCGAAATTTCGTATCCTCTGTATAAATTGTGTGTTGGGATTCACTAGGGACTCGGGGTCGCAGAGCAGGAATCGGCGAACGCCTTGATCCGCGATGAATATCTCGGCCGGATTGGGCGGGGTGATAAACGTATCCAGCGGGCTGGGAGTCAGTCCGATTCATCGTCCCTCTCTTGGTGGTTATGAGGTGATACGTATGGAAAATCAGTCGTCAGAAACAGTCGTTGAAAACGAGATCGAAACGAACCACCTCCCGTGGAAATGGCTCGAACAACGACCCGCTCGGGCGTTCACGCTCGGTGGGGCACTCCTAGTTGCGAGCGTCCTAGTCCCGATCGCGCTCGCTTCGGTTACGGAGTGGTCATGGGCGACGGGGCTCATCCTCGTCGGAATGAGTGTGGTTGCGATCGGCGTGGGACTCCTTGGGACGGTCCCACAGGTACGCGATCAGGCGCCCTGGCTAGCGTGGACCGGTGCCCTGTGTGCGACGGTCGCGGGAGTGGCAGCTGTCGGATTGGTCGTACTGGTCGGAACGGCGGTTACCGCTGCCGTCACTCTCGATATGGCCCTTCCGAAGCCGATGGGTGTGTTCCAGGTCCTAGCGCTTACGATGGCGGGCGGACTGACGCTGGGATTCGTACTGCTCGGTGCCGCACGGGTACGGACCGGCGGCGCCTCGGACACCCTTGGAAGCCTGCTAGTCATGGGCGGTGTCATACTCCTAGTGCCGGTCCTCGGTGAACTCTTCCGGATGGTCGTCGGGATCGGCACGCCGCCGTGGATCCTCTTCGGTGCTCTCGTAGTACTGGCTCTTGACACGCTGGCAGTCGGATACAACTTCCGGACCGCATCGTTGCCCCCTCGGTGACAGGATCATGATGATGGTTATCGATTCCGTGGTCATCGTCGGGTACGCCCTGTTGATGGTGACCGTCGGCAGCTATTTCGTCCGACGACAGGAGAGTTCGGAGACGTTCTTTCTCGCCGACCGAACACTTGGTCCGTTTCAGGTGTTTGGAACGACGTTCTCGACGTTTTTCGGGACGGGTCTGGTCTTCACGCTCGCGTCGTTCGGCTACCGCTACGGCGTCGGCGCGTTCGTCCTGCCCGGTGCGGCAGTCATCGGATTCCTGCTTCTCGCTCGAGCAGCCCCCCAAATCAAGAAGATGAGTGATCGACAGGGAGCCGTCACACTTCCCGCGCTGTTGGGGCAGCACTGGAGCACCCGAACGAGGGCACTCGCCGCAGTGATTACTGTCGGGTTGTTCACGGCGACGCTCGCGGCCAACTTCCTTGCTGTAGGCACTGTCCTCAACGCTCTGGTCGGACTTCCGCTCGACGTGGGAATCGTCGCTTTCGGGGTACCGGTCATCACGTACACAGCACTCGGCGGGTTCCAGGGTATCGTGTGGACTGACATCCTGCAGACGGTCGTGATTCTCGGTTCTGTGGTCGTGGCCTTGCCCGTGTTCGTGATCTCGGCGCAGGGGCCTGCTCTCGTTGATTCGCTCCCAGCCTCACATCTCGATCCGTCGTCGCTTCCGGTCCAAATCCTCGTGGCATACCTCCTCGTCGGTGTGTTCGCGTTCTTCGGGAGTCAGGATCTCTTCCAGCGGATCTACGCTGCACGAGACGGTGAAGAGGCGCGACGCGGATTGCTACTCTTCACCGGAGCACTCGTCCTGATGGGAATCACTGCTGTTGGTCTCGGGATCGCTGCGCGTGCGGTCGTTCCCGATAGCACCGCCGGAACAGCCTTAGTGTCCCTTACCGGTACCGTCGTCCCGGCCGGTCTCGTCAGCCTCGTCCTTCTCGGGTTTCTCGCGCTGGCGAACTCTGACGCGGATTCTCAGCTGTTGACGAGCACCTCGAACGTCACGCACGATCTCGTCTCCGCGCTCGGCGTCGAACTCCCACCGGAGCGGCAAGTGTGGCTCGACCGGGCCGCGCTCATAGGCATCGGGACGAGTGCGCTCCTGGTCGCTGTAGCAGCGCCGACTCTGACAGCCCTGTTCAACGCAGTCGGATCGTGGTTCGCGATGCTGGGATTTGTCATCTTCGCGGCGTTGTTCTGGCAGCGGACGACCGGCACGGCGGCGTTCGCTGGACTTGCGGTCGGTTTCGTGCTCCCGATCGTGTTCGTTCTCACGACCGGGAACCTCCAGGCTGCGACGGTTGTCGGATTCGTCCCGACGGTCGTAATCGTGGGAGCTATCTCGATCCTCTCCGACACGGACTTGGGGTACGTCGTGCCCCAAATCTTCCGTAGGTGACTCTATTGACGTCGTGTGACCACTCTCCTTACCGATGTTTCACCCACTACGCTGCTACGTTCGTTCAGCGAGAAGCAGCGTCATATTCCGACCGGTGAAGTCGTGCCGCCCGGTCCGTCTGAAGCCCGCATCATCGAGCCACTCGGACACCCTGTCGGTATGATACGTACGGCCACCGAGCGAGACGAGATAGGTCAGGTCGAGAAACCGGGTCCCGGTATTGGCGATCGAGACCCTTGCCCCGTCGCCGAACTGGTCCAGAATGGCGAGCTGGCCCCCGGGCGCCACCGCATCGGATAGTATGTCGAAGAGCTCTCGGTTGGTCTCCCGGCTGTTACCGTGGACGACGTTGAAGGCCAGTACGGCGTCGTAGGTCGATTCGAACGTGTCAGTCTCGTAATCGCCGTCTTCGAAGATGATTCGATCGCCGAGTCCTGCCGCGTCGACGTTTCGATCTGCGATATCCCGGACGGCGGGGTCGTCGAAAATAGTCGCTGAGACCGACGGATAGCGGTCACACACCGCGTTGCTGTAGAGTCCGTGGCCGCCACCGACGTCGAGTACGGTTCCATCGTCGGGGACGTCCAGCTGTGCGGCGATGTCGTCGCCGATCAGTTCGGCCGTCAGCTCGAAGGCGGCCTCGGCGGTCGGCCACAGGTCGGGATGGTCGTCGAGCCACTCGTACACCGAGACTGGCGGCTCGCCCTCCCGGATCGCATCCGCCGCGTGTTTGCGCCAGAACGGATACAGGATCTCTCGCCAGAACCTGAAGTACCTGGCCTAGCTCGTGTCCGCGGATTCGAGCAGCCACGTCTCGGTCATCGCCGTCAGCGAGTACCTGTCGTTCCGTTCGGTGACGTAGCCGGTGTGCTCGAGGAAGTCGAGGAGTATACGTAATCCCGTCTCGTCTATGTCGAGCCGGTCGGCGAGCTGTGTGGACGTCGTGGCCTCGTTGTCGAGGACTGCGAACACGCCCAAGTCTAGTGCGAGCATCGCTGCCTCAAGATTCATTCCACCGAAGAGGTCGAGCATCGGCCCAGGCCCGCGATTCAACCGGAGCATGTACGTCCGTTCCATTAGGTTCGGAATGACTGGCATTGGTCTGAGTCACCTGTCTTGAGTCGGATATCAGAGTCCGAGATGTGAGTGTGATTTGCCGCTTCACTCTCCGTTGTCAGTGTGCGTTTCTATCATTGCGACCCGTTCAGCAAATCGGCACTTCCTGACATACTGGACGTATTTAAGCATACGTCACGTTGACTGTGAACCGAATAGTAGCGAAATTCCACCAACAACGGGGGTATCGTGCCTCCGAGGGTTGGCCCTTTCGAACCCTCCAAGCACGAAGTTCGGCCGGCGGATTCAGAGGAGTTGGCCGAGCAGGTTGCGCTCGGCCCGCTGGAGGTGTTCGTTGACGGTCGAGGATTCGAGGTCTATCTCCGCCGCGATATCGTCGGCTGAGACTTTTTTGGGGATCTCGTAGTAGCCCATTTCCCAGGCCGTCTCAATGACCTCTCGCTGGCGAGCGGTCAGTTCGTCCAGTGGATACTCCGGGCCCTCGTAACCGCCGATGCGCTGGAGGCTCGGCGAGACGCCTGCTTGCTTGTACTCGCCGATTTGCCCCGAGATCGCCTCGTGCGGGCCGACCAGCGACATCGTAGCACCCCCGTCTTTGACCTCCGGGTCGCACGTTCCGAAGAGGTCTGCCGCCATCTCTTCGAGACTCTCCGGCAGGTCAGGCGCGGTAAACGAGAGGACGTACACGTGAGAGTCGTTTCGCTCGGCCACGTGGTTCCACTCGTCGACACAATCGAGCTTTGTCAATCGTTCCTCGTCGATTTTCTTCTCAACTTCGACCTGCAGGACGGCGCCGTTTCCACGGCAGGAAAGTTCCTCTACATTGAGGAGTCCAGCCTCCTGAGCCAGTGATAGGAGTCCGTCGACACCCATCGCTTCCAAGTCCGTGTCGGAGACGCTGACTTCAGCTTCGCGCATATCGTTCGATTGAGCGAGCAGTGCCTACTGTCTTGTGCCCAGTATACTGGGAGGTGAATTCGGAATGCCAACGCGTGTGCCGAGCATGATCGCCAACTGATTGGTTGGACGGAGTTGCCTTCGGCACAGACGAGTGAAGCGAGCAGTAGGCAGGTGAAGGGTGCTTGTGTACACTCCATGAAACTGCCAGTCTACGGTCTCAATTGACGTCGCGTTGAGTGAGCCAGCCCTCACTCCGGGCGAGCTGTGATGGCGGTGATGACCCCGAGCAACGCGGTTGACGACTCGACGACCCCAAGCGGGGACCGTGCAACGTTTTCGAGGGGATTCTGGTTCCACCGACAACTGTGTTTCTCGAAGTGCGCGTCGGCCCGCCAGTCCTGGAACCGAGCGATCGGTCCGACGCTGCTACGACCGTGTTCGAGCAGCAGGATCCGACCGTCAGGCGCACAGACCCGCGCCATCTCGGAGAGTGCCTCGACCGGATCGGGGAAGGTACATGTTGACAGCGACGAGATGACCGTCTCGAAACTGTCGTCAGGAAACGCCAGATCTTGGGCGTCCATCTCGTGGAGCGTGGTCCCGCGCGGCCGATCGTCGAGACGTTGGGCTGCCTTGGCCAGCATTTCGGGACTGATATCGATACCGACGTACTCGCTATCCGGGGGAAGGTAACGGGCGTTCGTCCCGACGCCACAGGCGACGTCGAGGACGCGGCCGTTTGCGTCACCGAACAGTCGCCGTCGATACCGGCCTGTGAGAAGCCGGTTTAGCCAGCTCATCCGGTCGATCGTCGCCGCTTGGTCGCGGTAGGTCTCCCGCACGTCAGCGATGGACTGTGGCGGGTGGTCAGCGAGGACCCGCGTATCAACGGGTTGTGAACTGTCGTCCGTCGACGAGGTTGGCGTCGCGCCCTCGTCGGAGGTTGTGTCGACCATCATCTGTTTATCCGGGACGGAGCACCGAGGGAGTAACGCCGATAATACTAGGAGTGTTTACAAACGGCATCGTCTCAGGCGACGAGAGCCCTGGCCACGTCCGTGGCTCCTGCCAGCGGTAGTGCGACCGTGGTCGCGGGGACCGTCTCCGCCCACTGTTCGTACGCCGTGTGGTCGGGGAAGGCCCTGACGTAGGGACATATCGCGGCATAGCCGTCCTGTAATGTCGGACTGCCACTGGACCGCTCATATGCATCGAGTTCTATCCCGAACGAGAAGACCGTCTCTTTCGGCGTGATCAAGAGTTCGACGCTGCCGACTGCCTGTGCTTCGACGACCGTTCCATCTGGGCTCACCGTGCGAATATCGACCGGCCGTTCCTCGATTGCGGCCAGAATGACCGCGTCGTAGAAACACTGGAAGTAGTACCGCTCTTTGCCGACCTCGCCCCAATGTTCTGACTCCGTATCCGTGTGGCACAATTGTTCGCTGTCTATTGCTCCACCACCTGTGTGACTACGAATCCCGCTCGTCCACTCCCTGAGCGTGTCGATCGAATCCGACCCGACGAAGTGTCCGAGCGCCGACCGCAACTCATCAGGCAGTTGCGCGTCCAACACGTCACCTTCGTCGATCAAGTTATCAGTATTATTTTCACGATCCGTTGCACGCGGATCGGTACCACTGCAACCCTCCGTGTCGGCCTGCGTTTTGGTGTTGTTTTCTGAGTCCCCCATCGTCTCGTCTTGTATCAAGACGATACGCCGGCGTTGCACTTGCTCCCAGCAACGTGGGGATGTTTATCATAAGATGCTGCTACCCCGTCTCAGATATCGATCGATATGATAACGCCAACGAAGCGATCACAACCGTTCTCGTGGAGTATTCATCCGTCGTCAGAACCGGTTAGAAAATGATCTGATTCCTACAGGTGGTACGAAAAACGTCCGCTATCTCGAATGTCGACCGTCTTATCGAGGGTCGAAAACGAAAGGGGTTCTTCCCTGTGATTGTCAGCCTGAACAGCTGCTTTGAGAATTGCGGGCCGATACTCGTTTGGCAATAACAAGAACGTCTCGACTGATGGTTATCCACCAGCGCAGTTATCACTCCTGCAGATGGTACTCGCGTCTTGCCCATTGGGACCTCGGGAAGCTTTAGAGTGTCCCGATTTTTTATGTGTGATGACTGGATCGATATGTACCACTCTATGACCCACTAGGTAATCGCAGTCGTGCCCAACAATCTGTAGCCCCTGGTCAGTACCGGTCTTGTTCGGGCGTTCGGATCATAGTCACCGTTCCTTCACTCGAATCATGCCGCGCATCCCAGAGCTCTCATGTGGGATACAGTAGTACTCGTACGTTCCGGGGTGATCGAACGTGTGCTCGTACTCCTCGCCGGGTGCGATGAGCCCCTTGCTGATCCAATTTTTCGCGGCACGCTCTGATTCGAAGCCGCCACTTGCGAAGTACGTGGCCTCGTCTGGTATCCCGTCTGCATACGCTGTGACCGTGTGCTGAATGTCGCTCTCGTTCGTCCACCTTACTGTCTCTCCAGACTCGATCGTCGCGGTCTTCGGCGCGAACGTGTGGTTGTCGGGCATCGTGACGGTCTGGATCGACGATGCCTGCCCGCGCAAACAGCCAGCGGTGCTGAGCGTCGCCAGGGTCGCAGCGCCGAGGCCCAACACTGTGCGCCGACTGTAGAGCTCACGTGCCATTGTCCCAGGATTGGGTGGTGCCTATTAGAGCACCACGAAGAGGTCGGTCACGTACATGACACCGAGACCGAGCAGGAACGCGAGCAGATTCGTGGCGCTGGCCACGCGACCGCCCGCATCACGAACCATCCCCGCGATCTCCCAGTTGACCTGTAGGATCGCGCCGACTCCGATCGCGAGGAAGAAGGCGCCAATCGTCGGCGAGTACGCGAGACTGCCGATCCAGCCACCGAGAATGACGGGTGCGCCGGCGATGACGCCGAGCGCGGCGAAGTGCTTGAGCGCCGGGCGTTCTCCGCGGGCGACCGGTGCGACGACGGCCGGGCCTTCCGTCACGTTGTGGAGCATGAACCCGATCACGAGGAACGCCCCGAGCGACACACGCCCGAGTGCGAACGAACTCCCGATCGCCAGCCCCTCCGCGAGGTTGTGCAGGCCGATCCCGACCGCGACCAGATAGGCGATCCAGAGACCGCTGCTTGCTCGGCTATCACCAGCGGCGACACGGCCCTCACGCCAGGCGCTGAGCGCCTGAACCAGGAGAAGTGTGCCGAAGATTCCGAAGACGATCAAGAGGTTGCCCTCGTACGCACCTGGAATTTGCTCGGCGAGTTCGAACGCCTCGAACCCGGCGTCGAACGCCAAGAAGCCCAAGACGCCGGCCGCGAACACGAGCACGGCGTGCAGCCACCGGTCGCTCATCGTCTTGATGTAGGGGAACCACAGCATCCCGAGTGCGACCGGGATGACGCCGACGAACAGCCCGATGATTGCAAGCGTTCCGAGCAGACTGAGGCTGAAGCCGGGTGACTGACTCGGCGCGACGATCGTGTTGTGGAAAGTCGCTCCGTCAGAGAGGACGAGCGCGACCTCGAGATCCCACCCCGGATTCCAGTGATACGGGATCACGACCTGTGCGCTTTCCATCGGGGCGAGCGTCTGGTCACCACCAGCGCCGTCGATCTGGAAGTTCCAGTAGGCCTCGTCGACGAGGACCTGTGATATCGTCACGGAGTCGGGGCCGTTGTTCGTCACGTGCAACACGACCGTGTCGTCGCTCGGAAGCGTCGTGTGCGTGACCGTTACGTCCGGAAGCGGGGCGCCGCTCTGAACGCCGGCGAGCGGTGACGTGAACGCGAACACCCCCAAGACGAGCACGAGCAACACAATCGGGAGTAACGCGCTGACCCATCGCGGGAGTCCGAACGGCTGTGTGCTCTCGTTGTCGGCTGATACGCCACCGTCCGTCGTCGGGGGGTGTGTCTTGTCTGCCATTTAGACCACCTCGAAGAAGCTCATCCAGCCGAGTTCGGCGAACTCCGACTGATGGGCGTGGAACATGTACAGCCCGGGCTCGTGATCCGAGTAGTCGATCTCGATGATTCCGCGCTGTGCCTGCGTCTGCATGATCGTGTCCACGGTCTTTCGCGTCGGCGTCAGCGTCGTCCCATGGTCGTAGTAGTCGAAGAACTGCGAGTGCGTGTGGAACGAGTTGATGAGGTCGAACTCAGTGGCGTTGGCGAGATACACGCGCTGGCGCTCGTTCTTGTCGATCTGGACGGGGTGTTTCGTCTCGCCCGCCGTCCAGTTCCCGTTGCCGTCGGTGCTACCGACCCCGTAGCCGAACGCCCGCGTGTTCACCGCGTAGACCTCGTTGCCGCCGTCGAAGTTGGTGTCGAACGAGTTCATCACCATCACCATCTCGTTGACGGCGTCGTTTTCGGCGTACTCGTGGTTCCGGCTCTTCGCCTCGTCGACGAGCCGCGTCCGGAGGTCGTCGGTGATCGGACCGGGGTAGTTGACGTAGTCGCGTGGGTTCTCCCTGACGCGCTCGGGGTCCGGATCGACGATGATCGTGCCGTAGAGTCCCCGGTGGATGTGCTCTTTCAGCGGGAGCGAATGGCAGTGATAGAAGTGCGTGCCGGCGGGCTGGGCGATCCACTCGTAGGTGAACGACTCGCCCGTATCGAGCACACCAGGCCCGTTCTGAGGGATTCCATCCATCCGCGGGTTGAGATTCTTCAGGTGCGGATGAATCGTGTGCGCGTGTCGTCCCAGATTCGTGAATTTGATCCGGAGGAGGTCGCCCTCGACGGCGCGGATGGTGGGTCCTGGAACCTGACCGTTGTACGCCCACGCCTGGAATTCGATGCCCGGCGCGATGGTGATTGTCGTGTCGACGGCAGTCAGATCGAACTCGCGAACGGTTCGGCCATCCTCCTCGTAGACCTGCTGGGGAACGTTATCCTGGCCGCTATCTCCGGTGTTGAATGCGGTGAGGAACTCGTGTGGATCGAAATCCAGGTCTTGATATTCGCCCACCGCACCGAAGTTCCCGTGTGTCTTTTTGTCTTCGTGGCCGGGCGACGCACCTGCTCGCGTACTGCCGAGTCCGACTGCAGCGCTCCCGGCGACACCGAGACTGCCGAGTACCGTCCGACGACTCACGCTCGTGTCACCGGTGAGTGCGTCGACCAGTCGCTGTTCGAGCCGTTCTGTGACCTCCGCTGCACTGTCGTAATCTATCGATGGCATGATCTCCTCCGCTGAGTGAGCCTTCGAATACCCATACACGCCAGTTGTCCCACCCAATATATAAATTAGACGCATCTAAACTTAAAGTGAGACTAAACTAATAGCGACGGTGGTGGGCGTTTGAGTGGCTTAGTTCGTACTCTACGTGAGGGACCGGGTCGATACAGAACGTACCACTTCATCGGGTAGTGCAACTGATTCGTCCCAATTTTCTGGATCAACTGTGAGATCGCCCAGTTGCTCTGCAATTCGGTCGGCGAACTGACTGCTGATCTGATGTTCGAGGCGATTTGCTTGGTCGTGTACCCCCGCCCAATCGTATTCGAGATGGTCCGTCAGCTTTCGTTCTAAGAGCCGGTGATGGCGAATGATTTCGAGAGCAATAGGAACTCCAGTCTCGGTGAGTGTGACTCCCTGATAGGGTTCGTAGTGCATGAGTCCCGCTTCATCCTTCACTTAACACCGCGGTCCGTGCGGCCGTCAATGGGGATGAGGTGTACGTCGGCGGCCAGAATCTGCTGACTCAACTCAAGAGTGAGGTGCCGGTTGGTCTCCAACGCTTCGCGGATGACGCCGATCAGAACGCACAGACTGTGGTGTACCCCGTTCGTGACGGAAAACTGATCGCAGCCCTCGCGATGACCGATATGATCCGCGAGGAGAGTTTTCGCATCGTCGATGCCCTCCACGATCTGGGGACTGGGGTGGCGATGCTGACTGGCGACTCCCAGGACATCGCTGACGGCGTCGCCGACGAACTCGGCAGCGATACAGTGTTCGCATAGGTTCTCCCCCAAGACAAAGACGAGAAAGTCCAGGAGCTCCAGGACCAGGGCAAGCTCGTGGGAATGGTCGGCGACGGCGTCAACGACGCCCCGGCGCTGACGCGGGCCGACATCGGTATCGTCATCGGGAGCGGCACCGACGTTGCCGTCCAGTCGGCGGACGTCATCCTCGTCCAGAACAACCCCATGGATGTCGTTCGACTGGGCTGAGCAAGGCGAGCTACCGGAAGATGCAGGAGACTATCGTATGGGCGGCGGGGTACAACGTCTTCGCGATTCCGCCTGCAGTGGGCGTGGCACCAATCGGGATTCTGCTGTCTCCCGCCGTGGGCGTCCCCCTGATTTCGCTGAGTACGGTGATCGTCACGATCAACACACAGCTGCTTCGGCGCGTGGACCTGTCTATTTCCGAGCTTCTGGGTGGGACACCATCGACGGAGGCACAGCCTGCTGACTGAACCCCGTTCTGGCTATTTCAAGAAGAATTCCGTCGGGGTGATCATCGCTTCCGACAGACCGGTTGGTGCTGCGTAGGAGCCGCTTCTTAGTTCGCCAGATACTGGTTTTCCCACTCACGCCGTGCCTCTATCTTACGCTGACCGCGCTGTGTGACTGTGTATACGTTCGTTCGCTTGTCGAATTCACCCTTCTCGAGTAGTCCTTTGTCGACGAGATCGTCGAGATTCGGATAGAGGCGGCCGTTGTTGATCTCTTGTTCGTAGTAGTCGTCGAGTTCGTCTTTAATTGCGAGCCCGTGTGGTTCCCTCAGACCGGCAGTTACGTACAATATGTCTCGCTGGAACCCAGTTAGATTGTGCATCTGTCTGTTCCTTATTTTTGAAGGGTGGCATATGTTCTCTCTGGTACTCTGAAACGATTTTAGCGTTACTGGGCCGGAATATCACGTGTAAAACTTCGAACTTGGTCCTGTTGGAATCCTATTCTTCAGACAGATTTTTGTGCGAAACAACTGTTCGCTGAAGTGTGTGTATAGACCGTTCAGAGTGGCCGGTCGAGATTAAGAACGAAACAAGCAATGGTGTTCACGGAACTGTTTCCACCAGCGTCGTAATCGGACGAACGCATCGTATTTTCGTTTGAGCGTTGAGTTAACGGTCACGGTCTGACTTGCTTTCCCGTAGAGATTAGCGTCTAAGCGTGCGTTCCACACTTTGTTCATTGAAGACGGGTCGCAGCCCAAGTGCTCCGAGATATCTTCTGCTCAACAGGCGGCCGTCAGCCAACTAACACGATGATGGCCAATTTATTTGACAACCCGCGAGATAGAGTTTGTATGCCAGTCACGTTTCAGGTTAGTCTGCTGTCCGCTCGATGAGCCACTCGCCGCTACCCAGACGGACCACCCCCACCAATGAATCGTAACAGATCACACGAAATGGCAGTCGTGGTCCTCACGCTGCTCCCAGCCCTCCTGGTTGGAGCCTATCTCTCTCAGTGGCTCTTCCTTCGTGAAGAGACCGCCTCGCTGTTGGCTCTCGCCGAAGGAGTCGTGTTCGTTGGGGCGTTGTGTGTGCCCCCCTTTATCGCATTTCGTCTCCGGAACGCGTCGTTTGGACGGCCTGAGTACCGAACGGTCACGATCACAACTGTCGTCACCGCGCTCTTGGTACTCGGTATCGTCGCGCTATATCATATTGAACTCCGCGTCGAGGGACATCTCCTGCCCGTCGCTGAGGTCGTCGAAGGAGTACTGTTCGGTGGGGCCATTGGGACGGCTATCGGCGCTGTTGCGGGCCTGTATCGAGCACGAACGATGCGTCGCGAGCAGCAATTGACAGATGAGCGAGAGACGCTCGCGTCTCGGACCGCGCTGTTGTCGACGCTTACACAGAACCTTCCCGCCGGGATTCTCGTCGAGGACGCCGACCGGCAAGTGCTGTTTTCGAATCAGGCGTTCTGTGAGATGTTCAAGATCGAAGCCGCGCCGGAAGCGCTCGTTGGCACTGACTGTATGGCGGCTGCCGAGAATATTAAAGAGCAGTTCGTCGATTCTGAGCGGTTCATCGAACGGACAAACGACGTCGTTGAGACCGAGGCGTCGAGCCAGCGCGATGTGTTCGATCTCGTCGACGGCCGGACGCTGGAACGACGGATAACGGCCGTTGAACTGGGAGAAACCAATTCGGGGAATCTCTGGGTGTATCGTGACGTGACCGAGCAGAAGCGGTACGAGCGACGGTTGAGTGCCCTCCACGAGAGTACTCGGGAGCTGATGAGCGCCCAATCTCCCGAGACGATTGCGACCGAGGCAAGCGAGGCTGCGAGCGATATCCTCCAGTTGCCGCTCAACGGGATACATCTGTACGACGAGACTGTCGAGGGACTTGTTCCAGTCGCGTGGTCGGACGCAACGGAAACGGCGGTCGGGGAACCACCCGTATTCACATCTGGAGACGGGATCGCTTGGCGAACGTTTGAGGCCCAAGAGACAACCGTCCATCGAGACGTTCGAGAGGCGGACGATGTCTACAATCCGGACACGCCGATCAAGAGCGAGATGTACTTGCCACTCGGCGAGTACGGCGTGTTCCTGATCGGGTCGACCGAAGCCGATGCCTTCGAACAGACGGATATCGCGCTCGCCAAAATACTGGCGACGAACCTCGAGGCGGCGCTGGCTCGTGCCGAGCGTGAAGCGAAGCTTCGTGACCGCGAAGCACAGCTCAGCCGGGAGCGCGACCGCCTGGCGACGCTGTTCGAGACGATTCCGGACCCTGCTGTAACCGTCGATCTTCAAAACGGCGAGCCGATCGTTCAAACCGTCAACGAGGCATTCGAAGCTGTCTTTGGCTACGCTTCCGGTGAGGTAGTTGGGACGCCGATCAACGAGTTGATCGTCCCACCGGAGTTCGAAGCCGAAGCCGCCAACATCGACGATCGAGCGGTCGCGAACGAACAGCTCGTTCGGGAAGTCCGCCGACAGACGGCCGACGGGGAGATCCGGGATTTCTTGTTTCGAAATATCCCGATCGAGTCCGAGCCCAGCACTGCCTATGGGATCTACACCGACATCACCGATCGAAAACGGCGTGAACGGACGCTCGAAGCGCTGAACAACATCACCCGACAGCAGCTCCAGGCGTCCTCCCAGGAACGCATCTGTGAGCTGACGGTGACCGCCGTACAGAACACCTTAGATCGCCCGCTGAGCGTCGTTCACCTGCTCGACGACGAGGGGCGTGCTCTCCGTCCGGTTGCGATGACGACCGCTGTGACGGATCACCTTGACGAAGGTGACCTCGGGTATACGGCGGGGGACAACATTGTCTGGAACGCGTTCGATACCGGTGAAACACGTGTGCTCGACGATGTCGAGACAGTTTCAGAACCGATGCTCGACGATCCCAACACGCCGGTTCGCAGTGCCATCATTATCCCGCTCGGCACCCACGGCGTGTTACTTATCGGCTCGGTACGGGCGGCTGCCTTCGATGATGATGACGTCTACCTGAGTGAGCTTCTCGCAGCGACGACGACTATCGCGCTGGACCGAACGATCCACGAGCAGCAACTGGCACGACTCCATGAGGCGACCCGCGACCTGATGACAATCTCAGATGAGCAGACGATCGCTGAGCGCACCCTTGAGGCGGCTACCGAAATTCTGGGATACTCGTTAGTTTCGGTTCGCTACCACGATACCGACCGAGATGTGCTGGTTCCCGTTGCCCTCACGGACGTTGGCCGGTCGACGCTTGGCGAGCCGGACATCTTCGAACGTGGTGAAAGCCTCGCGTGGGAGCCACTCGAAACCGGCGAGCCGCAACTCGTCGACGACGTGACCACCCACGAAATATCGGTGAATGCGGGATCCGGCGTCCGGAGCCTGCTGATCCTTCCCATTGGCGAGTACGGAACGCTCAACATCGCCGCGACGGCGCCAGCGGCGTTCGACGACGAGGACATCTCACTGGCGCGAATCTTGGCCGCCAACGTCGAAACGGCCCTCGACAGGGCGGACGACGAGCGTGCGCTCCGGGCCCGCGAACAGGAGCTCCGCCGCCAGAACGAACGCCTCGAAGAGTTCGCAGGGGTTCTCTCGCATGACCTGCGGAACCCGCTAACCATCGCGAATGGGCGACTCGAGCTCCTCGATATCGCAGAGGAAAACGACCACGTCGCTGCGATTCGACGGGCACACGATCGGATGGAAGCGCTCATCGAGGACGTGCTGACGCTGGCCCGACAGGGTCAAACTGTCGGCGAGACGTCGCCGCTGTCGGTCAAGCAGGTCGCGACTGAGGCGTGGCAAACCGTCGAGACGGCCAACGCCACCCTCGAGATAGACGCAGACGTGGTCATCGGCGCTGATCCGGGCCGAATACAGCAGTTGTTTGAGAATTTATTCAGAAACGCCATCGAACACGGGAGAGACGACGTGACAGTTCGCGTCGGGGCGCTCCCGGACGCCGGCGGTTTCGTCGTCACGGATGACGGTCCGGGGATCCCGCCCGCCGAGTGGGATCAGGTTTTCGATCAGGGGTATACGACGGCGACAGACGGCACCGGATTCGGGTTGTCGATCGTCCAACAGATCGTCGGGGCGCACGGATGGACAATTTCCGTGGATGAGTCTGCCGACGGCGGCGCCCGGTTCGAGATCGACACTGACCACGCGTCGGGTGGTCATGATGTGTGACCACCCGAGTCAACTACGGGGGCAGCCAACAGCACACGCTCCTGGTGCTGGAACTGGATTTCTCCCGAGGGGTGACTGAGGATGCGCATCGATGTGGATCTCTCGCCCCTACAGATAACACTCGTGTACGTCGTTTTCGCGATGTTCGCATTGTTGGTTTCTGACGTGCTGTTGGTCATCTGGATCGATGATCCGGTACTCCAGAGCCAGCTGCAGACGATGAAGGCTGGTCTCGAAATTGCGCTGACAGCAGTCCTGATTTATTTGTTAACCCGCCTGAGTCAGCAGTCGCTCGATCGGACGAACACACAGCTTGAACGACGCACGCAGGAGCTTCATATCCTACAACGGCTGTTCAGACACAACATCCGGAACGATATCAATATCATCAGGGGGCGAGCCGAATGGGCTCTCGATACTGCAGACGATGCAGAGGTCACCGACCAACTCGAGTCGGTCGTGACAGCCTCAAACCGGATCGTGACGTACGTCGAAAAGAGCAAGCGGATTTCGGACCTGCCGGATGAAGAGTCTCCTCTCGAAACACAAGATATGGTTGATATCGTCGACGACGCCCTCACTCAGCAGACAGTCTCCATCACAACCGTCGATATCGAAACGGAGACACCGTCGTCAGCACCCGTTGACGCGCATCGACTCCTCGAATTCGGCGTGTTCGAGGTGATCGATAACGCCATCAGACACAACGAATCGGAGGACCCCGAACTCACGATCACAGTCGAGGAGATGTCCAACTGGGTCGTGCTCCGCGTCGCGGATAATGGGCCGGGCATCCCCAAACACGAACGAACGGTCCTCCGCGAAGGTGGTGAAACACCGCTAGTTCACAGTAGTGGGATCGGCCTGTGGCTCGCATACTGGGTGACGACGCGATTTAATGGCGACTTCGAAATTACGGAAAATGAACCATGTGGGAGCGTTGTCACGATGCGTCTTCCACGCGCATGAGGCCGACTTGGCGCTAGCTGCGAGCCACGGTTCGGAATGAAGTCCCCCGGAGAAAGAAGATCCAGCATACGCGCTCGGGTGGCGACTACAGGCATCCCCTGGTGGACTGTATACCTGCCGACAAACATGGTAGCAAAACGATGACGGCGCTGTATCCCCGTCCTTCAGAACGGAGTTTTAGCGTATGTTCCGAACATAATACTAAATATCATAATTCTGTTATATGCGTTACTATTGTATGTCATTCCAAGAGTGGCGCGATACCCCGCAATCCTAGTTTTATATACTATCTCTCTACCTACACCAAAACTGGTGTCGTATCGGTGTTCTCTCGTAGGACAACGGCTGAGAGATATCCGGTTCCGATTAGGACTAAAACGTCGCATACGAGGCACAGACCCCGCTTGGGCGCTTGCAGATCGAGACACATGCGTTGTGACACCGAGACTGGGGCGAAACGACGACTGAAAGCATTATTCCGAAGACCTGGCCTGCAAGCCCCAAGAAGAGTTGATCAATCTGTTTCAGTCTAACCAAAATTACAATAGACTGACAATAGGTTCGCGTTGGTAATGTGTATGTACCAACAAATAGACAATAGTTAGTTGTAGTCATAGAATGGTTACATTATTGGTCTTCACCCAAAAACATATACATATAATCTCATTATCGTATCTGTGTGAGCTGGAGTATAACGGTGCAGAAACATACCCGCACGTCAGATTACAAGGTCAGTCACCATCGAGAACATCCATGACCTGTGCCTGCTGTGGAACAACCATATCAACGCCTCCGGCCTCTATCGCCACGGCCTTCGCGAGGAAATGGAAGTCGCGGTGTTGACCCCGACGATCTCCGTGGTCTCCTCAAACGGGATTGCAGGCAGGGTTACATGAAAAAGAAAGCGTCGACGAGATCAATCGGTACGCCGATGTGAAGATCAACCGGATATGTCACAAAACAATACACCCTCCGAGACGGCTTCGAATCGCGCTGAAAGCCAGCCGACGGCATCAAGTAGGCTTCCCAGGCAAGCTGTGTTCATCGTCGTCGTCCTGAGCCTGTTCGCTGTGGAACCCGCCGCCGCACAGACCAACGCGGTCTGTAGCGCGGACAACCTCCCCAGCATGATCGAGGGCTTCTTCCAGCTTACCACGGCGCTGGGAATTGTTGGCCTCGCGGTCGTGTGGCAGGCCGACTCCCTCATCGAGATGTTCACGATCACACCCGACCAGAAGAAGGGACTCAAGCGCCACAAGCGCTCCGCGATGAAGTCTGCGGTCGTTCTCGTCGCGCTCGGGCCACTCTACACCGTCGCTGGGTCATTGATGAACCTTCCACTAGCGCAGTGCGTCGACCTCGCCCCCTGGTAGACGACTATCACCCCCGCCGCGATCCCCCATGACACAACGAGAGCTCTCCGTGCTAATGGCCGCCCTGTTAGTGACGAGCCTAGTCACGGGTCTCGTTACTGCAAGCCCGCCACGGCCAGGCACGGAGGGGAATGAGCTCACTGAGAATGAATCAGCCACGCTGTGGTCTCGCGACGCGGACAACTACATCAGCCAGGAGGAGTACCAGCAGCGATACGGCGAGAGCCGGACCGCGATGCACCAACTCGCAAACGGGACGGACATCACGTTCACGCGCCCGCCGGCGACAGCTGCAACGTGGACGCGAAACGATTTCGCTGATCTCGAAGCCGGTGGGTCGGATACGTCTTTGCATCCGCGCCACGCATCGCTCGAAGACGGGGTGTTCATCGAGGACGCCCACGCCACAGTGTTCACAGTGCAGCCGTCGACGCGAGGTCACTTGGAGTCGGGTGACACGCCGCTCTATATCGCACCGAACGGCACGATGCGGGGGTTCGTTGACTATCGTGTTCGCGTCCCGAACGGAAGCTCTTCGGAGAACACGACGATCGAGTGGTCGCTTGCGAGCAACGAGGTCGAGAAGGTTCGGTTGCAGAAGGACGGTGAAACCATCGTCGAACGTGATGGCTCGCACACGCCGGCCCTCGACTACCAGATCGAGGATGACTGGAGTGCAAACCTCACGCTCGAAGCCGAGATCAGCATCCGGTTGAAGAAGACCGCGCGAATCGACCGAGGCGATGAGACTGATGTCGAGGTCACGTACCAAACCGAGTCGCTCAACGTTTCGGATTCGATCGCCGTCGAGATCTACGACCTCTCGGCGTACCCCTACTACGCCGAGTATCCCAATGGTGACGCCGGTGTGGCTATCTTCCAGTCCAGACCGTGGCAGGGGTACACGCTGACGGAGCATGGAAACGCACGAGTCCGTGGAGTCTGGCGGTTCTACACCGCTCGGAACACCAACTGGGATACACTCGTCAGGTCAAACAGGACCGACAGCGCCACCGTCGAGTCTGACGCGATTCCAGTCTATGTTCACGCGTACCCGTCGCGAATCGGCCCCCGTGCCGAACCAGTTCGTGATGGCCCAGAGATCATCGACACCTGGGGCACAGACCGACCGTCTCCGGACAGCACTCTTGGTGAGAACATCAACATCGACATCGTCAACCAGTCGTACACGACGACGTACGGTGTTGCGGTTCGCGCGGAGAACGTCGACCGCAATGCGCTCCAGGTGGCAGGGATCGTGCGGGGTGTGAACGCCTCGATTGTGGCACCTGACGCTGGCTCTGAGCGGCAGCTCCGGCGCAGTAATCTGACTGTTGAGGTGCTTCAGCAGAACGAAAGCCAGGCCACACTCCGCATCGAGCTCCGGGATAACGAGACCGGCGCACCAATCGTGCTCAGCGATCCCGACCGACGATATCCAATCGGCGGGAACACTCGCAATGGCTACATCACCGTCGCGGAGCAACGCGTCGAGACCAACGCTTCTGGGGTGGCGATCGTGACGATCGACGAGCCGGATATCTACACGGCTCGGTACCACCCAGGCTCGTGGCTCGGGCACAACTCCGCGTATGTGAGTGCGACGGCTACTGCTCGCTGGCATCCGCTCGGCACCATCGACGGTTGGTTCGCGTTCATTTTCGAAGTCAGCTGGCAACTCATCCCGTTTATTGTGATGTTCTACGCAGGCAAGCGGCTCCTCCGAATGCTAGGTCCAGAAGACATCTTTCAACGAAACCCATAGTCCATGGCTAGAAACCACCCACACATCAGTCGGCGAACCGCCCTCCGAACAGTCGCAGGTGCTGCGCTCGTAAGCGTCGCTGGCTGTCTGAATGACAATGGCGGTTCTGGGACACCTGGTGACGGAACGACCTCTCCAGATGGCAACGGCCCACTCACGCGTATCGCTGTCGAGGGGACAACACTCATCGTTGAACTCTCGGAAGAGGCCGATGTCGACCAGGTCAACCTTATCCAACCGAACAGCGAGTTATTCGGGAAACGTGACGTAGCCGCAGGTGCTCAGCAGGTCTCATTCGAGATTGGCACGGCGTATGCGCTCGGTGAGTACCGCGTACTCGCGTTGAAAGGCGAGGAGACAGTAGTTGAGACCACGACTGAACTCCGTCCAGAGATTCAGATACAGGATGTCGGACTCTATCGGAATAATCCAGATAAGCGGTGGGACGAAATCTATGGTGAGAGCGAGACTGACCGGATCAAGAATGGCGAGGCATTCGTCACGGTAGAGAACACAGGAAGCGGTCCGGAAGCGATAACTGAACTAATCTTCTCCGGGGACGTTCCCAATCCAATTGATAACCCCAGAGGCAGTGGAATGCACGAAACCGACCGGGTAGTAGTCTCCCCTGGTGAGACGGCCGACTTGTTCAGTAATTCGTTCCCGTTCGGTTCAGAGAGTGAAGACGGAATGGGGTGTTCCCCAGATGGTAACAGCGGACAGTTCACGGTTATCGTCAAGACTCAGGTCAGTGGCAATCGGGTCACGAGTACCTACAATGTCCAGTATTCCGGGTCTGACGAGATGACAGACTGTGAGGTCACGATCACGGAGGCCTGACGATGGTTGATCTCATTGACGTCGTTCTTGAGGGTATCAAAGGCGTCGTTGATTGGTTCATCGGCCTGTTCATGAACGGTCTCAGGTCGGGGTATGAGACTCTGACTGAGGGAATGTTCGGAACCCCGACCCCAGAGACGAACGGAGCATTTGTCTTCGGTGAACCAACCAACGCACCCTGGCCAGCGATTCACGATGCTCTCATCGGCGGCGAAATCATGCTACTTGCCCTCTTGCTCCTCGTGATGAGCGTACAGGGCCGTCACACGGTTCGGATCTTCAATATTGGAAGTACCTACGAAGCCCGAAAAACGAAGAAGACGGCCTGGGTCGGTGCTTTTCTAATCATTACGTGGTATTGGGTTGGAACTCTCGTACTCTACCTCGTCGACGGGTTCACTATTGCGCTAATGCCGGATCTTTCCTCCGTAGCCTCGGCAATGCTTCAGTTCTTGGGCGCAGCCATCACAAACCCCGGACTGGGGCTATTGTTCGCCGTGATTGGTGGAATCTCGATGTGGGCGCTGGAGGCGCTGTTCTACATCCGAATGATTCTGCTGTATGTCTACCTATACGGAATGCCGATTGCATTTGCACTGGCCTACGGAAATATTCCAGTCGTATCTGATATCGCGATGGGGTTCTGCAAACGGTTTGTCCCGTTGGCTGTCCTCCCGCTCCCGGCAGCGATGGTCCTCAAGGGGTACGACTTGATCTACGGCGGAGGGACGCTCACACCAGGAACAGCATTCCTCAAATATCTCGTTGCTGTGTCCCTCCCGCTGGTCGCCCTCTACATCACGTGGAAGACGTTCAAATACGCGACGCCGTTGACGGCCAAAGTCGTCGGCGGTGCAACGAAAGGCGTAGCACTCGTTGGCGGTGTCGCCGCTGGAGCCTACGTCGGTGGTGCCGGCGTCGCGACGACCGCCGCTCGGTGGGGGCCGAAAGCCGCCGCTGGCCATGCCGTCGCCCAAAAGGCAGGTGCCCGCGGTGGTCATGGAGGAGACGATGGCGTCCCGCCATCGTACCGTCGAACAGAGAATGACCCTGGTGGAGCGACAGCCGAATCGACGAGTGACGACCGTGGGATGGAGTTTGATCGAGGAATCCACTAACAATGTCAGCAGATCAAGACGCGGCCGCACGGCGCATCATGGATCAGTTCGGCGAGGAGAGTCGCATCCCGTATCTCAATATTGAGGAAGGGGACGTCGGCATGCTCATCGCCTTCCCCATTATTGGGCTGTTTATCGCTGGCCTCACCGGGATCGAGTCGCTTGCCCTCCCGTTCGTCGCTGGCGGGCTTGGCTTTGGCGTTGCCGTCATCTACGTCTCACCAACCCACCTGAACGCCTGGACGTGGACCAAAGACGTCTATCGGTACCTCAAACGACCTCAGGTCACGTTCAGTGCGCCCGCCGACGCCGACACGAGTACCAACGAGTCAGAGCGGAACGAAGGCGGACTCGCGAACTACACGCCATTCAAGCCGGACGAGCGGACACAGGACCTCACGAACATCAAGCGGGCGTGGCCGGGCGCTGGTGCCATCCAGCGTGAAGACGGCGCGATGGAGGCGTTCATCGAGATCGATCCGGCCAACATGGACTTCGCGATGTCCGACGACTGGGCGCAGCTGCAAGACGCCGGCGAAGAGTTCGCCAACAAAGAGCTGGATTCGAAGCTCAAACTCCACGCCACAACCCGTTCCTTCCCGGTCGAGCAGATCACCGAGACCATCGAAGATCGGCTCACGGACGAAGACGTCACGGAGAACCCGATTTTCCGGGAACTCCTCGAAGAGTACCGGGAGACACGGCCGAAGGAGATGCGTGACCGGGGCATTCAGCAGGTCCGGTACTACATCGGCGTTGAAGTCAGCCCGATAGAAGTGTACGACCGCTTCCGCGACGAGGGCACCCCCGCAGAGAAGCTGACCCAGTTCCCCGTGATCGGGTTCCTGTTCAACCCGTTCGTCACCCGGCGCGAGGACCTCACCGACGTCGAGCGCCGTGCCCAAATGTTCGAGAAACTCGACAGTCGCGTCAACGACGTTCGCTCCGAACTCATACAGCAGGCGTCGGGGTGGTCCGCACGCCGGCTCAGCACGGTCGAGCTGTTCGTCCTGAATATGGACTTCTGGAACGGCCGCGAACACGACTACGACGAGGCGGAGTGTGTCGTTCGCGACCAATCGATCATCGGCCACTCGCGCCGGGAGGACCCACACGATGCGTAACGTGATCCTCCAGATCAGTGGTGGTGCGCTTGACTCCGTCACCGGGTGGCTCCAGAATCTGACGCCAGCAGAGAGTGCAGTACTTGCTCTTGCAGTGGGTCTCGGCCTTGGCGTCGGCAGTAAGTACCTCTGGGACCGCTTCACTGCGGATGATGAACCTGACGTGGACTTCACCGATGTTCTCGATGAGGTGACACTCGAAGAAGGCGAGGCCGAACGCCAACTCCTCGACGACATCTCTGAGTCACACAAGACCGTCACCGCGCCCGGAGCTGTCGAGTGGGAGACACGATCTGCACAGGTCGGCGAGCAGTGGACGACGACGCTGTACATCGCTAACTATGCCGACTATCCCAACGACGGATATCTGAGTGACCTCTTCGAGATGAGCGATGTCCAGTTCGATCTGACGGCCCACATCACGCCGAAAAACCAGGAGCGAGCCCGGAACGAACTACAGGACATCGCGGATGACCTCCAAGTCGATGCTGACCTCGAACAGAGTATCCGGAGTGCCTATCTCCAAGAACGCGCCAACGAGGCCGCAGCGACGTACAAGGCCGTCGAGAACGGCGCGAACGTCTTCGACCAGGGGATGTTCATTACAGTCAGAGCCGACGAGAAAGACAAGCTCAGAGATGACGTCCAGACGGTCAAGAGTGCGCTCCGTGACGACCCGGCGAACCTCACGCCGAAGACCGCTATCTGCCGACAGGACCTCGCCCTCCAATCCGCTGCACCCATCGGCGACAACGAGTTCGGGCGGACGTCGATTGCGCTCGGCGGCGCCGTCGGCGCGTTACTCTCCTCCCCGCACAACGCGACGATTCTCGAGGAGGGTGGGGTCGAGTTCGGGATCCACAAGGACAACCAGAGTCCAGTCGTCATCGACCCGTTCGCCCGAGACAACGGGTACGCGATGTTCACCGTCGGCGACACCGGTTCGGGAAAGTCGTTCAGTTCGAAGCAGAATTTCATCCGGTCGATCGAGCAGAGCAAGGATCGCATCGGCATTATCCTCGAACCATTGAACAACTGGGCCGGCGTCTCAGAGGCGCTCGACGCCAAACGCATCACGGTCGGCGGGACGCTCGGGCTGAATCCGCTGGAAATTCGGAAGACGCCCGAGCACGTCCAGCGGGCGATGGGCGAGGACGCGAGCCCGTTCAACGAGAAGCTCGACGACGCGATGAGCTTCCTCACGAACTTCTTCGCCCTCCGGGGTATCTCACTGGGAGATCGGCGCACCACGCTCGAACTCGCCCTCAAACGTGCCTACCAGCGCAAGGACATCACCGACGACATCTCCACGCACAGCAATTCGAGTCCGACCATCCGTGAGATGATGGACGTCTTCGAGGATATGGTCGACGACCCCGAGGAGTTCGTCGTCCGGTCCGACGAGGAGGCGGGGAAGATCAAAGAGGACGCGACGTGGCTCCTCGATCAGCTTCGCCCCTTCGAGGAGGGAGGTCGACACGCAAACCTCGGCCAAGAATCGGACTTCGACATCCGGGATGAGAAGGTCATCTACCTCGATCTGGCCCAACAGGAGGGGAGCGTGGACAGCAGCACGGCGCTGACGATGCAGCTACTCATCTCTCTGGTGTACGAGCGGGCGAAGGTCTCAGACAAGGAGGTCGTGTTCTATATTGACGAGGCACGGTACATCATGCAGGACGCCGCGAGCCTTGCGTTCCTTGAGACGGTGTTCCGCCACCACCGTCACCACGACCTCTCGATTCGGCTGGTCACGCAGACGGTTGATGAGTTCTTCGAACACGCAGAATCCGAGGCGATCCTGGATCAGTGTGCAGTCAAGCAGTTCCACCGCCTCGACGGGATGGACGAAGAGTGGGCCGACGAGTTCGGCCTGAACTACGCGCAGATGCGGTTTGTCCAGGACGCCGTGCCGGGCAACGAGGACGCCGGCTTCTCCGAGGCACTGGTCGGCGTCGACGGCGAGTGGCGTGGGATCCAGGTCAAAGCGATGCCCAAGGAGAAGCAGGTCATCGACTTCGAGCCAACCGAGCAACGGCGAGCCTCACTTCCCGGGACTGGTGAGAATGCTGTGGACGCGGAGGTGCAGGCGTTCCAAGACGATATTGAAAGCCGAGCGACCAACAACGGACAACGCCCACCTGAGCGGACGCCAACAGAGACTGATGGCGGCGAAACGGGAGGTGACGACGATGCGTGAGTACCTTCGCGTGACGCCAACCTCCGAACGCCTCAATCCGGAGCGTCTACCGAAGGCACTGGAAAGCCTTCACAAACTCACTTCACCGGACTCGACGGGGCTAGCTGACAAACTCAATCCGCTACATAGCGACACACCGCTACGCTTCGAATTCCTCGCGCTGAGCGAGGGGAAAGATGACCCCGTCGAATTCTACTACGGTGCTGACGACCATCTGGATACCCTTGAAAAACGGCTCCG
>NZ_MWTG01000009.1:0-1107868 GCF_059752555.1 Halorubrum sp. B52 | reverse complement strand
GTCTATCCCGAGACGTTCGACATCGAGCGTACCGAGGTCGACGTCGCATCCCGACTCGTGCAGCCTGTCGAATTCGACCGCGAGACATTCATCGAGCACTATGAGTCAGGCGATCTCACGTACGAGTTCGGTCCTGACGAGCAATACGACCGTGGCAGTGACGACAACAAACAGGCGGAGCCAGCAGACGCCGAATCAGTCGCGGATGGAGGAACAGTCGGCGACCGGTCTGCCGACCACTTCATCGAGATCGGCGATACTGCCCTCGAACTCGCCCGACCAGATGCGATTCCCGAGGATGAGCCACTCACGACGCTTGCCAAACCAACGGTAACATCGGAGGGGACGATACTCGCCCGGCCAGCGACCGAGTCTGTCTCCCCACTCGGCGTGCGGTGGCAAGGGTCGGCTACTCGGAAGCAAGACTGGATGACCTCACTCTCGCCATTTACTGCCGACGACGAAGCGGAACTCCCAGCCGTCGATCAGCCAGGAGGTGCGCTCGCGTCGCTCGTCGACCACCTAATGGAGGCGACAGCACCAGTAGCGTTCCAAGTCGTCTTCCAACGACGCGAGAGCTGGCAGTCCGATGCCGACCTACGCAAGGAGGACGTCATCGACGGTCGAGACACACTCGCTCAGGAGATTATTGGCTCCCTTTTCGAACTCGACGATCAGTCGGAGGGCCGGGACAAAAACCAGCTTAGCGACGCGGTTGCAAAACGTGTCGCGGCAATCGAGGCGAAAAATCCGAAACGGTCGTTCACCGCGAACATCCGAGCGATCGGGATTCCATCCGGGGACGACAGTCGCGATGATCTCGATGATCGGATGCAATCACTTGTCCCGGTGTTCGACCCGCTTGACGGACCGTACTACGAGGTTGCGGCCGAACGGGTACGCGACAGCGGCTTCCGGGCAGCCACGAAAGAACGAAACGCCCGAGCGGCGCTTCAGCGGCTCTTGGATCGTGAGATCACGACCGGCCGTGGGAAGACACGACCCGAGTTCGTGCTGAGTGGCCGAGAGCTCGCGAATTTCGTACTCGTGCCCTCCTCGGAACAGCTTACTGTCGAGGGGGCCCGTGGGACGCGTGCGGAACAGCAGAGTCGGAATCCGTTGCCACGCCCCCACCAAGACCTCATGGGCGAGTTCCGAGACGGGATGGCAATCGGGTATGCCCTCGACGACACCGGCGAGGCCGAAGACGTGCCGACACACATTCCACCCGGACTGCTGCCCACTCATTTCGGCCGGTTCGGAACAACCGGTTCTGGGAAGTCGAAAGCCCTCATCAACGACATGCTGTCGCTGTACGACAACACCGGGGGGCCGACCATCCTCATCATCCCGAAGAACGACGACATGGCCCACAACTACATGCGGGCTCACGCGCGTCGGTTCGGAATGACCGACCTCGAAGAGAACGTCGTCCACTTCCCGGTACCAGACGTCCTCCCCGGGTTCTCGTTTTTCGATCTCGAACCGTCGATGGAGAGCGGGCGGCGCCGCGAAGACGCCGTCCAACGGAAGGCCGACCACTACGAAGAGATTTTGAAGCTCGTGATGGGAACCGACCGCTACGAGCGGGCGACTGTAGCCCCGACTCTCATCAAGACACTCATCAAGGCACTGTTCGACGAGGAATACGGCCGTGAGAACGGGCTATACCGAGCGTCGACGGATTACTTTGCCCACCGACAGCTCGAACACGTCGTCGACCAGCTCTGGGAGGCCGGGCCACCAAACGAGAACATCGGCGACGCCCCACGATCGAGTGACGAGGAGGTCACGCGGACGATTCGACGGCAGCTCCAGTTAGATCCGAACACCTTCGCGAACGTGATGGGCGGTGTTGGAAACCGTCTAGCATACATTTCACAGGATACGCACCTGCGGCAGATCTTCAACAATACCGAGAACCAGTTCGACTTTCGAGATGTTCTCGACGAGGATACGGTTATTCTCTTCGACCTCGGCGACCTCCGCGACGACGCCGCCCGGATTATGACCGGTGTGATCCTGTCGAATCTCGATGCAGCCCTCAAAGATCGTAAACAGGCGCTCTCCCAGCACTCGGACGACTACGTCGTGAACTTGCTCGTCGACGAGGCAGCGTCGGTCGTGGTCTCCGGCATCATGAACGATCTCCTCGAGAAAGGCCGGGGATTCCGGCTCTCTGTTGGCCTGTCGATGCAGTTCCCCGAACAGATGGAGGCCGAAGGCGGACGGAAGATCTATCTGAACGCCCTGAACAACATCGGCAGTTCGCTCATCGGGAAAATCAACGTCGATCGGGAACTGGCGCGAGCGATGGCCCACGAAGAGATGGACCCCGCGGATTTCGCCAATCGAATTCGTTCGCTGCCGCGCGGAGAGTGGATCGCCAGCCTGCCAAGCCCGACATTCGGTGAAACGGGGCCGTATCCGTTCAGTCTCGAACCACTCCCGATTCCACCGGGGCACCCCGAGAGCGAATCCCCGCTCACTGAGCGTGAAGAGGAGCAGTTCACTGAGACGCTCTCCTCGATGCACGAGCACATCAGCGACGAACACGGCGTGCCGGCTGCAACGGACGCCTCAAATACGAGAACACCGACCAACGAACACGAGGTCCTCGATATCGCGAGCGACGACCTGGACGTCGCGATTGCGAAGGTGATTCGGAGTCTACAGCTTCGAGAGGGGTGCCGCGAGGAGAACGGCTGGGTGGCCGTTGAAGCAGTTGACGACGAACTCAGACAGCTCTTCGACGACGTCGACGCCGAGCCGCCTTCGTATGATGCACTCGCGGACATCCGAGAACGGTCACGATACCTCGACACCACCGTCGATATCGACGCCGACGAGCTCCGCATCCGGCTCACTGAAGCCGGAGAAGAGGTCGCGGCACCCGATACTGGTGGCGTGCAAGCCGCTGGTGGGAGTGCCCACGACGCAGCACTCCGCCAGATCGAAGCAGAGCTCACCGCACTCGGCTTCACCGTCTCGATCCTCGCACAGGATGGCAGCGAGAAACCTGATGCGAGGGCAAGCCACCCCGACGTTGCCGACCGATTCGCTATCGAAGTCGAAACGACGACACCCGAGAATCCCGCAAAGGTGCTCACAAATCTCCGGAAAGCCCAAGAAGCAGGAGATATCCCGCTGTTTGTCGTTCGACCAGGAAACGACGAAACTGAGTGGGCCGAGCGTGTCGACGGCATTCTCACACCACCCGTTCGCACTCTTAAGAATGACGAGACACGATTCTACACGACTGACTCGAATCTCACGTTCAACGGCGGAGCAACCGAAGAAGGTGGAGTGACGGCCGTGCGACCGGCGACCGACGACGAGAACGGAACCCAGAACATCTGGCAGCGTGATGGCGACGAGATCGTCCTTCGTGATGCCAGCGGGACGGAACACATCCGCCTCCCGTCGCTTGGAAAACTCTCGAAAGATCGTGTTCCGGCCATCTACAGCTACGATCACACTGCCGACGAGTACGTCGTATACGAGCACGGTGAGCAACACATCTACGAGACGAAATCGGCGTTCGAGGATGACTGGGTGCGTGTCAAGAAGCCATTCGTCCCCGAAGCTGGACTCCCCGTACCAGACTACACACGTTCGACGTACGGCATCGTCATCCTTCACGATGAGACGGAATCGGTCGTGTATGAAGATGGTGAGAAGCGGCCACTCTCGGCAATCACCGACGGGACACTCCGTCCCGCATCGCTCGAATCAGCGGCTGCTGACGAACCACTAAGTCAGACCGACCAGACCGATGAGCCGGTCGAGGAAGATCAATCGCCACCGTCGTTCGAATCGTTCGTCGACGAATATCTTGTCGAAGACGCGGATGGAGCCGTGCCAAAAGATGACGTATTCGGGCTTTACAACGACTGGGTAGAGGCACATGGCATCGACGACCCGCTGAATAAGAGCTGGTTCACACGGAAGCTCAATACCCACATCGAGGTGGACTCCACGAAGAAGCGAATTGATGGGGAACCCATCTGGCATTACACTGGTGTCCGCATCCGGTCTGAAGAGGATTTTCAGCCATGAAACGGACGTACACGGTCCAATTCCCAGTTTCATCGCGAGTTCTCGGGAGCTGTTCCACCCAGACAGAATCATGACTCTATCCGATCAAATTCGTAGGTCGGAAATCACCCGACGACGGCATGTTCCACCCAAATCCTCAATGGGTGGAACACCAACGAACAGAGCGAAATGGGTGGAACACGCTCACGTCCTGCGATTTGCAACCAGACATAGTGAGTGTTCCACCCAACAACCAACTAGAATAGAACGGGGGGTCCCCGTTGGGACCAAGGGATTGGATCGCGACGTACAGCAGAGAGCGTTCTGTGCTGGCTCACAGCCAGTGAGAGCCATGCGAGGTCCTATGTGAGGATGAGTGACCCTATGATCGACGAGCCGGAGGTGATTCCGGAGACGTTACGCGAGCGCGAGCAGTGGGTGTGCTGGCGGGAGGAGGAGCGAGACGGCAAACCGAGGAAGATTCCGGTGACGCCAGGGGCTGGGGGGTTCGCGTCAGCAACAGAGTCGGAGACCTGGGCGAGTTTCGAGGCAGCACTTGATTACAGCGAGACAGAGCACGCCGATGGCGTCGGATTCGTGTTTACTGACGACGACTCCATCGTCGGCGTCGATCTTGACGACTGCCGCGATCCCGAGACAGACGACGTCGACGACACGGCGCTGGACATCATTGAGCGACTCGACTCCTATACGGAGGTGTCACCGTCCGGTACCGGCTATCACGTCCTGATCACTGGCGCACTCCCCGACGGGCGGAACCGGCGCGGGAGCGTCGAACTGTACGACACGGCACGCTTTTTCACCGTCACTGGCGATCACGTCGAGCGGACACCGACGCGCGTTGCACGTCGGCAGGATGCGCTCACAGCGATTCACGGTGAGTACGTCCAGGAGGCCGAGGGTGACACAGCATCCGAGTCCGAACAGCGTGATGGTGCTGACGCCCGGTCACCGACGACCGGTGCAGCCGACGTCGACGTCGACCTCGAAGATGAGGACCTCCTCGAGAAAGCACGAAACGCATCGAACGGCGAGAAGTTCGAGCGGCTCTGGAACGGAAATACAGTCGGCTACGACAGTCAGTCCGAGGCCGACATGGCGCTGTGCTGTTTGCTGGCGTTCTGGACCGGTGGTGACCGGACCCAAATGGAGAAGCTGTTCCGCCAGTCGGGATTGATGCGGGAGAAGTGGGACGAGGTCCACTACGCTGACGGGTCGACGTACGGCGAGAAGACCGTCGAGCGAGCGATTGCGACCACGTCGGAGTTCTACGACCCGGACGACGGTGACGACGCCGCAGATCCCCACGGCACACCTGACGGGGACACTGCTGGTGGGACGCCTGATGACGCGGACCGGAGTCGTGCGTATCTGGCGGAGAAAAACCGCTTGTTGAGCGAGCGCGTCGACGAACTCGAGGCAACACTCGGACAGAAGACTGAGCGGATCGAGACCCTCGAAACAGAGATCGAGCGCCTCACCGACGAACTCGAAGCCCGTGACCAGGAGACTGCGCAATCCCACAAGGAAGACTCCGGTACGGGGGACAAGACTGGTGATGACTCAGAGCCAGCCTCTCTGTTGAGTCGATTCTTCGGTGGCCAGTCCGAGTAGTGGCGCCGCTTCACCGCCATCCGAAACGCCCTCTCTCGAGCGTTCTGGTTCCGCGAGCAGAGACGGTTTTACCAACAGACTCGCTATATCGCGCTGTTTGTTGGTTAATCACGCTCAATCTCGCCACAAAACGGGGGCTATCGCAGGAGACGGCAGTTCAGGAAACTATTCCCCGAAATAAGAACTATAGCCTTCGCTCAGCAATCCCAAGTATGTCCGAGACAGATGCCGCCGATGGGCCGCCCCCCTTCGAGGAGCCGTTCAGCAGCGACGACGTCGAACAGCGCATCTACGGCACCATCCTGTAGACCCGCGAGCCGACGACGGCGAGCGCGATCGCCGACACCGCCGACTGTGACCCCAAGACCGCCCGGAAGTATTTGGGTGGTTCGACGACCTCGGCATCGTCACCCGACACGATGGCCATCCGGCCACCTACGAGCGCAACGACGCGTACTTCGAGTGGCGACGCGCCAACCAGCTCGCAGCCGACCATTCCGTCGAGGACCTGCAGGATCGCGTTTGTGAGCTGACGACGCGCATCACCGAGTATGAGGAGGCGTACGACGCCGCGTCACCGGCTGCCGTCGACGCCGTCGCCGCCGCGGAGGGCAGCGACGAGCGGATCATCGACGACGTGTACAGCGATCTCGCCGACTGGACGACCGCCCGCGAGGAGCGTGACCGCTACGAACGCGCGCGCCAGCAACGCACGGGTAGCGAGCGCGAACAGGCATCCAGATAGCCCGCTCGATGGTGCCACCGACAGGCGATGGCGGGAGCCCAGCCGCCATCGATCGCCCTATCCTCGAGTTCCTTCAGACACGGCTCCAAGCCACCGGACAAGTCTCCCACGCGGCCATCACGGATGCAAGCGGCCATCTCGAGCTTCAGGTCGTCTTTTGCATCGTCATACTACCCAGCGCCGGTCGACGACGCAACCCTGACTGTCCGCTGGTACACGAACGATGACTTCACAATCCAGTACCGTCCCGTTACAGGATTGTGGTTCGGATCCGTTTCGGGACGTAAGGGCCGACCTTAGCTCGGAAGCGGGTGATGAGCCCTCGATCGGAGTTTAGCCTGTACCAGAGCGGTCCGTCCAGCTCGTGGATCCGATCCATCTCGGCGTCTGTAAGCTCGAAGTCGAACACGTTGAGGTTCTCCCCGAGGCGGTCAGGTGTCACTGTCTTCGGGATCGTGATTACGCCATCCTGCTGGATGAGCCACCGGATGGCAACTTGTGCCGCCGACTTCCCGTACATATTCCCGATCTGAGAGAGGACCTCGTCTTCGACAACGAGACCCACAGCCAGCGGGCTGTACGCCGTCAGCAGGACATCGTTGTCACGACAGAATGGGAGGAGCTCGTCCTGATGGAAGTACGGATTGTACTCAACCTGATTGGTCGCAATGGGAACGTGAGCGGCCTCGATCGAGCGTTCCAGTCGTTCGATCGAGAAGTTGCTCACGCCGATATGATCAACCCGTCCCATCTCTACAAGCTCGGAGAGCGCTTCGAACACTCCCACCATATCGCCGTCGGGGTGCCACCAATGGATCAAGACGAGATCGATCCGGTCCACTCCGAGCCGTTGAAGTGATCCCTCAACCGCATCGATCATTCGATCGTGGTTCAGAATAGTCGGATATCCCTTTATTTTAGTCGTGATGAAGATGTCATCCTGGTCGACCGTCGAGGCCTCGATTGCACGGCCGACGACGGCCTCGTTTTCGTACGCCATCGCCGTGTCGATATGCCGGTAGCCGATTTCGAGTGCCTCCAACACCGCGTTGAAACACTCGCGTCCGCCAGTTTGCCAGGTCCCGAGTCCGACGGGGGGTATCGCAGTCGAGATCCCGTCCGACACGGTATCAAAATCAGATTCAGACATGAACCGATTCAGACATGATCGATTGCATGAGTGACAAATTTGATCCAATTGTCATCAGACTGATGAAATTTCCCGAAACACAGGTCCGAGTACCCTCTGCATAATCGTTGCTTCAATTGGCCCCGATAATCGAGGGTATCAGCCGATCTTCGGTTCATTTCTGACATCATTCTGAAATTCAAAAAGGACATATGAGGTTTACAGTATTTGTTAAATACACTATAACCGACGAACTACTTGCGATGCTCTGAGCCGCTTCAGTTGAGCTGCTCGGCAACGCCAGGAGTCTGACTGATCGCCGGTCAGGCGAACGACATTTACGCTCGATGTACTTAATATCGGCATACCACATCTTGTCTGCGTTCACCAGTTTCGGCGGTCGCTTCAGTCGGATCACCACACACCAGTTCGGTAATTGATTTGAATCCCTGACTCAGAAGGCGAGCGGCAAAATTGAGCTTAGATTAAATCCTGCCACACTTTGAAAGGGGGTATTCGGATACGCATAGTAGAAGACGCAGCCTAATTACTCTGTATTGAGCGATCATCTGTCCCCGTAGATCGGCCCACACCTCGTGCGACATTCGCATTCTGTATTCAGCACGTCTGTAAGAACATATCACCGATTGAGTATTTCAACAGAGCCTACTAGATGTAATGCGATTGTACGCGAACTTACTGAGAGACGTCTCCTGAATCCCGTATTGTGAGCGAATGGGATGTCTCGCTAATACGAGAGCGAAAAGGGTTGATATGGGCGGATCCTGTCACGATGGCCGGCACCTATGACTCTGTGGCTATGATCGGGTCACCCACTCGACATTGGTCACCAGAATCCGTGCCCCTCCATTAACACTTTCAGCAACGGAAACTGTCCAATCGTGGGCGCGAGCGATACTGGCGACGATGGCAAGCCCAAAGCCGGTGTTGTCAGCCGCTGTTGAGAACCCACTCTCGAGGACGTCATCACGATCTTCTTCGGGGATACCCGGGCCGTCGTCCTCCACGTAGAATCCATTTTCAAGCTCACCCACGGTTATTGTTACAGTATCCCCACCGTGCTCAACCGCATTCCGAAACAAATTCTCAAACAGCCGTTGGAGCTGCCCGGCATCAGCAGCGATTACTCCGTCGAGATTCGTAACAAGAGTCGCCTCATCTGTTTCGACATGGTCCCAACTTTGATTGACGACTGACTCAATTTCGATGGGTTGCCGATCGACAGTGATTTGCTGCGTCTGTGCCAACTCAAGAATATTCCTGATCAGGGTCTCCATTCGATTGTGCGCGTCTTTCATCTGTGTAAGATGGGCACGATCACCGTCTCGCTGGAATAATTCGAGACGTCCCTGCGCAACATTCAGCGGATTCCGTAGGTCATGAGAGACCATCGAGGTAAATTCGTCAAGACGCTCGTTTTGCTGTTGTAACTGCTGTGTTTTTTGCTGTAACTGACGTCGTTGGGTAAGAGACAGTCCGTAGTAATGCCCGTAGATAAACCCGAACAGCGCACCACCTAACATCATCTCAGTGATGAGGATCAGTGGATCGATCATCGTCACACCAAGCGTTTGCTGTCCCCAAATGATGCTCGCCGCTGTAAGTGCAAACAACATGGCCAACAGGACGGTGCCGATCGAACTCGTGATGAGTAATGTGTCTCCGTACCGATGGTTGTAATATCGAGAGATGTAGACCAGAAGGACGGCCGTGACGAACGGCGGAAAGAGCGTTCCGATTCCGACGAATACCAGTGACGAAGAGGTACTACTGAGCAGCGTACGAATCCCAACAACGGGGCCGACAAGGGAGAGTACTGTGAGAATACCAGCTCCCACCAGCCGGGGCCTGTCAACGAATTCGTTATGCTTCACTCTACTCGTCGGGATATACGTCTCTGACCGCATAAGAATACTAGTTTTGTGCACCGAGAGCGAAAAAATTTCAACATAATTCAAAATTATACACCCACCTCGGCATCGGATATCCTCTGTGTAGCCGGCTCACGGGTGAGCGCTAACTTACTCAGGTGCTTCCGATCAGCCCCCGCATTACGATGGCGCCTACAGGAACCGCTCTGAACTCACCAACAGCTCTTGGGTAGGGCACCGATGCAGTGGAGATGGCATGCTGGGTTGTTTGCTTGGTCGCCAGACAGTCTCTTTTTCGGTAGATCCGCACCGGCCCGCCCCGTGCGCCGCATTCCGCCCTCCGCGTCGCTCGCGACCGACCATTCCGGGCGTACGGCGAGCAAGCTCGCCGTTCCGGGCTAAAGTGCATGTGCCCTCGACGCCAGCGCTTCACCCGTTCGGGTCCTGCGGACCTCGGCGAAGCCGACCGCGACGGACGTGGTTGCGTCGCGGCGAACGGGGAATGCGCTGGCCGCTCGCTCCGGGCGGGTCGGCGCACGGTGCTGGTTGGGGCCACCTCATGCAGGCGCGCTCTCGCTCGCGCCCGGGAGGGCGCTCGCGAAGGCGCGAGCGAGAGCGCGCAGCTGGGTCTGTCGGTCGTTGTCGCCGGAAAACCGCGATGTAGGACCATCGCGGTGTCGGACGCTAAGCGCCTTCGGATCAGTGAGATCCAATGTCAAGTAAGAACGTTACCAGTGAAGTAGTTTCGGTCGATGAACAGGCATTCGAAAAAGCGGACGAAGCGGCAGTCGATGAAGACGGCTTCGAGGTCGTCGATGAGACGCCGGAGTTCCAGGCGACGGTGCAGATGGAGGTGCAGGCGAAGGTGGATGCCAACCACCCGGACGGGATGGCCGACACCAGTGACGAGCGGATCTACGGTGCAACCCTCGAACAGGAAGAGCGCATTCAGGCGCGGGAAGCTGAACTGGAGCGCATCAGTGTCCAAGCGGAGATGGGGACGCAAGACGGTCGGGAGAAGAGGACGCGAGATATTGCAGCGAAGCGGAGCGCTGAGCGGCGTGCTGAGTTCCAGAAGCGGTCGGCGAGCGTGGACCCGTGGGCGGACCCGGAGCGGGACGACCCTCGTGCAGAACTCACGCAGGAGCAGTTGGCGGCGGTGAACAAGCAGTCGATGCGGCTGGCCGAAAATCTGGATGGCTGGTCGCGAGCGGCGATTGGTCGGCAGCTGAGTGAAGCCGTCGTCGGTGGGAACGACCTGATGAGTGCGGTCGTCGGGGTGTTCGAGGAGCTGGAGACAGCGCCCGGGACGGTGGTTCCCATCGGAAAGCTCGAGGACGTCAATCGCAAAGAGGTGAGCATCGAAGGTACTGTGACGCAGTTGTGGGAGCCGTCAAGTTCAGCCATTTCCCAAGTGGGACTCATCGAAGACGAAAGCGGACGGACGAAGTTCACTAGCTGGGTTGCGAGCGACCAACCCTGGATTGAGGAGGGCGAACATGTTCGTATTCACGGAGCGTCGAAGAACTGGTACGACGGGCGCGTCTCAGTGGCTCTGACCGGCTGGACCACGGTTCACTTCCTTGAGCGCGGGCGGTGGTGGGAAGCGTAGCCAACGTACGCGGCCTTCTTTTTTGTTACGTGCCGGACCGACCCAGACCCCACCTCCCCACCCTCCGCTCCGTGCTCGCTTCGCTGCGCGCGCAGCCACGACCTCGTGACGTAGAACAGAGATCCGCGAAGATCCTGTCGGAAAACCGTCGCGAGATAGTTTTTGCACCTGAAGTGGTGAGACGCAGACATCTGCTGGCGTCCTGATTTTCGATGGAAGTAAACAAAAGTTGAACAGATGTATATTCACCCCTGATTCTTATTTCAGTTGGATACACAGTTGCGGCTATGAGTCAATCGGACGCTGTAGACGCTCTTCTCCAAGAGTGGCGTGAGAAAGCTGACGAACTCGAAGGCCAACCACAAAAAATCAAACAACTGCAAGACAGTTTCTACAGGGTAGCTGGGATGCAGCGCGTGAACGTGCTGAGCCAGAGCTAAAGCGGAAGGCGGTACAGGATTGTATCGACGACCTCGAAGAGAGCACCACCACTGACGAGTTCATAGAGTCATTAGCAGATTGGCGGAAGGAAGCAGATGAGCTGGATAAGAGGATCTTGGACTCGAACGAGTGGTTCAGAAAATCCACGAGAAGATCCCAGTTAGAGTCCTGCATCGAAGAATTTGAGGAAGCATTTCCGGACGACAACTTCGAGAAGTGCTTTCGATGTGGTTCGTTACAGGAGCCGGTTAGTGATAAAAGACGTAGCGAGGGGTTCCGGTGGGAGTGTGTGGAATGCAGATATTAGTCTCATATCTGGAGGTTTCGATAACCGATGTCTGATCTAAAACTCGTGATCTGAGAACGGATCGGATTGGTATGACTGCTGCTGGAGCTTGGAGACGTCAATCATATCCCATGGGTTAATGTCGGTGTATTCGTCGATCAGGATAGCGATTATGATGAGCAGGAAGATAACCGTCCCTGCGTCTGGATTGAGTCCTTCTCTGATCGATTTTCGGCGTCGAACCGTGTTCTGCTGTTCACGGGAGAGACTGTCAGCGGTCTCTGTTGCTTCCTCAACCCACTCACCGATGTTTTCTCTACCGTTGTCTCGTTTCCAGTCATGGGTCGAGAAAATCATCGAGACACCGCGAGACGTTCGATACCCCCACTCGAAACGATTCGGTATCGAGTCGAGATATCACCAGCTCGGACAAACGTTAGCGCGACAACAACGTGAGCTTCTACGGTGAAACACGGGACACCGCGTTACGCCAACCGGCGCGTGAGCCACGATCGCGCCCTGGGGACGTGAGTGGCGACGATAACCGTCGTCTGGGCGCGCTGGCCGACGTCCCGTGCGGTTGACCCGACAATCAGTCGCCTCACTTTCACGCCGCTTCCACCCCCGATGACGGTCACGTCTCGCTGCTCGGCTGCCTCGACAAGCGTCGCGACGACGTCTTCGCTCTCAAGGACGATCGTGTCCGTCGCCACGTCGCCGATGTCGGCAGCGACCGTCGCAGTGAGCTCGGTCGCCTGTTCGCATTGGTAGCCGGGTGCGTGCGGTGACACCACTCTGACTACGTCGACGTGGGCATCATTCGCGAGGGCGATTGCCCGAGCGACACTCGCCGCGAGGGTCGTGTGTCCCCCGTGTCCGGCGGGGAGGAGGATTGTCTCGACGCCGTCGGCGGTTCGACCGATCTTCTCGACGAGGACGTCACAGGGTGCCGCAGCGACCACGTCGTCGACGATGTGTCCCATCAGCAGGTCGCGGTGACGGCGGGCGTGCCACCCCATCAAGATCGCATCAGCGTTACACTCGTCTGCGGCAGTGACGATGCCGCTCGCGACGCGGTTCGCAACGATCAGTCGCTCTTCGACAGTGACGTCAGTTCCGTCGGCGACCGTCAGGGCCCGATCGAGTAATTCGCGCCGATTGCCGCTGAACTCCTCTTTGATGACGTCGTCACGGAACATCCGAAACGGCGACGATTGTGACTCTTCGATGACGCTGATGACGAAGACGCTCCCATCGCGTTCGCGGGCGATATCCAGAGCGGTCCGCATCAACTGCTCGACGTGTTCTGGATCGGCGACGGACACTGCGACCCGGTAATCATCGTCAGCCGCTGCTGGTTTGCCCGTCATTGTTATCTATTACCACGCTATCGCGAAAAGTGTTCTCCAGAAAACAACGGCGGTGTCCAGATAAAGATTAGAAAGTGAGACGGTGCGTTTTCAAAGTGATCCATTTCATCTTCTATCGCTTGATCGGACACGGACCTACCGCAGACCAGGCGTTGCCGCGTCGGCCAGTTCGTTGTATCTCGAGAGACACGACGTCGCCGCGCTCGATGTCGTCAAGCGCTCGCTCGACATCTTTGTCGTCGACTTCGACTACGTGATACGTGGCGTTCCGGGGATGCTCCCGGATCGTCATCGTACCATGGTCGTTCATTGCTTCGACGACGGTGTACATGCCGGAGAGAGTCATAGTATGTTAACATCTGTCTGAAGGTCGGTCTCAGCGGCGAGTTTGAGATAGGGTATTAGGTCACTTGCTGTCTCTTCGAGTGCTATCAGGCCCTGTTTCGAGTCGAACGTGAGTACGTCACTCTCCTCGAATTTCGGGAGGTGAACGTGATAGAGTGACGTAATGAGTTGTTCGTGGTCGTCAATAGCCGTCTCGTCCCACCTCACGAGCTGATCAGCTAATTCTCGCAATGTAACGGGAGTAGTGCAGCGTGTGAGATGGTACAGGATGTAGCGCCGTGGTCTGCTACTGAGCAGGGCAAACGCGACATCTACAGGTATGGTGTTGCGGTCGGCGTCTAAACCGGAGTGTTGTGCCTGGAACTTCGACATTATAATATCCGTGGTTAGGATTCAATAAGAATTCGGAGACTAGTCTACTAGTGACCATAAGTCAAGTGTTGTAGCATAACTGGCTCACGTACTTGGATCATTCGAAATTCCCCACATTCGACCCAGTGAATCACCGTTGAGAGAGACTACTCTCGCACGGAACAGGGTCAAGAACGATGAATCCTTGCCTCGTCTACTCGAACAGGTCCATCTCGTCGATTTGTTCCAGAAGCTTCTGGGTCGCTTTTCGGATATGTACGTAGAACGTTGGTGGGGTAATACCGAGTGCGTGGGCGAGTTCGTCACCTGTTGATTGGCGCGGAGACTCAAAAAATCCGGCGTGGTAGGCGAGTTCCAGCACCTCGCGTTGCCGTTCAGTCAACACGTCCTGAAGCCCATTATGTGGGACAGTAACCGACTGGACAGGTCGGTCTACCGATCGTTTGGCGACGAAGACCGTATTCGAATACGTTGTCTGGATAGCGGAGATGATCGTGCGGATATCCGCATCCGGTGCGACTTCCACGACGATTGTCTCTTCACCGTTCTCGACGATTTGAGACGTCACGACCGCGCCGTAATTGAGTAGCTTCGTCATTGGGGATTTTCTAATCCTATACTCGATCGTTCCGCTGGAATCCGTTGCATCGACGACCCGTGCGTGAGCGATCACCGGCGAGTCTGAGAGCGATTCGATAACTGTGTTCGGAGTTGCCCCTTCGGTGGTCGCATAGCAGAGAAACGTGTTTTTAGAGGCGGGGGCAACCGTTTCGAGCTCCAGCCGACAGTCGAGTTCCTCAGTCAGTTGAACGAAGACCGATCCTGTACCCGTCGTTCGGAACTCCAGTTCAACGACGGTCTCCGTGTGAAGGAGTCGTTTGTTCTCCTCTGCGTGGATCGCGTGTCCGATGCGATCCCCGAGTTCGCGGAGCAGTCCCTGTTCGTATTCGTCGAACGCGTTCGGCCGCCCTGAGTACACCCCGATCACACCATAGACGGTTTTACCGAAGACAACGGGAATGACAGCCGAGGATTGATATCCTCGGTCTAACGCCTCGTCACGCCCTAGTTCGAATGACGGGTCAGTGAGGATATTTCGGGCTGCCTGGACGTCACAAGAGCGGATGGCCCGGCCGACCGGCCCTTGGCCTGTGTCACTCCCGTCGATCGTCACTTCGACGTCTCTGAGATAGTCGTCATCGACGCCGGCCCACTCCTGGGGACTCACTTGTGTATTCCCGGGGGTGTAATCACCGTACCATGCAAAGAGATAGGCGTCAGATGCCGCAAGTTGCTCGCAGACAACCTGATTGACGTCGTCCCGGGTTGTGGCCTGTGCGAGCGCCCGGTTGAGTGGCCGGAGACTCTCGGTAATCTGCTGGACGCGTTCGAGCGTGGTTCGCTGATTTTCGAGCGTGCGTTCGCGCTCCTGACGCTCGGTGACGTCGTAGGCGAACCCCACGACCTGCGTGACGGTGTCTTCTTCGTCGAATACTGGTTGACATGTTGCCTCGAACACCCTTCCAGCAACTTCTACGGTAGTGTTCAGTGCCTCCCCTTCGAGCGCTCGTCGACAAAGATCCAAGATCTTGGGATGGTCAGCGTACAGATCAAAGACCGACTGGCCGACTGCTTCTTCCGGTTCGAGTCCGATGTTCCGTAGTGTCTCTCCCTCCGAGCGGGTGAAGACGCCATCCTCGTCGAGTGTGAAGAGTATTCCCGGAATGTGAGAGAGGATCGCATCGATACTCTGCTGGTGCTCTCGAAGTTCGTGCTCGCGCTCTTTCCGCTCCGTGATGTCCCTGACTACACCATCGATATAGGTCTCCCCCTGCTCTTCACGCTCGATCGCCGTAACTGATGTCCAGAGCAACCCACCTGTCGCGGTCCGTATTTTCAGTTCCTCGTCCGAAAGGACTCCTTCTTCACGGATTTGTTCGCGCAATGACCGTTGTTTATCGGGATTGGCGTAGAAATCCGCAGGACCCATCTGGCGAAGTGCGTCTATTGACTCCACATCGAGCATGTCCCGCAAGGCCGGATTCGCTTCAAGGAAGGTTCCACCTGGTTCGGATTCGGTCCGATAGATTCCATCTGGGAGGTGCGTGACGATATCTTCGAGGCGCTCCAGGTCAGTTTGCCGTGATTTGTGGTCACTGATATCCCGGAGTACACCTGTGAAGAGTTGTTGGCCCTCGTGGAAGTGTTCGCGGAAGCTGATCGAAACGGGAATCTCGTGGCCATCCTCGTGTTGTGCTGGCAGGTCGATGCCATCCCAGTCGATCTGTGGTTCGCCGGTTTCGAGATACCGCTGGAACGTTCGAACGTGATCTTGGACGAGTCGGTCCGGAATGAGTGTCAACAAGGACTGCCCGACCAAATCCTCCGGGCGGTGCCCCAGAATACGTTCAAGTGCCGGGTTAGCGAAGACGATTGTACTGTCTTTGTCGATCGTGAGAAGTCCTTCAGACGTGTTTTCCACCAGTGTTTGACAGAAATCCGTGTCGCCAAAATCGAGAGGGGAGTTAGCAAAAATGGTCTCGAGAGTTTGGTCTTCTTCAGTGGAAGCCCTGTTCCGCTCAGTCATCTTCCGTTAAACTGAACGCAATCGCAAAAAGTCCGTTGAATCTGCCAGACTTTTTCACCAATGCTGTTCCTTCGAAAACACGACGATCAACCTATTATTAGCGTTTTTCACCCATGTTTTTGACTCTTTAGCGTGAATCTTAAGAGTAGGTACATGGGTTTACCAAAGGCGATTTCGGCATTCATTCGTGGACGAAAGTCGGATACACTCGTCCGAGAATTCTGGCAGTTCGGGACGACTCTCGACTACCTCCACCATGAGGCGTTCTTCGTGGTATCGACGACGTTCGAGGTGACCGCCTATCGGACGCTGTGGTTCGGGCTCCAGTACGACTCGGAGACGGTCGAACAGGGAGAGACGGTCGGGAACGGCGCGCTCGCGACGGTGCGCTGGTACGACGGAGAGCCGGTCGGCGACGGCCACCTACAGGGACAGTTCGCGGCCCTCAAAGACGTCGTTGGCGACATGCTCGACAAAGGCGTCTTCACGCCATCAACGGCGAGACAGTACCTGAAACGGAAGTTGGCCGAGCGAGTCGGAGGCCGGCAGGAACTGCTCATTCCGACCGGGGAATCACCCTTCGAAAAGGCAAATCTGAACCACTCCTAGGTCGATCTGGCTCCGAGGGTCTTCGCGTCCAGAAGAAGGGCACGGGATAGAGCTAGACGTGCGGTTCAGGCGCGGAACCGAACCTCGATCTCGTCCGGACCTGTAACACTGATACCCTCCTTTGGATCCGAGATCCCGTACTGACTGTCCGCAATTCGATCTCGAAGTGCGGTGAGTGCCGCTTCACTGGGAACGACCACTTCGAACCAGGACAGGCCTCTGCCGCTGATTGGCCCCGTTCTGTGGTTCCACGTGTTCGCCCCAAGATGGTGATGGTAGCCACCAGCACCGACGAAGCGTGCGGCTGGCACGTCCGTTTGAATCTCGAAGCCGAGGGTGTCAACGTAGAACTCGCTGAACGCCTCAAGCGAGGATACTTCGAGGTGGACGTGGCCAACGTCCGTTTCTGCAGGCAGCCCCGACGTGCCGGCGGCAGCCGCTTCCAACGGGTCCAAATCCAGTTGATACGTCCCCATTCGAATGCGGCCGTCGTCGCCGCGAGGCCAGTCCTCACGCGGGTAATCGCGGTAGATCTCGATCCCGTTACCCTCTGGGTCGGTCAGGTACAACGCTTCACTGACGCCGTGGTCCGACGCTCCCCCGAGCTGCCAGTGCTCCCGGATGCGAGCCAATGCGTCCCCCAGCGCCGCCCGCGACGGAACCCGGAACGCGTTGTGGAACAGGCCCGCACCAGACCGGTGTCGAGTGGGAGCATCCGGATCATGCTCTAGGACGAGCAGCGGAGTCTCCTCGACACCGAGCACGGCCGTCGCGTCGTCGCGGCTGAGCACGGCGAATCCGACCACATCGCGGTAGAAATCGGTTAGCTCCCCGAGGTTCGAGACCGTGAGTGCAGTGCGTCCGATGTGGGTCTCCGCCGGCAGGGTCACTTCGTCTGTGTTCATGGAGGTTCGATGGGGCGTGGTCTGAGCGTCGTTCGACCGCATCAGACCTCCGGCTCCAGCTGCCCACCAGTGGTCTGGATCACCTGGCCGGTGACGCCCTCGTTCGCCAGTAGATGCAGAACTTCGTCCGTGATTGCGTCGGGCGCCGTCCACTCCGAGAAGTCAGCGTCCGGCATCGCCTCGCGGTTGCCGGGCACGTCGATGAGGAACGGCGCGACCGCGTTGACCCGAGCATCGAGTTCGACGTCGAGGGATTCAGCCAACGTCCGGACCGCACCCTTGCCAACATCGTATGCGAGCGTCCCGCCCACGGGGTCGAGAGCGCGGTTGGAACTGAACAGCACGACGCCGCTCCGCCCGTCGAGGTGGTCGGAGAAGGCCTTGACGGTCAGGAAGGCAGTCGTCGCGTGCCGGTTGAGCGCCGCTTCGAACGCATCTGCGTCCGTATCGTCGATACTACCCATCGAGAACCCGCCGGCCAGGCCGACGATGTGGTCGACCGATCCGTAGTCGTCGGCCACAGTCTCGGCGAACGCTTCTACCGCCGCCTGGTCCGTCAGATCAACCTGGTGGTACGACACCTGCCCAGCGTACTCAGCACGGTGATCCACGCTGTCACGCGCATCTTCGGTGACGTAGGTGCCAACAACATCGGCACCACTGTCAACGAGCGCATCCGTCACGTACGGGCCCATATTCCCCGTCACACCGGTCACGAGGACCGTCGAGTTTTGTAGTTCCATTTCATTACCTAGTTTGGTGGCAAACCTATATATAGCTCAGGCAACAACCATGTGAGTAGGTTATGGCGACCCAACCACCCGAGGCTGATGAAGCGGAGAAATCCGACGTAGAGTTACGGAACGCGGATGTCTGTAACGTTGTTGGGGCGGTCGAAGAGGTCGGATCGAAGTGGAAGCTCGTGGTGCTCAACGACTTACGAGACGGCGAAAAGCGGTTCAACGAACTCAAGCGCTCGACGGGCGCGAGCTCGTACACGTTGTCCCGCGTGCTCGACGACCTCGAGGAAGCAGGATTCGTCGAGAACCGCAAAGAGTTGGAGTCGCCAGTCGCCAGCTACTATACCCTGACTAAGAAAGGAGGCGACCTCTGCCCCGTGTTCGATGCACTCGACGAATGGGGGGGCAGTTGGCTCGAATAGCTTGTGACTTGGAGGGCAGAGCAAGTCGACACGAAACAGGAGAGTTGCCGTCGAGATGCTTCGCATTCTGGGAGAACTTCTGATAGTGCGGGTACGAACTCAACGCCGACTATAATGCGAGCAAGAACATCGCTCGCAAACTCGCCAAGCGTCTCCACCCGGGGCAGAAGTCTTCAGGTGGAGGAGCCGCCTATCAACTGGCTCTAGCGTCGGAGATTTTGAACCTAAACGGTGAGTTTCACGACACCGACCCTGCAGCGGCAGAAGGGAAATCCACCGACAAACCCCACCCTCAATGAGCGAGGTCGTCAGACCGAGCGAAGTAGGGTGAGGTAGTTGATGACTGCGAGTTGGATTTCGAGGCGATACTGGTGACACACACCTTCGAAGACGTCCTGGTCATCGACGAGACGGAAACCCCGGTGAACGTACTCACCGGCGAAACACCGGTCTATTCGCAAGCAACCGTCGCGGAAGCGAAGGAGTTCGCTGCGAGTATCAACACGGAGATGCCCCAGATCGCGCTCCCTGCATCCGTCGAGTCGCAGGTCGAAACACAGAGCGAGCCCTACACGGCGGCTGCGTTCTTCCACTTCAAGGGGCCTTTGTTGAATCTCTGTAAGGCGGAGAGATTCACTGTGTGACGAAGCACTTGATGTTATAGACGACACACATCAGCGCGATTTCGCGAAACTCGCGGAACCACGACCGCGCTCGCACGGCAAAGCCGAGCGAGCACTGTTAGCACGACCGAGAGAGTTACCAGTTGAGCTCGTCATTCTCGCTCGCCTTTCCCTTGAAGATACGACGGGAGTTCGTTCAGGTGCGTGTAGATGAGGTCCAAAAATGGCTCGACTTCATCCCAGCGGGGGCCTTTCTGTATCGTTTGCTCGATTTTGTTCCAGTTGATGTATCCAAACGATTCGAGTTTCGGGAGATGAATATGATACAGTTGCAGACTCCCGCTCTCGAACTGGTATTGACGGATCTCAGTATAATTGATGGATTCTTCTGTTCCTGCACCCGTTTCCTCGTAGAGTTTGAGCAGCAATCGACGGCGAGGGTAATCAGATAACGCAGTTAGGGCCCGATCCACCTCTTCTACGTCAAAGCTGTGATCCAGCATTACATAGCTGTTAACTAAGAACCATATACTTACTTGGCACTTAAAGATGACATTGGAAACACATGGCGATGTTAAGTTAAGAACGAGACGGTCGGTGTTTCGAATGCTCTATGTCTGAATCCAACCGCCTCAACGGCTGTACAGATCGGATAGACTTGGAGTTTGCGGGGCGAAAGCGCACACCTCACGAGATCATTGAAACCGGTATTCATTTCCATCTTGCTGGATTATCACTTTTGAATACCAAACAGTATCTTTATAATTTGGGTGTCGATCGGAGTCGAACAGCAATTCAAAACTGGAGTCACAAGGTCGATCTACAGCCAGCTGACGGTGTGTGCCCCAATCGCGTTGCGGTCGATCAGACTGCGATTCAGATTAACTCAGACAGATTCTGGCTGTATGCCGCCGTGGATCCTTTCACAATCCAATTCCTCCATGTTGACGTATTTTCCGTCCAAAACCAACAATTTACGCTGGTGGTTCCCCGCGACCTGAGAGAGAAAAACCACGTTGACGATGCGCTGTTTCTCGTTGATGCTGGTGGACATCTCACAACTGCGTTCTCACGAACGTCGCTCCGATTTCAAATCACTCGTTATGGAAATCGGAATACTGTCGAACGTATTTTCAAAATGGTAAAACGACGGATTTCTTCATTTTTAAACACGTTTAGAAATGCGGAGCCGACGACAGCAGAATCTTGGCTCCGAGCCTTCGCCGTCTGCTGGAACCGATATTTAAGTTAACACGACCCTCTAGCGGAGTAGCCGAAGGATATGACATTCGGACCCAATTCCTTTCTTTGTCTTAGAACAGATCGTCGATGTCCGACGGCATTGCGACGTAGAACCCGCCGACGATCTCTTCGTTGAGGATCCCCAAATCCGTCAACCTGCATGGTGTCGAAGTCGGCATTATAAAGGTTGGTACTCTATCCCAAACATGATACCTGTGTGTCCCGAAACATAATTTAGAGATGTCTCCTGAGGAACCGTCCCGTCCATCGGATGGAGACGTGTATCGACGGGAGGTGTACCAGATTCGGGAAAATCAGAATCTCACGTTGTCTGAGAAATTCAATCGACTCCTTACGTTAAGCTGCGAGTATCTAGATGTCGAGAACGGGCATATCAAACGGATTGATACGGAGCGAGGCGTTCATGATGTCATCGCGAGCGCTGGCGGCGAGGGAGAACTCCTTGCAGTCGGTGCACAACATACGCACGCAACGACGTTCTGTCGGCGGACGATCGAACAGGATTCACCACTCGCTATCTCCCACGCCAGCGAACAAGGCTGGGCGGACGATCCCGCGTATCACACACACAATCTAGAATGCTATCTTGGGGCGGCAATCTCGGTGGAGGGAACGACGTATGGCACGGTTTGTTTTGTCTCTCGGACATCACACTCCCGACAGTTCTCCGCCTCTGAACGGGCGTTCGTAGAACTCGTTGCGGGCGTCGTTGGCACGGAGATCGAGGCCAAGCGGTATGAGTACAAGCTAGCCGACCGTGACCGACTCAATGCCGTTCTCAATCGCGTGCTTCGGCACAATCTTCGTAATTCGATGAACGTCGTAAGCGGCTACGCCAAAGCACTCACGCAACGGCTCACCGGCGATGACCAAGAGTTAGCGAAACGGATTGTAAACAGCGCGGACAACCTTACCGAATTGAGTGAGACTGCCCGAGACCTTGAACACGTTGCCCGAGATGCCGGGCCACCCGAACAACAAGAACTCGGATCCCTACTGGCTGGAGTGGCTACCGAACTCCGTGAACGTCACCCGGAGGCAGAGATTACGATTGAGATTCCAGACTCGCAGACCGTATTTGCAAACGAGTATCTACAGTCGGCACTGTATGAGCTTGGTGAAAACGCGATCACACATACAGACGAGCATCCGGAGCTGGAAGTAACTCTGTATGCTGACACGGATCACGACGATTGGGTTGTGATTGAGTTTGAAGACAACGGGTCGGGGCTTCCGGAACTGGAACAAAACATCTTGTGTGGTCGGATGGAGACACAGCTGGAACACGGCCAGGGGTTGGGCTTGTGGTTCGTCTATTGGACCATTGTCCGGTCGGGGGGGAAGCTGACAGTCGCTATCGATGACGGGACAACGATCCGGATTTGGTTGCATTCCGATGACATTCCCAACGAAGATCGACAGTGGTATCTTGATCTTCCCACCGAAAACGAGATGAGATGAGCTGACCCGGGTGGAAGGGGAGGAGTCGCTTCCGCTGAGTCACGCTACACCTGCTCGAGTTCGACATTAGTTATCTCGAAACGTGCTCCACCTGTTGTCCCCGTTGAAATAGCGATCGCCCACTCGTGCCCGTCGACGATCTGTTGGACAATCGAGAGGCCGAATCCGGTGCCTTCCGCAGCATCTGTATATCCTGCTTCAAAGACCTCCTCTTGTTTCTCTCGCGGGATGCCTGGTCCGTCGTCTTCAACATAGAAGCCTGCAGCATCGTCGAGGAGTCCGAGGGTGACAGTGACGGTTTCCCCACCGTGATCGACTGCGTTTCGAAACAGATTCTCGAAGAGTTCACACAGCCGTCCTTCGTCAGCCAGAATCAGAACCGAAGTCTCGACAGTAAGTTCGAGGAACGCATCCGGTGTTTCAACGTGCTCCCAGGCTTGCGTGGCGACATCGGCGAGCGCGACCGCCGTTGGATCGAGAACCGCTTGCCCCTGCTTGGCCAGCGACAGAAGTTCCTCGATCATCTCTGTCATCCGCTCGTGAGACTGCTCGATTGCCTCGAAGTGCTCCCTGTCTTCTGACTTCCGTGCTAATGTGAGACGCCCACGAGCGACGTTGAGCGGATTACGGAGATCATGGGCAACGGTACGTGCGAATTCCTGCAGCCGTTCGTTCTGTCGTGCGAGTTCCTCTTCGCGTTTCGCTCGCTCTGTAACATCTCTGAAAATCCCAATTCGCTCGGCTGCTTCACCCAACCCGGTGATCGCGTCCGTATTCAGTTCCATCACCAGGGCGTTCTCGTTGTCGTGTTCCCACTCGACTGTCGTGGTCGAATCCTCGTCATCAATGCGCAAGAGCACTCGCTCTAACGACTCCGAGGGCGTGAATTCAAAGTCAGTTATCGGCTGCTCCTGCAGCCGATCAGTATCGATGCCGAACGCCGCGGCGAAGGCATCGTTCGCCTCGGTGACGGTGCCGTCCGGTTTCACGACAATGACCGGATCCGGAGTGGACTGGAAGAGTGACTCGAACCGCTGATCGCTCTGTTCTTTCTGTCGAGTGAGTTCAAGCGACAAGCGGCGTCGGTTCAGGAGGTTATCGATCCGTGCATCCAATTCAGCCTTACTGACCGGTCGCTGGATCACTTCGTCAACGAGATCCCAGATATTTCCAGTGAATTCGTCAGGTGACTTATCGCCAGTGAGTAAGAGGAGCGGCAAAAACGTTGGTGCCGTTTCAGCTTTGACAGTTTGGAGATCCTCCTCAAACCGCCCCAACGAGCGCACATCGAGCAGACACAGGTCGAATTGGGGATTTTCAAACGGCGCATCGGTGTGGGTCTGAACTGTGAATTCCTCCGCTAGTTGCTCGGTGAGCAATTCGCGATTCCGGTCACTCTGGATCAGCAACAGGAGCGTCGTCCGCTGACTGTCATCTCTATCGGCAGAGTCCATAACGGTCTCAATCACCGTTCAGCCGAGTCTGGTCCGTCAGTCCACTCTGGAGTTCCACTGAGAATCCCACGGAGCTGTGTGAGTGGCTCGCCGACGGTGATACCGTGCTCAGTGATTTTGAATTGGCGTAGCGTCCGCTCGAAGTCGCTGGTACGCATTTTCAGCACGCCGATAACCTTCCGCATTTCGCCCTGTAATTCGAGATGGCGGAGAAAGACGATGTTGTCCGCGAGATAGCTGATTCCGACATCGGTTGCCTGGAATTCCCCCGTGATATTGGTGATCTCTTCAATCATAATGACAGTCACCCCCATATTTTTGAGATACCGACCGAGAGAGTGGAGGTGCTTGACGAGTTCGGTCTCTTCGCCTTCCAAGGCGAGTTTGTAGCCCGCGATGCCGTCGATCATCACGATTTCGGCTCCCTCTTCTTCGACCTCCTGGCGGACCATATTGGCGAACTCTTGGGGTGAGGTGTCCAGGGCCTCGATCTCTTCGACACTGAGCGTCCCTCGGTCGCGCATCTCTGCGACGGGGATGTTGACCGCCTCCGAACGTCGCATAAAGGTCCCCGCAGTTTCTTCGAAGAGATACATCACCGACCGTTCACCCCGGCCTGCTGCTTCCTTCATAAACTGCGTGCCGGTCGTCGTCTTTCCGACCCCGGTTGGCCCGGAAATGACGGTCACAGTCCCCCGATCGAGCCCGCCATCCAGTAGTTCATCGACTTCTGGAACGCCCGCAGAGATGGGTTCATCGACGAACTCCTGTTCGTAGTCCCCAGGTGTGAGTTCCGGATAGACGACGAGCCCGTGATCGGTAATTTGCACCGTGTGGTCTCCGCTTCGAGTTGCTGACCCTCGGAACTTCGGGACGCTGATCGACCGCCCGGTCGATGCGTAGCCCAGTTCGATCGTCCCGTCGCTCATAAATTGGAGGTCGTCATCTGGGGTGTCATCCGTCGCCTGCGTCGTGAATAGGACGGTCGCACCCACCTCCCCCAGTAGTCGCATGAACGAGAGTGCCTGCTTACGGAATTGGTATGCGTCGGTCGAGAGATACCGGAGCTGACTGATCGGATCGACGAAGACGCGATCCGGTTCAAGTGCTGACACTCGCTCAGTGATCGCTTCGACTACCGGATCCCGTTCCACCTCGCTGGACTCGAAAATGTCGTAGCCCTGGTCGTCGGCAAAGAACTCTGATTTTGGACTCAGATCCAGAAAGTTAACCTCTTCGACGTCGAACCCGAGCGCCGCTGCATTCTGTTCGAGGTCAGCAGTCGCTTCCTCCAGATTGATGAACAATGAGGTTTCGCCCTGTGCTGTTCCTTCCGTGAGATAATGTAACCCCAGAACCGTTTTGCCGGTTCCGGGTCTGCCTCGAACGAGATAACTGCGTTCGGAAATGAGCCCACCATTGAGAATCGTATCGAGTCCACGAATACCGGTGGCGATGCGGTCGAACGGCTGTGCGGTCTCCGTCAGTGACTGAGGGGATGAGCTGTCGGTCATTCGACGTCATCCTCTGTGTGAATCCGCTGGACGGTGATCACGCCGTCCGCGGCGATCGTTACAAGGCAGCCACCATATGGGAAGGTCACCTTCCCACACGCTCTTTCCGGCCCCGAATTGGTTGGGGCAAACAGGTTGTCCAGTCCATCTGGATCAATATAATCGTGCAACGGCGGCAGGTCATCTGTTGAGACCGTCGACGCGACTTCGACGACGGCGAGTACCGAGACGGTGAGCGACTCGTTCGTCGACCAGTCGTGTGTCAAGCGATACGCCTCACGTGACGAATCGTATTCAACATCCCCCCCTGGCACTTCAACCGTTGAATCGAGGGTAAATTCAGTATGGAAATGGGACATACTGTTGTTCATGCGTTGGTTCCCCACTGGGTTCCATTCGGTCGAGTCAGCTCGGTGCGGTTCACTGTCGACTGGTATGTCGTTTTGAGTTTCATTGTAATTAGTGTGGATTGTCAGATGTCACGGAATCCGGCAACCGCGTCGGTTGCCATCATCTCCGTGAGTGTTGAATCTGCGGCGTCTTTTGCCTCCGTCACCTCCTGTTCTAACCTCGCGAACGCGTCGCTGGAGTCGAGCTCCTGTTTGTTCATGGATGCTTCCAGAGCCACTTTCTTCGAGATCGCGGCGTAGTACTCGCGGAACTCTGTGTCGTACCGCGTTCGTACAAGGAGTGCCTTGACAGCCTCTCGAAGCCGTTCTTCGGAGACCGGTTTTACGTGGTACTCGTCGATATCGAGATCGATGATCTCCTCGCCCGGATCAACGGCGGTGAGCAGTGCAACAGGTTGATCAAACCCACGTTCACGAAGAGTCGTGAGAACTTCGTCACCGGAAATCCCTGGCATTCGCCGATCGAGCAACACAACATCAACGGAATCATCTATGAGGTCGAGGGCCTCTTCGCCGTCGTATGCGATCCGTGTGGTATACTCCTCTTCGAGGTAGAGAGCGTACAGGTCAGCCAATCCCTCTTCGTCGTCAACGACGAGGATTGTGGGCTGTTCTTGGATCGTCTCGTTGGTGGGTCCTGTCATAGTGAGGTCTCCGACTGATCGTCACGCGGAGGGTAGTTTGGCCCAACTGTGGGCAGTCTGAGCGTTACGGTTGCCCCTTGGTCATCACCGTTCGACAGCGTGAGCTCTCCCCCGGCGATGGTAACGATCCAGTGGACAGCCCAGAGACCGAGCCCGTTGCCGTGCTGGAGTTGTGTCTCTTGTCCTTCTCGGAGCACGGCCTGTTGATCCTCGGGAATCCCCGGGCCGTCATCCGCGACAGTGAGCTCGACCCAGTTCGTTCCATTTTGTGCTGGTTCGACTGTAATTGTCACCGAAGGAGCCGCCTGATCAGAGTGTTTGATAGCGTTTTCACAGAGCTCGTTCAGTGCACGATCTAATTGGACGGTTCCGGCCACCCGCTCGTCGGCCTCAATTGTCATCGAGATATCTGCATCGGGGTATCGCTCCTGAAGTGACGTCACCGGTTGCTCAACGAGGTGGGCAATCGGAACGGGTTCGAAATGTTGGTCCGGGTTGGTTCCTTTCGACAGGGCTCGCGCTGTTTCGCTTAGGTTGAGGAGTTCGTCGATAGCTTCCAATCCGCTCTTTGTAAGCGATCTCGGAACGGGTTCCTGATCGTCAAGTGACCGCTCAACGACTCCACGGACGACGTTCAGTTTGTTCCGAATATTGTGTCGAAGCACGCGGTTGAGAACCTGGAGCTGTTGATCCCGACGTTTCTGCTCAGTGATGTCCGTGTACACGACGTAGGCACCGAGCTGTTCTCCATCTTGTTGGATCGGGACCGCGCGGATGAGGAAGTCTCGCCGCCCAGTTGCCGTCTCGCGGCGGCCTTCAATTTCGACATTGTCACGTCCGCCTGCGAGCGCCCGTGCCATGAGCAGATTCGACGCTCTCTCTTCACTCGGTGGGACGACGAGTTCGGTGAGTGAGGTCCCACGGATGTCAGTACTGTCATAGCCGAACACCCGTTCAAACTCCGGATTGACGTCTTGGATACACGGAACATCTTCCACAAATTTCACGTCCGCGATGGCATCAGTTGCGTTCTCAAAGAGGGCACGGAAGTACTCCGTTTGTTCGTTCAATGCCTGCTCGCGCTGGGCACGTGTAAGTGCAGCCGTTGTGTTCGCAGCCAAGATCTTCGTCAATTCGACATCGGTCTCGGTGAACGCAGCGGGTTCTGTTGCCCCGAGACTCAACACTCCGTGATCCTCCAAGGGAAAGCACATCACACTCCGAATTGGTCCGTAATCGAACGGAGTCTCAGCCGATTTGATATCATCGAGAACGGTGTGGTCTTGCTGTTCAAATACCCCACCAACGACGCTCTCACCGGACTCATACACTGTTGATTCAGACGCTAACAGTTCGTATGTTTCGTCGGTGGCGGCCACGAGTTCGAGTGTTTCGGGCGTCGTCTCCCCATTCAGAAGCCGAACACCGGCGATGTCATACTCGAAGACCTGTTTTGCGGCGGCGATCGTTACCTCCGCAACACCATGGATCGTTGGTGCCCGCATCAGTTCCGTCGTTACGTCATGGAGCCTATTCAGAATGTTTCGCTGTTCGTAGCGAGTGGTGATGTCGCGAACATTAGCAAGTAGATGAGAGCGCCCATCGAGCTGGATCGCAGCGGCGGAGATCTCAACCTGTAATTGCTCACCATCTTTGGTTCGGCAGGTTAGCCCTGTGGTATACCCCTGACCGGTTTCGATCACGTCGGTGACGAACGACCAAAATTCTGACTTTTCATCCGGATGAATGACATCTGGAGCGGAAGACCGGAGCTCGGTCCGCGAATATCCAAGCAGTTCACAGGCCCGAGGATTACACTCGCGGATCTCCTCAGCGTCTGGATCAATAATGAAGACTGCGTCATTCGACGACTCGAAGATATTGCGGAACAGGTCACGCTGGTGGTCCAGCTCCGTAGAAAGAGTCACGGAAAGCTCACGCCGCTCGAGGAGATTCCTTAGCCGATGGTGGAGTACCCGCTTTTTTGTCGGGATGGAAACAACCTCATCAACGAGATCCCACACAACTCGGTTCTCCCGATGGCTCTCTGCGTGAGCCGAAACCAAGAGATACGGGAGAAACATAGGGCTTGATTTTTCTTTGAGATGCTGAAGCTGAGTATGATGCTCGTTCAGCTTCAACTCATCCACGATATACAGGTCACAATCCGACTGATCGAGCGACTGAGCGTCTGGATGCACTACCTCGAACGTTGGGGCTAACCAATTGGCCAGGCGATTACGATTGGCTTCGTGAGCAAGAAGTAGCCCAATCTGTGCGGGCCCCGACTGCGGTTCCACGGATCCGACCGTGTCAGTTTCTGCCGGATGACCTCTGTTCATAGATAGTACTGCTTGATAGACCAGGCATCCGGAACCATTGGCCATTTCACATATAAATGCTGGGGCCTGACCCTACGATCTAATAACCCAAAATTGTGGAACCTATCATCACTACTTTTCAAGTCTCATACCAGCCTAATTTAGATATTGCTGTAATACACTTCCCATTAGTGAAGGTAACACAATTTAAGAGGTTGAAATTTGATTTGTGTCTTCACTTTCCAGGCGAGTTGTATTCTGAGTCACACATAATAAATGATGTATCGTGTTGTAATATCGATTGGTTCGTGTTCGGCAGTCGCACCAAAATAGGCAAGAGGCGGCTATACTAACCTGTTCAGCGAGCTACTATGTTGGCATCTATACTCCGTGTAGATATTCTCCTGTTTCTCACTATCGGGATACTCGGCGGGGCACACTGTATTGGTATGTGTGGACCGTTAGTGACGATGTATGCCGATCGGATGACTCCACATCCCGACGGTGAGACAACGACTCGTGCTGGCGGTAGTCGACGTAGCCATCTAACGACCTACGAGGTTCGTCAGCACGGTCTGTTCAACATGGGCCGAGCATTCAGTTACGCGATCATCGGTGGGGCATTCGGAGCGCTTGGTGGGCTTGTGTTTGTTACGACGGGACAGTTGACGACGATCGCGGATCTCGTCCGCGGTAGCATTGGTGTTCTGATCGGCGCGTTCATCATTGCATCTGGTATCAAATACCTTCTCGGCGGCGCGACCGGTATCGGAATCCCGGGTGTTCAACGGGTAACGAACTGGATTGCGATTCGCGTCGATCGTCATGTAAACAGCCCTGGAATCGTCGGACTCGGTGCGCTTCACGGGCTGCTCCCGTGTCCGATACTGTACCCGACGTACCTGTACGCGTTCGCCACTGGATCAGCCGTCTCAGGGGTTATCGCACTGGGGACGCTCGGAGTCGGAACGATACCGGCCGTCTTCGCGTTTGGCACGCTCATCGAGTCCATCGACGCCGTTCACCGTCGACGACTCCATCGGCTCCTCGGACTCGCGTTCGTTGTCCTCGGATACGTTCTGTTGGCACACGGCCTAATGGCAGTCGGCGTCCACCTCCCTCACCCGATGCTTCCGCACTTTCAACCACTCGGGAGCGCGATGATGCACTGATAGAGGGCTCTGTCTCTTTCATCGGCTTGATACGCGAGACCCTCTCTAATCTGCGACTACGGTGAGAGAAACGACGCTGACGGGGCTACTGGAGCCCACGAGCTATCACGCGGTGGCCACTCGTTCCAGGTCGTCGACGAGCCGTTCGATGTCTGTTCGCGGGCCCCGTGGGTACGCCCGCTCGATGATCCCTTGCTTATTGGCGAGGATGATGAGCCCGTAATGCGGGAAACGATACTCTAGATTCTCGACGTTATCTGCCGGTTGCTTTTCGATCTTCAGACCGAAGTGCTCGTCGTGTATCTCTTGGGCCCGCTCATAGGTCTCTGGGCGGAGGAAATGCCAGTTTCCTGCATCGAGGTCGACGCCCTGCTGACCGGCGTACTCACGGAGGGCCTCAGTCGTGTCGCGCTCGGGATCGAACGTGATAGGGAGAAATGCGGCCTGATCGCCGTACCCCTCCTCGGCGGCGGCCGCCTGTCCGCGACGCAGCCGGAGAATCAGTGCGGGGCACACCCCGTCCGGACAGTTGGTGTAAAATGACGTCCATAGCACCGCGCGCTCGCCCTCGAATTGTGCGGTCGATATCTCCTCGCTGTAGATCGGATCGGGGACGGAAAACTCGGGCATCTCATCGCCGTAGCTTGGGTACGACGCCTCGCTAAGGTCTTGTTCCGGTGGTCCGAGAACGGTCCCTTCAGCGCCACCAGTGCCGAGGACGCCCAGACAACCGGCAGTGCCGGCGGCGACTCCCGCGATGCCGGTCGTTTTGCAGAAACTCCGTCGGTCCATATGTTCGCGTATCGGTCCGGCGGTCTTGAGGTATCTGGTGTGACCCTCGAACGCGTCGTTCGCGTCCGATCCGAGCGGGTCCAGCCCAGTTAGCTCGTCATTCAAAGAGATTGTCGACAGTCCGGATGAAGCGGTCCACGAGCCGGTCCGGCAGCGAGGGCGACACTATTTCGAGCAGGTCAGCCGTGCGGTTCGGGTGAGTTAGCGTGAGCGTCATCGGGCGGTCATTGGACTTCGTCACGAGTCCAGCATCATCGAGATTCGAGATGTGCCATGAGACCGTGCTCCGTGCGAGGTCCAGCTCTGATGCCAGTGTCTTCGGCCGGAGCGGCCCGTCCGCATGGAGCCGCAGTACGATCTCGCGGGCAGTCTCGCGTCGAAGAAACGCGAGGGCGCACCGCTCCCACGGGTCGAAGGCGGGATCGAAGTAGTGGGCTCGACCAGCGATCCGTTCGACGACCACTTCCTCGTCGTTCACCAGCCGTCGGAGATGATACTGCACCTGTCCGGTGGCGATGTCCAGATCGCGTTCCACCTGGTTGAAGTGGACGCCGGGCGTCTCGCGGACATGTCGTCGTACCCGAGCTCTGGTCGTCGCCATCGTGAATATCAACCCGTAACCGACTAAGCGATAAAACCTGTTGGGGCGTTCCCCTCGCACGAGAACGGTTCGCCCCGTGTCTTCTTATCACTCCAAACGCGTACTGGCTAATGTTGTGATCGCATCGCTCATTTCACGAGCCGTCTTCTCGGCGCTCGTGCCACTCACCGTCCAGGGATCGCCCGTTCTGCTGGCCGTCATCGCCTGCGCCGGAATCGGAACCGGTGCGCTCTTTCTCGTGAGCCTCGTCGCGTATCGTCGCCGCCAGACCAGCCAGTACCGGCTGATCAGCGTTGCCGTCGGCATCCTTGTCCTCCGGTCGCTAGTCGGTGCCGGGACCGTACTCGGAGTCGTCCCGATGCCGGTCCATCACTTCGTCGAACACAGCCTCGATTTTTTGATCGCTGCGATGGTCCTCTATGCCGTGTACGCGTACGCGCCGGGCTCGGTTACTGACAGCGCCACAGCGGACTAACTCAACGAGACCCACTTGAAACTGTGCTGAGGGTACGACAATCGCCGACCGCCTCTCCCGTTCCCTCCGAGTCGTCCACTCAGTTTTCGGATTGCCGGATCCCCTCGATCAGCGCGCGGTCGATCTCCTCGTACTCGAACGTCTGGCCCCCGTGTGTGTCGACGAACGACTGGGCCTCCGCCTCGTCCGAGAACGGGTGAAGCGCCGGGCCCATTCCACCCATCACATCGCTCTCGGCGACGTAGACGAGATCGGTCGCGTCGGCGAACGTTTCCGGTGCCGTCGGCGATGGCATCCGCAGCTCGCTATCACGCTGCCGCACGGTGTAATCGACCCGCGAGAAGTCAGTAACATACATTACGACCGGCTCCCAGCCGCGGTCCAACCGCTCGAAGTGGTAGGGAAACAGGCTATGCACGAGGGTGTGGAACCACGCCGGATTCCCCTCATCCCGCGGCGTGGCGTCCCGGTAGAAAATCTGTCCGTTCGCGCCGCCGTGTGGCCCGATCGCCATCCCGTGATCGGTGTCGAACCCCCCTTTGAGGTCTACCGGATCGGGATGTGATTCCTCGGAGGCGCTCCCGCCGAGACAGCCGGCGAGTCCGGTGACCGCACCTCCGATTCCGGCGGTGATGACGCGACGTCGGTGCATACGCGTCCTTCCGGTCGGCCGATCATATCCGTTCTGGTGGGGACGTCGAACGTCGCCTTGCGCAGAGAGGGGGATCGACACCGTGACGGGAACCGCACGACTCGCGTTCTGACGCGATCCCGCGACCGAGTGCCTGACAGTGGGAGCGAGGCGAATCCCTATGGCAGTAGCCGTGGGAGGAGGTCAATCCACGAACCGGTACCGGCACCGCTCAATCGCGGTGCTCATGTAGCCCCGAAGCGCGAGCGTTCCGGCCGCGGCGAGACTCCCGAACAGTGTCCATCCTGCAAGTGAGCCGACCGCCCGGCCGATGTCGACGATGTTCCCCTCCTGCGCGAACGAAACACCGATCACGGTCTCGAAGACGAGCCCACGGAAGGCCCCGTTCGGCGTGAGCGCGGCCCGTCCGGCGACCGCCGACGGGTCGGTGCCCGCCGTCAGCGACTGAATGAGCGCTAGGTCGCCGCCGAGCGTTCCGACGAGAAACGCGAGGACTGCGAGCGCGGCCGCGCTCCGCCGGCTTGTCGCCGCGGCCGATATCGACATCGACAGCGCGAGGAACGCCGCCCCGAACAGCGTGAGCAGCGCGAGAAAGCGGACGTACAGCAGCGGCGAGTCGACGCCCGTATGGGTCGCAAAGATCCCCGTGTCAGGGGCAGCGGTCAACCAAACGTAGCCGCCGATCACGGCGAATGGGAGGCCAACGACCGCGATCAACGCGACCAGCCTCGCCAGCAGAACGCCGGCAACGTACCCCGCGACGCCCACCGGGTACGTCCGGATCACGGCGAGCTCCCCGCTGACCACGTCCGACAACAACGCCCGATACCCCAGCACGACCGCGATCAGCGGCACCAGCAGCTCGGCCGGTAAGAGGAGGTCGACCACTGCCGGGACGAATCCGGTCGCCCCACCGCCGCCGACGGCGACCAGTAGCCAGAGCACAACGAGTAGGCCGACCGCGAGGATGCCGTAGCTGGGCGTTCGTAGGACGGTCGCAAGCTCCCGCCGAAACACGGTTCCTGCGCCGGCAAACGCACCCGTTCCGCGGAGGCCCACGGTCATTGTTCGGACACCCCCGTCACATGGACTTCACGGTCACCATCGGTGTCGTTCCCGTCCTCCTCATCTCCGGCTGCCGCACCGCTGCCTGCTGGATCCGTGTCGGCGGCGGCTTCGGACGGGGCAGCGTGGCGTTCCACGGCCTCGTAGAGCGCCGCGGTCGTGTCGACGCCGTACTCGTCGAAGAGGGCGTCGAACTCGCCAGCAGCGGCGACCCGTCCGCGGGCGAGCATGACGACGCGATCGGCGTGGACGTCGACGAGGTCGAGGTTGTGTGTACTCACGATGACCGTCACGTCGTCGGTCGCGTGGGCGGCCGTCGTCTGGAACGCCCGCTCGCGCATTCCGGGATCGAGCCCGCTGGCCGGCTCATCGAGCACGACGAGCGATGGATCGCCCAGCATCGCCTGCGCGATGCCGAGAAGCCGCTGCATCCCGCCGGAGAGGGCCTCAACCGGTTTGTCGGCGGCGTCCGACAGTCCGACCGCCGCGAGCGCAGCGTCGGGGTCGCCGTCAACCAGTCGCGCGTAGAACGCGAGCGTTTCCCGAGCGGTGAACCCATCGCGGAACGGGACCCGCTGCGGGAGATAGCCGATCGACTTCCCACATCCGTCTTCGGCGTCCGGCCACCGGACCTGCCCAGCGGTCGGGGAGACGGTCCCGGCGAGCGCACCGAGTAGCGTCGACTTTCCGGAGCCGTTCGGTCCGATCACCGCGGTGAGTCCCGGTTCGAACGCGAACGACACCGAATCGAGCACCGGCACGCCGCCGTACGTCCGGGTGAGGTCGTCGACGACGACCGCGCAGTCGAGTTCGGCGCCGTTGGCCGGCGACCCGGAGTCGGGTGCTCCCTCCATCGATGAACGCTTGGTCACGGAGACGCCACCTCGACCGCCGCCCGTTCCTTCGCCTCGGTGTCTTGGCTCGATCGCCTTGCGTTTTGGTCCTCTGTGATCATAGCTTGGCTGTGGAGTCGGGGCTCGGCTTGACCCGAGTCGTCAATCCGCTCCCGCCAGTTGGCATGGACCGCTGTCCTGTTCGGGTCCGCGGCCGCTGCGACCCGGTCGGGAGCGTACGGCGACGGCGCCGGCGCCGGATCAATGATGCTCCCGGAGCGCGCCCCCGCGACGGTGCCACGAAGGCATTCAAGAAGTTCGATCACCGGCGCCTCACGGAGCGTGACGGCAGCCGGTTCGCGGTGGAGCGCGGCGTCGATCGGCGACGTCGGGCGGTAGGCACGCTCGCCTGGCTCGTGGAGTCCCGCGTTCGCCCCCTCCCAGTAGTTGCCGCGGGTGCTGTCGGCCCACACGCGCAGCGGTCCCGCTCCCGCCCCAGCGTGACGGTCGTTCCCCACGAAATCATTTGTGACCACCCGACTCGCGGGAACGACCGTCGTCGCTCGCGCGCCCACCTTGTTGTCCACGACGACGTTGTGCTCGTAGAGCGAGCCGCGCGAGCTGGTCGAAAAGCCCAGATCGTTGTGCGCGAGCGTGTTGTAGCCGACGTATGTGAGCGTGCCGGACGCCTGAATCCCGGCCCCGGAGCCGCGCACATCGTTGCCGACGATCGCGTTCCGGGCGGGCCGGGTCATTACCGTGATCCCCGCGAAGATCTCGTCCCGGAACGAATTGTCCGCAATCAGGGCGTCGCCGGTGTACATGAGATGGACGCCGTAGCGGTTCTCTCTGAACGTCGAGTTCCTGACGATCGACCCGTCGGCGCGGTGGAGGTAGATCCCGTCACGACCGTTCGTGAACGTCCCGTTGGTGACTGTCACCTGGGACTCCATCCCTGTGATTCCCATGAAGCCGTCGTTCCACTCAGCCGTTCCGTTGACCTCGACATCACGGATCACCGCATCCGATCCCTCCCGCAGAAGGACGCCGCTCGCGTTTGTGTCGATCCTCACATCATCGACGAACAGCCCCGGGGCGCCGAGGCCGCGGATCCCGGCGTCGCCGTAGCCGTATCCGAGCTGGATGTTCGTGTCCCACGACTCCGTCTCGTTTCCTTGCGTAGCTTCTTCGGCCCGTCGTTGGGCCGCTTCGGGATCCCGAGTCCGATTACCGGTGCCATCGATCGTCAGTCCCGTGATCGCGACATTCGGGGCTCGGACAGTGATCACCGACCCGTTTCCGCCGCCGCTGACGTGTGCATCTTTGCCGGCGATCGTGAGCGGTTTCGTGACGTTGAGCTGCTCCTCGTAGGATCCCGACGGCACGACTACCGTCGTGTTCGGCGGGGCCGCGTCAACCGCGCCCGAAATGGTTGTCGCGCCTTCACCGACGGTAATTGAGACGGGACGGTCGGCTGTGTGCTCCGCGGCCGCCACTCGCTCGTCGGCTACCCTCCACCGTGTTGGTGCCATCTCCCGCGCGACCGCCGCGGAGTCGACGTCGAACGATCGCGTTCGAAGCTCCATCCAATCGACGATCTCCCCGCTGTGACTCGCGGTGAACGCTGTTGCCGCGTCCCGAGAAAAGAAGGGAATAATCGTCTCGCCGGCGGGCGTCCGAGCCTCACTGCTGACAACGTAGACCGCCTCTTCGGCAGGCGTCCACGATGATGGTCTCGATTCGGCTGCTGTGAACAATCCCGTATCAGTCGTCCCCGGGCTGGTTCCATCGAAGGTTTCAACAAACGCGACAAGCGGATAGCCGAACCGCCGTTCGGTGTAGCCATCGTCACGTCGATCGACGAAGGATTCGATGCCATTGTAGCCAATGACATACTGGAGCTGCGAGTAAAACACCTGAACGCGCGGAATTCGGCCGGAGTCGGACATTAGTGAATCGGTCTCTGTAGACAGTCCGAGTTCAACAGTATCATCGTACGCGGTGGGGCCAGGTGCGTTCGCCGCAGGGTCGACAAGGAACGCTCCAGCGACGACGAATCCGATGATGACCGCAAATACGACAGCCCAAGCAAGCACAGTCCGCGATCGGTCACTGTACGGGTCGAGAATCGCCACGGAACCGATACCCGTCGTCAGGATATATCTGATCTGGTTCGATTTTCGAATACCTGTTCGTGAAAAACGAAAATATCACAGCGATAACAGCACGGGAACCGACCCCTTCAATCGTGGGAGGAAAAGCGTAAGATCCGCGGAGCAATCCACACTCCAGGTTCTCGAAGGCTGGATTCCATGAGGTATTTTAAAACGCCCCAAGATCGTTGAGGGTGTCAGACAGGTCTGCGATAGGATCAGTCCGCCACGTGTCCCAATTATCCTCGGCTTGCCACCAGTAGCGAACTGTCCGCTCCCCATCGATGAGCACAATACCCCGCTTGGGGTGCCGACGCCCATCCGCTGTTTCCGCGAGCATCCCAAATTCTTCGTAAATCTCCTTATCGACGTCGTAGAGGAGAGGATACGACAGATCATTCTCTTGAATAAACTTCCGGTGGCTGTACGGTCCATCTGTCGAGACGCCGAGGACCCGAACATCCTCGTTGAACGTAAGGAACTCAGTGTCGTTTACTTCACACATTTGGGCTTCACAGACGGGACTGAAATCATGGACGTAGAAGACGAGCGCTGTCGGCCGACCGTCAGCGTACTCTGAGAGTGTGATCTCAAGTAATTCGTCGCCTCGAGCCGCCTCGACTGAAAAATCTGAGACCGTATCTCCAACTCCCACCATTGATATAATATATGAATTTCAGTGGTATTAAAACATCTGATTGTGGACATTCCGAAGTCATCTTTGTTCACGATATTAGAGTTTTAATAGCAATTGTCTACAAATAGACTAAGTATATGGTCCTTTAATTTTGTTTCTCCAACACGAATTCAGATGTTCAGTTCATCTTGTATGTCTGTCGGCGAAGCAATCTTGATGCACTCGGGCGGGCGACCTGAACGCGAGTCGTTGACTGTTTCATGTAGTTGAGCCACGGTGGCAGACGTAGATCCGCGCGAATGCCCGCTGAACCGGGCGTGGTGCCTCCCAGACAACGGGGGACTCGATCGACGGTCGTTTTCACGCTGGTCGGCACCACCATTGTAACGGGACACCGACCGAGGACCGTGCCATCGCTCGCGGGAAGAACCATTGAAACACAAATTCGATCAGAACTCCTCAAACCCGAGAGAGTGTCTTAGTCCCTGTCGTCACCAACGCTGAACTGAGTATATTCACTCACCGCATTCAAAACGACATTCGTGTTCGACTCTTGAACATCTGTATCAGCCACAATCCGTTTGATCTGGTCGTTCATGTCGCCAGTATCACGGAACTTCCCAATTGCGATGATGTCGTAGTCCCCTGTTGTCTCGTAGACACTCACGATCTGCGGTTCATTCTGAAGGATTTCCGTAATATCTGGAAGCCCCGGTCCCTCTACTTTGAGCTGGAGAATTGCGGTCACGTCATAGCCGAGTCGATCGTAGTTAACGATCGGTGTATATCCCTCAATAGCCCCGGCATTCTCCAGATCGTCTAGATGGTTCGAAACCGTCGTCACAGACACATCGAGCTGATCGGCGAGGCTCCGCAAGCTCTTCCGCCCGTTTCCAAGAAGAGCATTTACCAGCTCCGTGTCGAGATTTTCGTACGTCATTGGCTCTCATTTTATTTGAACCAGATATAATAGTGTTAGTTTCTTACGCCAACACTTCAGAAACCTCGCATAGTGTTGTAGACGCCGTTACAGGGGGAGCGAGGCGACAGCCACGGCGGTAGCTGTGGTTAGAGGTCAATGTGTGTACACACGGTCCGAAACGGGAGACTTCCCCCACTTTTGTTAGGCTCCCGCATAATTCGAAGGGAATGGTCATGTTTGAGCGTCTCAGCGGTAACCAACGGTGGTCAGTCGTGTTGCTGGGTGCGCTTCTCTGTGGTATCGTTACCGGTGGGGCAACCATCACGCAACAGCAAGCCACTGAGTACCATCTCCTGCAATTCAGCGTACCGTTCGGGCTCTCTCTTGTGGTGGCTACCTTCGGAGGGTGGCTCGTTCGCTCGGATCTATCGGCCGACCAAGTCTCTCGGATCGCGTTGTGGAGTCTTGGCGGCGTCATCGTCGTTGGCTCGTTCGCACTCTGGGAAATGGTTCTTCACACACTCGAAGGAGAAACGGTCGTCGAAGCACTCCACGAGCCGCTCCTCGGAATGGCTGAAGGAGCAGCCGTGGGTAGCCTCATCGGCTATTACGATAGCAGACGCATCGAGCAGCTACAGGAAACGCAGGAGGCACATGAAGCGATTTCAGCATCCGTCGACGGAATCGCAGTGCTCGACGAAGACGAACGCTATACGACCGTAAATCAGGCGCATGCGGAGGTGTATGGCTACGACGATCCCGACGAGTTCATCGGCGAATCGTGGCGGATGTGTTACTCTGACACGGAACTCGAACAAATCGAGGACGAGGTGTTCCAAGTCCTCGGAGAGGCAGGAGACTGGCGGGGGGAACTCACGGGCGTTCGGCGGAATGGGGAGACGTTCCCACAAGAGGTGTCGCTATCGATGATGGAGGACGGTGGCTTGGTGTGTGTCGTTCGAGACATTTCCGATCAGAAACGCCGGACACGCGAACTCGAAGCGGCCCAGGGGCGGTTTCAGGCGCTGACCGAAAATGCCGGGTTCGGTGTCGTCACGATCGATGAAGACAGTACGATACGGTATGCAAACGACGCCCTCGAGGATGTGCTCGGGTATGCCCCGGAGGATGTCGTCGGCGAGCCGCTCACGACGCTGATGCCGGACCGCTTCCGTGACAGTCACCTGTCGGGTATCCAACGGTATCTAAACGAAGGAGACAAGACACTCGATTGGGAGTGGCTCGAACTCCCAGGGCAGCACAGCGACGGTCACGAGGTACCGCTCGGAATTTCGTTCGGCGAGACTATTCTGGAAGACGGCCACCTGTTCACGGGAATTCTCCGTGACATCACTGCCCAGGTCGAACAAGAAGAACAGATCGCCGCACTCCACGACGCCAGTAGACGCCTGACCGAGGCGACGACACCCGACGAGGTGGCATCCGTGACGGTCGATATCGCCAATGATGTCCTCGGGGAACCGTTCTCGACGATGCTGTTTTACGACGAGGAGGACGACCAGCTCAACATAGCAGCTCGCGCCGACTCTACGGCAGCCTTCCTCAAGAAGGTAGACGTCGGCGAGCTCTCCGGAATCAGTACCGGTCAGCTCGGGATGGAAATCTTCCGAAGCGGGGAGATGCGAGTCATCGACGATTACGAGACAGTCGACAACCGCGCGTTTCCGGACCTTCCGCTTGGGACCGTTGTCATCGTTCCAGTCGGAGGGTACGGAATTCTCGCGCTTGGAGGGCAATCGATCGAAGCGGTCACGGAGACGGAGCGCCACCAGATCGAGCTCCTCGCGTTGAATGCGCGGGCAGCGCTCGAGCGTGCCGAGCGCGAACAAACACTTGCAGAACGCGAACAGCGACTTCGCACGATCCTCGAAAACATGCCGATCATTCTCTTTGCCGTCAGTCAGGATCGGAAGATCACACTCCAAGTCGGAAAGGGTCTCGAGCAGGTAAATATCGAACAGAATCAAATGATCGGGACTCCGGTTGAGGAGGTGTTTCCTGACTCGCCGGCGGTTCTGGACGCCATCGAGAGGAGTCTGGATGGAGAATCCGTCGACATAACGGTCGACATCTGGGGCCGAACCTATCAAGTCTGGTACGAACCGATCTGGGATGCCGGCGAGGTCACGAACGCGATCGGTGTCGCGATGGACGTCACCGACCGCGACAAGCGTGAACGCGGGATCAGAGCACTGCACGATGTGACCCGCGACATGATGCAGGAGACCGACACCAAGACGATCTGTCAGATGGCCGTCGACACCGCACAGAACGCCCTTGGCCTGCCAATCTGTACGATCTGGATGCAGTCGGATGATCAGCCTCGATTGGACCCGGTTGCCTGGTCCAACCAAGCGGAGGAGTTGTTCGGCGAGCTTCCCACATTCGAACCGGGTGGCAGTCTCGCGTGGCAGGCCTTCGCAGACGGAACGCCGCGTGTGTTTGATGACGTCCGTCACGAGGCGGATCGGTATAACCCGGATACAGAGATGCGGAGTGAGTTGATCGTCCCGATCGGCGACTATGGTGTGTTGAACAGTGGCTCGACCGACGTCGGTCGGTTCGAGGAAACAGATGTCGTGCTCGCACAGTTGCTCGCGGCGAACACACGCTCGGCACTCGAACGCGCCGAGCGAGAGGCGACCCTCCAGCGCCAGACCGACGAGATGGAGTTTTTCAACTCGATCCTCCGCCACGACGTCCTTAATGGGATGACGGTGATCAGAGGGCGGGCGGAGTTCCTGACGGACGACCTCGAGGGCCAACAGTTGCAGGACGCCGAGACGATCGTCGACTGGTCGAACGACATCGTCACGATCATCCAGCGCGTCCGGACAGTCCTCGAGACATTAACCGGAACCGAAGATCCACATCTGGAACCGACCGATCTGTCAGGCGCGCTCCGCGCAGAAATCAGCCGCGTACAGACGACGTACCCCGATGTGACGTTCGAGACGGTGATTCCGGACGGTGTGACAGTACAGACCAACGAGTTGCTCGGAGAAGTGCTTGGAAATGTTATCACGAACGCGGTCGATCACAACGACAGAGACGGGCTGCGGATCGTCATCACCGTCGACGACCCCACCGAAACTGACGACCACGTCACCGTCCGAATCGCTGACAACGGCCGCGGTGTCCCGGATGACAGCAAGGAAGCTATCTTCCGGCGCGAGGAGACCGGTCACGCGAAATCCACAGGGTCGGGATTCGGGCTTTTCTTCGTCGATTCGATGGTAGCCAAGTACGGTGGTGATATCCGGGTTGTCGATACCGATACGGGGGGTGCTGAATTCGTGATCGAACTTCCAACACCGTAGTCCCCACCGCCACGAGCGCGAGACGAGAGAGACCGGGTCGGAACAAGAATCAAGGGCCCACTCTTCAAAGGATGGCTCAAGACATGTTATGAGTCGCTCCGACTCGCCGGTGATCCTCATCGTCGAGGATGAACCAGATGTCGCTGAAACGTACGCCCGGTGGTTACAGGACTACGATGTTCGCCGAGTGGAGTCCGGAGAGGCAGCGCTTGCCCAGCTCGATGAGACCATCGATGTTGTTCTCCTCGACCGGATGCTCCCCGGCAAATCTGGCGCAGAGGTCCTCGACGAAATCCGGGCCCGGGGCATCGACTGTCGGGTCGCGATGGTCACCGCGGTCGATCCTGATTTCGATATCATCGAGATGGGGTTCGACGAATACGTCACAAAGCCACCGGAACGCGACCAGCTCCGGACGACGGTCGAGCGGCTACTACAACGCGCGGCGCTCGATGGTGAACTACAAGAATACTACTCGTTGGTCGCTCGGCGAGCGGCCCTTGAAGCAGAGTTGGGAGCGGAGCGGCTCGAATCCAACGACGAATATACTGACCTCGTCGACCAGATCGAGACCCACCGCGGCGCCGCTGACGAAGCACTTGGAGATATGGCATCGGACTCCGGCTTCATCGGGGCTGTTCGCGAAATTATGGACGATTCCGATCGCACCGGCACGTCGGATGCATCTGATATCTCGGATTCACAGGAGTGAGTACCAATGTACGATATCACTAATGGTCTTCCGGCTGGAACGATCTCCGAGCTCGCACCGGGAACCAGTCTCCTAATCGTGGGGCCCCCCATGACGGGAAAACAGGATCTCGCATTAGACCTGCTTGCTGCCGGCCTTGACGGAGCAAACGGGCTGCTTCTCGTGACAACGAACAAGACAGCCTCGACCTGCCTTGACGAGCTTGAACAGCGAGTTCCGTCCTTCGACCGCGCCCGTGTCGGTGTTGTCGATTGCTCTGGGAGCAACCAGGACACGATTCGCGAAATAACGACCCAGCGGGTGTCTTCACCTGGCGATCTCACGGGGATCAGCATCGGAACCGCCAAGCTCATGCAGCAATTCGGCACACATGACATCGCAAGCGTCCGACACGGGCTCGTCTCGGTGTCGACGCTCCTTCAGTATCTGGAGCTCGACACCGTGTTCAAGTTTCTCCATATCTATACGACGCGGATTGCCGATACCCAGGGGATCGGGATCTTCACCATTGAACACGGCTCACACGACTCTCAAACGGTCAACACGATCACGAGTGAGTTCGACGCCGTCGTGGAACTCCGCGAGACGGACAGTGGTGGGCGCGAGGTCCGCGTCCGGGGTATTCCTGATGCGGCAAGCGACTGGCACCCGTTCTAAGCCGTGCGTCGTCGTTCCTTCGACGACAGCCCGTCCAAGCAGGGAATACGCAGGCACTCACAGTGGGAGCGGGGTGAATGCCACAGCTGTAGCCGTGGGAAGAAATAAATATTATTTGTCATAATAGGAGTGCACGAGAACCTCCAATCCTAGTGTTAGTACTCTCGAGCATGGGTGGAACACACAAGGTGATAAATAAACGATGGGCATATTACCCACAGTTGATGGAAGGCCCCAGTGCCAGATTCGTACCAATCTATCAATGGTCTCATCACCAACCCGTCGTCCATGCTCCTCCCCACTCCGTCTCATACATCTCCAGATGACGGTGCCTGTATCGATTTACTGACCCGTTACCCTCCCGCCGAGACCAACGTGTTGAGCGTCACAGTCTCAGCGTCGCCAACAGAACGCCTGTCAGTCTGGCAACGCGAAGCTGGCAGCGTCCTCCCGACACGAGATGTGAATTTTTGTATGGCCGAGTGAACGAGCTTCGTCCATCTGCATGACTACTTCCACTCACACCGTCAATCAGACTGATTTGCCCGCTGATACTCTCTTATACGGCTGCTCTGTCCCGATTCCACTTGGTAAGGCACCTGTAAACCAGCATTATCAGCGTCCATAATCCGTACACAACCATTATTGTCTAGCATTTTAGTTGACGAATCAGGATGGACGGGAGTCGGTGGAGTAGCCTGAAACCTGCGTCACAAGGGGAGACAGTATGGACTGTGTGAGATGTGCCGCCGACACCGACCACAACCGTGTCGCTGTTGACCGGCCAACGGGTGACATAACCGGAACGATCTGCGTGGAGTGTGGCAACGAGATTCTCTCAGTGGTCGACAATCCGGCTACGCTTACGATGGCGACGTGTTTGGTATGTGGCGATTCCTCAGATATTCTCTTTCCGAAATGGGAGACAATCGTCGAGACCGAGGCGGGCTCCAAGATGATTGAATATACAATCGAACTGACGACGCCGGCGCTCTGTGATAGTTGCCTCTCGGCCAACCGACCCACGTCTCAGGTCCAACTGTCAGACGGGGTGAAGACAGACTAATGACCACAAGCACCCCCTCAGACACTGATCTGTTACAGCAGTTGGCGAATCGGCGGCTCAACGGCGAGGAGCCACTCCAATGCAATGCGTGTGGTGACCGACTCAACGAGGGTGATACGGTGATCGCCCGATTACACCAGGATCGCGACGACCAGGCGTGGTTGACAACAGGGCGGTTCTGTACTGAGTGTGGTCCCAACGTCACCCAAGGCCCGAAACCGTTTGCTGCTGAGGTTGTCGTTCGAGGACAAGTGGGCTCGGCGTCAGATCCACAATCGCAAGAACACTTCCCCATCCTGCTAACCCCAGAGATTATCGACCGGGCGTAAGGTCGATTTTCGTCAAAGGGATGGCCGGGCTCAGACGATGGGCTCGACGACAATATGCTCCTGCGTGAGCACAGTACGCTTCGCGGCACCGTTTGTTTGACGAAGCCCTAACGTCTGGCACTGCGGTTTTTTGCGGTACACTCGAGGATCCGCCCCCGGCGAAGAAGATGCGAAATGAAGAGCGGAAGGAGGAGCGAAAAAAAGCAGCAGGCTTTAGATTTCGCCGATACGATCACCGAGCAGATTCTAGCCGCTTACGACGTCCTCCCGAACGACAAGTAACGCCTCTAGTCGGGAAACTGTTAGTATATGACACTATCAACAATAGCCGACAGAAGTCTTAGATCAGTGTGTTACAGACTTTCGCATTTGGAACTACGTTACAAGTTAACAAATAAACGACAATCTTATTTGCGTTAGTTGCTGAAATCGTGTAGTGACAAGTACTCATCAATCAATTAATGATTACATCGGGGAGCCATCCTCAATTCTCCTCCTTGCTCCGTCACATGCCACTCCGGATGACAGTGCCTGTATCGACCTGTTGACGAGCGAATCACCTTCTGAAACGAACGTTTTGAGTGTCACACTCTCAGCAACTCCTGCAGATCGGCTATCGGTTTGGCAACGCGAGGCTGGGAATGAGCTTCCGACACGAGCGATGATCATCGACGGGCGGCGAGAGATAACAAAATCAGGTCTCCCGACTTCTGAATCCGGTCCAGTATCCGTGCGAGGAGTCCCTAAGCATGCAGATTTAGACGACATTGGACTCGCTATTGCCAGCCAACTCGGCGAATGGAATACCACCGACGAATCGAGTGTTATGTGCGTGCACTCGGTAACGACACTGCTCACCACGTACGACGACGGGCGCGTACTCAGTCTGATCACAGGCCTCAACGAGCTCTGTAAGCGCCTCGGCGTGGTTGCTCACCACCATGTCGATCCAAAAGAGCACGACGAAGAGATGTTGACGACACTTCGTCCATTGTACGATGCGGTGATCGAACACAGTCCAGACGATGGCTGGATTCCAATGGAATCCGAGAGAATGACCACGGCACCGACGTTCCGCTCAACGACACCTCCACCTGGCGGAACAGCGAGCACAGATCCAAACCGTCCCGAAACAGTGCCGATGCGGCATTCTTTCGATGCGATTCTGGAACTTTTGTCGTCACCACGCCGGCGGACGCTACTATACAATTTAAAGAACCAGGCACTCTCAGAGATCCCACTCGATCGACTGGTTGAGGAAATATACAAAATCGACCGATCACTACCGGGTCGCGAAGAATCGACTCGTGAGGAAATCAAGATTGGGCTTATCCATACCCACCTCCCACACCTCCAAGAGCAAGGGGTTGTTAAATATGATTCTGAATCCCAAACGATTCAATACACGGAAAATGAAGGTCTAGAGTCCTTACTCCGATATATCGAAACGATCGAATTGGGCTGACTGAAGCTGCCAAAGGGATCCGAAGACAGACCGTTCAACGATCCAATCCCTCTGTGCGCAGTTGTCGCCCTGGATCTATTTACCACAGACGTTGGTGGATGAGTGAGAACGATAATACATACACTATTCTCATTGGTGATGACATGGTATCTGCCACGGCAGGCTTCCTGCTGGCGTATGTCCAGTTGTCGGGGGCTGGTCCGTGGAGAGGGGTATGACCCTTCTCGCAACAGCAGTCGCGCTGGGGTACGCTGTCTTCGCCCTCGTGTGGTTGCGGTAGCTATAGCACGGCGTTTTGATCGTCATCCGAACACCCATCCCCTGAAATCCATTTCCACCCTCCGCCCGACGCCGCGACGATGAGGTTCTTCACGCGGAACTCCGCTCCCTCGACTCGATCGACGAGTAGATTGTTCATCCCTCGAGGGGGAACTAGGTGACACAACATAAGCATCGTCTCGTGAGATGGTTGAGCCATCGGACACCGCACTTGTCAGTATTGATACTCAACGAATGCGTTCAGGAAACTTGCTCCGGTAATCTGTTACCACGCACCACTATAGCCGGCGCAGCGCCCGCCACTTCGCAACGACGAACCCCGCCAAGATGAACACGAACCCGGCGACGGTCGCGGACGTCACTTCTTGCTCAAGCACGAGCCAGCCTGCTAGCGCCGCGAACACAGGAATCACGTACTCGATGAAGCTCATCTCGATAGGGCCGAGATCGTCGAGGAGTGTGAAGTACAGCAGGAAGCCGCCAACGCCGGCCACCGCGGAGAGGTACGCGATGGCGCCGAGCGCTGACGGCGTCCACGTGGCGGCCGCGAACGACTGGCCGGGGAGCGCGAGCACAGCGGCGTGGAGGACGACGGCGCCAGTAGCCATCATCCACGCCTGTGTGGAGAGGAACGGCATTGACGGCGATCGGCTGTGGGTGACGACCGCGGCCACGGCGAATGCGAGCGCGGATGCGAGCACGAGCGCGACCCCGAGGACGCTGTCAGCGATATTCGCGGGGTCGGGGTCGGCGATGACGACGACGCCAACGAATCCGAGCGCGACGCCGAGCGCGGTGGCGGCGGTAAACTCCTCGTCAGTAGAAACAAGCCGTGTGAGCGCGGGCGTCACCACGGGGATGAGACCCAACAGAACAGCGGCGACACCGCCCGTGACGTACCGCTGGCCGGCGAAGAGGAACGCGTGGTGAGCGCCGATAATGAGCGCACCACCGACGAGCACGTAGACAAAGTCGTCCCGAGTTCGGGGGCGGACGTCCGCGCCGGAGGCGAAAACGGCGGCGAACAGCAATGCGGCAGCGACGTCGAAGCGCACGGCCGCGAACGGCACCGCAGGGAGATCAGCCAAGCCGACGTCCGTCGCCATGAACGCCGTCCCCCAGACCGCGCATAGCAGCAAAAAGTGGCCGGCCGTTCGATAGCGACTCATTCACGCGGAGGTTGCCTCCAACGGCGAAATAGGCGTCGAACCGCCCCGACTCTCCGAGCCTCCGGACGCGCGGTGTAGTGCAGCTATAAGTACCTCAACACCGGTCTGGACGCTATCAGGGGGGTCTACGTCCGCGATGAGGGCTGCCTTCTAGCCGCTCGCCAGGCGCGCCCGGTCGATATGTAGTCCACACTCAGAATGTACGTTCACCGGGTGACGCGACCATGCGTTCGCAGTACAGAGCCCCGAAGAGCGCATTTTCAAGGAGTGTGACGCAGCCGTTGGCGACCAGTGTGTGTACAATAATCAAAAGTGTGACCATTACGATCCCAAGAGGACTAATACTTATACCCACCAATAGTATTCTCCAGATATGCCTCAAAGCATATTACAAGATGATTCTACACCGGTAGACATGGCCGATGTCGGCCAGCGGACACTCCATATCGGAAAAGAAAACCCAATTCGAATCAGTTCAGGCCATCGAATCCTCCACCACGACGGGAAGTGCTCGCGGCCACACGGCCACAACTACGAGATCACGATCGAAGTGACCGGTGAACTCGCCGAGGAGGGATGGGTCGTCGACAAAGGCGACGTCACGGCCGTCATCGACGCGTGGGACCACCGATTCCTCGTTGAGGAAGGCGATCCGCTTGTTGACGCGTTTGAAGCGTCGGGTGACGGCGATGCGCTCGTTGTGTTGGAGCATCCACCGACGGCGGAGGTAATGAGCGTCCTCCTCGAACAACGGATGCTCGAGGCGTTCCCGGACACTGTCTCGGACGTATCGGTGTCGGTGAGCGAAACCGGCGAACTCTGTGCGACCTACTAATGCCGGTCGCTAGCGATATCGAGGAGCCCACAACGGACGCTGACGCGACTGGTGAGGGCCTCCCGATCAACGAGGTGTTCTACTCGTTGCAAGGCGAGGGCACGCTTGCTGGCGTTCCCTCGGTGTTTGTACGGGCCTCTGGGTGTAACCTGCGGTGTTGGTTCTGTGATTCATACCATACGTCGTGGGAGCCGACGGGGGCGTGGCGCGACGTCGCTTCAATCGTCGAGGAGGTCCAGTCGCACGACCAGGCTGACCACGTTGTACTCACGGGCGGGGAGCCCTTGATTCACGAGGAGTCAGTCGAACTCTTAGATCGACTGGCCACAGAAGGGTATCACACGACGGTGGAGACGAACGGGACAATCTACCGGGACGCGCCGATCGATCTAGCGAGTATCAGCCCGAAACTGGCGATCAGCACGCCGACGCCAGATCGCGATCCGAAGGGTGACGGCGAATGGGAGCAGAAACACGAGCAGAACCGGATCGACCTGGACGCGCTCTCCCAGCTAGTTGATGCATACGAGACGCAGCTGAAGTTCGTCGTGACTGACGAGTCGGATCTGCCGGAGATCACGGATCTCGTTGACCGAGTGCGGGCGGCGACAGCGACGACCGTGGCGGACGATGACGTGTTGTTGATGCCGGAAGGCATGACGCGTGAGCAACTCGACGGGACGCGAAGCGAGGTCGCTGAGTTAGCGATGGAGTACGGGTACCGGTATACGCCACGGCTCCACGTCGACTTGTGGAACGACGCGCCAGGGACATGATCACGAAACGAACAGGAACCAGACAAAGCAGTGTGGTGCCGGGAGTGCGAAGTGGACGTCACACTGAGTATCGAGTAGCGAACGATCCGCAGAGACTGATTACACATGAGTACTGAAAGCGCGGTGATTCTGGTGTCCGGTGGGATGGATAGTGCGACGGCTGTGTACGAGGCGGTTGAGCAGGGGTACGAGCCGTACTTCCTGCACACGTCGTACGGGCAGCGCACCGAGGACAAGGAGTACGAGTGTGCACAGGCACTCGCTGAGGAGGTTGCTGCGGCTGATTTCCTGCATATTGAAACGGAGCATCTCTCGCAGATCGGTGCGTCGAGCCTGACGGATGAGGAGATGGACGTGGCTGACGCGGACCTGGAGAGCGATGAGATTCCGACGTCGTACGTCCCCTTCCGGAACGCGAATCTGTTGTCGATGGCGACATCGTACGCGGAAGCGACCGACTCGGAGACACTATTCATCGGCGCGCATTCGGAGGATTTCTCCGGATACCCTGATTGTCGCCCGGCGTTTTTCGATGCCTTTCAGAACGTCATTGATGTCGGCACGAAGCCGGAGACAGAGATTGATTTGAACGCGCCGTTCGTGGAGTGGTCGAAAACACAGATTGCGGAGCGTGGCCTGGAGCTCGGCGTGCCGTACGAGATGACGTGGTCGTGTTATCGGGATGAGGAACCGGCGTGTGGAACGTGTGATGCGTGTGCCTTCCGGCTTGAGGCGTTCCGGAACACGGGTGCACGCGATCCGATTGCGTACGCAGAGCGGCCAGAGTTCGCGTGACTCACCAGTAGAGACGACTCGGCTCTTCCGGCTCTGTTATCATTCTGTTTTTAGAGATCGTTTGTCTGAGACACCCGGTCACCGAAGACTACGGACCGCTCTCTGAGACGTTTCCAGTTCAGATGGCAACCACTTCATCTCGGGACCCAGTTCCACTTGCACACTCCGGTACCACCCAAGTCAGGCCCGGTAGGTGTCGAGGAGTAATGCTCTGACGATGAAGATGAACACGAGGACGACGACGAGCACTGCGCCCCATACAAGTACCGAAAAGCCGGTCGGACCGATCGCAAGACCGAGCGCAGCCCTGGTCAACTGGATCATCTGTTTTCCTCCTCGTTTTCCCCCCCGTCAGCGATTGGCTCTTCCAAACTCCGAATATCGCGATCCACGTTGGAGAGATTGATATCGGCGTCCCAGAGGGCAATCGCGAGAAGTGTACCGCCGGTTGACACGACGGTCGCCCCGACGAACGCTGACAGAAATTCCGGGGTGGGGAGCAACGGGGCGAGCCCCGGAATTGACCCAATCGGTCCTCGCAGGAGCGGGAAGTAGATGACACCAACCACGAGTCCAGCGAGTCCCGAGACGATGGCCCCTGTCCCGGAAAGCCGCTCGGAATACAACCCAGCGAGAAACGGAACAAAAAGCGCAGCAGCGAGCAGGTCTGCCGTCAGGAACAGTTCAAGCACGCTGTATCCCTGTGAACCGATAACAATTGCTCCGGTCCCGACTATTCCGGTCAGGATGCGACTGCCAACCCACAACGCCCGCTGAGTCGGCCGGTCGAGCAGCCGTGCGAGATCGGCGGTGATGACGCTCGCGATGGCATTAAACATCGTATCAGCAGAACTCATCACGAGCAGGACTGCGAGGACGACAACCGTGAGCGTCACCCAGTTCGGAAAGGCAGACTCAACGACGAGAAAGAACGCGATGCTGGCACCACCGGACTCAGTCAGGCCGAGAGCCGTGGCAGCAATCCCAAACAAGCCAGCTAGCAGAATCATCGGAACCACTGCGACAGCCGCGACGCCAAATCCCCACCGAAGAGACGATGCACCGTCGGCAGCGTAGACACGCTGCCACATGCCTTGGTTCAGCAGGTTCGCACCGAGGATGGCGAAGGCAACGTAGACGCCGAATTTGAGCCCGGGACCGAACGTTGGATCCAGTAATGTCGCATCCGCGGCAATCGCCGCAGCATGTATTTCGCCAGCTCCACCCAACGCATACACGGCGCCACCGAACCCGACAGCGAGCAGCGGGAGCAGGACAAGCGTCTGGACGGTATCGGTGACAATACTCGCTACGAGTCCTCCGTACGCCGTGTAGATCAGGGCAAACCCACCCACGAGGAGGGCCGTCTGCCACTGTGGAATCCCGGTGACGAGTGCAAGGGCTCCGGCAATTCCAGTCATCTCGGCCGCGAGGAAAATGAACATGTAGAACACGGACACGACGAGCACGAACAGGTACATCCCGGTGCCGAAGCGAGCGTAGGCAAATTCGGTGAGTGAGTGGCCGGCCGGAACGATAGCACGGATGCGCGTGCCGACCGGAATAAACAGGAGGAGCGGAATCGCACTCCCAATCGCGTAGCCGAGAATGGCTGGGAGACCGCCGAAGGCAGCCCCTGCCTCAGCAGGACTGAACAGGATCCAGACGCCCATCATCGAAGCGATAATCGTCGCGGTGAGGGTTCCGGGACCGGCTGAATCGCGGGCGGAAATGAAATCTTCGACGGATCGAACCCGACCGCGGGCCGAAAACAGGCCGAGCAGGGTAACGATCACTACCGTGAGCACGACAGCGGTGAGAGCAACGGTTGTCGAAACCATTACTGGCTCCCCTCCTCGTAGGATTCACCGGCCGCGTAGGCATCGTCGAAAAAGGCCATTTCGAGGGCGACGGTCCGGCGGAAGCTCCGCTCGATCTCCCGTTCCCGTGCGGGCGAGACCGTGGGACCGTGGGCGTCCAACTGGCCGCGGAGCCAAGTAACGAATTCCTTGAAAGAGGGATTCGCATGCAATTCGATCCAATCAGCAAAAAAGAACGGCAGTCCGGCAGCCGCTTCGTGTGCCGACGCTTCGCGGGTCGCCCATTCGGCGTAGATCCACTCGGCCGGAACGAGGGCCGCGAGTGTTTCGGCGTAGCCGCCCTCGCGGGCACAACGACCGAGCAAGTCGACGAACGCGGCGGTGGTCGTAGATAGTTCAGGTTCCTTCCAACGACCGTCGTCGACACCGAGCGCGCCGAAGGAGCGCTCGAAATAATCGTTTTCTTCGTCAGTCAGCGTATCGAGAAATTCGACGTGTCCACGCTTCGCTGAGACATCAGGTGCTTGAGCCACAGCGAAGCCGAACGTACTCACGAGAACATCCAAGAACGCGTAGTCCTGGACGAGGTATTCGGTGAAGACTGCCTCGGAGAGTGTGCCACGACTGAGTTCGCGGGTGAACCGATGGCCGACGGCGTTCGTCCACTCAGGTTCGGCACGCTCCCGTAGCCAGTCGGTGAACCGAGGGTCGCTGACGGTGGCCCGGTAGTCGTCGTATCTCTTCGGGACGTCGGTCATAGGTCCCACTCCTCTTGCGTGTAGGCCATCTCCCAGAACCGATACTCGAGCTTCGCGCTGGTGAGGAATGCCGCCCTCATAGCGTCGTGTTCACCGGGGAACTGTTCGGCACTCCGGTCGACAAAGTCACGACACCAGCTCGTCGCTTCGCGGAACTCGTCACTGGTGTACATCTCGATGAACGGCGTGTACCGGTGTTCACCCGAGGCGAGCGACGCCATATGCTCTCCGACGTCGAGGTAGCCCTGCATGCACGGATATAGTGCGGCCGCGATCTCTGCAATCGAGCCCTCGTACGCCGTCCGGATCAAGAAATTCGTGTAGGCCACGCACGTGGGTGCTTTCTCGACTGCTTCGAGCTCGCTGTCGGAAATCCCGTAGTCGGCCGCAAAGCCCCGGTGGAGATCCATTTCGTGATCAAGCACCTGGTGGGCTACGCTGAGTAAGTGCGTCATCGTCTCCTCGTTGGTAGCCTTGGCGCCCGCGAGCGCGAACAGCCGAGCGTAGTCTTGGAGGTACCGGTAGTCCTGTTTGATCCAGTGTTCGAATGCTGCTTCGTCGAGCGTTCCCGTCGCGAGTTCACGGACGAATGGGTGATCCTTCTGGGCCGCCCAGATATCCTGTCCCGCCTCTAAGAGCGTATTGCTGAATGGCACTAGCGAGCCGTACCGTCTGAGAGGAAATATAACTTGCCTATATTAGCAGGTTATATTCTCAGCGGTGGCAATCGCTCCGAGCCGATGCCTGTCGGCGATGTCACTGTTGGACGATACAACAGTTCCTGCGTCTGTTCCGAGGGTCAGTCCAGCTCGACCGTCCGATCGGCCCAAGACCGTAATTCCGACAGGGCTGTCCGTTCCTGACGTGACACCGAGTCGTCCGTTCCGAGTTCATCAGAATCGAACGCGTTGAGAACAACGCACGTCGCGAGATCGAAATATCCCGTGAGCTGTTTCACTTCGACGGATTCGTGCTGGAGTGGAATAGTCGCATCATTGATAAAAACCGCAGTTGGATCCGGGGCGGCCTCAAGGAGTGCGAGACCGCGTTTCGTGTTATCCTTCGCAAGTGCGACCGCCTCCCCCTCGTCGGTCCCTTCCGCACGAGGGGCATACGCGTCGAGGACGCCGTGCCAGGTATCGCGAGGAATGGTCGTGAAGCGGTCCATCCGACCTCCAAGGATCCGGCCGTCGTGTTCTAATTCGGGCGCGAACTCCAGAACCACAAGCCCATCAGTGCCGTGCCGGTTTAGCCAGGCCTCGAGGGCACGGGCTGTGAGGCGAGTCTTTCCGGCCTGGGAGGGTCCGACAATCAGTGTCGAGCCGGCCAGCGGGAACGGAGGCTCGGTCACGCCAGAGACACCTCTTCGCGGACGTATTGTCCGAGGAGGACGAGCGTCGCAGCAGCGAGAACGAGCGCGAATGCAAGCACGAATCCGGAGAGTAAATCCAGGCCGGTCGCGATCTGCTCTCTGACGAAGTTCGCCGCGAGACCACCCGAAACGGTGAGCAAGGCGAGTCCGCCGAGGTTTGCGAGCGCCGAGGGTGAGCTGCCGACACTCTCGGCGTTCAATAAATAAAGGACGACGGCGATGGCGAAGGGGGTTCCAACCGTCCCAAGAGCCAGAACGAGGACGAGTTGGCCGATAACCTCACCGCCGATGAAGGCACCGGGCACCGACAGCACGGCAAAGACCGCGAGGAGCACCCGATAGCGGGTATCATCGACGGTTGTTCCCCAGCCGAGTTTATCGGCAACGAGGAACGGCGGAACGATGGTGTTGCCGCCGAGCGTCGAGACGGCGGCGGCGCCGAGACCAAGCAGGAACAACCACTTGGCGGCCGGGCCGACCAGCGGTCCGAGCGCCTGGGCCGCCCCGACGGTCGTCAGATCCGGGTCGGTGAGCGTGCTTGCTGTGACGAGAAAGATGGCGGTGCTGTAGATGCCGAACGCGACCAGCATCGACGCCAAAATGTCCACTGTCGCGAGGTCATAGTCACGCTCAGTCCAGCCCCGGGCACGCATCGTGTAGGAGTGCATCGTGATCAGCGTGATGTGGACGGCACCCCCGAGAATGCCCGCAGCGACCAGTGCGCTGCCGCCGGGCAGCGTCGGGACCAGCCCTTGGGCGGCCTGGCCGACATCGATCGAGACGACGAACAGTGAGGCAACGAACGCCAAGACAACCGCGGTGACAAGCAACTTTGCGAAGAGCTCAACGAATCGATATCCCCGACCAGCCAGCCCCACCACGAGGATCCCGCCCCAGACGATACCCCACAGGCGGGCGTCGATCCCCGTGATCGTCGCCGAAACTGACGCGACAGTCTTCATGATGACAAGCTGGGCGACACCAGCCGCGATGACGACGTCCGCGACGAGGATCCACGCCCAGGTCGTTCCAAGGTGATCCTCGACGACGCCGACAATCCCTCGCTCGGTGAGCAGCCCAAGCCGCATCGCGAGGTACTGCGCCAAGGCACCGGCGAACGCGGAGAGCACGACGACCCAGAGAAGCTGGTAATCGAAGATCGCGCCTGCCGTGATGAGACTCGCCATCGTCGCTGGACCGGCGGCAATCGCCCCCGCGACCCAAGACGGCCCCATCGCGCCGAGGTACTCGCGGACTGTCCCGGTGCCACGGAGGTATTCTTTAGTCATACAACCCGAGAATACTACCCCTAATAAAAAAGTATCCCTCTGCGGACACCAGAGGACCGGTCTGGCTCCGGTAGCACGCAATGCGTCCGGGACCGACACGAACCGGAACCGCCGTCAGTCACAGGTGGGTACGATTTAATACGAGTCGCTTGGTCCGACCCGTATGTCACTTCACCTCCCGAGCGAGATCGTCGTCGAGCGGGTTCTCCCCACCATCCGCGTCTGTCTCGCCGGTGAACTGGCTTCGCGTGGAATGACCCAGCAAGAGGTGGCGGAACACATCGGCGTCTCTCAGGCCGCCGTCTCGAAGTACATCAGCGGCGACGTGGCTGTCGAAGACCGCATCGAAGCCCACCCACTGACCGACGAGACAGTCACGCGTATCGCCGAGGGATTCGCTTCCGGACAGATGGACGGGTATGAGGCACTCGCCGAACTGCTCGCGCTCGTACGGGCGTTTGAGGACCGGGGCCCGGTGTGTGAACTGCACGAGGAGGCGATGCCCTCACTCGCCGGTCTCGGCTGTGATCTCTGTGTCCGTGGCACCGACGAGCGCCTCGCCGCAGAGCGGGAGGTCTTAACGGACGTCCGAACGGCAGCACGCGTCCTGGCGACGACACCGGGAATGGCGACGTACGTCCCCAACGTCGGGACGAATGTCGGCCGTGCGCTGCCCGGTGCAAGCGACGCTACAGAAGTTGCTGCGATTCCCGGCCGGATCTACGCCGTGGACGGTCGTGTGGAGATTCCAGCGAACCCGGAGTTTGGGGCGTCGCGACACGTCGCAACGGTCGTGCTGGCTGCGATGGCTCGAGACGAGAGGCTGCGTGGCGCGGTCAACATCGCAACCGACGACGAGCTCCTTTCGCTGGCTCGGGACCGTGGGCTTGACCCACTCGAGTTCGACGCCGAGTACGACGACCGCACCCAGCGACTCTTGGACCGGTTCACGTCTCAGGAGGCCGTTCCGCGGATCGTCTATCACCGCGGCGCATTCGGAATCGAACCCATCACCTACGTCCTCGGGGAGACGGCGGAAGATGCCGCTCACCTTGCGGTCTCGCTTTTCGAAGCAATCCGTGAGACCGAATGACGCTGGCATGACCATTACCGATTTGTACTTGTCGGTTATATTCCGGATATGTCCACATTTCGACGGCCGGCCCCGGTCGAACTCCCCCAGATCTTGACGATTGCTGGGAGTGACTCAGGCGGTGGCGCCGGTGTTCAAGCGGACCTCAAGACGATGGAGGCACTCAACACCTTCGCGACGAGTGCGATCACGAACGTCACGGCACAGAACACTGTCGGCGTGGAGTCGATCCACCCTATTCCGGTTGAAGAGATCAAAGCCCAAATCGAGGCGATCCGCGGCGACTTCGAGTTACAGGCCGTCAAGACGGGTATGTTGGGTGTTGAACCCGTGGTAGAGACAGTCGCGTCGTACGCTGCTGAGATGGACGTTCCCTTCGTCGTTGATCCCGTTATGATCGCTACCTCGGGAGACCGATTGCTCGACCATGACGCTGAAGCTGCCTATGAGGAGCTGATCGCTGCGTCGACGGTCGTGACGCCGAACGCTGACGAAGCTGAAATACTTACGGATATTCCGATCGAGGATCCAGACTCGATGCAGACAGCAGGACAACGGCTCGTGGAGATGGGAGCCGACACGGCACTCATAAAAGGGGGGCATGTCGGCGACGAGCATGTCGTTCGAGATATTATCGTAACTCAGGACGAAGTAACCACCCTTGAGCACGCGAAAGTAGACTCGGACGCGACACACGGTTCGGGGTGTACACTCTCGAGTGCGATCGCGGCTCGACTGGCTCACGGAGAGGAGATCCCGGACGCGGTCAAATCCGGCGTGGAGTTCATGACTCGTGCCATCAGATACCCGCTCGACGTTGGCGAGGGACCGGGGACGGTCCACCACCTTTCGAATATTCGGGAGCGGTCAGCCAGACAGCCCACACAGGAGGTGGTCGAGTCCATCGTGCAGCAGTTGGTTTCGGCCGACGTGTCGACGATTGTGCCGGAAGTTGGGATGAACGTGGTCGGGGCCACGCCCTACGCAGAACGGCCGGAGGAGACTGTCGCCGTCGAGGGACGGATCGCCCGGACGATGGACGGCATCCGTGCGACTCGAGGGACACGTTTCGGTGCGTCAAGCCACGTCGCCCGCTTCCTACTGTCGGCGCGGGAATACGATCCGGGTCTCCGGTTTGCAGCGAACCTTCGGTTTGACGATGCTATCGAGGGAGCCTTGGAGGAGATTGATGCCAACGTCATCGAGATCGACCGTTCGAACGAACCGGAACCGGAAGAGGAGGGATCGACCATGGGCTGGGCGGCCGAGCGCGCCTTCGAGCGGAATGAGACCACGCCGGCGGTTGTCTTCGATCGAGGTGACGTGGGGAAGGAACCGATCACGCGCCTGCTCGGAAAAGACGGCGCTAAGCTCGCAACCCGTGCACTCTCGATAGCAGGGAGATCATGAATCGACCGCCATCTCGGGTACGTCTCTAATAAAGCGGGATTAGGACAAATCCCACCAAGTCTCACATCGAGCAGGCACCTGATGGAGCGAAGGTACAGCGCTGGTACGACTGTCCGGACTGTGGGTACGAAGCCCCCTCGCGTATCGTCTACGGCCCTGAACGCTGAGAACGTTACACGCAGGGTGTTTTTCGGCCGGGGCGGAGAGAGTGACCCGGTCGAACCGGGTCGGTCCAACAATGAGTCTCGAAGTACTCGACCGACACAGCGAGGCACTGTTCGAGTTCCTCTGGTGCCCCGTCTGTGGGCAAGAAGTGTTCACCCACATTCCCTTCGAGGGAGTGTTCTGCAAGAACTGTAACACGCAGGTCGTTCTCCGGGAATCCCAAGAAAACCGTGGCTACGAGGAGGCTGTGCTCGCGTGCTTCGACACCGACTCGGCGTGGAACTTCACGTCGACGAGAAGCTCCGTCGCGACCTGCCTGACGGCTCGGCACGGGTGAAACTCCTCGGCGCACCGGGAGCCTACAAAGTCGACTGGTGGAGTCCAGCACCCGGGGAGGATTGGGAGCCAGTCGAGCATGGTGAATTCGACGACGTGGAGGAACCAGACGAGGTGTCACATCTCGCATAGCGGATTTTAATCCCGCTACGACTGGGTAATGTTGTTTCTGCGCCGGCGATGGGTGCCGGCGCACACGCGCCGGGGAGTATCGATGTCGACACGGAGTCAACTCCGATTCGTCCAACGAGTCGAACAGACCGATGAGACAGAGGGCAGTGCCGACCGCGTCGCGCAGGTGTACCGGCATTCGGACGGGTACCCCGAGAGCGTCCTCCGGGATCTCGCACAGCTGAAAGCGCTGCTCGATGCGACCCGCGCAGAGCGGGGACCGGGCTACACGGCGGCGACGTTCATGTTCCTCGACAAGCTCTCGACGGTCGACCTCTATCTGGATGGCGACCCAGATCGAACGATCGACGCGGCTCAGCCAGCGGATCTCCTTGAGCCGTCCAATATGGAGCATCTCGACCAGCCGCTGTTCCTGCTGGGCCACGGCGTCGAGAATCCGGCCGACGGCATCCACGGCGACGAGGAGTACCTCTACGTCGTGGAACTCCCGACGGAGAACCCGTTCGACGAGCCGACCGAGTGGACCGTCAAGGTGAGCGGCCACTCTACATTCCCGCGCTGGGACGGTCCGACCGACGAGGCCTTCGAGCGGGCCAGCTGGCAGTTCAAGGGCCTGCTGGAGCACGCGCTCGAAGAGCTGGGGGCTGAACCGGTCTGAATACCGAGCCCACTCAGAGGATGCCGACGACGAGCAGCAGCATCGTGACCGTGCTGCCCCCGGCCAGCCACTTGTTCTCCATCGCCCTTTCGTGAAGTGGCATGTCGGCGTACTTCTCGGGGAACGCCTCGAGATTCTGTTCGTCGTAGAAGTACTTCGTCTTCAGCGCGAACCGTTCCCTCACCGCACAGCCCGGACAAACCGGCTTGCGCTCAAGCCGTTCGGTCCTGATCTGATTATCGCAGGCGCTCGCCCCGCAGTGTAACTTGGAGTGTCTCTCGACAAAGAAGCACTCGAATTTGAGATGTTTCTGCTCTGTGGACCGTTCGGAGTCAAGTCCCGAGACAGTTGCCCTGTTCATCTGTAGACGAAGCTGGGTTGGCTGGGCCAATTGCCAACATCGAATGGAGGACTCTCTTGAAGGGCTAACTCTAGGAGGTCAGTCCCCCGATCCTTCGACTGAAACGCGATCGTCGTCCTCACTATCGGCAGCAAAAGCCCGGTCCCAGCGGTCGATAAGGGTGTTGTCGGCAGACTGAGCCAGAGTTATCACGACAAGTACAGCGAGGCTGACGGCGGTCGAAACTGGATAGACGACGAAGAAGCTTTCCATTATCCCACCTACGAACAGGACGAGATACGAGCCAAATCCGACGACGAAGGCTGCCTCAGCGGCTCGCTGGCTGCATTCCCGCCAAAGATATCCTGCCAGCAGTGGTGCTGTCACCCCGCTCAGCAGACCGGTGATTCCCATTTGCGTAATAATCGTCAAATGTGACGGCCGCGCCATGGCGATATACAGCGCTATTGTTGCAGTGAGGACAACGCCAGCTCGCGCAGCCCACACGGAACGCCGTTCGACTGCCGACGGGGTTTCTCCAGCTTTGATTTGCGCTGGCGTGACATTCCCTCGCCAGTAAGCCTCGACACCGTACTTGTATACGTCGTTCCCGACAATGGCCGCGACCCCCTGTAGTAGAGAGTCAGTCGTTGTCAGAATAGCGCTTATCACCCCGACTGTGATCGCGATAGCGACGATGTTCGGGAAGGCATGGGCGAGATACGCCGGGACAGCTGCATCGGCGAACTCAAGGTTCGGGTTGAGAGCGTATGCATATATACCGACCCACTGCATGAAGGCGCTGCAGAAGAACAAGCCGATCCCGGAGAATAAAACAAACTCTCTGAGCTCTCTCTTGTTCTGTACGGCGAGAACCCGGTTGAGGAGATGTGGTAGGAGGATGAAAGCGAGCCCAAGCCACGCGATGGACGACACGGCGATTGGTCCGCCGAACAGTGCTGGCAATGTCTCCGAGGTGAACCACCCTGTGTTCGCTCCTTCGGCAGCCGCAGCTTGGACGGCGTTGCCGAGGAAGTTCCAGCCGAATACCCAAATCCCGCTAAAGAACACGATGACTGCGATTAGCATCATGATGATGCTCTGAAGGAGGTCCGTTAGGATCGTGCTTCGCATCCCACCCCCGGCAACGTAGACTGCAGCAATCGTGATCGAAACTCCGATCCCCCAAATGTATGGAAGCCCAAAGATCCGCTCAAACAGCGTTCCAGCGCCGATGATCTGACCGGCGACATAGAAGGCCAGTAGCAACGAGATGATCCCAGTTGCGATCCGGAGGAATGGACTATCGAACCGATTTCCGAGCCAATCCGGCAACGTGAGGTCGCGTTGCCCACCAAGTCCGCCGATCTCGTAGAATCGCTTTGAAATCAACGCGATGCCGATAAACGGAAGACCAGTAAACACCGCGATCCACCAGAGTGCGGGTGTACCCGCAGAGTACGCGAACCCGGGGACGCCGATGAACATATTTGCGGACGCGTAGGTCACGCCGAAACTTAGGCCGATCCACCACGCCTTGAGTCGGCCGGCACCGATCGCGTAATCGTTCAGGACTTCGGTATTTCGGTACCCGTCCAAGCCGATCAGCAGCAACACGCCGCTGTAGAGTGCGAACAGGATGACGCCGAACACCAGTTCCACGTTCGTCGAGATGATATTCGCTTCCGTCGCCTGTAGCAAGGGAAGGGTGATCATGCGGTCTCACTCTCGTTTGACGAGGCACTCTTTCCGGGATATAGCCTAAACGTCAGCCATGCCCCGATGAGCATCTGTCCGATAATCACGATCCATACAAATTGCCAGAATGGGATCATTGTTGCTAGTACGAATGAATGGTCAAGAGGAACTGCACTAAAGGGGATGACGGTGGCAACTACTGAGGCCGTCCATTCGAACTGCCACCGAGCGTGAGTTCTCGGATCTCCAGAAAAACAAGGATTCATCGATTAATCTGAACCAGCGCGGGTTTCGACAACATGACCTTTCGTAAAATAGCGATATTGATATCGATCCGACATACAACGAGTGCTTATAGCCGGCAGTAACACTCGTGAGGGGCTCCGACGCAGGCGACTGACTAGAGCTGCCCTAATCAGTGCTTGTCTGGAGATAGAACGCTCCTTGTGTCCGGATGACTTAGATTATTCGTCCCATAGATACCCGTAACATTCCCGGTGAACGAAATACGGCTATCTACGGGGAGACTGACGATTAACGAGATGACTGCTGATAGAACTGCTGATGTCGTCGTTGTTGGGGCCGGAATTGGCGGACTAGTCACTGCAGTTGAGGCCGCGGAGCAGTCCCCGGATTCAACTGTGGTCGTTCTCGAAAAAGGCGACCGGGCTGGCGGAACCTCGCTACTGAGCGGCGGAACGTTCTACTGCTACGAGACGGTCGAGGAACTGGAGGAACGCGATCCCAAGGGTGATCGTGAGCTACAGGAGCTCGTGGTCCGTCGCCACGACGAGGGATGGGAGTGGCTCGAGGATCACGGTATCCCGCTCGAGGAGAGCACTGACGATTTCGAGGGTGTTCTCCCGGGCAACGAGGAGGTCGTCCGCCAGAAATCGGTGTCGAAGACGGTCGAGATGCAGGTGTTAATCGACGAGCTTGTCGATTCACTGCGAACGGCCGGCGGCGAACTCCTACTGGAGACGCCGATGCGGTCACTACTAACCGACGACGCCGGTGACATTACCGGTGTCCGTGCGGCCCACGTCGACGGTGACGCCTTTACTATCGAGTCGCCGAACGTTGTGCTCGCGACGGGTGGTTACCCTGCAAACGAGCGCCTCGTCGAACAGTCCTTCTACACAGAGAACTCCGAAGACCTGTGGCTTCGGGCAGCAAAGTGGTGTACGGGTGATGGTATCCGTGCCGCTGAGGAGATTGGGGCCAAGCACAGTCAGGGACACAACGAGTTCTATGGCAAGTCGATGCCCTCCGCCCCTGCTGAGTTCACCCCATTCGAATATCCCGACGTCTCATCCTATTACGGGCCGTTTGCGGTCGCCCTGAACGAACGCGGTGAACGATTCGCCGACGAATCGGATTCGATTCACGAGAAGTCTGTTATTCACGCGGCCGCTCGAGAAGGATATGGCCGATTCTTCTATGTCCTCGACGAGGAGCTTGTGGACTCGACAATTCGTCCCCACAAGGAAGATAACATTAGGGACATGCTGGACACCCAGCGGGAAGCTGGTGGTCGAGTCGAAGCCGTCGATTCATTCGAAGAACTCGCCACTGTTCTCGATGAATGGGGCGTCGACGGCGACCGAGCGGTCGAAACACTCGGGTCGTATAACACGGCGATCCGAACCGGCGAGAGTGAGCGGCTCGACTATCCCCGAACGAACAACCGGCGCACGGTCGACACGCCGCCGTTCTACGTGACGCAGGTCCAGCCGTCGATTACGCTAACGATGGGTGGTCTCGACGTAGACCTTGAGATGCGAGTCCTTAGACAGTTCGGCAGTAGCTCGACGTTCGACCACGGTGGTATCGAACAGGAAACCGTCTTCGAGGATCCCATCGACGGATTGTATGCCGTCGGTGCGGATGTTGGAAACGTCGGCGCGATCACGACAATGGAGGCCGTCAGTCCGATGACGGCAAATACGGTGTTCGGCATTATTGCCGGCCGAAAGGTATCTGATGCTGTTGATACGCTAACCGAGTAGCTCTCATTGCCTTACTATTCACGTTCGCACTCTCAACTCGGCAAGGTGAAAACTCAAAAGAAATAGAGTAGCAACTGGTCTAGCTTCAGCCAATCAAGCCGCTTGCTGCGGGGTTAGTCGATACCAGGTTCGGTTTCTCCCGAATATTCTTGGCCGCCACCAATGTATTTCCATTCAAGATACCGACATCGGAGCTACAGTTCGAAAAGTTCGATCGGCTCCCCATTCAAGTGAGTCCCATGTCCCTCGAAATGAGAGGGGTATCCGACACCCTTTGTGGATGCAATATAGCAGATTCAGTCATAACGGTGTTGGCCAAACTATCCTTTTAAACTCGGAGGTTCGGGATGTGTTCCGTGAGCAGCAGGGATATGAAGAAATGATGGCGGGGATACAAGTTGGAACTCGAAACGGTTCGAACATGTTTTCGCCTCAAACGATCTTGAAGTAAGAAGCTGCTCCCACTCGACTACCACTACGAGCAGGTCGAAACATAGCGGTTCAACGCGCTTGGAAGATCTACCGGCGTCAGCATACCCGTAGTCGCCTGTTTCCACCGTATCATCCGTCGAGATGACGAGGTCACCGATTCGACAGTAGCTAGGAGCAAGTTTCTGTTGTGGAAAACATCGGCTCAGACATCAGAAAAAGTCTGAGATGCGCGTTGATCGACACACCGGTCTCCATTAGCCCCTATTGACAAATCCTTGAGAGGCCGTCACAGTATCGAATCTATTGATTGCTGCCGCGACCGTTTCCGTGGCTCGGTGGGCCGTTACGTCCCGGTGGATCGCCACCGGGTGGCCCACGCCGATCGGTGTTTTCGGGCTCGTAGACGTACATCGCGTCGTTCGGATAACTCCGATTACCACCCCGCCAACCATCCTCGCAGAGGAGGACACGGCCGTCGCGCATCGCGTAGACGTTGTCGACGTTGCGTAACGAATCGTCGACATCTTTCATAGCCTCCTCGCTGGTGAAGTCGGGTCCGACAACGACCGGCTCGAGTGTCGAGACGTCGTACCGAGGTCCGAGCTCAGCGCGGTAGACGACACCGCCATCGACGCGGTCGAGCGCGATGTCGCCGCCGTCGTTCGTCGGCCCGGCCAAGTCGTCGTTGAACTCGGAGATGCCGAAGTAGATGTAGTCGCCCGGTTTGGCGTCGTCGACGCTGTCGACGCCCTCGGCCTTGTTGAACTCGATGGAGGCGCCGATCTCCTTGGCCGCGGCGCGCGTCTCGATGAAGGGCACTCGCCGGAGCTCCTCGTCGACGCCGTTCGGACCCTGTTCCTCGTACTGCTCGGCCCACTGGAGAATCTCCTCGTCGGAGAGATAATCCTGATTGCCGTTCGAGATAACTTCGAGGTCGGCCTGCTTGATGACCTCCTCGGTGACCTCGTCGCCTTCGCTCCAGTCGGCGTGACTCTCGAGGTAGTCGACCTGGGTGACATCGTCGTATTCGCCGATCCAGGATTCGATCTCCCGATTCGAGGCGCGTCCCATCGGGAGCCACTCGACTTCGAGGGGAACTTCGGCCGGTGACTTTCCGGAGGCGGCCTCGTCGTTGGTTATCTTTGGCGCGTAAAGTATCCCCGCGATATCCATCGGGTCCCGGTAGCTCGAAATCGGCCGGTCGGCGACAAACTTGTAGATGCCCTTGCTGTCGCCGTCCGAGCAGCCGTAGGCGGTCCGCTCGTCGGGCAGGATATTGGGCGCTTCCCACGCCGCCCGGCCCATCACGTAGTACTTGACGGGTTCGAGATCCTCGGGGTCGCCGGTCGGGTTCCGGATATCGACGTGATAGCCGTAGCGGTACGGGTTGGGGTACTCGTCTCCGATCGGTTCGAGTGGGTTCCCGTCGCCGGCCTCGACCGGATCGGCGCCGAGGTAGTAGGCGAGGTGTTCGACGCCGGTCATGTTCCAGTAGCCCTGGACGTACCAGCCGTCGACCTCGTCGTACTCGTTGACGGCGGTCTGGATCTCGCTGGGATTGGGGCGGTTCCAGAAGTAGCCCGCCCCCCGCAGTCTCTCGCCGTCGCCGGCCTCAACGATATCGCCGATTGTTCCCGTGAGGTTCGCGCGGGGGTGGGCGTAGTTCTCCTCGGAGGACAGCGGCGTCTGCCACGGACTGAGGTCGCCGTAGCAGTTGATGCGGGTCCCTCCGATCTCGCGGAACGCAGCCGTGTTGACCGTGTTGATCGCGTTCTCAGGGTCGGCCTCCCACTCACCGTCTTCGTTCTGCAAGAGGGGTGTCCGCATGATGTTGCCGGGGCTATTTTCGTCGTTCGTGAAGAGGAACCCCTCGGTCCCGTCGTCGTCCGTCGCGACGAAGTGGTTGGCATCGGGGTTGTACCCCGAGTCGCCGTAGGTCGTCCCCGCAAAATTCTCGGTCGTGACATCCCGTCCGTCGGGCGTCTGGGTGATTCCCCAACGTTCGGCGCCGCCGTTGATCGGTTCTCGCTCTTGAATCAGATACTCGAAGTCGCCGTCAACGGCGAAGACGCCGTCCTGTTGTTCCTCGACCGGCGCCGGCGACTCGGTGAAATCATCGTTCTGCCCATCAAAAGCAAACTGGAAGCCCTTGTAGTAGCCGACTCCAGCCTTGTCGTACGGTTTGGGGTTGTCGCGACTCGGGTGCTGGACGCTGATCAGAAGCGAGCCGTCCTCGAAGACGAACGGTCCGGTCATCTCCGCGCCGAACGCCGTCGTCGAGAACCGTTTGAGGTCACCGACGACACTCGGTGCCCCTGGTGTCTGCGTGTCATCGTCATCTGTCGAGTCCGCGGGGCTGTATCCTCGATAACTATCCTCCGCTCCACTTGCGACACCCGTGACGCCCGCACCGACCAGGCTTGCGATAGAGGCCTTCATCAGGTGCCGTTTGGATTTATCAACCATCCAAGTGCGAACCCACGTCCCAGCGTAAAACCCGTTTATAATAGGTCAACACCGCCGTTCAGAGCGGTTCCAGTTACTATATAGGAGACGGGACGGGGTCGGACCGCTCCCCTACGGAATTGGCTTGGCGAGCGGGCGCACTTCGCCCGTCGTGCCGCCACTTGCTCCTTCGAGATGTGGACAGTTCCGGCACTGGCCGTCTGTGGGGGCGTTCCGTACGTCAACCGAAAACGCGTCCGATCGTCCGTCTCAGCGGTCGGTCTCCGTGTCCTCCATCTCCGCGACCTTCCGACGGATATTGGTGGCTCGCTTCTGGACCCGTGAGACGTACCGCTCGATCTTCCCGGGCTGGATGCCCATGAACGAGCCGACCCACTGGCGGTCCGCGTACGGCTGCGTGAGGAGATACGCCGCAAGCGTGTCCCGGCCGGCCTGAATGATAATCGGTGGGACGCCCCGATCGCCGGTACCCGCCTCCTCGAAGCCGTTGACGTCGAAGTAGATGTCGGCGTAGAGCTCGGCGATTTCAGCGTCGTCGAACTCGATCCCCTCGTGGCGGGGCGCCTCAAAGCGGTAGCGTCCGTCGTCCGATTCAACGATGCGAACGTCCATGACGTACTGCCGGTGGGTCCCGATCGACTTCCCATCGATCCGTTCTGTCGAGGCCATACGCGTGGCTCCGGTACGACCATCAATAAATCTCAGTAATGGTTGTCAATAGCCGTTGGGAACCCTCTACTCGGGCACGTTGCCATCCGGAACGCGATTGAGGCGTGCGGCAGAACTCCCCGAGAAGCGATTCGAAGACGGTCACGAAATCAAAGGCTACGCGGTGGGATAGTTGAGGCGTATGACCGGGGAACCGACGTTGGGAACCGGTCGAAGGAGTTGGATCAACTCCACGGTCTTTCAACTCGGACGACCCGGAGCTCACAGTTATTTCCAACCGAGCCGGGAACGGTATCCAGATCGCTATACCGCTCTATAACACTCAATATCGGTTCCAAGTAACGATTATGGTGATACCCTCTGCATATCCAGTCGTGACCAATCACAGCGCTCGGCTGGACTACCGGATCGCATTCGTCTGTGTCCAAAACGCAGGGCGGAGCCAGATGGCGGCGGAGTTCGCAGAGCACGAACGCGACGAACGTGACGCAGGCGATCGGATCGATATCATCACTGGCGGGACACGGCCCGCCGACCACGTTCACGATGTCGTCGTTGAGGCGATGCGTGAACTGAACATCGAACTCGGCGACCGAACGCCGCGAGAGGTGACGTCCCACGAACTACAGGCGGTCGATCTGGTCGTCACGATGGGTTGTTCGGCGTCGGACGTCTGCCCGGCGACGTGGAACGGCGAGAGCCGCGATTGGGGACTCGACGATCCACACGGTCAGTCTCCCGAGGACGTACGCGAGATCCGCGACGAAATTGAGGAGCGTGTCGTCGCCCTGTTTGACGAACTCCTGTCGAAAACGGCGTCTGCGGAGTAACGCGGATGCGGAATAACTCAGGCGACGATCGGTGCCAGCAGATCCCTACCGGACCACCAGCCGGAGGCGGGAATTATGACTGAAGCGAAATCCGACGACGACTCGGTGAAGCTCGACGGACTGCCCGTCGAACGGGCGGTTGATAGCGTCATTGTTGACGAGGAGAATTCAGACGAGGTCCGAGAGACGCTCGCGCTCGTGGCCCAGGATGGCGTCGTCCGCCGGGCGGCCGTCGATGACGCGGTCGCGAACGCGTCGATGGTGGCGACGACCGCCGAGACGCGAGTAGAGCTCGCGACCGAAAAGCTGGACAGCGCACGGGAAACCGCCACTTCAGTCTCGGATCTGGATCTCGTGTCGGCACGCATCGACAACTTCGACGCACGTCTCAACGCTATCGAAGAACGAGCAGACCGTCTCGGTGACGCCATACAGAAGGTCCTCTCGATGAAGGAGGACGGCGATCTCTACGAGATCGCGCGACGGATCAGACGGGTTACGAATGCTGCTATCGAGGTCCAGCGTGCCGCCGATGACCTTCAGTTCGAGCTCGACTCATTCGAAGAGTGGCTCACCGACACTGATCGACGCGACGAGGAGCTCTCCGCCGACGTCGATGCACTCGCGGAGTCAGTGAACGAGCTTGAGGACATCGTCGAAAGACTCGCTGTCGACGACAGCGAACCCGAGAGCGAGGCGGCGCACACGTGGGCCGCAACGATGGTCCGGCACCGTGTCGTGTCGTTGATGATCGCGGATCTCCGAGCGGAACGAGCGGCGCTTCGAGCGTGGGCCGAGCGTGAAGGCGGTACTCCGCCGTCGGACATCGAATCCCGACTCGACGAGTTTCAGGCCAGTCACGAGGCCGTCGGGGAACGGCTCACCACGCATGCCGAACCCGGGTGGACCGACCGGTTCGAGAACCAGTTGACCGCGCTCAACGACGCGCTCGAAACGATGGAGCCGCCGGTCGCATGGGCCGAGGTCGAAGCCGTTGTCGAGGAACACCGCCCCGCAGTCGAGTAGCGAACGGAGTCTTCAGAACGGCATCCACCGTTCGGGGGGTCAGATCGTCAGATATCGATATTTTCGGCGCGTATCACAGTTCTCGCGGCGGTATCGGCCATGGATCGACCACAATTCGCGGTCCATCCCAGGTAAGAGAGCGCGTTGGACAGCACGACCGCTGTGGCGACCGATTCTGTAACAGACCCATCGTATAGACGTTGTTCGAGCGCTTCAATGCCCTCGGTGGCATCGTCACATCGATCCCTCGCCTGTTGGACCTTTACCGTGTCGCCGTCGAGGACAGCGGTTACCGCGTCATCAACGGCGCACGCAACATCGTCGGCCACCGAGGACACGTTTTTGGCCACCTCGTCTGCGGGCGGCTCGGGTAGTTTTTCTCCGGTGGTCGCGATCCTAACAGCCTGATCGGCGACGATCTCCAGACGATGGGCGATAGCGTAGTAGGTGAACAGCTTGGGTCGGGAGACACCCAGTGCGTCGAGCTCGGCGTGGGAGACCAGTGACCGCGAGAAGTGTCGAGTGACCATCTCCACTGAGCGGCGCACTTCATCGGCACGGTCACAAATTCTCGTGTGTGTGTCCGCAGCGTCAACGAAGGCCTCGGTTGCGTCACGGAGTAGTGAAACAACCACGTACTGGAGCTGAACTATCGACTGGCAGACAGAGACAGACGAGGTATCCAAGAGGTGTCCGATCCTAATTTCCTCGCTTGACTCACTAAGAACGTTCATTCCGACGACATTCCTAGTTGTGGACTGTACGGCTTTGCGCTCTGCGTCGGAGAATGTGTCCGCCGGACGTAGTGTTATCGTCTCGAACCCGACTGCATGAGCCGTTCGAACCGCACGCTTGACGGCTTCAGTACCGCCGCCGTCGATATCGACCGTTGCTTCGTCCAAGCAGTCGACATCCATACCCGAGGACCGGATGAGGACCGACCCATCACGATGCGTGTACAGCTGCAGTTCCATGCCAACCTCGAAGCCGTTGTTCGTCGCCCACGCCTTCGGAATTGAGACGGTGAACGTGCCGCCGCCGACCTCCTGCAGCTTTCTGGTCTCCATGGTCAGTAGATCAGCTCGGGGTCACCGTCGTTCATGTACAGCGTGCGCGCAGCGATATTGACGGCGTGATCACCGATTCGTTCCAGATCACGGATCGTGAGCAGCAACCGCGACACGTCGTCGAGCAGCTGTTCTATGTCCCAGCGGTCGGGGTCACCGGCGATCAGCTCGCGCACGACGGCTTCGCTAGCATTCTGACACGCCGCGTCGAGTTCGTCGTCGCGGTCGGCGATCGCACGACACGCCTCGGAATCGGCGTCGACGTACGCGTTGACGGCCGCCCGGAGCTGACTGGAGGCGGTCTTGCCGATATTTTGTATCCGGACTTCTGCGATGATTTCTGAGCTGCCGGCGAGGGCGTAGCGAGCGAGGTTCGTCGCGAGGTCACCGATCCGCTCCAGATCGGTAAGGATCTTGAACGACGCAGCGACGAAGCGGAGGTCCGAGGCGACGGGCTGCTGGAGCGCGATCAGGTCGATGCAGTCGCCCTCGAGCTCGAGGTATCGTTCGTTGATGCGGTCGTCGTCCTCGATCACCTCGCGAGCCAGCCCGTGGTCGTCGCTTTCGAGCGCTTCGAGCGCCCGCAGGAGCTGACTCAGCACGCTTCTCGCCATCGACTCGACGTCGGCCCGCAGTTCGTCGAGCGACTCGCGGTACCCTTCTCGAGGCACGGCGATCACCCGAACTTCCCGCTAACGTAATCCTCGACGCGCTGACTCTCGGGGTTCTCGAATATCTTCTCCGTGTCGTCGTACTCGACGAGCTCGCCGCCGGTCAGAAAAACCGCGGTCTGGTCGGAGATGCGGGCGGCCTGTTGCATGCTGTGGGTGACGACGACGACCGTGTAGTCTTGTGCGAGGTCTTCGATGAGGTCTTCGATCTTTGAGGTGGCGATCGGATCAAGGGCTGAAGCCGGCTCGTCCATGAGGATGACCTCCGGGTCGACGGCCAGACACCGGGCGATACAGAGGCGCTGTTGTTGACCGCCGGACAGCCCGAGCGCGTTGTCGTCCAACCGGTCGTTCACCTCCTCCCACAGCGCGGCCCGTTCGAGCGACCGCTCGACGAGCGCCTCCTCGCGGTCGGGCTCCGCGCGCCCCGTCAGCTTGGCGAGCAATCCGGTCTCGATATCGCCGTGTTTCCGCGGTCCGTAGGAGACGTTCTCGCGGATCGACTTGGGGAAAGGGTTGGGACTCTGAAACACCATCCCGACCCGCTTGCGAAGTTCGACGAGATCGGCGCCGTCCTGGTAGATGTTCTCGCCGTCAAGCTCGACCGTCCCATCGACGCTGGCGGCGCGGATGCGGTCGTTCATCCGGTTGAGACACCGGAGGAACGTCGATTTCCCGCAGCCAGACGGGCCGATGAGTGCCGTCACGCTCTGTTCGGGAATGTCCATCGAGACGCTCTTCAGCGCGTGGTCGTCTCCGTAATGAACGTCAAGATCCTCGATGGCGAGTTTCGTCTCGCCGCCGGCCTCGTAGCTCGTCCACTCCGGACGCGTTTCCTCGACAGTCTCCCCAGCGGTCGTGGAGACTCCCTGGCTGTCCGTGCGGTTCGCCGTGGTCTCTGCGGTCTCTGTCTGACTCATTGGTGAAGTTTCCGTCTAAAGTAGTAGCGCGTCGCAATTCCGATCGCGTAGAAGACTAACACGACGAGCAGCAGCGTCAGCGCCAGTCCCCACGCGTATTCCTGTGGGTTCTGAATGTTTCCGCTCAAGCCCGCCGTGATGAGCGCGTACAGCTGATACGGTAGCGCGCTCGTCGCCTCCAACAACGCGGGGTTGCTGACGAACGGTGGTGACGCGCTCAGCTGAAAGCCGCTCAACACATTGGGGGCAGCCGATTTCGCCGGGAGGACGCCACCGCCCATGGTCAGCAGGATAGGGGCGGTTTCGCCGGCGATGCGCCCGACACCGAGGATAACGCCGGTGGTCACTCCCGGAATCGCCGCGGGGAGGACGACGCTGCGGACCGTCTGCCACTTGGAGACGCCGAGCGCCGCGCTGGCGTCGCGGTACTCGTCGGGTACCGCCAGTATCGCCTCCCGGCTTGTGATCAGCACTAACGGCAACAGCATGAAGCCGAGCGTCAGCATCCCGGCTATCAGCGACTTCTGGTTGCCGAATCGAGGGATCAGGAAGGCGGCGCCGAACAGTCCGAACACGATGCTCGGCGTGCTCCAGAGGCCGTTTGTCGCCACCTCGACGGCCCCCGTGAACCTCCCCTGTTCCGCGTACTCGCTGAGAAACACTGCGGCGCCGACACCGGTCGGCACAGAGAAAAGGACGGCACCGATGACCAACCAGACCGTCCCTACAAGCGCGGGGAACACGCCCGCAGTGTTGGCCAACAGCCCGGCACCGTTGGTCAGGAACGGCCAGCTGATGAGAGCTGCACCCCCGACGCCGAAGCCGTTGAACAGTCCGGGGAGTCCTTTCACCGTGACGAAAGCGACGAGCCCCACCAGCACGGCCAGTATCGAGCAGACGACGAGGTAGATGAGTACGTACGCACCGACATTGCGCCCCCGAGCACCGAACCCGCCGTACGCTTTCGCCGCGCTCCAACCGGCTACCAGCGAGGCGAACATCACGACCGCGGGAACGACGGTGTCGCCGAACAGCGTCGCGTTGTACCCGGCGAGAACCTGCTTCCACCCGGGACCGACGACACCGGTGATGAGCGATAGTCCACAGAGGCCGGTGACGGCCCCGGCAGGCATCGTCGATCCGATATCTTCGCGGGGGAGCGCGGTCGTCGCGAACGCAACTCCACCGAGGACTACCCCGACTCCGAGCCGGCCGCCCGTTCCGAGCCCAACTGCTCCCGACACGATCGCGCCCGCGGCGAACCAGATCCCCGTGAACGCAGCTGCGGCGACGATCCCCGCGCTAGATTGGGGTGCCACGTCAACGTACCCGAACCGTGAGGCGACCCCAAAGCCGATGACTGACGCTCCGAGCGCGAGTAGCACCGCGCCAAACGCCACCAACAGTTCGAAGCCGGCAACAGGGTCGTCGATCGCGACGACGCCCAGCAGTGCAGCCAAGCCGACCGCAAACGCGACTCCGGAGAGCCCGACCGCAGTTCCGGCGGCAGCCTCGTACAGCGTGCGGTCGTCCCGGACGAGCACACTCTGGGGCGCGCGGCTCATTCGACACCTCCCAGACGGCGACGCATTCGCGCCTCGATGTACTGCGAGCCGAGACTCAGACACAACACGGTCACGAACAGGACGACGCCGGCGGCGAACAGCGCGCTCTCGTGAACGCCGTTCGCGCTGCCGTAGCCGCGTGCGATGAGTGATGTGAGCGTCTCGTAGCCGTAAAAGACGTTCACGAGTGGCTCGCTGATCCGCGGAATCCCGGCCAGCATCACCGTCGCGGCCATCGTCTCGCCGATGGCTCGACCGACACCGAGGAGGACGGCCGATGAGACACCCGAAAACGCCGCAGGGAGCGTGATCGAAGTCATCGACTGCCAGTCAGTCGCCCCGAGCGCGAGCGACCCGTTTTTCATCACGTCCGGAACGCTCGTCAGCGCGTCCTCAGCCACCGAAACGACCGTCGGCAACGCCATCAGCCCGACGACCATGCCGACGAACAGGTACGTTGAGCCGCCGTTGAGGTCGAAGGCTCCGCTCGCCCACGGGTTGATGACGGTGAACCCGATGAACCCGTAGACGATCGAGGGGATTCCCGCCAGAATCTCGATGCCCGGCTTGACGAGCTCTCGAACACGCGGCGGTGCGATTTCAGCGATGAACAGCGCCGCGGCGACGCCGAGCGGAGCCGCCACGAGCGTCGCGATGGTGGTCACCATCACTGTCCCGTGAATCATCGGGAGCAGCGAGTAGCGAACGGGCTCCGAGACGGCGTCCCAACGGGCCTGTGTGAACATTCCGAGTCCCGGAACGGAGACGCCGAACACGCTCGTCGTCTCGTACTGAAACGCCGGAATCGATTCGGCGAAAATGAACACGACGATGAGCCCAAGGGTCACGAGCGTCACCGTCGTCATCGCGAAGGTGACCGCACGGGCGACGAGCGCCTGATGACGCGCCCAGCCGTAGCCCGTGGCGATCAGGAACGTGCCGAGTGGAACGGCGGTCCACGGCGACGCCAGTAGGAACCCGACGAACGCGGCCAATAGCGACCCCATTGACACGAGGACCACTGCCAGCGCCTCCGGGTCGGTGTCATCGACGAACTCCTGCGTTCTGGTCAGCCGTCGCTCGATGCTAGCGCGCCAATCGGTTTGGGGGGTTAGTGACATATAATGGGGTCGGACCGCGAAGCGAAGTCCGCGCGGCCGAGGAGTTACGCCTGATTGGGGAGCTTCTCGCGTTCGGCCTTGATGTCGGAGGTCGGCAACGTGATGTAGTTGACGTCCTCCACGAACGTCTTCTGGCCGAACTCGGTCAGGAACATGTTGAGGAATGCGGCCTCACGCATGTCCGTCCCCTCGGGCGTCTCTTCGTTGATCCGGGTGTACATGTGTAGGTCCCGGTTCAGCGGGTACTCGGAGTCGAAGATGGTTTTCTCGGCGTCGGGGTCCGGGCGGAAGACGGTTCCTTCGAAGTCGATCGCGATCGCCTGAATCCCCGACCCGGAGAACGCCAGCGCCATGTATCCGATGGCGTTGTCGTTGTCCTGCAGAACCTGCTGGACCTGCTGGTTCTGCCCGAGGCGCGTGTCGACGTCCATCGGCGCGTCGGCGTCACCGAGCATGTTCAGCCGGAACGACGTGTCCGTCCCGGAGCCCTCGGCGCGGCCAACCACGTAGATCTCCTGATCGGGCCCGCCGACCTCGCTCCAGTTGGTAATGTCGCCCTGGTAGATACCACGGATCTGCTCGCCGGTGAGCTGGTCAACGCCGGCGTCGTAGATGGCCTGACTGACGAACACCGGCTGGCCGTCGCGGCCGACGACGTGGTCGACGTAGTTCGCGTCGCGCTCGTCCTCGCTGATGTCGAGCTCCGCCGTGATGGGTCCGGAGGAGTTCCCGATGTCGACGAGCCCGTCTCGAACCGCCTCGCAGCCGGTCCCTGAGTGGCTCAGCGCCACGCGGGTGGCGAACGGCGGGTTCGACCGTTCACCGGACGGCTCGAAGCCGTACAGGCTGGCGAAGTAGTCGGCGATATTCATGTCGGTGTCGATCTGGTCCCACCCGGCGACCGACGACTCGTCGTTGGAGCCCCAGTATTCGCCGTCGCTCGCCGGCGAGTTCGAGTTCCAGTAGGAGCTCCCCTTGTTCGAGATGGGGTACACTGTCGAGGACCCCTCGGCCGTCACCGTCGCCGGCCCCGACGAGCCGGAATCTATCGTATTCCCTTCATCGCCCCCGCTTCCACCGTCTGCGCCATCCTCACTGCTATCGTTGTTGCCACTGCACCCCGCGAGACCGGCCGCCCCGACGGCGGCCGTCGTGAGCAGATACTTTCGGCGTGATACCGTGTCCGCCTGACGCCCCGAATCACGTGACATCACATGACCGCAGGTGGGGCTCTATTAAACAGGTTTATAATAGGTTACTATACTTATATATTCTGAGCATGTATTGGTACTATCAAGCAGTATCAGTTGCTACCGATATAGACCAGTACATAGTCAACTGAACGATTTGATGAACAGTCTGTAAGGCTTGTTCAATATTCCAGCCGCTGTGTTCCCACTCTGTAGCTGAGCGATGATCAATTCAAGTGTACGAATCCAGAAGTTCAGAGTTATACAGAAGTGAACAGAAAGGAAGGCATCACTGTATTCTGATCTTTTCAAACTGAGGCTCTAGGTAGAACAATTTATGTTTTAATTTGAGTATTTCTTCAGTATATCGGTATAAGAGACAATTAGCAGCCATTTTATCGGTGACAGAAGACCAGGTGATCAAATCACGAAGATGAATCCACTCACACTCCCAGCAATCGCTTGTGGTGCCCGAAAGAGCAGATCGACAATGGGCGGATGACAGCGTCACAAACGGAGGGAGAACCAGTACCAGCTCTTCAGCTGACTATTGTTCGATATGATGATATTTCTGATCGTGTTACGATTCATCTACCTAATTTGGCTGGGATCGAACAGATGGAAACCTGGATTTCAACAGATATCTCCCTAGTGGCTGATCTCTCGATGAGGCGGTAATGATACATAGATCATAAATATCGGACTTATTCCAGCGATCTTTCCGGGGCCAACTCACCATTTGGCTCCGTTTGGCTCTGTTGAACCCCTATTATTCAGAGATAAATTGGACTGAAACAGCTGGTCGCTGAAGGATGCGAATTCACCGTCAAGAGTCCTACCAGACCACATAGATATTCCGAAAGTCATGCGAGATACAACACGCGAGCCGGTCAGTCCAGCGTGATCCATGTCAGAAACCCGATTGCGAGGGTTTCGAGGACGTGAAACAGCAGCATTACACGCCACACGATCACCGGGACCTGTGTGGCGAACCACGCCGACAGCGTAGGATCGACGATATAGTAGTACAGTGCGATCCCGTTCTCGCCGAGCAACAACAGGGCGAACAGCAGGAGTCCAAGTGCGTGTTTGGAGTGGAGTTCCAAGTAGTTGCGGCCCCAGACGGAACTCAATACCAACAGTAAGACAACGTTCACCCCGGCGGCGACGCGTGCCAGATCGAAGAGGAGCGTCACCGGTCTCCCCCGCGTGTCGTGTGTGTCATGATTATTCGATTTGGTCCGTGATCGTCTCGACTGTCTCCCAGTTCTCCCGAACGGTGTCGGAGGGCAGATACACCGCACCGTACTCCTCGCCACTGGCTCGCACGACGCCGTTTTCCGCCAGCACGTCGAGGTGGTGCCGGACCGTGTCGTAGTTCAAGTCCAGTGTTTCCGCGAGTTGGTTCGGGTTCCGCGGCTGCTCGCGGAGTGCCCGCAGGATTGCCACCCTGTTTGGGCCGCCACGCGTGCCCGAGAGCACGTACCAGAGGACGGCCTCCATTGTCCATTTATTGGGTACGTGCTGTCGTAAGACCATCGATGTCCCAACGGACAGGCGAGGAGTGTCGGGCCGCGCGGCCCTAGACGGTCACCGACGGTACGTTCGGTGGGTTGGGATCACTCCTCAACGATAAACTGACCGGCGATATCGACGACCTCATCCATCGTCTTCGGCTTATCCACGCCGTCCGGGAACGGACTGGACGCGTTCACCTCGTTTAGCAGCGCGGCGTGGCGTGCCTCCACGCTGTGGATCCCGATGGCGGCCGAGAAAACGTCGTCATTGGAGACGCTGGGTGCGGCTCCCTTGTAAGCGGCGACCCCCGTATTTTCAAGCGCTTTTGCGACGCCAAGGAACTCGCTCGGCGTACCGTAGCCGAAGTCGTAGGTGGCCTCTGAAACGGGATCGCCACCGAGGTCTTCGACGGTCTGCGAGATGGCGTCAACGTGGGCTGCCTCATGCGCACCGACCGTACGCAGGTGATCGGGCAGCGTCGATTTGACCTCGTCACCGAACTCCGAGAGCGCTTCCGCGTTCATGATCTGCTCGTCGCTGAACTGCTCACGCCCGCTTCGGTAGAACGCGTTCTCAAGGTGTTCAAGCGTCAACGCGTAGTTCAGCACGTCGATATCGCTCGTTCCGTCGTCGCTTTTCCGATCGGCGGTCGGCCGGTCGTTGCCCGTCTCGTAGACGCTCGGGTCCACATCGCTCGTGACGAACCCACCCGCGATCTCCAACACCTCGGAGATGGATTTCGCCTCGTCGACCCCTGCGGGGAACGGCGAATCCCCATTGACGAGGTTCAGGAAGCTCGCGTGACGGGCCTCAACGCTGTGGATGCCGGCCGCCGCACCCAGCACGTCGTTGTTCACGATCTGCGGAGCGGCGCCGGCGTAGGCGGCGACGCCCGTGTTCTCAAGCGCCTTCGCGACGCCAAGGAACTCGCTCGGCGTCTCGTAGCCGAAGTCGTACTCCCCTTCGGCGACAGGGTCGCCGTTGAGGTTCTCAACCGTCTTCGTTAGCGCTTCCACGTGGGCCGCCTCGTGGGCACCGACGGTCCGGAGGTACTCGGGCACCTCCATCCGGACTTGTTCGCCGAACGTCGAGAGCACGTCAGCTCCCATCAGTTCGTCATCAGCGAACGTCTCCCGCCCGTCTCGGTAGAAGGCGTTTTCGAGGTGTTCCAGCGTTAACGCGTAGTTCAACAGCGGCACGTCCGGAGCCACCATCGGCTCAGGGCTCTCAGTCTCCGTCTCGTTCGGTGTGTCCATCTCGTCGTCGCTGTCCATCCCGGCGCTTTCGTTCATCTCGTCGTCGCCGCTACCGTCGTTACTCGAACAGCCAGCTAGGCCGACGGCCGCCGCGGCTGCCGTCCCAGCGAGGAAGTTCCGTCTCGTCCGCTCGTCGTCCGCTCCAGGTAGTCGGGTCATTGCTCCATCCCAGTCGACGCCCCCATCTCCCTTGAATATTTTCAGAATTGTTACATAAATTCGACGGAGACGGGACGGTGGTGCGGGGGAACTCTCTCCCAAATTCGTTCCAATTGGTCGCAGTCACACAGCCTATCTGACCACAACAGTCTGCTGATCTCCACCGACGAGGTCTCTGACACGATGTAGTTGGATCAGCGTTGTTTGTCGGTATGTGAATCACCAATACTGAGCAAAATGGGGCTCAGATATCACTGGTAGGGAATTTCAACAGAGTCGCCACGTTCTCTATATATTGGCCAATACCCTTCATATAGATCATAGTAGCAATTAAATCGGTTGCTGGAGTCCCCTGTATGTATTCCGACCTTGCACCAAATCAAGGAGCCTCAAAGCATGAATGTACACATCTCAGCTAATCAATAGCATATGGAAACACGGAAAGCACAGATCACCGGGGGATCTACGTTTACAGTTTCGCTTCCGAAAGAGTGGGCGAGGAGTATTGGATTAGAGTCAGGAGATACGCTTCAACTGTATCCGCGCGAACAAACACTGATAATCAAACCGGCAGAGAAGAACGGACATTGGGACACTATCGTCGATATTGACCACTATTCGGAAACTCAGCTTCGAAGAGCCATTCAAGCGGCATATACTACTGGTTTTAACCAGCTTACGCTCGCTGCCTCCACAGATTTGAATCAGAACCGGAGAGTGATTTCTGCGACAGCTCGAGAATTTATCGGGCTCGAAACACTCGAATCCACAGAGAGCCAAGTCACGCTCCAGAGTCTTCTTGATTCAGCAACGGTTTCCGTCGAACAGTCGACGGTCCAAATTCAGCAAGCTGCACTCTCTATGCACAAGGATGCAGTTACCGCATTGATCGAACAAGACGATAGTCTCGCGGAACACATTACTAAACAGGACACTCAAGTTGACCGATTATATGCAATGATCACTCGGCACTTTCAGCGGTCTCTAGTCAGTCTGCGAGAAACCGAAGAACTCGAATTAAATCAATCTGATCTCTATGATTATCAGACGACCGCACGACAACTCGAGCGAGTTGCCGACCACGCAGAAAAAATCTCGAATCTTGCCGTCCGATTAGAAAATCCACTGCCAGACGATTATATTGGCGAGATAGAGATGAACGCTGAAGAGTCTCGGAACATCGTCGAACAGGCCACGAGTACGATCATCGGAGATGCAAACATCGAAACTGCTCACAGAGCATTGGATAATCGTGATGAACTCACTGCGGAGCTTGAGAACCTCGAACGCAAACTCCACCAACAAAATATCCCTGAAAGTCACTTGATCGCGTTGACGCTGGACAGCATCACAAGAACAGCAGAATACGGTGGCAATATCGCTGAAACCGCACTCCAGACTGCTGCCCGACAGAAACAGCTCTGAAGGGAATTCACCAAAGAAGGCAATATCCTGTTTAACTCGGAGAAGACCATTCTGTGTCGTCGAACCCGCCAATGAGGAGGAGATGGAGGCAGACGGAGACAACGGGTCCCAAGCGTCGCTCGCCAGCGAGCGGGCACTCGCGAGCATCGAGCGCGTCAGCGACGACCTGCAGGAGAAAGTCGAGCAGTTCGAAGAACGCGAGGACGCGCTTCGTAAGCGGTTTCAGGACACGATGGCCTGAGGCCGTAACGGTTGACGCAACTGTATATTTTGTTTTGTTGATTGGAAGTGAAATAATAGAGAGATAGAGGTGTCCACGGACAGAAACAAAAGAGGGCCAAACTGAAATCTATCGTTTCCAACACGATCCAGCCTTACTGCTTGTCGCCTTCGTTTTCGCTTGCTTGAAGTTTTATAACCTCATCGCATGTTGGACACTCAGCAAAAACACTGATATCCCCGTCTGCTCGTTCGTATTCAATAAGTTTCCATGCCTGTGAGATATCACGAGTACAGGTAGGACAATGACCAAGCGAGGGTGGATTATTGGTCATAGAGGAGAGGAGGGGAGCGTGTGCCTCTGATTCCTCCATCAGATACTGAGATTTAAGTGATATTAAATATGGTGTGTAAATGCGCCGCCTGTGACAGTCCGGCGATTACAACGCACCGCGATACGCTCACAACGAGTAGAACGAACGAGGCCCATGGTCGTCCTGCCACGCAAACGCGTAGAGACGGCGGGTTTCGACACGCCGGAGCCGGCGGCCGTCGTCACTTTCGCCCGTTGTGAGTGTCCACGTCGTGCCATCACCTCTGACCGAGCCGCTCTCAAGTCGAAGTTCGAATTCCGGCTGCTCGAAGGCGTGAAGACCGTCGTCGGTCGCAAGGACAATAACATCAGTTTTACCCACAGTTGCCTCCACGACGCCGCCGGCCGCCTCGACGACGGGCAGCGGGAAGCCTAGCGCGCCGCCGTCGGCCGGCGTCACGCCGAGGACGACCGTTTTCGGATCGAGATCGTCCCGATTCCACTCGCGCTCCGGACCCTCGCCGCGCATCCCGCGGAGCCCGAACACGTCGCCTTCCTCGTACGACTCGTAGCCTGAGGGGTCGTAGCCGTTCGCCGCGGCCGACCCCTCGGACTCCGGCTGGAGCACCACCCCGTCGGGGTGGGCCTCGCGGAAAGCCGCGTAGGTGGTCATCGGCCCGGGTCGAACGCGGAGCCGCTCGCCGACGAGTTTGCCCGCGATACACTCACCGGTAGACTGCTTCCACTCCGAGTCGGTCTCGTGGTCGTACAACACGAGATCGTCGTCGGCCAACTTCCCGGAGACACCGAAGGTGAGCCGTCGTCCGTCGACGATCGCCTCGTACACGACTCCGCTGCCACAGATCGGACACCACGTGACAGCGATCGGGGCCTCCCCGCCGTCGGCGGTCTCAACCGCGTCGTTGACGACTTCGTGGTAGTTGAGGATACGAATCGGGTAGGCGCGAGCTAGCGACGCCTCGGCGCCGGGCTCGACGATCAACACCTCGTCGTCGAGATCGCCGAAGTACTCCTCCCCGAACGTCGGGCCGTCGATGCTCGGGATCGCGTCCTTCGGGAGGACTGAAATCACGTTCATCGCCGACTTGCTCGAGTCGTTCACTGGTCCTCCGGAGCGGTGAGATGTTCTCGCCCCCAGTCACGCATGGCGGTGATCACGGGTTCGAGCGACCGCCCTCGGTCGGTCAGCGAGTATTCCACGCGGAACGGCTTCTCGCTGACGACGGTCCGGTCGATGAACCCGTGCTCTTCGAGGTCTTCGAGGACGTCCGACTGGACCTTCCCTGAGATCCCGTCGACCTCCTCTTTGAGCGCGTTGAATCCCAGCGGCCCGTTCTCCAAGAGTCGGTGAATGACGACCGGATGCCACTTTTTACCGATCAGCGTCGCAGTCGTCGTGATCGGACACCAGTCGCTGCCCGCACACCACACCTCCAGGGGCTCGGTATCGGTACTCATACCCGATTCACGGACTGCACGGAAATAAAGGTACATTTGGTAAGTAGGTGAGGTAACGAAACTTGACACACCGATCGGTAAACACGATCGTGCTCGCGGGGATGGGTGCGAATCTCTGCGTGGAGTCACACCTGCGCGACGCCGTTGAGAACGGCTTCGAGGTGCTGACCGTGACGGATGCCACGGCGGCCGCCGGCGAGGAGGCGCTTCAGACGGCGCTCACGAACTACGGGTTCATCGCCCACGAGACCGCCGAGACCGGCGACGTCGTCAAGCGGCTGGCAGCGGCAGAGTAGGGTCAGCGTCGTAAGAGAACTCGGCTACGCGGCGTCTTTCCACACGTCAGTAACCCACGACTGAAGTCGTGGGCTTGTCAGTGGACTCCCCTTCTGTCGTCGAATCGACGCTGGCGGTGAATCCGCCGTTCAGGTTCAGCGTCCCTGACGTCAGCGCACACTGACAGGGTGCGCCTCCATCCGAAGACATCTGCCCCGAATGGAGTCGTTTCATCAGTTTCCGAGCGATATTCTTGCTCGCGTTGTAATCCGCGTTCAGTTCGTACTCGCACTTCTCACATACGAACTGGTGTTTCGATTGTCGATTCCTCCCGTGTGTAAAGCCGCACTTCGAACACCGCTGGCTCGTGTACGCCGGACCCACCTGCTCGACTTCAATATCGAGCAGCTCGGCTTTGTACTCGACGTACTCGTACAAGCGGCGGAACGCCCACGCGTGGAATCGCTTCGCACCAGCCATTCGATCCCGGATATCCGTCAGATTCTCGAACGCGACGTGCGTACATCCGTGATCGCGAGCTTCGTCGAGAATCTGGTTCGAAGCACGATGGAGTTCATCCCGCATCCAGCGGTGTTCTCGGTCGTCCATCGACTGGATCGACAGGTGCGCCGACCGCGTGCCCGTCTGCTGCATTGACCCGCGGGTCTTCTCGAACTCGCGGCGTCGATGATTCATCTCGTCGGCGTTCCCGATGAACGCGCCTGTCGACGTCACCGCGAGCGAACCGTCAACGTTCAGGTCAACGCCAAGGACTGTTCTGTGCTCGGCGTTAGAAGCAGCCGCGGACTGCTCGTGTTCGTCTGTGGTGTGGCGCATTCGCGTGTGGAGGTAGAACGCCTCAGTCGAGCGGTCGTACTGAAGCGTGGACATCCGAAACTCGTAGTCCTCGTTCAGCAAGTACTCGCCGATCGGTGTCTCCTCAGGATCATCAGGAAGTACGTACTCACACTCGACGCGCCCGTTCACTGTTGAAAGAGAGACGTGGTCGCGGTGGAACGTCGCGGAGCGCTTGTCGTAGATGACGCTCCACGCGTCGAAGTGCGGTTGACTGGTGTTTTCGCCGTTTTTGAGTCGGGCGACACCACTTTTTGTGGCTTCGATAGCGCGTCGAATCCCCTTCTGGACGAGGTTCGCAGTCAACTCCGTCTCGTCCCGAAGTCGGTCGTAGAGAGCGTTCTCGGCTTGTTGTTTCGAGGTAACGCAATGGTCGTCCGGGTGTCGCCACGCCCATTCCGCGGTCGTGTTCGCACAGTGGAGGAACTGCTCTTTCGTCTGATGGAGGTCGTCGCACCACCCCTCGGGCACGTCAAGTTTGACTTTGACGGTGCGAATCACATCCCCCATCTACATTTCACATATTAATCTATTTATTCATAAATTCTGCGGCTGGTAGTGGGGAGTCAAGTTGCTATCGCCCGTTGGTTCTGACGAGTAATGTCGGATTCCTCCCACGGCTGAAGCCGTGGGCTTCCTCCTCGTTCCTCTGTGAGTCGTCTGTGGTCGACAGACGTCTGATCGATGCGACTCCTCACGAGGTAGCGCGGTCGGGTCACACAACCGGTACACTTCTTTACAAACGGACAGTAACCGAACGTATGGACCGACCGTCTCCGAGCGACCGTCTCGCGTTTAAATCCGAGGGCGTCGTGATAGCGGTCGTCGCGTTCGGGCTGACGCGGGGGACGGTCGCCGACCTGTTGGTGGCAGAGCGGGGGTTCGCGACGGAGGTGAGCGCGGTACTGGTGTTAGCGGTCGGATTCGGCGTCGTCCTATACGGGATCAACCTCGCGGTCAGCGCCCGGGACCGGACGTACACCCGGACCGTCCTCGTCTGGTTCCTCGGCGGCGCCGCGGCGGTCGGACTCGTGCTCGGACCGTTGCTGATTACGTCGTCGTCGGGAGACGCCACCGCCACAGCTGCCGCCGTCGGCATCGTCGGCGGCGGCGCAGGACTGCTCGTCGGGATCCGCGGCGCGGAGACGGACCGACGGCAGGCCACCGTGGACCGGCAGATCGAACAGGCGCGACTCCTCAATCGGATCCTCAGACACGAAGTCCGGAACTCCGTCACGATCCTCCGGGGTCACTCGGAGATTCTGTTCGAGGAGCGCGAGGAGACCGCCGACCGGAGCAAGACGGCAATTACCGACGCGATCTCGCGGATCGAACGGGCAGTAGACGAGACGCGGTTCCTCACCGTCGGCACGGTCGACGGCGGTAGCGCGCTCGGGCCGGTACGGCTCGACGAGGCGCTCCGGAGACACGCGGAGCGCACCGGTCGGGACGCGTCGGCGGTGGCGGTCTCGTCGGTGACGATCAGAGCGGACCGATACGTTGACCGGCTGCTCGACGAACTCGTCGCACTCCCTGATTGGGCGGACACCGGCGCCGATCCCCTCGCGGTCGACGTCGGGGACCGGTACGTCGAGCTGTCCGTCACGGCCCCCGGAGCGTGGCTCAGCGCTCGCGAGCGCGACGTGCTCGTCGAGGGGATCCCCGAACAGGAGCGGAACGACGTGGACTACGGCGTCCCGGTCGTCCGGCTCCTCGTCGCGAGATACGGCGGGGATATCAGCGTCGACGACACCGGCGAAGCGACTACCCTCCGGGTGCGGCTCCCGCGGACCGGCCGAACCGGCACGGGCGACGACACGCCGGGACTCGCGAGCGGGACGCTGTGGCGGACGCTCGGCATCGGGCTGGCGGCCGGCGTCGCGATGGGCGCGTTCTTTCAGGCGACGACCGGAACGCTGCCGGTGATCGGCGCGCTGTACGGGGCGTCCGTCTCGTCGGTGGGGTGGGTCGCGCACCTGTTCCACAGCGCCGTGTTCGCGACCGTGTTCACCGTGGTCCGCTCGGAGATATCCGGCAGGCTGCTCGGTGAATCCGTCGGGGCCAGCGTCGCCGCGGGGATCGCGTACGGGCTCTTCCTGTGGTTCGTCATGGCGGGAGTAGTCATGAGCCTCTGGTTGAACGCCGTGGGAGTCGCGACGCCGCTCCCGAATCTCGGCCCGGCCTCGCTCGTCGGTCACCTCCTCTGGGGCGGACTTGTCGGTGCGCTCTCGACGACGCTTCCGCCGCTTCCAGACCGGCAGACGATCCGGGACCAAGTGTTGGCAGCCATCGGTCGATGACGGGTTGAGCACCACTCGACGGTCAAGCACTTTCTCGGCTCGGTCGAACCGCCCGTGCGCTCTCGACGCACGATCTGAACGCTGTTAACATCCGTTGACTCCGATTTATTGTATGGTACTGATTGACAGACGAACACTTCTTGGTGCTCTCGGGGTTGGGATATCGTCGGTTTCGGGGTGTCTCGGATCCTCCGACGCCGGCGCCGAATCTGGGTCGATTGACGACGGCTCTGACGGATCGACCGGTTCGGCTGCCGAGGGGCCGCCGACGGTCGAGCGGTCGCTCCCGGCGGCGTACACGGCCGAGGAGCTCGAAGAGGCGAGCCGGTCCGGCGGGCCGCCGCCTGACGGCATTCCCGCGATCGAGGACCCGCAGTTCGCCGATGCGACGGACCCGCCGGCGTTGCTCGACGACGGCGATCCGGTGTTCGGTGTCGTCCTCGGCGGCGAGGCGAAAGCGTACCCGCAGTCGATTCTCGTGTGGCACGAGATCGTCAACGACGTTATCGCCGGGACGCCGGTCTCCGTGACGTACTGTCCGCTCACCGGCACCGCACAGGGCTTCCACCGCGGCAAGACGACGTTCGGGGTCTCGGGACAGCTGATCAACGCGAACCTCGTCATGTTCGACCGTGCGACGGAGGCCTGGTGGCCGCAGATGCTCGCGACGCGGATCACCGGCGACGACCCCGGAGAGCACCTGCAGGAGTTCCGGGTCGTCTGGACGACGTGGGAACGGTGGCGCTCGGCTCATCCCGAGACAGTCGTGCTCACCGACGACACCGGATTCGCCCGGAACTACGGCAGCGATCCGTACGGCGGGTACAACCCTCGAAACGGGTACTACGTCGGCGATTCCTTCCTGTTTCCACCGCTCACGGAGGACAACCGGCTCGCCCCGAAAAACGTCGTGATCGGGATGCGGTCGGCGAACGGCGCCGTCGCCGTCCGCAAGGAGACGCTCCGCGAAGAGCGGATCATCGAGTTCGAGCTCGGTGCCATCCGCCACGCGGCCGTCTACGACGAATCGCTCGACACCGGGTACGTGTACCGGACCGAGGGTGGCGCGGAGAGCGGTGGGGAAGAAGGGACCGATAGTGCCGACCTCGAAACCGCGACACTCTCGTGGGCGGACGGGGACGTCGTCGTCGACGGCACCGTTCACGCTCCCGACTCGCTGCCGTTCGCGCGGGAGATCGTCTTCGACGCCATGTGGTTCGCTTGGTACGGCTACTACCCGATGACCGATCTTCACCGATGAGCGCTCGCAGCACACGTCCGACGTTTTACGATGTCCTCGGAAACATCGACGGGGCGGTGCGACTGGTCATCGGTCGCCGCGATAGCGCGGCGGTCATCGCCGCCGTGACAGTCGGCTACTTGCTGGCGTACCTCTGGGCGACGGGCGATCTGTCCCTTCGCACGGGGGTCGCCCCCGGCGTACTCGTGATCGACGACCCGCTCGGTCGCCTGTTCGCCCGGACCGGTCCGGCGTCGTTCGGCGCGATCGCCTCGGTCGACACCGGCATTGTCCGGCTGCTTCTCTCGCCGGTCAACGTAGCGATCGGCGGTTTCGTCGCCGGCCTCGTCGGGATCAACCTCGGGATGACGTATCTGGCGGTTCGACGGCCCAAGGCGTGCGGGATCGGAGCCGGGTCGGGCCTGCTCGCGTCCATTCCCGCCCTCCTCTCCGGGACGGTCTGTTGCGGCCCGGTCGTGCTGCTCGCGATCGGCGTCCAAGCGACGGCCGTCGTCCTGACGGCGTTCGTCTGGCTATTACCGATGGGGGTTGCGCTGCTTCTCGCCAGCCTTGCGTACGTCGCAACGAAGATCAATCCGGGACGGCCGATCAAATCTGGATGACCGATCGGGATCGGGACGACCGAGAGAGTCGCTCCGTCTCCGCCGCCACGAGCGCTATCCGCTGACTGCTCCTGTGGCGACGAGACTCCAACCGACGGTCGCTCCCGCGGCGACGAGCATCATCGTCAACGGGCGCGTCGAGCGCTCGCGGTGCGCTGATCTCGGGCGGTGTCACGTTCGCAACCGTGGTCGTCGCGGCCGTAACGATTCGGTGGCGGCTAAATCGATGAATGCGGCGGAAGGGGCGATATCGCCGCCGGCGGTCAGAGGATTCCCGCGCCGCCGAGGATCAGCCGGACGCCGATGACCGTCAACAGCCCCAGGACGACCCCGTGCCGGAGGCGTTCGCTCACGCGCTCACGGAGACGTTTTCCGACCGCGACGCCCGCGACGGCGGGGACCGCGGCGGCGACTGATGCGAGGACGAGACCGAAATCCGGGTAGAGCCCGAGCGCTCCAGCAGCGCCAACTCGCAGACCGTTGATGCCGACGAACACGAGCGCGACGACACCGACGAACAGCCCGTGTGAGAGGTCGAAACTCCGAACGAACGCGACGAGCTGGACTCCCACGTTCGTCGCGCCGAACAGGACACCGGAGACGACGCCGACGATCGCCATGACGAGCGGCGTATCGGCGAACTCCCGCTCGCTCACGACAGCGAGGGACGGTAACGGGACGGCGTGCTGATTCGTCGCGACGAAGCCGAGCGAGACGAACCCGAGCAGGATCCGGAGCGGGGGTTCCGGGAGCCGGTCGAGGAGTGCCATCCCGAGGAGAGTGCGATGAGAGCGGCGACGAGCAGCGGCGCGAACCGGATCCCGCACGTGCGAAGTTCCTCGCGGGTGAGATCGCCGACGAGCGCGAGATTGACGGCGAACATCGGAATGATCATGAACGTGACGGCGGTCGCGGGATCGAGCGTCGCGGCGAGTACCATGGTCCCAACGACGGCGAATCCGAACCCTGCGACCCCGTTGACGGCGCCCGCGACCCCGACGACGACGGCGATCGTCGCCACCAGTTCGACGGAGAGCGCGAGGGTCATACGCCTGAGATGACGCGGTTATTCATAAATAACCGCTGACTGTGTAGTGCCGAGACACGGGCGCGAGGTCGGCCGTGTGCTGACGGCGGCTCTCGGGCTCTCGGATACGTATTGAGGTGTGTGCGATCACACCGCACGATCGGCCGAGACTCATACCCGTCGGCCGTCGTTATTCAAGTATGCTCCAAACCGGACAGACGGCGCCGACGTTCGAGCTTCCCGGTGCGGGCGGCGGACGAATCGACACGCACGGGCTGGCCGAGTACGCCGACAACGGGTGGGCGGTGGTGGTCGTGTTCTACCCGTTTGACTTCCACCCCGTTTGCACGAGCCAGATGTGTACGCTCAGAGACAGCGAGACGCTGTCGTTGCTGGAAAACACCGTCGTGCTCGGAGTCTCCACCGACGGCGTCTACAGCCACCGCGCGTTCGCCGAACAGCATCGGATCGATTTTCCGCTCCTCTCGGACAGCGACGGTCGCGTCGCAGAGGCGTACGGGGTGCGAGCCGACGAGATCGATGACCACCGCGGGGTCGCGCGGTCGGCCCTCTTCGTGGTCGATCCCGACCGTATCGTCCAGTACGCGTGGCGAAGCGAGGAGACGGGCGACGAGCCTGACCTCGAAGCCGTCAAGCACGCCGCGCGGTGTCACGGCGACGAGTGCGAACTGCCGGACGGGAAGTCGTATCTGTGAGGTCATTCGTCGGAATCCATTACCTACGGGTAACCCGGTTACCGACTCGTTCGCGCGCCTTTATCCGATAGTCTCGCATCTAGGTTACTAGAGGTAACCTGCGTCGGCTCGCCGGCGCGTGTCACATATCATGGTAAGCATACTCACCGGACTGATCGCTGGACTGATCGCGACCGTTGTCATGACGATGTTCATGATGACGATGGGAGACGACTCGCCGCCGCCGACCGCCGTCCTCTGGGCGAAGTACGTCGGCGACGAGGGGCCCGAGGCGTACATGAAACAGGGTATGCTGCTCCACATGCTGTACGGGGTCGGCGCTGGGGCTGCCTTCGCAGTCGGTGCGACCGCACTCGGGCTCGCTGTCGGCGCCGGTGCCCTCGTCGGGAGCGTCCTGTGGGGACTCGCCTTCGGGCTCGTCCTGATGGTCGGCGGAATGATGTTCTGGATGCGCATCGTCCTCGCAATGGAACCCGACCCGAAGACGATGGCTGCGTTCGGCTTCTTCCACGTCGTCTACGGCGTCATACTGGGCGCGGGAATCGCGCTGCTCCCGGTGTAAGGCGTGGGCACGAACACGAACGCGGACGGTCGTGGCCCGGGATGCCTGCGCGACGACCGCCCGGTACACAGCTGTACCGCGGCGGCCGGATCGGCGGTCGGTCGCGGGATAGAGGCGACCGTTCGACACGCCGCGTTCTGGACGGCGATCGCGTTCCCGGCGACGTACGTCGTCGGGAGCGTCGACCCCGTCGCGGCGGCGCTGCCGGTCGGCTGGCTACCGCTCGCGATCGCGACGCATCTGCTGCTGCTGTGGGTCGGGCACGGCGCTCACCATCCGGAGTAAGCGATGCCAGGCGTACTCGCACTAGCGACTGGGGTCGACCCGCTGCCGCTGCTCTCGGCGGTGTCGGTCGATCGAATCCTCGATCACTGGTGGGTGTTCCCCGCGTCGGTGCTGTTCTCGATGATCGCTATCGCGGCCGGCGTCTCGGGCGCGCTCTTCTTCAGCCCGTTCTTTCTGTTGGCCGTCGGGCTCAGCCCCGCGCAGGCGGTCGGCGCAGGCCTGATGACCGAGGTGTTCGGCATGGGCAACGGGCTCCGGTCGTATGTCAAACAGGGCGTCGTCGACTACGCGACCGCAAAGTGGCTGCTGGTCGGCGCGCTCCCGGCGATCGTGATCGGCTCGTTCGCGGCACATTACGTCCCAGACACGCTGTTGCGTGGCGGGTTCGGCGTCGGGTTGTTCGTGCTCGGCGGGTTCCTGTTGTACTTCGACTCCCCGGAGGAGACCGAGCCCGGCGAGCGGGAAGGGGAGTTCCTCGAAAAGAAGAACGCGGAGTGCGGTACCACCATTGTCAACGCCAGCGACGGCGAGCGGTTCGTCTACCCAACCTGCTGGCGCCCGCCGGGCGTCGCGCTCGCGGCGCTCGGCGGAGCGATCACGGGATTGATCAGTGCCGGCCTCCCCGAGATCGTGACGACCCAGCTCGTGGCGCGGTGTCGGATGCCGCCGCGAGTCGCCGTCGCCACGTCGGTGTTCGTGCTCGCGATCGCCGCGGTCGCCGGCGCCGCCGTCCACGCGCTGGCGGCGACGCCGGTCTGGTACGTGGTGGTCTGGTCGATCCCAGGGGTGCTCGTTGGTGGAACGGTCGGCGCCCGCGTCGGCAAGCACGTCCCGAGCGGACTCATGGAGCGCGGGTTGGGCGTCGTCTTCGGGATCGTTGGCGGGATCGTCCTCGTGACGACGTTCGGCGTCTGAGACGCGACTCGAGGGGAACCGACGGCGCTCGGGTCGCGATCCGGGCAATCACTCCTCCGGGGCCATCCCCTTCGCCACGAGTTCCGCCAGCGCGGTCGCCGACTTCTCGAGGTCGGAAAGCCTCATCCCGTCCCGGACGTGGTCCGCCTTCGTGAACTGGACCTCTTCGTACGCGACGACCTGTAGCCGGTTCCCCCACGGGTCGCGGAAGTCGAGCCCGCTCGTGTCGAGCGTCTCGACGCCGTGCTCGTCGAGCGCGCGCCCGACGTGCCGGTGGTCGTCGATCGTGCCGTCGCCGTTCGCGTCAGCCGCGGTCTCCATTAGCGCTAGGAACTGGTCGCCCATGTCGAGGAAGACGCCGGCGTCGGAGCGGCCACGTACCTCGAACTCGAACACCGACCCGTAGAACTCCGTCGCCGCCTCGACGTCGCCGACCGGCAGTGCGACGTGATTAATCCCGACGAGCCGAGCGGCAGAGTCGTTCTCGGACATGCGTGATTTCTCGGGAAGGCGACGTAATACTCCGTCGCCGAGCGGTCGTGTATCGCGGGCACCATTGCGGACTTTGATGGCGTTGGGCACCGTCGTCGGGGCCATGCAGGAGTTCGACTTTCTCGTGATCGGGTCGGGGTCCGGACTGGACGTGGCGAACGCGATGGCCGGCCGGGGGAACTCGGTCGCGGTCGTCGAGGAGGGGCGGCTCGGCGGGACCTGTCTCAACCGCGGCTGCATCCCCTCGAAACAGCTCCTCTACCACGCCGACGTAATGGAGACGATCGAGGGCGCCGGCGCCTTCGAGATCGACGTCGAGGTCAACGGCGTCGACTTCGCGGAGATCGTCCGGAAAGTGAACGAGGACGTCTCGGAGAGTTCCGAGTCCATTCGTCGGGGGCTCTCCTCGTCGAACGCTCACGACCTGTTCGAGGGGACCGGCCGGTTCGTCGACGACCGCACCGTGGAGATCGTCGACGGCGACGACGTGGGCGCCACGCTGCGGGCCGACATCGTCCTCGTCGCGACTGGCACCCGTCCCTCGATCCCCCCGATCGAGGGGATCGAGGACGTGGACTACCTCACGAGCACGGAGGCGCTCCGGTTGGAGACGCCGCCGGAGCACCTCGTAATCGTCGGCGGCGGCTATATCGCGGCCGAACTCGGCCACTTCTTCGGGACGTTCGGCAGCGACGTGACTATCGTCGGCCGGCGCGAGCACCTCCTCCCGGAGGCGGACGCGGAGGTCGGCGCGGCGTTCACCGACCGCTACGCCGACCGGTTCGACGTGTACACCGGCTACGAGGCCGTCGCGGCCGACGAGACGGACGGCGAGGTGACCGTCGAAGCCCGCCCGTACCCCGAGGCCGACGCGGTCCGCGCGGGCGGCGAGACGGTCGGCGCGCCCGACGAGGCAGAGAGCGTGACGGTCTCGGGCGACGCGCTGCTCGTCGCCGCGGGCCGGCGCCCGAACACCGACGCGCTGAACCTCGGCGCGACCGGCGTGGAGACGGACGAGGACGGGTTCGTCGAGACCGACGAGTACCTGCGGACCGACGCCGAGGGGGTGTGGGCGCTCGGCGACGTGGTCGGCGAGTACCTGCTGAAACACAGCGCGAACCACGAGGCGAAGGCCGTGATCCGGAACCTGCTGGGTGACGAGCCGGAACCCGTCGACTACTCGGCGATGCCGTTTGCGGTGTTCGCCTCGCCCGAAGTGGCTGGTGTCGGCGTGCGCGAGCAGGACCTCCGCGAGGCTGATGTCGAGTACGCCACCAACACATACGCGTACGACGAGACGGCCCGCGGCAGCGCGATGCACGCCGACGGGTTCGTGAAGGTGCTCATCGACCTCGACGGGAACATCGAGGGGTGTCACATCGTCGGCCCCGAGGCGTCGAACCTGATCGAGGAGGTCGTCGTCGCGATGACCGCCGGCTCGGGGACCGTCGCGGACATCCGCGACGCGGTGCACATCCACCCCGCGCTCTGCGAGGTCGTCGACCGGGCCTTCTCGGGGCAGTTCTCCAGGGGCGGCGGCCACGACCACCACCATCACGGCTGAGCGGCGGCGGTCGCTCGCCTCCGATCGGATCGGGGAGACGTTTTGACGCTCGCCCTCCAACGATCCCCATGGTCCGATCCCGAAACGCCACCCGTCGGCGGTTACTGACCGGCGGCGTCGTCGCGCTCGGGCTGCTAGCCGGCTGTTCCGACCGCGGCGCGGACGACACTGGCGGGGCAGAAGGCGTCGGCGACGGGGACGACACAGACGACGGGGAGGGCACGGAGGAAGCCGATGAGACCCCCGGCTCGGACGACGGAACCGGGACTGACGGCGGCGAGGACCTCGATCTCCGGGAGGCGAACGTCGTCGACGTCGCCGTAGAACCGACCGACGCTGGGTACGCCTTCGACGTGACGCTGCACCACGACGACGACGGTGAGGAGGGGTACGCGAACTGGTGGCAGGTGGAGCGGCTCGACGGCTCCCGGCTCGGTCGGCGGGAGCTGCTCCACGCGCACTCCGAGCAGCCGTTCACGCGGTCGGACACCGTCGCGGTCCCGGACGAGGTGACCTGCGTCGTCGTCCGGGGTCACGACGAGACGCACGGCTACGGCGGGGTCGCCGCCGTGGTCGATCTCGACCCGGGAGCGGTGCGTACGGTCGACCAGGGAACTGACCCGCGGTCGGTCAAAGCGAGCGACTGTCCGTGAGGCGCCGGGCTATCTGTGTCACGTCATCGCATGCCGAATCGGCGTTCCGGACACACACCCGCGGGTGGGTTTTGTACGGGTGACGTTTATAAACGGACACGATGGCAAAAGCAGCAATCGTGATTCTCGCCGGCAACGAATCGCACGCCGACTACGGCCGCCTCGCGAACGCGCTCGAGGCCGCGAAGGAGTTCGCCGAGACCGAGGGCGACGAGCTCGAGCTCATCTTCGACGGCGCCGGGACGCAGTGGATCCCGGAGCTGGAAGACGAGGAGAGCGACTACCACGAGCTCTACCAGGCAGTCCGCGACGACGCCGCGGTGTGTGACTACTGTTCCGGCGCGTTCGGCGTCGAGGACGCCGTCTCCGACGCCGGCCTCGTCACGCTCGACGACCACGACGGTCACCCGAGCATTCGCTCGCTCGTCGACGACGACTACGAGATCATCACGTTCTGAGCGGCCGTCGCCGTTCGGACCGCCTCGCGGACGTGAGCGCTACAGTTTGACGAACCGCGCGCTACCGCTCTGTTCGACCGTGATGCGGTACCCCTCGTAGCTGAACGTGATCTCGACCTGGGCCTCCGGGATCGGGGGATTCGAGAACACGTGCTCGAGGATGTGATCGACTTGGGTGTACCCGGGCGTCAGTTTCTCCTGATCTTCCCCTTCGAGATCGGCCACGATCTCCACGACCTGAGCGACGGGCTCCTGTCTGTCCGTCTCCAACTCCCGGTGGATGATTTCGTCGTTGATCTGGTCGCTCATGATTTCTGGTACTATCCGCTGATTATAAATTAGTAAGGATACCCCAACGGGTAATCAAAAGAAACGGACGCGCGTCCACCTGCCCGAACCGGTCGCCAGCGCGGCGGAGATTTATGCATTTCCCCCGCGGATCGGGGACCGCAATGATCGTCTTACACGCCGTCTTCCCGCTCGATCCCGACACGCGAGACGAGGCGCTCGATATGATCGCCGAACTCGCCGAGAAGTCGCGCGCCGAGCCGGGGATGATCGACTACCGACCGGCGGTCGACGTCGAGGACCCGAACGTGGTCCGCTTCTTCGAGCGGTACGAGGACGAGGCCGCGTTCGAGGCGCACTCGCAGACCGACCACTTCCAGGAGTTCGAGGCGGCGCTCCCCGACCTCCTCGCCGGTGAGCCGGAGGTCACGCGGTTTGAGGTCGAGTCGGCGGACGAACTGGAGCTCTGACGGAGGGCTCGCGGCCCTTTTTAAATAAACTCCGAGGGATTCGGCCCGTTCGTGACGTGGACCTCGAACGGCTGCGTCCCGACGTCGTCCCGCTCGACCAGGTGCCAGTACGTCTCGGCCAGCTCGTCGGGATCGAGGAACGTCTCCGCCTCGCGGTCCGGGTCGCGCTCGCGGGCGCCGGACGAGTCGATCTGCCCGTCGATCACGACGTGCGCGACGTGCACGCCGTCGCCGCCGAACTCCTGCGCGATGTCCATCGCCATCCCGCGGGCGGCGAACTTCGCGGCCGTGAACCCGATCGCGCCGCCGCGGCTGCGCACCGCCGAGGTCGCGCCGGTGAAGATCACCGTGCCGCCCCCGGCCGCGAGCATGTCGTCGACGGCCTCCTGCGAGCAGACGAACGCACCGCGGCCGTTGACCGCCCACGCCTCCTCGAACGCCTCGACGCTCGTGTCCATGAGCCCGGTCCACGACGCCGCGCTCGCGTGGTTGACGAGGACGTCCACCGGTCCGAACGCCTTGCGCACCGCCTCGAAGCCGTCCCGGATCGCCTCGACGTCGGTCAGGTCGGTCGTGACCGCCAGCCCCTCGCCGGGGTCGGGGAGGTCGTCCGCGAGCTCCTCGATGTACTCCGTCGAGCGGGCGAACAGGGCCACCCGACAGCCCTCCGCCGCGAACTTCCGCGCGAGCGATTCCCCGAGTCCGGGACCGACCCCGGCGACGACTGCCGTGCGAGTCATACCCGCGCTACGGACCGCCGGGTGAAAACGGTGGTCGCTCCGGCGGCGGGCGTCACCGCGGTCCGACCTCACCCGCCCGCCGCCGCCCGGAGCTCCGGGAAGTACCGGCCGTGGAAGTCGAACGGGACCGCGTGCGGCAGCGTCGCCCGGGCGCGCTCCGCGAACGTCGCGCCGTCGAGGACGAGCAGGCGCGACCGGTCGGCGTCGACGTCGAGCGCGACCGTCAGCACGACTCCGTCGTCCTCGCGCTCGCCGTCGGGCGCCGGCACGAATATCGGCTCGCCGAAGTAGTCGCCGCCCGCGTCGAACGTCTCCACGGTCCCCGCCTCGGCGTCCAGCTTCAGGATCCGACGGGCCCACTCGGTGACCGGCGTGTCCATGCCCATCGCGTAGACGTACCGGTGCTCGCGACACCACCGCGCGGGCGACGCCGTCGGCAGCGCGCTGCCGTCGTCGTAGAGGGTCTCGCGGGAGATCGTCGCGTCGTCACGGTCGCCTCCGGTCGCGCCCCCGCCGTACCTCTCCGTCCCGGTCGCCGTCCCGACGTCGACGGTGAATCGCTCGATTCGACCGGCGATGGCGCCCATCTCGCCGGCGCGGACGTTCTCCAGGTACAGCGAGTCGATCGCGGCCGCGTCCGGGACCGTCTCCAGGTCGAAGACGACCTCGCCCCCGCCGTCGCGCTCGAAGGCGTTGACGTGGTGGAAGCCGAAGAGGGGGTCGGCGACCGGCTCCGCGACGACGTCTCCCGTCGTCCGGTCCAGCACGACGATACGGGTCCCGCGCTCGGGCTCCCACTCGAACTGCTCGATGAACGGGGGCTGTCGCCCCGGCTTCAGAAACCGACGCGGGTCGAGCCGGAGCGGGAACTCCGTCAGCACGACGTACCGCGGCGTGAGCGCGAAGCTGTGCATGTACGCCGGCCGGTCGGTCTCGACGCTGCCGACGTGGCGCCGGTCCCCGTCGGCGGTCCACGCGGTGACGTGGTACCGGCTCGTCCGCCCGAACTCGGTGTCGACGGTGACGAGTGCGCCGGTCGCCGGGTCGCGCTTGAAGTGGGCACAGGAGAGCTGGCCGCTCGGCGCGTCGCCCTCGCGGTCGGCGTACCCCGTCGTTTCGAGCGTGTTCGGATCGAACCGGACCCCGCGCGGCGACTCGGTCAGCGCGACGTACGCGTCGCCGACCCGCTCGGCGACGATGTTCGCGTTGTCGTACGGCTCGGCGAGGAACGTCGCCAGCCGCGAACGGAGCGTCGTCTCGCCGGTGGCGAAGCCGCCCTCGAACTCGCCGCTCGTCGCCGCCTCGTACGCGTCCGTCCGGAGGAAGCGGTTGCGGTAGTGGACGGCGTCGGTGTCGCCGTCGCCGTCATCCCCGGTCACCGAATCGGCGGTGTCCCCCGGATCGAAGGTGAATCGGTACAGCATCGCGAGTCCGTCGAACCAGTGGTCCACCTCGCTGCCGTCCGGGAACGAGAACGCCCCGGGACCGTTTCGGATCAGGCTCCCCCGGAGCCACGTCGGCAGGTCGCCGCGCACCGGAATCGACGCGGCCGTCTCCTCGCGGAGCGAGTGGAACCCGGCGTGCGAGTTCATGACAGTCACCCGGGGCGCGGCGGGCTAAGGTCTGACGGCGACGCGAGCGCGGTCGGGCCACCGACCGCAGCGCGGACGGCTCACGCCGGGTCGGCGTCGACCACCGTCGAGATCCGGGCGTTCTCCTTGATCCGGATCCCGGCGTCGCCGACGGACAGCGGGACACGCGGCAGTTCCGCGACGCGGAGCGTGGGGTGGAAGGCACCTCGCTCCAGCAGCGCGTCCCGCGTCTGGACCGTGAACCGCAGGTCGCTCCCGGCGATCGACTCGTTGTGCTCGACGAGGTACGTGCCGGCGTCGAGCGACCACCACCCGTACTCGTCGTCGGGGTCGCGCTTCTCGCGCTCGCGCGGCTCGGTCGCGGCGGCCTCGAGCTCGCCGCCGCCGAAGTCGACGCGCCCCGGCCCGGTGATCTCGTAGACCTCGGCGACGGTCAGGTCGACGCCGTCGCCCTCGGTCTGGGTCGGTTCGTGTACGAGTCCGTCGATGTGGATCGCGTACGACGACATCGGTGAGTCCCTTGCCGCCGAAGCGACCTAAAGGCACGCGGCGCCGTGAGCGACGGGGCGCCGCACGTGATCGGCGGGGCCGGCGCCGCGATCCCGTCTCAGTCGGCGATCCGGTCCGCGGGGTCCCCGGTCGCGGCCGCGCGGCGCGACTGGACGACGAACAGCGTCGTGGCGAAGGCGATGAACGCGGCCGCGAGCAGGAACCCGGTCTCCGTCGTCGTGAAGTCCATCGTCGTCCCGACGATGACCGGGCCGAGGACCTGCCCGACCTTCCAGGAGATGGAGCGCAACGACATGGCGCTCGCGACCGACTCGTGGCGCTCGCCCTCGTCGACGAACAGCGACATGCTCGCCGGCAGCCGGATCGAGTCGGCGACGCCGAGCAGCGAGTACGCGCCGAACAGCGCGAAGAAAGCGCCGCCGAGCGTCTGCGAGTCGCCGAGGTACGACACCGTCACCGGCGACACCGTCCCCTCGAAGTACGCCGCCAGCGGGACGGCCGCGGTGCCGACGCCGTACAGGAGCGCGCCCAGCGCGACGAACCCGTGGCGGCGGCCGTACCGGTCGGTGAGCCCGCCGACGAACCCCTGCGTGACCGCCTTCGTCGCCTTCCCGCCGGCCATGATCCAACCGATGGCGAACGCCGAGATGTCGAACGACGTCCGCGCGTAGATGGGGAGGAAGATGATCACGGCCATCTTGCCGACGCTGAACGTGAACCGGAACACGACCAGCGATCGGAGCATCGGGAGCGCGAGCAGCGACCGAAACGTCTCGATCCCGCCCGACTCCTCAGGGCTCTTCTGTCCGCCGGGATCGTCGCGGAGGAAGCGCCACACCAGCAGGAACGCCCCGAGCGTGATGAGCGAGAGGACCGCGTACGCCTCGGTGAACCCGTAGGCGTACAGCAGGTAGCCGCCGAGGAGGTCGCCCGCGAGCGACGAGACGGAGGCGAACTGGTTGTACGAGCCGAGCCAGAGCCCCTGGTCGTCGTCGGGGCTGATCTCGCCGATGACCGTCGCGCCCGTGATCCACAGCAGGCTCGCCCCGAGCCCCTGCACCATCCGGACCAGGATCACGTGGACCGGGCCGTTCACGAAGACGAAGCCGAGGAAGACGGCGACGTTTAGCAGGAAGCCGGCGAGCAGATACCGCTTCGCGTTCCCCGTGTCGACCGCGCGGCCCAGCGGGAGCACGACGACCAACTGGACGAGAGCGAAGGAGGCTCCGAACAGCCCCTCGACGAACCCGGTGGTCCCGAACAGATCCGCGTACAGCGCCAGCGCGATGAGGATCGTCGAGTACGCCTGACTGCGCGCGAAGGCGGTGCCGGCCAGCGATCCGAACTCCGCGTCGCGCAGGAGCCGCACCGAATCTCCGAGGGCCATGAATCGCGGTGGGCGGTGTAGCGGGTACGGGTATAAAAGGTCGAGAGACCCGGCGGCGGCTGCTGGATTCGGAGGCGGATTGGGCGCGTCAGCCGCGTCGACACCGAGCCGTCGCTCAACGCTCCTTCAGACGCAACAAGAAACCTGATGGGTTGGGGCGGATTCGAACCTCGGTCGCTCCGTTCGCTGTCGCTCACTTCGCTCCCTGCTTCGAATCCGCGGCACCATCTCGTCGACGTGGACCGCTCGCTGTCGCTCGCGGTTGCGGCGTCGACAGAAATGGGCTGGGGCGGATTCGAACCGCCGACCTGCTCCGTGTGAAGGAGCCGTCATAACCTGGCTAGACCACCAGCCCGCTCGTGTCGAGGTATCCGACCTCCGGACTTAAGGGTTACTTTGTCGCGAGGATTCATTCCCCGAGCGCCCCACGATCCGCCCATGACCCACGAGCTCCGATTCCTCGAACGCGTGCGACAAGGCGTCGCGAGCCTGCTGCACCTCCCGCTGTCGGCGTTCGGGCTGTACGCGGAACGGGAGACGCCCCGCGACCAGTACGCGCTCACGCTCCGCGAGCCGTACCCGCTCGTCGAGGCGCAGCTTCACCGGCTCGGCTTCGTCCGCAACCTCGTCTCCTCGCTGAAGTTCCGCGACTACGCGACCCCGCCGGAGACGTCGGTCGCCAGCTGGGTGCGCTATCCCGACGGCGCGCTCGCGAGCGACGACCAGCTGCACCTCGCGCTGTTCGTCGGTCCCGACCGCTCGACGACCGACGTGTACGCTCACTGGGAGCCGTCGTGGATCCGCCACCCGATCCGCCACTACCGGGCGAACGACGTCGACGCCGAGGAGGGGGTCGAGCGCACCCGCGCGCTGTTCGAGCGGGAAGGGGTCGAGTACGCGGTACGTCCGGCGGGAGCGCGGCTCGCCGTCGACGCCGAGCGCGACTCGACCGGACGGTGAAATAGCGCCGCGAAGGATCTTAAAAAGGCGCGGGTCGAACGCCTACTCGTCCTCGGCGGCGTCGTGGCCGCGGTACTCCTTCACGCGCTTGCGGGCCGATCCGACGGCCTCGCGGGCCTCGCCCTCGGCGCGTTCCTCGAGCTTCTTCAGATCGGCTTGGAGCTTGTCGAGTCGCGACGCCTCGGGCTCCGGCTCGTCTTCGCCGCGGCCGACGAGGTCCTTCACGCGGGCCTCGACCGGCTCCAGCTCCTCTTTCACGCCCGCCTTCGCGTGCTCCGCCGCTCGACCGAGGTAGTACCGTGCGTCTTCGAAGTGCTTGCTCATATTTGTCCTTTGGAGGGCGACGGATATATTCTTTGTGGCCGCGCGGAGGCGACAGGATTGTGCGCCGACACTCGATCGCCGCTGCTCGCCGGTCCGTCTCGTCGTCGACGCGGAGGAGGCTCCCCCGCGGACCCGTCAGTACGAGGGCGACTCCTCGGGCTCGCCGTCGCGCGCGTTCGCGACCCGGCCGAGCGTGAACAGCAGGTCGGAGAGGCGGTTGAGGTACGAGACCACCGTCTCGTTGATCGGCTCGGAGCGCGCGAGCTCGACGACCCGGCGCTCCGCGCGGCGGGTCACGGTCCGGGCGTGGTGGAGGCGCGCGCCCGACTCGCCGCCGCCGGGGAGGACGAACGACGTCAGCGGCTCCAGCTCCTCGTCGAAGGCGTCGATCCGGTCCTCGAGACTCTCGACCAGCTCGGGCTCGACCTGCGGATCGTCGGGTTCCGGGTCCGGGTTCGCGAGGTCCGCCTGCACCACGTGGAGGTCGTTCTGGACCGTCTCCAGCAGGTCGTCGAGGTCGTCGTGCCCGGTCGGGCGCACGGTCCCGATCAGCGCGTTCGCCTCGTCGACGGTCCCGTACGCCTCGATCCGCGGGCTGGACTTCGACACCCGACTCATATCTCGGAGGTCGGTGTCGCCCTGGTCGCCGCGTCCGGTGTAGATGGTCATGCGAGGGTCCGGTCGACGTACTCTAAGATGTTCGCGCTCTCGGCCATCGTCACGCCGCGGTCCTCGTCGATCAGGACCGGGACGCCGCGCTGGCCACTGACACGCTTCACTTCGTCGCGGTCGGAGTGGAGCGCGTCCACCCACTCGGTCTCGTACTCGATTCCGGCGTCGTCGAGCGCACCGGACACCTTCTCGCACCACGGACAGCCGTCGAGCGCGTAGAGTCGGATCGCCATGACCGACCGAACGGCGCGCGGCGGCAAGAAGGTACGGCCTCGGCGACCTACAGCTCGTGGTACGACGCCATCCCCTCGCGGAACGCCGGCGGGACCGGCGCGGGCTCGCCGGAGTCGGGGTCGAGGCTGACGAGCGTCGCCTCGCCCTCGGCGACGACCGCGCCGTCGACCCGCAGCTCGTGCGTCATGGTCACGCTCGAGCGACCGATCTCGGCGACGTCGAGCTCGACCGCGACGGTCCCGTCCGTCAGCTCGACCGGCCGGCGGAAGTCCAGCGAGAGCGACGCCAACACCGTCGACACCCGCGAGAGGTCGGCGTCGAGGACGTCGCGGAAGTACTCCGTCCGGGCCTGTTCGACGTACGTCGCGTAGACGGCGTTGTTGACGTGGCCCATCGCGTCGATGTCTCGGAATCGGACGTCGATCTCGGTCGCGTACGTGCTCATGTCGGGTCCTCCGCGGGAGGCGGTATGTAGGCGTCGGGATCGGTCGGCGGCCGCGTCCGGCGTCGGTCGATGAAAACGGAGGGAGCCGTCGTCAGTACAGCAGCTCGTCGTCGTTCTCGATCATGTACAGCGACCGGGCGGCGATGTTGACGGCGTGGTCGCCGACGCGTTCCAGGTCGCGGATCGTGAGGAGGAGCCGCGAGACGTTCCGCATCGTCCCCTCCACGTCCGCCTCCTCGCGGAGCTCGTCGCGTTCGATGAGGTCGCGGACGACGAGTTCGCTCGCGGCCTCGCAGGCGGCGTCGAGGTCCTCGTCCGCCTCGGCGACGGCGTAGCACAGCTCCGGGTCCGACTCCGCGTACGCGTCCATCGCCTCGTCCAGCATCGCCAGCGTGTCGTCGCCGATGCGCTGGACGTCGACGTCGGGGAACACCTCGCGGTCGGCCTGCTTGGCGTATCCGCCGAGGTTCGTCGCCAGGTCCGCGATCCGCTCGAGGTCGGTGATGATCTTGAACGAGGCCGCGATGAACCGCAGGTCGCCCGCCACCGGCTGCTGGAGCGCGATGAGGTCGGTGCACTGCCCCTCCAGTTCGAGGTACAGGTCGTTGATCTCGGCGTCGCCGGTGATGACCTCCTCGCCTAGCGCGGCGTCCTGGGTCTCCAAGGCGTCGAGGCCCATCCGGAGCCGCTCCGCGACGAGCTCGCTCATGTAGAGCACGTCGTCGCGGAGCCCCTCCAGCTTCGACTGGTACTGTTCGCGTGGCATCGTCTTGGCGTATTCGCCTCACCGGACGTATAAAAACACGTCGGCGACCGAACGATCGGTTTTCTCCCCGGCCGGCGTGCGACCGTCGCGATCGCGGTCGCACGCGCTCCCGCATCGGGGAGTCGCTGTCGACTACGACTCCGCGTCGATCGCGTCGTCGGCGGTGTCCGCCGAGTCGTCGGCGGTGCGCCCCGGGAGGAACGTCCCGGTCTCGCGGCGGACGCCGACGAGCAGCGCCACGCCCGCGGCGAGCGGCATGACCGCGCACGCGGCGTAGATCGGCGCGAAGCCGACCGTCTCGATCAGCGGCAGCGACACCATCGGCCCGAGCCCGCCGCCGACGTCGCCGAACACGTTGTTCGTCCCGGAGGCCCGCCCCATCCGCTCGTCGGGGGTGAGGTCGGCGAGCAGCGCCATCATCGGGCCGCTCGTGCCGCCCTGTCCGGCGCCGATGAAGACGCAGGCGAGCGCGAGGTCGACGACCGACCCAGACCGGGCGAGCAGCAGGAACCCGACGCACGAGACGACGAGGAAGGTCAGCAGGATCGGCGTGCGCGACTCCCGCGTGTCCGAGATCCGACCGCCGACGAGCATGAAGAAGGCGGCGGAGAGGACGGTCCCGGCCATGAACAGCCCGGAGGTCCCCTGCGGGGCGAGCCCGAACAGCGAGATGTCGTTCTCGCCGAGGAACAGCACGAGCGTGGAGAACAGCGCGCCGATGTACGCGAACAGGAGCCCGAAGTTGACCAGCCCGACCGTGAGCGCCGGGACCGCGGTGTCGACGTCCCACGGCTTGATCGAGTCCCCCGAGCGGTCGTCCGTGACGTGCGTCTCCGGGACGTACCGGTGGGCCACGACGCTGGCGGTGAGCGCGAACGCGGCGGCCACGACGAACGCGGCGGCGTTGCCGGCCAGCGACGAGACGATCCCGCCGAGCACGAGCCCGGCCGGGAACCCCATCGTGATGCCGCCGCGGACGACGCCCATGTTCGTCCCGCGCGACCCGCTGTCGGAGAGGTCGGCGGCGATGGTGTAGGCGGTCGCGAACACCGCGGCGGAGCCGAACCCCCAGAGAATCCGCGCGAGGAGGAACCACGTCTCGGGCGCGACGACGACCGACAGCGGCGCGAACCACCAGTCCGGACCGATCGCGACGGCGCCGACCGCGAACCGCGGCAGCGACGCCGCGAGGGGACGGAGCGACTCCGCCGGCGGCATCGCGAGCGCGACGACGTACCCCAAGGTGGCGATCCCCTCGACTAAGAGCCCGTACACGAACGGCTTGCGCGTCCCGTACCTGTCGACGAGGGCCCCGGCCGGCGCGTTCGCGACGAGCCGCACCCAGCGGTTCGCCGAGAGGATGACGCCCACCATGAACGCCGAGATGCCGAGGACGGCGCCGAGGTTCGGGAGGATCGGGAAGACGACGCCGCCGCCGAACCCGACGAAGAACGTGCTGGCGATCACCGCGAGCAGCACGGTCGGCGGGCGGTCGAAGCCGAACCACCCCATCTCAGGGGCCCCTCGGGGACGCAGGATCGCTCCCGCGTCGCGGCGAGTTCCGCCCGCACCGCGCCGCGACGGCGGTCATTCCCCCTCGTCCGCGCGGTTCATCTCGGCGATGCCGTCTTCCAGCGAGGGGAGCGCCACGTCCTCGACGAGCAGCGGCTCGACGATCCGCTGGAGGGTCGCCTCGGCGACTCGGCGGGTGTACGTCGGCTCGGGGAGGTCGTCGATGTCGACCGCGTCGTCGCCGTCACCGCCGGTGAGCGTGATCTGTCGGGTCCGCGCGCCGTCGAGGGTGGCGACGACGAGCGCCGCCGTCTCCCCGACGTCGACCTCGCGGAACGTTCCCGCTTCGATCCCCGACTCGAGGATGTCGGCGACGGTGCCGCGGAGCAGGCGGTCGCTCCTGACGAGCTGCTCGCGGATGCGCTCGTTGAACGGCCCCTGCGTCCTGAGTTCGAGGAGGGCGATGTGGAACGCCTCGCGGTCGACGGCGTCGGCCTCGAAGACGAACCAGCCGACGAACCCCGCGAGCCGCTCGACCGGGGGGTCGTCGGCGTGGGCGCGGATCCGCGCCTCCGAGTCGGTGATGACGTAGTCGAGGAACGCGACGAGTAAGTCCTCTTTCGTGTCGTAGTGGTAGTGGAGCAGCGACTTGCTCTTCGAGCACTCGTCGGCGATGTCCTGCATCGTCACGTCGGCGTAGCCGTGGGCGCGGAGCGCGCGGTAGACCCCGTCCATGATCTCCTCGGCCGCGCTCGGCTGGTCGCTCATTGACTGACCGGTCAGTCAGCAACTGATAAATCCCTAACGGTCGGGGTCCGAACGGCCGGTTCACGGGTCGCGATCGACTCCCGTTCGAGGACCGCCGAACCGCGCTCTCAAACCGCCCGCGGTCCGCGAACGCGGCGGTCGCTCACGGGTGTAGAACGGTCGAAAAGCCGATACAACCTTGAAACGTCGCCGGCGGTTACAGACGGGTGACGTTCGTGGCGCGCGGACCCTTGTCCGCCTCCTCGATGTCGAACTCGACTTCCTGACCTTCCTCGAGGTCCGGGCCGCCGACGTCCTCCATGTGGAAGAACACGTCCTCGTCCGCGTCGTCAGTCTCGATAAATCCGTAGCCGCCGGTGTCGTTGAAGAAGTCAACCTTCCCTTTCGCCATTGCGTCCGTAAGAGCGAGAGGAGTACGTAAAAGGCTTCCGCGAACGAGGCCGCCGTGCTACTCGTGATCATATCACGATACGGCAGGGGTCCGTCGGGGTCGATCCCGCCGTGTTAGAAACTACTATACGACCCCAGTGCGGAACCGTTAGACATGAGTCAGTCGTACAATCGAGGCCTCATCGAGGACTTCAGTCGGTGGCGGGAGTTCGAGGCGGGGATGTGGGCCTGGATCTTCCATAAGTTCACGGGGTGGGTGCTCATCGGTTACCTGTTCACCCACATCGCCGTGTTGAGCACCGGAATCCCGGCTGCGGGCGCGGGCGAGGCCGCGATCATGGCCGGAGAGGACGTGTACACCCAGACGATCGTCAGCCTCGAGAGCCTGCTCTTAGTGCGGCTCCTCGAGGTCGGCCTGCTCGCGGTGGCCGTCTTCCACATGCTCAACGGCACCCGACTCCTCCTCGTCGACCTCGGCGTAGGCCTGGACGCACAGGACAAGAGCTTCTACGCGTCGCTGATCTTGACCGGAGCGATCACCGTCGCGTCGGTGCCGACGTTCATCGCGGGGGCATTCTGAGATGGCGGAGCGCTACTCCTCGTTCAAGTCGGGCGGCCGGATGTGGCTGCTCCAGCGGATCACGGCGGCGTTCCTGCTCGTCGTGTTGGCCTTCCACTTCTTCCTGCTCCACTTCGTCCACCACGCCGACGAGGTGTCGTTCCTCGCCAGCTCGGCGCGGATGGAGCAGATCAGCTACTACTCGCTGATGATCCTCTTCCTCGTGACGGCGACGTTCCACGGGGTCAACGGGGTGTACAACGCCCTCGTCAACCAGGGGCTCACCGGCACCAAACGCACCGTCATCAAGTGGACCCTCGTCGCCGCGAGCGCGGTCCTGATCGTTCAGGGCGTGCGCACCGCGAACGCGTGGGCGGGAATCGGACTCTACTGAACCGACCATGAGCACACAGATACCCAAGCAGACCGAGGAATCGAGCGAGACCGAAGCAGAGGCCGAAGCCCCCTCCAAGGGCGACGAGCGGCGGACGGAGAAGCGCCGCCGGGCCGCGGAGGAGCGCGCCCGTCGGCAGGCCGAGGAGGCCGAGAAGGCCGCGGCCGACGAGGAGACGATCGAGCTGAAGGTGTTCCGGTACGACCCCGAGGTGGAGGGGAAACAGGAGCCCCGGTTCGACACGTTCCACGTCCCGTTCACCAAGGGGATGACCGTCCTCGACGCGCTGATGTACTCGCGGGACAACTACGACTCCTCGCTCACGTTCCGCCACTCCTGTCGGCAGGCCGTCTGCGGCTCGGACGCCATGTTCGTCAACGGCGGCCAGAAGCTGGCGTGTAAGACGCAGATCGTCGACCTCGAGGAGCCGATCCGCGTCGAGCCGCTCCCGCACGCCGAGGTCGAGAAGGACCTCGTCGTCGACATGGAGCACTTCTACGACCAGATGGAGGCCGTCGAGCCGTACTTCCAGACGAACGAGTACCCCGACGGCGAACTGGAGGAGCAGCGCCAGACGCGGGAGAACCGCGAGAAGGTGAAGATGTCGACGCGCTGTATCTGGTGTGGCGCCTGCATGTCCTCGTGTAACATCGCCGCCGGCGACAACGAGTACCTCGGGCCCGCCGCGATCAACAAGGCGTACCGGTTCGCCATGGACGAGCGCGAGGGCGAGGACATCAAGCAGAAGCGGCTGGAGATCATCGAGCAGGAGCACGGCGTCTGGCGGTGTCAGACCCAGTTCTCCTGTACCGAGGTGTGCCCGAAGGACATCCCGCTCACCGAGCACATCCAGGAGCTGAAGCGCGAAGCGGTGAAGAGCAACCTGAAGTTCTGGTAGCGGCGGGAGACACCCTCAAGGGACTACGGAACCAACGAAATACCATATCACAATGCACGAACACGACGTCATCGTTGTCGGCGCCGGGGGGGCGGGACTCCGGGCGGCGATCGCGGCACAGGAAGCCGGGGCCGACGTGGCCATCGTCTCGAAACTCCACCCGGTCCGCTCGCACACGGGCGCGGCCGAAGGCGGAATCAACGCGGCGCTGCGCGACGCCGACTCCTGGCAGGACCACGCGTACGACACCATGAAAGGGTCGGACTACCTCGGCGACGCGCCGGCGGTCGAGGCCCTCTGTAAGGAGAGCCCGGAGGAGGTCATCCAGCTGGAACACTGGGGGATGCCGTTCTCCCGCGAGGAGGACGGCCGCGTCTCCCAGCGCCCGTTCGGCGGGCTCTCCTTCCCCCGGACGACGTACGCCGGCGCCGAGACCGGCCACCAGATGCTCCACACGATGTACGAGCAGGTGGTCAAACGCGGCGTCACGGTGTACGACGAGTGGCACGTGATGGACCTCGCCGTCACCGACGAGGAGGACCCGGCCGACCGCACCTGCCACGGCGTCGTCGCCTACGACATCCAGAGCGGCGAGGTGAGCGGCTTCCGCGCCGACGGCGGCGTCATCCTCGCGACGGGCGGGATGGGCCAGGTGTTCGACCACACCACCAACGCGGTCGCGAACACCGGCGACGGCGTCGCGATGGCGTACCGCGCGGGCGTCCCGATGGAGGACATGGAGTTCATCCAGTTCCACCCGACGACGCTGCCGTCGACGGGGGTCCTGATCTCCGAGGGCGTCCGCGGCGAGGGCGGCATCCTCTACAACGAGAAGGGCGAGCGGTTCATGTTCGAGCACGGGTACGCGAACAACGACGGCGAGCTCGCCTCCCGCGACGTCGTCTCCCGCGCCGAGCTGACCGAGGTCAACGAGGGGCGCGGCATCGAGGACGAGTACGTCCACCTCGACATGCGGCATCTGGGCGAGGAGCGCATCCTCGACCGGCTGGAGAACATCCTCCACCTCGCGGAGGACTTCGAGGGCGCCGACGGGCTCACGGAGCCGATGCCGGTCAAGCCCGGCCAGCACTACGCGATGGGCGGCATCGAGACGAACGAGTTCGGCGAGACCGTCATCGGCGGACTGTACGCCGCCGGCGAGTGCGCCTGCGCGTCGGTCCACGGCGCGAACCGCCTCGGCGGCAACGCGCTCCCGGAGCTCATCGTCTTCGGCAAGCGCGCCGGCCGCCACGCCGCCGGCGAGGACATGGGCGAGGCCGAGATCACGACCGGCAAGGACGGCGAGTGGGAGCCCGCGGAGTACGAGTTCGAGGTCGAGGTCGGCGAGACCGGCGGACAGGGCCCCGCCGCGGCCGACGGCGGCGCGGTGGCGTCCGACGCCGAGAGCGTGCTCGGTACCGCCGTCGAGCGCGCCGAGGACTACGTCGAGGAGCTCCTCGCGCGCAAGGGGCGCAACCACGCGGAGATCCGCTCGCAGGTCCAGGAGACGATGACCGCCAACGTCAACGTGTTCCGCGAGGAGGGCCGGCTCGAGGAGACCCTCGGCGACCTTCACGAGGCGCGCGAGACGTACAGAGACGTCGCCGTCTCCGACCCGTCGCGGACGTTCAACACCGACCTGATCCACACGATGGAGACGCGGAACATCCTCGACATCGCCGAGGCGCTCACGATGGGCGCGCTCGCGCGGAAGGAGTTCCGCGGCGCTCACTGGCGGAAGGAACACCAGGAGCGGAAAGACGAGGAGTGGCTCAAACACACGCTCGTCTCGTGGAACGACGGCGAGCCCGAGCTCTGGTACAAGCCGACTATCCTCGAGGGCGAGGACAAGACGTACGAGCCGAAGAGTCGCTCGTACTGAGCCGTCGGACGCGACGCGAGGGCTACGATTCGGTCGTTTCGCGGCCGTCGCTCCGACACGATCGTCCCGGATCGTTCACGATTTCCTATCCGTCGTCGGTCGAAACGACCGGCGCGTTTCGGCATCGATGCCGACTACGCGTCGGTCCCGCGATCACTGTGTTCCCGTTTTCAGGCGGTCTAAACCGACTCAGGGCCTCTCTGGAGGATTTCGACGATCGTTGAATAGGGGATTTATTATCGTCGAACTCGACGCTTCGGACAAGATGATAGAGACACGCACCGCGGCGCCGGCCCTACCGCCGGAGCTGCAGTCCCCCCGCGCGAAGCTCGTGTACCTGTACCTGACGACGAACGGCGACGCCACCGTCTCGGAGATGGGCGACTCGCTCGGAATGAAGAAGATCTCGCTGTACAGCATCCTGAAGACCCTCAAGCGGGAGGGGATGGTGGACTCCGACGGCGACACCTACGAACTGAACTGATCCGGCTCGTTCGCAGCTTCTCGACGACCGGCGCCCCCAGCGGAGCGTTTAGGGGCTCGCGGGACGCAGTGCGTCCGTGGACGCGAACCAACAGGAGCTCCGGAACCCGTTCGGGATGGACACGGCCTGCGAGAACTGCCCCGAGCTGTGCGACGCGCGGGAGCGCGTCGTCCACGGCTACGGCGACGTGGGCGCCGAGTTCCTCGTCGTCGGAACCGGGCCGACCGCGGCCGCCGAGGAGAACGGCGTGCCGTTCACGGGGTCCGGCGGCGGCGAACGCGTCCAGTCGATCTTCGCCGATCTCGGATTCGTCCGGTCGCCGCCGGACGCGGCGGAGCCGGACGTCCAGAACGTCTTCTTCACGGGCCTGACGCGGTGTCGACACCCGGACCGCGAGCCGACCGACCGCGAGGTCGACACCTGCGAGCCGTTCCTCAACGCGGAGATCCGGATGATAAACCCCCAGATCATCGTCCCCGTCGGGGACCGACCGCTCCGCGAGCTCGCGGTCGAGTACACGACGCGCCGCCCGGACTCCTTCGACGTCGACGCCGAGCACGCGACGACGATCCGCGGGCGGGGGTTCGAGCTGGTGCCGATGAAGGAGCCGACCGAGATGACCGACGCCGAGGCCGACGCCTTCCGCGAGCACATGCGCGAGAGCGTGTTGAGCCGGGACTACCGGCAGACCAAAGGGCGGCAGAGCCGCTGAGAACCGAATCCGGGTCGTCGCGACCCGCCGGTGTGGCGGTCGCTCGTTCGACGGCCCGCCGGCGCCGCGACCCGCCGTCAGTCGTCGAGGTCGACGTCGTCGAGGATCCCCTCCGTCGCTTCCCGGCTGTCCGCGCCGAACGCGCAGTCGATGAGGATGTGACCGCCGAGCGTCGACGGCGAGATCACTTGGTCTGCGCCGGCGCGCCGGAGCTTGTCCACGTTCTCCCGCTGGGTCACCGCCGCGACGATCCGCACGTCGGGGTTGAGCTGGCGGGCGGTGAGGATGGCGAGCGCGTCTCGCGCGTCGTCCTCGGTGGCGACGACGACCGCGCGGGCGCCGTCGAGGTTGACCCGCTCGAGCGGCTCAACGTCGCTGGGGTCCGCGGTGTACACCGGGATCTCGCGGTCGGCGAGCCGCCGGGCGGCCGTCTCGTCGGGCGTCACCACGGCGTAGTCGACGCCGTCGCGCTCGCCGAGTTCTTCGAGTATCGGTTCCGTCAGGTCCCCGTAGCCGAGCACGAGGACGTGGTCGTCGAGGAGGTCTATCTGTCTGTCTGTCATCTTTCCGAGCGCCTTGGAGAGCTGCGCCTCGATGGCGGGCGTGAGGAGGACACCGAGCGCCACCGCGAACGCGGCGACGTTCATCACGAGCGAGGAGAGCACGAACAGCTGGGCGATGTCGGCGTCCACGCCGGCGCGGGGACCGATGTCCCCGTAGCCGACCGTGGAGGCGGTGACGACGGTGAAGTAGAAGGCGTCGACGATCGTCTCCACGCCGTCGAACTGGTCGCGCAGCGCGTAGGTTCCGACCGTCCCGTACGAGACCGCGGTCACGAGCGCGGCGCCCGCCGCGAGCTGCGTCGGCGACGGGGAGAAGCGCCGGTCGAACCGCCCGCGGTTGTAGACGAGCGCGGGCACCGACAGGACCGACAGCGCCACCAGCGGGAACGAGAGCACCGACGCCTGCATCAGTCCCTGAATCGCGGTCAGCGGCAGCAGGATCGCCGTGGAGTGCCAGCCGACCCGGTAACCGTTCTTCAGCGCGAAGCCGCTCCCGAGCATCGCGAAGCCGGTGATCGTCCCGGTGAACCCGACCGTCTGACGGACGACGTCGGGGACGAGCGGGGCGAGCGGCCCGTCGACGCCGAGCCCGCCGATCTGGGCAAGCCCCGCGAGGATCGACAGGACCGCGACCGCGAACGTCAGGGCGATGGATGCCCGTACGGTCACCCAGTCGCGGGTCAGCTCCATACCGGCCCGTCGCCGAGGTTTAACTTAAACCCCGCGAGGGCGAAGCGGTGTCGGCGTCGAGGGCGGCCGCGACGCGGTCCCCGCGCCGACAGGGGTTTAAGCGCACCGCCGAGTGTGGGGCGTATGTCACTGCCCGTCGAGATCGTCTTCGGGATCTACCTCGGGATCATCACGGGGATCCTGCCCGCGCTGGTCTCCGGGGTGCTCGGTTTCGTGTTCAAGTACGTCACCGGGGTGACGATCCCCGGGCTCGGGGTCGTCGTCCTCGCGCTCGCGATCGCCGGCATCAACGGCGGCCTGCTCGCCCTCAACGACGAGACGATCCGCTCGTCGGAGCGCGCGCCGGCGATCCTCACGGCCATCGTCGTCATTCTGATGATCTCGCTGTACGCGCACGCCCAGGGGGACAAGCTCGGCGCCACCGTCCCCAAGCGGCTCTCGCTCCAGCAGCTCCGCGACCGGACCCTCTCGACGGACGTCGTCGAGCTCGTCGGCGGTCGGGGACGAGTCACCGTCGACGTCGCCGGCGAGGTGAACGACATGGAGGGGTACCCGCCGCTGCCGGCCGAGACCCGCCGCGCGATCGTCGACGGCGAGTGGACGTTCCCGGCCGACCTCCCGCTCGTCGAGCTGGAGGACCGGTTCGCGGAGCGGCTCCGGACCGAGCTCGACCTGGCCGACGTCGCCGTGCGGATCGACGAGCGCGCCAACGCGACCGTGGCCGCGGCGCCGCCGACCGGCGCGCTGTCGAAGCGGGTCCCGCAGGGGAAGCGCGCGGTGTCGGTTCCGGCGCTCGTTCCGACGGGGATCGCCCGCGGCGACGTCGTGCGCGTGCTCGCGTCCGACCTCAGCGTGGACGGGACCGTGCTGGCCGCCAGGACGAGTGGGAAGCCGGAGCCGGGCGCGTCGAAGTCGGCGACTGACCCGGGGGAAGCGGGAGGCGATCCGCTCGGGACCGAACGGACCGACGCCGAGCCGCGAGGGGACGGCGACCCCCGAACCGACGGCGGCGAGGCGCCCGCGGCCCCGCCGGCCGCCAGCGCTCCGACGACGACCGGGGGGGAGGGACGGGTGACGGTCGCCGTCGACCGGTCGGAGGCGAGCGCGCTGCTGCGCGCGGGTCGGGGACGCGTCCTCGTCCTCTCCCGCGGCACGCGCCGGGAGTACGAGCTCACGACGCTGCTGCGCCGCGCGGGGAAGCGGTTCCGCAAGGTGTCCGTCGTCCCCGGCGGCCCCCTCGACGGCCACACGATCGGCGAGGTGGGCGTCCGGGAGGCGTACGACGTCGCCGTCCTCGCGGCGCGTCACGACTCGTGGACGATCGCGCCGAGTGGGTCACAGCTCCTCTCCGCCGAGGACGAGCTGTTCGTCGTGGGAAGCCGCGACGCGCTCGACCGGTTCGCGGAGGTCGCGCGATGATCGCGGCCGCGGAAGCGAGCGCGGCGGTCGCCGCGGACGCGGGAGTCGTCTGGGGGTTCCTCGCCGCCGTCGCGCCCCCAGTCGACGTCGGCTTCGCGCGTCCGCGACAGGCGGCGATCACGCTCGTCACGTTCGCCGTCCTCTCGATACTCGTCGCCGGCGGGGCCGCGCTGACGTACCGGTGGTACTTCCGCGACGAGATCCCCGAGGGGGTCACCGTCCTGCTCGGGGTCTCCGTCGTCGCGCTGTACCTCAACACGACCTCGCTCGGCGCGATCGCGGTCGGCGACAGCCCGGCGCTACTCGAACCGGAGAGCGTCTTCTTCAACGTCGTCTCGCTCGGCGTCGCGGCGGTGTTCGCCCCGGGCGGGCGGTACGTCGGCGACCGCCTCGCGGTCGACGTGTTCGCGCTCTCGGGGGCCAGGCAGCTGGAGGGCGAGCTGAGCGGCATCGTCCGAGCGGTCGGGCGGTTCACGGCCGTCACGCTCCCGTCGGCCGAGGATATCGGGGACATGGACACCTACGACCCGGTGTCGCCGGAGAAGAAGGCCGAGATGGCCGAAAAGACGCTGCTGTTCGCGCGGAAACTCTCCGGCGAGGAGCTCCGCGAACGGCTCGTCGAGCGGGTGAAAAGCGACCACGGCGTCGGCTACGTCGACGTCGACGTCACGGACGACGGCGAGATCGAGTACTTCGCGGTCGGCTCGCGCGCGGCGGGGCTCGGCCCGACGCTCGCACCGGGGTCGGCCGCGGTGGCCGTGGCCGCGGACCCGCCGAACAACGCGACCGCCGGCGACGCGGTCCAGCTGTGGCGCACCGAGCCGGAGCCGAAGCGGGTCGCCACGGGCGAGCTCCGGGGCGTCGCCGGCGACGCGGCGACCGTCGCGCTCGACGAGTCCGACGCCGAGGGGCTCACCGAGGAGGAGTCCTACCGGATCGTGACGCTCCCGTCCGAGCCGCAGGCCGACCGGGAGTTCGCCTCCCTGCTCCGGAACGCCGACGAGACGATGGCGGCGATCACGGTCGGCGCCGGCAGCGCCCTCGCCGGGAGCACCGTCGGCGACGTCGAGGTCGTCGTCGCCGCCGTCCGCCCCGAGAACGGATCGGTACAGCCGATCCCGCGGCGCGCGTACGCCTTCGGCGCCGGCGACCTGGTGTACCTGGTCGGTCGACCCGACGCCCTCCGTCGGTTCGAGGCCGACGCCGCCGGCGAGCGGGCGGATCCGTCGAGCGTCACTCCGACGCCCGGCTCCGCCTCCGGACGGGAGGAGGCCGAACCGCCCGCGGACGACACCGAGACCGACGACGAGGATCGGGACGAAACCGCGACCGAGTCGGACGACGGGGATCGGACCGATCCCGAAATCGAACCCGGCGAGGGGACGCAACGCTCTTGAGGCGTCCGTGCGGGGTTCGCGTATGGAGTGGAAGCTGTTCGCGGACCTCGCCGAGACCGCCGGCGGCCGCAACGTAGAGATCGAGGCGTCGCCGGGCGATACGGTCGGCGACGCGCTCGACGCCCTGCTCGACGCGCACCCCGACCTCCGGGACCGCGTGCTCGAGGACGGCGCGGTGGCCGACCACATCAACGTCCTCCGGAACGGGCGGAGCGTCAGCCACGACGACGGGTTGGAGACGACGCTGGAGGAGGGGGACGAGCTGGCGCTGTTCCCGCCGGTGAGCGGGGGATCGGTCGGGCGATAGATCGGTCGTTTCAAACGGTCGCGCGTCGCATCACTCGGCATGAGCGACGGCGACGACCACGGCGACGACCCGCACCGCGAGGAGTTCCACGAGGACCCGGTCGGGCACACGCGCGCGACGGCCGACATGACGGTCGGCGAGCTGGTCGAGGGGTACGGCGACGCCGGGATCGGCGCGGCGTCGGTCAACGAGGCGGGCGACGTGCTGGCGGAGATGTTCGGGAACGAGGACTGCACCGTCTTCCTCTCGTTGGCGGGCGCGATGGTGCCGGCCGGGATGCGCCGGATCGTCTCCGACCTCATCCGCGACGGGTACGTCGACGCGCTCGTGACCACGGGCGCGAACCTCACCCACGACGCGATCGAGGCGATCGGCGGGAAACACCACCACGGGCGGACCCACGACCCCGAGAAGAGCCTCCGCGAGCACGACGAGGGGCTCCGCGACGAGGGCGTCGACCGCATCTACAACGTCTACCTCCCGCAGGAGCACTTCGCCGCGTTCGAGGGCCACCTCCGCGAAGAGGTGTTCCCGGCGCTCGAGGCCGACCCGGACGCCGAGGAAGACGGCGCCGTCTCCATCGCCGACCTCGCGCGCGAGCTCGGTCGCGCGAACGCCGCGGTCAACGAGCGCGACGACGTGGCCGAGGACCCCGGCGTCGCCGCCGCGGCCTACGAGTGCGACGTGCCGGTCTACTGCCCGGCGGTACAGGACTCGGTCCTGGGGCTCCAGGCGTGGATGTACGCGCAGACGGCCGACTTCACGCTCGACGCGCTCGCCGACATGACGGAGCTGACCGACCTCGCGTTCGAGGCCGACGACGCCGGCTGCCTGCTCGTCGGCGGCGGCGTCCCGAAGAACTTCACCCTCCAGACGATGCTCGTCACGCCGCGCGCGTACGACTACGCGGTCCAGATCACGATGGACCCGGAGGCGACCGGCGGCCTCTCCGGCGCCACGCTGGAGGAGGCACGGTCGTGGGGGAAACTGGAGAAGGACGCGCGCAACGCCTCCGTCTACGGCGACGCGACCGTCATGCTGCCGATGCTGATCGCGGCCGCTCGCGAACGCGTGGAGTAGTCCAGATCATTCGTAATTACATGTAATTAGATTTTTTACCCGGGAGCCCCTGATCCGGCGTAATGACCGACTACACCACCATCTCGCTGCGGAAGGAGTTCGTCGCCGACGTCGAGGAGTACATCGAGGACGAGCCGTTCGGCTCGGTGAAGGAGTTCGTGAAGCACGTCGTCGTCCAGGAGATGGAGTCGGACGACGAGATCAGCGAGGCGGAGGCCCGCCGTATCGGCCAGCGGCTTCGGGACCTAGGGTACGTCGACTGATGAGCGTCGCCGACGGCGGCCCGATCGACCTGCCCGAGCGCGTGGACAGGGCCGACGCGATCCTCGCCGGTATGCCGCTGCTGTTCGTCGGCGGGTACGGCGCCGCGGCGGCGGTGGTCGAGGGGTGGGTGGTCCCCGTCGCTATCGCCGCGCTGGCGTGTGCACTACTGATGCTCGACGGGCTGGTCCGGAACCCGCCGCGCGCTCGGTGAGCCGGACGGCGACGCCGGCGCGTTAGTTTCTCGGCTCCAGCCCGACAGCCTCGGCCAGCAGCGCGTGCGACTCCAACGCGTCCTCGTGGTCGGGGACCGTGTGCTGGATCATCACCTCGTCGACGCCGACGCGGTCGGCGAGCTGTTCGAGCAGGCCGGCGATCGTCTCCGGGCTCCCGGAGATCGACCGCGGCCACTCGTCGGCGTCGAGCGTCGCGGGCGTCGGCTCCGGGACGCCGCCGAGCTCGTCGATCGCCTCCGCGACGCTCGGCGTCGAGTCGCCGAGGTCTCCCCGTTGCATCCGCCGGAAGGTCGCCTCCGCGGGGGCGCGGCGGCGCGCGGCTGCCGCGTCGCTCTCGGCGGCGACCGCGTTGACCGCGACCGTTCCCGTCGGCTCGTCGGGGCCGCCGGGGAGCGCGCCGGGCTCGAACGCCTCCCGGTAGGCCGCGAAGGCGCGCTCTGCGAACCCGGGACGGATGAACCCGGCGAAGCAGTACCGGAGCCCGAGCTTGCCGGCGATCTCCCCGCTCGCCGGGCTCGACCCGAGCACCCACGGGACCGGGGGACCGTCCCCGGAGCGCGGGACGCCGAGATCGGCGTACTCGTGCTCGTCCGGGTAGTCGTCGTAGAGGTGGCTCACGAGCGCGCGGATCCGCTCTGCGTGGTCCTCGTTCGGGTTCTCGACGCGGCGGCTCGTCCCGAGCGCGCGGTCGGCGGCCGGCGGACCGTTCGCCCGGCCGACGCCGGCGTCGACCCGCCCCGGTGCGAGCCCGTCGAGCGTCCCGAACGACTCGGCGACCTTGAACGGGCTGTAGCGGTTGAGCAGGACGGCCCCGCTGCCGATGCGGATGTCGTCGGTCGCGCCCGCCAGCCGGCCGAGGAGCACCTCCGGGGTCGTCCCCGCGAGGCGGTCGGTCCGGCCGTGGTGCTCGGCGACCCAGAACCGCGAGTACCCCAGTCGCTCCGCCTGCTCGGCGGCCGCGACCGTGTTCGCGAAGGCGTCAGCGGCGGTCCCGTCTTCCGGGACCGGCGAGAGGTCGACGACGGAGAGGTCCATGCCCGGGCTCGGCGACCGCCGGTAGTAAGGGTTCGGCCGGCGGCGGAATCGTGGGGTTCAGCCGGCGGCGGAATCGTGGGGTTCGAGGGGTCCGCCGCGACCGGAGCCGACGCTACGGGAGTCGAGCGGAATGGAGAGATCGAGAAAGCGTCGTCGTCAGTGGTCGCCGGTCTTCGACTGCCACGCGTAGTCGCGGCGCTTCGCGGACTTGCCGAAGCCGCAGGAGGAGCAGCGCTCCTTCTTGACGTGGTAGGACTTCTCGCCGCAGCGGCGGCACTTCACGTGAACCGTCTTGTTCTTCTTCCCCTGAGAGGGCGTTCCGGAGCCGGTCATGCTTTGATGGTGACGACGTTATCGCCGCGTATAATCGTTGTGTCTTCGATCGCGACGGCGAACTCGCCCTCGAGGTCGTCGTCGACGCGGTCGCCGACGTCGGCCTCCGGTTCGATGACGACGTTCATGTGTTGGTCGTAGCCGGCTAAGATTCCGTAGTAGGTCGTCCCGTCCTTCAGGTGTACCGTCACTGGCTCCTCGAGCGACGCTTCGAGCACGTCGAGGGGTCGTCCACTCATTGTACGTATCGCCGCCCGTCGCGGTAATAAAAATACCGGGACACGAAGGGGACCGGTTGGGTGAAAGTCCGTTCTCGCGCGGCGAGACGGTCGGGTACCGCCGTGTTACCGGTCGGCGCGGGCGCGACCGAACCCCGGTGTTTTTAACACGGGCTCCTGTATCTCGGGACACCACACTCCCGCGGGACACGGTGAGCCGACGTCGGCTCGGCCGTAGCGGGGCCTCAACGACGCGCGGTCGGACGAAGCGCTGACGGCTCCTTGCGGGGTTTCAGTGATGGACGCCGTTCAGGCGTTCGATATACACAAACCATGGAAATCGAAATTGCGACACTCGGCGGTTACGAAGAGGTCGGTCGACAGATGACGGCGGTCCGCGCGGGCGACGACATCGTCATCTTCGACATGGGCCTGAACCTCAGTAAGGTCCTCATCCACGACAACGTGGAGACCGAGAGCATGCACAGCCTCGACCTGATCGACATGGGCGCGATCCCGGACGACCGCGTCATGAGCGAGCTGGAGGGCGACGTCCAGGCGATCGTCCCCACCCACGGCCACCTCGACCACATCGCGGGCATCCCGAAGCTCGCCCACCGGTACGACGCCCCGATCGTCGGCTCCCCGTACACGATCGAGCTGGTCAAACAGCAGATCGCCGACGAGGGGAAGTTCCAAGTCGACAACGACCTCGTGAAGATGAAGGCGGGCGGCACGATGGCGATCGGTGACTCCGAGCAGGTCGAGATGGAGTTCGTCAACGTCACCCACTCGATCATCGACGCGATCAACCCGGTCCTCCACACCCCCGAGGGCGCGATCGTCTACGGCCTCGACAAGCGCCTGGACCACACCCCCGTCATCGGCGACCCGATCGACATGGACCGGTTCCGCGAGATCGGCCGCCAAGACGAGGGCGTCCTCTGTTACATCGAGGACTGCACGAACGCCGGCCGGAAGGGCCGGACGCCCTCGGAGTCGTACGCGAAGAAGCACGTCGAGGACACGCTGACATCGATGGAGGACTACTCGGGCGGGATCGTCGCCACGACGTTCTCCTCGCACATCGCTCGCGTGAAGACGCTCGTCGAGTACGCCCGCGAGATCGGCCGCCAGCCGGTCCTGCTGGGCCGCTCGATGGAGAAGTACTCGGGCACCGCCGAGCGGCTCGACTTCGTCGACTTCCAGGGCGACGTCGGCATGTACGGCCACCGGAAGTCCGTCGACCGCGCGTTCAAGCGGATCATGAAGGAGGGGAAGGGGAACTTCCTCCCCATCGTGACGGGTCACCAGGGCGAGCCGCGCGCGATGTTAACCCGCATGGGCCGCGGCGAGACCCCGTACGAAATCGACGACGGCGACAAGGTCGTCTTCAGCGCCAGCGTCATCCCGGAGCCCACCAACGAGGGCCAGCGCTACCAGTCGGAGCAGCTCCTCCGGATGCAGGGCGCGCGCCTCTACGACGACATCCACGTCTCCGGCCACCTCCGCGAGGAGGGCCACTACGAGATGCTGCAGGCGCTACAGCCCCAGCACCTCATCCCGGCCCACCAGTCGCTGGAGGGGCGCTCGCCGTACGTGAACCTCGCCACCTCGCAGGGGTACAAGCTCGGACGTGACATCCACGTCACGCAGAACGGCAACGTCATCCAACTCGCCGAATGACGAGCGAGACGAAGGAGGCGCGGGTGCTGGACGCCATCCGCGAGCGGCGCGAACTGGTCAACGCCGCTATCGACGAAGAGCTGCCGGTACAGCACCCGGAGCGCCTCTACGAGGCGACGCGGTACATCCTGGAGGCGGGCGGGAAGCGGCTGCGCCCGACGGTGGCGACGCTCGCTGCGGAGGCCGTCGCTGGCGTCGAGCCGATGAGCGTCGACTTCCGCGAGTTCGCCGCCCTCGACGGGACCGAGGTGGACGTGATGCGCGCGGCGGTCGCCATCGAGGTGATCCAGTCGTTCACCCTGATCCACGACGACATCATGGACGAGGACGAGCTCCGGCGCGGCGTCCCCGCCGTCCACGAGAAGTACGACACGTCGACGGCGATCCTCGCCGGCGACACCCTCTACTCGAAGGGGTTCGAGTTCATGACGGAGACGGGCGCCGCCCCCGAGAACGGGCTGGAGGCGATGCGCGTGCTCGCGTCCACCTGCACGCAGATCTGCGAGGGGCAGGCGCTCGACGTCTCCTTCGAGTCCCGCGACGACATCCTCCCGGACGAGTACCTGGAGATGATCGAGCTGAAGACCGCGGTCCTCTACGGGGCGTCGGCGGCGACGCCGGCCGTCCTGCTCGGCGCCGACGACGAGGTCGTCGACGCGCTGTACGAGTACGGGATCGACTCGGGGCGGGCGTTCCAGATCCAGGACGACGTGCTCGATCTCACCGTCCCCTCCGAGGAGCTCGGCAAGCAGCGCGGCTCCGACCTCGTCGAGGGGAAGGAGACGCTGATCACGCTCCACGCGCGACAGGAGGGCGTCGACGTCGACGGGCTCGTCGACGCCGACACCCCGGCCGAGGTCACGGAGTCGGCCATCGAGGACGCGGTCGCCGCCCTCGAGGAGGCCGGCTCGATCGCGTACGCCCGCGAGACGGCCGAGGACCTCACGGCGCGGTCGAAAGAGCACCTCGAACTGCTCCCCGAGGGCGGCTCCCGGAGCCTCCTCGAGGACCTCGCTGACTACCTGATCGTCCGCGGCTACTGAGCGGGTCGGCGGGCCCACGCGGCCGTCCGGCTCGTCCCCGGACGGCCGCGGCGGAACGGCTCCGATCCCGATCCGGCGGTCCCGTCCGCAACGGACACCGCTTTATCCTCGGTCGCCGTGTTCCCTCCGTGTCCCGGTACCGAGACGTCGTCCTGTTCTTCACGCTCGCCTTCCTGTGGGGCGGTTCGTTCGTCGCCATCGAGGTCGGCCTCGACTACTACCCGCCCGTGCTGTACGCCGCCTACCGGTTCGACGTGGCGGCGCTGGTGCTGGTGTCGTACGTCCTCCTGACGGAGGCGGGACCGCTCCCGAGCACGCGCGGCGACCTGGCCGCGATCGGCTTCAGCGGGGGGCTCTCCGTCGCCGCCAACAACTCGCTTTTGTTCGTCGGCCAGCAGTACACGACGAGCGGCATCGCCTCCATCACCTACAGCCTCGTGCCGATCGCGACCGCGGCGGTCGCGGCCGCCTGGATCGGCGGCTCCGACCTCGACGCGCGGGGCGCGCTCGGCGTGGTGCTCGCGTTCGTCGGCGTCGGCCTCGTCGCCCAGCCCGACCCGTCGAACCTCGCCGGCGGCGTCACGATCGGCGTCGGGCTCATCTCGGTCGGCGTGATCGCGGTCGCGGTCGGCAGCGTCGGGCTCCGCACCGTGGAGACGAGCTTCTCCAGCATCGCGCTCACGGGGTGGGCGATGCTGTTCGGCGCCCTGTTGATCCACGGGCTCAGCGCGGGGCTCGGCGAGAGCCAACAGCTCCCGGTCGCGGAGCTCCCGGCGGTCGGTTCGCTGCTGTTCCTCGGCGTGTTGTCCTCGGCGGTCGCGTACACCATCTACTTCACGCTGCTCGACCGGCTGGGAGCGTTCGAGATCAACCTCGTCTCCTACGTCGTCCCCGTCGTCGCGACCGTCGCCGGCGCGCTCCTCCTCTCGGAGCCCGTGACGCCGCTGACGGTCGCCGGCTTCGCCGTCATCGTCGTCGGGTTCGCGCTCCTCAAGCGGCACGCGATCGCCGACGAGGTGCCGCGGCTCCTCTCGCGGGTCGGCGGGCTGTTTTGAACCGTTCGTCGAAATCCTATCCTTCAGACGCGATCTCGTCCGATACGGCCAAGCGCTGAAGATCGCGCGTGTACGAACGTGCGGGGACCGTCACGGCCAGAGCCCGCGCGTCTCGTGAGCTTCCGCGATCCGCGATAGCGCGACGATGTACGCCGCGTCGCGCCAGGTCACGTTACGCGCCTCGAACTCCTCACGGACGCCCTGCCAGGCAGCCAACATTTCCGTTTCCAGCTCATCGTGAACGCGGTCCAGCGACCACGCGCGCCGGTTGATGTCCTGGAGCCATTCGAAGTAGCTCACCGTCACGCCGCCGGCGTTAGCCAGAATATCCGGAATCACCGGGAGATCCCGCTCGGCGAAGATCGCGCTCGCCGCGCTCGTCGTGGGTCCGTTCGCACCCTCGATAACGATGTCCGCCGCGACGTCGTCGGCGTTCTCCGCCGTCAGGACGTTTCCGATCGCCGCCGGAATCACCACGTCCACGTCGAGCTCCAGTAGTTCGCCGTTGGTCAGCGTCTCCGGGGCCCCGTGTGTCAGCACCGCCTCCGGCTCTTCGTCGTGAGCGGGAATCGCGCGCGTATCTACTCCGTTCGCATCGTAGATGGCGCCGTTGACGTCACTCACGGCGACGACGTTCGCCCCCCAGTCGTCGAGTAGCTTCGCCGCGTTCGCCCCGACGCTCCCGAAGCCCTGCACGGCGACGTCGGTCGCCGCGATATCCTTCTCGTAGTAGTCGATGGCCTCCCGGGCGATGATCGCGACGCTCCGACCGGGCGCCGAATCGCGCCCCTCGCTCCCGCCGACGACGGGCGGTTTCCCCGTGACGACCCCCGGAATCGTTTCGCCCTCTTGCATCGAGTAGGCGTCCATCAGCCACGCCATCGTCTGCGGATCCGTACCCATGTCGGGCGCGGGAATGTCTTTCGTCGGGCCGATGACGGACCGGATCTCGTCGGTGAACCGGCGCGTCAGCTGTTCCTTTTCCGACTCGCTGAGGTCCTTGGGGTTGACGGCGATACCGCCCTTCGCACCGCCGAAGGGGATGTCCATCACGGCGCACTTCCACGTCATCCACATCCCGAGCCCGACACACTCCTCGCGCGTCACGTCGGGGTGGTATCGAAGCCCGCCCTTGAACGGCCCCCGGACGCTGTCGTGTTGCGCTCGATACCCCGTGAACAGCTCCACCTCGCCGGTTTCCCGTTCGATCGGAACGGTGACCTCGTGGACCCTCTTGGGGTGCTTGAGTCGCTCGATGACGTTCTGATCGATGTCGAGGTGATCGGCTGCCTGCTGGAGCTGGCGGCGCGCCGTCCGTAACGCGGACTCCGGTTCGCTCGATTCCTCGTCGCGAGCTGTTGCTGTCGAGGCCATCGCTACTCTATCGGCATGCGTCGGTTCCGCATCTCCCCGGCACAGTCGGGACACGTGCCCGGACTGGTTTCCGAAAGCACGACCTTGCCGCATTCAAAACACTCGTAAGGCGATTCCGCGGCCGAATTTTGGGAGGCGTCTCTCATGGTGATCTGAGAGTCCCGGCGGTCTCTCGCAGGGCACTCTATCAAAACGGAGTGGGTACAGGAGGGAATAGTCGGTAGTTGAGTATGAACCCGGTAGGCGTACAGGGTTGTTTATAATACAACCCGATGGACAACGAGAGTCCGGTGAACTACCGGGCCGGCAGTGCTCCGGCATCGATATTTCCGGCGGGTTCAGTCCGTGGAGTGAGTAACGACGGGCGAGTGATCGTCGATCAGCGCCGTGAACAGCTTCCGTTGTGCGGTTCGGATATGCTGATAGAAGGCTTGGGGGGAGATGTCCAGCGAGTCCGACACGGCCTCCCCGGTCGCCTCCCGCGGGGACTCGAAGAACCCGCTGTAGTACGCCGTCTCCAGGACTTCCAGCTGTCTGGCAGTCAGTTGATCGAGCACCGACGCGTAGAGTCCGTGTTCGGACGCCTGTTCCCGGGTCTGTTTCGACGTGAGCGTGACGTCGCGGAAGCGCCCGCTGATGAACTGGGTGACGTCTCTGACCTCGACGCCGTGAGAGAGGTCGATAACCAACTCCGTGTTCGATCGTGAGGCTGTCGCACCTCGGAGGACGGCGCCGTGGTCGGCGAGCTCCGTCGCGAGAAACGGCTCGGAGAGCCGGAGCCGCACCACGCCGCCGGAGTCGCCGCCGCGGATCCGCCGTACGTCCTCGACGATGCGGAGGCCGTCCGCCGCGTCGACGACGGCGTCGAGCGGCGCGTCGTCGACGGTGACGAAGACGTAGTTTCCGCTGGCGGTCTGTTGGACGCCGCCCTCGTAGGTGAGCGTGCAGTCGGCGGCCTCCGCCAACCGCGTCAGCACGAACGACGGATCGGTGACCGCGTACTCGACCCGAGTCATCGACGTGGTGAGCAGTGCGCGCTTGCGCTCGCTCGCGCTGATGGCGGCGGCGATCGTCTCTCCCAGCTCCGCGAACACGGACTGGATTGTCTCACCGAAGGCGTCCGGCGCGGTCGCATACACCGTCAGAACGCCGTACGAGAGGTCGTTGTACACCAGCGGGATGCTCAAGACGGAGAGCAGGTCGCGTGAAATCGCGTCCTTGCGCCACGAGGCCGCGCGAAGGTCGGCCGCGACGTTCGAGACGAGCGTCATCGATCCGGATGCCGCAGTCCGGCCTGCCGGCTCGACGTTCTCGGCGGCCACGGGGAACGATTGCGTATCGAGGTATCCCCGATCCGCGCCGGCCCACGCCTGCGGCGTCACCGTCTCGCTCGGCCCGTCGAGCGTGCCGATCCAGGCGAACTGGAAGCGGCCGTCGGCGGTGAGGCGGTCACAGACGGTGTGATCGATCTCCTCCCTGGTCTCGGACTGCACGAGCGCCTGATCGATCTCACGGATGGTCTCGTTGATCTGGTTGAGCGCGGTGAGCTGGTCGTTCTGTCGCTGGAGTTCGCGGTCCTGTTCGCGGAGCTGCGACTCGCGGTCGACGCGGTCGAGCGCCGCCTCAGCGGTCGCCGCGAGGAGGTCGGTGAGCTCTCGCGTGACGTCGTCGAACACGCCGATCGCCGTCGAGCCGACGACGAACACGCCGTGGTTGCCGAGCGGGATGTACGCCGCACTCCGAAGGTCGGTCGCGACGTTCGCGAGGCGGTCCGCATCGTGGACGTCCGCGAAGAAGCTGGCCTCGTTCTCGACGAAACTGTGACTGACGAGGTCGTTCCCGTCCGCGTGAACGGCGGGCAGCGGGCCGTGGGCGTTCCGCATCGACTGCGAGTGGACGACGGGCTGGAGGTGATTATCGTCGGCGTCGAAGAGGTAGACGGCGCTCGCGTCGAGGCCCAAGACGTCCGCGGTGTCGTCGACGACGTGCTGGGCGATCTCCTGGTGCGTCTCGGCGTAGAGGAAGTCCCGTGCGGTCTCCTGGAGAGCGGCCAGCGACCGTTCGCGCTGCTTTCGTTTCGTGACGTCCCGACAGCTGTACAGCAGCGTCCCGTCCTGAATCGCGACTTCGCGGACGTTCACCAACAGCGTGTGTTCGCGGCCGGCCTTGTCCGTCGCCGTCGTCTCGATGTTCTTCAGGACGCCCTCGCCGGCGAGCTTCTCGCGGTCGAAGAGGTCCTCGCCGAGCAGGTCCTCGATCGTCCCGATCTCCCGGATCTCGTCGGCGGTGTATCCGAAGATGAAGTGCGCGTTCGGGCAGACGTACGTGTATTCGCCGTCCTCGTCGGTCATGAGGACGGTATCGGTCATATTGTTGAGCGTGACGCGGTGGAGCTCTTCGGAGCGTCGGAGCTCCCGTTCGAGGTCGACGCGATCGGTGATTTCGACGCTGTCGACGATGATCGAGACGAGCTCGCCGCGTTCGTCGGTGACCGGCTGCACGGAGAGTTCCAGAACGCTGGAGCTCGTTGCAGCGTCCTGGATGACGACGGCGTGCCCGAACTCGCCGTCTCCGGCCGCGCCCACGAGCCGACGGATATCGTCTCTCGTTTGGCTGTCGTCGGGCCACCAGGGGAGCGTCCAGAACGGGTCGCCGACGACGGCGCCGGCGTCCGCGTCCACCATGTCACGGGCGGCTTGGTTGACGCGCGTGAGCGTCCCCTCGGGGTCGAGCACCCACGTCGCGGACCTGGTATCGTGGAAGATGGCGTCGAACTGTCGCGCGCGCTCGCGCCGCGTGGCCGAGCGCTGAGCCCTCCGGATCGCCCGCTCGGTTCGCAGTATGGCGTCGGAGACGGCGTCGTCCGACGGGTCGCTGACGGCGATGTAATCGGTCACGCCGGCTTCGATGGCCTCGCTGGCAAGTCGCTCGCTGCCGTCGGCCGTCCCCAGAATCACCGGTAGCGTCGTCGACGTATCGCGGATGTGGCGGACAAGGCCGATCCCAGTCGTTTCGGCGAGAGTCTCGTCTGTAACGACGCAGTCGACGGTCGTCTGTCGAAGCTTCTCTCGAGCCGCCGCCGCCGTCGATACGTCGTGGACCGTCGCCTCGAATTCCTCGCGGAGAGCGCCGGCGTATGACGTTATCCACGGCGTGTCGCCGACGACGACGACGGTGGACGCGTCGAGGACACTACTTGTCGTGGAGTTCATGTGCGGAGCTGAAGGCGCCAATCACAGAGTTCGGTACCGCGCGGGACGGGCCGTCGATATTCTCAGATACACTTCGGCCAAACGAGCTCACTCTCATTTAATGTTCAACCCCCCTGTTGAAATCGTTAACTGTTGATTTTATGAGATCGCCCCGATCGGGATAAGGGGGATAAACGACAAAAGCGCCGACACTGCTGTGAGCGATGTATTCCAATAGAGGTCGGTGTGGACCGTGCGGTATGCGGATCCCCTGTATTGGCCGAAGTCGGATCTGTGCCCCAGTAGGCGGTTCGACAGATGCGGTCGGACAGTACGCCGTCGAACTCAGCCCTCCAGCGCGGCGATGTCCTCGACGATCTCGACGGCGTGGTTCTCGGGGGAGACACCCTCGTACGCGAGGACGACGGTGCCCTCGTCGTCGAGCACGTACGTGTTCCGGAACACCCCGTCGAAGGTGTTGCCGAACATCTGCTTCTCGCCGTAGGAGTCGTACGCGCTCGCCACCTCGCCGTCGGGGTCGGAGAGCAGCGCGAACGGGAGGTCGTACTTCTCGGCGAACGGCTCCAGGTCCTCGACGGGGTCGTCGCTGACCCCGACGACGGCGATATCGGCCCCCTCGAAGGCGTCCCACTCGTCGCGGAAGCCGCACGCCTCGGCGGTACAGCCCGGCGTGTCGGCGCGCGGGTAGAAGTAGACCACCGTGTACCGCGCGTCGGCGGGGTCGACGGTGACCGTGTCGCCGTGCTGGTCGGACAGCGTGATCGGGGGTGCGGATTCGCCCGGTTCGAGCATATCTCCCGTCGTTTCGGCGGCGTCTTAGGGCGTTCGGTCCGGTTCACTTTTACCCGATACCGTCATGCTACCGGTATCGATGGTGTGGCAACCGACACCGTACACGGCCCCGTTGCTCGTGGCGGCGCTCGCCTCGTTCTCCTTCGCCGCGTACGCCGCGACGAACCGGGGGCGAGGGGACGGCGCGCTCGTCCGCGCCTTCGTCGGCGTCGCGCTCGGGAGCGGGGCCTGGTCGCTGGCGTACGCGGCCCAGCTGTCGGCGACCGCGCTCGACGCGACCCTCTTCTGGAATCGGTTCGTCTGGGTCGGCATCGGCGTCCTCGCGGTCGCCTGGCCCGCGTTCGTGCTCGCGTACGTCGACCGAACGACGTGGCTCCGGCCGCGCCGGTTCGCGCTCCTCTGTCTCGTCCCCGCCGCCGCGGTCGCCGGCGCCCTCCTGCTCGGTCCCGACGCGCTGTTCTACCGCGCCCCGTCGCTCGCCGACGCCGGCGGCTACCTCGTCATGGAGTACGCCCCGACGCCGCCGCTCCTCGCGTTCGTGGCCTACTCGTACGCCGTGAACCTGCTCACCTTCGCCCTCCTCGGGTACGCGGCGCTCACCAGGGAAGGCATCTTCCGTCGGCAGGCGACGCTGCTGCTCGTCGCCGGCGTCGCGCCGACCGCCGCCGGCGTCCTCGGCGTCTGGGGGGCGCTCGGCCCGGCGTTCGTCGACTTCACGCCGGTGACGTTCGCCGCCACGTCGGGGGCGATCGGCTGGGTCGTGTTCAGACACCGGCTCCTCGACCTCTCGCCGGTCGCCCGCGACGCCGTCTTCGCGAACCTCTCCGACGGGGTCGTCGTCGTCGACGCGACGGGACGGATCGTCGACGCGAACGAGCCGGCGAGGGGGCTGTTCCCGTCGGTCGCGATCGGACGCGACGCCGCGGAGGCGTTCGGCTCCGCTCCGGGCGTCGTCGAGGCGGTGTCGGGCGACCGGACGAAGGGCCCGCGCGAGCGGGAGCTTTGGGTGACTCTCAACGACGGGGGGAGTCATCGGTTCCTGACCGTGGACGTCCACGCGATCGACGGCGCGGGTCCCGGCGCGCCGCCGCGCGAGGGGTCCGGCGGCACCGTCCTCCTCTTCCGAGACGTCACCGAACGCGAGACGCTCCAGCGCCGGTACCGGACCCTCATCGAGAAGTCGCCGAACGTCGTCGCCGTCTGCGGCGCCGACGGCCTGCTCCGCTACGTGAGCCCGTCGATAGAGCGGCTGCTCGGCCACGATCCCGCCGAGATCGAGGGGCGACCGGTCGTCGATCTGGTCCACCCCGACGACAGGCTGGAGGCGCAGCGCGCGTTCGAACGCGCGTTCGAGACGGGCGAGCCGCAGCCGCTCGACCACCGGATCGCGCACGCCGACGGGAACTGGCGCCGGTTCGAGACGACCGTCGAGCGCCTGTTCGACGACACCGAGGAGGTCGTGATCACCGCGACGGACGTGACGGAGAGCCGCCGCTACGAGCAGCGTCTCCAGGTGCTCAACCGCGTGCTGAGACACGACCTGAAGAACGACACGAACGTGATCGGCGGCTACGCGGACCTGCTTCGCGATCACGTCGACGAGGAGGGCGACGACTACCTGGACGTCATCGACCGAAAGGTGGAGACGCTGACGCACCTCAGCGACCAGGCCCGCGAGATCGACGTGGCGCTCCACAGCGAGGCCGGACAGACGACCATCGACCTCGCGCGGCTGGTCGACCGCCTCTGTGCGTCGCTCGAATCGTCGTTCCCGCACGCGACCGTGACGGTCTCGACCCCGGACGCCGCCATCGCGAACGCCGACGAGCTGCTCGAGTCCGCGGTCCGGAACGTGCTGGAGAACGCCGTCGTCCACAGCGACCGCGAGCGGCCGACCGTCGAGGTCGATCTCGAGGCCGCCGACGGCGGGTATCGGATCGAGGTCGCCGACGACGGTCCGGGCATTCCGCCGGTCGAGCGGGCCGTCTTCACGGAGGCGCGCGAGACGGCGCTGGAGCACGCGAGCGGGCTCGGCCTCTGGCTCGTCCACTGGATCGTCACGGAGTCGGGCGGCGAGCTCGACATCGACACGCGGGAGCCGACCGGGACGGTGGTGACGATGTGGCTCCCGGCGGCCGAGGGAGAGAGTGAAGAGGGGGCCGAGGCGGGCGAGGCTGCGCCCGGAGCGGCGACCGACGCGGATCAGGTCGCGGCCGACGGGGAGGGCACGTCCGCGACGGACGCCCGGGACTGACGCCGTCGCCCTCCCTCCGCAACCTCTTTGCGGTCGCTGACCGAACCGACTGCCATGAGTCACGGATCCCTAGACGACGACGCGGTCGAGAGCTACCGGGAGGCCGGCGCGGTGTTGGTCGAGGCGACGAACGAGGCCCGCGAGATGGTCGAGCCGGGGCGGACGCACCTGGAGGTCGCGGAGTGGACGGAGGACTTCGTCCGCGAGCAGGGGGCCGGGCTCGCGTTCCCCGTCAACATCAGCGTCGACCCGGAGGCGTCGCACGCCACGCCGGGCCGCGACGACGACACCGAGTTCGGCGAGGAGATGGTGTGTCTCGACGTCGGCGTCCACGTCGACGGCTACATCGCCGACGCCGCGGTGACCGTCGACCACACGGGCACCCCCGAGCTCGTCGAGGCCGCCGAGATGGCGCTGGAGGCCGCGGTCGACGAGGCCGGTCCGGGCGTCGAGGTCGGCGTCGTCGGCGCGGCGATCGAGGACGTGATCCGCGGCTACGGCTACACCCCCGTCCTGAACCTCTCCGGGCACGGCGTCGAGCGCTACGACGCCCACACCGGCCCGACGGTCCCGAACCGCGGCGTCGACCGCTCCGTCGAGCTGGAGCCGGGGCAGGCGGTCGCGATCGAGCCGTTCGCGACCGACGGGCGCGGGAAGGTCGGCGAGGGAACGGAAGAGGAGATCTTCGAGCGGCAGGGGTCCGGGAGCGTGCGCGACCGCCGCGCGCGGCAGGCCCTCGAAGAGATCGAGGCGTTCGACGACCTCCCCTTCGCGGCGCGGTGGCTGGAGGGCGACCGCGTCGAGATGGCGCTGCGTCGGCTGAAGCAGGCGAACGCGGTGAAGGGGTACCCCGTGCTGAAGGAGGCCGACGACGCCCTCGTGAGCCAGGCGGAGCACACCCTGCTGATCACCGACGACGGCGTCGAGGTGACGACCGCCGGGATCCACGGCTTCGACGACTGATGGACCGGATCTACGCGCCGTGGCGGATCGAGTGGGTCGAGCGCGAGTCGGACCCGATCGACGGCTGCCCGTTCTGCGTCCTGCCCGAGCGCGAGGACGCCCGCGAGGCCCGGGTCGTCGCCGAGAGCGACCGCAACTACGTCCTGTTGAACAACGCGCCGTACAACCCCGGCCACGCGATGGTGATCCCGGACGAGCACGTGGAGGACCCGACCGACCTCGACGACGCGACCCTGCTCGATCACGCGCGCCTGAAGGCGGCGACGCTGGCGGCGTTGCGCCGCGACGTCGACCCCCACGGGGTGAACACGGGACAGAACCTCGGCGGGGACGCCGCCGGCGGCTCGATCGAGCACCTCCACACCCACGTCGTTCCGCGGTGGAACGGCGACACGAACTTCATGCCCGTGACCGGCGAGACGAAGGTGATCGTGGAGGCGGTCGACCGCACGTACGGCCACCTCCACGCCGGCTTCGCCGCCGGCGACGACGTGGTCGATCCGGGCGACGCCGACGGGGGCGACCCGGTGCGGCTGTCGTTCGGAGTCGGCGACGCCGACGACGCCTGACCGTCGGCGGCGACGCCCTCAGTACACCAGCTCCCCGGAGATGAACTTCCGGGTGCGCTCGTCCGACGGGTCCTCGAAGATCCGCTCCGTCGGGCCGACCTCGGTGACCCCGTCGTCGAGCAGCACCGCGACCCGGTCCGCGACGCGCTCCGCCTGGTGCATGTCGTGCGTCGCCACGACGACGCCGATCCCGCGGTCGCGGGCCTTCGCCATCGCGTCCTCGATGACGGCGGTGTTCCGCGGGTCGAGGTCGGAGGTGGGCTCGTCGAGGAGGAGGACGTCGGGGTCGTACGCCAGCGCCCGGGCGAACGACACGCGCTGCGCCTCGCCCCCGGAGAGCGACGCGGTTCCCTGGGCCGCCTTCTCGGAGAGCCCCACCACGTCGAGCGCGTCGCTGACGGCGTCGGCGGGCTCGTGCAGCCCGACGAGCGACCGGAGCTGGGCTTGGACCCGGTCCGCCCACGGGCGGCGGATCCGCAGGCCGTACTCCACGTTGCGCGCGACGGGCGCGTCGAAGAGGCTCGCCTCCTGGAACACCATCCCGACCCGCCGCCGCAGGGCGAGCCGTTCGGACTCCTCGGCGGTCCACACGTCGGTGCCGTCGAGCGCGACGGCCCCGTCGTCGGGCTCGAGCGAGAGCGCGAGCGTCCGGAGCAGGGTCGATTTCCCCACGCCGGAGGGGCCGATGACCGCGACCACTTCGCCGGGGTCGACGGACAGCGAGAGGTCGCGGAACACCGTCTCGTCGCCGTACGAGCGCGAGACGTCCCGGAGCCGGAGCATCAGCGGTGCACCCCCTGATCGCCGAGCCGGATCACGACCGCGTTGACCGTCAGCACGAGCGCGACGAGGACGGCGCCGAGGATCATCGCGGTGCCGTACTGCCCCTGTCTGGCCTCCAGTTGGATCGCGGTCGTCAGCGTCCGCGTCTTCGAGATCCCGTCCGCGCCCGTGATGTTGCCGCCGACGATGAGCACGGAGCCGACCTCGCTGATGGCGCGGCCGAACCCGGCCAGGATCGCGGTGGCGATACCGTACCGGGCTTCCTTGAGGACGACGAGCGCCACGTCGACGCGCGTGCCGCCGAGCACGCGGGCGGCGTCGCGGACGTTCCCGTCGACGCCGGAGATCGCCGCGAGGCTGATCGCCGTGATCGGCGGCGTCGCGAGCACGAACTGCGACATGATCATCGCCTGCTTCGTGAACACGAGTTCGAGCGCACCGAGCGGCCCCTGGTTGGAGACGGCGAACAGCACGAGGAGGCCGACGACGACGCTGGGAAAGCCCATCCCGGTGTTGATCACCGACTTCGCGAACTGCTTCCCCGGGAAGTCGGAAAAGCCCATCACCACGGCGATCGGGATGCTGAACAGCGTGCTCAGCGCCACCGCCGTGAGGCTCACGTACAGGGAGACGTAGATGATGCTCCAGACGTAGCCGTCCCTGAACGGGAGGTCGAGGAGGGCCGAGAGGTCGGCGGCGACCGGTCCCCCGAGAAGGGCCGGCAGCAGCGGTGCGACTGAGTCGAGCGGCACGCTCACCCGTCGGTGGAGTTCCCACTCCAACCTTCCGGAACGTACTGCTGGAAGTCGGGGTCCTCGGAGACCGCCCTTGGGAAGAACAGCTGCTCGCCGTTCATCTGGTAGTCGGAGATCGCGTCTTGGGTCCCGGGACTGGTGATCCAGCCGATGTACGCCATCGCGAGGTCGTAGTTGGCGTTGTCGTGGACGCCGGGGTTGACGGCCATGATCCCGTAGGGGTTCGCGAGGATCTCCGGGCCGTCCTCGATCGGTCCCTGCACGAGGATCGTCAGGTCGACCTCCGAGCGCTGCGAGATGAACGTCCCGCGGTCCGAGAGCGTGTACGCGCCCTGCTGGTTCGCGTTGTTGAGCGCCTCGCCCATCCCGGCGCCGATCTCCTGGTACCAGTCGCCGCCGGGCTCGACGCCCGCGGCCTCCCAGAGGTTCAGTTCCTTGGTGTGCGTGCCGGAGTTGTCCCCGCGCGAGACGAACGGCGCCCCCGCGTCGGCGATCGCCGTGAGCGCCTCGGTCGCCGACTCCATCCCCTGGATCCCGGCCGGGTCGCTCTCGGGCCCGACGATCACGAAGTCGTTGAACATCAGGTCCCGGCGGTTGACCCCGTACCCGTTTCGCAGGAACTCGTCTTCGAGTCCGCGGGCGTGGACCATCACCACGTCGGAGTCGCCGTTCCGGGCTGACTCGAGGGCCGCGCCCGTCCCCTGCGCGACCGCGTCGACGGTCACGCCGTACATCTCCTCGAAGTCGCCGTGGATCGCGTCGAGCAGCCCCGTGTCGTAGGTGCTCGTCGTGGTCGTGAGCGTCAGCGTCTCGCCGGCCACGGCGGCTCCGTCCGATTCATCCTGGCTCCCGCCCAACTGCCCGCAGCCGGCGGTGCTCGCTACCGCCCCCGCGCCGAGCGCGGCGACGAACCGTCGTCGATGTATCGGCATGGACACACCGTTGAGCTGATACTAAATATAGTTTCTGCCGCGCGGGTAACTCCGATCGGTTACTCGACCCCGTGCGGAGCAATCAGGACGGGCCGTCGAAGCCGAGTCGGTGGCCGATCGAGTCCCGCTCTCGGTCGGGACCGAATCGGAAGACGACCGGAAACGGTTACGTCGTCGTTCCGAACGTCGACCGCGACGGGGAGGGAAAGCGCCAACTCCCCCCGGAACGACGGCCTCGGTATGGACGAACGCGGGGAGGAGAGCGCGGCCGAGGAGAGCGCCGCCGGAGCGGGCCGCGGCAGCGCGGCGCTCATCGAGGGCGACGCCGAGTTCGACGGGCGCGACGCCGCGCTCCTCCGGGCGGTCCACGAGACGGGCTCGGTCGCGGGCGCGGCCGGCGAGCTGGGGCGCTCGCGGGCGCGGGCGCTCTCGCGGATCGAGGGCCTGGAGGAGGCGTTCGGTACCCTCGTCGAACGCCGGCGCGGCGGCTCCGGGGGCGGCGGGAGCCGACTTGCGTCTGGCGGCCAAGCGCTCCTCGACCGCTACGACCGGCTGCAGGCCGTGCTCGCCGCGACCGCGAGCGTCCCCGAGACGGTGCTCGACGGGGCGGTCGCGAGCGTCGACGGCGAACTGGTCGACGTCGACACCGGGGTCGGACGGGTCCGAGGGCTCCACGACGGTGCGGCGGTCGGGGACAGGGTGCAGGTTCGAATCGGCGCCGACGCGGTGACCGTTTATAAGAGCGACGTCGACGTGGACCCGGACGCGACGAGCGCCCGGAACCGCCTGCGCGGCGAGGTGGTCGGGATCGACGCGGGCGAGACGGTGTCGACGGTCGGGGTCGTGGTGGACGGAGTGGAGTTTCAGGTGTTGATCACGGCGGAGAGCGCGGAGCGATTGGGATTGTGCGAGGGCGACGACGTGGCGATCCGCTGGAAGGCGACCGCGACGCGGGTGGTGGAGCACGTGGGGCGGTCCGTCCGGGAGTGAGGGCGTCAGTCACGGTGCACCGGGGCGTCGGTAACGGTTATAACCCGGCCGTGCGTAGTGACAACGTATGTCACACGACGTGCCGACCGAAGAGACCCGGGGGCGTCGGTGGTGCGAGACCTGCCGTCTCAGCGTCGAGCCGGTCGCGGGCGACCGCGGGCTCGAGTGTCCGAGCTGCGGCGAGGCGCTCTGAGGGCTCGACCACGAGAGGAGGGGGTCCGCGGCGGCGATCGACTCACTTCCCCCAGAAGGGGTCCCGCTTCCGCTTGGTGTCGAGGTACGCCGCGAGCGCCTCGCGCTCGTCGGCCGTAATCTCCTCTTTCAGCTCCTGTTCGAGGATCTTCGCGTGCTTCTCGGGGACCTCCGTCCAGAGGGTGTCGCCCTCCTCGATGCCGCGCCCGACGGTGGGGCCGTCGATGGCGATGCTCACGCGCTCGCCGGCGCGCGCCTCGTCGACGTCGTCGCCCTGTTTCTGGATCCCGGAGAGCTGGCCGACGCGCTCGAACTCGTTGCCCTCGAACATGCCGACGTTGCGGTTGTTCTGGAGCGTCCCGGAGATGATCTCGACGCCGACGACCGCGGGGTCGTTCTGGCGGAACGTGTGGTCGGGGAGGATGCGGAAGCGCGCGGGGCGGACGACCTTGTCCAGCACCGTCTCCTGCTGCGCGCGCTGCTTCTCCTCGACGAACGTCTCGTAGTCCTCGATCAGCTGGTAGATGACGTCGTTCGTGAACAGCTTCACGTCGGCGTTCTCCAGCTCCGTCTCGGCGTTCGCGAGGAGGTCGACGTTGAACCCGAGGATGGCCTTGTGCTCGTCCTGATTCGCGGTCTCGGCGACGGCGATGTCGCGCGGCGCGATGTCGCCGACCTCGGCGCGCAGGATCGGCACCTCCGCCTCGCGGAGCGCGTTCGCCATCGCCTCCAGCGAGCCGAGCGTGTCGGCCTTGACGACGACGCCGTCCTCGGCGGTCTCCACCTCGATCTCGGCGAGCTCGGCTTTCACCTCCTCGACGACCTCCGCCTCCGGGCGGTCGCGGACGACCCGGACGGGCGCGCCCGCCATCGCCCGGTCGAGGTCCGGCGCGGCGATCTTCACCCCGGCCGCGGCGCCGACCTCCGCCACCTTCTCGAACTGCTTCTCGGTGCGGATCTCCTCTAAGGGCCGCGGCTGCAACAGCGCCCGGATCTCGGTGACGATCGGCTCGTCCTGCCCGCCGACGACGATCTTGTCGCCGTTGCGGACCACGCCGTCGTACACCACCGTGTCGATGGTGGCGCCGAACCCGCGCTCGTCTTTCACCTCCAGCACCGTCCCCTCGCCGGGGCCCTGCACGTCGATCTCCATCTCCTCTTTCATGAACCGCTGCGAGAGGCCCATCAGGACGGTGAGCAGGTCGGGGACGCCCTCGCCCGTGAGCGCCGACAGGGGGACGACGCCGATGTTCTTCTGGAAGTCCTGCACGCGCCAGTAGAGGTCCGCGGAGAAGCCGGCGTCGGAGAGCTGGCCGATGATCTCGTAGAGGTTCTCGTTGAGCATCGACTCGGCGCGCTCCGACTGCGCCGCTAAGCTCTTCTGGATCGGCTGGCCGTCTTGGGGGTTCCACCCCGGCGTCGTGTCCACCTTGTTGGCGGCGACGACGAAGGGGGTCCCGGTGCGCCGGAGGATGTCGATCGCTTCCTCGGTCTGCGGCTGGAAGCCGTCGTTGACGTCGACGACGAGCACCGCGATGTCGGCGAGCGCGCCGCCGCGGGCGCGCAGCGTCGAGAAGGAGTGGTGGCCCGGCGTGTCGATGAACAGGAGGCCGGGGAGGTCGAAGTCGGTCGGGTCGATGAGCTCGCCCGCCATCCCGGAGATGGTGTCGAGCGGGATGTCCGTCGCCCCGATGTGTTGGGTGATCGCGCCGGCCTCGCCCTCGCTGACGGCGGAGCCGCGGATCGTGTCGAGCAGGCTCGTCTTGCCGTGGTCGACGTGACCCAACACGGCGACGATCGGCGTCCGAAGGGTGTCCGCGTTTGTGTGGTCGGTCATAGGTGATCGCCCCGAGAAGGTCGGTTACCCCGTATTCCGCCCGGGCGTCAGTTAAGCCTTTCAAAATGCGCCCGGACGGCTCGCTCGGTTCGAGGCCGACTCGCTCGGCGATTCCCGGTCATGATTCGTCTGCGATCCCGGTCATCGTCCGTCGCCCGTCGGACGCCCCCGTGGCGTTTAAGACCGTTGCCACGGACGGTGAGCACATGGTAGACATCCTCGCGGAGAACCTCTCCGGGAAAGCGGTGATGAGCTCGGACGGAACCGAACTCGGCGACCTGTACAACATCACGATGGACCTGAAGTCCGGCGAGCTGAACGATCTGCTCGTCAGCCCGCACGAGCACCTCAGCCCCGAGCGGTCAGGGTTCGACGTCGACGAGATGGGCCGACTCAAGGTACCGGTCGGAAACGTGCAGGCGGTGAAAGACTACATCGTCGTCGCCCGCTGATGGAAGTCCTCGACACCTCGGCGTTCATCCACGAGTACACCACCGACGACGACGTCGTCTCGGTGCCCGAAGTGCACGAGGAGCTCACCGGCGAGGGGGCGCTCCGCTTCGACGCGATGGAGGGGTCGGGGATGGCGATCCACGTCCCGGCCCCGGAGGTCATCGACAACGTCCGGCGCGCCGCGCGCGGGTCGGGGGACGACGCGGAGCTCTCCGACACCGACACGCGGCTGATCGCGACCGCGCTCGAGCTGAGCGCGACGCTCGTCACCGACGACTACGCGATGCAGAACGTCGCCGAGCGGCTCGACCTCGACGTCGAGCCCATCGCCAGGGACGGGATCACGGAGGAGCGCGAGTGGCGCTTCCAGTGCGTCGGCTGCAACCGCACGTTCGACGAGAACAAGGAGCGGTGTCCGATCTGCGGCAGCGACCTGACGCGGAAGAATCCGGCGTGACCGGGCTCGGCGTGACTGTCTCCGTCTAACGCCTGTCTCGCGCGACGGATCTCGAGTGCTACCCTCTCTCACGCCACCGACCGATTGAACAGGCGGCCCGCCGACCTCCCGACGTGAACGCATTCGAGACGGTCTCGGCGGACGCGCTCCGGGCCGGCCGGGCCGACGCGCTCGACGACGCGGTCGCGAGCGCGCTGGCCGCCCACCCGCTGGACGGGATCGAGACCGAGTACCCGCACTATCAGGGGCGGGTGGAGGGACCGGAGGCGCCGCCGCGCCCCTCGGAGAAACACCCCGTCTTCTACGGCTGTTTCGACTGGCACTCGGCGGTCCACAGCCACTGGGCGCTCGTGCGGCTGCTGCGGCTCGTGCCGGACCATCCGGACGAGGCCGCGATCGAGACGGAGATCGAGGGACGGCTGACGCCCGAGGGGGTCGCGGACGAGGTCGAGTACCTCGACGAGAACCCCGGCTTCGAGGAGCCGTACGGGTGGTCGTGGCTGCTGCGACTCGCCGCCGAGTTGCACCTGTGGGACGACCCGCGCGCCGACGCGTGGCGCGAGACGCTCCGTCCCCTCGAAGAGCGGATCCGCCGGAGGACCCGCGAGTCGTTCCTCGAAATCGATCGGCCCCAGCGGGTCGGCACCCACGGCAACACGGCGTTCGCGCTCGCCGGGACCCTCGACTACGCGCGGGTTGTCGGCGACCCCGACCTCGGACGCGAGGCGACGGCGACCGCGCGCCGGCTCTACGCGGACGACACCGCCGCCGTCGTGGGCGCGGAGCCCGTCGGCTGGGACTTCGTCTCGCCCGCGCTGACCGAGGCGGACCTGATGCGCCGCGTCCTCGATCCCGACGCGTTCGCGGCGTGGCTCGACGCGTTCCTTCCGGACCTCTCGGGGCCGCCGCACGACGCGTTGCTGACGCCCGTCGACGTCGAACCGGACGAGAGCGACGGCGCCGCGATGCACCTGATCGGCCTCAACGTCTCCCGGGCGTGGTGTCTCGCGGGGCTGGCCGACGCGCTGGCTGGGCGGGACGGACCGGCGGCGACTCGGCTGCGAGCGCCGCTGGACGCGGCGGCGCGCCGGCACGCCGAGGCGGGGGTCGCGGACGTGCTCACCGACGACTACGCGGGCTCGCACTGGCTCTCCTCGTTCGCGCTGTACCTGCTGACGCGGAACGAGGGCGGGATCGCGCCGGGGGCGGGTTAGTTCGCGCCCTTCGACTCCTGGGAGTCGCCGTCGACCGGTCCGACGGACTCGTTCTCGGCGATCCCGAGGGCGTCGTCGGAGAGGTCGCTGCCGTCGAGCCGCGGGACGCGCCCTCGAAGCCGCCGAGCGACGGCCCGCGCCTCGGCGATCTCCACCTCGGCCACCGCCCGGACGAGCGCGGCGGCCCGCTCCGCGCGGGCGCGCTGCCACGACTCCTCGCGGGACTGATACGTGCGGATCGCGCGGAGGAACTCGCGCTGGGAGAACTCCGGCCAGTAGGGCGCACAGAAGTAGACGGCGGCCTCATTTCCGTTCGCGTGCCACGGGAGGAAGTTCGAGGTGCGCTCGTCGCCGCCGGTTCTGACGATGAGGTCGACGTCGCGGACCGGGCGGTCGTACAGTCGGTCCTCGACGGTCTCGACGTCGACGTCGGCGGGGTCGAGGTCGCCGGCGTCGACGTCGGCCGCGATCGTCCGGGCGGCGTCGAGCAGCTCCGTCCGGCCGCCGTACGCGAGCGCGACGTTCAGCGTGAAGCGGTCGTTGTCGGCGGTGCGTGACTCGGCGTAGTCGACCGCGTCGCGGACGCGGGGCGGGAGCCGGGCGACGTCGCCGATGGCGCGGACGCGGACCCCCTGCTCGTGGACGCGGTCGGCGTCGGCGAACTCCCGGAGCTTGCGCTCCAGCAGGTCGAACAGCGGCGCCAGCTCCTCGTCGGGCCGTTCGAAGTTCTCCGTCGAGAAGGCGTACAGCGTCAGCTCCGCGACGCCCAGGTCCGCGCACCAGTCGAGCACGCGCTCGGTGGTGTCGGCGCCGGCGCGGTGGCCGTCGGGGGCGTCGTCGCCGCGCTCGCGGGCGTACCGCCGGTTCCCGTCCTGGATGATCGCGACGTGGGCCGGCACGTCCTCGATCTCGCGGCGGAGGTGGCGGCGGTAGGCTCGCTCGCCGAGGTCGCGGAGACGGTCCAGCATACGGCCGATCCGACAGGACCGAGGGATATGTACTTTTACCCTCCGACCCCGCAGATCGCACCCGATGGACGCCGCCTACGTCTTCGCCGTCGCGTTCCGGCTCGACCCGGACGGCGCGGCGGTCGATCCCGACCGGTTCGAGGCGACGATGGAGATCCCCGCTCCCGAGCCCGGCGCGGACGGGTGGGCGTTCTTCCGCGACCGACTCTGGCGCGGCGAGATCGGGGACGAGTCGTCGTTCCGTCGCCTCGCGAGCGACCGCCTCGGCGTCGAGGTCACCGAGGCGTCCTTCCGGGAGCTCCGGACCGACGAGGCGTACCTCGACGCGCTGAAACGCGAGGTCGCCGCGGACCTCGGTCGCTTCAACGCCGACTCGGTCGACGAGGTCCTCCGCAAGTACCTCGGCTCGTCGATCCACGTGCGAGGGGAGTGAGACCCCACAACGCACTTATCGGTCCGGCGCCTACTGGCGCGCCCATGGCGGTCGTCGACTACGACTTCCACCTGTTCGACCTCGACGGCACGCTCGTCGACGCGGAGTGGTCGTACACCCGGACGGTGTTCGACCGCGTCGGCGACCGGCTCGGTCGGCGCTTCTCCGACCGGGAGGCGTACGTCCTCTGGCACGGGCTGGGCGGTCCCCGGGGCGGTACCCTCCGCGAGATCGGCGTCGATCCGGACGACTTCTGGCCCGCGTTCCACGCGGTCGAAGACCCGGGCGCTCGCGCGGAGGCGACGTACCTCCACGACGACGCCGCCCGGCTGCTCGACCGCGTCGACGACGCGGGCGGGCCGACCGGCCTCGTCACGCACTGCCAGCGGTTCCTCGCCGAGCCTGTCCTCGACCGGCTCGACCTGGACGGGCGGTTCGACGCGGTGGTCTGCTGTACCGACGAGACGGGCTGGAAGCCGGACCCCGAGCCGATCGAGCTGGCGATGCGCGAGCTCGGCGTCGACCCGGGGGCGGACCGGGGCTACTACGCCGGCGACGGCGAGAGCGACGTGGGCGCGGCGTGGAACGCCGGGCTCGACGCGGTCCACGTCGAGCGCGTCGGCCACGAGGACCGCGGGCGGTGCGTGCTCGGCGACCGGCGCGTCGACCGGCTCGACGAGCTGCTGGCGAGCGGGTGACTCCTCCCCGCGCCTCGCCCGCGACCGAAACGGACGTGAGGCGGCGCGCGTTAGCCGACCCATGACGAAGTGGTTCCACAGCGGTCGCCGGCGCGACCTCTGCGCGCTGCTGTACGACGCGGGCGAGCTGCGGGCGCAGTCGCTGAAGAACCGGCTGGAGAACCACTACGACGAGCGCATCGATCCCGGTTCCTTCTACGCGACGCTCCGCTCGCTGGTGGAGTCCGGGTTCCTTGACCGCCGGACGGAGGGGATCGCCGACGTCTACGCCCTGACCGACGCCGGCGAGCGCGCGCTCCGTGACCACTACGAGTGGCTCTCCGAGCGCGTCGGCGACCCGAAGCCGACCGCGGGCCCCCGGTCGGCCGACGACCCCGACCTCAAGGATTAACAACAGAGGGGGCGTGGATTATTACATGACGGTCGTCAGCGTCTCGATGCCGGAGGAGCTGCTTGAGCGGATCGACGGGTTCGCGGACGAACACGGCTACACGGGGCGCAGCGAGGTGGTCCGGGAGGCCTCGCGGAACCTCCTCGGCGAGTTCGAGGACGCCAAGCTGGAGGAGAGGGAGCTGATGGCGGTGGTGACCGTACTCTTCGACTACGAGACCACGAGCGTCGAGGAGCGGATGATGCGGCTCCGCCACGAGCACGAGGGGCTCGTCGCCTCCAATTTCCACAACCACGTCGGCTCCCGCTACTGCATGGAGCTGTTCGTGCTGGAGGGACGCCTGGAGGAGATCTCCGCGTTCGTCGGAAAGATCCGGGCGACGAAGGACACGCTCACCGTCGACTACAGCGTGACTCCGGTCGACGAGTTCGGGGGCGAGGGCGAGGCCGCGGACGGCGGCCACGGACACGGTGGGCACGGACACGCCGACGAGTAGCCGGGGGCGCGCCCGGGCGGTCGGCACGCGGATCGGTCCGGCTCACCCGTCGAGCACGACGCCGACGAGCGGCACCGCGACGCCGACGACGTAGCCGGCGAGGTGCGCGAACACGTTGCTGCCGAACGGGACGACCACCAGCGACCCGATCACCCCGGCGGCGGCGACGCTCGCGCCCGTGACGTACAGCAGCTCCCGTTCGGGGGGCAAATCGAGCCCGACCACCCGCGGCCGGCCGACGCCGGCGTAGAGCCCGACGGCGACGAGGGCGGCGCAGACCGCGAACAGGGACCCGACCGCCGGCAGCGACGGGAAGTAGCCGACGCCGCTCGGGGCGAGGTACGCGAGCGCGAGCGACCCGAGCGCGGCGACGACCGCCCAGCGAGCGTCGACGCCGACGGCGGGACCGGCGGGGGCGTCCCCGTCGTCCCCGTCGGGATCGCCCTCCTCGCCCGCCTCGGTCGCCAGCGCGGCGAACCAGACGACGACCACGTAGCCGAGGAGCGCGCTGTTCACGTCGGAGAAGCCGGCGGTCGGCGCGTTCGTGAGGCCGCCGAGCGCGACGATCGTCGCCCACGCCGAGGCGAGGGGGACGACCGCGAGGTACACCGCGGCCGCGCCGAGCAGCCGCCCGCGCCACCCCGCGACGACGGAGAGCGGGTACGCCACCGCGACGAGCAGCCAGTAGTTGACGAGGTTGTCGAGGAGGTGCGCGGGGCTCGCGTGGACGAAGCTCGACGCGAACGCGGTCCACAGCGCCCACCGGCTCTCGAAGACGCCGCCGGTCGCGAGCGAGAGGCGCCAGGCGTCGGTCCCCGGCGTGAGGCTCACGGCGACGAGCAGCGCCGGCAGGGGAACGGCGACGAGGAAGAGGTCCCGCGGGGGCTGCGCCCGGACCGCCGCGCGGACGCTGGCGAGGAGCCCGCGGAGCGTGGGCGGGTCGGGAGCGGGGTCGCCGTCGGTCGCCGGACCGTCGCCGCCTCCCGCGTCGTCGCCGTCTCGCGAGTCCCCCTCGGCGCTCATCGCTCAGGGCGTCGCCGGCCGCACCGTCTCCAGCGCGGCCGCGAAGTCGTCGCTCGTGATCCCGACCTCGTCCGCGTGGTCGTTCGCGGCCGCGCCGTGCTCGTCGGCGACGCGTTCGATGGCGACGAGGGCGGCCTCGCGGCACAGCGAGGCGATCTCCGCGCCGGAGTACCCCTCCGTCTCGTCGGCGAGGCGCTCCAAGTCGACTCCCTCCACGAGCGGCTTCTCGCGGGTGTGGACGTCGAGGATCTTCCGGCGCGCCTCGCGGTCGGGCTCGGGCACCTCGATGTGCGTCTCTAGTCGCCCCGGCCGGAGCAGGGCGGGATCGAGCGCCTTCCGCCGGTTCGTCGCCGCGAGCACGACGAGGTTCGGGTTGTCGCTGGCGCGGTCGAGCTCCGTGAGCAGCTGTGAGACGACGCGCTCTCCGACGCCCGAGCCGTCGCCGCCCGCGCCGTCGCGGTCGGCCGCGATGGCGTCGATCTCGTCGAAGAAGACGATCGCGGGGGCCGCCTGCCGGGCGCGGTCGAACAGGTCCCGGACCGCCTTCTCCGACTCGCCGACGTAGCGGTCGAGTAGCTCCGGCCCCGCGACCTGAATGAAGTTGACCCCGCTCTCGCCGGCGATCGCCCGCGCGAGCAGGGTCTTCCCGGTTCCCGGCGGGCCGTGAAGCAGCACGCCCGTCGGCGGGTCGGCATCGGCGGCGTCGAACAGGGGCCCGTAGGTCAGCGGCCACGTGACGGCGCGCTCCAGCTTCTCCTTCGCCGCCGAGAGCCCCCCGACGTCCGAGAAGACGGTCGTGGGCTGCTCGGCGACGTACTCGCGCATCGCGCTCGGCTCGACGTTGGCGTGGGCGGCCTCGAAGTCCGCCTTCGAGACGGTCACGTCGTCGAGCGCTTTCGCGTCCGACTCGCGGGCGCGCCGGAGCGCCGTCATCGCCGCCTCCTGCGCGAGCCCCTCGATGTCGGCGCCGACGAACCCGTGGGTCCGGCTCGCGATCCGGTCGAGGTCCACGTCGTCGGCGAGCGGCATCCGGCGCGTGTGGACGTCGAGGATCTGGCGCCGGCCGGATTCGCCGGGGACGCCGATCTCGATCTCGCGGTCGAACCGGCCGCCCCGGCGGAGCGCCGAGTCGAGGGTGTCGACGCGGTTCGTCGCGCCGATGACGATCACGTCGCCGCGGGCGTCGAGCCCGTCCATCAGCGAGAGCAGCTGGCCGACGACCCGGTTCTCCACGTCTCCGCCGTCGTCGCGCTTCCCGGCGATCGAGTCGATCTCGTCGAAGAAGATGATGGCGGGGGCGGCCTCGCTCGCGCGGTCGAACACGTCGCGCAGGCGCTCCTCCGACTCCCCCTTGTACTTCGACATGATCTCCGGCCCGTCGACGGTGATGAACTCGGCGTCGACCTCGTTGGCGACCGCGCGGGCGATCAGTGTCTTCCCGGTCCCCGGCGGCCCGTGGAGCAGGACCCCCTTCGGCGGGTCGATGCCGAGCCGGGTGAACACCTCGGGCTCGGAGAGCGGGAGCTCGATCGTCTCGCGCACGAGCTCCAGCTCCTCGTCTAACCCCCCGATGTCCTCGTAGGTCGCGCCCGCGGTGTGGTCCGCGGGGGGAGCGGTCCCATCACCCTTCGGTCGGGCGTCGCTTCCGGGCGGCGTGGCCCGGTCCGAGCGGGAGCGGTCGCCGCCGGCTGACGTGTCGGTCGTCCCGCGTCGGCCCTCCCGGTCGGCGTCGTCACGGGCCTCGGAGCGCGCGGGCCCGTCGCCCTCCCCGTCCCCGTACGTCACCGAGACGTCGGTCCGGTTCGTCACGCGCACCGTCCCGGCCGGGTCCGTCTCGGCGACGACGAACCGGAGGCCGCCGAGCCGCTCGACGTGGACCGCCTCGCCCTCGGTGACGGGGCGGTCGCGGAGGTCGCGGGCGAGCGCGCGCTCGACGACCTCGCGGCTCACGTCGACGTCGATGAGCCGCGCCGGCGCCGCGAGGACGACGCGTTCGGCGTCCTCGACCGTGACGGGCGCGACGGTGACGGTGTCGCCCACCTTCACGCCGGCGTTCGCGCGGGTGTCGGCGTCGATGAGGACGGAGCCGTCAGCCGCGTCGGGGCCGCCGGGCCACACCTTCGCGACGGCGACGCGGTCGCCGCGGATCTCGACGGTGTCGCCGCTGAGGAGGCCGAGCCGCTTCCGGGCGGGTTCGGGGAGCCTGGCGATCCCCCGGCCCGCGTCCCGCTTCTCGGCGGCACGCACCGTGAGCCGGAGGCCTGCGGAGTCGTTCATGGGCTCCGTACTCGCCGATGACCCTTTACCCTTGTCCGGGGAGGGCCGAGGGAGGCGCGATACGCGCCTCGCTCCCTCCCTCGGCCCCGCCGCACCGCCGACCGCAACCCCCTTACCTCGGCCGGGCCCGCCTTCGGGTATGCAACCGACAGGGCACCTGCGCGGCGACGCGGTACACGTCGCCGGCGACGCCCGCCAGCGCTTCTACGACTCCCGGGGCTACGGGCGCCCGCTCGACGGGAACGAGATCGCGCTCTCGCGCGTCGAGGCGGCCCACCTCCTCTTCCGCGGCGACCTCTCCGGCGTCGCCCTCGCCCCCGACGCCGACCCGGTCGACTTCGAGCGCTTCTTCGTCGAGAGCGCGGCCGCCGCCGACCGGTTCGCGGTGCGGTACCTCGTCTACTCGGACCTCCGCGACCGCGGCTTCTACCTCTCGCCGGCCCGCGAGCCGTGGCCCGGCGGGGCCGCGGACGTCGCCGACGCGGTCGATTTCGTCGCCTACGAGCGCGGCTCGACGCCCGACACGGGGAACGTGGAGTACCCGGTGCAGGTCGTCGGCGAGCGCGAGTCGCTGCCCGCGGCCGGGCTCGCCGGCCGCACCCTCGCGGTCGTCGACGAGGAGTCCGACATCACCTACTTCGCGGCGACCGAGGGGGAGATCGCGGGCGCGACCGACTACGACCCGCCGGACCGGCTCGACGGCGTCCTCCTCGCCGACCGCGTCGTCGTCTGGGACGCCCCCGAGGCGCTCTACGAGCGCGGCTTCTACGGCCAGCCGCTCACCGGCCGGGCCGCGGCGGTCGAGGGCGCGATCCAGCTCTCGCTCGTCGAGGCCGCGTCGCTCGCGGCCGACGGCGTCCTGTCGCTGTCGGCGTCGGTGGGAGCGGCGGGCGAGACCGCGAGCGAGGGCGTCGCGGGCGGGAGGGCGCCGGACGGCCCCGCCGCCGCGGTCGTCGCCCGCGGCCGCGACGTCGAGGGCGAGCGGTTCGACCGCCGGCTCGCCGTCTACAAGCGGCTCCGCGCGGCCGACACCGTCCCGAAGACCGGCTTCAAGTTCGGCGCCGACTTCCGGACGTACCTCGACGTGGAGACGGTCGAGGACCTGCCGCACTCCGAGCACCTCGTGCGCGTCGTCGACGCCGACCACCGCTTCTCGCCCCGCGAGCTCTCGCTCGACGTGCGGCTCGCGGGGGGCGTCCGCAAGGAGATGGTGTTCGCCTTGACGGCGGTCGGGAGGGACGCCGACGGCGACGCCCCCGGAAACGCCGGCGACGCGGTCCGCGACGCCGACGTCGAATGGCTCTCGATCACACGGTTGACGCCCTGATTGGCGGGCGGCTGACGCCCCGACGGGCGCCGGCGGGGCCACCCGCCGCCGCCCCGGAGAGACGAGCGGAACCGTTTTCCGACGCCTGATTCTCTTGCCGGCCATGAGCGATCACTCCGTGTTCCCCTCCGACTCGGACGCCTACGACATCTCCACGGTCGACCTCGACGACGACCGCTACGAGGTGAAGCAGTCGGCGATCCGGAACAAGTACGCCGTCCGCGACAGCGCCGGGAACGTCGTCTTACGCGGGAAACAGAAGATGTTCAAGCTGAAAGAGGAGTTCCCGTTCGTCACCGGCGACGGCGACGACGCCTTCTCGGTGAAGGCGGGCGGGATCGTCGACATCGGCGGGAACTACGCCATCGTCGACTCGGGCACCGGCGAGGAGGTCGTCGTCCTCGACGAGGACTACTCGCTGTTCGTCGAGAACTGGACGATCCGCGACCCGGAGACCGGAGAGGCGCTGGCGACCATCCGGTCGAAGAGCAAGCTGATGGCGGGGCTCCGGCACCTGATCTCGGCCGCGAACCTCGTCCCGAACAAGTACGAGATATTCGACGCCGACGGCGGCCACGTCGGCGACATCGAGGGGAAGTTCTCGCTGCGCGACGCCTACACGGTCACCATCGACGACGCGAGCGGCGTGCCGAAGGAGGCCGTGGTGGCGGCCGCGTGTATCCTCGATGCTCTGGAGAACCAGTAGCGGTTTCGAAGCGACGCCCGAACGCGGTCGGAAGAGGAAAGAGCTATACTCGGATGCGCCGAGCGTCCGTCCATGCAGCTGCCCGAGACGTTCGATCGATCGCTGGCGCTCCGCCAGTCGGCCGTGTACGTCGTGGCGTTCTGTGCGGTGTTCGCCCTCGTCTCGTACGTCGCCGAGGGGAGCATTCCGCTCGGCGTGGCGACCGGCTTCGTGATGGCGGCCGTCGCGATCGGCTACTACGCGTGGAACGGGGAGCTCGGCGTCCCCCCGCAGGAGGAGTAGCCCGCCCGGGGGAGCCCGAGACCGGACGCGGCGCGCCGCCTACTCGCCGCCCAGCTTCGTCTCGCCGACCGCGTCGTGGCCCTCGATGACCTCGGTCCCGCCCATGTACGGGCGCAGCGCCTCGGGGACGGTGACGGTGCCGTCGTCGTTCTGGTAGTACTCCAGGATGGCGACGACGATCCGCGGGACCGCGAGCCCCGAGCCGTTCAGGGTGTGGAGGTGCGCCGCCGACTCGTGGTGCTCCTCGCGGTAGCGAATCTGCGCGCGGCGCGCCTGGAAGTCCTCGAAGTTGGAAACCGAGGAGACCTCCAGCCAGCGGCCGCCGAGGTCTGGTCCCTCGTCCATGTCGTCGGCGGGCGCCCACACCTCGATGTCGTACTTCTTCGCCTGCGTGAACCCGAGGTCGCCGGTACACATCTCCAGGATGCGGTAGGGGAGCTCGAGCCGGCGCAGCACCTCCTCGGCCTCGTCGACGAGGCCCTCGAAGCGCTCGTCGCTCTCCTCGGGGCGCACGAAGTTCACCATCTCCACCTTGTTGAACTGGTGGACGCGGACGATCCCGCGCGTCTCGGTGCCGTGCTCGCCCGCCTCCTGCCGGAAGTTCGGCGTGTACGCCTGGTACTTCAGCGGGAGGTCCTCGCCGAGCAGGATCTCGTCGCGGTGGAGGTTCGTCACGGGCACCTCCGCGGTCGGGAGCAGCCAGAGGTCGTCGTCGTCGTACTCGTCCTCGTTCGACCCCTCGACCCGGTAGGCGTCCTCGGTGAACTTCGGGAGCTGTCCGGTGCCGCGCATCGACGCGGAGTTGACCGGGATCGGCGGGAACACGTCTCGGTACCCCTGCTCGCGGTGGACGTCGAGCATGAACTGGATCAGCGCGTGCTCCAGCCGGGCGCCGTCGCCCTTCGCGACGTAGAAGCCGGCCCCCGCGACCTTCGCGCCGCGCTCGAAGTCGAGGATCTCGAGGTCCTCGCCGAGGTCGTAGTGCGGCTCCACGTCGCCGGGAAGCTCCCGGAGGTCGTCGAACCCCTCGCGTCGCCGCTCGACGTTCTCCGACTCGTCGGCGCCAACCGGCACCGACTCCTGCGGGATCTGCGGGAGTTCGAGCAGTGATTCCTCCAGCTCGGCCTCCAGCTCGTCGGCGCGTTCCTCGACCTCTTGGAGTTCGGCCTTGAGCTCCTGGGAGCGCTCGATCGCCTCGTCCGCCTCCTCGTCCTTGCCGGCCTGTTTGAGCTCCCCGATCGTCGAGGAGACCTCGTTGCGCTCGTGGCGCAGGTCGTCGCCGCGGCTCTTCAGCTCCCGCCACTCCTCGTCGACGTCGAGTATCCGGTCGAGGTCCACGTCGACGCCCTTGTTGTCGAGCGCCTCGCGGACGACCTCGGGGTTCTCCCGGACGAACTGTCGAGACAGCATTTAACGGGGATTCCGCGGGGCGACCCAAAACCGTATCGGAGCGTCGGTATCGGTTGGCACGGGGCGTCGGCGGGGATCAGTATCCGCCCGGCAGCGCCATCCCGACCGCGAGCGCGGCCAGCGGCACCGCGGCGACGACGGCGTACCACACTCCGGCGGCGACGAGGAGGAGCCACGTGGAGGCGCCGTACCCCGCCGGGTCCCAGTCGACGCCGAGCCGCGGGAGTCCGGCCCCGGCGACCGCGGGGGCGACGAGCCCGACGAGGATCCCGCCGAACAGCGCGGTGTCGAGGAACCCCTCGCTCCAGCCGGGCCCCGCCGAGTCGACGAGCCGGACCGTCAGGACGACGCCGACGAGATAGGGGACCGAGAGCGCGAGCGCGACGCCGACGTAGGAGGGGATGAGACGCCCGGCCGGCGGGAGCGCGACGAACAGCGCCCGGAGCCGCGCCGAGAGCAGGAAGGGGGTCCAGCAGACGGCGGCGACGAGTCCGGGGAGGGCGAACAGCGCGAGCGTCCAGAGCCAGCCGATAGCCGTGTCGACGGCCGCGGGTACGGCGCCGACGCTGACGGGACCGAGGACCATACGCCGTCTCTCGCCGGACGTGTCAAACGCTTTGTGGTGGCGGGGTCGCGGCGGATCGAGCGGGTCCCGCGCTTTCGCGGATCACACGCTTTAAGCGTCGCGCCGCGAGCGCGTACGCATGCTCATCACCGGCGCGGAGCTCGCCGACGGACGCGTCCGCGACGTTCGGATCCGAGACGGAGCCATCGACGCGGTCGAACCGACGAACGCGGGGCTCGACCCCGACGCGGGCGAGCGCGTCGTCGACGCCCGCGGGCGACACCTCCTGCCCGGCGCCGTCGACGTCCACGTCCACTTCCGGGAGCCCGGCGGGAGCCACAAGGAGACGTGGACCTCCGGCTCGCGGGGCGCGGCCGCCGGCGGCGTGACGACGGTCGTCGACCAGCCGAACACCTCGCCGCCCACGGTCGACGGCGACGCGTTCGACGAGAAGGCCGAACTCGCCGCCGAGTCGCTCGTCGACTACGGGATCAACGGCGGCGTCACCGCCGACTGGGACCCCGAGGGGCTGTTCGAGCGCCCCCTGTTCGCGCTCGGCGAGGTGTTCCTCGCGGACTCGACCGGCGAGATGGGGATCGCCGTCGACCTGTTCGAGGACGCCCTCGCCGAGGCCGCCGCCCGCGGCGTCCCCGTCACGGTCCACGCGGAGGACGAGACGCTGTTCGACGCGAGCGCGCTCGACGGCGACCTCGGCGGCGTCGGCACCGCGGCGAACGCCGACGCGTGGTCCGCCTACCGGACCGCCGAGGCGGAGGTCGCCGCGGTCGAGCGCGCCCTCGACGCGGCCGCCGAGAGCGACGCGCAGGTGCACATCGCCCACACGTCGACGCCGGAGGGGATCGACGCCGTCGTCGCGGCCCGAGAGTCCGAGACGGAGGGAAGCGGAGACGAGGAGGCGACGGCGGGCGCCGCTCCACCCACCTGCGAGGTCACCCCGCACCACCTGTTCCTCTCGCGTGAGAACGCCGGCCGGCTCGGGACGTTCGGCCGCATGAACCCGCCGCTCCGCTCCGAGGAGCGCCGAGCGGGAGTCTTCGAGCGCCTCCGCGACGGCGACGTCGACGTCGTCGCCACCGACCACGCGCCCCACACCGTCGCCGAGAAGCGGCGGGGGCTCGCCGACGCGCCGAGCGGCGTGCCGGGCGTCGAGACGCTCTACCCGCTCCTCCTGGAGTCCGTGCGCAAGGGGGAGCTGACCATGGAGCGCGTCCGCGACGTCGCCGCCGCCAATCCCGCGTCGATCTTCGGGATCGAGGCGAAGGGGCGGGTCGCCGAGGGCGCCGACGCCGACCTCGTCCTCGTCGACCTGACGAACCCGCGGGAGATCGAGGCCGGCGCGCTCCACGGCGCCTGCGGCTGGACCCCCTTCGAGGGGTTACAGGGCGTCTTCCCGGAGCTGACGCTCGTCCGCGGCGAGGTCGTCTACGAGCGCGACCCGGTCACGGGCGCGGAGTCGTTCGGCGAGCCGGCGGGGCGGAACGTCCGGGAGTCGTAGCGTCCGCTCCGAGTCCGGATCGCCCGCGTACCGGCGGTGCCGCTCGGCGGAACGCATATGCCGTTGCTATCCTTAGCGAGGCCATATCGATGGTCGTGGGTATCCTTGGCACGGGACGGGGTAGCGAGGCGGGCGTACGGGCGGCCCGGACCGCCGCGCGACGGACTCCGACATGACGGACGCCGCGGAGACGGGCCCGACCGGGGTCGACGCCGACGGAACGGGCGAGGCGGAGCGGCCCCCGATGGCGCTCGACGAGGTCGCCGCGCTCGCGGAGCGCGTCGGCGACAACGTCGAGGCGGTGATCGTCGGGAAGCGTGCGGCGGTCGAACACGTCGTGGTCACGATCCTCGCCCGCGGCCACCTCCTCGTGGAAGACGTCCCCGGCGTCGGGAAGACGACGCTCGCGAAGGCGGTGTCGCGCTCGATCGACAGCTCGTTCAAGCGCGTCCAGTTCACGCCGGACCTGCTCCCGGCCGACGTCACCGGCGTCAACGTGTTCAACCAGCGGACGGACGAGTTCGAGTTCCAGCCCGGGCCGGTGTTCGCCAACGTCGTCCTCGGCGACGAGATCAACCGGGCGCCGCCGAAGACGCAGTCGGCCCTGCTGGAGGCGATGGAGGAGGGGCAGGTGACGACCGACGGGGAGACGCGGGCGCTCCCGGACCCGTTCTGCGTGATCGCCACCCAGAACGACGTCGAGCCCGGTCAGACGTACGAGCTCCCGGTGGCCGAGATCGACCGGTTCACCAAGAAGATCCGGCTCGGCTACCCGAGCACCGAGGACGAGGCCGAGATCATCGGGCGGATGGCGGGCGACCACCCCGTCGACGCCGTCGAGCCGGTCGCGTCGATCGAGGAAGTTCGGCGCGCCCGGGCCGCCGTCGCCGACGTCGACGCGACCGAGCCGGTCCGGGAGTACGTCGCGCGGCTGGCGACGTACACGCGGCGGAACGCCCGGCTCGGCGTCAGCCCGCGGGGGAGCCTCGCGCTGCTCCGGGCCGCGCAGGCGCGCGCCGCGCTCGACGGCCGCGGGTACGTGATCCCCGACGACGTGCAGGCCGAGGCGCCGACCGTGCTCGCGCACCGCGTCCGCTCCGACTCCGGGACCGACGGGGCGGAGGTGGTCGAAGACGCCCTGAACCGGACGAGCGTGGAGTGATCGCCCGTGTCCTCGCCGACCCTCACCCGACGCGGTCGCGTCGTCGCCGCGGTCTGCGTCGTCGGCGTCGGCATGGCGCTTGCGGCCGGCGGGCGGTCGCTGGAGGCGGTCGTCCTCCCGAGCGCGGTCGCGCTCGCGGCGGGGTACGTCCAGCTCGCCCGGATCGAGGAGCCGGCGGTGAGGCGGGAACTCCCGCCCGACGGGTTCGTCGGCGAGACCGGCGAGGTGCGGCTCGCGTTCCGCGGCCGGGGACCGAGCGGTGAGGTGTCGCCCGCGTACGTCGCCGGCGTCGACGACGCGCTCGACGACGGGCTGGAAGGACCCGAGGGGACGATCCGCGCCTCCGTCGGCGACGCCCCGGCGACGTACCGCGTCCGCTACCTGCGACGGGGGGAGCGGCGCTTCGGCCCGGTCGCGGTGACCGCGAGCGACGTCCTCGGGCTCTTCGAGCGGCGGGCGGTGATCGAGGCGGACGACGCGGCCCTCGCGTACCCGGCGTGCCGCGAGATCCCGACGTGGTTCCGCCGGGCGCTGTACGCCGACGACGCCGTCGGGGCGAGCCGGCGGCGAGAGGAGTTCGACCGGCTCCGGGAGTACGCGCGCGGCGATCCCCTCCGCGACGTCCACTGGCCGGCGACGGCGAAACACGACGAGCTCGTGGTGAAGGCGTTCGCCGCCGAGACGGAGCGCGGTCGCGTGTCGATCGCGGGCGAGACCGCCGGCGGGAGCGGGAGACCGAGCAGGGTCGAAAGCGCGGCCGATCGGGGCCCCGACGACGACCTCGCGAGCGCGGCCGCCAGCCTCGCGCTGGCGCTGCTGGACGACGGCGTGCCGGTCGACCTGACGCTCCCCGGCGGCGAGGTCTCGGCCGATCCGGGCGCGCGGGGACGGCGGGCCGTCCTCGAACTGGCCGCGCGGACCCGCGCCGGCACGGTCGGCGTCGAGGACGCGGACGTCCGGATCGTCGCCGACGAGCGCGGCGCGCGGTACCGCGTCGGCGACCGGGCGGTCCCGTTCGACGAGGTGGCCGGGGCGACGGTTCGCGGGGCGGCCGGCGGTGTGACGGACGCCGGCGAAGGGACGGCGGCCGGAGCGGCCGCGGTCGACGGCGGAACGTCCCCGGACCGAAGCGAGGTGATCGACCGATGAAGGGCCACCCGCTCGGCGGCCGCGGCGGGTCGGACCGAGGCGGGACGTTCCGGAGCCGCGGCTCGCGAGGAGCTGGCGACGACGGGGGAGCCCCCGACGACGGCGCTCTCCGCGGGTGGCTGCGGGCGGTCGTCGAGCCGCCGGTGCTCGGCGTCGCGGTCGTCACCGCGGCGTACCTGTCGGTGTTCCTCGCCGCGACCGACGTCGTCGGCGGGACGGGCCGGGTCGCGGTCGCCGTCGCGGTCGCCGGCGCCGCCGGCTTCCTCCTCGCGCGGTACGTCGGCGAACGGGCCGCGCTTCGGCTGACCGTTATCCTGTTCGCCGCGACGCTCGCGGGGTACTACTTCGCGATCCCCGCGAGCCAGCGCGCGCTGTTCTCGGTCGAGCGAGTCGCGATCGACGTGGTCTCGCTGTTGACCGGGCTCTCGATCCTCCGCCTCGCGCTCGCGGACGTGTGGGTGCTCGCGGTCGCGCCAGTGCCGACGTTCCTCGTCGGCTACCTCGTCGGCCGCGGGCGACACGTCGCGGCCGCCGGGGCCGCGGGCGGCACGCTGGTGTTCCTCGTGCTCACGGGCGACGCGGGCGAGACGACCACGCTCGCCGGGGTCGTCGGCGTCGCGCTCGCGGCCGGCCTCTCGACGCTGTCGATCCCGGGCGGGATCCGGGACCACGGCGACACCCTCGCGACGGTGTTGGCGGCGATGGTACTCGTGAGCGCGACGCTCACCCTCCTCCCGGCCGGCGCGGCCCAGCCGTGGGGGATCGACCGCGGCACCCCGACGCTGGAGTCGTCGATCGAGGCGGACGACGAGGTGGAGGTCGTCGGCCCGACGCGGCTCTCGCCCGAGGTCCGGTACACCATCGAGAGCCCGGTCGCGGCGAACTGGCACGCCGGCGCGTACGACACCTACACCGGCGACGGCTGGGTGCGGTCCGGCGAGCAGTCGCCGCTGGAGGGGCCGCTCGACGGGCCGCCCGGCGACGCGACGAACGCGACCGTCACGATCACCGCCGAGACCGAGTCGCCGTCGCTGCCGGCGCCGTGGCAGGTCGTCGACGTGCGCGGGCCCGCGGCCCAGACCGCGCGGGTGGACGAGCACGGGACGCTCCGGCTCGCCGAGCCGCTTGGGGCGGGCGAGTCGGTCACGGTCGAGAGCCGGGTGCCCGACGCCGACCCCGCGGCGCTCCGGAACGCGAGCGCCGACTACGACCCCGCGGTCGAGGAGCGGTACACCCAGCTCCCCGAGAGCACGCCCGACCGGGTCGGCGAGCGCACCGAGGAGATCGTCGCCGAGGCGGGCGCGGAGAACCCGTACGACCGGGCCGTCGCGATCGAGCGCTACCTGCGCGAGGAGTACGAGTACTCGCTGAGCGTCCGGAAGCCCGACGGCGACGTGGCCGACGCCTTCCTCTTCGAGATGGACGCCGGCTACTGCGTCTACTTCGCGACGACGATGACCGCGATGTTACGCTCGCAGGGGGTCCCGGCGCAGTTCGTCACCGGCTACTCGGAGGGCGAGCGCGTCGGTGAGGACCGGTACGTCGTCCGGGGGCAGGACGCCCACGCGTGGGTGAAGGCGTACTTCCCGGGTCACGGGTGGGTCGCGTTCGACCCGACCCCGCCCTCCGAGCGCGAGGACGTCCGGACCGCGCGCCTCGCCGACGCGCGCGCCGCGGGCGACGGGGACGTCGACGTACCGGCGTCGGAGCCCGAGTCGGGGACCCCGGCGATCGTTCCCGAGTCCGGGAGCCCACCGACCGCGCTCGAGGGGACGAACGACAGCAACGGGACGGCGGCGACCGGCGACGCCGCGGACGGAGACGCCGCGGCCGGCGAGGGGGCGATCGGAGCGAGACAGGAGGGGCTCACCCGCGGCGCGGTGAGCGGCGAGGCGCGGCCGAGCGGGGACGACTCCCCGCTTCCGTCGGGCGAGACCGTCGCGTACTGGCTGTTCGCCGCCGTGATCGCCGTCACCGGCGCCCGGCGCTTCGGCGTCGGCGAACGGGCGCGCCGCGCCGCGCGGCTCCGGCTCCCGTGGGTCGGTTCCGACCCGTCGACGGACGCGCGGCGCGCGTTCGCCGACCTGGAGTACCTGCTCGCTCGTCGCTACCGCGAGCGCCGCGCCGGGGAGACCCCGCGGGCCTACCTCGACGCGCTCCGGCTCCGGGGACTCGACGAGCGCGCTCTCGCCGTCGGCGAGACGTACGAGCGGGCGGCGTACGCCGGGACGGTGACGCGCGCGGAGGCGGACGAGGCGCGCCGAACCGTCCGGCGGCTCGCGCTGGAGGCGACGCCGGTCCTCGGCCGGCTGTTCGACTGAGGCGTCCGGACGGCGCCGACCCCCGTTCGCGCGCTCGATCCGGTCGCTGGCCCGAGAGAACGGGCGACGGACGTCCGACGCGGCCGCACTCCCGACACTATTTAATACGGTCACCCTGTAGGTTCGACCGTAATGTCGGAAGTCTGCTCGACGTGCGGACTGCCCCAGGAACTCTGCGTCTGCGAGGACGTCGCGAAGGAGTCCCAGCAGATCAGCATCCGCATCGACGAGCGCAGGTACGGTAAGGAGGTAACGGTCATCGAAGGATTCGACCCGAAGGACGTCGACCTGAGCTCCCTCTCGTCGGATCTCAAGTCGAAGTTCGCCTGCGGCGGCACCGTCGAGGACGGCGCCATCGAGCTGCAGGGGAACCACTCGGGCCGCGTGGAGGACTTCCTCCGCGACAAGGGCTTCAACGTCGCGTGACCGTCACCTGACCGTCCGCCGTCGAGCGATTCACGGATCCGGTTTTTCGAACGATCCCGTCCGGCGAGCCGCGGCTCCGTGAGCCGAGGCGCTCCCGCGAGCCGCGGTGTGCGCCCCGCGGTCTTCAAACGAGCAGCGCCGCCCGGCCGACGACGAACGCGGCCGCCGCGAGGAAGGTGCCGTACTTGAACCGTCGCTGCGCGCTCGCCGGGTCGCCGAACCCCTCGTAGCAGGCGTACAGCATGACCGCGTCGGCGACGGCGACGAGCAGGAGGTAGACGCCGCCGAAGGTGCCGGCGAGGTAGGGCACCGGGCTCGCCGCGACGGCGACGAGGAGGGCGGCGGCGCCGACCCACAGCGCGCGCTCCTCGCCGACCGCGATCGGGAGGGTGCGGAGCCCCTCCTCGCGGTCGCCGGCCACGTCCTCGACGTCTTTGATCACCTCGCGGGTGAACGTCGAGAGCCCGGCCAGGAGCGCGAGGACGACGACGTCACCCGGCGCGCCGACCGCGGCCCCGCCGAACAGGAACGTCGAGCCGACGAGGTAGGAGACGAGCGCGTTGCCGAGCCCGGGCGTTCCTTTAAATACCGTCGTGTAGGTGACGAGCGCGACGAGGTTGACGGCGGCGATGGCGATCGCCAGCGGCGGCAGGAGGGCCGCGAACGCGACGGCGACGAGGAACCAGACGGCGGCGACGGCGAGCGCGCCGCGCGCCGAGACGGCGCCGCGCGGGATCGGGCGGTCCGGCCGGTTGACGGCGTCGATGTCGCGGTCGAAGTAGTCGTTGATCGCGTTGCCCGCGGCGACCGCGAACGCGGTGACGACCGCGGCGACGGCCGCGGGGGCGACGGCGCCGCCGACGCCGGCGACGAACGCGCCCGTCCCCGTGAGGACCGCGGCGGCGACGCAGTTCGCCGGCCGCGCCAGCTCCGCGACCCCGCGCGCTGTGTCGTTCACGTCGTCTCCGTCCACCGCCGCGCGGCACATAAACGACCCGGGATTCGAGCCGGGCGATCGCGCCGCTCGCTCTCCCGAGGGGGATCACGGCCCGCGATTCTCTCGGCTCGGAATCGGCCACGAACGTTTATGAAGTGCGGAATGAAACGAGGGTGTATGGCTAAGGGCCTTGACGTCGGCACGATGAACATCCTCTCCGGACGACAGGAAGGCGCGGAGACGGTGTTCGTACAGCAGCGGAACTCGTTCGTCGAGATCGAGTACAGCGACATGGCCGAGCAGATGCTCTCTCGCAGCGACGTCCTCCACATCCGCAAGGACGACAAGGTGTACGTCGTCGGCGACGACGCCTTGAACTTCGCGAACATCTTCAACAAGGAGACGCGCCGCCCGATGCAGCACGGAATCCTCTCCAGCGACGAGGCGTCCGCGATCCCGATGATCAAGCTCATCACCGAGCAGGTGGTCGGCGAGCCCTCGAAACCGAACGAGCGGCTCTTCTACTCCAGCCCGGCCGACCCGATCGACTCCGGACTGACGACGCTGTACCACGAGAAGACGCTGGAGTCGATGCTCGGCGACATGGGGTACGACCCCGAGCCGATCAACGAGGGGATGGCGGTCATCTACTCCGAGCTCGCGGACAACAACTTCACCGGCCTCGGGATCAGCTTCGGCGCGGGGATGACCAACGTCTGTCTCGCCTACTACGCGGTGCCCGTGATGAAGTTCTCCATCGCCCGCGGGGGCGACTGGATCGACGAGCAGACCTCCCAGGCCACGGGGACCCCGGTCGACAAGGTGACGAGCATCAAGGAGGACGACTTCGAGCTCGACTTCCGCACCGACGTCGGCGGCGTCGAGGGCGCGCTCGCCATCTACTACGAGAACCTGCTCGACTACGTCATCGAGAACATCACCCGCGAGGTCGACGAGGAGGACGTCGAGGAGGGGCTCGACGTGCCCGTCGTCGTCACCGGCGGCACCTCCAGCCCGAACGGGTTCAAGGACCTGTTCGCGGACCACCTGGAGGACGCGAACATCCCGTTCTCGATCAGCGGCGTGCGCTCGGCCGAGGAGCCGATGTACAGCGTCGCCAGCGGCGCGCTGGTCGCGGCCCGCTCCGAGGAGGGCGAGGCGGCCGACGAGGGCGCCGAGGAGCCCGCGGCCGAGGAGGCCGCGCCCGAGTCCGAGGACTGAACGATCGCCTCCCGACTCCGAGCGAACCGCACCCCCTGACCCCGCCGCCCGACCCCGATTTTTCGATCCGTGAGGACGCGCCGAACAGCTAAGCCGACTGCCGACCGACTGACCGTATGGTCGAAGTCGCGGGCGACGACGGCGATCGACGACTCCGCGTCGACCTCGAGGTCGACCCGTCCGGCGATTGGGACTGCCCGATCGTCTCGCAGTCGGAGCGCGCGGGCGACGTCACCGTGAACGCGGTCGGCGACGAGTGCACGGTGGAGGTCCAGCCCGCCGGCGAGGAGGGGATCCGCCGGGACCGCGGCGAGGTCACCGACGACTGCCTCTGTCGCGTCTTCCAGGAGTTCGGTTACGTCCCGCACGTGCGGCGGGCCGACGAGGGGACGGTGCTGGTCACGTCGTACGTCGACGACCGCGACGCCGTCCGCGAGGTGGTCGCCGCGCTCAGAGAGCGGCTCGACCGCGTGCGGCTGGTCCGGCTCGCCGTGGTCGCGGGCCCCGAGTCGACGGAGCAGGCGACCGTCGACCTGTCGGCGCTCACCCCGAAGCAGCGGGAGGGGATGGAGCTCGCCGTCGTCCGCGGCTACTTCGACGCCGACGCCGACGTCTCGCTCGGCGAGCTCGCCGACGAGGTCGGGATCAGCAAGTCGGCGCTCTCGCAGCGGCTCCGGACCGCGCAGGCGAAGCTCGTCACGGACGCCTTCGAGGGGGTCGACGACTGACCGCCGGTCGTCTCGGGCGCACCGGAGTGCCATGGGTCCGGCCCGATCAGTCCGCCGCCGACCCGCCGCGGATCCGCCGCAACGCCTCCGCGCCGTCGCGCTCCGCCTCCGTGAGGTAACACTTCGGATCGGGCGCGAACGGGTCGCCGTGCGCCGAGAGGGCGCGGAGCCGCGAGCCGCCCCGACAGACCCCCTTGTACGCGCAGTCGGCGCACCGCCCGGTGAGCCGCTCCTCGCGGTTACGGAGCCCGGCGAGGAGCGGGTTCGACTCGTCGCTCCAGATGGCGCCGAACGAGCGGTCGCGAACGTTGCCGGGCGAGTACCCCTGCCAGAACTGCGTGAGGTGGACGTTGCCGACGGGGTCGACGTCGGCGACGCGCTCGCCGGTCGGGTCGCCGCCGTTGCGCCGGAGGTGGTCGTAGATCAGCCGGGCGCGGTCCGTCCCGATCTCCCGGTCGGCGTACTCGACGAGGTGGCCGGCGTCGGCGTAGTTGCCGACGAGCAGCGTCTCGATCTCCTCGCCCGCCGCGTGGTACTCGCGGGTGAGGTCACAGAGGTCGGTGACCGCCTGCCGGGTCGCCTCCGGGCTCAGGTCCACGTCGGCGATCTCGGCGCCGCGCCCGCCGTAGTCGAGGTGGTAGAAGCAGAAGCGGTCGACGCCGACGTCGACGAGGAGGTCGACGACGCCCGCCAGGTCCTCGACGTTGTGCTCGGTGATCGTGTAGCGGAGCCCCGTCTTGAGCCCGACGTCGAGACACGCCTCGATGCCTCGGACGGCGGCGTCGAACGCCCCCTCCTCCCCGCGGATCCGGTCGTTGCGCTCGGGGAGCCCGTCGACGGAGACACCGGCGTACTTGAGCCCCGCCGCCTTCAGCTCTCGGGCGTTCTCGCGGGTCAGGAGGGTCCCGTTCGTCGAGAGGACGGGCCGGATCCCGGCGTCGTCGGCGTAGGCGACGAGCTCCGCGAGGTCCTCGCGGACGAGCGGCTCTCCCCCGGAAAAGAGGAGTACCGGCACGCCGAACTCGGCGAGGTCGTCGATGAGCGCCTTCCCCTCCGCCGTCGACAGCTCGTTCGGCGCTCCCTCCTTGTCGGCCGCGGCGTAGCAGTGCTCGCAGTAGAGGTTACACCGCTTCGTCGTGTTCCAGACGACGACCGGGCGGCGCTGCTTGTCGTCCGTGATCTGCGGTTCCTTCGACTCCGCCGCGGCGTCGTACCGGAGCCCGTCGCTCTCGGCGTCGAGCCCGCAGAGGAGCTTGCTGACCGAGATCATCGGTCGCCCTCCGGGGACGGAGCGTCGTCGCGAGCCGGATCGGGGTCTCTCCCGTCCTCGACCGGCGCGCTACCGCAGGCGACGGTGGGCGTCCCCTCGGTCTCCTCGTAGACGCGCGGCTCGACGTCGCCGTCCGGAGACGCTGCGTCGTCGGAGGGGGTGGGCTCGCCGTCGGTCTCCCGACGCTCCGCCGCCAGCGACTCGGCGGAGTACCGGTGCGTCTCCTCGGCGGGGCAGACCCACACGTCGCGGGCGTACCAGGCGAAGAGCTTGCTCGCCTCCTCGTGCGCGACGTCCGGCGTCGGCGCCGCGACGGTGCCGACGTGGCGGAGCGGGTCCGCCTCTTCCTCGCGGACGAACACCTCGAAGCGTCGGCCGTCCGCCGAGCGCGGGCCGCCCGATCCGGCGGTTCGGTCCGTCTTCTCGACCATACCCCGCGTAGGACCGACCCACCGAACCCGCTTTCGAGGGTTCTCACGGGGGCGAAACCCGCCCGAACACGTTCGGATCCCGGACGAGTAAACCGTATGCAGATATAGCAAATCTCGATCCGCGGCCGAACCCGCGAGCGAGACGCACACAGATCCGACCGCGATCGAGGAGTTCGGCCGCGACGGGGTCGAAATCGGTCTCACACCGCTCGGCGCGGACAGCGACGCACCGGGGCCACCAGTTATGTCCGGCCGCCGCCTAGCGGCCCCCATGCGCGAACTCGTCTTCGCCCTGGAGTACGAGCCGGGGCGCAACCGGGTGGCCGACGCCCTCGCGGCCCACCCCGGGACGCGGGTGCGGTCGCTGTCGCTGCACGCCACCGACGACCACCTCTGGCGTGTCGACCACGCGACCGGCACCTCGGACGCCCTCGCGGCCGTCGAGGCCGCCTTCACCGACGGCGACTACTACGCCGACTGCCTCGCGACCGAGGACTGCGGCGCGACGCAGACCACCCGCGTCCTCGACCGGACCGACGACACCCTCGTGCTGTACACCGACTGGGAGCCCACGCCCGTCTGCGCGTCCGTCCCGCACATCGCCCGCGATCACCTCGGCGACGGCGTGCTGTTCGAGACCCGCCACGAGGGACGCCACTACACCTGGCGGCTCATCCACTCCGGCGAGGGCGACGTGGGCGCCTTCTTCGACGCGCTCCGGGACGCCGTCGGCGACGCCGCCCGAACGGAGCTGCTCAGGACGGCGAACGCCTCGGCGGGCGACGAGACGCGGGGCGACGCCGGCGGCGTCGGGCTCTCCCCCGAACAGGAGGCCGCGCTCAGGGCCGCGGTCGAACACGGCTACTACGAGTCGCCGCGGGCGGTCGACGCCGGCGAGCTCGCGGCCCACCTCGACGTGCCGCGGTCGACGCTCACCTACCGGCTCCGCCGGGCCGAAGAGCGGTTGGCGAAGGCGCACGTCGCCCGGTCGGTCGCGGGCGACGCCGCGCCCGCGTCGTTCGACTGACGGGCTCGGAGCGGCCGACGAGTGCCTTGGAAATTTCCAACCAAGGCTTATCGATACGAGGCCCCTCCCTCGACGTAATGAGTGACGAGCCGGACGGACGCGGAGACGCACAGGGGGACGAGGCCGTCGATACCGGCGCGGACGGCGGACGACGCGAGCTGACCGCCGAACTCGCGGTCCCAGAGATGGACTGCCCCTCATGCGCCGGGAAGGTCGATAACGCCCTCGGGCGCCTCGACGGGGTGACCGACGTCGCGCTCAACCCCACCGCCGGGACCGCGACGGTCACGTACGACGCCGACCGCGCGGACGAGGTCGACGTGGTCGCCGCGATCGAGGGCGCCGGCTACGAGGTCACGGGCGGCCGGTCGAACGGTGACGGGTCCGCCGACGGCGAGGGCGGCGGGGACGCCGACGCGGGAGCCGGCGTCGCCGTCGCGCCCCCCGCCGAGGTCTGGACGACGCCGCGCGCGAAGAAGACGTGGCTGGGCGCGGTCCTCGTGGTCGCCGGGCTCCTGTTCGAGTTCGTCCTGACCGCGCAAAATCCCGTCGTGGCGAGCGTGCTCGGCGCGCCGCTCACGCTCGCGGACGTCCTGTTCGTCGGCGCGGTCGCGGCCAGCGGGATCCCCGTCGTCCGCGGCGGCTACTACTCGGCGCTGAACCGGAGCCTCGACATCGACCTGCTGATGGGGACGGCGATCCTCGCCGCGACGGGGATCGGCTACTTCGTCGAGGCCGCCACGCTCGCCGTCCTCTTCAGCGTCGCCGAGCTCCTGGAGGACTACGCGATGGACCGCGCCCGCGACTCCCTGCGCGAGCTGATGGAGCTGTCGCCGGACGAGGCCACCGTCAGGCGAGACGGGAGCGAGACGACCGTCCCGACCGACGACGTCGCCGTCGGCGAGACCGTGATCGTCCGGCCGGGCGAGAAGGTCCCGCTCGACGGGACGGTGACCGAGGGCGAGAGCGCGGTCGACGAGTCCCCGATCACCGGCGAGAGCGTCCCCGTCGACAAGGCGGTCGGCGACGAGGCGTTCGCGGGGTCGATCAACGAGGAGGGGTACCTCGAGATCGAGGTGACCTCGACCGCGGGCGACTCCACCCTCTCGCGGATCATCGAGCTGGTGCAGGGCGCGCAGGCCGAGAAGACCGAGACGGAGCGGTTCGTCGACCGCTTCGCGGGGTACTACACGCCGGTCGTGGTCGTCCTGGCGATCCTCACCGCCGCGGTGCCGCCGCTCGTCATCGCCGACCCGGTGACCGTCGACCTCGCCGGCTACCCGTTCGTCTTCGCCGCGGACTGGGGGACGTGGTTCGTCCGCGGGCTCACGCTGCTCGTGATCGCCTGTCCCTGCGCGTTCGTCATTTCGACGCCGGTCTCGGTCGTCTCCGGGATCACCAGCGCGGCGAAGAACGGCGTCCTGATCAAGGGCGGCAACCACCTCGAGGCGATGGGCGAGGTCGACGCCGTCGCGCTCGACAAGACCGGGACGCTCACGAAGGGCGAGCTCGCGGTCACCGACCTCGTCCCGCTCGGCGACGCCGACGAGGCGACGCTGCTCCGGCGGGCCGCATCGTTAGAGCGGCGGAGCGAACACCCTATCGCGGCCGCGATCCGCGACCGCGCGGAGCGCGCTGAGGTGACCGACGGCGCGGAGCCGACGGACTTCGAGAGCCTGACCGGGAAGGGCGTCCGCGCGGAGATCGACGGCGAGACGTACTACGCCGGGAAGCCGGCGCTGTTCGAGGAGCTGGGCTTCGACCTCTCGCGCGCCCGCGCCGAGACCGACGGCGGGGTCGTCGCTGAAGGCGGTCCCGACGCTGCCGACACCGCCCCCGGCGAGTTCGCCGAGGGGGCCCTCGACGCGCTGGAACACGAGGGGAAGACCGTCGTGCTCGTCGGAACGGCGAGTTCACTGACCGGGGCGATCGCCGTCGCCGACGAGGTGCGGCCCGACTCGAGGCGGGCCGTCGAACGCCTCCGCGAACTCGGCGTGGAGCGCGTCGTGATGCTGACTGGCGACAACGAGGGCACGGCGCGGGCGATCGCCGAGTCGGTCGGCGTCGACGAGTACCGCGCCGAGCTCCTCCCGGAGGAGAAGGTGGCGGCGGTCGAGTCGCTGCAGGCCGCGTACGGAGAGGTGGCGATGGTCGGCGACGGGATCAACGACGCCCCCGCGCTGGCGACGGCCGACGTCGGCGTCGCGATGGGCGCCGCGGGCACCGACACCGCCCTGGAGACCGCCGACATCGCGCTGATGGGCGACGACGTGGCGAAGCTCCCGTACCTCTACGCGCTCTCGCACACGGCCAACGGGGTCATCCGCCAGAACGTCTGGGCGAGCCTCGGCGTGAAGTTCCTGCTCGCGCTGGGCGTGCCGCTGGGGCTGGTGAGCGTCGCCGCCGCGGTCGTCGTCGGCGACATGGGGATGAGCCTCGGCGTCACCGGCAACGCGATGCGGCTCTCCGGGATCGAGCCCGAGTCGTACGAGTAGCCGGCCGGCGCGAGGTCGGCGACCGCAACGCGGACCAACATGAACTATTATTAAGGAAGGGCGTCTCGGGGGAGACGTGCCACCCGTAGTACACGACTGACGCAGGCTCGGAATCGGCGGCGCCGCGCCCCGAGGGTCCGAGTACGCGCGAGACGAGCATCGAAGAGGAGACGCCGGACCGCGACGACGACCTGCCGACCGCGGCGGAGGCGATCGCGCAGAGCGCAGCGGCGTTCGACGCGACGGACGACGGGCGACTCCCCAACGGGATCGACCGATGGAACGCCTACGCGGGGTCGTGTCACGTCGACGACTGACCGCCTCCCGGTCCGCGGCCGACCCGTCGGTTTTAATCCGCGAAGCGACTACCGTCGAGCGGCCGATGACGATCCACCGCTCCGAGCTGCCTCGGCACCAGCGATGACGAGCCCTATGAGTACCGAGGCCATCGCTCTTCGACGCGGACAGTTCCCGGTCACTCGTCGGGACGCTCGTCGACGTCGACGGAGTCCGCCAAAACGGCGTTCAGAGCCGCGCCGGCGAGGAGCACCAGACCGCCGACGTACAGCCACGTCAACACCAACAGGACTCCGCCGGCGACGCCGTACAGCCTGACGCTTTGGGAGGTCGAGATGTACAGTCGGAGACCGACGGCGCAGAGCGCCCACGCGACCGCGGCGAGCGCCGCCCCCGGAAACGCCTGCGAGAGCGTGGTCTCCGGGGCCGAGAACCGGTAGTACATCGGCAGAAATCCGCCCAGGAGCACGAGGCAAAGCAGCGGGGCGCTGACCGCCCTGACGACCGAGACGTCCGTCGCGACCGTCAGCGCGACCACGAGCAGCGAAACGGCGGGGACGACGACGATGATCGTCGCGAACACGATCAGGCTGTCCAGGACGGTCTCGAGCAGCGAGTGCTCGTGGCGCACGTTCTGAATCGTCTGGAACGACACGTTGATCGCCTGCACCAGTCGCAGCGAGCTCCACAACAGGATCAGGCCGGCGATGACGACCGCCCGTCGTCGGTCCGCGTCGTCGCCGACGAGCGAATCCAACGAAGCGGCGAGCGCTCCGGCGTCGACTCCGGACACGGCCCCGAAGAGCTCGACGGCGGGACCGAGCCACCCGACAGACGAGAGGCCGATAAACGCGAACAACAGCAACGGTACGAGGGAGTTGAACAGGTAAAAGGCGACGCCCGAAGCGACGATGCCGATCTCGTTTTCCCGTGCGACCGCGACGACCGCCGCCGCGAGCTCTCGTACCGACGCGCGGGAGAGGCCTTCCGCGTCGTCCGGTCCCGACGGCTTCATGCGCCGACGGAGGCTCCGTATTCAGTCATCGAGCACGTCGAACGAGGATCGGGGCCTCGCGGTCGACGGCGGGCGTCGATCGACCGGTGTCGCGAGTGACGCGGTGTCCATGCGGGTAGTGGCGGGGACGATCGGTTAGTTATACTGTTGCAAAATCCCCGAGGCGTCAGTAATTCACGACTGGAGGGCCCCGGTCTCTCCGCGGGCCGCGAGCGTCCGGACCGGTTTTTTTCCGTGTCGCGAGTCTCGTTTCGACCCGAGACCGTTCGGGCTTCCGCTCAATTTCGGCCCGTTCGATCGACATATGTTCTCCGTTACTGACCTGTAGCAGGTGATTACTAAAGCGCATCTGCCGAGATCGACCGACAGTGAGACTCGTTCAGGTCTTCGTTCCGAGTGACGACCGCGACGCCGTCAGAGAGACGCTCTCGGAGATGGACGTGGAGTTCGTCTTCACCGACGCGAACGGTCGTCGAGACGGGTATCTGGCGGAGATTCCGGTCCCGTCGGCCGCCGTCGACGTGGTCCTCGACCGGCTGTACGACGCGGGACTCGACGAGGACACGTACACCGTCGTCACGGACCTCGAACGGGCGACGGTGCCCAACGTGGACGAGTTGGAAGACCGGTACGTCGAGGGGCCGAAAGGGAGGCGAGGCGCCCCGAACGTCGAGATCCGTGAGCGCGCGGAGGACCTGACGCCGGACACCGCGACCTACCTCGCGTTCGCGATCGCGAGCGCCGTCGTCGCGGTCGGCGGGCTCCTCTTGGACTCCGCCATCGTGATCGTCGGTGCGATGGTGATCGCCCCGTTCGCCGGGTCGACGCTCTCCGCGAGCGTCGGCGCCGTCGTCAGCGACTACGACATGGTCGTCGACAGCGCCACCTCACAGGTGACCGGGCTCATCGTCGCGTACCTCGGCGCGGTCGTGATGAGCGTGTTCCTACAGCGGAGCGGGTTCGTCCCGTCGACCTTGGACGTCGGGACTATCGGACAAGTGGGCGCGTTCGTCACTCCGAACCTCCTGACGTTCGCTATCGCCGTCTCCGCCGGGTTCGCCGGTGCGCTCGCGATCGCGACCGATCTCCCCGTCTCCCTCGCCGGCGTCGCCGTCGCGGCGGCCATCGTCCCCGCGGCGGCCGTGGCCGGCATCGGCACGGCCTGGGGCCAGCCGCTCGTCGTCGCCGGCGGAACCGTCCTGCTCCTGATGAACATCGTGTTCATCAACCTCACCGCGTACCTCACGCTCGTCGCGCTCGGCTATCGCTCGTCGGTCATCCGCACCGTCCGGGAGAACGCCGCCGTCTCGCTGCGATCGGGGGCGTTCGCCGTGATCGTCCTGCTTTTCGCCGTCGTCGTCGCGGTGACCGCCGTCGGCACGTACCAGCACCTCGTCTTCGAGCAGGAGGCGAACGACGGGGTCCAAACGGTCCTCGACGGCGAGGAGTACAGCGACCTGGAGCTCGCCGAGGTCGCGACCGAGTACAACGACGCGGGCGCCTTCAGCGACGAGGTCGCGGTGACGGTGACCGTGGGGCGCTCGAGCGATCTCGAATACGAGGGACTGGCGACCGATCTCCGGGCGGAGATCGACAACCGGACGGCTCGGTCGGTCCGCGTCGACGTGCGGTTCGTCGACTACCAGCGCGCGCCGGCCACCGGCGACGCCGAGCGGGGCGCGTGGTGGCCGTTCGACGAGTGGAGACCGTCGCTCGACCGGTGGGTGCCGGTCTCGGCGAGGCCCTCAGTCGCGTAACCGTCGCCAGAGGCTCCGGCACTTCCGGCGGAGCTTGGTGAGGAGCGACCCGATCCGACGCGAGCCGGTGAGGAGCCGCAGCGCGCGGATCGAGCGACCGGCACGGAGCAGTCGAAACGGCCGGAACCACGGGACTGCGGTGAGGACGAGCAGCCAGTTCGAGCGGACGAACTCCGCCGGCCCGCTGTCCGACCACCGATAGAGGAGCGCGAGGTCGAGGAGGAAGACGACGAGGAGCCACTGCAGCGCGCCGCGGATCGCCTTCTCGGTCCGCCCGGAGACGACGAGCAGATCGGCGCCGACCGCGAGGTCGGCAACGAACAGCGCGATCCAGGCGATCGCCGCGAGCTCGACGAACGGCGGCCACCAGCGTTCGGCGTCCATCTATCGGCCGCCGGGCAGTCGGGGTTCGAACCGCGTTCCCGGGCCGACCGCGGGCCTCGCGGTGCCGAGACCCGCGTTCGCGGTCTCTCTATTTCCGCTCGCCACCGTCGGGGGCCCTCTCAGAGCAGCACCGAGATGATCGCCAACACGAGGAAGACGATGACGAGCCACTTCGCGGCCGCCATCGACACCCCGGCGACCCCGCGTGCGCCGAATATCGCCGCCACGATGGCGATGACGAAAAACACCACCGCCAGTTCGAGGAAGTCGCCCGAGAACTGGAGCGGCGAGACGTCGATCCCCGACGACGCCAGGTGGCCGACCGACGGTGTGAGCGCGGTGACGTCCATACGGGGAGTGACGGGGCCGCTCGATTAGTTATGAGGGTTGCAAAGCCGGTAAGGTCGGCTTACTCGGCGGATGGGCCGGGGAGCGGGCGAGCCGGAGCGACGGGCAGAAGTTGCGACTGATGGTGATGCCGACCCACGATCGGGAGGGGGTGTCACGATACCTCATCGGGAGCGTCACGGAGAAGGTCGTCCGTCTGTCTATCGTCTCTGTCCTCACAGCGCGGATGCAGCCCGACGAACAACTGGTGTTCCCCTACGAGAACATCCTGATCCCGACTGACGGGAATGCCGGTGCGGCCCATGCTGCCGAGTATGGCCTCTCACTTGCAGCGGTTCTCGATGCGACTGTTCACGTGCTGTCTGTCGTCGACGATACGTCTCTGGGTCTGGACGTTCGCTCCGCGATTTCGGGACATGAACGTGAGCAGGTTGCGACCGACGCCGTGGACGACGGCTACGTTACCGAAGAGCGTGCGAGTAAATCACCCCGCAATGAAAATAACAGATCCAGATCATTTTCCTGGAGCCGTGCAAGGACGACCTGCGCCAGCGAGAGCGCGACGTTTACCATCAGTGGGGCTGGAAGCTAGGGTTACTTGATTGTCGTGTGTCCATACGGGAGCACCTCGTTCTATCTATTAAAATCAATTAAAAAATTCAAAACGTGTGGGCTAAATGCGACGGTGTTCAGTCTCGTACAGGCAGTTGAACAGCTCGGCGTCGCACCTGAACACACTCAATTCGAGGGGTTCGGACGATTGGAACGTAGGATCGAGCATCTGGACCCGGGAGAGAACCCAAATTCTATGTAATCGCCAAGCAATCTTCGTGGACAACGAATAAATGAGTCCTCTCTCATTCTTCTTCTCTTTGAGCGCCGGATGGCCACTACAGCTCCTCCCCGGACAGTTGCCTGTCTCGATCGACGTGATCGTCGTACTGGCGATCATCGCCGTCGTCTTCGTCCTCTTCGTTACCCAGCCAGTACCGATCGACGCCACCGCAGTCGGCCTCATGGTGGCACTCGTCCTCCTCGGCGAGTGGACGGGCGTGTCGCCGGAGCAGGGGGTCTCTGGATTCTCGAACCCCGCGACGCTCACCGTGCTGGCGATGTTTGTCCTGAGCGAGGGCGTCCGACGGACCGGCGTTATCCAGATCCTCACGCGAAAATTGATCGCGTTCGCAGGGGACGACGAGTTCCGGCAGTTGCTCGCCACGGTCACGCTCTCCGGGCCGCCGGGAGGAGTCGTCAGCAACGTCTCGGTCGTCGCCGTGTTGATACCTGCGATAATGAACCTCGCCCGGCAAACGAAGACGTCGCCCTCGAAACTCCTGATCCCACTATCGTTCGCCTCGATGCTCGGCGGCATGCTCACCGTCGTCGGGACGATAACGAATCTCCTGGCGAGCGAGGTGTGGGTCCAGGTGGGTGGTCCCGACGCACAGCCGTTCGATCTGCTCGAGTTCACGCACCTGGGCGCGATCGTCTTGCTCGTGGGGATCGTGTACCTGCTCACCCTCGGTCGATACCTCACTCCGGCACGGATCGAGCCGGCGGAGTCGCCCACCGACGCGTTCGGCATGACCGACTACCTCACAGACGTCGTCGTCATGGAAGACTCGCCGCTCGTCGGTTCTCGGGCCGAGGAACTGAGCGAGCAGGACCTCGATCTCGACGTGTTCCAGATCGTCCGAGGTAACCGGACGCTCGCCCGCGGAATCGGATCCGAACGCATCCGGGCCGGCGACGTCCTCTCCGTCAGGGCCGACCAGGAAACCCTCCAAGAAGTCATCGAGCGGGACCACCTGCAGCTGTTACCGGAGGTCTTGGAGGCGGCCACGGAGGACGATGCGTCCCTCCCGCCCGGCTTCTCGCCACGGCGTCACGGCTGGCAGCCGCCCGACGCGGAGCGTAGCGACTCTCTCGCCGAGAATGAGACGTCTAGCGAAGACACAGAAGAGGACGGCGACGAGACGGATGGAGAAGCTCCCGACGAGGAGATCGAACTCACCGAAGTCGTGCTGTTGCCCGGGCCCTGGTCGAGTCGGCGCAGCGGTGTCGCAGACTTCGAGCGCGACTACGACGTGACAGTGTTGGCGATCCGGCGCGGCGACGAGGTGATCCGCCAGCGACTCCGAGAGGTCCGATTACAGGCCGGCGACGTCATCCTCGTCCAGGCACTCGATCAAGTGCTCGATCGCATCGCGAGGGACACGAACGTCGCCATCGCGGGCGAGGACAGGTGGGAGGACTTCGACCGGTCGAAGATCCCCATCGCGTTGGGGATCCTCGCCGGTGCTCTCGGACTCGCGGCACTCAACGTCCTCACACTCATGGTGAGTGCATTGACCGGCGTCGCAGCGATGTTCTTCACGGGTATCCTCACGCCCGAGGAGGCATACGAGGCCGTCGACTGGGAAGTGATTTTCATGGTGGCGGGTGTCATCCCGCTCGGTATCGCGGTCGAGGCGTCCGGGACGGCGGCCCTCATCGCCGACCTTGTCGTTTCCGTCAGCGGTCTCCTTCCCGTGATCGCGGTTCTGGGGCTGTTCTACCTAGGGACTGCGATCATCACGGAAATGATCAGCAACTCTGCCAGCGTCGTGTTGTTGCTACCGATCGGGGTCGAGGTTGCTGGCCAGCTCGGCGTCAACCCCTTCGCGTTCGTGATGGCCGTGACCTTCGCGGCCAGCACACCGCTACTGACCCCCGTCGGCTACCAGACGAACCTCATGGTCTACGGTCCAGGCGGGTACAAATTCACGGATTTCGCACGCGTCGGCGCACCGTTACAGTTGATACTAACTGTCGTGACGACTGTTGGCATCGCATTTTTCTGGGGCCTGTGACTTTAGAACGGACGTTCGGATGCCTGTGGCCTTGGGGAGTATTCGTTGACGAATCTATTTCACAGAGATCACAGGTACATCAGCACGGCGAATTACACGTTCGGTAACACTACCGAGAAGGAACCGACGTATACCCTTCCGACCGTGAGTCCCCATTACGATACAATCGACATCGTGCTCCTCCGCATATCTGACGATCTCAAGATAGGGCGGGCCATTCAGGATCGACGTTTCAGTCGGCAAGTACGTCGACGATTGGATCTGCTCGAGGGCGAGGTCTAGCGCCTTCTCACCGATTTCCTCGAGCGTTTCTCGTAGTCTCCGGACTCTATCACCGTTGATTATCTGTCCCGTCTCGACGACGTAGATGACGTGCAGTGTCGCGTCGACCGATCTCGCCAGTTCACCCGCATGGTCAACGGCCGTAAGTGCACACTCGCTGCCATCGGTTGGAACGAGTATTGAGCCGATGTCTGGATCGATAACCGTTTCTTCGTGAACGGTCATGACCGGTACGGGAGACTCGCGTAGGGTTAGTTCTGCGACGCTCCCGAGGACAGCCCGGCTGAGTCCACTTCTGCCCCGAGTTCCCATCACAATACAGTCGATACCGTGTTTGTCTGTGTAGGTGAGGAGCTCTTGATGAATTGACGTTTTCTTTTCAATGACCGCCCTCGTAGCCTCGACATCAGAAGAAGCAGCCAATTCGACAGCCGTTTGTACTGCTTCCTCGCCGCTTCGGTCGGGGGCATTGACACCATCGGTGGAGGGTTGGTCGTGTTCGAGGACGTGAATCACGTGTAGTTCCGCGTCAAACTGATCGGCAAGTGTAACAGCTGCTTCAGCCGCGGTCGACGAGGCTTCACTGCCGTCAGTCGGTAGTAGAATGCGTTGGTACATGATTTTATCTAACTGAGCTATTGGACGTTGTCGAGATAAACGGTTATCCTATCCCCGGTATTACCCCGGTTCTTGAACGGTTAGGTATCGAACCTGTACAGCTACGTTGCGACCTGCGATCTCATCAATTCGGGTGTTCAAACGATCACCCAGTTCCGGTGGGGCTTCTCCTCGAGGGGCACCGATCAAGATAGTTACCTTGGAGGGACGCTGGGCGAGGAGATTCTCCGAATATTCGAACTGGACCTCGAGTAGAACGAACTCTGAATAAACCGGTTCATCGAGAATTGATTGGATATCATTTTGAATCGATTGCTCGGAAGTGGCAGTCTGATACGAGGAGAACGTAACAGTTCCGAGGAATGCAGAAAGAATCAAAATGCTAATCAGGAGAATGCCAACGCGTTTGACGAATGTCTTTCTGGTCTGCTCCATACGGAACCATTTCTCAGGCCGGTATCCCATATACCAGAGCACAAGAAGTGCGGCGAGATTGATCGACAGGACGTTAACGAGGAGCAACACACCGGAGCCCACGGCGAGTGCCGTATTCCCCCACGCGATGGCGATCCCGACCGTCGCTGCGGGAGGGACGAGTGCCACTGCAATCATGACGCCAACTAGTGCGGATGAGAGTCCCGAGGCAAGGCTAATCACTCCAGCGGCACCGGACCCGAGGGCAACCATGAGTGACAGGACGTCCGGGCGAAATCGTTCTCGTATTTGTGAGATAGATAGGATATCTAATCCAGGTGGGACGAGATTCCCTGTTCTGATGAGAATCGCGAAAAGAGCGGCACTCGCTATTGTGAGTATGGCCCCGATGATCTGCAGCTTGACACCGTCTCTAAAGAGGTCGCGGTCCCGGAAGACCGTGCCAACGCTTGTAGCCATTGCGGGGCCAATGAGCGGTGCGATCACCATCGACCCGACGACGACTGCAGCAGAATCCAGAAGCAGTCCTGCTGTCGCAATAATCGCACTCACGATTGTCATGCCAGCATATATCGGCATGGACGCTGGGACGAGCTCCTCAGCAGCGCTTTGGAGTTCTTCGCGGGCGATCTGCTCCGGACTCTCTTCATCTTCCGTGAATCGTTCCTCGAGTCGGTCGTAATCGCGTGAAACAACGGTTTGCGTCTCGACTGTCACTGTAATCGCGTCGTCGTTTATGCCCGTTTCCCGGAGACGATCCAGAATGGGTTCGACAGCGTTCGTCGGGAGCGGAAAATGAACGGCACAGGTGTATTCGCGGTTGCTCGTCTCATCAGTGAGCGTATAACTGATGCCTTCATCGTCCAGAATATCGAGAACAGCGTCCTGCTTCCCTACAGGGACAGTCACAAAAACGAGCCGAGCCATGGGTGCTACAACTCGCCCATACCCGATAAATGGTCTCCCGTCTGGTTGTGCCCCCTACCGGTATCGAAGGGTGCCGACTGTTCTGAGCCGAATCTGGCGTTGGACAACGGGATCGAACACGCATTCGTGACGGAAAGTCACCTCTCACGGCGTAACCTTTGTGCGCCTGCCACGAGGCTGTAGAGACAGAATACTGTGGATTCGAACGTCGATGAGATACTGGCACAAGCTCTCGGAATTAAAACACAGAAATACAGATCGTCCTTTATCAACGATACCTGTAGAATCGATTGCCGGACGTAGCTCCGCTACGTATTGACCTCCCTCCGCCTCAGACAAGGAAGTCCCAGAGTTGACTTCGAAAATGCTCGGTTCCGTACCTTCGAGTCCTGAAACCTCCCTCACCCTGAACCGCGGTGTCGGGGAATCTCATCGACCGACGTCGGTTTCATCGGTCGTTCGATCCCGAAAGAACGCGTCTTCGAGTCGAGTCCCCCACTTCGGGGTCCCGAACCGACGGCGAAACTCCAAAACGACCTGTCCGGCGCCGAGGGGTAGTAGACTCATTCCGAGCACGACGAGCCAGCTTTCGAGACCGAGGGGGGCGGTGCTTAGTGCCAGCGAAACTCCCGGCAGGTAGACGGTGCCGATCACCAGCAGAGCAGACAGGCCGAGGGCACCCCAGACGTACGTGTTCTCGGTGACCTCGTTGCGCACGATGCCGGACGCGAGTTCCCGCATGTTGAACACGTGCCAGAGCTGGGCGAACGCCAGCGTGAGGAACGACATGGTGACGACCTCTTCGGTCCCCATGCCGCCGGCGTACATGCTGCCCCCGATCACAAACGCGCCAACAGTCGCGACTGCGATCATCGTTCCGTACAGCCCCAGTTCGGTCCAGTGCGTTCGGGTCAGGATCGACTCGTCGGGATCCCTCGGCGGCGTGTTCATAATTTCCTTGCTGCCTCCGCACGCCCCCAGTGCGAACGCCGGGAAAATGTCCGTCACGACGTTGAGAAAGAGGATCTGCAGCGGGAGCAACGGCAGCGGAAAGCCCAGCAGTGCCGCGATCAGAATGGCCAGCAGTTCGCTAAGATTACAGGACATGAGGTACAGCACGAATTTCCGGATGTTCCGGAAGATGATCCGACCCTCCCTGATGGCGTGATAGATACTCGTGAAGTTGTCGTCCCGGAGGATCATGTCCGCCGCCTCCTGGGCCACCTGCGTTCCCCGCTGGCCCATAGCAACGCCGATGTCGGCCCGCTTCAGCGCCGGCGCGTCGTTGACTCCGTCGCCAGTCATAGCCACGATCGACCCGACCGCTTGGTGGATCGCGATCAGGTCGAGCTTGTTCTCTGGGGCGACGCGCGCGAAGACAGACGCATTCGCGAATCGCTCTCTATCTTCCTGGGATAAGTTCTCGGGGCCGTCGAGTTCGCTCCCCTGGATGACCTCGTCGTCTTCGGGGTCCATCAACCCGACACTCCGGGCGATGTTTCTGGCCGTCCCGGGGTGGTCACCGGTCACCATGACGATTCGCAATCCCGCATCCAGACAGTTCTTAATGGTCGATTTGACCTCCTCGCGTGGTGGATCGATCATGGCGACCAACCCGAGCAGCGACAGCCCCTCGTACGGAGGATCGTCCGTACTCCCGACGTCCTTCCTGGCGAGAGCGAGAACCCGCAATCCGTCTTCGGCCATGTTTTCGCTCTTCTGAATCCACTCTTCTTTGTCGCGGTCCGAGAGCGCCTCGGTGCCGTCACCGGTCACCAGCCGGTTTGACGACTCGACGACCGCCTCCGGCGCACCCTTCACGGCGACCCTGTAGCTCCCGTTTAACTCGTGATAGGTCGCCATCATCTTGACGGACGGATCGAACGACACCTCGCGAGCTTCGGGCATCGATTCGAGGAGTTCGCTCCGATCGACGCCGCCCTTCAATCCAGCTACCAGGAGGGCAGCTTCCGTCGGATCACCCGTCACAGCCGTCTCGCCATCCTCCTCGGTCACGGAGGCGTTGTTACAGAGGACTCCCACCTCCAGAGCCTCCTGCATGGCAGAATCTCGTGGGTCGTCGTGCTCCTCGTCACCATGCTGGAACGTCCCTTCAGTGTCGAGTCCGGTTCCGGTGACTGCGACCGAACCGTTGGCTAACTCGTACCGGCTGACTGTCATCTCGTTCTCCGTCAGCGTGCCCGTCTTGTCGGTACAGATGACGTTCGTCGATCCCAACGTTTCGACGGAGCCGAGGTTGTTGATCAGGGCATTGCGGTCCGCCATCCGCCACATCCCCCGCGCGAGCACGAGCGTGGCGACGACCGGTAGCCCCTCCGGAATGGTCGCGATAGCCAGTGCGATGGCCGTCTCGACCATCAGATACAGATCCTGTCCTCTGAGCCAGCCCGAGACGAGGACGATCGCAGCCACGACGAGCAGGAACGGAACGAGCTTCTTCCCGAGGCCATCGAGCTTCTGCTGGAGCGGCGTCTTCTCCTCAGCCTCTCCTTGAAGGGACGCCGAGATCTTACCGAGTTCCGTGTCCATCCCCGTGGCCACCACGATCGCTTCGGCGGTCCCCCGCGTCACGTTCGTCCCCTTGTAGAGCATGTTCTCCCGCTCGGCGAGGGGCACGTCTTCCTCAAGGGCGTCGCTCGTCTTTCCGACGGGAACGGACTCGCCGGTGAGTGCCGATTCGTCGGCCTGGAGCTTGGAGGGCTCGATCACTCGCAGGTCGGCCGGAACGACGTTCCCGGCGTTGAGGAGCACGACGTCTCCCGGTACCAGCTCTTCCGCGGGAACGTCCCTCACCTCCCCCTCGCGCCGAACGCGAGTCTCGATCTCGACCATCTCCTGGAGGCTCTCCATTGATTTGAGCGCCCGCATCTCGGTGACGAACCCGATGAGTCCGTTGATGAGGAGGACGACGAAGATAGCGACACCCTCGATGTTCTCGTTCAATGCAAAGGCTGCCACACCCGCCACCGCCAGCAACAGGACGATGAAGCTCTTGAACTGGTCAACCAGAACCCCCAACCAGCCCCGTTGTTCGGCTTCGCGCAGCGCATTCGGGCCGACCCGTTCACGCCGTGTTTCGGCTTCGTCCTCGCTCAGACCCGCGTCTACAGAGACATCGTAATGCGCTACGATCTCATCAGACGATTTAGCCCACGGCGTTTGAATCGGGTGGTCATCCATTTCCAGAGGAGAAGTCCCTGTGAGTAGCCATGGTCGATAACACTAAAAAAGGCGGTGTGAGTCACACCCATGATCTCCTGCCACGAAAGTAGAACAGTGACGAGAATCCAGACATTCCGTGTCTTGGTACGGCCGTGAGTGGGGAACTGCCGTACACAAGTATACTGAGTGACGGAGCGAGAACTATCGAGGCTGGGCGTTTGCACAGCCTCCGTGTATTTCTACCTGTGTTAGCTGAGCACCGAGGATACAGAGGCGCGAACCGTACTACTATGTCGGCACCACAAGAATTTAATCCCGGTTGATCGTGACGACCGTACTTCACAACTCCGTACCGGCACCGCTGGTACTACTCCAGCAGCTTCCTGTACAACTGCCGGTTTCGGTCGACGTACTCGTGGTTCTTGCAGTCGTCGTCATCGCGCTCGTCCTGTTCATCTTCCAGCCGATTTCGATCGACACCACCGCGATCGCCCTGATGGTCGTGTTGATCCTCCTCGGTCCGTGGACGGGCGTCTCCCCCGAGGAAGGCGTCTCGGGCTTCTCGAATCCCGCGACCCTCACTGTGCTGGCGATGTTCATCCTGAGTGAAGGGGTGCGACAGACCGGCGTCATCCAGATACTCACGCGAAAGATGGAGACGTTCGCGGGCGACAGCGAATTCCGCCAACTCCTCGCGACGGTCGGACTGGCCGGCCCGTCAGCGGGTTTCGTCAACAACACGCCCATCGTCGCAGTGCTCATCCCGGCCGTCACGAACCTCGCCCGAAAGACCGGCACCTCGCCGTCGAAGCTGCTGATTCCCCTCTCCTTCGCCGCGATGCTGGGCGGCATGCTCACCGTGATCGGCACGTCGACGAACCTGCTCGCGAGCCAGATCTGGGCGCAGGTCGGCGGCCCGACCGCGGAACCGTTCTCACTGTTCGAGTTCACGCAGCTCGGCGCCGTCGTGCTGGTCGTCGGCATACTGTACCTCCTCACGGTCGGTCGGTATCTCACGCCAGCCCGAATCGCGGCCGAGGGGACCCCCACGGACCAATTCGGCATGGCTGACTACCTGACCGACGTCGTCGTCCACGAGAACTCCGACCTCGTTGGCTCGCAGGTACGGGAGGTGCGACGCGGCGACCTTGACATGGACGTGTTCCAGATCGTGCGCAACGGCCGCAGCATCGTGCGCGGCCTTCCCACCGAGCGGATCCGCGCCGGCGACGTCCTCTCGGTCAGAGCCAGCCAGGAGACGCTCGAACAGGTCATCGGGGACGAACACCTCGATTTCCTGCCGGAACTCCTCGACGCCGCAACGGACGGGGACGAACCGCTCCCCGAAGAATTTGTGCCCGAGCACCACGCGTGGAACCGACCGTCGGCGACACCCGATCCGGCCACGAACGACGACGAGAGCACGGAAAACGCGGAAGAAGCCGAGGACGAAGTTTCGCTCACGGAAATCGTGTTGCTCCCCGGGACGTGGTTGAACAGACGAAACGGCGTCGCGGGATTCGAGCGAAACTACGACGCGACCGTGCTTGCCGTCCGCCGGGGGAACGAGGTGATTCGTCAGCGCCTCCGGGACGTGCGCCTGCAAGGCGGTGACGTGTTACTCGTCCAGACGAGCGAGGACGTCCTCGACCGACTCCGAGATGACAGCAATATCGTCGTCTCCAGTGACAGACGCTGGGAGGATTTCGACCGGACACGGATTCCAATCGCACTGGGCATCGTCGCCGCCGTCGTCGGACTGGCTGCCCTCGAGTACCTCCCGATCATGGTCAGCGCGCTCGCCGGCGTCGTCGCGATGCTCTTTTCAGGTATCCTCCGCCCCGCGGACGCCTACGAGGCCGTCGATTGGGACGTCATCTTCCTGCTCGCTGGCGTCATTCCCCTGGGAATCGCGTTCGAAGCGTCCGGGATCGCGGATCTGATCGCGTCGGGCATCGCCGCCGAGGGCACCGTGCTGCCGCCGCTCGTGATGCTCGCGGTATTCTACCTGGGAACCGCGATTATCACGGAAATGATGAGCAACAACGCCAGTATCGTATTGATGCTCCCCATCGCCGTGGAGGTCGCTGGTCAACTCGGTGTCAACGCCTTCGCGTTCGCCCTCGCGGTAACGTTCGCCGCCAGCACGCCACTACTCAGTCCCGTCGGCTACCAGACGAATCTCATGGTTTACGGCCCCGGTGGGTACAAATTCACCGACTTCGCGCGGGTCGGCGCCCCGTTACAACTGATACTGACCGTCGTGACGACGGCCGGCATCGCGTTCTTCTGGGGCCTGTGACAACATCGAGACTCCGATCCGTACTGGACACCGGTGTCGCTCACTGCAGCCACCCCTACGAGTCCCTCACACGACAACGAGGGTGTTGATTCGATCTGCACCCGTTGACGAGAGACTCCTCGTCATTATGAGCGAGGAGTTCGTGGTCTGGGAGTTCGTATTCGTGTACCTCCGGCTACCCCGAATAAACGCGTCCGTCAATCGAGGTAAACTCGGTACGAAGGAGGTACAGCCAGTACGGAGACTCGGTCAACGATCGAAGCCGTTCGGATTTTGGGCAGGTACTGATAGCCCCGATAAATCCGGTGTAGTCTCAACTTCCACGACGTGTTATTGATATCGCGGATAGAGATTTACGAATCAGGGCGCGTTCGGTCGGATCGACCGACGGGCTCGCTTCGGGGAGCGCGTCGCTCGGCGAGGGGGTCCGCCGTCCCCGCTGCCGTTCAGAGCGGGGCGTCGATAGCGGCGTTCGCTCGCTCGATCCCCGCGAGCGCCTTCGGGTCTATCGCCGCGACCGCCGCGTCGTCGTATCCCCCCGATCCTCGCTGACCAGAGTCTCTCGAACCTCCGAGAGCGCGGACGCGACGTCGAAGAGCCGGTCGTCGGCCGGTTCCTCCTCGCCGTCTTCCGCGGCCGCGACCGCGGGCGGTTCAGATCCCGCCGCCGAGGACCGCGGATTCCGAAGCCGTCATCCCGCTCGCTCGTGAACGGCGGGCATGGACGAGCAATCGACAGAGGAGTACACGCGACTCGTCGAGGAGAACGGGCTCGCGCTCCTGTTCGCGAATCGGGTGCGGGCTCGGATCGTCGCGACGCTGTTCTACGCCTCCGAACCGCTGTCAGTCGAGCGGATCGCCGCGGGCGCCGGCGTCGATCGGACCGTCGTCCACGAGGCGCTCGACGGGCTCGAACCGTTCGGGATCCTCGACGTCGACCGCACCGAGGGTCGCGATCCGGACCGGTACGCGCTCGACGAGTCGGACGAGCTCGTCGCGTCGCTTCGGACGGTCGCGGAGCTCGCGACGGAGCGGTACCACCGAGAGGAGATCGACATCCCCAGCGACGCGGACGAGTAGGCCCGCGGTCCGACCGGCGGCGGGCCCGTTGCGGGCCCGCTGCGGCGGTCACTCGATCCGAACGGTCGTCTCGTCGTAGACGCCCTTCGCGGCGGGGTCCTCGACAGCGAGCCCGGCGCTGATCGTGTGTTCGCCGCGTTCGGCCGGCTCCCAGTCCGTCTTCGAGACTTGAAAGCTCTGCTGCCAGTTCCGGGTGAACCGCCTGCGCTCGCCGCGGTCGAGCGTGAACCGCGTCTCCGACTCCGGGAGCGGTTCGGGGACGTGCGAGGCGTCGCGGTGGCCGTCGACGTGCCACGTCCACGGGACCGGCGACCGAGTCGTAACGGTCACCGGGACCGGCAGCGGATTCCGGAGTTCGACCGCGACCGGCACCGGCTCCCCCCGTTCGTACACGGTCGCCGGCGTGTCGACGCTGACGGAGACCGCCCGCCGGTGGAGACGCGCCGGGATCAGCCACCGGGTCAGCGTCGCCGCCGGGAGCGTTCTGGCGGCCCGAGGGCGGTGGCGCTCGGCGGACTCGTTCGGTCGGAACGGGTCGTCGTCGGAGCGGTCGACCCCGTCCCGCCGGCGTGTTCGGCGCATGAGTGAGGGTACCCGTCGGGAGGAATAAGCGTGTCGTCGGGGTCACACCGAGGGCGACGCGAATCGAGCGAGTTCAGTCGTCGCCGCTCGCCGCCGACCCCGCGGTCGTCCCGTCGCCGGTCGTCGCTCCGTCGTCGGTCGGCGTCCCGTCGTTCGGCCCGCCCTCGTAGGCGGGGTCGAAGAGGTGGCACGCGACCCGGCCGGCGTCGGTCTGACGCAGCACCGGCTCGTCCGTCGAGCAGGGCGTCTCGAACGTCTCGCTCAGGAGGGCCTCCGCGTCGGCGAACTCCTCGTCCGCGACCGAGCGGAGCGCCTCCTGAACCACCCGCTCCGCGTCGGGGTCCGACAGCGACGACGGCAGGTCGAGCTCCTCGCGGAGCGCCGCCGTGAGCGCCTCCTCGTCGGCGTCGAACGTCTCGACGGCGATGTCCTCCTCGCGGGCGCGGTGCCGGAGCGACATGACCGCGCGCCACTCCTCTTGTTCGAACTCGTAGTCCGACGGCGGGATGACCCGCGGACACCGCGTGTGGAACTTACACCCGGAGGGCGGGTCGATCGGGGAGGGGACCGACCCCTCCAGCAGGATCCGGTCGCCCTCCCACAGGGGGTCGGGTTCCGGGATCGCCGACAGCAACGCCTCGGTGTAGGGGTGTTGCGGCGGCGCGAACAGCTCCTCCGGCGTCCCGAGCTCGGCGATCTTCCCGAGGTACATCACGGCGATCTCGTCGGCGATGTGCTCGACGACGGAGAGGTCGTGGGCGATGAACAGGTACGCGATCCCCAGCTCGTCCTGCAGGTCCTCCAGCAGGTTGAGGATCTGCGCCTGCACGGACACGTCGAGCGCCGAGACGGGCTCGTCGCAGACGATGAAGTCCGGGTCCACGGCGAGCGCGCGGGCGATCCCGATCCGCTGGAGCTGCCCGCCCGAGAACTCGTGCGGGTAGCGGTTGGCGTGGCTCGCGTTGAGCCCCACCCGTTCGAGCAGCTCCTTGATGCGGGCGTCGCGGGTGACGTCGCCCTCGATCCCGTGGATATCGAGCGCCTCGCCGATGATGTCGTTCACCGTCAGGCGCGGGTTGAGGCTCGACTGGGGGTTCTGGAAGATGATCTGCATCTCCTTCCGGAGGTCGCGGAGCTCGCTGTCGGAGAGCGTCGTGATGTCCTGCCCCTTGAAGTACACCGAACCGGCCGTCGGCTCGCGGAGCTGGAGGATCGACCGGCCGATGGTGCTCTTCCCGCAGCCGGACTCGCCGACCAGTCCCAGCGTCTCCCCCTCGTTGATCTCGAAGGAGACGCCGTCGACCGCCTTCACGTCCTTCTGCCGGCCGAGGAGCCGGTCGATGAAGTCGCTCTCGGACGTGTAGTACTTCTCGAGCCCCTCGACGCGGAGGAGCGGCTCGGATCCGCTCATCGGTCGCTCACCCCCGCGGAGCTCGACGCGTCGTCCGATCCGGGGAGATCTTCCTCGCCGCGGACGGTGATCTCGTAGTCGAGCTCCCCCGTGAGCTCGCCGGTGTGCGCGAGACACGCCGCGGTCTGCGCGTCGCTGTTGATCGGGTCCGCGGGATCGCCGGTGTCGACGTCGACGAGCCCCGGCTCCACGCGCGTGCACGACTCCTCGGCGTACGGGCATCGGGGGTGGAAGTTACACCCCGGCGGCATCTCGATCAGGTCCGGCATCCGCCCGGGGATCGTCTGCAGCCGCTCGCGCTCGTCGCCGATCCGCGGGATCGAGCTCATCAGCCCGACGGTGTAGGGATGTTGCGGGTCGTAGTACACGTCCTCGACCGGCGCCATCTCCACGGGGTGGCCGGCGTACATCACCATCACGCGGTCGCAGAACTCGGCGACGACGCCCAGGTCGTGGGTGATGAGCTGGATCGCGGTGTCGTACTCGGTCGCGACCTCCTCCAACAGCTCGAGGATCTGCGCCTCGATGGTGACGTCGAGCGCGGTCGTCGGCTCGTCGGCGATGATCAGATCGGGGTCACACGACAACGCGATCGCGATCACGACGCGCTGTTGCATCCCGCCGGAGAACTCGTGGGGGTAGTCGCTGTACCGCTCGGCCGCCGACGGGATCCCCACCGACTCCAGGGTCTCGATGGCGCGCTCGCGGGCCGCCGCCTCGTCGAGGCCGAGGTGGTACCGGATCGCCTCAGCGATCTGCTCGCCGACCGTGTACGAGGGGTTCAACGCGGTCTCGGCGTCCTGGAAGATCATCGCGATCTCGTTGCCGCGGAGCGAGCGCATCTCCTCTTCGTCCATCTCGAGGAGGTTCTGCCCCTTGAACCGGATCTCGCCGCTCTCGATGACGCCGGGCTCGTCGATGAGGCGCATCAGCGCGAGGCTGGTGACGCTCTTGCCGGCCCCGCTCTCGCCGACGACGCCGAACCGCTCGCCGGCCTCGATCCGGTACGAGAGGTCGTTCGTCGCCTTGACGACGCCGTCGTCGGTGTAGAACCGCACGTTGAGGTCCTCGACTTCGAGCATCGCCATCAGTGGAGCCTCCCCTGGTCGGAGTCGGTCTGGTCGCCCTGCGGGTCGAACGCGTCGCGGACGCCGTCGCCGACCAGGTTGATCGCCATCACGAAGACGAAGATGGCGAGCCCCGGGAACAGCCCGGCCCACCAGCGACCGCGGGCGATCGCGTCCTGCTCGACGTTGAGCATGACGCCCCACTCCGCGCTCGCCGGCGACAGCCCGAGCCCGATGAACCCGAGCGCCGCGGCGACGAGCACCGTGGTGCCGATGCTGAGCGTCGCCTGCACGATCACCGGCGCCATCGCGTTCGGCAGGATGTGCCGGACGATGATCGACCGGTCGCGGGAGCCGAGCGCCTTCGCCGCGGTGACGTACTCGTTCTCCTTCACGCTCAGTATCTCGCCGCGGATGATGCGGGCGTACGGGAGCCATCCGACGACGACCAAGGCGAGGATCATCTCCCAGTAGCCGCGGCCCAGCACCGCGATGACCGCGATCGCGAGCACGATGAACGGGAACGCGTACAGCATGTCGACGATCCGCATGATGAGCTCGTCGATCTTACCGCCGTAGTACCCCGCGATCGAGCCGAGCGGGATCCCGACGAGGAGCGCCATGGCGACGGCGATGAAACCGATCGAGAGGCTCCAACGGCCGCCGTACATCACCCGCGAGAGGATGTCGCGTCCGGCCCAGTCGGCGCCGAACAGGTAGAGCCCGGTCGGCGGCCACGTGAGGACGTTCTCGAGCGTCGGCTCTCGGTACCCGGTGATCACGTCTTGGTTCGCGGGATCGGCCGGCGCGAGCGAGAACGGCTGGACCGTCTGGCCGGCCAACACCGGGAAGCTACTCGGGAGCTGGATGGGCCGGGAGAACACCGCGAGCAGGATCATGAAGGCGATGGTGGCCGCGCCGAACAGCGCGAGGCGGTTCCGCTTGAACCGCATCCACGCGTACTCGAGGCGCCCGCGTCCCTCCTCCGACTGGAGGTCCGGCTCCCACGAGGAGAGCGGGTCCCGGGACTCGACGCGGTCGACGTCGAATCCGCTGACCCGTATTCGTCCGCGTTCCGTCGTCCGCTGTGAGGTTTCGCTTGACATTATTTAGTATCGGATTCGGGGATCGAGGTACGCGTAGAGCACGTCCGCGAGGAAGTTCGCGAGTATCACGGCGACGCCGATGAGGAGGACGATCGCCTGGATGACCGGGAAGTCGCGGTTGCCCACTCGGTTGACGAGGAGGCGCCCGATGCCCGGATACGAGAAGACGATCTCGACGACGACGGAGCCGCTGATGATGAACGCGACCTGGATCGCCGCCACGGTGACGACCGAGATCAGCGAGTTCCGGAGCACGTGTTTCCGCACGACAGTCCGCTCCGGGAGCCCCTTGGCGCGCGCCGTTCGGACGTAATCCTTGTCGAGCTCCTCGACCATCGAGGACCGCATCAGTCGCATCAGCAGGGCGGTGGAGCCGGTGCCGATGGTGATCGCGGGCAACAGCGTGTACACGATCATGTCGTAGCTGAGGATCCCCTGGCCGGTCGGCGGGAGGACGGGGAACAGATCGAGCCAGGTCGCGAAGATCAGGATCAACAGCAGGCCGAGCAGGAAGTTCGGGATGGCGATCCCGAGCAGCGCGAAGACGCGGCTGGCCTGATCGATCTTGGTGTTGCGGTAGTACGCCGCGATCACGCCGGTGGGAATCGCCGTGACGAGCGTGACGCCGAACGCCATGATCCCCATCACGAGCGTGTACGGGAGCCGGGTCATGATCTCGTCTATCACCGGGTCGCGGGTGATGATCGACCGGCCGAAGTCGCCGGTCGCCGCGCTGGTGACCCAGTCGATGTACTGGATGTACACCGGCTGATCGAGGCCGTATTCGGCCCGTATCTCCATCTCCGTCTGCGGATCGAGGTCCGTGAACAGCGTGATGAAGTCGATCGGGTCACCGGGGATGGCGTGGACCATCCCGAAGGTGAGCAGGGAGATCCCTAACAGCAGCGGGATAGTTATCAGACCGCGTTTGAGTACGAATCGTTGAAGGCTCATCGAGGTGAAATGAGAGGGCTATCGGGTGTTCGGGGCCGTTACTCCGCCGGGTAGACGATCTCGCCGAGGTGCGGCTTGTACAGCGTGTTGTACCGGTTGCTCGAGTTGGGGTGGGGACTCCACTGATCGATCGACTCGATGTTCGACGGGTTGAGGACGTCGATCTGGTCGCCGGTCCACATGTTCGCCATCGGGACGTCCTGCGCGACGAGCTCCTGCAGGTCCTGGTAGATCGGGAGCCGCTCGTCGGCGCCGAGCGTCGTTTGACCCTCCTCGATCAGCGAGTCCATCTCGTCGTTCGCGTAGAGGTTCCAGTTGAACCCGTCCGGGACGTGCTGACTGGAGTGGAGCAGCTGGTTGACGTGGCCGTCGGGGTCGGAGCCGCCGGTCCAGCCGATTCCGACGACGTCCGTGCTGGCCGCGGCGCCCTCGGGGTCGAGCAGGAACGGGACGAGGTCGTCGAACGCGCGGACGTCGAGCTCGGCGTTGAAGTACTCCGTCTCGTCCATCGTCTGTTGGATGATCTCCATCCACCGCTCGCGGGTCCGGTTGACGTTGGTGATGAACGAGACGTCGAACGGCGCCTCGATGTCCTCCTCCTCGAACGCCTCGCCGATGAGCCGGAGGCCCTCCTCCTCGTCCTGACCGACGTACTCGTCGAGGAGGCGCTGCTCGTGCTCCTCGTCCCAGAACGCCCCGAGTCCGGGGCTGATCGGGGCCGCGAGCTCGGTCGCGTAGCCGCCGAAGACGGCCTCGATGACGTCCGACTTCGGCAGGAGTCGGGTCATCCCGCGCCGGAGCTTCTCGTTCGTGAACGGGCTCTGGTTGACCGGGTACGAGATGAAGTCGAACCCGACGGCGCTGCCGGTGACGACCTCGCCGGTCTGGTTCTCCCACTGGTCGAGCTCGAACGGCGCCGCGTTGTCGATCATGTCGAGCTCGCCGGCGGCCATCGCCTCCTCCTGAGAGACCTGTTCCGGGATGACCCGGAACGTGACCTGGTCCCACGGCGCCGTGCCGGGGTACTCGTCGCCGTCGTACCAGTAGTCCTCGTACGGGACGAGGACGGCGCGGTCCTCGGCCGAGAACTCCTCTAACTCCCACGGGCCGGTCCCGAGGGTCTGCTCGGTGAAGTCGTGCTCGTCCTGCTCCGGGTTCTCGCTGATCGCGTCCGTCTTGCTCGTGAGGATCGGGACGGCGGCGAGGTCGTTCAGGAACGGCGCGTGCGGGTCGCTCGAGGTGATCTCGACCTCGTAGTCGCCGAGGACCTCGACGTTCTCGATGAACGAGACGTCGGCGTCGTTGGTCGTGCCGCTCGTCCGGTTGATGGAGAACGCGACGTCCTCGGCGGTGAACTCGTCGCCGTTGTGGAAGGTGACGCCCTCGCGGAGCTGGAACCGGAAGGTGGTGTCGTCGACCTGCTCGTAGTCGGACGCGAGCTCGCCCCGGACCTCGGAGAGATCGAAGGTCAGCGCGACCAGCCGCTCGTACGCCATCGTCCCGATGACGGAGTTGGAGGTCGCGTCGGTGATGATCGTCGGGTCGAACGTGCCCGGGTTCGCGGCGGCCGAGGCGACGAACTCGTTCGTGCCGTCGCCGCCGTCGCCGCCGTCACCGCCGTCACCGCCGTCCCCGCCGTCGCCGCCGTCACCGCCGTCGTCGCCGCCGACACAGCCCGCCAGACCGACGACGCTCGCGCCGCCCATCGCGGCGAGAACTCGTCGGCGAGTCGCTGCCGATCGCGTCTGTCCGTTGTCGGAATGAGACATACCCACACGTACTCGTGGTGTGTTAAAAACCATTCTATTCTTTACCGCAAACCACCGTCCGTACAGTAATCGGCCGGTTCCCTTTCGATAAGCAGAAATGACACGATCGATCACCGAATCTGTCGATAACGCGAAAGAACGATCAACGCGAGTGTCGGTACCGCGGATCGATGAGCCGCACACCGCCCGCTGGGGAGCCGCGAGCGGCCGGCAAAAAGAGCCGCGGCCGATGGCGAGCCGACCGGATAGATCCGGTCCGATATTTATAATCCGGGGCGCCGGATGGGGGGTATGGAGCCAGACCTGGACCGGTTCACGTCTCGGCGGTCGACGGTGTACGGCCAGCGCGGCGTCGTCGCCACAAGCCAGCCCCTCGCCAGCCAGGCGGGGATCGAGACGCTGCGCGAGGGCGGGAACGCGTTCGACGCGGCCGTGGCGACGGCGGCCGCGCTCAACGTCGTCGAGCCGACGTCGACCGGGCTCGGCGGCGACGTGTTCGCGCTGTACCGCACCGCCGACGGCGACGTGGGAGCGATGCGCGCCTGCGGCGGGGCCCCCGCCGGCGCGACGATCGAGAACGTCCGCGACGCCCTGCGGGAGGACGACGACGTCTCCTCGTACTACCCCGACGACGGCGGCTACGCGGTCGACGACACCGACGAGGCCGGCATGCCGTTCTACGGCCCCCATGCCGTCACGGTCCCGGGCACGGCCCGCGGCTGGGAGGCGACGATCGAGGAGCTCGGGCGGCTCACCCTCTCCGACGCACTCGAGCCGGCCATCCGGTACGCCACCGAGGGGTACCCGGTCTCGGAGGTCATCGCCTCGTACTGGGCCGGCGCGGAGGAGCTGTTCACCGACGACCACGCCCGGGAGGCGTTCCTGTTCGACGGCGAGGCGCCCGAGGTCGGCGAGACGGTCACGCTCCCGCGGCTCGGCGAATCGATGCGGAAGATCGCTGAGCACGGCGCCGACGTGGTGTACGAGGGCGAGATCGCCGAGGCGATCGCCGATGAGGTCCGGTCGCAGGGCGGGTTCATGACCGTCGACGACCTCGCCGACTTCGAGGTCGAGTGGCCCGAGCCGATCTCGACGACGTACAACGGCGCCGAGGTGTACGAGCTCCCGCCGAACAACCAGGGGCTCGTCGCGCTGGAGGCGCTCAACATCGCGAGCGAGCTCGGCGCCGGCGAGTACGACTACGACACCGCCGACCGCGTCCACTACTTCGCGGAGGCGTTGAAGTTAGCCTTCCACGACGGCCACCGCTACATCGCCGACCCCGAGTACGAGGAGATCCCCCCGCTCGGGTCGGCCGACTGGGCGGCGGAGCGGGCGGCCGGCGTCGGGCCGACCGCCGACCACGACGTCTCCTTCGGCGTGCCGAACGCGAACGCCGAGGACGCCGACACGGTGCTGCTCACCGTCGCCGACGACGAGGGGAACGTCGTCTCGTACATCAACTCGCGGTTCGCCGGCTTCGGCTCGGGGCTCGTCGCGGGCGAGACGGGGATCGCCCTCCAGAACCGCGGCGCATCCTTCTCGCTCGACCCCGAGCACCCGAACAGCCTCGAACCCGGCAAGCGCCCGTTCCACACGCTGGTCCCCGCGATCGTCCGCCTCGACGAGGACGACTGGGCCGCCTTCGGCGTGATGGGCGGGTACATGCAGCCGCAGGGGCACGTGCAGGTCATCTCGAACGTCGTCGACTACGGTATGCCGCTCCAGCGCGCGCTCGACGAGCCGCGGTGGCGGTACCGCGAGAGCGGCGAGCTGGGCGTCGAACCGCACTTCGACCCCGACGTCACCGCGAAGCTGGTCCGGAGGGACCACGACGTCAGAACGCTCTCGCCGGTCCAGTTCGGCGGCGCGCAGATCGTCCGGAACGAGGACGGCGTCCTCTCGGCCGCCACCGAGCCTCGGAAGGACGGCAACGCGCAGGGGTACTGACCGAGAGCGAGCGTCTGGCAATCGACGAACGGGCGTCTGGCGACCGACGAACCGTCTCCGTCGACGCGGTCGCCGTCTCCCGACCCGACGCGCTTGTGGTTATATCCCTCAGATACGACTTATGTGTCTAAATACGGCATACGTCGGCCGATTTTGGGTAGAAAACGTCTTATAGGTTGATTCATACGATTTGATGAGGAGTGTTATCACGTGAGTGTTTCTGAAACGTACGTCCGATACCGACAAACCCTCAGCGAGGAACCGCTCGCCATCGGGGTCCTGCTCGTGGCCCTGTGGATGGCGTGGTCGCTCGTCTCGGGGCTGCTGACCGGGGGGGTCCAGATCAGCAGCCTCGCGTCCCTCGTCTGGGACGGGTTGCTCCGGGGGTTAGTCATCGGTCTGGCCGGCATCGGACTCTCGATGACGTACAGCATTCTCAACTTCGCGAACTTCGCGCACGGCGACTACCTGACCAGCGGGGCGTTCGCCGGGATGGCGACCAGCTACCTCATCGCCGGGATCGGCGAGAACAGCGTCGGCGCGCTCCTGCTCGTCGGCGCGGGCGGGTCGGTGTTCGGCGGCGCGCTCGGTATCGGCGTCACGACGTCGCCGATCGCCGTCGTCTTCGGGGCCCTCGTCGCGGGGGTCGCCACGATCGCGCTGGCGCTCGCAATCGACCGGTTCGTTTATAAACCGATCCGTAACGAGAGCGGTATCGCGCTGCTGATAACCAGCATCGGGGTCGCGTTCGCGCTCCGGTACCTGCTCCAGTTCGTCTTCGGCGCCGGCGTGCGCGGGACGACCGCGGCGGGATCGGTCCCGCGCGTGAACGTCCCGGCGATCGACGGGACGTTCCGGGTGTCGGCCCACGACATCGCGCTCGTGGTCGTCGCGGGCGGTCTCATGCTCGGCGTCCACCTGTTGCTCCAGCGGACGAAGCTCGGCAAGGCGATGCGCGCGATGTCCGACAACGAGGACCTCGCGCGGATCACGGGGATCCCGACCGAGCGGGTCATCCGCACGACGTGGATCGTCGGGGCCGGGCTCACGGGCGTCGCGGGCTACATGTTCGTCCTCTGGAAGGGGACGCTCGGGTTTAACGACGGGTGGCTGCTGCTGCTGCTCGTGTTCGCCGCGGTCATCCTCGGTGGGATCGGCTCGATCTACGGCGCGATCGGCGGCGGGATCGTCATCGGTCTGACCGCCTCGCTCTCCGTGATCTGGATCCCCTCCGAGTTCGGTCGCGCGGCCGCGTTCATGGTGATGATCGTGATCCTACTGTTCAAGCCTGAAGGCATCTTCAGCGGGAGGACGACGGCATGAGCGCCGGAGACCTTCGCGGGCGGTTTGAGGGGCTCTTCGAGCGGGACGGGACGCTCGTCCTCGCCGTCCTCGGTGCGCTCTACCTGACGTACATCCTCGCCGGAGTCGCGTTCGGATACGGTCTCCGGGGACAGCTGAACTCGATCGCGAACCTCACGTTCTACATCGGCGTGTTCGGTATGCTCGCGCTGGCGTTGAACCTCCACTGGGGGTACACCGGGCTGTTCAACATCGGTATCGTCGGCTTCATGGGAATCGGCGTCTACGTGACCGCAGTGGTCTCGAAGCCGCCGGTCGCCGAGGGCGGCGCGGCGCAGGTCGGCGGGTTCGGGCTCCCGCTGTTCGTCGGCGTCGTCGCCGGCGTGGTCGTGGCAGGGCTGTTCGGACTGCTGGTCGCGTTACCCGCCCTCCGGCTCCGGGCGGACTACCTCGCCATCGTCACGGTGGCGTTCTCGGAGATCGTTCGGTTCACGATGATGTCCCGGACGTTCCAGACGTTCACGGTGCCGGACACGATCAGCTTCTCCGTCCTCGGTAACGAGGTGCTCACGCTGGATCCGACGGCGGACACCGTCGGGCTCGGCGGGGGCGGCGGACTCATTCTGAACTACACAGATCCGCTCGAGGCGCTGCTGCGATCCCTCTTCCTCTGGGAGCCGTACCTCGGCCTGATCGCGTTCGTCCAGCGGAACTTCATCCCGAACAACCCCAAGCCGGTGCTCGACGGGGTTGTGTACGGTGTCGTCCTTCTGATCGGCGTCGGGCTGTTCTATCTCCTGCTCTCTCGGACGGGGAAGTCCCCGTTCGGGCGCGTCCTGAAGGCGATCCGCGAGGACGAGGACGTCGCGAACGCCCTCGGGAAGGACACCGACCGGTTCAAGCTCACGGCGTTCGTGCTCGGGGCCGCGCTGATGGGGCTCGCCGGGATCCTCTGGTACTCGGGTCGCGGGAGCGTCACGCCGCCGTCGTTCCGACCCAACATCACGTTCTTCGTCTGGATCGCGCTTATCATCGGGGGCGCGGGCTCGAACACCGGGAGCTTCCTCGGCGGCGCGATCTTCGCCGGACTGCTGTACGAGGGGCCGCGGTACTTCAAGAACCTCGTCGAGGCCGCCTTCGAACTGGGCTCCGCGCCGCGGAACTTCGGCGAGGCGATGGCGGGATTCGCGTCGCTCGATCCGATGCCGTTCATCCTGTACACGCTCGACAGCGTCAGCCAGCTGCGGCTGGTGATCATGGGCGTGGTGCTCATCTGGCTGATGCACAACCGGCCGGAGGGGCTGCTCGGACACCGCAAGGAGACGGCGTCGAGCGTCGACCTCGCGCGGCCGGGAAGCGGCGGATCGAGCGGGCAGCCGGCGGCCGCCGACGGGGGTGAGGATCGATGAGCGAGACCGACGAGTCCGCCGCGGGCGACTCGAAGCCGGTCGGAGACGCGGCGGCGGACGACTCCTCCTCGTCCGCCGCGGACGACCCCGCCGCCGACGGGTCGTCGCCCGAGACCGACCTGACCGAGGTGATGGGTTCCGAGGCCGACGTCCCGAGCGGGGACGACGGGGGCCGGTACGCGCCCCTCGAAGTCGAACAGCTCCGGAAGGAGTTCGGCGGGATCACCGCCGTCGACGACGTCAGCTTCGACGTCGAGGAGGGGACGCTCACCGGACTCATCGGGCCGAACGGCGCGGGGAAATCCACGACGTTCAACCTCATCACCGGGATGCTCGATCCCGACGAGGGAACGGTCCGGTTCAACGGCGAGGACATCACCGGGCTCGAACCCCACGAGATCGCGAATCGCGGGCTCGCGCGGACGTTCCAGATCGCCCGCGAGCTCGAGGAGATGACCGTTCTCGAGAACATGATGCTCGCGCCGAAGGGGCAGGTTGGCGAGTCGCTGTGGCGGTCGATCATGCCGATCACCCGCGAGGCGGTGCGCGACCAGGAGACCGAACAGCTCGAACGGGTCTGGGAGGTGCTCGACTTCTTCGAGATCGATCACCTCGCCGACGAGTACGCCGGGAACCTCTCGGGCGGCCAGCGGAAGCTGTTGGAAATGGCCCGAGCGCTCCTGACCGACCCAGACGTGCTGCTCCTCGACGAGCCGTTCGCGGGCGTCAACCCGACGCTGGAGAAGCGACTGCTCGAACACATTCACGAGCTGCGCGAGCGGGGGTACACCTTCCTCATCGTGGAACACGACATGGACCTCATCATGAACAACTGCGAGCGGGTCATCGTCATGCACCAGGGCCGGATTCTGGAGGACGGAACGCCGGCGGAGATCAAAGAGAGCGAGGAGGTCATCGAGGCGTACCTCGGAGGTGAGGTATGAGTCTGCTCGAAGTCCGCGACCTCGACGCCGGCTACGGCGACCTCCAGATCCTCACCGACGTCGACCTCGACGTCGACGACGAAGAGTACGTCACCATCGTCGGCCCGAACGGGGCCGGCAAGTCCACCGTCATGAAGTCGGTGTTCGGACTGACGACGCATATGGGCGGGACGGTGACGTTCGACGGCGAGGACATCAGCGGGACGAAACCCGAGGACGTGATTCACAAGGGGTTGGGGTACGTTCCCCAGAGCGAGAACGTCTTCGCGGAGCTCGACATCGAGGAGAATTTAGAGATGGGCGCGTACATCCTCGACGAGGTGCCACAGGACGCGCTCCGAACGGTGTACGACCGGTTCCCGATCCTCGAGGAGCGGAAACACCAGCGGGCGGGGACGATGAGCGGCGGTCAGCGCCAGATGCTCGCGATGGGACGGGCGTTGATGCTCGACCCGGAACTCCTACTGCTCGACGAGCCCAGCGCGGGGCTCGCGCCCGACCTCGTCGACGAGATGTTCGACAAGATCGACGAGATCAACGAGGCGGGCACGGCGGTCCTGATGGTCGAGCAGAACGCCAAGGAAGCGCTCAGACGCTGCGACCGCGGGTACGTGCTCGCGAACGGGCAGAACCGGTTCGAGGACGAGGGGACTGCGCTGCTGAACGACGAGGAGGTCCGCCGGGAGTTCCTCGGCGGGTAGTCGGTCGCGTCGCCTACCGACCGCCGGTCCGCGGTCCGATTTTTACGAGACGGAGCGGAAGGCGCGAAAGCGACGCGTCGCTCGCGAGCGAGTCGCGCGTCCGAACCGCACCGCTTCTCGGTCGGATCGTCTGAAAAAACGGGAGTGCTCGGCCGGCCGCCCGATAGGCGCGTCGGCTCCGATCGCGGTCAGTTCCCGCTGGTGAGCGCCTGCTCGATGACGCTGGAGTACGACGACTCGCCGATGTTGAAGCTGATCTGGTCGTACACCTCGCCGTCGAACTCGTCCTCGAACACGCTGCTGAACCGCTCGGAGAGCTGTTGTCCGTAGTCGTTGTTGACGTACAGCGTCGCGGCGGTCTCCGCTTCGAGTCGCTCTGAGGCGACCTGGGCCATGACCCGGCCCTGGAGCTGGTCGCTCGGTGCCGTCCGGAAGATGTAGTCGTCGTCTTCGAGGTTCGTCACCGAGAGCGCGGTGCTGGACGGCGAGCAGCCGACGACCTCGTTCGGGATGAACACCTCCTGTGAAACCGGCACGTTCACGCCGGACGAGGCGGTCCCGCACACCGCCGGAACCCCCGCGTTGATCAGCGACTCGGCGCCGCTGATACCCTGGTCGGGCGAGGTGTTCGTGTCCTCGAACTGGGCGTTCACGGTCAGGTCGAGGTCGGAGTCGTTCACCTGCTGGGCCGGCAGCTCCGCCGCGCGGATCATCGGCTGCCCCGTCGACGCCAGGTCACCCGTCTCCGGCAGCAGGATTCCGACGCTCACCTCGCGGCCGAGTCCGCCGGGCGAGGAGTCGGCGGACGGGCCGGCTCCCTCGGGGTTCGAGCCCTCGAAGTTCTGCGTCTCCTGGACCTCGACGGAGTCGGCGTCCTGGCCGGCGAACTCCCAGATGGAGTACGCTGCCGACGCCGGGTCGCCGTTCTCGTCGAAGTTGACGGCGCTCGACGCCCCCTGGTAGTTGATGTCCTCGCCGTTTGCGACCGCCTCGACGGCGTCGAGGAACTCACCCGGCCCGTACTCGGTGCCGCCGGGGTTCGCGATGCGACGGAGCTGATCGCGGATCGCGGTCCCGTCGTTCTCGCCCGCCGCGACGTTCGCGAGTATCAGCGCGGCCGCGGAGTCGTACGACTGCGAGGTGAACACGCCCGGCGACTCACCGTACTCGTCTTGGAAGAGGCCCTCGAACGCCTCTTGATTCGGGCCGCCCGCCGCCGGCGCGGTCCCGGTGACGTTGTTCATGTCGTTGCCGACCTGCCCCGGCAATGAGGGGTCTTGGAGCCCGTCGGGAATGAGGATCTCCTCCGCCCCGTCGGACGCGGCGTAGTAGTCGCGGAACAGCTGGATCCCGCTCTCCGGGTAGCCGATGACGGTGAGGAGATCCGGGCCGCTGCCGCCCGACCCGCCGTCGCCGCCGTCGCCGCCGTCCCCACCGTCATCTCCGTCTCCGCCGTCGTCTCCGTCGCCGCCGTCGCCACCGTCTCCGGTGTCCGCCGAACATCCGGCGAGTCCGATCGCGCCGGCGACGCCGACAGTCTTCAGCACGTCACGCCGTCGTTTGTGGTATGACATACCCACTCATATAGAGTCCACTTTGATAAGTATATCCCTGTCAACTCTCACACAAGTCTTGTCAATAACTCTCATATAAGGTATATTACTTCGATCCGGGACGGGGGCGCATTTCGCGGCCGTCGTACCCGTTTTCATACGTGATCGATGCGGCCCCCTCGGGCCGCCTCGACAGGTCAGTTCCGCGAGAGATCGTCGCCGGCCGAGGTCGCCCCGTCAGTCCCCGCCGGCGGCGCGCGCGTGCCGCCGGGCGTCCTCGGGCGAGCGGCCCTCGCGGAGCAGCGCCTCGACGAACAGCTCGCCGGCCTTGTACGACGAGCGGACCATCGGGCCCGAGGCGCAGTAGAGGAAGTCGAACTCCTCCTCGGCGACCGCGCGCCACGTCTCGAAGGCGTCCGGGTGGACGTAGTCGAACACGTCGAGGTGCGAGCGCGACGGCCGGAGGTACTGTCCGAAGGTGACGACGTCGACGCCGACCTCGCTCAGGTCGCCGAGCGTCCGATACACCTCGTGGGCGTACTCGCCGACGCCGAGCATGAGGCTCGTCTTCGTGTGGACGTCGGACTCGCGGTCCACGCGGTCGAGCACCCCGAGCGACTGCTCGTAGTCGGCCCGCCTGTCGCGCACGGGCCACTGGAGGCGCTCGACCGTCTCGACGTTGTGCGCGATCACGTCCGGGCCGGCGGCGACGATCCGGTCGATCGCCTCCGGGTCCCCCTGGAAGTCGGGGATCAGCGTCTCCACGAGTATCTCCGGGTCGCGCCGCTTGATCTCGCGGATCGTCTCGGCGAAGTGCGCGGAGCCGCCGTCCGCGAGGTCGTCGCGGTCGACGGAGGTCAAGACGACGTAGTCGAGCCCGATCTCGACCACCGCCTCGGCGACGTTCGCGGGCTCGTCGGGGTCGAGCGGCTCCATCCCGCCCGTCGCGACGTCACAGAAGTTACAGCCCCGCGAGCAGCGGTCGCCCATGAGCATGAACGTCGCGGTGCCGGGGCCGTCCCGGCCGGACCAGCACTCGCCCATGTTCGGGCAGTTGGCCTCCTCGCAGACGGTGTGGAGGTCGCGCTCGCGGAGGCGCTCCTTGATCTCCGTGAACCGGGAGCCGGACGGGGGTCGCGACTTCAGCCAGTCCGGCTTCCGACGACCGCGTTGCATACCCGAACCACGGCGGCCGGGTGCAAAAACGTGAGGATCGCACGGGGTCGTCGTGGCGGACCGGTCGCACCCGGGGTCGCCACGCGACGGGCCGGCGCCTATCGGAGGTCGTCGGCCTCGACGACGGTCGCGAACTCGCCGTCGAGGTGCGCGAGCGCGACCCGGTGAGAGGTGTCGGCGTCGATCGCCTCGCCGTCATAGGCCTCGCGGGCGTGCGTCGCGGTGGCGTCGGCGACAACGCGAACGTCGTAGCCGCGGTTCTCGGCCTCGCGGGTCGTCGTGGAGACGCAGTGATCGGTGGTGAGACCGCAGACGACGAGCGACTCGTGGCCCGCCTCGCGGAGCCACGCGTCCAGTCCCGACTCGAGGAACGCGCCGTTGACCGACTTCTCGAAGGTCTCCTCGCCGTCGACGGGCGCCGTCTCCGGCTTCCACCCGAACCCCGGCGCGTCCGGGCGGAGCGGGGAGTCCGGCTCCGTCGAGGCGTGTCGGACGTGCGCGATCGGGCGGTCGGCCGCGCGCCATCGGTCGAGGAGGGCGCTCGCGACCGCCTCCGCGTCGGGGTTGTTGCGCTCGCCCCACCCCGGCTCGTCGAAGCCGACCTGGAAGTCGATCAGGACGAGGACCGCGTCGTCGTGGGGCGCGGAACCGCCCTCCGAGCGGACCGAACCGGCGCCGTCGGGCTCAGTCATCGCCGAGCCCCGAGGTGACGGCCGCGTCCGCGTCGGGCCCGGACGCGCTGCCCGAGTGGCGCGACTCCGCGAACCGGCGCCAGGCGCCCGGCTCCAGCAGCCCCTCCGGCGCCTTGGGATGCTCGCGGGTCGGCCGCAGGGGACAGGCGTCGGGGCTCGCGTCCCCGTCCTCGCGGAACAGGTACTGCGTCCACTCGCGGTCGCCCTCGACGCCCCAGTCGCCGAGGTCGGCGTGGGGACAGACGCCGTCGTACTCCGCCATGCGCCCGCGGATCGCCTCCCGCGCCCCCTCGCCGGCCTCCGTGTCGGCGGTGAGCCCCTCGAACACCGCCCGCGGTTGGAAGGTGACCTCCAGCCCGACGGGCGAGTACCGGCTCCGGCGCTCGTCGTAGAAGGGCGCTCGCGAGGTCGGGAACAGCGGCTCGCCGCCGAAGCAGAACTCCCACCGCGCGGTGTCGGGGTCGGTCGGAATCCCATCTGGCCACGGCGCCGGGTCGTGGACGTGGAGGAACTCGAGGACGTTCCACAGTCGCTCGTGGTAGTGGGCCTCGCCTCGGTCGCCCTCGGGCCGGAAGAACACCGCCAGCGGGGCGCGGTCGGCGTGGTCGTCGTACGTGTCGAGGTACTCGACTAGGACGTCGCGAAGGCGGAGGAGCGCGGCGGGGTCGGTCGTCGACTCGCAGGCGGCGTAGAGGAGGTCGCCCTCCCGTTCGGCCTCGATGCCGAAGTAACAGGGGAACGGCGAGCCGTCGCGCTCGCCGAGCATCGACTCGCGGAAGGTGCGGTAGTGCTCGCGCAGCCAGGCGGGGGCGTCGTCGAGCCGACCGCGGAGCGCCGCTTGATCCAACAGCACGCCCTCGGTGCCGGGCTCGTTCATGCCGGCAGTCGGTGGCAAGCGGTCTTTTGACTTTCGTCGCCGGCGGCGAACGTACCGGAGACCGGACTCACCGGCCCTCGTCGCCGACCGGGAGCGTGTACGTGACCAGCGCCACGATGGCGCGTCGGAGGCGCTCGGTGACGGCCTGGTCGGAGATGCCGAGCTCGTCGGCGAGCTCCTTCGTCGTGCACCCGCGGGGAATGTCGTAGTACCCCATCTCGATCGCGAGCGTGAGCGCCTCGAACTGCGGCTCGGTGAGGCCGTACCACGGCTGGACGTCCGGCTCCGAGGGGTTGTACACGCGGGTCACTTCCAGGTTGATCCCGGCGTCCCCGCAGCTGGTCGAGAACGCGCTGAGCGACTCGTGGGTCGGAAACCGGACCTCGAACGTCCACGACGTGGCCGACCCGACGGCGCTCAACATCTGCCCGTCGTTCGCCTGCACGGCGTCGACGAGGTGGTCCCGGTTCGCGTCCCAGTCGAGCGTGAACAGCGTCCGGTCCTCGAAGGCGTCGATCGCCGTGGCCTGCTCGACCGACGAATGGCGCCGAACGCGCTCGACGAACGACTCGCGGGTGGAGTCGTGGATCCAGAACAGCGGAACGGAGGCCTCGCCGAGCGGAACGAGCGTCTCGAGCTCGACGGTGGAGTTCCCTTCGACGGGAAGGATCTGACCGAGTTCGAAATCGCTTGACAGGACGCGGAACTCCACGATTACGCTCATCAGTTGGCCTCGGTGATCCGTTTTCGATTGCCCCTTATAGAGGGCGAGCTTGGTATATCAGGGTTTGGGCGATGGCGGGGACGCAGCGGAGCGGTTCGAGCCGCGATCGCGCGAAGGGTTCACTCGCGACCGCGCACCGGCGGTGGCGGCCCGTCATTATAAATAGCCACTGTACTATCAGTAGTGTAGTTGAACCGAGTCGGCCGGTTCGATCCACGCATGTATGTTAGTGAGAGCGGCGCTACCCTCGATCCGTTTGCTCTTGGTCCGAGTTCGGAGGCGTCTCCGACGCGGTCCGATCGGGCGGAGACGTCGGGCGGCGGAATCGACGGGACGCGATTCGCATGAGCCCCGGCGACGACTCGCCGACGGCCGAGGCGGAGTTCCGCGACGAGCTGCGGGCGCTGCTCCGCCGCGCGCACGAGGAGGGCGTTGACGTCGAGGGCGGGTGGGACTGCCGAAACGGCCCCGAACACCCCGACTGGGACGTCGTCGTCTCCCAGGTGCGGAAGTCGACGGTCTCGGAGTAGCCGGTCGCCGCTCGCGCTCGGACCTCGAGTCCGAGCCGGATCCGTCCGATCTCAGTCCCCGGCGACGGCGAACCGAGAGGCGTCGCCCTCCGCGGTCGGCGCGGTGAGCAGGGAGACGCCGACGGTGAGGAGCGCCGACAGCGCCATCAGCCCGAGCGCGACGTCCCAGCCGCCGGCGACGGCGCGGGGCAGCGTCGGGACGAAGCCGACGACGGCCGACAGCACCACCGCGAGGTACGCGAGCTGCGGGACGAGCACGCCGACGATCATCCCGGTGCGGGTGGTCCGGTCCCAGTAGAGCGCGCAGATCACCGGGAGCGCCAGCAGCGCGAACCCGGAGAAGGCGGTGCTACCGACCTCGATCAGCGTCCCCGGCCGGAACAGGCTCGCGGCGAACGCGAGCAGCGCGAACGCGGCGACGCCGATCCGCGCGACCCACGTCTCCCGGCGCTCGGAGGCGTCGGCGTTGACCACGGGCCGGTAGAGGTCGCGGGTGAAGTACGACGACCCGGACAGCAGCATCGAGTCAGACGAGGACATCATCGCGGCCATCGCCCCGGCGATCACGAGCGCGGCGAACCACGCCGGCGTGTACTCGTTCAGCACGACCGGGAGCACGTTCGCGCCCTCGGGCACGTCGACCGGCATCCCGGCCGCCCACGCGCCGAGCATGAACGCGGGGACGAACAGCAGGAGGACGAGCACGGGCCACAGCGCGAACGACCGCTTCAGCGTCTCGCCCGACTTCGCGACGAAGAACCGCTGGTTGATCTGCGGGAACATCGTCACGCCGAACGCGATGGTGATCGCCGTCGAGACGATGAACCCGACCGAGTAGGTGCCGCCGCCGAAGCTCCCGAAGTCGGGGCGGGCGTCGAGCATCGCGCCCGTCGCCGCGCCGACGCCGCCGACGGCCGACACAACCCAGACGGCGGCGAGCCAGACGACGGAGAGCATGAACAGCCCCTGGATCGTGTCGGTCCACGCGACCCCGCGCATCCCCGCGAGGACGACGTAGAGGATCATGAACGCCGTGATGAGCGCCGCGCCGCCCCAGTAGGGGACGACGCCGTCGGTGAGGCCGACGAGCGCCTCGCCGGCGCCCATCTGCTGGAGCATGACGTACGGGAACAGCCAGAGGAGGCTCACGCCGGCGACGAGCGCCCGAAGTCCGGTCGAGCCGAACCGGTCGCCGAGCATCTCCCCGAGCGTCACGTAGCCGTTCCGGTTGCCGATCAGCCACTGCTTGTAGCCGATGACGTACCACAGCACCGCGAACAGCACGCCGTCGAGCGTCCCCATCACGATCAGCCACTCGGGACCGGCGGCGAACGCGAGGTTCGGGCCGCCGAAGAAGGTGAACGCCGACAGCAGCGTGGCGAAGGTGGTGAACAGCAGCACCACCGTCCCGATCGACCGGCTGGCGAGGTAGTAGTCCTCGGCCGTCGTCTCGGAGACGCGGTAGGCGACGAGTCCGACGGCGAGCGCCAAAAAGAGGTAGCCGACGACGATCCCGAGCGAGAGCCCGAGCGTCACGGTCGGTCACCCCCGGCGGCGGGACCCCTCGCGTCGCCCCCCGCGCCGCGGTCCTCCCCGTTCGCCTCGGGGCGCAGGCCCATCCCGCGCTCCCACGCGCCGCTTCGGGCGAACCGCGAGAACAGGACCGCGCACAGCCCGAGCCACGCGACGTGCCACCAGATCCAGACCGGAAGTCCGGCGACGACGCGGTCGACGCCCCACAGCGGCCACGGAACCGCGAACGCGACGAGCAGCGCGAACGTCGGAATCCACACGATATCTCTCCGAGGTCGTCTCATGTCGAACGATAACGACTTTGAACGCATAAATCTTATCGAAACAGTTCAGTATGGGTTTTTGTAGAATATATTTCTTCAAAGCTCCCCGACGGAGGCGGGTGCGATAACTATTTTCGGCGACGCGCACAACAGCGCACGGGCGGCGAACGCCGCCCGATCATCACCATTCACCCATCATGAAAGACACAGAGAAATACCTGATACACGCCACCATCGCGGCGGACGGCGTCGTCGAGCGGAGCGACGTCGTCGGCGCGGTGTTCGGCCAGACGGAGGGGCTCCTCGGCGACGAGCTGGACCTCCGCGACCTCCAGGAGTCGTCGCGGGTCGGCCGGATCGACGTCTCCGTCCAGTCGGAGAACGGGCAGTCGTTCGGCGAGGTCACCGTCGCGTCGAGCCTCGACAAGGTCGAGACCGCGATCCTCGGGGCGGCCCTCGAGACGATCGACCGCATCGGCCCCTGCCAGGCCTCCGTGGAGGTGACGAGCATCGAGGACGTGCGGGCGGCGAAGCGCCGCGAGGTCGTCGAGCGCGCCAAGGAGCTGATCGCCGGCGGCTTCGAGGAGACGAGCCTCGCGAGCGACGACATCCTCGAAGAGGTCCGCGAGGCCGCCCGCGTCGAGGGGATCGTCGAGTACGAGGGACTCCCGGCCGGCCCCCGCGTCGGCGACTCCGACGCCGTCATCGTCGTCGAGGGGCGCGCGGACGTGCTCACGCTGCTCGAGTGCGGGATCAAGAACGCGGTCGCCGTCGAGGGGACGAACGTCCCCGACGCGGTCGCCGACCTCACCGCCGACCGGACGGTCACCGCGTTCCTCGACGGCGACCGCGGCGGCGAGCTCATCCTCCGCGAGCTCGCGCAGGTGGGCGACGTCGACTACGTCGCGTTCGCGCCGCCCGGCGAGTCGGTGGAGGACCTCGACCGCAACGCCGTCTTCGAGGCACTCCGCGGGAAGGTGCCGTACGACACCCTCGACGACGAACCCAACCTCCGCGAGGCGGCCGCGGACGACGAAGGCGCCGGAAGTGCCGGGCGTGAGAGGGAGGTCGACGACCGAGAGCCCGAGGGCGAAGCCGAGGACGCCGAGTCCGGGGCGCCGGCTCCCGACACGCCCGGTGCGTCCGATCCCGACGCGTCCGACTCCGACGCGTCCGACCCCGACGATCCGGGGACCGACGGCGTCGTCGCCGGCGCGGCCCGAGACGAGACCGAGAGCGGCCTCGTGGAGGCCGTCGAGAAGGCGCCCGCGACCGCCGCAGAAGACGGGGTCGCCGAGGACGAGAGCGGCCCCGAGTCAGTCGAAGTCGACGTCGTCGACGCCGAGTCGACGCCCGCCGAACCGACGGACGAGGGGTCCTCGGAGGCGGCCGACGCGGAATCGGGAGCGGAAGCCGACGAGGGGGCGGCCGACCCGTCCGACGACGTCCCCGTCGACGACGAGCCGCGGTCGATCGAGGAGCACGTCCAGGAGGTCGTCGACTCGGGGAGCGACCGCGCCCGCCTGCTCGGCGACGACCGCGGCGTCCTCGCGGAGGTCGACGCCGCCGCCGCGTTCGACGCGATCGAGTCGGCCGAGACGGCGCCGCACACGGTCGTCGTCGACGGCCGGATCGATCAGCGCTTACTCGACGTGGCGGCCCAGCGCGGAGTCAGCGAGCTGCTCGGGCGCGAGGTCGGTGAGTTCGTGAAACGGCCCGTGGGGACCCGCGTGCTCACGGTCGGCGACCTCCGCGCCGGGAGCTGAGACCCGCGGCGGCCGGCGACCGCCTCCCGCTCCGCCGGCTCAGACCAGTCCGACGACGCCGAGCAGCGCGAACAGCGCGTCGCCGAACGTCAGCGAGACGACGAGCCCGACCGTCATCGGGACGACGAACGGCATCCCGGGCGACACCAGCACGCTCTCTTTCCGGGCGACGACCGCCAGCCCGCCGCGGAGCGTCTCGGCGTCGGTGCCGTACGCCCCGCGGTCTATCTCCGCGAGGAACCGATCGGCGGCCCACGGGTCGTCGAACGCCGCCGGTCCGGAGTCCGGCTGAGCGGCCTCGCCCTCCGGTTGCGCCGCGACCCCGCCGTCGGTCCGCGGGCCGACGTGGGTGCCGCCGTCGGTCGGATCGAACGTCTCGCCGACGCTCTCCGGGTCGCGGAGGCGGTCCGGGTCGGCGCGCAGGTCCGCGAGCGTCAGCCCGCGCCACCGCAGGTACATCCGGAGCGCGTCGAGGTCCAGCCCGCTTCGGGTCTCGCCGGCGTCGTCCTCGAACAGCCGGCCGTGGCGGTCCGGCAGCGACTCCGTCGCCACCGGGCGCGCGAGGAACGCGTTCGCCGAGAGCTCGCCGCGGAGGAGATTGAGTCCGGCGAGCCCGAGGGGATAGGCCAGCCCGAGCAGCACCGTGTTCGTGAGGACCGTGAGCGAGAAGACGCCGATCTGGGTCTCGACGAGCGGGAGCGTGACGCCGGCGACGCCGTACTCCGGGAAGGTTGGAAAGAGGAGCGCGAGCGCGATCAGCGCCTTCGCGTCCGCCCCGCCGAACGCGCCGAGGTACCAGAACGCGTAGCCGAGCGGCGCGACGAACAGCAGGCTGATCGCGGCCTGCACGACGAACAGGCGCCCCGAGACCCCCGCGAACGGCCACGTCGACGCCGCCTCCCAGACCAGCAGCAGCGCGCCGAAGGCGTACAGCGGCGGCCAGATCCGGTTCGGGAGGCGTCGGGTCCGGACGTCCCGCAGCGCCGCCCACGCGAAGACGGGAACGACGAGCAGGCGCAGGAGGTCCGGCAGCGTGGCGACCATGTCCCCACGGCCGCCGCGGGCGTAATTAGGCGTTCGGGTTCGGGTATCGCGATCGATAGCGCCGGGGAACGCGGACGGTATCGACCGCTCTCGGAGCGCTCACGGCCCCGCTCCCGCGTCGCGGTGGAGGTAGAGGTACGCGAGCACGGGGAGGATGGTGAACGCGAGGGTCGCGACCGCCCAGAGGGGCGCGTAGCGGCTCCCGCGTGCCCTCGCGTCGCGGTAGATCCACGCCGCGGCGGCGACGACGACCCCGTAGACCACGAGCGTGAGCGGGAGCGACCACGGCAGGGCGACCCCGGAGAGGAGCGTCATGGTACCGACTTCGGCGGGCAACGCTTATAACTCGCCCGTGAGGTCGGCCCGCATGACGAAGTCGGGCTCGCCGGCGACCGGCACGCGGTTCGCGCCCGTGTCGCTCACGTGCTCGACGGTCTCGGGGATCAGGACCCGCGTGGCGTCGGCGTCGACCGCGGCCGCGTCGGCGGCGATTTCCTCGTAAAGAGCGCCCGCCGCGCCGACGTCGCGCCACGCGGCGGCGCCGTACACGGCGACGCGCTCGGGGGCGTCGCCCTCGTCGTCGGCCGGGCGCTCCGAGACGCGGGTGCGGACCGCGAAGCCCGCGAGCGCGTCCGCGTCGGCGACGGCCGGTAGTCGGTCCTCGTCGGCCGCGACGCGGAGCCGATCGCGAGTGAGTTCGGAGCAGGCCCACGACTCCCCGTCGTCGAGCGCGAGGCCGCCGAGGTGGTCGCGGGCGTCGCTGTCGGCCCAGAGCGCCCACGCGGCGTTCGGATCGGGGTCGTCGAGGGCGCGGAGCCCGTCGGTTTCGGGGTCGGGGTCGCCGGCGTCAGTCTCCGCGTCGTCGCCGGCGCCCCCCGCGTCCGGCTCCGGCCGCGCGAACCGGAACTCAGTGGCGGGCTCGAAGCCGACCGCCCGCGACTGGCCGAGCCCGGCGACGTTCCACGAGAACACCATGTTCCGACAGACGGTCGCGCCGCGGTCGCGCGCCCAGTCGAGCGCGGCGGTCGAGAGGGCGGTCCCGACGCCGAAGCCGCGGGCGGCCGGGTCGACGCGGATCCCCTGTCCCCACGCCTCCCACTCCGTGAGCAGGGCGCCCTGGATGCAGCCGACGACGGCCTCGGGCTCACCGGGCACGGCCGCGCCCGTCCCGTCGCCCTCCACGAGCGTGTCGCCCTCGCTCCGGTCGTCGCGCTCCGCGACCGCTCCGCTCCCGGCGATCGCCTCGGGCGGGAGCGTCGCGACGAACGTGCCGCGGTCCGGGTCGTCGGACGCGGCCCACTCGGGGAACACGCGCGGGATGTAGTCGGCGTGGCGCTCGCCCCACGTGTCCCGCGTGAACGCGGCGACCGCGTCGGCGTCTGCGGGGCGGGCCTCGCGGACGACGACGGTCGGTCCGGCGGGGGGCGTCATCGCCAGGGCTGCGACTCCTCGGTGAGCTCGCCGGCGAGGTCGCGGCCCATCGCCTCGGCGGGGTCGGACAGGTTCGCGAGCGCCCACATCAGTTTCACCTTCGCGGTGCCGGGAAGGGTGTCGCCCGCCTCGACGACGCCCGCGTCGAGCAGGTCGCGACCGGTGTCGTACACGCGGTCGCAGACGCGACCGGAGAGGCATTGGCTCGTCATCGCGACGACGGTACCGCCCTCGACCAGCTCCTCGATCCGCGGGATGAGGTCGGTGTGGACGTGGCCGAGCCCGGTCCCCTCGATCACGACGCCGTCCTTGTCGTCGAGGTAGTCCCACGCGGCCGGGTCCATGCCGGGCGTGAACTTCGCCAACTCCACGTCGGCGTCGAGGTCGGGGGCGAGGTCGGCGGCGTCTTCGCCATCCGCGTCAGGCCCGCGCCCCCGCGGGAGCGGCTCGCGGTTCCACTCGATGGCGGCGTCGGCCGCGTCGCCCTCGGCGCCAGCCTCGGCCGCGGCCTCGTAGTCGACGACGCCGAGGGGCCCGGCGCCCACCGTCTCGAAGGCGTCGCGGCGGGAGGTGTGGTTCTTCCGGACGCGGGTGCCGCGGTGGAGCGCGCAGGCGTCGTCGGACTGGGTCGCGTGCATGCAGACGAGCGTCTCCGCGTGGTCGGCCTTCGCGGCCTCGACCGCGCACACCGCGTTCATCACGTTGTCCGAGGAGGGGCGGTCCGCGGAGCGCTGGCTCCCGGTGAACACGACCGGGACGGGGGCGTCGAGCATGAAGGAGAGCGCGGAGGCGGAGTACTGCATCGTGTCGGTGCCGTGCATCACGACGACGCCGTCGGCGCCGGCCTCGACCTCCTCGGCGACGGCCTCGGCGAGCTCCCGCCAGATGGCCGGCTCCATGTTCTCCGAGAGGATGTTGGCGACGACGCGCCCGCGGTAGTTCGCGCGGCCGGCCAGGTCGGGGACGGCCCGCAGCACGTCCTCGGCGTCGAACTGGGCGGTGACCGCGCCGGTCCGGTAGTCGACGGTGGAGGCGATCGTCCCGCCGGTCGAGATGAGCGAGATCGTCGGCAGGTCGTCGTCGAAGGTGATCTCGGAGGCCTCGCCGCCGCCCGCGTCGGCCCCCTCGTCGACGTCGCGGGCGCCCGATTCGAGCACCTCCGCGTCGGCCGCGTCGCGGTCGACGCCGACGTTGTACCCCCCGTCGAGCTTGACGACGAGGTGGTCGCGAGTCGTCGAGGGGAGCAGTACGCCCTCGTTCGTGACGTCCCCGCGCTCGACGCGGACGCGATCTCCCGGTTGCATACCACCCGCTTCCCCTGCGGCGGACTTGAATCCAACCGTTCGGCGGCGGGGCCGCCCCGGGTCGGCGCGCGTCTCGGTCGGTACGTCTTTTACCGGTCGCGCAGACCGTGAGCCCATGGACCGCGACGCGTTCGCCGCCAGCATCGACCACACCGTGCTCGGCCCGAAGACGACGTGGGAGGACGTCGAGACCGTCCTCGCCGAGGCGGCCGACCACGGGATGAACGCCTGTGTCCCGCCCTGCTACGTCGCCGAGGCGGCCGACTACGCGGACGCGCCGTCGACGATCGCGACCGTCGCGGGGTTCCCCCACGGTCAGCACGCGCCGGAGGCGAAGCGGGACGAGGCGGTCGGCGCGTGGAACGACGGCGCCGACGAGATCGACCTCGTCATCAACGTTGGCCGCCTGAAGGCCGGCGAGGACGACGTCGTCGCCGCCGAGGTCTCCGACGTGGTCGCCGCGGTGCCGGTCCCGGTGAAGGTGATCATCGAGACCGCGCTCCTCTCCGACGACGAGAAGCGCCGCGCGTGCGAGGCCGCCGTCGAGGCCGACGCCGACATGGTGAAGACGTCGACGGGCTTCGCCGACGGCGGCGCGACCGTGGCCGACGTGGAACTGATGAGCGAGTACCTCCCGGTGAAGGCCTCCGGCGGCGTCGGCTCCTACGAGGAGGCGAAAGCGATGCTCGACGCGGGCGCGGCGCGGATCGGCGCCTCCTCCGGCGTTGCGATCGTCCGGGGATACCCCGAGTGACGGCGGTCGGCCGCCGCTCCGGAGCGTCCCGGACTCCCCGCGCCGGCCCCGCCCGTTCTCTCGCCGTGGGAATCCCGTCGTGAGCATTTATTTACGGAACGCCTACCGAGGGGTATGAGCCATTCCCGCGGATCACCGCGTCTGGACCTCGACACGGCGTTCAAGGCGTTCGGTGCGATCGGCATCGCGATCTCGGTCGCGCTGGTCGTCCTCGTGCTCGCGCTGACGAACCCGTTCGGTGGGTACGTCGACGTCTCGCCGGCCGTGTACGGGAGCCTGCTGTCGGCGGGCCTGCTCGCCGCCGTCGGCTACGCGACCTACGCGCTGCGGCGCCGCTGAGCGGTCACCGAACGCTCCGACCGGGAGGGCGACCGAGGCGAGTCGCATCGACGCCAGTGCGGATTCGGACCAGGCGTATTCCCGTAGACGTCCGGCCGAACCGCTCGCCGAGGTCCTCCCACACCCCGTGTCGATTCGACGCTGCTGCGACGGCGAACCCGGCGTGGGGCGGTCGGTCGTACGGGACGCTCCTGAGACGTAGTTGTGCACGTGCTATACAACAGTACTGAGCGCCTGCCAACAGTGTAGAGCACCTGTCGCCGACGCGGCCCACGGCTCGTCCGCGGCGCGCGACGGGGTTACGCCGAGCGCGGCGGCGGCACGAGGAAGACGTTGCCCGTCGCGCGGGCGACCACTTCCTCGGAGACGCTGCCGAGCAGCAGTCGGCGCAGCCGGCTCCGACCGCGGGAGCCGAGCAGCAGCGTGCTCGGGTCGTGTTCCGCCTCTGCGGCGAGGATCTCGTCCGCGGGGTCGCCCCGGCGGATCTCCGTACGGGCGTCGAGCTCCAACTCGTCTAGGCGGTCGGTGAGGTCGTCGAGGCGGTCTTGCGGGTCGGCGCCCTCGCTCGTGTCGTCTTTCGGCGACTCGACGTGGACCAGCGTGACCTCCTCCGTCGCGTGCCGGAGGTACTCGAACGACCGGAACGCGCGCTCGGCGTTCTCGGAGAAGTCCGTCGCGAACAGCGTTCGCTTGAACAGGTGTCGGCGGACCGTCTCGGGCTCCTCGACGCCGCGCTCGATGCGGTCGACGAGGAGGGGCACGACCGTCGTGCGTGCGAGGTTGCGCGCGGTCGACCCGATCACGCGGTTCTCGAGCGGGCTCTTCCCGCGCGAGCCGACCATGATCAAGTCGGCGCTCACGGAGCCTGCGATCCCGTTGATCCGGCGGTGCGGCGTCCCGCGGACGACGTGCGTCTCGACGTCGAACCCGGCGTCTTCGACCGTCGAGCTGTAGCGGCGAAGCGCCTCCTTCCGGCGCTTCTCGAACCCCATCCCGGGCATCCCCGAGTGGACGTTGGAGGGCACGACCGTCACGAGGTGGATCCGGTCGACGCCGATCCGTCCGAGGCAGTTCAGTCCGGTCTCCGACTGGATCATCGACTCGCTCGCCGTCGAGAGGTCGGTCGCGAGCACCGCCGACTTCCCGGTCATCGTCCCCACCCCGGCCGAACCATCGCGCGACGGCCACCAATATTTCTCATATTATACAATACTGTTGCTCGCATTATAAAACGCTCGGTCGGTTCGGATCCGGACGAGCCGGCGCGAGCGGCGTGCGGTGCGCCCCGAGTCCGGAAGTATAACGGCCCGGAGAGCGAACCGGTGTCCATGAGCGACGAGTCGATCGAGGCCGCGGTCGAGCGGTTCCTCGACGAGACCGAGTCCGCGCTGGACGACTACGACCAGGGGTACGCCGACGCCGACGCGACGCTGTCGGTGGTGCGGACCCACATCGACGAACTGGCGGTCGCCGTCGACGAGGCGGACGGGGAGTAGGACCGCGATCTACGGCCGCGCCCCGATCAGTTCCCGTACCCGAGCCACGTGCTCCCCGAAGGCGGGGTCGCCGCGCTCGCGGGGCCGGTCGACGCCGACGTCGACCACCTCTGCGACGCGGCCCGGCTCGGCGGCCATCACGACGATCCGGTCGGCGAGCGTCACCGCCTCGGCGACGTCGTGGGTGACGAAAAGCACGGTCTTCCCGGTCGACGCCCACACGTCGAGCAGCTCCCGCTGGAGCATCTCCCGCGTCTGCGCATCGACCGCGCCGAACGGCTCGTCCATCAGGAGCAGCTCCGGGTCCACGGCGAGCGCCCGCGCGATGGCGACGCGCTGTTTCATGCCGCCCGACAGCGACTTCGGGTACGACTCCCGGAACTCCGAGAGCCCGACGAGACCGAGCATCTCGTCGATCCGCTCCGCGCGCTCCGCCTCGGACCGGTCGCTCCGTTCGAGCCCGAACCCGACGTTCTCCTCGACCGTGAGCCACGGAAACAGGTGGTACTCTTGGAAGACGACGCCCATGTCGGTCGTCGGCTCGGTGACCGGGGTACCGGCGACCCGGACCTCCCCCTCGGTGGCGTCGGTGAGCCCGGCGATGACCCGGAACAGGGTCGTCTTCCCGCAGCCGGACGGGCCGACGAGACAGACGAACTCGCCGCTCTCGACCGCGAAGGAGACGTCGTCGAGCGCGCGGACCGGACTCCCCTCGCCGTCGTACGTCTTCCCGACGGCGTCGACGACGACACCGGACTCCTCGGTGGTTCCGCCCGCTGCGGCGCCTCTCTCGGACGCGCTGCGGTCGTCCTCGGTCGTCGCCGAATCCCCGTCCGACATCGACGCCTCGTTCACGCCCGCCACACTAACACCCTCCGTTGGACGGCGCGGAACGCCACGTCGACGAGGAGGTACATCAGGCTCAACACGAGGATGTACGCGATCACCGTGTCGACGAGGAGGTTGTTGCTCGCGCGCAGGATCTCGCGGCCGACGCCCGGCACCCCGAATATCTCGGAGGCGACCACGAGCATCCAGCAGCGCCCGAGACCGGTCCGGACCCCGGTGAGGATACCCGGCAGGGACGCCGGGAGGACGATCGACCGGACCGCGTCGAGGTCGCCGCGGACCCCGAGCGTGCGACCCACGTCGAGCAGGTCCTCGGAGACGCCCTCGACGGCCTCGTACGCCGCGTAGTAGTTGATCCAGAAAGCGCCCACGGCGATGATGAAGGCCGCGCCGGCGTCGTTGATCCCGAACCACGCGATCGCGAAACCGATCAGCGCGAGCGGCGGGACCGGCCGGAGCGTCCTGACGAGCGGCGCCGTCACGTCGTCGAGCAGCCCGCTCCACGAGAACGCGACGCCCGCGGCGACGCCGAGCCCGGTGCCGACGACCGTTCCCGGGACCCAGTGCCGGATACTCGACCACAGCGCGGTCGTCATCGTCCCGGAGGCGAGTTCCTCGGCGAAGGCGTCGCCGACCGCCGCCGGCGACGGCAGCACGTACGCCGGCTGCGTGAGCGAGGCGAGGTGCCAGACGACCACGAACCCGACGACGCCGACGGCACCGCGGAGGAGCCTCCGCGGGTCGTCGAGGCCGAGGCCGGCGCGCAGTTCGTCCCCGTCGAACCGGCTGCCGGTGTCGGTCGCCATCAGAGCGAGTCGTACACCTCGAAGTCGAATATCGCCTCGTTCGACAGCCGTTCGTCGATCTGCCCGTTGTTCGCCGCGAACTCGGAGAACACCGGGGTCGCCTCGGCGATCGACCGGGGGTCGGTGACGAAGTTCGACAGCGGCGAGTCGAGCGCGCGTCGGGCGCGGTCCGCCGGCATCCCGATCCCCGACTCGACGTGTCCGGCGGTCGCGTCCGGGTTCTCGTCGATGAACTCGGTGGCGCGGGCGTGCTGCTCGACGAACTGCGCGGCTAGCGGCGACTCGCGGACCGCGTCGCTCATCAGAGTGACCGCCGCGGGCTGACCGGGGAGGATCTCCGCGGCCGTCCGGAGCATCGTGACGGACGACCCCTCCGCCTGCGCGATCGTCGGCACCGGCTCCATGATCGAGGTGCCGTCGATCTCGCCGTTAGCGATCGCCTGCCAGACGGCGCTGGCGCCGTTGATCTCGACGATCTCGACGTGATCGTTCGACTCGGGGTCGACGCCGGACTCCCGGAGCCAGTAGCGGAGCAGCACGTCCGGGACGCTCCCCTGCGGGAAGGTGCCGAAGCGGAACGGCCCGCCGTTCCCCTCGGCCCACGTCGCGAACGCGTCGCCGCCCTCCGCCTCGAAGGTCTCGTGGAACGACTCCTCGGCCATGATCCCCATCGGCTCGCGGATGTTCGCCGTCGTCACCTGCGCGGGGATGTCGCGGTCGATGACGATCATCGCGGGCACGATCCCGAACATGGCGACGTCGATGTCGCCGCTGCCGAAGGCCTGGACGATCGCCGGACCGTCGGTGAACTCCTTCCCGGTGACCTCGGCGTCGACCTCGGAAAAGTACCCTTCGCCCTCCATCACGTACCACTGGAGGTCGGGGTAGATCGGCATGTGCGCGACCGTCAGTTCGTCGAGCCCGCCGCCACCGCCGCCGAGACAGCCGGCGAGTCCGAGCGTCGCGGAGGCGCCGGCGGCGGCGAGAAAGGACCGACGCGAGGTCGGCGCGCGTGTTCCGTGCATACAGTATAAACGGGCTCCCCGGGCAACACCCCCGCGTCACCAGCAACGAAGGCGTATTCCGATGACGGTCGAGAGTCGGGCGAAACGGAGAATACGGACGTTTGAGTGGTTCGGCCACACACCTAGTCGAAAGCGGCCTCTCACAGGTCGACGCAATATTTACTCCGGGGCGCGGCTACGCGGCGCATCCGCCGCCGTTTATGCGGTCGGCCGTCAATTGCGGCGCATGGTCTCGGAGATCTTCGACCCCGACGCGTGGGAGCCGGTCACGGACGAGTTCGACGACGTCACCTATCACCGCGGCGTCGACGTCCCGGCGGTCCGGATCGCGTTCGACCGCCCCGAGGTCCGGAACGCGTTCCGACCGGGCACCGTCGACGAACTGTACGCCGCGCTCGACCACGCGCGCAAACAGGCCGACGTGGGCTGCGTCCTCCTCACGGGCAACGGGCCCTCCGAGAAGGACGACGGCTGGGCGTTCTGTTCCGGCGGAGACCAGTCGGTGCGGGGCGGCTCCGGCTACGAGTACCGCGACGGCGACGAGGCGGGCGACGAGGACGACCCGCTCGTCAAGGAGGCGCGCGCCGGGCGGCTCCACATCCTGGAGGTCCAGCGGCTGATCCGGTTCATGCCGAAGCCGGTCGTCGCGGTCGTCCCCGGCTGGGCGGTCGGCGGCGGCCACTCGCTCCACGTCGTCTGCGACCTGACGCTCGCCAGCGACGAGCACGCGAAGTTCCTCCAGACCGACCCCGACGTCGCCTCCTTCGACGGCGGGTTCGGCTCCGCCTACCTCGCGAAACAGATCGGCCAGAAGAAGGCCCGCGAGGTGTTCTTCCGCGGCAAGACCTACTCCGCGGAGGAGGCCGCGGACATGGGGATGGTCAACGAGGCGATCCCCCACGAGGAACTGGAGGACGTGGCGCTGGAGTGGGCCGACGAGATGACGCGGAAGTCGCCGACCGCGATGCGCATGCTGAAGTACGCGTTCAACATGACCGACGACGGGATGGTCGGCCAGCAGGTGTTCGCGGGCGAAGCGACCCGCCTGGCGTACATGACCGACGAGGCCCAGGAGGGCAGAGACGCCTTCTTAGAGAAGCGCGAGCCCGAGTTCCGCGACCACCCCTGGCACTACTGAGGCCCCGAGAACCCGCGACGCACCGCTGCGCCGCCGTCGTTTATATACGCGAAGCACGCAGCGAGACCCATGGAGAAGGTGAACCTCGCGAGCGCGTTCGCGTCGATCGACGAGCGGTGGGACCCCCACCTCGCCGGCGAACTGAACGGGCAGGCCGTGAAGCTCGCGAAGGCCGAGGGCGACTTCGTCTGGCACAGCCACGCCGACGCCGACGAGCTGTTCTTAGTCACCGACGGTCGCCTCCGGATCGAGTTCCGCGACCGCGACGACGTGACCTTAGAGGCGGGCGAACTGCTCGTCGTCCCCCGCGGGACCGAGCACCGCCCGGTCGCCGAACCGGAGGCGCACCTGCTGCTGTTCGAGCCGGCCGGCACGCGGAACACGGGCGACGTCGAGAACGAGCTGACCAGAGAGGAGTTGGAGCGCGTCGACGGCTGAGCGGTCGGGGGTCGCGACGGTTCCGGGGGTGCCGCCGCGACCGCCCGACTCAGTGGAACCCGCGGTCGACGTCGTCCTCGTCGATCAGGTCCTCCAGCTCGGCCGAGAGCAGCTCCTCGGCCTCGTCGAACGTGTCGGAGAGCTCGTCGAGCTCGTCCGGCCGCCCGTCGAACCGGTAGTCCATGGGGCCGAAGGCGGACGAGTCGACCGCTTCCATCACGTCTTCGAACAGGTGGTCGGCGCTCGTCGGCGCCTCCGCGTGGACCTTCAGCGTCTCGCGCAGCCGCGTCGCGACGTCCTTCGCCGCCTCCTCGTCCTCGGGCGGCGATTGGACCGCGAACCGGCCGGCCGACTCCTCGTTCGGGAGGAGCGGGTCGAGCTCGTCGTCGACTTTGCGAGCCACCCGCGCGCCGACGCCGCGGAGGTCGCGGGGGTTCTTCGCGTACGTCTTCAGGTGGTAGACGCCGACGTTCGGGTGGCCGAAGTAGAGGTCCTCGCCGAGTCCCTCGCGCCGGGAGCCGGCGACGGCCCGCCAGCCGTCCGGGTCGGTCGAGTCGCTCGCGACGTCCGCGAGGATGTCGTCCCAGTCTCGGACGCGCATGTGTCGACGTAGCGTCCTCGGCGGCTTGAGAATGTCGGTCGTTGAGGTGCGTCGACGCCGACACCCGCGAGCCCGGATTCGCGACGGTGACGCGCGGTTCCACCCGATACGGGGGTCCTCTCACACCCGCTTCGCTCGAACGGTCGCGTTCGAGCGCCCGCAACGAGCGATTTCTGTTTCGCTCCGGCTCCGATCCGGCCCCGATCGTTTCTGATACAGTTCTGAAACGATCTCAGAAAACCGCTAGACTGCGAGGGGCCGTAATTGATAATTTTTGAAATGTATGACTACTTTCAGGACGGTGGCCACATTTATTTCCCGCTTCGTGGAATCCCTACTCCGACCCGAGGGGGAACAAAGGAATGATGTGTGCGTCGTGTGATACTCGGCAGGCCCGCCGGCGGGCCGTGATCGACGTTCACGACGGGCTGGTGCTCGGCGGCTACTGTCGGACGTGCGAGCGGACGCACTTCGGCGAGGCGCTCGAACACGGCGACTGGGACGGCGAGTCGCGCTGTCTGCTCTGCGGAGACGGAGGGCGGTTCGCGCTGGCGCTGCGCGAGATCGAGTACGTCGAGACCGCCGCCGGGGAGACCCGCCACGAGACGTTCCCGATCGACTCGGAGACGCCGCGGCTCTGCGAGGCGCACCTCGGGGACGTCGTCGGCCTGACCGCGGAGACGGAGACCCAACAGCTCCGTCTCCCCGAGGTCGACCCCGTCCGCCACTCGCCGTGAATCGCCACGCCGACCTCTCCGTCGACACCCCCACCGACAGCGTTTTTCGAGCCCGCCGCCGATGACGGCCGTGAACGTTCGGGGGCCGATCCTCTCCGTCGGAGAGTCACGAACGGTGTCGACGTCGTACGGGGACCGGGAGCTCCGCGAGCTCCGGATCCGGCCCGAGCGCGGCGCGGCCGACCCGGTCGACGTGACGCTGTGGGGGAAGTGGACGGAGACCGCCGAACACGCCGAGACGGGCATGGAGCTGCTGGTCACCGACGCCGAGGAAGACGAGTTCGGCGGCGAGATCGGGTACGCGACCACGGGCGACTCGTGGGTCGTGCTGGAGCCCGACTTCCTCGTCGACGTGACCGGGATCCGGTCGTGGGTGCAGTGCCCGCGGATGTACTACCTGAACAAGCTCTCCGGCATCCCGCTCAACTACCCGGTAGTCAAGGGGACGATCGTCCACGAGGTGTTCGGCGACCTGCTCCGCGGGATGGACCTGGAGGAGTCGGTCGCGGACCGCGTCGAGGAGGCCGGGCTCGAGCTCGGCCTGCTGGGGTACGAGCCCGAGGAGGTCGCCGACGAGGTGCGCCGCAACGCGGCCGCGATCGAGGGGTGGCTCGCGCAGGGGACGCTCTCCGACGAGGACACGTGGCGGTCGGAGTTCACCCTCGTCTCGCCGACGTTCGGCCTGAAGGGGCGCGCCGACGCGCTCCGGCGCGGGACCCCGGTGGAGCTGAAGACCGGGAAGAACACCAAGCGGGAACCGCGCTTCCACGACAAGATCCAGGCGGCCTGCTACGCCCTGATGCTCGACGAGCGCGGCGTCGACCCCGACATCGGGACGCTGCTGTACACGAAGAACACCGCTCTGGACCGCAACGAGGAGTCGGGGGACCTCGCGCCCGCCAAGGAGTTCTCGGTGGGCCGGGGGCTGCTGGAGTTCGTCGTCCGCGAGCGCAACGCCCTCGCGGCGATGGAGTGGCGCGCGCTCAACGACCCCGGCGAGCGCCCCACCGTCCCGACGGGGTACGAGGCCGACGCGAAGTGCCAGTACTGCTTCGAGCAGGACACCTGCATGGTCGTCTCCGGCCGCCTCGACCAGGAGTCGAAGGCGGGGTCGGTCGGGACCCCGGTCCCCGAGGAGGAGCGCGACTACTTCGACCGCTTCTACGTCGCCTTGGAGGAGGAGCGCCGCGAGACCCACGCCGAGTACCGGAAGCTGTGGGAGCAGACCCCCGAGGAGCGTGCCGCCGACGACCGCGCGCTCATCGACCTCGAACCGGTCTCGCAGACGGAGATCGACGACGCTCGGTGGGAGCTCCGCGCCCGGAAGCCCGGCGACGCCGTCTCCAAGCTCCGCGAGGGCGACGTGGCGCTCGCCAGCGACGGCGACCCGATAGGGGGACACGCCGAGCTCGGCCGGATCGCCGAACTGGGCGACGAGGTCGTCGTCGAGACCGACGAGCCGGTGGAGCTCCGACGGCTCGACGTCTACCCCTCCGAGATCTCCGTCGACCGCTCGCTCACCGCGCTCCACGACGCGATCTTAAAGGGAAGCGATCGGCGGAAGGACGTGCTGTTCGGGCGGCGCGAGCCGGAGTTCCGGACGGAGAGCGAGCGACCGGCGGGAACGCCCGGAAGCGGCGACGCCTCCGGGGCGTCCGACGCCCCCGACGCCTACATCGGTAACAACGCGGCCCAGAACGAGGCCGTCGAGCTCGCGGTCGACGCCGAGGACTGCGCGCTGATCCACGGCCCGCCGGGCACCGGGAAGACGTACACCATCGCCCGGACGATCCGCGCGCTCGTCGCCGAGGGGAACCGGGTGTTGCTCTCGGCGTTCACCAACCGCGCGGTCGACAACGCCCTCGAAGCCCTCCGCGATCAGGGGTTCGAGGACTGGGTCGCGTCCTCGCGACCATATGGAGCCGGTGAAACCGGCGGAATCCTCCGCGTCGGCAGCGAAACGGGAGTCCGCGGCGACATGCAGGACGTGCGCCTCGTCCAGCGCGGCGACCCGAACGCGAAGGCCGCCGAGCTCCGGGACGCCCCCGTCGTCGCCGCCACCACCGCGGCCTGCGGCTCCCGCGTGATGCGCGAGTGCGAGTTCGACGTGGCGCTCGTCGACGAGGCGTCACAGCTCACGGAGCCGGGGACCCACGCCGCGATCAACCTCGCGGACCGGTTCGTCCTCGTCGGCGACCACGAGCAGCTCCCGCCCGTCGTCCGCGCCGAGAACGACCTCAAGACCTCCCTCTTCCAGCGCCTCATCGAGGCGTACCCCGACGCGAGCGTCATGCTCGACCGCCAGTACCGGATGAGCCAGCGCATCCAGGCGTTCGCCTCCGCGGAGTTCTACGACGGCGCGCTCCGCCCGGCGACCCCGGAGGTGGCCGGGCAGACCCTCCGCGACCTCGGCGTCGACCCCGCCGACCTCCCCGACGGCCTCGCGGGCGGCGTAAACTTCGTCGACCCGGACGGGACCCGCGACGGCAACCGGAACGTCCGGGAGGCCGAACGCGTCGCGGAGGTCGTCGACGCCTACCTCGGGGCCGGGGTCGACCCCGACGACGTCGGCGTCATCGCCCCCTTCCGCGCGCAGGTCGCGGAGATCGACAAGCGAACTCCCGTCACGGTCGACACCGTCGACCGCTTCCAGGGCTCCTCGAAGGAGGTCATCGTCGTCTCGCTGGTCGCGACCGGCGACCTCGACGGGCCGATATTCGAGGACCACCGGCGCATGAACGTCGCGCTGACGCGGGCGAAAAAGCAGCTGACGCTCGTCGGCGACGCCGAGGCGCTCGCCTCGGAGCCGTTCTACGAGCGCATGCTCGACTGGGCGCGGCGGTAAACGGGTATCGGCCCGATTCGTTTACACCGGCGAGCGACAGCGCAGATCGGTTATAAATCGGTGCGGTGGCGCGTGCCTGCGAGGCCGCCCCGCGGCCGAGCAGCACGCGCGAGGGACGCCGCGAACGCCCGTAGGGCGTGAGCGGCGAGGCTGGGGAGGCGTGAGGTTGCCGTGCTGTGCGGTGCGGGGCGGGACTCAAAGGGGCAGTCGCGAGGACGGCGCAGGCGACGTAAGCACCGCAACGAAGGAGCGTAGGCGACTGAGTGAGGAGCGCAGCAAGCGTGCGCCGTCCTCGCGGCTGGGGCTTTGGAGGTGTTCACCGCGACGTCAACGATTTATAAATAAAGAGGCACGTTCGCGTCCCGTCAATCGCGAGGGTTCCGCCGACCGTTCTCGGCGGCGTCAGCGGTCGCGTTCGCTTATAGATCGTCGACCGCGTCGAGCGCCGCCTCGATGTCGGGGACGTCGAACCACTCCCGGCCGGCGTAGGCGTTCGTCCCGGCGGCGTACAGCTCGGAGACCGCGTCGACGACGGCCGGCGGGAGGGGTTCGGGATCGCGCTCGCACAGCTCGCGCCAATCGTCGATCTCGCGGCCCGCGACCGCCGCCTTCGCCTCCTTCACGGCGTCGACCCACTCTGGGTCGTTCGCGCGGTACCACTGCCTGACGACCTCCTTCGAGATCCCGCGGCCGCCGTACGAGAATCGGTTCTCGTCGAACGTGCCGACCACGTCGGCGACGCGGAGCTCGCCGTCGGCGTACAGGCACTCGATCTTCCCGTCCTCGTGGGCGAAGCCGGCGGCCTCGGCGCGCTCGGTGACGACCTGATTCACCTCGCGCGCGAGCGATTCGAGGGCGTCGACGTCGGCGGCGCCTGCGATCCGGTCGGCCTCGTCGCGGGTCAGGTAGCGGTCCTGCTCCTCGTACTTCGTGGAGAACTCCACGACCGGCTCCGGCAGGTCGACCGGCTCGTCGGGCCACTCGTCGCCGGCGATACCGGAACTCGCGTCGAGGCCGAAGTCGGCGGGGTCGGCGCGCCGCCGCAGGCTGGAGCCGACCGGCACGCGGTTCCGGAAGACGACCTCGAGCGGGACGAGGTAGTTCTCCCCGCCCGCGGCGTGGAAGGCGTCGTAGTCGTAGCCGGCCTCGGGCCCCTCGTACGGCAGGTCGGGAACTTGCGTCAGATCGATGGCCATCTCCGTCGGCGGGGCGGTCGCGTCGGCGAGGGGGACGGGCTCGGGTTCGTCCCCTCCCTTCGTTTCCGCCTCGTCTGTCCCCTCCTCGCCCGGATCGACGACCCCGCGGTAGTGAGTCGGGACGCCCTCGTCCTCCAGCAGTTCGAAGTTGAACGCGCCCATCGCGCAGAGGCTCGCGCCCTTCCGCGGTATCGCGTCGGGCATCTGCCCCCAGTCGAACACCGAGTACGCGTCCGTGAAGACGAACCGACCGCGGCCGAGCGAGTCGGCGGTCGCGGGCTCGTCGACGCGGAACTCCTTGACGCTCGTCATACCTCACCCGGTGACCGCCTCCCCCATGAACCTTTCACTTACGTGGTCACCTCTCGGGGTCAGTCCATCCAATGATCCAAGAACGTGGCACAAAACCGGGGCGAACCGGCGACGCAGTCGCATCGAAAGGACCACACGCGTCGCGGGCGCATCGCCGTCCATGCACGAGGCGCGCGAGGTCGTCGTCCTCCGGTACGGCCATCGGCCCGGACGCGACGACCGCATGACGACGCACGTCGGGCTCACGGCCCGGGCGCTCGGGGCGGACCGCGTGATCCTCCCCGACAACGCCGGCCAGTCCGCGGAGACGGTTCGGGACATCACCGACCGGTTCGGCGGCCCCTTCGCGGTCGAACTCCGGGAGGACCAGAAGGCGATCGTCCGGGGGTTCGAGGGCGTCGTCGTCCACCTCACCATGTACGGCGAGCGCGTACAGGACGTCGAGGGGGAGATCCGGGAGGCGGTCGGGCTCCCTGATGCGAGCGAGGATCCGGCGGCCCCCCGCGACCTCCTCGTCGTCGTCGGCGGCGAGAAGGTGCCGTGGGCGCTGTACGAGCGCGCCGACTTCAACGTGGGCGTGACGAACCAGCCGCACTCGGAGGTCGCCGGGCTCGCGGTGTTCTTGGACCGGCTGTTCGAGGGCGCGGAGCTGGACCGCAAGTGGGCCGACGCCGACCGCGAGGTGGTTCCGGAGGCGACCGGGAAGACGGTCGTCGACGCCGACGAGGGCGAGGACGAGTCGGACTGAGGGCCGGAGTCTCGTCGCCGCGGCTCACTCCTCGTCGGCCCGCTCCAACCCCGACGCGTCGTCGACGACCTCCGGCGTTCCGCTCAGGATGCCGCGCAGCCCCGTCATCGGCTCGCCGACCGAGACGCCCTCCTCGGTGATGCGGAACTCGCGGATCGTCCGCTCGAAGTCGCTCGTCCGCTTCTTCAGGACGCCGATCGCCTTCCGCATCTCGCCCTGTACCTCCAGGTGCCGGAGGAACACGATGTTGTCGGCGAGGTAGCTGATGTTCTCAACGGTCGCCTGGAACTGGCCGGTGATGTTCCGCGTCTCGTCGATGAAGATGGAGGTCGCCCCCATGTTCTTGAGGTACCGTCCCAGCGCGTGCATCTGCTGGAGCATCATCCCCTCCTCGCCGCGGAGCGTGAGCCGATACCCGGCGATGCCGTCGACCATCACGATGTCCGCGCCGCGCTCCTCGACCTCCTCGCGGACCATGCGGGCGAACTCCTGTGGCGACCGCTCCAGCGCCTCCACCTCGTTCACCTGGAGCGTCCCCCGCTCGATCATCTCGTCGACAGGGATCCCGACGGCGCGGGAGCGCGTGAGGAACGTCTGCCGGTTCTCCTCGAACAGGTAGATGACGGAGCGCTCGCCCCGCTCGGCGGCCTCCTTCATGAACTGCGTGCTCAGCGTCGTCTTGCCGACACCCGTCGGCCCGCTGACGATGCTGACCGTCCCGCGTTCGAGCCCGCCGTGGAGCAGGTCGTCGACCCCCTCGATCCCCGAGGAGATCTGTTCGAAGTCGAACTCGCCGGTGTGCTTCCCGGGCTGGAGCGCCGGGTACACCTCGATGCCGTGGTCGGTCACCCGGTAGGCGTGGTCGCCGCTCTGCGTCGACGAGCCGCGGAACTTCGGCACGTCGATCGTCTTCCCGTACTCCTCCGCGCCCAGCCGGATCGACCCGTCCGTGATGAACTCCAGGTCGTCGGTCGGCAGCGAGGCGGTGTTCTGGACGGTGAAGGCCACGGTCACGTCGCGTTCTTTCAGAAATCGCATGAATCCGACGACCTGCTTGCGGAACTGGTAGTCGTCGGACAGCAGGAACCGGAGCTGGGTCAGCGGGTCGACGACGACGCGGTCGGGGTCGACGGCGGTGACGCCCTCCACGATCCGCTCGGTGAGCGGTTCGCTCTCGACCTCCGACGGCGCGAACACCTCGTACGACTGATCTTCGGTGAACACGTCGGCGCCCGGACTCAGGTCGAGGAACTCGATCGCGTCCGTGTCGAAGCCCAGCGCGGCCGCGTTCGCCTCGAGGTCGCGGACGTCCTCCTCTAAGTTGATGAACAGCGAGGTCTCGCCCTCGTCGACGCCCCGCTGGAGGAAGTGGAGGCTGAGGATCGTCTTCCCGCTGCCCGCCTGACCGCGGATCATGTAGCTTCGCTCCGGGATCAGCCCCCCGAACAGTATCTCGTCGAGGCCAGGGATGCCGGTCGACACGCGCTCGGACAGTGACGCAGCCATGTCGTCGGCTCCGTGCGCCGGGTAGTTAAATCTGGATAGGTTCGAGACCCCATATTGTCAATTATCGAACGGCAAACGGCCTGAACGAGTGGTATAGGAGTTTGCTAAATGGGTAACTCTTAGTGGCAGTGCGTTCACCGTTCACGGAAGATGGACACGGGCCCCGAGGGGCTCGCCGACGGTGCGCCCTCCGGAGGCGGCGGCGTCGACGCGTCCGCCGAGGAGGCCGCCGACGCCGGACCCGCGGACCGGATCGACGACGCCCCGGACGGAGGCGCGCCTGAACCCGACCGGGAGCCGCGGGTGTTGCTGTTCATGCGGCCGGGTCGCGACCGAGACCTGGTGTCCGAGGTGCTGAGCGGTCGGTTCCAAACCCACGCGACGACCGACGTGGAGTCGCTCGAATCGACGTTCGACTGCTGCGTCTTCGACGCCCACGAGTTCAACCGCGTCGCCGGGTCGATCCAGCGGCGGCGGGAGCTGGCCGCGCCCGTCTTCCTCCCGTTCGTCCTGCTCGTGAGCGACGACGCGGGCGGGCCGACGGCGGAGAACACGTGGGACTACGTCGACGACGTCATCGAGCTGCCGGTGCGGAAGCGGGCCCTCCGAATCAGGGTCGGCAACCTCGTCGAGCGGCGGCGCACCTCGCTCCGGCTCGCGGCCCGCGAACGGCGGCTCGAAGAGACCGTCGAGGACCTCCGGCTGAAGGAGCGCGCGATGGACGAGGCGCCCGTCGGGATCACGATCGCCGACGTCGACGGGAGCGGCGAGGGAGACAACCCGCTCGTGTACGCGAACGACGAGTTCGAGGCGCTCACCGGCTACGGCTCCGAGATGTTCGGCGCGGACTGCCGGTTCCTGCAGGGCGAGGACACGGATCCGGAGACGGTCGCGACGCTCCGGCGGGCGATCGACGAGGAGCGACCGGTCGCGGTCGACGTCCTGAACTACCGCCGCAACGGTCAGAAGTTCTGGAACCGGCTCACGATCGCCCCGATCCGCGACGAGGAGGGGGCGGTCACGCACTACGTCGGCTTCCAGACGGACATCACGGAGCGGAAGATCCGGGAACGACGGCTGGAGGTGATGAAACGCGTGCTCAGCCACAACCTCCGGAACAAGATGAACCTCATCACGGGGTACACCGAACTGCTGCGGCGGGACATCGACGACGAGGAGGCGCTCGACTCGCTGGCAGTCATCGACCGCACGGCGGACGACCTGATGGGGATCGCCGGGGCGGTCCAGAAGCTCGATCACACCCTCTCCGACTCCGCGTCGGAGGGGGACGAAATCGGGCTCCGCGACCGCCTGATCGAGCTGCGGTCGCGGGTCCAAGACCGGTACCCCGAGGCGACGGTCTCCCTCTCGGTACCCCCCGACGACCCGCTGGAAACGACGATCGTCGGCCTGACGACGGCGATCGAGGAGGGGATGGAGAACGCCGTCAAGCACAACGACGACCCGAACCCGTCGGTCGAGGTCCGCGTCGAGCGGGAGTCGGCGGAGTGGCTCGCGGTCGAGATCGCCGACGACGGGCCCGGCATCCCGGACCACGAGACGCGCGTGCTCGAGCGGGGCGAGACGTCGCTGTCGCACGCCGACCGGCTCGGGATCTGGCTGATGTACTGGGTCGTGAGCAAGGCGGGCGGGGACTTCTCGGTCGACACGTCGAGCGAGGGGACCACGCTCCGGATGGTCGTGCCGGCGCGCCCCCGGGACGGGACGCTGAGCACGGGGTGAGACGGCGGCGAATCCCGGAGTGGCCGGGAACTCAGAGCGACCGCTTCGACCGTAACAGCGCGAGCCGGAGGCGCGCCTCCTGGCGGCTCGTCCCGCGCACGCGCCCCGTCTCGGCGTCCGCCATCGACGCGAGCGACAGCCGGTCGAGCAGGGGCGGCCAGTCGGCGGCGCCGGCCGCCTCGCCCGCGAAGGCGACCGCGTTCCCGAGTCCGTCGCGCTCGGCGCTCCCGAGCCGCGCCACCGCGGTGTCGGCGTCACGGCGACCGCCGCCGACGTAGAGCCGGTCGCCGACCGCGGCGGGGAGCCACGCCGGCAGCAGGAGCAGCCACAGCAGGACGCCGGCGACGGTGTACGCCCGCGGCGGGATCCGATTCCCCTCGGGCTCGTACCCGTGGATCCGGTTGACGCGCCGGTCGGCGGCGGTCCGGTCGGCCCGGCGCCCGACGAGCAGCGTCGCCAGCAGCGCGACCGTCTCGACGAGCCCCAGCGCCGGCAGCAGGGCCGTGGTGACCGCCGCCTCCCGGCTCCCGAGTCGCACGAGCGCGTGGCGGAGCGCGGCGTCGCGGTCGGCTGCCGGGAGGGAGAGCAGCCGCGTCGAGACGACGAGACGCGCGCCTCGGTAGCCGTCCGCCACGGCGACGTTGGCCGCGTCGGCGCGGACGACCGTCACCGCCGGGGCGTCGACGCCGACCTCCCCGGCGAGTGTCGCGACGCGGTCGGCGACGAAGTCGGCCGGGCGGTCGTCGAGCTCGGCCTCGGGGAGCCGCGCGATCCACCGGTCGACGACGACCGGGCCGACGAGGGCCGACCCGCCGAGGCCGAGGACGACCGCGGCGAGCGCGGCGGCGGCGACCGGCGGGGCCCCGCCGAGGGCGGTCGGGTCGACGACGCCGAGGCCGACGGGACCGAGCGCGACGGCGAGGGGGATCAATGGCGCCGCGGCGAGCAGGACCGGAACCGCCGCGAGCGCGAGCGCGCCGACCGCTCGCCTGAGGCGCACTCGGTCGCGCCGCCCGTCGGACTCGCTCATTACGCACGAGTGGTGCGAGGGGCGGCGTAAAGCTTTGCCGAAGCCCGCGGCGGCGGTCGGTCCCGCGGCGGCGGTCGATCCCGCATCGGAGACCGTCGGGCCGCCGGGGGCGGCGGTCGGATCCCGGGCCGCACCGGTGTCCGACGACGGTGGCCCTTTCGGAGCTTTTAACCCGATTCCACCACCAAATTCGGGTAATGGCTTTTGAGGATCTACTGAACGACCCCGTCATCCAGAAGTACCTCCACGAGCTGGTGGGGCCGACGGGGATGCCGGTCGCGGCCGCGCCGCCCGACGGCGAGGTCACCGACGAGGAGTTGGCGGAGGAGCTCGGACTGGAGCTCAACGACGTCCGACGCGCGCTGTTCATCCTCTACGAGAACGACCTCGCCACGTACCGCCGGGTGCGCGACGAGGACTCGGGGTGGCTCACGTACCTCTGGACGTTCCACTACGACAACATCCCGGAGAACCTCGAGGAGGAGATGTACCGGCTGCTCGAGGCGTTAGAGGAGCGCGAGGAGTACGAGCGCACCCACGAGTTCTATCTCTGTGAGGTGTGTTCGATCCGCTTCGAGTTCGGCGAGGCGATGGACTTCGGCTTCGAGTGCCCCGAGTGCGGCTCCCCGGTCGAGGCGATGGACAACGACCGCCTCCGCGAGGCGATGGACCGGCGCGTCGAGGAGCTCCGCGACGAACTCAACGTGGACGTGACCGGCTGATGGTCGTCCTCGCAACCAAGTGCTACGTCGACGGGGACGCCCGCGACCGCGCGCTCGACGGCATGGGATCGCTCGTCGCCAACGACGTCGGCGAGCTGAGCGTGGAGTGGCAGGTCGGCGTCCGCGACGACGGCTTCGTGCAGGTGGACGTGAACGGCGAGGACGCCGAAGTGGCCCGGAACGTGCTCGCGGAGACGTGGGGCGAGATCGTCGCCCACGACGGCGGCCTGGAACCGGGCGAGGAGTACGTCGGCACCCTCGAGTCGTGGGACGACGACGGGTTCGTCCTCGACGCGGGCGTCGACGTGCGGGTCCTCGCCGACGAGATCGGCCTCGGCAGGGGGTCGCCCGCGCAGGTCGTCGAGCGGTTCGGGCTCGTCCAGCACCTCCCGGTCCGGTTCGTCTACGGCGGCGACGTCGGCGACCCGGACGCGGAACCGAGCCGCCTCGCCGACGCAGAGCGCGACCGCCTGTACGACTGGCAGCGCGGGAACGGCCGGGTCAACGTCAACTCGGCGACCCGCGGCGAGGTGCGCGCGACGGTGAACCGCGCGGGCCACGCGCAGGACATCGTCACCGTGGAGCGGCTCGGCCTCTTAGAGCAGAGCATCGTCTGCACCGAGAACACCGACCCGCCGGGGTTACTCGCCGCGATCGGTTCGTACCTCCCGGCGGAGATGCGCTGCGTCGTCTGAGCCCGTGAACCGACGATTCGCCCTCGCGGTCGCCGTCGTCGCGCTGCTCGCCGTCAGCGCGGGCTGTCTCACCTACGTCAACGACGGCGGCGAGGTCGCGAACGAGACCCTCGACGCGGAGCCGCCCCACGAGTACGAGTTCGACGCGGACCGCGACGCCGCGTTCAACCTCTCGACCGGGAATCAGTACGCGGCGGTGTACGACGTCTCCGACGTCGAGGAGCTCCGGCTGTACAGGCAGACACCGTACGCCGGCGACCAGCCGCTGGAGTTCGAGGCGTTCCGGTATCAGACCGCCGACGGCGAGGTGCTCAACGGCACCGAGTTCCGCGCCCGCGGGGGCGTGATCGACCGGACGCCCGACGAGACGTGGGTCCGCTTCCCCGGGGAGATGGGCGAGGGGAAGGTCGCCTTCTCGGCCGCCGGCTCGCCCCGGCGGTTCACCACGCTCGCGTACGTCGACGGGTCGTACGCGGTGACGCTCCCGCCCGGGTTCAGCACCGACTTCCCGGTCGTGGGGCACGTCGCGCCGCGCGACCACGAGGTCGAGACGGTCGACGGCCGCGACCGGATCACCTGGGAGTCGGTGGAGGGCGGGTCGGTCGTGGTCCAGTCGTACCGCGAGACCGACCTGCTCGTCTTCGGCGTGATCCTCGCCGTCGCGCTCGTCGCGGCGGTCGTCGGGACCGCCTACTTCCGGCGCCAGCTGGAGGCGCTCCGAGAGCGGCGCCGGGAGCTGGGGCTCGGCGTGTACGACGACGAGGAGTAGCCGGCGGCGGGCCCTCCCTCAGACAGGGACGGCGGGACCCGCCGAACGCGGGTGCTTTTGAGTGCGCGTCGCCTTGAGAGCGGTATGAACGCCGCCGTCGTCACCGTCGGGGACGAGCTCCTCGTCGGCGACACCGAGAACACGAACGCGACGTGGCTCTGCGATCGGCTCGACGAGCGCGGGGTCGTCGTCCGCCGCGTGACCGTCGTCCCCGACGAGGTCGGCGAGATAGCGCGCGTCGTCAACGAGTACCACGCCGAGTACGACGCCGTGGTCGTCACCGGCGGGCTCGGCCCGACGCACGACGACGTGACGATGGACGGGGTCGCGGCCGCCTTCGGCCGGGGGCTCGAGCGGAACGAGGAAGCGGCGGCGTGGCTCGCCGAGCGCGGGTACAGCGCCGACGACCTCGCCGCGGAGACGACGCACCTGCCGGCCGACTGCCGCCCGCTCGCCAACGAGGCCGGCGTCGCGCCGGGCGCCGTCGTCGAGTCGGTGTACGTCCTCCCCGGCGTCCCGACCGAGATGAAGGCGATGTTCGAGTCGGTCGCCGACGAGTTCGACGGGACGCCGACCCACACCGTCACGGTCGACGTCGACGAGCCGGAGAGCGCCCTGCTCGACCGGTTCACGGAACTGCAAGAGGAGTTCGACGTCAGCGTCGGCTCCTACCCCGGCGAGAGCGTCCGGGTGAAGATCACGGCGACGAGCGCGGCCGAGGCCGAGCGCGCCGCCGAGTGGGTCCGGGAGCGGTCGACGCTGGTCGAGTCGCGGTGAGCGGACCGGGACGCGATTCGGAGGAGAAGGGAACCGGACTCGGTTGGGCGACTACCGGTACAGGTACGCGAGCCACACGGCGGTGACGCCGAGGCTCGCGAGGAGCACGGCGGTCGCGGTCGCGTCGATCGGGAGCGGCTCGGTCACGGCGGCTTCGAGGAGCATGGACGACGGTTGCTCCGGGGGCGTCTTAAGTATTGAACTTCCAGGCTCGGCGGCGGTCGGAGCTCCGCCACCGCCCGCGGGCCCCGGGCGGGCGCGGCGCCGAGACGCGCCCGCTTAAGTTTCCGCCGCCGTAGGTCGGACCATGCACGTCGGCTTCGTGATGAACCCGGTGGCCGGGATGGGCGGCCGCGTCGGCCTCAAGGGCACCGACGGGAAGGTCGCGGAGGCGATCGCTCGGGGCGCGGAGCCGCGCGCTCCCGACCGCGCGCGGCGGGCGCTAGAGCGGCTCGCGGCAGTCGCGCCGGAGGCCACCGTCTCGACCGCGGCAGACCCGATGGGCGAGCGGCTGGTCAGGGGGGCCGGGTTCGACCCGGTCCGCGTCGTCGACCCGTTCGGCGACGAGCGAAACGAAGACCGCGAGCCGCCCGGCCCCACGGAGACGACCGCGGCCCACACCGCGCGCGTCGTCGAGGCGTTCGTCGCGAGCGGCGGGGACGACAGCGAGGGGGACGACAGGAGGAGCGCCGTCCCGGTCGACCTCGTGCTGTTCGTCGGCGGCGACGGCACCGCGACCGACGTGGCGGCGGCGCTGGAGGCGGCGGACAGCGAGGTCCCGATGCTCGGCGTCCCCGCCGGGGTCAAGGTGTACTCCTCCGTGTTCGCCGTCTCGCCGGAGGACGCGGCCGAGGTCGCGGCGACGTTCTCGCGTACCGAGCGCCGCGAGGTGATGGACATCGACGAGGACGCCTACCGCGAGGGGGAGGTCCACCCGGAGCTCCGGGCGGTCGCGCGCGTCCCCGTCGCCGACGACCTCCAGTCGTCGAAACAGACCGCGAGCGGGACCGTGGAGTCTCTCGCCGAGGGGGTCGCCGAGGACATCCGCGAGCGCGACGGGGAGGGCGTCGCCTTCGTGCTCGGCCCGGGCTCGACCGTCGGCGCGATCAAGGCCGAGTTGGGGTTCGAGCCGTCGCCGATCGGCGTCGACGTGTGGCGTGACGGCGAGGTGGTGCTGCGGGACGGGACGGAGCGCGAGATCCTCGACGCGCTCGGCGAGGAGAACGTGATCGTGGTCTCGCCGATCGGCGGGCAGGGGTTCGTCTTCGGTCGCGGGAACCCGCAGCTGTCGCCGGCGGTGATCCGGCGGTGCGACCTGCGGATCGTCGCCTCGCGGGCGAAGCTCGACGACGTGCGCGCGCTCCGGGTCGACACCGACGACCCCGACCTCGACGACGAGCTCGCCGGCTGGGTCCGGGTCCGCGTCGGGAAGTTCGAGACGCGGATGATGAAGATCGTCTGAGAGCCCGGTCGACCGCGAGCGAAGGCCGCGCGGCCCCCTCCGCCGCGGAAGGTACAAGCCGCTCGTCGCACAAGGGTGGTGCATGCCATCACCGCTCGCGGACCAGCCGGTCGAACCGTCGGAGGAGGGCGACGAGCCGCTGACCGACGACGAGTACGCCGAGTACCTCGCCGAGCTCGGGGACGCGTGGGAGGTCGTCGACGACCACCACCTGGAGGCGACGTACGAGTTCGACGACTTCGCGACCGCGCTGGCGTTTACCAACGACGTCGGCGAGCTCGCCGAGGAGGAGTGGCACCACCCGGACCTGCACCTGTCGTGGGGCGAGGTCGGCGTCGAGATGTGGAGCCACGACATCGGCGGGCTCCACGAGTCCGACTTCGTCATGGCCGCGCGGATGGATCGGATCTACGACGGGTACGGCGACGACTGAGAGCTCGCCCGCCGGGACGACCGCGCCCGCCGGGACGACCGCGCCCGCCGCCGATCCGACAGCGGAGCCGGCGCGGCAACGGACGGCTTTAAAACCCTCCCGGCGAAAGTGCTGGCAATGAGCGCGAACGTCTTCCTGGTCCCGATAGACCCGGAGAACTTCGACCGAACGGTCCGGTCCGCGGTCGATCTCACCGAGTACGACGACCGTCCGGAACCCCTCGCGGACCTCGACGAGGCCCGCCTGTGGGCGGTCGACGACGAGAGCGGCAACGGCTCTACCTTCGAGCGGATGGAAGAGGGCGACCTCCTGCTGTTCTACCACGACGGCGAGTACCTCGCGACCGGCCGCGTCGGGGCGACCTTCGAGGACGGGGACCGCTGGGTCTCCAGCACGTTCTGGACCGCGTTCCCGACGACCCGCGTGTACACGGTCACCGACTTCGCGGCCGTCTCCGCGCCGAAGCGCGCCGTCAACGCCATCTTCGACTACTCCGCCTCCTACACCCCCGGCTTCATGCGCGTCGCCGACTCGCGGGTGAACGCCGAGCTCTCCTCCATCGAGTCAGCGATCGACCACTACACCAAGCGGAACGCCTGAGCGCGCCGCCTCTTTTCAGATAACCGCCGGATCCGATCCGTGCCCGTCCCCGGTCAGACCGCCTCGAACAGCGCCTCGTACGCGGTCTCGTAGCGCGCCGCGACCCGCTTCGGGTCCCCGCGTGCCTCGCCGCCGAGGGCCGGGAGGCCGACCGTCGCCACCGGCTCGATCATGTCGGTCACGGTCCCCGTGTGCTCCTCCATCGTCCCCTCGCGGGGGCTCCCGGAGGCGACCGCGCGGGCCTTCGCGTACCGGTCGCCCGCGTAGATCCGCGCCCGTCCGGGGTCGACGACGGCGACCGCGTCGGGCGTCACGGGCCCGCCCCGCGGGAGCGGGCCGGCGACGTCCGCGTACGACTCGACGGCGACGGGGACCGACGTCGCCGCGACCCGCTCCGCGAGCCGGTCGAACGCCGGGAGGTAGTCGGCGGTCATCACGTCGTTGAACGCCGCCACGTCGTCCACGCGGGTCGCGTCCGCGAGCGGGAGCCGCTCCGAGAGGTCGTCGGGGAGCAGTCCCGCGTCCTCGGCCGCGCCGTTGACGACGAACCGGCTCCCGTCCGCCCCGGTGACGCGGTCGCAGAGGAACGTGCGGTCCTCGTCGCCGAGCATCCCGGTCCGTCCGGGCGTCGGACGCCAGAGCCGGTGGAGGGGGTTGATCGACTCGGGCGCGACCGCCTCGGGGCGACGCTCCCCGCCGACCGCGGCGAGGAGTCGCGTGCTCGCGGCGGCGAGCCGCCGCGCGTCTTTCCCGTAGAGCCGGCCGCCGTCGGTCGCGATCCGGTAGTCGTCGTGGTCGAACCAGCGGTCGTTGCCGGCGCGGGGTTTGACGCCGACCGCGTCGCCGGTCCGCTCGGCGAGGCTCGCCACCAGCCCCGTCGAGAACGTCGTCTTCCCGGCGTCGACGCGGGCGCCGCCCGCGACGAGCAGGACCGGCGCGCCGTCGGATCGGCTCCCGCTCACGCGTCCCCGTCGCTCGCGTCTTCGCCGCGACCCTCCTCGGCGCCGGTGTCTTCCTCGTCGACCGCGTGCTCGGCGACCCCGTAGTAGCCGGGGCCGTCCTCCTCCAGCGGCTCCGCGATGACCATGTCCTCGGCGTGGCTCATCACCCACGGGATCGCCCAGTCGATCAGCACCGCCTCGGTGTCGGCGTCGACCTGCGCGTCCGGCTCTAACCCCTGTAGGAGCCGGGCGATCTCGGGAACGGTGTACATCAGGTCCGGCTCGAACAGCTCGGCCGGCTCGTAGAACTCGCACGGATAGGTCGCGTCGAACGTCGACTTCGGCTCGGGCATGGCCGGCGGTACGGCGGCGGCTCCGTAAACGCTGCCGATACGGCGGCCGGCGAGCGCGGGCCGACGACTTCCACGCGCGGCCTCGCGGCTCTCGGCGCGAAGCGGTCGAAAAAACGTCGGGATTCGACGCGCGGTCGGGCGCGTCCGGCGGACCGTTACTCGAAGAGCTCGACGGCCTGTTCGTAGCGGCTGGCGGGCTCGTCCCAGTCGACGACTTCGAAGAAGTTGTCGACGAACTCGCCGCGGGCGGGGCCGTAGTCGTGGTAGTAGGAGTGTTCCCAGACGTCGAGCGCGAGGATCGGGTGACCGCCCCAGATCGCGCCCTGGTCGTGCTTGTCGACCACGACGTTGCGGAGTTGGTTCGAGAACGTGTCGTACACCAGGAGGGCCCAGCCGGAGGCGCCGGAAGCGGCGGCCTCGAACTCGCCCTTCCAGGCCTCGTAGGAGCCGAAGTCCTCTTCGATCCGGTCTGCCAGAGCGCCCGAGGGCTCGTCGCCGCCCTCGGGCGACATGTTCTGCCAGAACAGGTCGTGGAGGATGTGGCCCGACGAGTTGTGGGTCACGTTCCGGATGGCGCCCGCGGACGAGGAGAAGTCGTGCTCCTCGCGGTTGGCCTCGAGCGTCTCCTCGGCCGAGTTCCAGCCGTTCACGTACCCCTGATGATGGGTGTCGTGATGCCATTCGAGCACCTGCTCGGAGATGTGCGGTTCCAGCGCGTCGTAATCGTACGGAAGCGGATCGAGTTCGTAGCTCATCGTTGTATCACCTACACCTAACATGTGTTGGAAACCTGTTAAAGATAATGAGGTAGATGATACCACACGTCACCGGACGTGAGTGTCACCCGGAAATTCGGTACGAGGGCGGTACGATTGCGGTTCAGGCCGATCGGCGACGGTGCGTGTCCCCCGGGGTCGCCGGCGTCCCTCGATCGGGCGTAACTGGAAAGGGTTTCACCCCGAAGTCGGACGGGAATCGGAATCACGCGTCGCTCTCTGCTTCGAATTCCTGCACGAAACGCGCGCAGCGCGGAGTGCGCTGCGCGCTCACGGTGGGACTGGGATTCGAACCCAGGAAGCCGTGAGGCTACCGGTTTTCAAGACCGGCGCAATAGGCCGCTCTGCCATCCCACCACGTCCCGACGCTCGGCGTCGTTCGACTAAGTGGTGTCGGTCCGCGGTCCGCGAGTCAGTCTCGCACCACGCGCTCCTCGCCGTCCTCGACCACCACGTCCAGCCCGTGTTGGTGGACGAACGCGGCGGTGTAGTCGGGGACGACGCGCTCGGCGGCGAACCGCGCGCGCAGCAGTGGGACGGCGTCGAGCAGGTCGTCGCCGTCGACCATCGAGGGCGAGGGCTCGAGGAACTCCACGTCGAGGTCGGCGTCGCGGCCGCGCGCGGCCAGCGTCGGGAGGCTCGGCGCCTCGAAGGCGCCGTCGAAGTCGATCGGCGCGGTGAAGCCCGCGTAGTAGGTGCGCCCGCGGGTGGAGGGGCCGAGCACGACCTCGTTCGTCCGGAGCTTCATCGCGGCCGAGTCGATGACGGTGCGCGAGAGCAGCGGCGCCTGCGGCTCGACGACCGCGACGGAGTCGGCGTTCTCCTCGCGGAGCAGGTGCGTGACGGTGTTTCCGGCGCGCGCGCCGAACGACGACCCGACCTGCCGCTCGAAGCGGGCGTCCTCGGTGCCGCCGAGGGTGTCGGCGACGAGCGTGCGCAGCTCGGCCTCGGGGGCGGTGTCGGTGCGGTGCTCGGCCGGGAGGTCGTCGTCGACCGGGTAGTTGACGAGGAGCTCGCCGCCGGAGCGGTCGACCGCGAGGACGGCGTCGCGGAACAGGGCCTCGTAGAGGTCGGCGGCCTCGGCGGTCGAAAGCGGCGTCGACTCCGCGATCCCGGTCGCGACGAGCCCCTCGCGGGGCGGCTGCGCCATGACGACGACGACGGTCATACCGGACCGAGTCGCCCGCGCGCCTTCAACTCGCCGTTTCGGGGCGGAACCGACGGGCGGGGCGAAAGCAGCGGGCCGCCCGGGGGCGGCGCGGCGGGCCGCTCAGGAGAAGTCGCGCCGCATCGCGATCTCGAACCACGGACAGAGCCGGAGCTGGCGGTACAGCGCGGGGTTCTCGTGGAGGTGATCGTAGTCGACCCACAGCATGCCGCCGATCTCCTCCTCGTCGGGATCGAGCGAGGTGTCGTCGAGGGTGACCTTCAGCACCGAGCAGACCTCCCACTCGACGCCCTCGTTGGGGTAGTAGCGCTTGTACTCGAACTTGTCCGTCACGCGGAGGTCGTCGTACTGGTCCGGCGTGATCCCGAGCTCCTCCTCGAGGCGCTGTTCCGTGGCGTCCTCCTGCGTCTGCCCCTCGACCGGGTGCGAGGCGACGGTGCCGTCCCAGTGGCCGTCCCACAGCCGCTTCGTCGGGGCGCGCTGCGCCAGCAGGATCCGCCCCTCGGCGTCGTACACGAGGCAGGTGAACGCCCGGTGGCGGATCCCGTCACCGGTGTGCGCGTCGAGGCGGTTCACCGTTCCCTGTTCGGCGTCCTCGGGGTCGACGGCGATCACGTCCTGGAGCGCGTTCTCGTGGTCCGCGTCGTCGTCGGCCTCCCCGGAGGGGTCGCCGGGGGCGGTCGCGTCCTCTAAGCTCATGCCAGGTAGGTCGAACACCAGGGCTAATAAGCGTTCGATACGTCGGCAGCGGCTCGGCGCCGCGGCGACGCCGCGCCCGGCCGGAACCCCGATCGCCGCCACCGGGAGGCGGAACACCCCCGACGACGGACGCGGTTCGACGCGCTTAACCGCGTCCCGCGGCTACGTCGCGCGGATGAGTGACCCGGCGCTCGACGTCGTCGAGTTCGTGCTGACGACGCACCTCTACACGGAGAACCGCGACCTCGACGAGAACGATCTGCCCCCGCGCTTCCGCCAGGTGTTCTGGTCGGACGACGCCGCCGAGGACGCGCCGGGCGGCGTCGAGCGACCCCTCAAGGCGACGAGCGAGACGACCCGAACCGCCACCGGCGTCGAACACCCGTGGGACGCCGTCTCGGAGCTCCTCTTCACCCAGCGCACCGAGTTCTCGGGGGAGATTTCCCTGACCCAGCCGGCGATGGCGCTGGAGTGGTACCGCGACCACGCCGACGCCGACCGGATCGCGGAGAACCCGACGATCGTCGCCGCGCTCGAGCTCGCCGAGGACCTCGACGCGCCCGTGACCCACGAGGAGGCGCGCGACAGCGTCCGGCCGATCCAGGCCGACCGCGTCTGGATCGACGCCCTGCTGGAGGAGTACTTCGACGAGGACGAGGACGGCGAGATGCTCGACCTCGTCAACGTGCGGGCCCCCGAGGAGATCGAGACGACGCTCGCGGACCTCGTGCTGACCGGCGACCAGGAGGGTGAGATCCAGAAGATCGTGAAGGCGATCGAACACCGCGAGTACCTCGCGAGCATCGGGCTCCGAGAGATCGGGAAGCTGCTGTTCGTCGGCCCACCGGGGACCGGGAAGACCACCGTCTCGCGCGCGCTCGCCCACGAGCTGGGAATTCCGCTCGTCGAGGTGAAGATGTCGATGATCACGAGCCAGTACCTCGGCGAGACGGCGAAGAACGTCGAGAAGACGTTCGAGGTCGCCAAGCGGCTCTCCCCGTGTATCCTCTTCATCGACGAGTTCGACTCGGTGGCGAAGACCCGGCGCTCCGACGAGCACGCCGCCCTCAAGCGCGCGGTCAACACCCTCCTCAAATCGATCGACGAGGTGTCGCTCGTGCGCGACGAGGTGCTCCTCATCGGCGCGACGAACCACCCGGACCAGCTCGACGCGGCCGCGTGGCGTCGCTTCGACGAGATCGTCAACTTCCCCAAGCCGGACCGCGACATGCGCGCCGACATCCTCCGGGTCGTCACCCGCGAGATGCAGATCGCCGACTTCGACCCCGACGAGGTCGCCGACCGGACGAGCGGGCTCACGGGCTCGGACCTCCGGATGGTGCTCCGCGAGGCCGTCCTCGGCGCGCTCACGGAAGACCGGATGACGATCACGCAGGAGGACGTGATGGAGGCCGTCGAGGACTTCGAGGAGCGCGACAACCTGAAGAACATGGACATGATCGACGGCGAGGGCGCGGAGGTGCTCGGCGAGACGGACTCCGGCGAGCAGGACCACACCCACGACGACGAGGGCGAGAGCGCCGCCCACGACCACGGCGCGCACAGCCACTCGCACGACTGAGGCGCCGTTGAGCGGTGCTTTTTGCGGGAAGGTTAGGGGTGATTCAGTCTGTCTCGGCTGCGGTCAATACAAAGAGTGCATACACCGGATAGTTCGAATAATCGTGACTTGAAGATCCGGAGTTTGCCCGCACTATTTATGAGCCCGATGTGATTTTGAAATATGGTACCTTCCGAGAGCGTAGACGACGACCAATATTTCGGTGGACGAAGAGGTGTCGTAGCTCTCGCGGTTGCGTACGTGGCGGCAGGACTCGGGTTGTTCTACAGTCTCGCTACGGAGTCGATAGACCTTTTCAGTGGCGTTCTTGTCGCTATCGTCGTTTTGGTAGGGCTATCACTGTATATCCTCTATAGACGGGAGGGATTAGTGACAGCCGAGAACAAACTCATTGGTATCTTCGTTCTGGTCGCAATGGGGCTCTTGTTTGGACTCCTTGAGTTCACCAACCTACCGTCAGAGATCGTCTATGGGATAGTATTCGGGGTCGGTGTCGTTGTTCCCGGTTTACTTCTACAGTACACTGATTACGGGAGTGATTGATTGCTTCAAGTGTTCTATTCGCAGTCTTCTTCCGCCCGGCTGTTTCAGTCCACTGCTAGCTAAAGGATAGGGTTCCAACACTGCCGACGAACCCGACTTACGCGAACGTGTCGACGACCGTCCCGGTGTCCTCGCCGGTGGTGTAGTAGTAGCCGTTCTCCTCCGAGAGGCTCCCCCAGTCGGCCCAGCTCCCCTCGTAGTTGCGGACGTCGTCCCAGCCGAGCTGGTCGAGGACGAACCAGCCGACCGACGCCCGGATGGCGGTCTGGCAGTAGGCGACCGCGGTCTCGTCCCGCGAGAGGCCGGCGTCGTCGACCCACAGCGTCTCCAGCTCCTCGGGCGTCCGGAGCCGGCCCGCCTCGTCGTCGATGCTCTGGACGAAGTTGAGGTTGGTCGCGCCGGTGACGTGGCCGAAGCGGTCGAGGTCGCCCCGCTCGTCGACGCCCCAGTACTCCTCGGGCGAGCGCATGTCGAGGATCTGGACCGCCGCCCCGTCCTCGTCGACGTTGTCGGCGAGGAACTCACGGGTCGCGACGACGTCGAGGTTCAGCTCGGGCTCGTAGGTCGCCTCTTGCGGCTCGGGCGCCTCCGAGACCGTCTCCCCGCCGGCCGCGTCCCAGACGGTGAACCCGCCGTCGAGCAGGCTGACCTGCCCCTCGTGGCCGAGCGCGTTGAGCGTGTAGATGGCGTACGTCTCCCAGAGGTTCGAGTCGGCGCCGTACACCACCACGTCGTCGCCGCGCTCGATCCCCGCCTGCGAGAGCGTCCACGCCATCACGTCGGGAGAGACCTCGAAGCCCTCGGGAGTCTCCTCGGCGTAGCTGTCTAGCATCTCGGAGTCCGGGAAGTGGTGCGCGCCCGGGATCCGCGCGTCGAGGAACGCCTCCTCGTCGCGGACGTCCAGCAGGCGCACGTCGTCGAGGTTCTCGTCGAGCCACTGGCCGTCGACGACGGCGTCGAACTCGGCCGCCGCGGGCGTCGTGTACGCCGCCGGCGGCTCGCTCTCGGTCGAGCCGAGGCAGCCGGCCGTCGCCGCAAGCGCCGCGCCGGCCGAGGCCAGTACCGATCGTCTGGAGGTCCGCGTCTGTCGGTCTTGCATCCGACCCGGCGTTGTCGCCCTCCCGCGATAACCCTGTTACCCGAGGTCGGTTTTACCGTCGGCTCCGACGGCAGACGCGTCGGCGTCGCCGACACCGGACAGATTTGCGACGCCGACGACCGTGTAGCCGAAGCCGCGATCGACGATCCGGGGGTCGAGCCCGGCGTCGTCGAACGCGGCGGCGAGGTCCGACGGCGTTCGGAACCGCGACGACATCCCGATCGCGCGCTCGGCCGCGACGACGGCGCGCCCCAGCGGATGCTCGGGGTCGAACTCCCGGACCACGAGCGCTCCGCCCGGCGCGAGCACCCGCGCGGCCTCCCGGATCGCGGCCTCCTGATCTGGCAGGTGGTGGAACGCGTCGACGATCGTGACCGCGTCGACCGACGCGTCTCGGAACGGGAGCCGTCCCGCGTCGCCGGCGACGCCCGAGAGCCCGCGGGCGTCGCGGGCGCGAGCGAGCATTTCGAGCGAGACGTCGACGACGGTGATGTCGGGGCCCGTCAGCGCGGCCGCGGCGCGTCCGGACCCCCCACCGACGTCGAGCAGGCGGTCGATCGGCCGCGTCGCGTGGTCGAGCCCCGCGGCCAACGCCTCGCCGTTCGCCGGCGGCATGACGCGGTCGTACAGGGGCGCCGTCAGGTCGAAGAAGCGGACGTCGCCGAGGCCGTGCATGGTCGCTCTCGGCGGCGACGGTAGTTAAAAACCGGTCCCGGCGAGCCCTCGTTCACGTATCCGCGCGAGCCCCCGTTCATTTATCGGCGCGAGCCGTACCGGTCGGTATGGAGTACGCGCTCGTCGGCGACCCGGGCTCGGGAGCGACCCTGCGGCTCGACTACCGAGCGTTCGCCTACGCCGGCAAGTTCGTCGTCGGCGCGCCGGGCAAGGCCGTCCTCCGGACGCCCGACGGCTCGCCGGCGGTCCCGGAGTGGGAGCCGGACGAGCCCCTCCCCCCGACCGTCGAGGCGAGCGAGTTCGACGACGACGTGGTCGCGGCGATCTCCTTCTCGCCCGACCGGACCGACCCCGCCTGCTGCCGCCTCCGGTACGTCACCGTCCACGTCGCGTGCCGCGGCGAGGGGCTCGGTCCGCGGCTCGTCGACCGGACCGTCGAGCGGCTCGCCGCCGACGGCTACGACCGCGTGCGGATCGCCGTGAACAACCCGTTCGCCTACGCGGCCCTGTACAAGTGCGGCTTCGCGTACACCGGCGAGCGGACCGGGATCGCCGAGCTGGAGTTGGAGCGACCGGCGACCGAGCCGGCCTCGGAGGGGGAGTCGGGCGGAGAGCGGTACCGCGCCGGGCTCCGGGCGTTCCGCGAGGAGGACCGCGACCTCGACCCGCGCGAGCGCCGGTTTATAAATGATCGGCTCGAGGAGGGGTCTGAGTCCGACTGATCGAAGGGATCAGTTCAGCGCCCAGATCCCGTAGTTGAGCGCGGTCGCGAAACAGACCCACGCGAGGTAGGGGACCAGCAGGAGGGCGGCCCGGCGGTCGACGCGGTCGAAGGCGCGGATCGTCGCGACGACGAGGGGGAGGGAGCGCGGCGAGCACGGCGAGACCGAGGTCGGCGCGTTCGAGTCCCCAGAAGATGGGCGACCACGCGACGTTGACGCCGAGCTGGACCGCGAACAGCCCGAGCGCGACCCGGGCGTCGCGGGCGGTCCGGGCGTCCCGGTCGCTCCCCGGTCCGTCCCCGACGCCGCCCGCGTCGCGGCCGCGGACGTACACGAGCGCCGCGGCGATCCCGAGCAGCGCGTACAGTATCGGCCAGACGACGCCGAACGCCCAGTTGGGCGGGTAGTACGCCGGCAGCTCCAGTCCGGCGAACCAGGCGCTCTCGGTCGCGGTGAAGGGGACGCCGACCGCGCCGATCAGGTTGACGGCGACAGCGGCGGCGACGATCAGGAGGGCGTCCCGGCGGTCGGGGAGCCGGGATCGGATGGCGGTTGCCATGAGTCGCCGTAGGCGACTCTCCGGCTTAAATCGCGTCGTAGTCCTCCCGGAACGTCTCCAACGTCGCCGCGAGCACGCCGATGACGATCGGGCCGACGAACAGCCCGGTGAACCCGACCGAGTAGATCCCGCCGAACACGCCGAGGAGGATCACCGCGGGGTTCAGGTGCGCCTGCTGGTCGATGACGATTGGTCGGGCGTAGTTGTCCACCATCGCGATGACGAACACGCCGTACAGCGCGAGCAACACGCCGGCCGTGACCTGGTCGACGGCGACGAGGTACGCCGCGGCCGGCCCCCAGACGAAGAACGCCCCGATCAGCGGCAGCAGCGCGAGCACGGCCATGACGAACGTCCAGAAGACGACGTTCGGAATGCCGACCGCCCAGAGCCCGACGCCCGCGACCAGCGCCTGCAGCAGCGCGACGACGATGTGGCCGATCACCACGCCGCGGGTCATCGCGTCGACGCGGTCGACGAGGTCGGCGGTGACCTCCGCGGGAAGCGGGCTCGTGTCCCGTATCCAGCCCACGAACGCCGGTCCGTCGAGCAGCGTGTAGTAGACGAGAAACAGCGCAAGCGAGAGGCCGACGGACGCCCGAAGCGCCGTGGTGACGACCCCGCTGACGCCGCCGAACAGCGTCTCGACGAGTAGCTGTCCGGCCATCGCCAGCACCTCGCCGACGTCGATCTCCTGACCGGTCAGCGCCGCGAGGTCGGCCTCGACCGCGCTCACGTCGATGTCCGTGTTCCCGCGGGCGATCTCGGTCAGGTCTCGGACGAACACCCACGAGATGTACGCGAGCGGGATGATGACGGCGACGACGGACGCGAGAATGAGCGAGACCCCCGAGAGCATGCGACCGAGCCGGCGCGACACCGACTCCCGAACGTGGCCCGCGAGGCGGTCCCGGAGCCACCGCGAGAGCCGCACGTGGAACGGGTAGAGGACGTACGCGAGGATCGCCGACGCGACGACGTACTCGACGAACGGGAGGATGACGAACAGCGTCAACAGCGCGACGGTGCCGATGAGAAGGAGGAGAAACGATTGGCCGCGGTTCATGTCGGCCGCTCTCGCCGCCGGAGTATAAACGTGGGCGGCTCCCGAGCGGATCGTCTCCGGGCTTCGTTACGCGCTCGCCTCGTCCTCGTCGATCCCGGGCGCGGCCGACGGGTCGACGTCCTCGGGCTCCTCGGTCTCGCCGCCGACGACCGTCTCGCCCTCGTCGGTCTCGACGTACACGTCGTCGGCGAAGCCGGCGAGCGCGTTCTCGTACTCCGCGGTCTCCAGTCGCGCCGGCGTCTCGGGGGCGTCGGCGACGCCGTCGGCGGGTCGGAAGTCGCCGAGAGGGTCGTCGATGGTGATCCCGTGGTCGGTGAAGAACTCCTCGTAGCGCCGGTAATGCTCCTCCAACTCGTCGCCCGGGATCTCCATCATCTCCGTCCAGCCGTGGTTGAAGAAGTCGAAGTTGGCCTGCACGTGGGTGATCTCGCGCGCCTCGGCCTCGGGGAAGCCGGCCTCCAAGGCCGCGACGTACGCGTCCATGGTCGCGTCGAAGAAGTCGTCGAGGTGCTCGCGGCGCTCCTCCCGGCGCTCCTCGTCGGCCTTGTTGAGGAAGATGCTCGTGTGGAGGTCGACGAGCTTGTCGTTCGCGACGTCGCCGACGACCGGCGTCGTCAACGCCTTCTTCGCGGCCCAGTGGCGGATGTTCTGCCGGATCTTCATACGCCTCGTTGCGTCGGCACGGCCTTGAATCTGTGGCGTTCCCGACGCGTGGGAGCCGGCGAGACGACGGCGGCCGCCCGCGAGAACCGACGCAAGTGTTATTGTATAGAACGCACAATACTAAGGTGAGATGAACGCGACCGAGACCGGCGACTGGGCCGAGCGGATCGAACGGGAGCGTCGCGAGAAGGAAGAGCAGTTCCGCGAGTCGGTGCGGTCACCGATGCCGATCGAGATGCGCGGCGACGCGTTCCCCGGGCTCGCACACTACGATCCGGACCCGGCGTACCGGTTCGAGCTCCCGCTCCGCGAACACGACGAGAAGGAGACGATAACCGTCGAAACCACCGCCGACGGGGAGCAGACGTACCGGCGGTGGGGGGAGTTCCGATTCGAGATCGACGGCGAGACGCACTCGCTGCAGGCGTACCGCCCGACGGACGGCTCGGACCGGTTCTGGGTGCCGTTCCGCGACCGGACCAACGGCGAAGAGACGTACGGCGCGGGGCGGTACCTCGATCTCATTCCCGATCGCGACCGCGTCGACGGCGAGTGGACCCTCGATTTCAACGTCGCGTACAATCCCACCTGCGCGTACAACCACGCCTACGAGTGCCCGCTGACCCCCGCGGAGAACTGGCTCGACGTCCGGATCGAGGCGGGCGAGCGCGATTTTCCCGCCGAGCCCGCCGGCGCCGGCGACCGCGACTGAGCGTCTCGACCGCGGCGGGGAACGGGCCCGTCGGAGGACCCGAGCGTGAGAATATCACAGTTGTCAACGCGGATGACAACCCGTATTAACCCCGAATCCGAACGCCCGCACATGAGCGATTCGTACGTGATCGTCGGGGACGGTATCGCGGGTGCGTCCGCGGCCGAGACGCTGCGCGAGCAAGCGCCTGACGCCGATATCACGGTTCTCACCGACGAGGGGGAGTCCCTCTACAATCGGATCCTGATCAAGGAGTACGCCAAGGGGAAGCTCCCCGAGGCGCCCATCTCGATCCACCAGGAGGAGTGGTACGACGAGCACGACGTCGACCTCCGGCTCAACACCGTCGTCGTCGACATCGACGTCGAGAACGACGCGGTCCACACCCACGAGGGCGAGACGTTCGAGTACGACTCCCTGCTGCTCGCGATCGGCGGCACTCCCCAGCAGCTCCCGGTCGAGAACGCGGACGCGGACGGGATCCACCACTTCTGGACGTTCCAGGACGCCCGGCGGATCAAAGAGAGCGTCGAGGGCGCCGAGAAGGCCGTCATCGTCGGCGCCGGGCTCCTCGGAATCGACTTCGCGGCCATCTGCGGCGCGCAGGACGTCGAGGCGAAGTACCTGATGCGCGGCGACGCCTGGTGGCGCTACGCCCTCTCGACGGAGGGCGCGGAGATCATGCACGAGGCGATGCGCGAGCGCGGCGTCGAGCCCGTCTTCGATTCCGGGGTCGACCACTTCGAGGTCGACGACGAGGGCCGCGTCGAGGCCGCGGTCGACCCGAACGGCGAGCGCTACGAGTGCGACTTCGCGGGCGTCGCCATCGGCCTGAACTTCAACACCGAGCTCGTCGAGAACAGCCCGCTGGAGGTCGAGGACGGTATCGTCGTCGACGAGTTCATGCGCACCAACGTCGACAACGTGTTCGCGGCCGGCGACATCACCACGTTCGACGACCTCGTCCTCGGCCAGCGGGCGAAGAACGGCTCGTGGGGGTCGGCGAAAGAGCAGGGGACGATCGCCGCCCGCAACATGCTGGAGTACGGCAGCGAGGAGTTCCGGTGGGTCTCCTCGTACTCGATCACTCACTTCGACTTCCCGTTCCTCTCGTTCGGCCACCCGACTCTCGGCGACGACTCGGTCGAGGCGACCACCGCCGACGGCGAGTGGCGCCGCGTGGCCCTGAAGGACGGCAAGGTCGTCGGCGGCGTCCTCATCGGCGACCTCTCGCCGCAGTCCGCGTTCAAACAGCTCATGCGCGAGGGCCGCGACGTGAGCGGCCAGACGGAGCTCCTCATGGAGCCCGGCTTCTCCGTCGACGACCTGGCGGCGACGACAGAGCAGTAACGCGGGTCGCTCGCTCCGTCCTCGACGATTCCGTTTCTCCGCGCGCTCCGTCCTCCGAATCGCCCGTTTCTCCGTCTCGCCCGTCCCAGACGCTCGAAATCGACGCAACGTTTATCATGATCTATGATGTGTGTTACCGTATGGCACTCAGAGAGACGGGGCGACGGGTCCGGCTCCGCCGCACCGGCTGGATCCCCCCGGACACGCGAGTCCGTCACTACGACGAGCTCGGCGAAGACGCCCAGATCCTCGTCAGAGAGCTCGCCGACGGACCGAAGACGGCGCCGGAGCACGCCGACCTCGAAGACGGCGACTTCGTGAAGTTCACCGACTACTACCAGGTCCGCACGCGCTGAGCGTCGGAGACGCGACGTCGGCCCCTCCCGAACGCCACCCCGGAAGCGAAGTTGTTTTCGCCCGCCGCGAGAACACCGATCCATGGACAGTGGCGGATCTACCGACATGACGCTCGCGTTCGAGCTGGAGGCGCTGAAGGCGCTCGCGGACCCCAACGACGTGTTCAACAACGCCCGGCAGTGGACGGAGTACGTCGGCGTCGTCAGCGAGAAGCCGACGTACGTCGTCACCAACTTCACCCGCAAACACCGCGTCCGTCAGGACTTCTTCTCTGGCCCGCGCGGCGTCGAGGAGAGCCTGGAGAACATCGCCGGCCAGTTCGACACGGACCGGCACGTCTTCGTCGGCGTCGACGACGAGGACGCGGCGGTCGCCGAGGCCACCGGTTGGGAGTTCCTCCACGTCGAGGACGCGGCCGAGGCCGCCGGCTGGATCCTCGCGGCCGACGAGCCGGACGAGGAGGAGACGCCTGAGGAATCGTCGCGGGACGATTGGCCCTGAGTAGGCGTCTATCGACTGCGAATCGGGACCCGGCGACGGGACCGAACCCGCCGACGGTCGGCTCTCGCGTCGGGGAGGTGTTTTCACCGTCGACGGGAAACGTGGTGTCATGAGCGACGCGCACGACCACGAGGAGGGAGAGGGTCACGACCACCACGACGGTGATCACGGCCATCACGACGGCGACCACCACGCCCACGACGGCGACGGTGATCACGGCCATCACGACGGCGACCACCACGCCCACGACGGCGACGGTGATCACGAACACCACCATCACGACGCCGAGTCGGTCGCGGTCGCGGTCGTGACGGTGTCGTCCTCGCGGTCGCTCGACGAGGACCCCTCCGGCGACCACGTCGCCGCCGCGTTCGAGGACGCCGGCCACGAGGTCGCGGTCCGCGAGCTGGTCCCCGACGAGTACGACAGCGTGCAGGGGACCGTCGACCGGCTGGCCCGCCGCGGGGACACCGACGTCGTCGTGACAACGGGCGGCACCGGCGTGACCCGCGACGACGTGACGCCGGAGGCGGTCGACGGCCTGCTCGCGAAGGAGCTCCCCGGCTTCGGCGAGCTGTTCCGCCGGCGCTCGGAGGCCGAGATCGGCACGCGGACCATCGGCTCGCGGGCGACCGCCGGGATCGTCTCCGCCACGCCCGTCTTCTGTCTCCCCGGCTCCGAGAACGCGGTCCGGCTCGGCGTCGACGAGATCATCCTCCCCGAGGTCGGCCACCTCGTGGGACTCGCCGGGCGCGGCGCGGACGAACCCGAGGAAGAGGAGACCGCGGAAGGAAAGGAAGCGGAGGACGGCGGCGAGTCGGCTGACGGCGACGAGACGGACGACACCCCTCGCTAGACCGATTCGAGGAAGTTCCGGATCAGGTCGTGGCCCGCCGCGGTCAACACGCTCTCCGGGTGGAACTGCACGGCCTCGATCGGGTGCTCGCGGTGGCGGATCCCCATCACGATCTCGTCGCCGTCGTGGTCCGTCGTCGCCGTCACGGCGAAGGCGTCGGGGACCTCGGTGGCGGCCAGCGAGTGGTACCGGCCGGCGCGGAACCCCTGGTCGAGCCCGGCGAACACCCCCTCGCCGTCGTGCTCGACCGGGAACGCCTTGCCGTGGATCGGTTCGGGGGCGTGGCCGACCGTCCCGCCGTACTCGTACACGGCGGCCTCGAGGCCGAGACAGACGCCGAGCGTCGGGACATCGGGCGAGAGCTCCCGGAGCACGTCCGTCGTCACGCCCACGTCGCGCTCGTTCTTCGGGTGACCGGGGCCCGGACTGATGAGGATCGCGTCCGGGTCGGCGTCGCGGACCGCCGCCAGCGACGCCGTGTTCTTGAACACCTCGACGTCTATCGGCTCCGCCGCTCCGCTCCCGCCGCCATCGCCGCCGAGCGTCTGGTCGGAGACGTACTCGACGAGGTTGTACGTGAACGAGTCGAAGTTGTCGACGACGACGACCCTCATTCGTCGACCTCCGTGCCGGCGTGGAGGGGATCGTCCGAGGGCGACTCCTCGTCCCGGATCCGGTCGATCGCGGCCAGCACGCCGTCCATCTTCTGCTCGGTCTCCTCGTACTCGGCGGCGGGGTCGGAGTCGGCCACGAGCCCGGCGCCCGCGCGGACGGTGACCGCGGTCTCGTCCGTGTCGCTCGCGCCCGGCGGCGACTCGTCGAGCGTCGCGGTCCGGATGACGATGGCGAAGTCGGCGTCGCCGGTCCACGCGTAGTAGCCGACGCCGCCGCCGTACGCCTCTCGGGGGGTCGTTTCGAGTGCCTCGATGATCTCCATCGCGCGCACCTTCGGCGCGCCCGTGAGCGTGCCGGCGGGGAACGTCGCGCGCGTCGCGTCGAACGCGTCGGCGTCGGCCGCCATCGTCCCCGTCACGGTCGACTCGATGTGCTGGACGTGGCTGTACTTCAGCACGTTCATGAACTCCTCGACGCGGACCGACCCCGCCTCCGAGACGCGGCGCACGTCGTTGCGCGCGAGGTCGACGAGCATCGTGTGCTCGGCGCGCTCCTTCGCGTCGGCGAGCATCTCGCCGGCGAGCCGGCGGTCCTCGACCGGGCTCGTCCCCCGTGGACAGGTGCCCGCGATGGGGTTCGAGACGATCCGGTCGCCCTGCACCGACACGAGCGTCTCCGGGCTCGCGCCGACGATGCTGCGGTCGTCGTGGCGCAGCACGTACATGTACGGCGAGGGGTTCACCTCGCGGAGCGCCGCGTACAGCCCCAGCGAGTCCACCTCGCCGCGGAGCTCCCGGCTCCGCGAGATCACGCCCTGGTAGATGTCGCCGTCGAGAACGTGGCGCTTGGCGGTCCGGACCGCCTCCTCGTACTCCTCTCGCGGCCCGGCCGACTCCGACTTGACCCGAATCCCGTCGGTCTCCGGCGACGCGGCCTCGCGCAGTTCGGCGCTCACCCGCTCCGCCTCGGCGACGAGGTCGTCGTAGACGGCCGCGGGGTCGTCGTCGACGCCGATCACCGGGGTGAAGACGAGCTCGGCGCTCCCCTCCTTCTCGTCGAAGACGACCGTGCGGGTCGTCAGCGCGAACTCGGCGTCGGGGAACTCGGTCGCGGGGCGCTCGACGCCGACCTCCTCCAGCCAGAGGTCGTAGACCGCCTCGTACGCGAGGAAGCCGACGAACCCGCCGGAGAGGATCTGCCGGTCGGTGTCGGGGAACCCGCGCAGGCTCACGTCGGGGAACGCCGCCCGGATCCGGTCGACCGCGTCGCCCGCGTCGGGGCCGATATCCCCCTTCGATCCGTCTCCGACGAACTCCGCCGCGGGCCCGAGCCGGGTCACGTCGGTACGGTCGGGGTGGACCGAGACGATCGCCTCGGGGTCGTAGCCGACGAACGAGTAGCGGGCGTGCCGGTCCGCCTTGCCGCCCGACGTGAACGCGCCGTCCGGGTCGCTGGAGGCGACCTTCTCGCCGGACTCCAACAGGAAGCCGTACGGTCCGTCGCCGACGAGCGTCGCGTACGCCGCGAGCGGGGTCACGTCGGCGTCGAGCGTCGCGGACGCCCGGACGACGACCGGCTTCTCCGCGTCGGCGGCGAGCTCGACGAACTCCGCCTTCGAGCGGTCGAGCGGGGTCCCCTCGTCGCTCATGCGAGCTCCATCTCCCGGCCCGCGTTGGCGACGAAGCGGGCCACCGCGTTGTGGTCCTTCCGGCCGTCCGACAGCTCGACGCCGGAGGCGACGTCGACGGCGTAGGGGTCGGCGACGCGGACCGCCTCGGCGACGTTGTCGGCCGTGAGCCCGCCCGCGAGGACGACCGGCGACGTGAGCCGGTCCGCCAGCTCCCCCGTCTTCGCCCAGTCGTGGGTCTCGCCGGTGCCGCCGGCGCCCGCGTCGTCGGTGGAGTCGATCACGAGCGCGTCGGCGACGGCGTCGAACTCCTCCGCGCGGACCGGGTCGTCGGCGTCGACCGCGAGCAGCACCTTCCGCTCGGTCTCGGCCCGGACGAACCGGATCTCGTCGGCGGTCCACTCCCCGTGGAGCTGGAGCGCGTCGGGGCCGATCGTCCGGACCAGCTCGACCGCGCGCTCGGCGGAGTCGGGCATCGTGACGAGCGTCGCCGTGACGAACGGCGGGACGTCGGCGAGCAGCTGTGCCGCCGTCGCGGGGTCGACCTCGCGCGCGGAGTCGACCGGCACCTCCGAGATCACGCCGACCGCGTCGGCGCCCGCGTCGACCGCGGCCCGGAGGTCCGCGCCGTCCGTGAGCCCGCAGATCTTCACCCGCGCCATCAGTCGTCGTCCTCCGAGTCCGCGGTCCGCGACGGGGCGGCCCTCTCCGCCGAGCCCTCTTCCTCCCCGCACAGCGCCGCGAACTTCTCGGCGGCCGCGCCGGAGTCGATCGCCTCGGCGGCGCGCTCGACGCCCGCCGAGAGCGTGTCGGCCTCGCCGGCGACGTAGATCGCCGCGCCGGCGTTCGCTAAGATCAGGTCGCGCTTCGGCCCCGTGACGGAGCCGTCGACGATCCCCCGCAGGTCGGCCGCGTTCTCCTCGGGCGTCCCGCCGGCGACGTCTTCGATCGGCGCGCGGTCGAGTCCGAGGTCCTCCGGTGCGATCGTGAACTCGGTCACCTCGTCGCCGACGACCTCCGCGGCGACCGTCTCGTCGTGGATCCCGATCTCGTCCATCCCCGCGCCGTGGACCACCAGCGCGTGCTCGACGGGCATGTGCGCGAGCGACCGGGCGATCGTGCCCACGAGCTCCGGGTCGTAGACGCCGAGCACCTGCGCGTCGGCGCCGGCGGGGTTGGTGAGCGGGCCGAGCACGTTGAAGATCGTCCGCATCCCGAGCTCCTTGCGCGGGCCGATGACGGCCTTCATCGCCGGGTGGAAGACGGGCGCGAGCATGAACCCGATCCCGTCGGCCTCGATGGCGTCCTCGACCGCCGGGGGCTCGGCCTCGACGTCGGCGCCAGCGACCTCCAGCACGTCGGCGCTCCCGGACGAGGAGGAGACGGAGTAGTTGCCGTGCTTGGCGATCGGGACGCCCGCGCCCGCGGCGACGATGGCGGCGGTCGTCGAGACGTTGATCGTGTCGTAGTCGTCGCCGCCCGTCCCGCAGGTGTCGACGAGGGGCTCCCGGTCCGGCTCGATCGTCCGGGCGGCGTCGCGCATCCCCTGCGCGAAGCCGGCGATCTCGGCCTCGGTCTCGCCCTTCGCCCGGAGGGCGGCGAGGAGGGCGCCGATCTGCGCCTCCGTGGCCTCCTCGAAGACCAGCCGCGCGGCCTCGCGCGACTCCTCGACAGTCAGATCCGCCCCGTCCGTCACGCGTTCGACCGTGTCGTTGATATCCATAGTGTTCACCGATGTATTACTTCGCGTTGTGATGTACAAGTCTGTACACCGGTTTAACGCTGTCGGCGCGATGTCACTCGGTCACGCGGGGCACGGAAGGAACCGGAACGGGGCCGCTAAGCTGGTCAGTCGTCCGCGACGGTGGGAGCGGCCGGCTCGGTCGGCGCCTCCGGTTCGAGCGGGGATTCCGGTTCGGTCGACCCCTCCGGCTCGGCCGCGGCCGGCTCCGAGGCCGGCGCCCAGCTCAGGTCGCGCTCGTACTCGAACGCGCGGTGCTCCCGCGTCGGGTCGACGACCGTCAGCGAGAGCCAGCCGTTGTCCAGCAGTTCGGCCACCTCGCCGTGGTCGGCGAGGACCTCGGTGACGCGGTCGACCGGCGCGTGGACGACCGTCGAGAGACGGAGCGGCTGGTGGTACGGGGCGTCGTCGGCGGCCATCAGCGACTGGCGGGGGAGCCCGGTCATCAGGTCGCCGCCGTTGCCCTGGTAGACGCCGACGTTGCCGACGGGGTTCTGCGTCGCCTTCGACCCGCTTCCGTACACCGCGTTGTCGACCGTCGAGAAGTAGTACTGGGCGTTGATCCACTGGGTGACGACCATCGGTCCCGCGAGGATCGCCTCGAGCGCGTCGCCGTCGGGGTCGGTCGACCAGTCGTACGAGTGGAGGAAGGCGCGGCCGTCGAGGTCGAGGTCGCTCGTCAGCTCGCGCGGCCCGACGACGAAGCCGGCGTTGCCCGCCAGCCCCCACTCGGGACGCGTCTCGGCCCAGTCGCCGGCGCGGCGCTCGGTCTCGTCGACCCCCGTCGCGGGGTCGGCGCCCATCGATTCGGCGCGCTCGGCGGCCGCGCTCTCGCGGGCGGCGTCGAGGTCCGCACGCAGTTCCGCGAGGTCCTCCGCGTGGCTCTCGGGGACGTCGCCGTAGATCTCGATCTCGTCGGTCGTCGTGTTGTGCTCGCCGGCGAGGAAGACGGTGTCGTCCGGGACCTCGAAGCCGCGCTCGCGAAGCGCCGCCTTCACGTCGGGGTCGGCGCAGATCGCGGCGAGGACGCGGGCGTTCGGCCCGCCGGGGTTGCCGGCGCACGCGCCGCAGTCGAGGCTCGAGTCGTAGGGGTTGTTGGTCGTCTCGCTCGCGTGCCCGGTGAACACCACGAACCGGCCGAACTCCTCCCAGCCCATCAGCTCGAAGGCGGTCGCGGCGTACTCCACCTTCTCCTCGCGGGTCAGCCCGATCGGGAGGTCGCCGGCGTAGGCGTGCTGGTGGTGGACGGTCTGCTCGCAGAACTCGCGGTCGTCGGGCACCGCGTCGTCGGCGGCCCCCAGCAGGTCGCGGACGCGGCTCGGCACCAGCGTGCGGGCCGCGAGCGCGAGGCCGTACCCGCTTCCGGCGCTCTCGACGAAGCCGAAGGCGCTGGCGGGGTTCGTCTTCAGCTTCTCGACGACCTCGCCCGCGACCCCGCGGACGCTCGACCGACGGTCGTGACGCGCCTGCCCGTCCCTGTCCGTCGGGACCTCGCTGATGCGGTGCTGCGCGTCGAGGATGGGCGGGCAGGCGTCGGTCGAGACCTCGGCGTCGTACCCCTGATACTCCATCGGAACGCCGAAGAAGCCGGCGTACCCGTGGGTCTCGTACTCGCCCTCGTCCTCGACGTGACGCCGGATCACCTCCGAGCGGGTGTCGATACAGAACACCAACTGCGCGTCGGGGCGGGCCGACGGTTCGCTCTCGGCCGACGGTTCGCTCTCTGCCAGCGACCGACTCTCGGCGGCGACGCACCCGACGACTTCGGAGCGGTAGCTCGCCTCCCACGCGCTCAGAAACGCCTCGGCGAGCTCGTCAGCCGGGGCAGCGTCGGCGCTCTCGGGGCCGGTGGACGGCTCGACGTCGACGCCGAACCCGTCGAGGAGCGCGAGGCGGACCGCGACGTAGTCCGCGAGCGTGATCGGGCACGCCGACTGCCACGCCCCCTCGTCGTCCGCGCGTTGTTTGACGAAGCCGGTCCATCCCGGGAGCGCGGCCAGCTGCTCCTCGAAGACGGGGACCCACTGGCTCTCCGGGTACGGCTCAAGAACGGTTTCGATGGCTTCGGTCGGGGTCTGGGGGAGCGACGCGAGAATCCCCTCGTCCGGGACGTCGGCGTCGTGCGCGGCCACCCCGCGGAAGGCGGCGTAGAAGCCGTCGCCGCGGTTCGGCATCGGCCACGCGGCGCCGCCCTCGTCGAGGAACGCCGACAGCCACTTCGTCAGCACGTGGTCGACCCGCTCGGCGTCGTCGTCCGGCGCCGGCGACTCGACCGACGTGTCCAGGCGTTCGAGCAGCGTCTCCGGGTCGGCGTCGTAGCCGCGGTCGGCGAGCTCCGACTCGAGCAGCTCGCGGTCGATCCGGCCGTCGTCGAGCGCCGCCCGGAACGCCTCCCGGCTCGGGTAGCCGCGCCCGCCGAACAGGTCGGCGGCCTGCGTCACCGCCTCGCCGAACGGCATTCCTTCGAACCCCGAGAGGGGGTTGGCCGTCACGAACGAGTGGATCGGCCAGACGGACCCGACCGTCGTCGCCGCGTCGTCGATGGCGTCGTGGATAGTGGATTCGGTACTCATTGGACTCCTCCGCTGTCGTACTCCTCGGCGTTCGTCAGCACGGTTCCGGACCGCGGGTGCCCCCAGTTCAGGAGCGCGACGTAGAGGCGGTGGCTGCGCTCGTGGGCGCCGGTCTCGATCGCGGCGTACGCGCCGAGGAAGGCGGCGGCCACGAGCCAGTGGAGCGCGGTCAGCTCGGTCGGCGCCGTGACGACCGGGAGCCCGGTCAGGAGCGCCGAGACGCCCCGATAGACGAGCGCGTACACGGTGATCGCCGGCAGGAAGACCAGCAGGACCGCCCCGTAGCGGACCGACGCCGGAAGCGACGCGTGCCGGACCGCCCCGCGCGCCGCGTGGAGCGTGGTGAACACTACGAACAGGACGAGCAGGAGGCCGCCGTCGACGCTCGTTCCCTTCCCCGTCAGCAGCACGAACGCCGCGCCCCCCGCCAGCCCGGTCGCCAGCGTCACGGCGGCGTCGGCGACGCCGGAGCGGTCCGCCCCGCGCGACGTCGTTTCTGCCGGGCTCGTCCGTTCGACCTCACCGCCCGCGCCGAGGAAGTGGTACGCCTTGTAGAAGCCGTGCAGGATCAGGTGGGTGATCGCGGCCCCGAAGAACCCCAGCCCGGCCTGCATGATCATGAAGCCCATCTGTCCCACCGTCGAGCAGGCCAGCTTGCTCTTGACGTCCGGCCGGACCGACTTGAGGAGCTTCCCGAGCAGCGCGCTGGTCGCCCCGACCGCGACGATCGCGAGCATGAGGGTCCCGTCGACGGTGACGACCGGCGCGAAGCGCAACAGCAGGACGCCGCCCGCGTTGACGAACCCGGCGTGCATCAGCGCCGACGCCGGCGTCGGAGCGGTCATCGACGAGAGCAGCCAGCCGTGGAACGGAACGAGCGCGGACTGGATCATCGCGGCGAGGACGAGCGCGACGGCGGCGACGAGCCACAGCGGGCCGCCGAGCGCGTCGGCGGCCGCCGCGACGCCGGATATCGTCGTCGCGCCGGTCGCCCACCAGAGGGCCGTCAGCGCGACGCCGAGGAGCGCGCTGCTAGCGACGAAGTAGCGCAGGGCGACCGCCGCGGCCGCCCGCGCCTGCTCCCACTCGTCGACGATACCGATCAGCCTCGCCATCACCAGCCCCATCGCCAGCCACAGCAGTCCGAACAGGGCGAGGTGGTCGGCCGCGACGAGCGCCATCACGGTCACCTCGAAGCCGAACGCGGCGTGGAAGAACCGCGTCTCGTGGGCGCTCCCCGCCATGTAGCGGCGCGAGTAGCTGTGGACGACGCCGCCGAAGAAGGCGACGACCACCCACAGCAGGACAGTGAGTCCGTCGACGGCGAGCACGCCGGGGACCTCCGGCGCGAAGCCGAATCGGACTCGGGCGACGAGGACCGCGAGGCTCGCGGCGAACAGCGACCACGCGAGCCGCGTGAGTGCGACGGGCGCGAACGGCGTCTCCGCCGTCGCGTCCGGGAGCGCTCCGACCGTCGTCTTCGAGGTGGATTCCGACATCGTTCAGTGCGTCCGACCACTCGGCAGCCGAGGCGGGACCGGCGAACCGTTGTTGGTCGTCTTCACCCGTCTGAAGAACAGATTGCCTATTAAATCTACTTATCTTCACAAATCGTTCGATATAACCACATTATAGAACATTATAATTATCTCCGCCGTCCGAGGAGAGGGGAGGAGACCGCCGATCCCTCGCGGCCGATTCGCCGCCGGACCGCCGCACCGTTCCCGAAGCGTTCGAAATCCGCGTTCAGAAAACCATATCGTGATCCGAGTCGGAGTGCCCGCATGGAGGAACTCACGGGGACCGTCCTCGCCGGGGAGTCGTTCCGGCCCGTCCGCGGCCGCGTCGTCGTCGAGGACGGTCGGATCGAGGCCGTCGAGGAGACGGATACCGAGTCGACCGACATCGTCCTGCCGGCGTTCGTCAACGCCCACACGCATCTCGGGGACTCCGTCGCGAAGGAGGCGGCCGTCGGGCTGACGCTCGAGGAGGCGGTGGCCCCGCCGGAGAGCCTGAAACACCGGCGATTGGCGGCCGCCGACCGGGCCGACCTGGTGTCGGCGATGCGCCGGACGCTCCGGTTCATGCACCGGACCGGGACCGTCTCCTGTCTGGACTTCCGCGAGAACGGTGTCGCCGGGGCGCGGGCGCTCCGCGAGGCGGCGGATCCGGTCGACGTCGACCCGTTCATATTCGGGAGCGACGACCCCGCGGTCCTCGACGTCGCCGACGGCTACGGGGCGTCCGGCGCGAACGACGACGAGTTCGCGGACGAGCGCGCAGCGTGCGAGGACTGCGGCGTCCCGTTCGCCATCCACGCCGGCGAACCGGACGCGACCGACATCCACCCGGCGCTCGACTTAGAGCCGGACCTGCTCGTCCACATGGTGCACGCCGGCCGGGAGCACCTCGAACGCGTCGCCGACGAGTCGGTCCCCGTCGCCGTCTGCCCGCGCGCGAACGAGGTCCTCGGCGTCGGCACGCCGCCGGTCCGGGAGCTGCTCGACCACGCGACGGTCGCGCTCGGCACGGACAACGTCATGCTGAACCCGCCGTCGATGTTCCGGGAGATGGCGTACACGGCGAAGCGGTTCGACGTGACGGCCCGCGAGGTGCTCCGCATGGCGACCGCCGCCGGGGCCGAGGTCGCCGGCCTCGACTGCGGCGTCGTCGAGCCCGGCCGCCGGGCGGCGCTCCTCGTCCTCGACGGCGACTCGGACAACCTGGCCGGTTCGGAGGACCCGGTGCGGGCGGTCGTCCGGCGCGCGACCGCGCTCGACGTCGAGCGAGTCGTCGCCTAGGGGTCGAGCCGTCGTTTAGAGGTCGGCGCCGGCGTCTATGGATCGGCCTCGGCGTCGAATTTGCCGAACGGCGTCGTCTCGTGGCTCCGGACGAGCACCTCGTCCGCGACGGTGAGCCCCATGTCGAGGAGCTCCTGTGCCACGGGCGTGATGTCGTCGTCCGACTCGCCGACCGCCGTCACGAGGAGGTTCTGCTCGCCGGTGACCAGCTCCTGTACCGAGATGACGCCGTCGATATCGAGGATCGCCGGGAGCATCTCGCCGCGCTCGGGGATCGACGCGGTGCAGTAGAGCAGCATCCGGAGCGGATACCCCGACTTCTGGTAGTCGACGTCGGCGCTGTACCCCTTGATTATCTCGTCCGACTCGAGGCGTTGGATGCGTTTGCGGACGGTGCTGTCCGACGTCCCGGTGCGCTCCGCGATGTCACCGGACGAGGCGTTTCGGGCGTCCTCCTGTAACGCGTACAGGATCGCCCGGTCCACGTCGTCGATCGCTTCGTCTGTCATACCGGGTCCTCGGTGGCATAGCCACTTTACTTTTTTATATTGGTTTTAAATAGAGTGCGTGGATTCCCGGATCGGCCTCGAGTACGACGCGGCCTACGCCACGTCGAGCGGCGCCTCCCCCTGCGCCTCGACGACGACCACGGGGACTTCGGCGTCGTCGATCACGGTGTCCGTCGTGGAGCCGAACACGAACCGACCGACGGTGCCCGTGGTGGGCGCGCCGACGACCACGAGGTCGTAGTACGGGGACTGTTCGACGATCGCGCCCGCGGCGGTGCGGTCCTCGACGAGCCAGCGGTCCACCCGGTCGAAGTCGCCGAGGCGGCCGCGGGCGGCCGAGAGGAGCCGGTCTCCGGCCGCGGCGTACTCGTCGGCGTCGGCGTCCTCGCGGTCGCCGACCGGCGTCGCGTCCCCGTCCACGAGCGCCTCGTCGGAGGGGACGACGTGGAACAGTTCGAGCCACGCGCCGGTCGCGTCGGCGATCTCGCGGGCCACGTCGACGGTCGCTCCGGTGTGCGGGCCGGCGCCCACGGCCACGAGGATCGAGGACACGCGGTCCGGCCGCGCCGCGCGGTCGATACCCTTCAGACGGGCGTGCGCCGCCGTCGTCGTCGACGCGACCGCCTCCCTGACGGCCGGCTCGACGACGGGCTCCCCGACCCCGTCGCCGACCGACGGCGCCTCGGCGCTCGCCTCGTTCGCGTCGCTCCCGTGCATACCCGCACGTCAGACGCGCGTCAGATAAATCCCGTTGGTCCGCGGCGGATCACGCTCGAACCGAGCGCGCGGGCGTCACTCCCTGAAGAACTCCTCGCGCTCGAACGGCTCGTCCTCGCCCTCGACGGCGACGACGTCGAGCGCGGTGACCTCGGCGCCGACGCCGAGCAGCCCCGCGAGGCTCGGCTCGGTGCGCCCCTCGTCCCCCGAGATCAGCTCCTTGATGTAGAGCCCGCCGGCGCCGTGGACCTCGACGGTCGCGTGGCGCGAGTCGTCGAGTTCGGCGGTCGCCTCGTACACGTCGCGCTCGCGGGTGAGGCTCGCGCGCCGGTGGTCGACCCGGTTCGGGGTGTACTGCTCGATCGTCGTCCCCTCCAGCTCGTCGACCGCCTCGGCGAGGGCGGCTGCGTCGACGTCGGCGTCGAAGGTCACCTCGGCGCGGTAGCGCTTCGTGGCCTCTAGCTCCTTCACGCGCTCGACCATGTCGTAGCTCGCGAGCCGGAGCCCCTCGACCTCGACGGCGCCGTCGGCGAAGGCGTTGATGTCCGACTGGAGGCGGTCGACGTCGACCCGGCGCCGGCGCGGCTCCTCCACCTCGATCACGAACGGGCGGCCGGTGCCGAGCATGAGCGCGTCGACGTCCTCGCGGCCCGCGCCGTGGAACGTCGCCTCCGTGCCGTCCATCACGTCCTCGACGATCGGCGCGGTGTACTCCTCGACGCTGTCGTCGTAGAGGTAGCCGGAGCCGCCGCAGTGGTCGCAGGGGTCCGCGCCCCGTCGGCCGGAGCCCTTGCACTCGCGGCAGGGCCACTCGGTTTGCGGGATGTCGCGCTCCAGCTTGCGGTACCGCCCGTAGACGAACGTCGAGTTCACCTTCGCGTCGATCTCGTCCTCGGCGAGGTCGATCGTGAACTGCACGTCCGGGCGGTCGAAGGAGACCTCCGCCCCCGTGAGTCGGCCGAACCGCTTGCCGACCTCGCGGTTGAACTCCGACTTGAACGGCTCGCCCGCGTCCTCGTCGAGCCCGGCGTCGGCGCGCAGCAGCGCCTCGTTCTCCTCGATCAGCGGCGGCGGGCGCGTGCCGACGTTGTACGTGGCGAACTCGATCCCCTCGACCGCGTCGGCGGCGCGCTCGGCCCACGCGTCGAACTCGGTGCAGCGGCCCTCGCACACCCAGCAGTCCGCGGTGTCGACCGACTCGTGGTCCTCGTCGTCGCGCAGGGCGAGCGCGGTGCGCAGCGCCGACCCGCGCTCGGCGTTCGACAGCCCGAAGCTCCGGTCGGCGACGAGCCGCCCGAGACAGGCGTCGCACACCGGTCCCGTCTCGGTCGCCCGCGCCGCGACCTCCAGTACGTCCATACGCCCTCCAGCGCCCCGCGTGGTAACTGTCTTACTACATCGCGGGCGCCGAGGATCGCGGGAGGTTCGGGGGCCTCCCGGCCGACTTAAGAGGGTCCGAGTCGTTTCGCCGGGCGTGAACGAGTCGGCGTCACGGGAGGAGAAGCTGGAGCTCGGCGTCGAGCTGCTCGCGCACCTCGAACACGAGGAGCTGGCGCTCCCCGACGCCATCGACCGGATCGAGACGGTGACGACGAGCCCGGCGCTCACCCGCGACATCCTCGACGCCGCCGAGAAGCGCGGCGTCATCGAGCGCGAGAACGCACGCCTCAAAGTCCAGCGCGGCGGCACCTACGTGAACTACGACAGCCAAGTGATCCAGCGAGAGGGCGAGTTCGAGTGTCGTCGGTGCGGGACCGGTATCACCACCGGTCACTTCGTGAAACTCGACGCGGGCGAACTCGGCCCATTCGGCTCTTCCTGCATCCGAAAAGTGACCGGGCGGGACGACGACGGGGAGTGAGCGCCGCGGTCTCGACGTGCATTTATAAATGATAGACCGCGGTGGCGCGTGCCTTCGAGGCCGCCTCGTGGCCGAGGAGCACGCGCGAGGGAGTCGGACCGGCGCGGCCGCGCCGGTCCGACGAGGCTGGGGAGGCGTGAGGCTGCGGTCGCTGTGCGGGCGGGACTTGAAGGGGCAGCCGCGAGGACGAAGCACGGCGTTCACGAGAGCGAAGCTCTCGTGAGCCAATCAGAACGCTTCGCGTTCTGATGACGATGTAAGGACCGCAGGGAACGAGCGAAGCGAGTGACTGAGGACCACAGCGAGCCGCGCGAGTCGTCGCGGCTGGGGCTTCGGAGGTGGTCACCGCCAATCCGAGATCAATCTATTGGCTCTGTTGAATCTTCTATTGATGACATTTTCTCGACGCCCTGCTGAATACAGAGCGCGAGTCGGTCACGAGGCTAGAGAGTCCTCGCAGGTGTCGTCACGCTTCGTCGAGAGGGGCGCCGAATGCTCATGCGACCAGTCGCCCAACATCGAGTACGATGGCCAGTTCGACTCGCGACGACAACGGTCACGACGCCGAGATCAGTCTCTGGCAGGAGGACGACTGTAGATCGCAAAGAACGTAGAGACAGGCGTCACGACACAGGGCGGGTCCAGAGCGGCAGATCTAAAGAACTCGTCTACGCAGTGGCACTGCAAGAGCGTGAGCGGGAGGCGTGCAATCGGCGAGAAACTCCGCGCGGCGAGAATCGATTCCGCCGACAAAACCACGTGGGAGCGCGAACCGCCGGACGTCCTCGACCCCGAGTGACTCCACGGGTTCTCCCTCTGGTCGATGATTGTTGAATCTGTGAACTGCTGTGGGTCTCTCCAGGGTCCTGTATCCAGCAGCATCGGTGTTTGTTCAGCGACGGCCTTTTTCATCGGCCGTCTCTCTATCCGGTATGCCGAACCGACGTGCAGTCCTGAAATCTACCGCCGCGGGTGCCCTCGTCGCGGTCGCAGGGTGTGTCGACCGAATCGGAGAGAGCATCCCTGACACCGAGGCGGGACCCGACCCGTTCCAGGCCGACGATACAACACCACAACCACTCGACGATACGGCAGTCGAGCAAGCCGGCGAGGTCGGCCGACAAGTTCGCGAGTCGGTCGTCTATATACAGACGGAACTCGGCCGCGGCGCCCTCGCCAGCGGGACCGGGTTCGTGTATGGCGATGGCGATCACGTCATCACCAACGCCCACAACATCCAGGGGTCAGAGACGTTCGATCTCTGGACGTTAGATGGCGAGGCGTACGAGGCCGAGGTGGTCGACTACGTGGCGGATCGCCAGCCCGACGTGGCGCTGGTGCGTGCCGATGGGCTCGACCTTGACCCGCTCGACAGTGGGTCAGCAGAGGATCTCGAAACCGGCCAGCCCCTGCTCCAAGTTGGCCACCCATCGCTCATGGGCAACTGGGTGATAACTGCAGGTTCGATGGCCTCCTCGAGTCGGTTTCGGTCGGGGCTCCAGACACACGTCCCCGGGATGCAGGGCAACAGCGGCTCGCCACTCGTGACCCTGGATGGGCAGGTCGTTGGCCTTACGTACGGTGCAACGTCTCCAGACCTGCGCGCCCCGGACGAACCACCGGCGGGGCCGCCATCCGATGCCGCCAACACTCGCCTCGTCGGACGGATGATGTCGCTACACGTGTCGATCGAGGCCGTCAACGAACAGTACACGGCGTGGACCTGACGAATCGCCTAGCGCTCTCACCGTCTGTGCTCCGATGCACTGCAGCGGCGGTTCTCGAGCCGGACGATCTTCGAGTTCGATCCTTCGGCGGGCGCCGTCGGCTGGGTCGGCAGCACCTTCCCACGATCGGCCGCGGTGCAGACGTGTTCTCAAGAATTAACCAACACATCCCAAACCCCCCAAACGTTGTTGGTTAAGATATGCACCGATAAGCTGGCTCAACCGATCGCCATCCAGCATCACATACCACTAAACCCGAGCGTTTGCAGGGCGCACCCACCAGAAGCTGGATTGGTCCGACGATGTGGTAGTCCGACAGGAACCGCTGGCGGCTGGAAAATCGGTGTGGTCTGGGGCTCGGCCCATGTATACCGACTACACCACCGGGTCTCGCAGGTCGCTACTGACAGCGGCTGAGGAATTCCCCGAGGCTTTGCTGTACACAGGGCGCGAGTCGGTCACGAGCGGGTGATCAGAAACGAGACGTTCGGGCCGATCGATACAGAGGAGGTATTGGTCGGCGAGGAAGCGTCCCGTTCTCGTTCTGGTTAGTCCAAGGGGACGAAATCGGTGTTTCCGCACTGGTTGCACGTCCCTTCAGTTCCGACTGGGTGCCAGCCGTCGTCTATCTCGTGTAGCGGATACGTTTCCCCGCAGTTCGAGCATTGTCCCAGTTTTGGCGGTGCACCGCCTGGGGAACCCATACTGTTGTTGTGATTATCTTCGATACAATATCAAATATTTTCCGTTCAATATGCCACACAGAAATACCGAGATCTGAACGAGTGGCATACCGTGACCGCGTTCTGAACTTATCCTCTGTATCTCGCACGCAGTTTGTCTCAGTTCTTAAGCATTTCAACAGAGCCAGTCAGTTATAAATAACCGATCAAACTGAACGCGACAGCATCTCCGACGCCAGTCCCGCCACCACCCGAGTCTCCACCGTCGCATGCCACGCCCTGACGCGCAAGCGAACGGTTTTTGCGTCGACCGACGGGAGGAGACGTATGGACGAGGACACCCCCGAGGAGACGGGGCCGTCGACGGCGGGCGGTTCCCGCGACGAGACCCCGGGATCGCCCCGCGCCGACGGCGGGACGGAGCGCGCGGACGGACCGACCGAGGACGTCGCGCTCGACCCGTGGGGGTCGGCGTCGGTCGGCGACTACGCGGACTTATTCGAGGAGTTCGGCATCGAGGCGTTCGACGACGTGTCCGACGACGTGGTCGACCCGCACTACCTGATGCGTCGCGGCGTCATCTTCGGGCACCGCGAGTACGACGCCGTCGCCGAGGCGATGGCGAACGACGAGCCGTTCGCCGCGCTCTCCGGGTTCATGCCCACCGGCGACCCCCACATCGGCCACAAGCTCGTCTTCGACGAGATCATCTGGCATCAACAGCAGGGCGGTGACGCCTTCGGCCTGATCGCCGACCTCGAGGCCCACTCCGCGCGGGGGATGTCGTGGGACGAGATCGACGAGCACGCGCGCAACTACCTGCTCAGCCTGCTCGCGCTCGGCTTCGACGCCGAGGAGGGGGAGCTGTACCGGCAGTCAGACAACCGCGCGGTCCAGGACCTCGGCTTCGAGCTGGGCTCGAAGGCGAACTTCTCGGAGTTCGAGGCGATCTACGGCTTCGACGGCGAGACCAACATCTCGCACATGCAGAGCGTCGTCACCCAGACCGCGGACATCCTCTACCCGCAGCTCGTCGACGAGCCGAAGCCGACCGTCATCCCGGTCGGCCCGGACCAGGACCCGCACGTCCGGCTGACGCGCGACCTGGCGACCCGCGTGCGCTACTTCAAGGTGACCGAGGCGTTCGCGAGCTTCGAGCTCGACGACGCGGAGCGCCAGCTCGTCCGGGCCGCCTACGACGCGCTCGCGGCCGACGTCGACGACGCCGAGACCGACGTGCGCTGCGAGGACGCCGCGGCGTGGCTCGCCGACTACGAGCCGCCCGAGGTGGACGCCGCGGACGACGGCGACGGACCGACCGGTCCCGACCTCGCCGCCGCCAAGCCGACGGCCCTCGACAAGCTCCGCGCGGGCGGCAAGGAGCCGCTCCGACCCCGCGTGCGCTTCTTCGACCGCAACGCCACCGACGAGGCGTTCGAGGCGCTGATCGAGGCGGTCGACGGCGAGAAGCGCGTGTTCGAGGGCCACGTCGACGCCTTCGACCTCACCCGCGGGGAGGCCGAGTCGCTGGCGCGCGAGGTCGAGATCGACCACGACGGGTTCGGCTTCCGGCAGCCCTCCTCGATCTACCACCGCTTCATGACCGGGCTCACCGGCGGGAAGATGTCCTCGTCGATCCCGGCGAGTCACATCTCCCTACTCGACGACCCCGAGGACGGCTACGACAAGGTGAAGGCGGCCACCACGGGCGGCCGCGACACCGCGGAAAAGCAGCGCGAGCTCGGCGGCGAGGCCGACGAGTGCCCCGTCTACGAGCTGTACGCCTACCTGCTCGCGGGCGACGACGACGAGCTCACGAAGACGGTGTACTCCGAGTGCGTCACCGGCGAGCGCCTCTGCGGCGGTTGCAAGGAGCAGGCCGCGGGACTCATGCGCGAGTTCCTCGAGGACCACCAGGAGAAGCGCGCGGAGGCCGAGGCGCTGCTCGACGACCTCGACATCGACCTGGACTCCGACCGGCGCGGGACCGGCGGCGAGCACTGATCGCTGGACTCCGCCGGCCCGAGCGCGCGCCGGCCCGACCTCCGGCCAGCGACCGACCGCTGCCGCCCGGACGCGTCGCCGCGCTACAGCTCCTTGTTCAGGTAGATACCGGCGACGCCGCCGAGGGCGCTCAGCGCCACGGTGTATCCGATGGCGACCGCGACGATAGCGAGCACGAGCAGGCCGCCCCCGATCGCGACGCCGAAGTCGCCGCCGAGCGAGAACACGACGAGTGCGAGGACGACGACCACGGCGAGCGGGAGCGACGCGATCAGCCCGGAGAGCGCGCCGATCCGGAGCCCGTCGCCCGTCTCGCCGCCCTCGAGGTAGCCCGCCAACGCGCCGCCGAGTACGGGCGAGATGCCGGTGAACGAGAGCAGGACCGTCGCTATCGCACCGATCAGCGCGTTGAGGTAGGTGTTGTCGGTGTTCATGCCAGACGTGTCGTCGGCCAGTGACATAAGACCAGAGGCCGCGGACGCGGCATGCGGTTCCCCGGCCGATCCGAGCCGATAGTTTATGAGGCGGGCGGTGCCTGTCACGTGTATGGCCGAGCAGGAGACGATCCACGTCGCGGACGTCAGCGAGGGGATCGGCGGCGACGCGACGGCGGATCCGGGCACCCCGGTGGAGCTCCCGGTCGTCGACGTGCTCACCGGCCGCTCGTTTATCACGGGGAAGAGCGGGTCCGGCAAGAGCAACACCGCGAGCGTCGTCATCGAGAACCTCCTCGACAACGGGTTCCCGGTGATGATCGTCGACACCGACGGCGAGTACTACGGGCTCAAAGAGGAGTACGAGATCCTCCACGCCGGCGCCGACGACGAGTGCGACATCGTCGTCTCCCCCGAACACGCCGAGAAGCTCGCCAATCTGGCCTTGGAGCAGAACGTCCCGATCATCCTGGACGTCTCCGGCTACCTGGAAGAGGAGACCGCCAACGAGCTCCTCTTAGAGGTCGTCAAGCAGCTGTTCGCGAAGGAGAAGCGCCTCAAGAAGCCCTTCCTGCTCGTCGTCGAGGAGTGCCACGAGTACATCCCCGAGGGCGGCGGGATGGACGAGACGGGCAAGATGCTGATCAAGGTCGGCAAGCGCGGGCGCAAACACGGCCTCGGCATCGTCGGGATCAGCCAGCGCCCCGCCGACGTCAAGAAGGACTTCATCACGCAGTGCGACTGGCTCTGCTGGCACCGGCTCACCTGGGACAACGACACGAAGGTCGTCGGGCGCATCCTCGGCTCCAAGTACGCCAGCGCGGTCGAGGACCTCGGCGACGGCGAGGCGTTCCTGATGACCGACTGGGACGAGTCGATCCGCCGGATCCAGTTCCACCGCAAGGAGACGTTCGACGCGGGCGCGACCCCCGGACTCGACGACTTCGAGCGCCCGGAGCTCAAGTCGGTCTCCAGCGACCTCGTCGGCGAGCTCCAGTCGATCTCCGACGAGGAGGAGCGCCGCGAGTCCGAGATCGCCGACCTCCGGCAGGAGCTCGACAAGCGGGACCAGCGGATCGCCGAGCTCGAACGCGAGCTGGAGGAGGCGCGCGACCTGAGCAGCATGGCCGACCAGTTCGCCCAGGCGCTCCTCGGGAAGGCCGAGGCGCCCTACCGCGGCGGGAGCGGAGGTCCCGCGGTCGGCGGGGGGCGATCCGCGCCCGACGGCGGGAGCGGTGGCACCGGGGGCGGCGAGAGCGACGGCGACGACCAGTCCGTCCTCAAGTCGTACGACGAGGCGGTCGCGGCGACCGTTGACGGCGACGAGGCGGCGGACGCCGACACCGACACGGACGAGACCGCGGCGGACGCCGGCGACGCCGACGACGCTGACACGGCCGCCGCCGGCGACCCCGAGGCCGACGACGCGCCGCCCGACGACGTCGAGCCCGTGACGCGCGCGGACGTCGCCGAGAGCGCGCTCCGCTTCGACGACGCCGTCGAGCTCGGCACCCGAGAGGCCGTCATCGAGGAGCTCCGCGGCCGGATCGAGGCGCTCCCGGAGCTGTCGCGCGGGATGCTCCGCCACTACCGCCGCGAGGGCGTCAGCGACCCCGTCGCCGCCCACATCGACGCCGGCGGCGACGGCGACTCCGGACACGCCTACAGCCGCCATCGTCCGGTCCGGCGGGCGGGGCTGATCCGGCACGCCGGTCGCGGCCACTACGCCTACGCCGTCCCCGACCTGATCCGCGAGGCGTACGCCGACCGGCTCGACGAGGAGAGCGTCCGCGAGATCGTCCGGGCGGTCGAGACCGCCTTCGTCCCGCCGGCCGAGCGGAGCTACCCCCCGGACGCCGACCCGACCGAGGTCGACGTCGGCGTCGGCGACGACCCGTCGGAGATCGCTCCCGGTGACGAGGGCGTATCGGCCCGCGAGGGGCGTGACGCCGGCGGCGACGGTGGTGCCGTCGACTCCGACGGCGACGGTGGTGCCGTTGACTCCGACGGCGACGGTGGTGCCGTTGACTCCGACGGCGACGATCGAGACGCCGCGGGGAGCACGGACCGACGGACGAGCGCCCTGAGCGACGCCGCACGCCGCCTCGCGGAGCGCGGTCGCACCGCCGACGAGTGACCGGTCAGAACGGGACGGAGAGGTGCTCGCTCGGCACCGCGTTCCGCGCGGTCACCTGCGGGTCGACCACCTGGCTGATCTCCAGCCCGCCGACGAGACTGGAGAACAGGTACGCCTCCGTCCGGGAGAAGTTGTGCTCGTTCGCGAGCAGCCGCACGACGTCGCGGTTCGCGAGTTCGACCGCCGCCTCCATCGTCTCGGCGCTCGCGATCGCCTTGACCGCGTCGCCGGTGTCGACGAGGGGCCGGTCGAGCAGGACCTCGGGGGATTCGATCACAGAGACCGTCGCGTCGATCTCGGTGGCGATCTCCGCGCCGGTCCCGCACATCTCGCCGTCGGCCATCGCGGCCTTCGAGTCGCCCATCGCGAGCATCGCGCCCTCCTGGAAGACGGGGAAGTACGCGGTCGTCCCGGTCGTCATGTCGGTCGTGTCGAGGTTGCCGCCGTGGTCGTCCGGCGTCAGCGTCGACACCGGCTCCTCGGCGGTGGCGACCCCGATCGTCCCGATCACGGGATCGATCGGGACGTCGATCCCCTCGAACTCGATCCGGCCGCCGCCCGTGCCGTCGCCCTCCCCGGCTCCGTCGCTCTCGGCGTTCACCTCGGTGATCCGCGTCGCCGGGTGTTCGATGTCGGGATCGTCCTGCAGGAGCCCGAACCCGGGCGCCGTGAGGACTCGCCCGCGGTCCTCGGCGACGCGCACGTCCTCGATCTCGACCGCGAGCACGTCGCCGGGGCTCGCTCCCTCGACGGCGATCGGGCCGGTCGCGGCGTTCACCTCCTCGGGGATCGCGTCCAGCAGGTCGTCGTCGGTCCGGATCGCACCGTTCAGGCTGTCGATCGTCTCGATCGTGAGCGACTCGCCGTCGGCCGCCTCGTAAACGGGGTCCATCTCCGGAGCGAACTCGTAAACGTGGCCGTCGCGGTGGGAGATCACTTCGCGTGACATGTCGGGCTCGACTCGGGGGCGAGAGGACAAAAATCCCGGCGCGGACGCTCCGTCCGAACGGGACGGCCGAACGGAACCGGCGAGACGACGGTGCGGAACGCGTCCGTCACTACCGCGGCTCCAAGTAACGGATTTGTTTCACGTTAGATCAACTTTACAAGTCAACGTCTCGCACGAGAAATAATGACGTCTCCTCGGGAGCTATCCCGTGTCCTTCTCATCGCCGTCCTCGTCGCTCTCGCCGGCTGCACGGGCGCGTCGCTCGGCGACCCGACGCCCGCCGGACCGACGCCTGATACCGGGTCGACCCCCGACGGCGGGTCGGACGCCTCGACGGCCAACGGCTCGCTCGAAGTCCACTACATCAACGTCGGCCAGTCCGTGAGCACGCTCGTCGTCGGACCGGACGGCGAGACGATGCTCGTCGACACGGGCCACTACAACGACGACGGGGAGCACGTGCTCGAGTACCTCCGACGACACGACGTCACGCAGATCGATCACCTCGTGACCACGCACAACGACGCGGACCACATCGGCGGGAACGCGGCGATCATCGACTACTACGAGACGGAGGCCGACGGGATCGGGGCCGTCTACGACCCGGGGATCGCGGCGAGCACGCAGACGTACGGCGAGTACCTCGACGCGATCGAGGAGCACGACGTGACGCTGTACGAGACCCGCGAGGGCGACTCGATCCCCTTCGGCGAGGTCACGGTCGACGTGCTCGGTCCCCCGGAGCCGTACCTGGAGAACGAGGCCCGCAACGAGAACAGCGTCGTGCTCAAGTTCACCCACGGCGAGACGAGTTTCATGCTGTCCGGCGACGCCGAGGACGACCAGGAGGCGTACCTCGTCGACGCGTACGGCGAGGAGCTCCGGGCGACGGTAATGAAGGCCGGCCACCACGGGTCGAGCAGCTCCTCGAGCGGGGCGTTCGTCGACGCGGTCGACCCGCGGGTCGCGGTCGTCTCGAGCGCCTACGACTCGCAGTACGGCCACCCGCACGAGGAGGTGCTCGAACGCTTCGCCGACCGGTCGATCCCGACCTACTGGACGGCGACGCACGGCGACGTCGTCTTCGTCAGCGACGGCGCGAACGTCTCGATCCGGACGCAGCGCGACGCTCCGACGGACCCGCTGTCGCTCCGCGACGGCGACCCGGTCGAGCCCGGAACGACCGGTGAGGTCGTCGAGCGGGCGCTGATAGGGGGTGACGGGACTGTCGCCGTCACCGACGGCGGCGACGGCACGGACGACGCGGGCGACGCGGACGAGAGCGGCGACGACGAGACCGGCTCCGATTCGAACGGCACGCTCGCGGTCGCGGCGATCAACGCGGACGCCGCGGGAGACGACCGAGAGAATCTCAACGACGAGTACGTCGTCTTCGAGAACGCGGGGGCGGAGACGCTCGACCTGTCGGGGTGGACCGTCGAGGACGAGGCCGGGAAACGCTACGCGGTGCCGGACGGCGTGACGCTCGCCCCGGGCGAGACGCTGACGCTCAGGACGGGAAGCGGAACCGACACCGACGACGAGCTCTACTGGGACGCCGGCTCGCCGGTCTGGAACAACGGCGGCGACACCGTGATCGTCGAAAACGCTACGGGGGACCGCGTCCTTGCGGAGTCGTACGAATGACGCATATCGATCTCGCGGACGGGACGTACACGGCGGTCGTCGACGCGATCGAGGACGGGCTCGCGACCGTCTTCTTCGAGTCGGACGGCGAGGAGACGGGAAACGCCGTCGTCGACGCCGACCGACTCCCCGAGGCCGGGCGACACGCGGACGCGATTTTGGACGTCGAGATCGAGGACGGATCGATCGCGACCGCCACGTATGATCCCGAACGCACCGAGACCCGTTCCGAAGCCGCGCAAGACCGGTTCGACCGGTTATCGAACCGACCGCCGAGCGACGATCGGGAGTAGGAGGTCGGTCGCTCGAATCGTCGCCGCCGGCCGGGACGCGATGTTCCGCGACCGCGCCGCAGTCGCAGAGACGCTGTCGGGCGTCGCTCCAGCTTTCTCAGCCGCCCGCTGACGGTCTGGAAGTACACTTAATGAGTGTGGGCGTGTATCGCTAACATGGGACAGACTAGATTCACTCCCGATCTCGAACTGGACGGGCTCTCCCCGGAGGAGGCGTTCGCTACTCTGGGGAACGAAATTCGGTTAGCGATCATCCGCGTGCTCTGGCGGGCGGGCGCTGTCTACGAATACGACGACGGCTCTGACGCCGTCGGGACGATGTCGTACTCCGAGTTGCAAACCGAGATCGATATCGACGATAACGGGAAGTTCAACTACCACCTCGCGAAACTCTCTCCTCAGTTCGTCCGACGGACCGACGACGGATACCGGTTGAGCAGCGCGGGGAAGCAGATCGCCAGAACGGTGATAGCCGTTTCCGGAGCGGGACGTCTCGGGTTTTCCCGGGATCTCGGTGAGAGCTGCCCGTTATGCGGGGCAGCCGTTGCGGTTAGCTACGAGGACCAATGGCTCCGGGTCAGCTGTACAGAGTGCTACGGGCTGTTCGGTGACCAGGCGCCGACCGGGACGCTCTTCCTCACGAACTTCCCGGCGCCAGGTCTGACGACTCGCGACCCTGAGAAAGCGCTCGCGGCCGGACTCTATCGGTGTGCGCTGGACATCACCTATCTGATGTACGGCATCTGTCGCGAGTGTGCCGGGCAGATCTCGTCGTCGGTGACGGTCTGTGATACGCACGAAGCGACGGACGGCCAGTCCTGCGCCACCTGCGGAACACCGTTCCCGGTTTGGGCGGACATGAAGTGCGATTCCTGTGGGTTCGCTAAGCGGTTACCGGTCGAGATGTTCGCGACCGGTCTCGTCTTGGCGACCGAACTGACGGGCAATCCCGAACTAGACATCGACTCACCGACGGTCGACGAGGCCATCGAACTGCTCCGAAACAACGTCGAAACCGACGTTTCGACGGATCCGCTCCGCGTCTCACTTCGTATCGAGGTCGAGACGACGGCGGTCACTCTCGCGTTGGACGACGGGATGAATATCGTTGAGTTCGACCGAGAACCGCGGACTGACAGCGTCGTTTCGTGATCCAGATACGTCTCGTCCTCTCGGAGAAATATTATTCTCCTAACAAATAAGCCCGACCCGGACGATCGCATTAGTCGCTCGTCTCGGGTCGGAATCCAGCGACCGGCGTCCGTCACGCGGGGTTCCCGGGGCGATATCGAGCGGCGAAGCGGACGCTACCGGAGGTGACGACCGACCATGACAAGGAAATCGACGTCGACCAGTGAGGGTGTTGGCGGAGACGACTCGATAACGACGGCAGAGCGCGGCGGACAGGATCGCATCCTCGATTGGGGCGGTTTCCCTGGCCGCTGGGAGATCACGCGTTCGACGGCGGACACGGACGGCGAACTGTTGGAAATGCGATTCGATATCGAAACCGTCCCCGAGGAGGGCCCGTTCGTCCACACGCATCCACACGCCGAGGAGCGCTACGAAGTGGTTTCAGGTGTGCTGGAGGTGTACGTAGACGGCGAATGGACGGAGGTAACGGCCGGTGAGGAACACACCGTCCCTCCGGGCACGGCCCATACGTTCAGGAACGCAACTCCCGTCGAGATCATAAACGTCCACGAGCCCGCGCTACGGCACGAGGCGTTCTTCCGGCGGTTCCATCGGCTCGTCACGGAGCGGGGAGTGTCGTTACCGCCGGAGGGATTCAGCGACGTCCTGCTGTTGGCGATGCTGACGACGGAACACGAGGAGGACATCTACGCGGTGAGCCCACCGCATTGGGTGTTCAAGGTCCTGACCGTCCTCGGACGTGCGTTGGGGTACCGCCTACCTGACTAACCGAAACCGCAGATGCCACCGGTGACATCCAGCAGTGCGATTCGAGACACGCAATGACACGATCATCAGACCATCGAACGGAGAGGTCAGACGCGTCGGACGGTCGACGGATATGCCGACGCAGAACCGTCCTCAGAGCGACCGGACTCGGCGCGACACTCCCGATGTTCGGAGGGACCGTCGGGGCGCGAGGGAGTCCCTCTGAACCGCGGGGCGACCGAGGTGAGACCGGAGATCCCAGCCCGCCGACTATCCACTCCCACTTCGGCTATTCGGGGACGAGTGACGACGAGATTCCGAACCGGTTGGAACCGGACGAGACCGTCGGGCTCCACGTCGACGAGGACAAGATCGACGATTCGAAGCTTCCGGCCCTGACGGTCGAGTTCGGCGCGTTCCACTTCGCTCCCGCGGGGCTCCACGTGGAACCCGGGTCGATCGTCGAATTCGATTTCCACACGCCGGAGCACACGGCGACGGCGTACCACCCGGGTCAAGAGCGCCAGCGACGCGTCCCCGACGGCGTTCCGGCGTTCTCATCGACTGTCAACGAGCACCACGGGTTCTGGCTGTATCGCTTCGAGGAAGAAGGCGTATACGACCTGTTCTGTGCCCCGCACGAATGGGGCGGGATGGGCATGCGAATCGTCGTCGGGGACGATCCCGGAGATGTCGTGCGGGGTCCCGGCCGTCCACCGCTTCCGATGACCGCCGCGCTCCTCGGGACGGGACTAGACGGAGATATCGGTCATCCGGAGATGGAACCGCAGAACATCGTCGACAACGGGCCAATCTCCGGTCACGACCTGGATATCGGACTCGAGGTAACGATAACGGCCCCGAGTTCACCCTGATATCCAGTCCGTTTTGGCTCCCGTTTTCTGTGAACGAGTGGAACCGAGTGAGAGGGGTGGTCCCACTCGGACCGACCGCCGATGATTGACTCCGGATCGAGGATATCGTCCTCCCAGAGCGGGACGTGAAACCCGCACAACTCGTCGAGACAGAGGGCTCCGATGTGCGTCGGCTCTTCTCCGAGCGAAAAGAATATACATATGAATATGATATGAATACGCATGAGCCAGAGCGAGGAACGTAAGGTCGGTGAACGGGGGCAAGTCACCCTCCCGAAAGAACTGAGAGAGAAACTGGGTATCCACGGCGGGGACGAGGTACTGGTTCACGAAGAGGACGGGAAGATCACCATCGAAAAACCGCTGTCTCGTGAGGAACTCGCTGAGGGGTACCGACGACGCGCAGCAGAATCCGAAGCCCTCGCGGAGGAGATGGACGGTGTGTCTCGCGAGGCCGACGAGTACCTCGGTGATGTTCCCGAGTGGTAATCGATGGACGTTCGCCGCGGAGACATCGTCATCGTCGAGCTTGACCCGACAGAGGTGTCAGAGCAACGGGGAACACGACCGTGTCTAGTCGTGCAAAACGACGTTGGGAACGAGAACGCGCCGACGACCATCGTCGTCCCGTTCACGACCTCGCGAGGAGACGAACTGTACCCGTTCGAGGTACTCGTCTCGGCTGCCGAGTCTCCGCTCCGAGAGGACTCGGTCGCTCTCTGTAGTCAGATTCGCACGGTGTCCATCGAGCATCGTATTAATACCAGTCTCGGCTCCGTGCCGGCGTCCCGTATGGAGGAAGTGGACGAGGCACTCGAATACAGCCTCGGTCTGAGAGAACTCTAACGGCTCTCCCGCTGTTCCACTTTGTTCAGGTAGCTGAAATTCACGATGGATTCTCGGGAATGGTGTCCAATAACACGTCCAATACGACAGAATTCAGGATACAAAGGACGTGTCCCGATGGCATATTTAAATGATCTGGCCTTGCTCCATGGAGAGTCGTTCCGATCGGCTAGCGCGTGTCTAACGAGTCGATCACTTCGGATCGGGTTGCTCGTTATCGCGTTGCTGTCGAAGCGTGGACCGCGCCCGCTCGACGTAGGAGTTCGACGACCAACTGCGAGCGTCACTCATCTCGGCCAAGAACTCGTCGGCAGCGTCAGGCGAGATCGCGTCGTTGCGAACCAGCGCGGTGAGGAGGATGGGCGTCGTGACGAGGCGGGTCTCGGCTAGCGAGGCGTGGACGAGCGCGAGTCGATTGAACTCGTCACAGAGCAGTTGCACGGCGTCGATATCGTTCGCCAGCGTGACCGCCGCGTTCTCGCCGTCGTCCAGCGGGAACGTCTCGTCCAGTTCGACGGAACGAGTCTCGAACGCAGAGCTACGGTCGAGAACCGCCTGTGCCGCCTCACCGGATGCGTCGTCGTAGGACGCAGTCTCGGTGAGTTCGTCGATGACCTGCTCTGGGACGACCACGCCGTGCGAATCGAGGAGAAGGTCGAGTGGATTCGGTGAGGTGCCCGCCACCGTCCCGAGGCTTACGAGAGCCGACGTGTCGGCGACTATCAGAACCATCTACGAGTCGGCCAGCTCCTCCGCGACCTCGTCCACGAATTCGTCGGTCAGTTGCTCTTTCAGCAGTCGGAAGTTGGCGGCCTCCTCGTGCCCGACGAGGTCTTTCAGTTCCTCGAACGTGATGTCGTCGTCGTAGAAGGCCTCCGCGATCTCCTGTTTCATCTCGTCGGAGTGCGCGGCGTCCCGCAGGTAGTCCCGAAGCGCGGAGATGAGGATGTCCGTCCGATCCGTCTCGAACACCGCAGCGAGCGCGTCGGCCCGATCTACCAGTCCCCTCGGTGCACGAAACTGAACGCGCTTCTTCTTAGACTCGGAACTCATATGTGTACATTGTGAGTATGGCGGCAAAACGCTTGCCCCCCTTGTCACTACCACATCCTTCGGAGCCACCGAAGTCGGACGTGGTGTTTTTCATCGAGCCTGAATCGAAAGAGCAGCTATTCGAAGTGTGTTTTGAGAGCTAAACTGATTCTGTACGGCTTGTAACGTCGGATTTCGAGCTATCGACTCTCTCGCTGTTCGACCTTGTTCAGCTCGATCAGCAGCCGGAAGATCGCCTTCACGAGGTTGGCGTCGACGTCGAAGCGCTCGGCGTTCTGGCCGGCGCGCTCCATCACGCGCTCCTCTTGGCCCTCGTCGGTCGTCGGGAGGTCGCGCTCCTCCTTCACGGCCGCCACGGTGTCGGCGACGTACGTCCGGCGGGCGATCAGTTCGACGATCTCTCGGTCGATGTCCTCGATCTCGCGTCGCAGTTCGTCGAGGCTCCGGTCCTCCGCGTTCGGTGTGTCACTCATTGGTAGATGGTATGGTCACTCGACGGTCGCGCCGTCGTTCCGTGTGGTCGTTCGCCGCAGCGCTCCGGGGCGGTCGCTCCACGCGTCGGCGACCGCGTCGAGGTCGGTCTCGGGGTCGGTCGGGTCCGCGACGGCGACGACGCTCGGGCCGGTACCCGACAGCGACACCCCGGTCGCGTGGGGCATGGCCTCGACCGCGGGGTCGGCGTCGAACCCGAGCGCGGCCGAGAACGCGAGCCCGTTGACGGTCATCGCCTCGGCGTACCGGCCGTCCAGCGCGAGGTCGGCCACGAGGTCCGCCATCGGCGCGACCGCCTCGCAGCGGGCCACGTCCGCGTCCGCGCTGTAGGCGCGCTCGGGCGGGGTCCACACGAGGACGTCCCAGTCGACGGCCTCGCGCGACCGCAGCTCGTCGGCGTCGTTGTCGGTGACGGTCACGCCGCCGAGCATCGAGGCGGTCGCGTCGTCGAACGCGCCGGTGACGGTCACGCCCGCCTCGCGGGCCGCGCGCACGCCGAGCCGGCAGGCCTCCAGCCGGGTGACGTCGGCGGCCGGGGCCGCCGCGTCGCCGGCGCCGTCGCCCCCCTCTCCCACCGTCAGCCCGAGCGCGTCGCAGGTCGCGAGCACGGTCGCGTTGGCGGCCGCGCTGGAGCTCTTGAGCCCGGCCGCGAGGGGGACGTCGCTGTCGGTCCGAACGGTGCCGCCCTCTCCGTCTCCCCACCGGTCGGTCGCGAGCGCGACGCAGCGCTCGATCAGGGCGGTGTCCGCGCCGGGGTCCTCGGCGATGGTCCCGTCGACGCCCTCGGCGTCCGGGTCGAGCGCGACGCTGGCGCGGGTCTCGACGTCGAGACCGAAGGCCGCGCCGGTCCCCGTCGCGAGCGCGTTCAACACGGTGCCGGCGCCGAGCGCCGCGGCCCGTCCCTCCATGCACTCACGGCTCGCGAGCGCGGACAAAGAGGTAGCGATCACGGCGAGACTCTCGGCGCCGCGACCGTCGAAGGGCCTCGCGTGCGCTCGCGAGACCGGGGACGGCCGGCTCAGACCGGATCGGCGGTCCGAACCGCGGCGTCGACCGCGTACCAGTCCGCGTCGGCCGGGACGTTCGTCTCCCGGCTCCGGAACGAGATCGAGACGTCGAACCGCCGGGTGCCGTCGTCGAATCGGTCCTCTGACGGGAAGCGTCGAGTGACGTACGCGCGGCCGACCGAGTCGCGGTCGGGTGAGCTCGGGCGCGTCGCGTACGCGTCGGCCCGGAACTCGACCGTTCCGTAGGTGAAGCGCCCCCTGTTCTCGACGGTGAGCCGCGCGTCGACGGTCGTCTCGTACCCCTCGTCGGTCACGTCGAGCACCTCGGCGCTCGTGACGACGAGGCCGGAGCCGTCCGGCCCGACCTCGTCGGGAACGGGCTCGTCGGGAGCGGGCTCGTCGGCGGTCTGATCGGTACTGTCCCGGTCGGCTTCGGACTGACCGCCGTCGGTCTGGGCGGCGGCCGAGTCGTCATCGTCGTTTGTCGCCGAGCCGTCGTCGGACTGGCCGTCGTCTTCGGGCGTCGAGCCGTCGTCTTCCGCGCCCGTTCCCGCATCCCCGTCGGCGCTCCCGTCCGACTCCACGAGACAGCCGGCGAGCAGGCCGGGGACGGCGGCGGCGAGCAGTCGCCGCCGGGAGAGCGGGCGCCTCATGGGCTCCCCCTCTCCGCCGCCCCGTTTAAGAGTGGATATCGGTCCCGCATCGGTCACCCCGTCACCGACCCGAGCGCGCCGGCCGCCGCGCCGACGACGGCCGAGACGACCGCGGTCGTGAGCGTCGGTCCGAGCGCGTCCGCGATCCCGTGCGCCTGCGTCGCGGCCTCGCCCTGCGAGGCGACGACGAGGACGACGACGACGATCCCGTATATCAGCGCGCCGACCCCGCCGCCGACCCCGGAGGTCGCGGCCGCCTCCCGGACCTCGTACGCGCGAGACCCGAACAGCACGCCGAGGACGCCCGCGAGGAGCGGCGCCCCGACCAGGGCCGCGGCGGTGGCCGCGAGGTACGACTGCGCGACGAACACCGGGGCGAACCGTGCGGTCTCGCCGGTCGCGGCCGTCGCGAGCGCGGTCTCGGTCCAGCCCGTCCCGACCGCGGCGACGAGGCCGACGCCGACGCCGACCACCGCGAACACCGCCGCCGTGAGGCCGACCCCGTTCGCGTTCATCAGACCACCACCCACCCGTCCGCCAGCCGCCCGTGCCACCCGGCGCGCTCCTCCCAGGCGTCTCCCGAGAACCCGGCCGCGAGCAGGAACTCGCCGGCCCGGACGACGTAGCCGTACTGGACGCCGGCGTGCTCGTCGAACCCGTAGCGCTCTCCCTCCGCCTCGTGGTGATAGAGCCGATGCCAGCGGGCGGGGGCGTCGTCTACCGAGTCTCCACCGTCGCCGGCGGACGAGTCTCCACCGTCGCCGCCGGCCGATCGGTTCCCGGAGAAGTCCGAGCCGGCGACGGTCGCCGCGGGGTCGATCGGCGCGCGGCCCTCCGTCGACGCGTCGTCGAGGACCGCTTCGAGCCGTTCGCTCGCGGTCTCCGTGTCCGGGTAGCGCTGGACGTACAGGGGCGTCCCGTCGAGCTCGTAGGCCCACCCCTCGAACGTCTCGCTCGGCCGGTTCCCGGCCGGCGGGCGGGCGGCGAACGCGACGAACAGCTCCTCGGTCCGGTCTTCGGGGCGGGGGACCGGTCCCAGTCGGGCGCGGAGCTCCTCGCGTCGGTCCGACCCGAACGCGCCGCCGTATATCCGCGGGATCCGGGACCGGTCGTACCGATCCTCGTCGTACGGCTCGTGTGCGAACGCCGCGAATCCCCGGCTCGCGAGCGCGACCTCGACGAACGCGGTTCCCCGGATCTCCCGTCGCCGCTCGTCGCTCTCGGGGAGCGGATACAGCAGCCGGTCGAGCAGGCGGTTGTGGATCGGGTCCCGGGAGAACGCCTCCGCGACGTAGGTCGCGGTGCCGATGCTCGCGAACCCCCGGCGCATGCGGTCGAGTTCCTCAAGAAAGCGGTCCACGTCGTTCCGGGGAGCGATCGTCCGGAGCTCCTCGACGTGGCGCCGCGCCCGCCCGCGGATCCGGGCCTCCGGGCGGAAGTGCGGCTCCAGGGCCTCGGCGGCGCGCTCGGCGGCGGCGCGCGCGGCCGCGTCCAAGCGGTCGGCCATCGCGAGGGTCACCGCGTCGTTCGCGTCGGCCTCCGCGCGGACGGAGTCCACCGCGTCGACGACGTTGGCGATCGCGTCGCGGTAGGTCGCGACCGCGTCGGGGTACTCGGTCGCGAACCAGACCGCGTCGTCGACGACGTTCCGGGTCGCGACAGCGAGCGCCTCGTTCTCGGGAGCGGGGTCCTCGACCTGCTCCCCGTCGCCGCCGTCCGTCTCCCCGTCGCCGCCGTCGCCCGCGTCCGGAGGGCTCTCGTCCGGGAGCGCGGCGGGATACTCGACGCCCCGCACGCCGAGACACCCCGCGATCCCGGCGGCGAGCGCGGTTCCGGCGCCCAGCAGTCCCCGTCGCGTCCGTTGCATGGAATACCTTCCCGGCGGCGGGGACTTAAATGTGGGACGCCGATTCTCGGGACTGAGGGCGCCCGTAGTCGATCGCCCCGCGACAGTCGACCGGTCGGTCGACGCGAGCGCCCCGCCGCCGTCTGCGCTCCGCTCGCCCTCTGCGCCCCGCCGGCCGTCCGCTCCCCGCCCGCCGTCCGCTCACCGCCCGCCGCCGAGCGCGCCCCTTTTGAGGCGGGCGACCCGAGCGTCGCGTATGTCAGCGCCTTCACGCAGCGACGTCCCGCCGACGTCGATCGGGATCGACCTCCGCGAGGAGGGAGTCGTCGTCGAGTACCTCGACGGCCGGACGACGCTCTACCGCGGCGCCCCGGACGCGGTCGAGGGGTCGGTGACCGCCGGCCCCGGCAAGGAGACGCACGTCCTCGTCACCGACCCGACGGAGACCGAGGGCGTGATGACGTACGTCAACGACTACAACACCGACGACGAAATTCTGGAGGAGTCCGGCGTCGGTCGCGTCCTCGTCGAGGAGGGCGAGCGCGACGAGGTGTTCCCCGGCGTGATCGTCGCCCGAACGAACCAGCGCAACGAGGTGATCGCGGACCCCGAGATCGCCGGCGGCCGCGTGTTCGTCTTCGTCGAGGACGGCTGGACCGAGGGGAGCTTCGAGATCGTCGAGGGCCCCGAGGACGGGCTCGACGCGCACCGGTGAGCCTCGCGAAGCCCTGGCGCGACCTCGACCGCTCGACGGTCGGGAGCGCGCCGAGCCGCTACGCGCTGTACGAGCTCGGCGACGCCGACGGCGACACGGTGGGGTTCGGCGCGGGCGTGCTCCGCGACGAGCTGAAGGAAGCGCTCGCGTACGGGGACGCGGAGCGGGTGCGGTGGGAGCTCGCCGACTCGGCCGAGCACGCGGAGCGCCTGCTCGCGGAACACGTCGAGGAGTAGCCGAGAACGGGGAGCGCGACCGCCGCGGGCGACCCGCTCGCCGGGAACGACCCGCTCGCCGGGAACGACCGACAGACGAAAGTCCGGCGGTCGCCGACGAGTAGCCATGAGCGACGAGGCGGACGCCGACGACGAGGTGTTGCGCGCGAGCGACATCGGCGGGGAGGGGCCGCCGATCGAGGAGAAGCCGTACAAGATCGTCTTCGAGGCGAACAAGTGCTTCGGGGCGGGGAAGTGCGCCGAGGTCGCCGACAACTGGGTGATGGACGTCCAGAGCGGGATGGCGAAGCCGCGGTCGTACTACATCGGCGAGGACGAGTTGGAGGAGAACGTGCGGGCGGCAGAGGTGTGTCCCGCCAAGAAGGAACGGGGCGTCATCCACGTCGTCGACCGACGCACGGACGAGGAGATCGCGCCGAACCCGCACGGCGACGGGACGCTCTCCGTCGACTGGTAGCGGGTCGCCGTCGGCCGACCGTCCTCCCGGCGACGCCGCCCATCCGAAAGGGGTTTCACCCCGCCGCCGGAACCGAAATCCGGGCGGGGGTGGCTGAGCCTGGCCAAAAGCGGCGGACTTAAGATCCGCTCCTGTAGAGGTTCGAGGGTTCGAATCCCTTCCCCCGCATGCTGTCGCGAGCACCCCGCGAGCGCCGCGTCGGAGCAGTTCGCGAACATGGATACCCGTAAACGGGCTCTGTCGATATCCCAACGGGCGATATAGGCCGATCCGCCGACCGTCGCGGCGGGGAGACGACGTCCCTGACAAAAATGTCAGACACTCGTCCAAATATATTCGGTGCAAAGACTTTGTTACTTCACAATCGATCCCAGTTGTCCGGAGAGACACCGCAAATCTTGTCACACAACCGTTATGAATATTAAATCGAGTAGGGACGGAGATGTCCCTGTATACAAAGTCGATCTGTACGAGGCCACCGACCGATCGACGAGCAATGTAGTGGTCAGCAGTATCGCGGACTTGACTGACCGAGACCCGAACGACCTCGACCCGTTGTGGGACAGCGTGGATCCGGAAGCGTTGGACTCGTTCGTGGACCACGCGAGCGAATACTCGACTCCGTACCGACTCTCCTTCCAGTATCAGGATCACACGGTCGACATCGTCGAGAATCGGTGGCTTCGGATCACTCCAACGGAAGAAGTACGCTCGTCTGCGAGCGATTAGCGTCCGACGGTACGGCTCGGCTGGATTTCTCGACTGCGAGCGACGCTCCGTAGACCGATCTCTCCGCGCTCGTCACGGCTGGTGCGCGGCCGGAACCGCGTCAGAGGAAGGGGAGTTCGACGGGACCGCGCGAACGGATCGACCTAACAGCAGAACATGAACGGGTAGACGAGCGCGACGCGGTCGCCATCCTCCAGCGTCGTGTCGAAGCCGTTCTCGTTCTCGTTGAAGTGGCCGTTCACGAGGATCCGGGCGTACGCGATCGTCTGCTCGCCGAGCGGGTTCTTCGTCCACGTGCCGGGGAGCTCCTCGGGCGTCGGCGCCCACCCGCTGTGGGTCGCGTCCGCCTCGGTCTCGGCGATGAGCATGTCCTGTAGCTCCGGGTACTCCGCGAACAGCTCGTCGAGGAACTCGCGGAGCGTGTCGCCCGCGAACGTGTACTCGAACTCGTACTCGCCCAGTTCCGTGCGGACGTGGCCGGTACAGCGGACGGTGACGGTCGTCTCCGCCTCGGTCTCGGACTCCGCGGCGGCGTCGCCCGCGTCGTCCGTCGCCTCCTCGGCGGCGGCCTCCGCCGCCTGCTGACTCGATGACATACCCCTTCGTAGGGCGTTCCCGGGCGTAAGCGCCGCCACGAACATGTTCGCGTACCGGTTTCGGCTCGGCGACCTCGGCGGGCGTCCCGGCTCGCGGGAACGGCGGCCGAACATGTTGCCGCTAAACTGATAGGGCGAGCGGGGGCAATCCCCCGCCGATGGAGCTCACACGGAAGACTATCGCGAAGGTCATCGTCGCGGCGTTCCTGCTCAACCTGGTCGTGATGGGCGCCGGGGCGTGGTTCGCGTATCAGGAGGCGCCGCCCATTCCCGAGGAGGTCGTCGGCCCCGACGGCGAGGCGGTCGCGACCGGCGAGTCGATCCGGGACGGGAAGGCGGCGTTCCAGCAGTACGGACTGATGAATCACGGGTCGATCCTCGGCAACGGCGCGTACTACGGCGAGGACTACACCGCCGACGCGCTCGACCTGAAGGCCGAGCACATGCGCGAGTACTACGCGCGGGAGGAGTACGGGACGGGCTACGACTCGCTCGACGCCTCTGAGCGGGCGGGGATCGACCAGACGGTCCGCGAGGACCTCGACAGCCCCCACGGCGGCGGGGCGATCGAGTACTCCGCCGCGGAGGTGTACGCCCACGAGCGGGTGCGCGAGACGTACGTCGAGCGGTACCACGAGGGCGATCACGACCGGGGCGTCCCCGTCGGGATGATCGAGTCCCGCGAGGAGGCGGAGGACTTCGCCGACTTCGCGCTGTGGACGGCGTGGTTCTCCCACACCGACCGGCCCGGCTCCGACAACTCCTACACGAACGAGTGGCCCTACTCGCCGCCCGCCGGCAACGACGCCACCGGCGCCGCGATGGTGTGGAGCGTGATCGCGATGGTGCTGCTCGTCGGCGCGGCCGGCGCCGCCATCCTGCTGTACAAGTCGGTGAAGCTCCCGGAGCCGTCGGCCGAGGGCATCTCGGTGCCGGAGCCGGGCGACGTGAGCGTCTTCCCGAGCCAGCGCGCGGCGCTCAGGTTCGTCCCCGTCGCCGCCGCGCTGTTCCTCGCGCAGGTGTTGCTGGGCGGGTTGCTGGCGCACTTCTACATCGAACGCGCCGGCTTCTTCGGGGTCGAGGAGCTGTTCGGCGTCCACATCCTCCAGCTGCTCCCGTTCGCCATCGCGAAGACGTGGCACATCGACCTCGGCATCCTCTGGATCGCGTCGACCTGGCTCGGCGCCGGGCTGTTCCTCCCGCCGCTCCTGACCGGCCACGAGCCGAGGAATCAGGCCCGGTACGTCAACGTCCTGCTGGGCGCGCTCGTGGTCGTGGTCGGCGGCGGGATGGCCGGCATCTGGCTCGGCGCCAACGGCTACCTCCCCGGCGAGCTCTGGTGGCTCCTCGGCAACGAGGGGCTGGAGTACCTCGAGGTCGGGAAGGTGTGGCAGGGCGGCCTGCTCGTCGGGTTCGTTCTCTGGGCGGTCCTCGCGATCCGGGGGCTCAAACCGCTGCTCGACCGCGAGCCGATATACGGGCTCGCGCACATGATCCTCTACGCCGGCGGCTCGATCACCCTGCTGTTCGTCGCGGGCTTCCTGTTCACGCCGTCGACGAACATCGCCGTCACGGAGTTCTGGCGGTGGTGGGTCGTCCACATGTGGGTCGAGGGCGCCTTCGAGTTCTTCATCGTCGCCATCATCGGGCTCACCTTGGTGTCGATGAACCTCCTCACCCGACGCAGCGCCGAGAAGGCGGTCATGCTGCAGGCGCTGCTGGTGATGGGCACCGGCGTCATCGGCGTCTCCCACCACTACTGGTGGGTCGGTATGCCCGACTACTGGGTGCCGATCGGGAGCGTCTTCTCGACGCTGGAGCTGCTCCCGCTGATATTCATCCTCTACGAGGCGATCGGCCAGTACCGGGCGATGACCGAGAGCGGCGGGTTCCCCTACAAACTCCCGTTCATGTTCATCGTCGCGAGCGGGGTGTGGAACTTCGTCGGCGCCGGCGTGCTCGGCTTCTTCATCAACCTCCCGCTCGTCAACTACTACGAGCACGGCACCTACCTCACCGTCGGCCACGCCCACGCGGCGATGTTCGGCGCGTTCGGGTTCCTCGCGCTCGGGATGGTCGCGTACATGCTCCAGCTGTCGATCGACCCCGACCGCTGGGACGGCTCGTGGCTCCGCGCCTCGTTCTGGCTCTGGAACGTCGGGCTCGCGCTGATGGTGTTCGTCTCCGTACTCCCGGTCGGATTCCTCCAGCTCGACGTCGCGTTCACGGAGAGCTACGCCGCGGCTCGCAGCCTCGCGTTCTACGAGCGGCCGCTCGTCCAGGCGCTGTTCTGGGCGCGGCTCCCGGGCGACACGCTGCTCATCCTCGGCACCGTCGTCTACGCCGCCGACGTGATCCGGAAACGGTTCGTCCTCCGGCGCTCCGAGGACGACCCGACCGTCGACGACATGGCCGTCGCGGAGGGAATCGTCGGCGGCGACGACGACTGAGCGGGCGACCGCTTACCGCAGTCGGTCGCTTACCGCAGTCGGTCGCTCACCGAAGCCGGTCGTTCACCGCGCGCCGGATGCGGTCGATGAAGCCGGAGTCATCGATGGACCGGGGCTCGATGAGCTCCCAGTCGGCCCGCTCGGCCGCCTCGCGTATCGGGCGGTACTCGAAGCCGACGTGGGTCGCGAGGCGGCGGTCGGACGGAGAGGTGCCGACGAACACGTGCCGGGGCGTGGCGGCCTCGTCGTAGACGTCGCCGAGCGTCCCCCACTTGTCCCAGTTGCGGAGCCCGTAGTCGTTCTCGACGCCGTGCTCGCGGGCGAACCGCTCGACCGCGTCGGCGTCGTTGGCGACGATCCCGACGTACCGGCTCCACCGGCGGGCCTCCGCGAACGCCGCCGCGGGGTCGGCGAGCCGCCGCGCCGCGCCGAGCGAGAGGACGAGCGTCAGCTCGCCGCTCCGGGTCGCGGGGTCGTCGTCGACGTCGAGGCTCATGACCGTTCATCCGGCCCTACGACCGCGGCCGACTAAACCGTGTGGGGAGGCTTATCAGGTTCGCGGGCGTCGCGGGCGGTGACATGGAGTTCGAGGCCACCTTCGGCACGGACGCGCCGGTGATCGGCATGGTACACCTCCCGCCCCTCCCGGGCGCGCCGAAGGCGCCGGCGGACGGCGCCCGCGCGATGCGGGACGCGCTCGACCGCGCCGCGGCCGACGCCCGCGCGCTCGACCGCGGCGGCGTCGACGGGATCATGATCGAGAACTTCGGCGACGCCCCCTTCTACCCCGACGACGCGCCGAAACACGTCGTCGCGGCGGTCACGCGGGCCACGACCGCGGTCGCCGCCGAGACCGACCTCCCGCTCGGGGTCAACGTCCTCCGGAACGACGCCGAGGCGGCCCTCTCCGTCGCGGCCGCGGTCGGCGCGGACTACGTCCGGGTGAACGTCCACACCGGCGCCCGCGTCACGGACCAAGGGATCGTGCAGGGGCGGGCCCACGAGACGCTCCGGCTCCGGGAGGCGCTCGGCGTCGACGTCGGGATATTCGCCGACACCGACGTGAAGCATTCCGCGCCGCTGTCGGCGGAGGGACACACCGCGGAGTCGTTCGCCGACACCGCCGAGCGCGGGCTCGCCGACGCCGTCGTCGCCTCCGGACGGGGGACCGGAGAGGAGACCGACCCGGAGGCGCTGGCGGCGGTCGTCGCCGAGCGCGACGCGCACGGGCTCGACACGCCGGTCCTCGTCGGGAGCGGAGTCACCGCCGAGACGGTCGCCGACGCCCTCTCGGTCGCCGACGGCGTCATCGTCGGCACGGCGCTCAAGGAGGGCGGCGAGACGACCGCCCCGGTCGACCCGGACCGGGTCGCCAAACTCGTTGCGCGGACGGACGAGGCGCGGTAGTCGTCCCGCTCGGTCAATCCTCGTCCGAGAGGAACCGCTCGACCGCCTCGCGGGTCGGGAGCCCGCCCTGGGCGAACCGCTCGGTGCAGTTGATCGCGGCGACCGCGGCCGCGAATCGGACGCCGTCGGCGAGCGCGTCGGACCCCGCGGCCGCGGCACCGCCGCCGTCTCCCGCGACCCACCGGTCGATCAGCCCGGCGACGAAGGCGTCCCCGGCCCCCGTCGCGTCGACCACGTCGACGTCGAAGGCGTCGAACCGCCGCGAGTCCCCGTCGACGACGACGGTCATCCCGTCGGCGCCGTGCGTGAGGACGGCGCGGGGCCAGCCGGACTCGGTGGCGTCGCGATCCCCGTCGGTCGCGTCGGCGCGCGCCCGCTGCGCGGCCGAGGTCCGCCGGACTGCGGCCGCTTCGCCGCCGAAGTAGGCCGCAGCGGCGACGTCGCCGGCGACGAACAGGTCGGCGGCGTGCAGGAGGCGATGGACGGTCTCGGGCTCGGTGCCGCGGCCGACGAGCTCCTCGACCGGACCGGACAGGTCGAAGACGAGCGCGGGCGGGTCCGCGGTCGATCCGAGGAGGTCCAGCACGCCCCGCGAGACCGCGTCGGGCGTGTAGCCGGTGAGGAAGGCGACGTCGGCGGCGGCGATAGCCTCGCGATCGGCGGCCGCGAGCCGGAGCTCGCGGAAGCTCTCGCCCGTCGTGACAATCGCGCGCTCGCCGTCCGGCGCGCTGAGGACGAGGGAGCGGGTCGACGGGTCGTCGCCGACCCTCACGCGCGAGGCGTCCACGCCGGTCTCGGCGAGGTACTCGCGGGCGCGACGGCCGTACTCGTCGTCGCCGACGCGGCTGACGAGGCCGACGTCGCGGCCGAGGCGATCGAGCGCGACGGCGACGTTCGCGCCGACGCCGCCGAACGCGGACGTCACCTCGCTCGCGAACGCGCCGCCGTCCGGCTCGGGGAGGTTGCTGACGGCGTACCACTCGTCGATCGCCGCGGCGCCGACCGCGACGATCGAGGGAGTCTCGCTCATCGGGACGCCGGAGTTCGACCCCGCACGCTACGACTCACCCGCCGACCCGCCGCCGTAGAACGACTCGTGGAGCGCCATCGCGGCCTCAGTCGCGACCGGCCCCTCGACCGTCGTCTCGCCGTCGGCCCGGCGGATCACCTCCTCGCAGGGGATGGTGACGACGTCGCCGGCCAGCTCGTCGAGCGTCGCGCCCGAGACGCCGAAGACGACCCGATCGAGCCCGGCGTAGTGGATTCCCGTCGCGCACATCGGACAGGGCTCCGTGCTGGCGTACATGGTGCAGCGCGCCCGCTCGTCGGGGGCGAGCTCGCGGCCGGCCCGCCGCGCGAGCGTCAGCTCCGGGTGCGCGGCGAGGTCGTCCTCGGTCCGGGTCTCGTTGCGCGCCTCGGCGACGACCTCGCCGTCGACGACGAGGAGCGCCCCGAACGGGGTGTTCCCGCGCTCCACCGCCTCCTCGGCGAGCTCGATCGCCCGGTCGACGAACTCGCGGTCGCTCGTGGCGTCGCGGCCGCTCCCGTCTCTCTCGGTCGGCTCCGTCATACGGGCGTGTTCGACCGCGGGCACCTAATCCTTCCTGCGATCGGGCGGGTCGTCCTCGTCGGTCGGGTCGCTTTCGGCGGTCGAATCCCCGTCTTCGGTCGGACCGTCCGCCCCCCGCGACCGCCGCACGTCGCGGAGCGCGTCGACGGCGTCGTCGGTCGCCGCGGTCCGGGTCTCGGTCGCGGCGTCCGGGTCGAGGCCCGCGGGCTCCCCGTCCGCGTCGCTCTCGTCGTCGGACGCCTCCTCGGCCGGCGGTTCACCTGTCTCGTCGCGGCCGAGACCCCCGCCGATCCACGCGCGCAGTCGGGACAGGAGCCCCATCGGTCGTCAGTAGTTCCGGAACAGCAGCGCGCGCACGTCGTCTTTGGTGCGCGCCGTCTCGACGTCGCCGTCGGGCAGTTCGACCTCGTACCGCGCGTCGCCGTCCGCCTCGCGCCACTTGTCGTCGTGGGTGTCGAGGAGGCTCATCATCGCGTCGAGCTGGCTGGCGCCGGCGTCGTCGCCGCCGTCCTCGGCCGCCGCCCCGTCGTCCGCCGAGTCCGGCGCCTCGCCCTCGTCGGTGGAAGCCGGTTCGGACGCGTCGCCGAGGTCGACGTCGACCCACGAGAACGGGTCCGCCGACAGCGACTCGGCCGCGTCGAGGACCGCGTCGACCAGCTCCGACTTCGTCATGTCGCTGCGGCCGGCCACGTCGAACGCGGCCGCGACCTCGTACAGGTCCATCTCCTCGGCGGCGTCCGGATCGCCGTGTCGGCGCGGGCGCGATTCGAGCCGCTCGCGGGCGCGGTCGCGGTCGAACGGGCGGTCGCCGTTCGAGGTCGTGTCCGCCGCGTCGCCGGGCGCGTCCCCTCCGAGCGCGGCCGGGTCGGCCTCGCGCTGGGGGTCGTCGACGGCGTCGGCCAGATCGAGGAGGTACGCGAGCGTGTCCTCGGTGTCGACGGAGGCGTACGGGCCGGCGTGGGTCGCCGTCAGTTCCTCGCGGAGCGCCTCGATACGGTCGCGGTGGTCGTCGGTGATCTCGATGGTCGGCATTGTCAGTCGTGGTCCTCCTGGAAGCGCGCGAACGCGTCCTCCCAGCTCTCGACGAGCCGCGGCTCGCCCGAGTGGTCGGCCTCGACGCCGGCGTAGCCGCAGTCGTCGCAGGCGACCGCCGTCGCCCCGCCGAGCGCGAACGTGGACAGCGTCGTTCCGCAGCGAGGGCAGTCGAGTGACACGGGCTATCGCCTGAAGGGTGGACCCGTGCCCTCAAAAGCGCACGGGGTAACGCGGTCGGCGTGACGCAGCCGGGGGCACGCGGTCGAGCGTGCGGCCTCCGCGGCGCTCGCAGCGTCCGCGGCGACCGCCACGAGCGCCGCGGCGCGACCGCCGACGCCGCGGGGCAACAATCATTAGAGTCGGCGGCGACGCTCCCGTATGAGCGAGTCGAACGCGGAGAACCGCCTGCTGGAGTACTACCGGCGCTACGTCGGCGACCCCGACCGAACGATCGACGTGTACGCGGGGTTCGGGCTCTTCTTCGCCGGGATCGGACTCGGGCTGGTCGGCGTCGCGATCTTCCTCTACAGCGCGACGCTCCCGCCCGAGGCGCTGTCGACGTACGGGGTGAAGGAGGTCGCCGCCGTCGCCGCCGCGGTCGGGCTGCCGGCCCTCCTGCTCGGCGTCGTCGTCCTGCTGCCGGTCGACCGGCGGATGCTGTACCTCGCCGGCGTCGGCACCGCGATCACGCTCGTCGCGATCGGGCTGTTCGCGTGGGCGTACCCGTACAACTGGAACGTGCCCGACTCGGCCGACTACAGCGCGCAGGTGGTCGCGGTGTACACGGTCGGGCTCGTCGCCGTCATCGCCGCGACCGGCGGCGCCCTGGTCGCCCACCGCGTCGAGCGCGCGACGGGCGTCGCCGCGGCCGGGGCGGCCGGAGGCGGCGCGGGCGGGACCGGCGCGGCCGGTTCGGGAGCCAGCGGGGCCGCCGGCGCGGGCGGCGACGGCGAGGCGGTCACCGACGCCGAGGTCCGGGCCGACATCGAGCGCGAACTGGAGGACGCGGAGCTGACGTGGGGCGGCGTCGAGCGGAGCGAGACGCGCCGGCTGGAGCTGGACACGAGCGCGGTCGACGACGTCGACGTCGACCGCGAGAAGCTCGCCGGCTCGGCGACCGAGACGCGGACGACCTCCGGGACGGTGAACGACGCGGTCTCGGAGCTGAAGGGGCTCCAGGGCGGCGAGAAGAAGACCGCGAGCGGCTCGGGGACCGACGATCAGGCCGCGAAGCTCCGCGAGCTCCGAGAGCAGCAGCGGCGGGAGGCCGAGGCGGACGACGAGGGGTCGGTCGTCGAGAAGATTAAGGGACTGTTCGGCTGAACGCACCGTCTATCGTTGCTTTCGGCGATACCGCGAACATCTCCGAAGCCCCAAGCGATCGTTTATAAATACCAGCTACTGGATCTCCGGAGAACATCTCCAAAGCCCCAGCCGCTCGGCGATACGAGGACGACAACGGGTCGGCAGAGAAATTCTCCAAAGCCCCAGCCGCGAGGGCTCGCGCGGCTCGCTGCGCGCTTCAGTCGCTCGCTACGCTCGCTCCTTGCAGTGCTTGCGTCGCCGTGCTTCGCCCTCGCGACTGCCCCTTTGAGTCCCACCCCGCACAGCAACCGCGCCTCACGCCTCCCCAGCCTCGCGGCTCCCTTCGGTCGCCGCGTCCCTCGCACGCGCTCTCGCCGGCGGCTGCGCCGCCGGCTGTCAGAGGGACCGAAGGTCCCTCACTACTCGCGGCCTACCGGCCGCTCGGAGGCGCGCGCCACCGCACTCGATTTATATGTATCGTCAGACGCCTCTCGCGCATTTAAGTATCTCCCGTCGCCTACTTCGGGTGTGTCCAGCGTCACCGTCAGTATCGACCCCCACGTCCACTCGGACGAGAGCTACGACGGCCACGAGCCGATCGAGCTCATCCTCGAACACGCCGCGGAGATCGGGCTCGACGCGGTCGTGATCACCGACCACGACGTGATCGGGGAGTCGAAGCGGGCGGCCGAACTGGCCCCGGAGTACGGGCTGATCGGGATCCCCGGCGTCGAGGTGTCGACCGCGCACGGCCACCTGCTGGCGGTCGGCGTCGAGCGGATGCCGCCGCGTCGACGCCCCTACGACGAGACGATCGCGTGGATCCACGAGCGCGGCGGGGTCGCGATCGTCCCGCACCCGTTCCAGCGCTCGCGGCACGGCGTCCGGCAGCGGAACATCCCGGTTCCAGAGACGGACGACGAGGGGTCACTCGTCGCCGACGGCGACCCTGTCGACGAGGTCAACGCCGTCGAGGTGTTCAACGCGTGGCTGTTCACCGGCTACCGGAACCGCCGCGCGCGCCGCTTCGCCGCGAAGTACGATTACCCCGGCGTGGCCGCGAGCGACGCGCATCACTTGGAGTACGTCGGGCGCGCCTACACCGAGGTGGAGGTCCCGGACCGCGAGTCGGTCGATGACGTCACCGCGGACGACGTTCTCGACGCGATCCGAGACGGGACGACCACGGTCGACGGCCGCCGGGCCCCGATCCGGATGGCCGCGAAGCACTACGTCGGCGCCGCGGGGCGCAAGTCCGGCTACTACGCCCGGACCGGCGCGGTCCGGAGCGCGACCGCGGCGCGGCGCGGGGTCGTCGAGACGCTCTCGGCCGCCCGCGTCGCGGCGATTCAGGGGACTCACCGCGCGGCGCGGGTCCTCTCGTGGATCACCTGAGGCGCACGCGACCGCGCCGCGGTGACGGCGTACTCGCGGTCTCCCCCGCGTCGCCGCGACCGCCCGGAGAGCGGGGTTTTTGCCCGCGGGCCCGAAACGAACGCCCATGAGCCACGACAGACGCGAGGCCGGCTTCAAGCGGCGGACCCGCGTCGCTGCGGCGCTGGCGACGCTGCTCGACGCCGCCGACCCCCACGGCCGGACCGAGTCGGTGCCGGTCGCCGACGCCGACGGCCGGGTCGTCGCCGAGCCGATCGACGCGCCGGCGCCGGTCCCGAGCTACGACCGGGCGGCGATGGACGGGTACGCGGTCCGCGCCGAGGACACCTTCGGCGCCTCCGACCGCTCGCCGGCGGTGTTGCGCGCGGCGGAGACTGAGACCGAGTCGATCGCGCCCGGCGAGGCCGCGCGGGTCCACACGGGGAGCGCGGTCCCGGAGGGCGCGGACGCGGTCGTGATGATCGAACAGGTCGAGGAAGTCGGCGACGAGGTCGAGGCGTTCGACGCGGTCGCGACCGGCGAGAACGTCGGCGAGGCCGGCGAGGACGTCGCCGACGGCCAGCGCCTCTTCGACGCGGGCCACGTCCTGCGTCCCTCTGACCTCGGACTCCTGAAGTCGGTCGGGCTCGACGCGGTCCCGGTGTACGAGCCGCCGACCGTCGCCGTGGTCCCGACCGGCGAGGAGCTGGTCCAGTCCGATCCGGGCCCGGGCGAGGTGATCGAGACGAACGGGCTGACCGTCTCGCGGCTGGTCGAGCGGTGGGGCGGCGAGGCGCGCTACCGCGACGTCGTCACCGACGACGAGGACGCCCTCGCGGACGCGGTGGCGGCCGACCTCGACGCCGACGTGGTCGTCACCACCGGCGGGTCGTCGGTCGGCGAGCGCGACCTGATCCCCGAGGTCGTCGACGGGATCGGTGAGGTGCTCGTCCACGGCGTCGCGCTGAAGCCGGGCCACCCGGTCTGCCTCGGCGTCGCCGACGGCACGCCGGTCGTCTCCCTCCCCGGCTACCCGGTCGCCTGCATCGTCAACGCCGCGCAGTTCCTCCGGCCGGTCCAGAAACGGGTGGGCGGGACGACCGCCGACCCCTTCCCGACGCGGCGCGCGGTCCTCGACCGGAAGGTGCCGAGCGAACCCGGGACGCGGACGTTCGCGCGGGTATCGCTGTCGGAGCGGGAGGACGGCGAGAGTGAAGACGAATCGAACGACGACGCCGGCCTCCCCGTCGCCACGCCGACCCGCGCGAGCGGCTCCGGCATCTTATCGAGCGTCGCGCTCGCAGACGGCTGGGTCGCGGTGCCGGAACCGCGGGAGGGGTTCGACGCGGGCGAGGTCGTCGACGTCGAGATCTGGGAGGTGACGCCGTGAGCGACCGCAAGGAGTTCCGCGACCTCGCGACGCCCGAGGCGGCCCGCGAGGCGATCGCCTCGCTCGACCTCGCGCCGGAGCCGGAGACGGTCCCGCTGGGGGAGGCCCGCGGGCGCGTCCTCGCGGAGCGGATCGACGCCGCGATCGACGTGCCCGGCTTCGACCGGGCGTCGATGGACGGCTACGCGGTCCGCGCCCGCGACACCTTCGGCGCCGACGAGGCCGACCCCGCCGAACTCGACCTCGTCGGGGCGGTCCACGCGGGCGCCGCGCCCGAGGTGACGGTCGCGCCGGGCACCTGCGCCGAGGTCTCCACGGGTGCCGTGATGCCCGAGGGCGCCGACGCCGTGGTGATGGTCGAGCGCACGGACGAGCTGGACGCGGAGGGGGACGAAGAAGGCAGCGCGGAGGACGGCCCCGATCGGGTCGCAGTCCGGACCGCCGTCGCGCCGGGCGACCACGTGATGAGCGCCGGCGCGGACATCGCGGCCGGCGCCCGCGCGCTCGGTCCCGGGACGCGGCTCACGCCGCGCGAGGTCGGGCTGCTCTCCGCGCTCGGCGTCGACGAGGTGCCGGTCGAGGGGAAGCCCCGGGTCGGGATCGTCTCGACCGGCGACGAGCTGGTGCGCCCGGGCGAGGAGCTCGACCCCTCGCGCGGGGAGATATACGACGTGAACTCAACGACGATCGCGGCCGGCGTCGAGGAGGCCGGCGGCGACCCGGTTCTCTACCCGCACGCCGGCGACGACTACGACGAGATGGAGCGGCTGCTCCGGCGCGCGGCCGACGAGTGCGACCTCGTGCTCTCGTCGGGGTCGACCTCGGCGAGCGCCGTCGACGTCATCTATCGGGTGATCGAGGAACGCGGCGAGCTACTGCTCCACGGGGTCGCGGTCAAGCCCGGCAAGCCGATGCTCGTCGGGCGCCTCGACCGCGGCGGGAGCGAGGCGGCGGGCGGGAGCGAGGCGGCGGGCGGGAGCGACCGCGGCGGCGAGTCCGCGTACGTCGGTCTCCCCGGCTACCCCGTGTCGGCGCTCACTATCTTTCGGACGTTCGTCGCGCCCGCGATCCGCGAGGCGGCCGGTCGGTCGGAGCCCGCGACGGCGACGGTCGAGGGGCGGATGGCCGTCGGCGAGCGATACGGCGAGGGGCGCATGCGGCTGATGCCCGTCGGGCTCCTCGACCTGGACGACGGCGACCTCCCGCTCGTCTACCCGGTCGACAAGGGCTCCGGGGCGACGACGAGCCTCGTCGAGGCCGACGGCGTCGTCGCCGTCGACCCGGACACGGAGTACCTCGACCGGGACGAGCGCGTCGCGGTACAGCTGTTCTCGCCGGACGTGCGCCCCCCGAGCCTGCTCGGCGTCGGCGAGGACGACCCGGCGCTCAACCGCCTGCTCGACCGACTGGAGAACCCGCGGTACCTCCCGGTCGGCTCTCGGGAGGGGCTCCGGCGACTGCGCGACGGCGTCCCGGACGTCGCGGTCGTCGCCGGCCCGACCGACCGCGAGGTCGAGACGGTCGACCTCGGCGGCTGGACCCGGGAGTGGGGGCTCGTCGTCCCCGCCGGCAACCCGGCCGACGTGACGGGGCTCGGATCGGTCGTCGACCGCGACCTGCGGTTCGTCAACCGCCCGACCGACTCCGGGCTGCGGCGGAGCCTCGACGACGCGCTCGACGCGCTCGCCGACGAGCGGGAGACCTCGCGGAGCGCGTTGACCGAGGCCGTCGCGGGCTACGAACTCACCGTGCGCGCGTTCGAGAGCCCGGCGCGGAAGGTGCTCGCCGGCGACGCCGACGTGGGAGTCGGGCTGCGCGAGACGGCGAAGCGGCTCGACTGCGGCTTCGTGTCGCTCGGCGAGCAGTCGGTCGTCGTCCGCGCGGCGCCCGACCGGACCGACCGCGACGCGGTGGCGGAGCTCGCGGCCGCGCTCGACGGTCCCGCCGACCTCCTCGACGGTCTCGCGGGTTACTCGCGGAACAGCCGGAACGACCCCTGACCGACGACGACCTCGGCGGTATCGCCGTTGGTGGCGCTGGTGACGCGCATGTCGCTGACGCCGATCGAGCCGCCGGATCGGACGACCGTCGCCTCGGCGCGGAGGTCCCCGGTCGCCGGCCGGAGGTAGTTCGCGTTGAGGTTCACCGTCGCCACTCCCCCGGAGAGCGGGTCCTCGAAGGCGGTGCGCTGGACGATCCCGCCAGCGGTGTCGACCAGCGTCGCCGCCACGCCGCCGTGGATGGTGTCGCCGTCGCTGTTCGTCAGCTTGTCGTCGAACGGGATCGAGAGCACGACGCGCCCGCGCTCGACGACGTCGACCGACGTGTTCAGCCACGAGAGGTAGCCGTGCTCCTCCTCGATCCGCCGCTCGACGAGCGCGACGGCCTCCGCCGGCAAGGGGTCCAGCTCCGCGACGTCTGTCCGATTCATACCCGCACCTCACGGGGCGTCCGTTTGTAGCCCCCGAAACGGGAAACAACTGGTCCGAGGTTGGCGGCGACGACAGCGGGCAGGGTTCCCGCCGCTTCGAGACCGACCCGACCGCTTATCACCGATACCGAGCCAGCCGTCCCGTGGCCTGACGCCTCGCCCGCGACGGCCGAGACGGGAGTCCGGCGCACCGCCGCGGGAGCCGCCGAACGCGCCGGCTGTTCGCTACGTCCCTACCCGGTCCCGAAGACGGTCCCCTCACCCGACCCCGAGCCGGATCGGGTCGTCGCTCGGGACCACGTCGAGCGACACCGCCTCGCCGACCGCGAACTCCCGGTCCGGGCAGACGACCTTCGCGCCGTACCCCGCGTCCCGCGCCGCGAACAGCGACAGCCCCGCGACCCGCTCGCCGTTCGCGAGCACGTCGATCGGGTCCCACGCGAGTCCGCGGCCCGCCGCGGTCCCCACGCGGGTGCCCCACAGCGTCGCCGCCGTCCCCTCGTCGAGCCGGCCGAAGCGGTCGGCGCGTCCGACCGCGTTACCGCCGTCGTCGGACGCGCTCCCGCCGAACGCACCGCCCCCGGCGTAGTGCGCCAGCCCGCCGTCCAGCGGAATTCCCTCGTCGCTCGCGAGGGCCGCGAACGATTCGCCCGGATCGGGGTGGACCGGCGCGTCGAGGAGGGCGTGCGTCGGCCCGCGTTCGACCACGACGCCCTCCCCGTCCCACGGGATCGGGTCGACCGCGACGTCGACGTCGACCGGGAGCGACCCGCTCGCCCTGAGCGCGCTCGCGCCCGGCGCCCGGAACCCGAGGTGGAGGTGATCGTCGACCCACTGCCCGAAGAACCCGGAGCGCGTCGTCGGTCCGAGGTCGCCGCCGACGGCGACGCGGTCGCCCGGGGACACCTCCGGGACCACGTGAAGAATTCGAGCGGTGATTCCCGGATCGGCGCCGGCCCGCCGGCACCACTCGTCGTCGAGGTCGACGACGATCAGGTGGTCCTCGCTCGCGGCGTACGGCCGGTCCGGACAGCCGACGGTACGCGTCTCGCGGACGACTCCCGAGACGGGCGATATCCCTCGGTCTGCCTCGGGATACAGGTCGACGGCGCTGCCGTCGTCGTGTGCGGGGTACGGCGAGTTGAACCGGGAGAACCGCCGATACCCGTCGAGCGAGTCCGGCGGCAGCGTGACGGCCATCGTCGTTCGCAGGGCGGGGCTCGACCGACAAGTGACCGTCGGCCCCGGTAGCCGGGGTCGGCGATCGGTCCGGGGAGTCGCCTCACCCGTCCGCGGGCTCGATGCCGACGATCACGAAGCGGGCGCCGCCCGACTCGGACTCCTCGACGGAGAGCTTCCAGCCGTGCGCCTCCGCGATGTCGACGACGATCGCGAGCCCGAGGCCCGTCCCGCCCTCCAGCGAGACGCCGCGCTCGGTCACCTCCGAGCGCTGCTCCGGCGGGACGCCTGGACCGTCGTCGGCGACGGCGAGCGCGACGCCGTCCTCGCGGCGGTCGACCTCGACCCGCACCGCGACGTCGTCGCCGGCGTGTTCATTCGCGTTGCGGAACAGGTTCGAGAGCAGCTGTTCGAGGCGGTCGCCGTCGGCGAACACCGTCGCGTCCGGCCCCTCGACGGAGAGCGTCGCGTCCGCGGTCTCGAGCCGCGACCAGACCCGACGGACGGTCGCGTCGAGGGAAACCCGGTCTACGGAGTCGACCGAGCGTCCCGCGGTCGCAAGCGAGAGGAGGCCCTCGATCAGGTCGTCCATGCGCTCGTGGGCGTTCGCCGCCCGGTCCAGCGCGTCGTCGTTCTCCCCGTCGTCGTGGCGCGCGAGTTCGACCGCGGCGGTCGCCGCGGCGAGCGGGTTCCGGAGGTCGTGGGAGACGACGCCGGCGAAGTCCTCCAGGCGTTCGTTCTGCCGCTCCAGCTCCGCCTCGCGGCGCTCCAGCTCCGTCTGTCGGCGCTCCCGCTCCGTCACGTCCCGGAGCAGGAACACGTGACCGCGGTCCGTCCCGCGGGGGTCCGTTATCGGGTCCTCCTGGATGTCGAACTGCCGCCCGCCGATGGCGATCGGGTGTTCGACGCCGACCTCCAGCCGCGGGAACACCGCCGAGAGCGACGAGCCGACCGCGTCCGGCGGGAGCAGCTCCTCGGCGGCCGGGTTGAGGTCGCGGATGCGACCGTCGGAGCCGGCCACGATCACCGGGTCCTGCATCACCTCGACGGCGGTGTCGCGGGCCACGACCGCGGCGTCGAGCGTCCCGAGCCAGAACACCGTTCCGTACAGGAAGACGCCGTGAACGACGAGCGCCGACGGGAACCACGTGAGGTTCGCGTAACTCCCCAAGTCGACCACGGTGGCGATCCCGGCGAGGAACGGGAACAGCGTTCCGAGGAGTATCACGAACGTCTGGAGCCGGTACCGGTTCCCGGTCCGCTGGTAGAGGTCCACGACGACGAGGACGCCGACGACGCAGAGCCCGTACGCGTAGAGGACGAACCCGACGTCGGCGAGGCCCAGATCGTACGAGAGCAGGGAGAACGGTCCCTCGACGACCGCGGCGAGCGAGCGCCGGGAGAGGCCGTGCGTGGCGCTCGACCACGCGAGCAGCACCCAGACGAAGGGGGGCGTCGCCAGCGCGACGATCCGGTGTTCCGTCCGCCACCGGTCGTGGCCGGCGAACGCGAGCGTGAACGCCGTCCAGATGCCGGGGACCGCGGCGACGAGCGGCGTCGCGAGGTTGAGCGTGACGACCATGACCAGCTCGCTCGGGCTGGCGACCCTGACCGCGTACAGCAGCGAGATTCCGCCGCCGCAGAGCAGGTAGAGGGCGACCTCGGTCCCGCCCGGCTGGTCGCGGTCCCGCCACGCGACGCCGCCGAGCCACAGGCCGATGATCCCGGCGAGCAGGCAGGCAGCGAGGTAGGCTCGCACCGGCAGCGCGCCGAGATCGCTCATCGATACGTGACCCAGTCCGAGCGCCGGCAAAACGTTTGTGTCATACGCCCGGGCGGCCGCCCTCGGCGGACTATGGCTACGGACAGAAGCCGCCTCCCGGCCGAAACCGGCTTGTTCGCCGCCGACCTGCGGACCGGTATGCGCGTGCTCAGGGGGACCGCCGGCGACCCGGACACGGATCGGGAGCTGACGGCGTCGCTCCTCGCGGAAGCGGGTACCGGGGAACCCGGGCTCCGCGTGTGGACCCCGGCGCGGCAGGTCGCCTTCGGTCGCCGAGACGCACGCACCGACGGGTTCGATCGGGCCGAGCGGATCGCCGCGAACCGCGGGTTCCGCCCGGTCGAGCGCGACGTCGGCGGCCGGGCCGTCGCGTACGCCGGCGACACGATCGCGTTCGCGCACGCGGTCCCGCTGGGCGGCGGGGACGCAACAGGAGAGTCGCTGGGCGGCGGGGACGCAACAGGAGAGTCGCTGGACGGCGGGGACGCAACAGGAGAGTCGCTGGACGGCGGGGACGCGACGAGTAGGTCGCGGGGATCGATAACGGAGCGGTACGACCGCGCCGTCGAGACGGTGATCGGGGGGCTCCGCGGGCTCGGCGCCGACGTGGTCGCCGGCGAGCCGCCGGCGTCGTTCTGCCCTGGCGACCACTCCGTGCGCGTCGCCGGCGGCGGGAAGGTGTCGGGGACCGCCCAGCGCGTCCGGGCGGACGCGGCGCTGGTCGCCGGGTGCGTCGTCGTTGAGCCGGCGGACGCGAGGGAGATCGCCGCCGTCAGCGACGCCGTCTACGACGCCCTCGGCGTGCCGTTCGATCCCGAGGCGGTCGGGAGCGTCGCGGCGGCCGGCGGTCCCGACGACCCGGAACGCGTCGCTCGGGCGCTGGAGGACGCGTTCGTCGACGGCCCGTGGGGCGACGGGTCGCGGCGAGTCGAGCGGATCGACGCCGAGCGGTGACTCCGTTTCCGAGTCGAATCCACCCGCCGAACCGGGTTCGAAGGCCGATCGGTCCGGATCGCGGTTTCGACGTGCTTTTTATTCGCGGGGGTCTCGGTTCGCCCATGGCCGAATTCAAAGTCGTCATCGCCGACCCCGAGAGCGGCGAGACGTTCCAGCGAGAGGTCGACGGACAGGACGCAAACCGGTTCCTCGGTCGCGAGATCGGTGACGAGATCGGCGGCGACGCCGTCGGCCTCTCCGAGCACACGATCGAGATCACCGGCGGCTCCGACGAGACCGGTCGACCGATGCGCGAGGACGTCTCGGGCACCCGCCTGAAGGAGCTCCTCTTAGAGGGCGGCGTGGGCTTCAAGCCGTCCCGCGAGGGCGAGCGCAAGCGGATCACCGTCCGCGGCCGCGAGATCGACGACGACGTCGCGCAGATCAACGTCTCGGTGATCGAGGGCGACGACGTCGCCGCCGCGCTCGGCGAGGGCGACGCCGAGGCCGACGCCGACGAGGAGTAAGCCCCCGCTTTCGATGCCCCGCGTTCCCTCCGACGACGAGGGCGTCGCTTCGATTCGCGTCTCGCTCGCCCGGAGCGGCGGCACTCGCCGCCCTTGCGTGCGGATCCCCGACGACGACGAGCTCGGCGGCCGCGTCGAGTCCGGAAGCTGCGAGTCGCTGTCGATGACCGCCGGCGACGTGATCCGAGTCGCGATCGACCGCGAGGAGTACCACGCGCCGGTGACGGCCGACAGCGCCGGACGGCTGATCCGCGGCGCGTTCGACAACCGTCGGCTCGCGCGGGACGCGGGCGAGGGGGAGAACCGCCTGGTCGCGTGGCTCGACGCGAACGACCGGGGGCCGGACGACAGCGTCGTCCTCGACGTCGTCGTGCCGGGGGAGCTGTACGGGCTCCGGATCCCCGGCGAGCGCGTCGTGTACGAGGCGACGCGCGGCCCGCCGTCGTCGCTCTCGGACATCGCGCGCGACCTCGACGGTTGAGTCGGCGTCGGGGGCGTGGGATCGAGGGCGCGTCGAGCCCCCGCCCGCGGGTCGGATCGCTTATTCTCGCTCGGACCCGATCCGGAGGCATGAGAGAGGTCGACGCGGATCTGACGGCGCTCGACCGCGGGATCATCAACGCCTTCCAAGGCGGGTTCCCGGTGACCGAGCGGCCCTTCGAACCGGCCGCGGCGGCGCTGCGCGAGCGCGGCGTCGACGTGACCGGGGCCGAGCTGTGCGATCGCGTCCGCGAGCTCGACGCGGAGGGCATCCTCTCGCGGTTCGGCGCGCTCGTCAACGCCGAGGAGATCGGCGGGGCGGCGTCGCTCGTCGCGATGCACGCGCCCGAGGACCGCTACGACGAGATCGCGGAGACCGTCAACGAGTTCACCGCGGTCGCGCACAACTACGAGCGCGAGCACCCGCACCTCAACATGTGGTTCGTGGTGAGCGTCGCCGACCACCCGGACCCCGACAAGGACGGGAGCGACCGGGTCGAGGAGGTGCTCGCCGAGATCGAGGCGGCGACGGGCCAGGAGACGTACAACCTGCCGAAGCTCCGGGAATTCCACGTCGGCGCGAAGTTCCTCGTCGACGGCCCGGTCTCCGACGGCGACGTCGACCTGTCGGAACTCGGCCCCGCGGTCGAGCCGAGCGACGGGGGGGAGCTCACGCCCGACGAGCGCGACCTCGTCGTCGAGATCCAGGGCGGGCTCCCGATCACGGAGACGCCGTACGCCGACGTGGCGGCCGCGATCGACGCGGACGTCGACTGGGTGATCGAGACGGTGAAGCGGTTCGAGGCGGAGGGGAAGGTGCGCCGCGTCGGCGTCATCCCGAACCACTACGCGCTCGGCTACACGGAGAACGGGATGACGGTCTGGGACGTGCCCGAGGACGCCCTCGACGAGGTCGGGCCGGCCGTCGCCTCGCTCGACTTCGTCACCCACTGCTACGAGCGCCCGCGACACGCGGGCGTCTGGGAGTACAACTTCTTCGCGATGACGCACGGACGGACGGAGGCGGAGAGCGAGCGCCGCATCGCGGAGGTGAAAGAGCTGATGGACGAGCACTGGGACGTCGGCGCCGACGACTGGGACACGCTGTTCTCGACGCGAATCTTGAAGAAGACGGGGATCCGGATCGCCGACCGCGCCGACAGCAACACGGCGTGACCCGCCGAATCGGAGTCCCGAGGTGCCGGTCGTGATCCCGCTGTATCACGACTTCGCCGGGGAGTCGGTGCTCGTGTTCGGCGGGGGGAGCGTCGGCGCGCGAAAGGCGTCGCGGTTCGCCGGCGAGGCCCGCGTCGTCGTCGCGAGCCCGGCGTTCGACGACCGGCTCGTCGACCTCGCGGGGAAGGGAGATCGGAGCGTGGAGCTCGTCCGGGCCGCCCCGGACGCCGACGCGGTTCGTGAGTGGATCGACCGGCTCGAACCGGCCCTCGTGGTCGCCGCGACCGACGACGCCGCGGTCAACGCCGCTGCCGAGGCCGCCGCGCTCGACGCCGGTCTGCTCGTCAACCGGACGGACGTGTCGGCCGCGGACAGCGGGGACGGCCGCGACGCCCGGAGCGTCGTCGTGCCGGCGACGGTCGAGGACGACCCGGTCCGGGTCGCGCTGTCGACGGGGGGCGCGAGCCCGGCGCTCGCGAAGGCGCTCCGCGAGCGCGTCGAGGCCGAGATCGACGGCGCGGGCGCGATGGCGGAGCTCTCCGGCGAGCTCCGCGCGGAGCTCAGAGAGCGCGGGATCGAGCCCGAGACGCGCCGGGAGGCGATCCGTCGAGTCGTGCGATCCGAGGGGGTTTGGAAGGGTTTACAAAAGGGGAGATCCAACGGTCGCCAAGAGGCGTACTCCGTGATCGAGGAGGTACTCAAGGGATGAAGGAGACGGGAGCAATCGCCGGCGTGAGCGTCGCTCACTCCCGCGCGACGGTCGACGAGATCGAGTCGGCCGGCGGCGACGGCGTCCGCGCGACCGTCTCGGACCTGCTCGCGCGCGACGGCGTCGAGGAGGCGTTCGCCCTCCAGACGTGCAACCGCTCGGAGGCGTTCGTCGTCACCGACCGGACCGTCGACGGGGCCGACGCGCTGGCGTCGTTCGCCCCCGAGGTCCGCGGCGGCGCGGTCCGCCGCCTCGACCACGAGGAGAGCTTAGAGCACCTGATGCGCGTCGCCGCCGGGCTGGAGTCGCTCGTGCTCGGGGAAGACCAGATCATCGGCCAGCTGCGGGAGGCGTACGAGGAGTCGAAGTCCGCGGGCGGCATCGGCCCCGTCCTGAAGGACGCGGTGACGAAGGCGCTCCACGTCGGGGAGCGCGCGCGCAACGAGACGTCGATCAACGAGGGCGTCGTCTCGCTCGGCTCGGCCGCGGTCAGGCTGGCCGCGACCGAGATCGACCTCACCGACGGCTCGGCGGTCGTCGTCGGCGCCGGCGAGATGGGGACGCTCGCGGCCCGGACGCTCGACGACACGGCCGTCTCCGAGATCGTCGTCGCGAACCGGACGGTTCCGAACGCGGAGTTCGTCGCCGGCGAGGTCGACACGCCCGCCGAGGCCGTGTCGCTCGCGGACCTCCCGGCGGTCGTCCCCGACGCCGACCTCGTGATCTCGGCGACCGGGAGCCCGGATCCGGTGATCGAGCCGGAACACGTCGCGGACGCGGGGCGGCTCGTCTGCATCGACATCGCGCAGCCCCGCGACGTCGACCCGTCGGTCTCCGACCGCGACGGCCTCACGCTGTACGACATCGACGCGTTAGAGGACGTGACGCGGCGGACCCGCGAGAGCCGCGAGGCCGAGGCGCGCGAGGTCGAGGCGATCATCGACGAGGAGCTCGACCGGATCCTGCGGGCGTACAAGCGCAAGCGCGCGGACGACGCCATTTCCGCGATGTACGCGGGCGCCGACCGCGTGAAGGCCCGGGAGGTCGACCGCGCGCTCTCGAAGCTGGAGTCGCAGGGCGGGCTGACGGACGAGCAGCGCGAGACCGTCGGCGACATGGCGGACGCGCTGGTCGGCCAGTTGCTCGCGGCCCCCACCAGCTCGCTGCGCGACGCCGCCGGCGAGGACGACTGGGAGACGATCCGGACCGCCCTCCGGCTGTTCGACCCCGAGTTCGACGCGCCGCCCGAGGTCCCGGGCGGAGAGTCGCCGGGCGAGGGAGGCGCGCCCGAGCTCGACGGCCCGCCGGAGTCGGTCGCCGAGGAGCTGGACGATTAGGTCGTTTCGGGCGGGGAACGGTTGTTCCGAAGCGCTGTGACCTGTTCGGGTTTGTTGAAATGAGTCCGTACTGACGAGAACCGCGTGCTGAATACGCGATTCGTGTATCTGTTTTGACTTCTACGGTCGCCTGGACTGTTCCATGGTAACACTTAACATACATGCTGCCGAAGCTCTGGACGAACGTTCTGCGACGGTGAGGGGGAACGGAGACGGGTGGCGGGAGAACGTTCAGTGGCGGGTGATACGCCATGTCAGAAGGGACACCGAACGCCAACCACGACTACGAGCTCGAGAACAGAATCGCGCGGCGACCCGTACTGAAAGCCGCTGCTGCGTCCGCGGCCCTCGGCGTCGGAACTGGATCTGTGTCGGCGCAGTCTGACGATGGTAGTGGTGGCCCGGGCACGGGCGACGGCGCTTCGAATCCGAATTACATCGACCCGATCTTCGGGAAGCCCGTTGCCGAGGGCAATCCCTGTGCCGGCGACGCATCCGAAGAGTGTTTCGAGGAGTTCCGGCCGCCGGTCCGTCCCGACCACGAGATCGAGATGCACATCGACATTCCGGGGCCGCTCTTCGCAGTCGCAGAGCAGGGGGGACTCTCGGCGGAGACGACCGAGTCAATCAATTCCGAAGCCGCCGACGGAGAAATCATCGACAAAAACCTGCATAATCCAGATGTAACTGTCATCACCGTGAGGGAGGAAACGTTTACTGTCGTCGATATTGCCGGACTGGTCAGCGACACTCTCGGCTTCCACTACCACCCGGCGGGCCTCCACGTCGAACCCGGTGACGTCGTCCTCTACAGCGCGGAATCGCCCGATCACTTGGTCGCAGCGTACCACGAGGGTCATGGCCGACAGAACCGCGTTCCCGAAGGCGTCGGACCGATCTCCTCGCCGATGCCGCCCGTCGGCGGGTACTGGCTCTATCAGTTCGAAACTGAGGGGGTCTACGACCTCTACTGTTCGCCCCATCAGACGTTCGGGATGGTCCATCGGATCGTCGTCCACGACGGCGATGGAGACGTTCCGGAACTGGACGTACAGCAGACGGGCCGTCCACCGATAGCGGAGAACGCGATCCCGAGCATCCTCGGTGGCCTCGATCCGAACATTCCGAGTTCCGCCGAAGTCCTGGAATCCGACGCGTTGGAACCGACAAATATCGTGAACGAGGGTCCGATCCCGTGGGCGGACGTGGTCGCGGAACACCGGAGCGAGTGAGCCTGCTTCGCTCCGGTTTCCGAATCAATAGCCCGCCGTGTCGTTCGCCACACGTTCAGTTCCACCGGCCGGTGTCGGTTCCGACGGTCCGCCCTCTTTTATCACGCTCCGACCGTATCCGTCGCCATGAAACTCTCCGAGTACGCGGAGCGGCTCGACGACGAGCTCGACGCGGCGGCGTACGCCGACGTCGACGCCAGCGCGAACGGGCTACAGGTGGGACCGGGCGACGCCGAGGTCGAGCGCGTCGCGTTCGCGGTCGACGCCGCGCTCGCGACGATCGAGGCCGCCGCCGAGGCGGGCGCCGACGTTCTCGTCGTCCACCACGGGATCTCGTGGGGCGGGATCGATCGCGTCACCGGGCAGACCTACGACCGGATCGAGGCGCTGGTCGAGAACGACCTCGCCCTGTACGTCTCGCATCTCCCGCTGGACGGCCATCCGGACCTCGGCAACGCGGCCGGCGTCGCGAGTGCAATCGGGCTCGGCGACCGCGAGCCGTTCGGCGAGATCGGACCGGTCACGATCGGGACGGTCGGGGGGCTCGACGCCCCTCGGTCCGCGGCTTCGATCCGCGAGACGCTCGACGGGTTCGAGGGGCAACCCGACGCCGAGGACCGTCCGACGCGGGTGCTCGAGTTCGGCCCCGACGAGATCGAGCGCGTCGCCGTCGTCACCGGGTCGGGCGTCGACTGGCTCGACGAGGCGGTCGGCGCGGGCGCCGACGCCCTGATCACGGGCGAGGGGAAGGGACAGGTCTACCACGACGCCCGGGAGGCCGGGATCACGGTGTTCCTCGGGGGCCACTACGCGACCGAGACGTTCGGGGTCCGGTCCCTCGAGTCGCTGTCGGCGGAGTGGGGGTTGGAGACGGAGTACGTGAGCCACCCGACGGGGCTCTGAGAGCGACCCGACTCTCCCCCGAACGCCCCGTCGCCCCCGAACGCAACCCTTACCGCTCGCGTCCGCCCACTCCGGGTATGCGCGATCACTTCGAGGTCCGGGACCACGACGCCGCCGGGCGGATCGGCCGGCTGGAGGTCCCCCGCGCCGGGGTCACGGTCGAGACGCCGGCGCTTTTGCCGGTCGTCAACCCCAACGTGCTCACCGTCGAGCCCTCGCGGCTCCGCGAGGAGTTCGGCGCCGAGATGCTGATCACCAACTCCTACATCATCCGGAGCACGGACCGGATCCGGGACCGGGTCGTCGAGGAGGGCCTGCACGACTACCTCGGCTTCGACGGCGCGATCATGACCGACTCCGGCTCCTTCCAGCTCGCCGAGTACGGCGACATCGACGTCACCACCGAGGAGATCATCGAGTTCCAGCGGCGGATCGGGAGCGACGTGGCGACCCCCGTCGACGTCCCCACCCCGCCCGACGTCGACCGCGAGCGCGCCGAAAGGGAGCTGGAGACGACGGAGCGCGCCCTCGCCGACGCGGAGGCGGCGGAGACGGGCGAGATGCTCGTCAACGCCCCCGTGCAGGGGTCGACGTTCCCGGACCTCCGAGAGGCCGCTGGACGGCACGCGACGACCACCGACCTCGACGTGTTCCCGGTCGGCGCGATGGTTCCCCTCCTCAACTCCTACCGCTACGCCGACGTCGTCGAGGCGGTGCGCGCCGCGAAGCGCGGGCTCGACCCGGACGCGCCCGTCCACCTGTTCGGCGCGGGCCACCCGATGATGCTCGCGTTAGCGGTCGCCGCCGGCTGCGACCTGTTCGACTCGGCCGCCTACGCGCTGATGGCGCGCGACGGGCGCTACCTGACGGTGTCGGGGACGGAACACCTCGCGGAGATGGAGTACTTCCCCTGCTCGTGTCCGGTCTGCGCCGAGCACACGCCGGCGGGGCTCCGGGACATGGACGGGAGCGACGGGGACGCCGACGCGTCCGCCGAGCGGCTGCTGGCCGAGCACAACCTCCACGTCACCTTCGAGGAGCTCCGCCGCGTGAAGGCCGCGATCCGGTCGGGGAACCTCCTCGGACTGGTCGATCGCCGGGCCCGCGGCCACCCCGCGATGCTCGACGGCTACCGGGCGCTGCTGGACCACGCCGACGAGCTGGAGCGCACCGACCCGGTGTCGAAGGACGCGTTCTTCTACACCTCCCACGAGTCGGCCCGGCGCCCCGAGATCCGCCGGCACCGCGACCGGCTCGCCCGGCTGGAGGTCCCGGACCGCCTGCTGCTCACGGAGTCGAACGCGCCCTCCACGCACGACTACGACGCCGTGTGGCGCGTGAAACCGCCGTTCGGTCCCTTCCCGCGGGCGCTCTCGGAGACGTACCCGCTCACGGCGGAGGTCCCCGAGCGGCTCGACGACGCGGCGCGGGTCGCCGCCGCAGAGGGCGTCGCCGCGCTCGCGGAGGCGAACCCCGAGACCGCGATCACGCTCGGCCACGACGGGTGGCCCGAGGCGGCGCTCGACGCCGTCCCCGATCGCGTCGAGACGGAGGATCTCCGGACGCTCGGGCGGTCCGGGTAACGGGGGTTGTTGAACCCTCAATCAGTGACAGATTTCCGTGGCTGTGCTGAATACAGGGCGCGAGTCGGGCAGAAGACACTTGCCAGACGAACCCCGGGACTGAACAATTAGCGGGCATCGTGACGGCCCGTATCGTGTTGGGCGTTCTCACCACGCAAAAGCTATTCTGTGCGGTCGCCTGCGTCGGCACGTGAAGCGCTACGAGAACGCCCTCGGGTTCCTCGCGCTCGCCGCTCTTTGGGGCGCCTCCTATCCCGCAATACGCGCCGCGAAAGCGGGCGTCGAGCCGCTGCTGATGGCCGCACTCCGGTTCGACGCCATCGGCGTCGTCGTCCTCGGGTACGCACTCGCCCGCAGCCGACAGGTCCGCCCCACCAGCGCCGACGCCACGACTATCCTGATCGGTGGTGTCGGCATGATCGCTGTCCACAACGGCCTCCTCTTCGTCGGCCAGACCATGGTCTCTGGGGCCGTCGGCGCGGTCGTCCTCGCCACCGTCCCCATCTGGAGTGTCGCGTTCGCCGTCGTCGCCCTTGACACCGCCCGCCCGACGCCCACGCGCGTCCTCGGTATCCTCCTCGGCCTCGTCGGCACCAGCATCCTCGTCGTACCCGGCCCCACAGACATACAGCCGCCCGACCCACTCGGTGTCACACTCATGACCGCGAGCGCGGTCGTGTTCGCGCTCGCCGCCGTCGCCCTCCGCCGCGAAACCCCCACGCTCGGCGTCGCCGCCCGCCAGGGCTGGATGATGCTCGTCGGCGGCACCGTCCTCCACGCCGCCAGCCTCGCCCGCGGCGAACCCCAGACCGTCGCCCTCACCCCGGACGTACTCATCGCGTTCGGGTTCCTCGTGCTCGCCGCCGGCGTCGTCGGCTACCTCCTCTACTACACACTCCTAGACCGCCTCGGTCCCGTCGAGGTCAACCTCTTCGGGTACGTCGCCCCCGTGTTCGCCGCCATAATCGGATGGTTCTTCCTCGACGAACGCCTCGCCGCGACCACCATCGTCGGCTTCCTCGTCATCGCCGTCGGCTTCGCGCTCGTCAAACGCGACGCCATTCGCGACGCACTCATCGACGAGGCCGCACCAGCGACCGGCGACTAACTGGCTCGACCAGTATCCGCCGTCCTCGCGGCGGTCGTTTGCTACTCGGTTGGCTTTGTTGAAACCCCCCAACGGCGACACCTCCTCCATTCGCGCGGAATACAGAGCGCGAGTCGGTCAAGACGACTCGCTTGAATCGCTCAGTACAGTGGACTCAAGAAGCGCACGGTGTCAGTTATCAGGCATCCAGTATCGGGGACGCACGGAACATGTTTGAACAAGACACTTACCAGTTGCCGAGTTTTTCCTGTTAGTGACCTCTCATACCCGCCGTGCAGTACTGGCAACTCTCACTAGTGTAGGCCTTGCTGGCTGTACGACCTCTGGTGACTCGGAACCACCAAGTGAAGACGAACTACCGGATCAGTGCCCCACATCTCTTGATCTTGGTGTGGAGTGGCCACGAGACATTTACACACGCTCTGTGGGAGGGTTCGTTACAGGATACGAATCCGTGGGAGAGTTTGTCACAGCCTATGAGGAAGCGTATCAGGTTGAAAAACACGCCGATACACAGTTCCATTCCCCGAGTATCTTCGTAGAGCTAGATCAAACACCGGATAAGGTCGCTGATGGATTTCACGTGACGGTCACATATGGTGGGTCAGTAAGTATTGAAGATTATATACTTTTGGAGGCAATCGAAGTTGATTCTGATGGCATCCCAAAATATGAACAGAGAATACAGATAGATGAGAGCGCGGTACCTGATGATCCTGAGTATATCCCAATTTCTGAGATTGAAGACCAAGAACTCCAAGAAGTATTAACATCAGCCGCAGATTCGGCCTATAGAAAACATCGTACCTCTCCTACGACTCGATACGAAGAGTTGATTGAAAACAATTCACCTAATGCTTCACTCAATAATCGGTATCCGCCAGGAATCTACTTCGATGTCAATGGGACACCTGTCCTGCTTATTATAACAGAGAGAGGTGCTGCGGCGAAAGACTTTGGAAAATCGGACCCTGTCCAATATTATGTCACGGAGTACGTTATCCGGCGAACTGACGAGGAATACAAATCACCTCAAGATGGAACAGTGGTTGAGTGTCGCCCCCCAGAGTAAATGCGGATGCCGATTTTTTCTTGAACTGGTCAATACGCAAGCACGTTCTATCGGTTGGTTCAGGATTTAGATGGAGAAAATAACGTAGTTCCATTGCTGACTGCATACTCTGTATCGGTCAGTTCGCCATTGACAGGTGTCGGGAGGATTGTTGATACCATGCTGAATAGATCGCGCGTATCTTGCCCGAGTCGGCCCGGTGGATTGGGCCGTGTCTGTAGCCGTGTATATCTCTCGTCTATTGAACAATAGTCAGTGGTTGCAGCGATTCCAACAGGTGATATTATGCTGACCACTCACGCTACCTACAATTTGGAGGGCTAGTAATGGATCACAACCCAACGAACGACGACCTGTTTGAGCATGATACGACGGTGGCCACCACCAAATCAAGTTCGGACGTATCACGCAGAACACTGCTGAAAGCCGGCACGGTTGCAGCAGGGACTCTCGCCATCAGTGGCTGCGCGAGCACCGGCGAGGCCCAACCAGATCCCCCTGAAGACGACACATCCGAGCCGACCAAGGGTGTAGACGATATCAGGGTACCGCAGCTTCATCTCGACACCTTGGAGACCGAGGTCAAGGGCGAGACGCTGCAGGCGGTTTCCTACGAAGACTGGCGGTCGGGTAGTACTACTTACGTCGGGCAGGTCGGCGGTATTCGGGGCCCCGATTTATTCGTCGGCATATCACGACCGGGAGACGACGCCGAGCAGTTCGAGTCCGAGAAGGACGCGGAGTTAGTTGTGTATCTGTGTAACGGTGAGATCGGTGCCGCCCCCACGATCAGAATCTACCAGACCGGTGACTACGACACCGGTGGGATAACACTAACCGAAGATAATGGACCGTCTACGGACGAAAATATTGAGATCAAACTGGCATTGGTTGACGACACGTTCCTCGGGACCCTGGCCCTGGCGGATGGAGAGCCATTCCCCTTCAGCGCCCACGAGGCGACCGGTGATGCCGGACTGTACAAAGCCGAAACTGAAGATGGAGACCTCGTTGCCCACTGGGTTGTGTTTCCCGACGGCCGCGAACGTGGGGGTTTGGATGGTAAAGGAAACGATGTTATAACTGGGGGTACAACTATCAACAAATACTGTGTCTTTAATTATTGTATGTACTATTAGATTTCGGGTTCGTGGCCGTACAACTTAGCTCGACAACTCGATTGAATTACGGTGATAATTAGACCGGCTCGTCCACCGGTATTGCTTTCGTCTATAAATACCGCTGTGCTGATTACATCCTCTGTATTCAGCAACCACTTCCCGTCACGTTCTGAGAATTTCAACGGGGCCCGGAAAAACGGCCGCGCGATACTATCTCTCCCCCGACCCCATCCGCTCCGAGTAGTCCCACGCGTGGAGCCGCTCGGGCTCGATCCGGATCCGGACCTCCTCGCGCTCGGGGCGGAGGAGCCGGTCGCCGGTCGGGTTGTCGACCCCGCCGAGGTACCGCTCCAGCAGGGCGCAGAGCAGCTCCTTCTCCCCGTCCGGCGACACGGTCGCCCGGCCGCGGCCCCGCACCCCTTTATACGGCGGGTCGTTCGTCGACACCTCGAAGGAGACGCGGTCGTCGTGGGCGAGGAAGTCGACGAGGTCGGCGTCGGCGCTCGTCGCGCAGTGGACGGCGCCGTCCCACGAGAACCACAGCGAGACGATCCACGGGTCGTCCCTGGGAGTTCGACAGCCGATCCGAACCGGCACGCGCGCGTCGGTCAGGAACTCGTCGACGCGGTCGCGGTCCCACGGGCCGGACAGCTCCATGCGATCCCATCGGTCGGGTCCGGCGTAACGGTTGCGGCGCGGAACACAAGAGAATTGACCGTCCCCGCGCGAGGGGACGTATGACCGACCACTTCGAGGTCCACGAGCGCGACGGCGCCGCCCGACTCGGGGAGTTGCGGCTCGCCGAGCCGGTGACGACGCCGGCGCTCGCGGACCCGTTCCTCGAGGACGCGGGCAGCCTCTGGGCCGGCGACCGAGCGGTCCCCGACGGCAACGACGACGCGCTCACGGTCCTGCCGCACCGCTCGTTCCCCGCGGGGACCCGCGAGGAGGTCCGCGAGTCGTTCGCGGTCGATCACCCCGACGTCGACTACCCGTCCGCGGCCGTCGTCGACAGCGCGGGCGCCCGCGACGTCGACGCCGACGCGTACCTGCTCTCGGACGCGTCCGGGTTCGTCGGCCACGGCGAGGCGTTCCGCGACGCGATCGTGGCGGCGAAGGCGTCGCTGCCGGCCGACACCGCGCTGTTCCTCTCCGGGGTCGCCACGCCGCTGAACGTCGCCGTCCTCGCGTACGCCGGCGTCGACCTCGTGGACGCGACGCTCGCCCGGACGAAGGGGACGGAAGGAAAGTACCTCACCGCCGACGCCGAGCACTTCCTCGAGGACCTCGACGAGCTGCCGTGCGCCTGTCCCGCCTGCGCGACGCCCCGCGAGGAGTTCACCCGCGCCGACTGCGCCGAGCACAACGTGAACGCGCTCCGCGCCGAGCTCCGACGGGTCCGCGAGCGGATCCGGGCGGGTCGCCTCCGGGACTACGTCGAGGGGCAGGCCCGTCACGAGCAGTGGCTCACGGCCGCGTTCCGCGAGTTCGACGACCAGTGGGGGTACCTCGAGGAGCGGACGCCGCTGATGCGCGACGCCGAGGTGACGGCGGCGACCGCGGAGACGCTGGACCGCGTCGAGATCCGGCGGTTCGCCGACCGCGTGACGAGCCGGTATCAGAATCGTTTCGCCGACCAGCCGCTCGTGTTGGTGCCCTGCTCGGCCACCAAGCCGTACAGCGACTCCCAGAGCCACGGGCAGTTCCACGACGCGATCCAGTGGCGCGGCCACACCGTCTCGATGACGTCGCCGATCGGCGTGGTGCCGCAAGAGCTGGAGACGACGTACCCGGCGCAGCACTACGACGCGGTCGTCACCGGCGACTGGAGCGAGGACGAGATCGGGTTCGTCGCCGAGGTGCTCCGGCGGTACCTGACGCGGAACGACTACTCGCGGGTGATCGCGCACGTCCCCGAGGACGGCTACCGCGAGATCTGCGAACGCGTCGCGGACGACCCCGCGGTCGACGTCCCCTTCGAGTACACCTGCGTCGGCCACCCGACGAGCGACGAGTCGCTCGGGGAGCTCAACGCCGCGTTACAGGGCGAGCCCGCCTACAGCAAGCGCGAGCGCGAGCACAACACGGTCCGGGCCCTCGCCGACTACCTGCTCGGCGACGGCGCCGGCGACGACCTGTTCGGCGGGCCGGGCGAGGCCTCAATTCGAACCACCGGGCGCTATCCCAAGCTCCAGGTGTGGGGCGACGACCCCGACGCCGGCCGCGAGGGCGAGCCGGGCGAGCAGCTCGCGACGATGGTTCCCCAGTACGGCACCCTCTCTTTCACCCTCGCCGGCGCGCGCCGCTGGGCCGAGAGCGACGCCCCCACCAAGCGCGTCGGGATCGACCCGTTCGTCCCGCACGGCTCCGTCCTGGCGCCCGGCGTCGTGGACGCGGACGACGACATCCGCGTCGGCGACGAGGTCGTCATCGAGGGGCCGAAGGCGTTCGCGGTCGGCCGCGCCGAGATGTCCGGCCCGGAGATGGTCGACTCGACGCGCGGCGTCGCCAGCGAGGTCCGGCACGTCGACGAGAAGTGAGCGGACCGCCGTTACACCTCGCCTCCCGAATCTATCGGGGCGTGTGACTGTGCGGTCGCGGCCCCGAAGAGTGAAACCGGTCAAGAGCGAACGGTCACGTCATGGCGTCCCAGAACTCCCCTCGGCCGGACGAGCGGGTGACGTACGTCGAATTCTCCCTTACGAGCTCCGACCACCCGTTCGTCGCGGTGTCAGAGACTGACGGCGCGGAGGCGCTGCTGAAGGAGTTCATCCCGCGGGGAGCGGGGAGCTACGCCGAGTTCTTTTCGGTCGGCGGCGCCGAGCCCGAGACCGTCCTCGCGCACGCCGACGACCATCCGTCCGTGGAGGCGCGTCTCGTCGAGCGGTTCGAGGACGAGGTGCTGTTCGAGTTCGTCGTGGACGACGGGTGTCCCGCGGTCTTTCTCGGCGAGTCGGGCGCGCTCCCCTGCACCGTCGAGAGCCGAGGCGGGACCGGGACCGTCGGGGCGGAGGTCCCGCCGTCCGAGGACGTCGCGACGGTCATCGACGGGTTCCTCGACGCCTATCCGGACGCCGAGCTGACGGTCAAACGAACGCAGCCCCACGGGACGCCGATCTTCGGGCAGGGGTGTCTCCGCGCGGCGCTCGAAGCGGACATGACCGATCGCCAGCGGGACGTCCTCCGAGCGGCGCACGACTCCGGGTACTACGACTGGCCGCGAGCGATCACCGCCGAGGAGCTCGCCGAGCGGTTCGACATCTGCCCGGCGACGTTCCACCAGCACCTCCGGGCCGCCGAACAGAAGCTCGTCGCGCTGTCCCTCAGACGGACCTGACGAGCGGCGTCGTGCGAGACGACGACGACCGCCGAATCAGTAGCTTCAAAACCGCGCCGGACGGATCCGCGCACATGGCGCTCGAAAAGGACGTGGACTGTCCCTCGTGCGGGGAGACCCAGTCGTTCTACCGGACCGCGGCGATGACCCTCCACCTCGGCGAGAAGACGAAGTGGCGCTGTCCCGAGTGCGGCTACGGCTACGTCGAGATCAACGGGATCGACACGCTCCCGTCCTGATCCACGAGCGGGAGTCTGAACCTGCGGTCTCACGCACCCTCTCGTTCTCTCGCACCGCGACCGACCACCGGCGATAAAAAAAAGCGAGACGACCGGCCGATTCCGGTCTCGTTCCGTGACCGATTACGGTCCGCGACCGGTTCCGCGATCAGTCGTCGCTTTCGGCGGCGGGCGGCTCCTCGGTTTCTCCCTCGGCCTCTCCGTCCTCCGCGGCCGTGATCGGGTCGTTCTCCTCCTCGGTGAAGCCCGCGGACTCCTCCTGGCGGGCCGACGCCTCGGGGTCGAAGCGCGCCTCGACGTCCTGGTACCGGGGGACGAAGGAGAGCTCGTGGTGGCTCTCCGTCTCGTGGCCGAGGTAGCGGTCCTCGAGGTCGAACTGCGCCCGCTCGTCGTTCTCGGCGATGTTCTGCATGTCCTCGTACACCGCGTGGGCGCCCGAGTGGAGCCCGTAGAGGGTGATGAAGATGTACTGGTAGCCGAGGTCGCCGAGCTCCTCGAAGGTGAGCGGGTCCTCCTGCTCGCTCCACGCGAACGACGAGGAGTAGTTGAACGCGAGGTCGAGGTCGGGGTGGGTCTCGTGGATCGTCTCGGCGTACTCGACCGCGTCCTCGCGGGACGGGTCGGGCATCTCCGGCCAGACCATGTCGACGCCGGCGTCGGCGTAGATCCGGCCGCGCTCGAGGTGCTCCTCCCAGTCGCCGTTGGCGGAGCCGTACGCGTCGGTGCGGGCGATGATCACCGTGTCCTCGCTCTGCCTCGCGTCGACGGCCGCCTCGAAGCGCGACCGCGCCTGCTCGCGGGAGGCGATCTGCTTGCCGGCGATGTGGCCGCAGCGCTTGGGCGAGGTCTGGTCCTCGATGTGGACGGCGGCGACGCCGGCCTTCTCGTACTCGCGGACCGCCCGGCGGACGTTGTGGACGCCGCCGTAGCCGGTGTCGCAGTCGGCGACCACCGGGAGGTTCGTCGCCTCGACCATCCGCTTGGCGTTCTCGACCATCTCGGTCATCGTGACCATCTCCAGGTCGGGGAAGCCGAACTGGCCGAGGACGGTCGAGTAGCCGCTCATGTAGGCGGCGTCGACGCCCGCCATCTCCGCGAGGCGGGCGTCGAGCGCGTGGTAGATCCCGGGCGCGAACGTGTACTCCTGCTCCGCGAACAGCTCGCGGAGCCGGCGGCCGGCCGGGTTGTCGATATCTCTCTCGAAGACGTCGTCGTCGAGTTCGTTGGGATGCATGGGTGTCACTCCGCGGTGTCGCCGTCGGTGAACTGATAGGTCGCGCGTCGCGTGAACGTCGTCGGGTCCGGTCGCGGTCCGCGTCCGGTTCCCGCCATGGGAACGGCGCTCATCGCGACCCCCCGTCGGTCCGCGGGCGGCGGGTCGGACGCAGGTCCGGGACCAGCGGCGCGTCACGCTCCGCGTCGGTCGGGGGCGGGCTCGGGCGGCGGGAGGACCGTCGCGTCGGATCGGTGGTCGTCGTGGTCCGTTCGGTCGTCGACGTCCGCGTCCGCGGAACGATCGGCGCGCCCGCCTCCTCGGTGATCGGCGTGCGGCCGGGGATCGGGGGAGAAGTGTCGGCGGTCGGCGTCCGGCTGGTTTCGGTCGTCGATCGATCGGTCTCGGTCGTCGACCGGTCGCCGGTTGTCGTCTGCTGGTCTGTCGTTCGGGTCGTCTCGGGCGTCGTGGTGTCGTCAGGTGTCGTCATCGGGTCGTGTGGGTGGTTGCGGTGGTCGTCTGGTGATCGGTCGGTCGGCGCGTCGCGCTGCCGCGTGTCCGGATACGGGTACTGACATTGCACTCGGTTCGTTCGGAGGGATGGTAATAAACATAATGATCGATAATGATAATATTCGTTAATCTGTTTTACGCCTTAAAATGATGCGTGGTACCACGGGACATGGTGGCCGATCGGGGCGCCGAGCGCGCGGATCGCGAGCGCCGGACCGATCCATACTAACCGGGTCCGGTGCGTTGTCTCGCCCGTGAACGAGCGCGACGCGCTTCGCCGGCTGGCCGCCGATCTGCCGCACGCGGGCGACGACGCCGCCGTCGTCGGCGACACCGTCATCACGACCGACATGCTCCACGAGCGCACGGACTTCCCGCCCGGGACGACGCGCTACACCGCCGGGTGGCGCGCGGTCGGCGCGTCGCTCTCGGACGTGGCGGCGATGGGAGCGAGCGCGACCGCCGCGGTCGCCGTCTACGCCGACAGCGACTTCGATCCCGACCAGCTGGACCGGTTCGTCGCCGGCGCGGTCGACGTCTGCGAGGCGGTCGACGCCGAGTACGTCGGCGGCGACCTCGACGGCCACGAGGAGTTCACGACCGCCTCGACCGCCATCGGTGAGGTCACGGACGCCGGTCCGGTGACGCGGGCGGGCGCGAGCCCCGGCGACGCGCTCTGCGTCACCGGCGAGTGGGGGCGGTCGGCGGCCGCGCTCCGGCTCTTCGACCGCGGCGACGAGGGCTCAGTCGAGCGCGCCAACACCCTGTTCCGGTTCGCGCCCCGCGTCGCCGACGGGGTCGCGCTCGCCGGGCGCGCGACCGCGATGATGGACTCCTCGGACGGGCTCGCTCGGTCGCTCCACCAGCTCGCGGAGGCGAGCGAGGTCGGCTTCGCGCTCGATCGCGACCGGCTCCCCGTCCACCCCGCGGTCGAGGATGTCGCGGAGAACCGGACCGACCGGTTCGAGCTGGCGGCGCACTTCGGCGAGGACTTCGAGCTCGTCTGCGCGGTCCCCGAAGACGACCTCGACGACGCCCGCGAGGCCTGCCCCGGCGGGCTCGTGCGCGTCGGGAGCGTCGTGGACGCGACGGACGGGGTGACCGCCGACGGCGACCCCCTCACGGACCGCGGCTACACGCACGGGTGAGGGAGGCGGGCGGCCGACGGGGCGGGCCGGGCGCGCGAACCGCCGGCGTATTATAAACGGCGCCCCGTCACCCGACCATGCCGACCGAGACGGAGCGGATGCTGGCGGGAGAGCCGTACGACCCGAGCGACACCGAGCTCGTCGCCGACCGCGAGCGCGCCCGCGACCTCGCCCGCCGGTACAACGCGACGAGCGAGGCCGAGCGGGACCGGCGCGAGCGGCTCCTCCGCGAGCTGTTCGACGCGGTCGGCGAGGGCCCGACCGTCCAGCCGCCGTTCCGCTGCGACTACGGCTACAACGTCGCCGTCGGCGACGGCTTCTTCGCGAACTACGGCTGCGTCTTCCTCGACTCGAACCCGGTCACGTTCGGCGACCGCTGCCTGCTCGGCCCGGGCGTTCACGTCTACACCCCGACGCATCCGATCGACCCCGAGGAGCGCGCGACCGGCCGCGAGTCCGCGGAGCCGGTGACGGTCGGCGACGACGTCTGGATCGGCGGGCGCGCCGTGCTCAACCCCGGCGTGACCGTGGGCGACGGCGCGGTGATCGCCTCGGGCGCGGTCGTCGCGGAAGACGTTCCGGCGCGGACCGTGGTCGGCGGAAACCCGGCGCGGGTGATCCGGGAGATCGAGTAAGAGCGGAGGAGGGAGGCCCTACGCCAGCGCGTCCGCGAGGACGGGGGCGACGCTGACGACGCTGCAGCCGCGCTCGATGGTGTCGCTGCCGACGATGCGGTCGACGCCGGCGCCGCGCAGCTTCGTCACCGCGTTGGCGGCGAGCATGGGGTGGACGCAGGCCGCGAGCACCGTCGCCGCGCCGCGGTCGTTCAGCACGGCGACCGACTCGCTCATCGTCGATCCGGTGGCGACGATGTCGTCGACGACGACCACGTCCCGCCCCCCGACCGCGGCGTCCGACGGCGACACCGCGACGGCGCCCGTCTCGCGGTCGCGGTGCTTCTCGAAGTAGTCCGTCTCGCCGGCGCCGTACGCGTCCCGGACCGTCTCGGCGATACCGACCGCGCCCTCGTCCGGCGCGAGGAACAGCGGCTCCGAGAGGCCGGCCGGCAGGGGGTCGGCGAGGACGCCCGCCGCGTCGACCGTCTCGACGGGGACGTCGTAGAAGTCGGCGACGCCCGGCTCGTGGGGGTTGACGAGGACGACGCGGTCGGTCCCGGTGGAGATCGCCCGCGCCATCGCCCGCGCGGAGACGGGCTCCCCGTCGCCGAACGACCGGTCCTGTCGGGCGTACCCCATGTACGGGAGGACGGTCGTCACGCGCTCGGCGCCGGCCTCGCGGACGGCGTCCTGGAGCTGGAGCAGTTCGACCCACGCCCGGTCGGAGTCGGTCGTCGCGACGACCGTCGCCTCGTCGCCGGCGAAGTCCGGTACCGCCGCGAGCGTCTCGCCGTCCGGGAACCGGTCGTACGTCGGCGTCGCCAGCGGCCGGCCCGTCTCCTCGGCGAGCGCGGCCGCGAGCAGCTGTGAGCTGGATCCGGGAACGATCATGGGCGTCCGTTCCCCGGACACCGGTAAACCAGTTTCCTTACTCCGGCGGGGAGCGGCCGCCGAGAGCGGCGGTCACCGAACCGCCGTCGCGAGCCCCACGCGAGCGTGTGACGCACCGCGGCCACAGGGGCGGATATTTACGCGAGCGGCGGATACGACGCCGTAATGACCGAAACAGGAGACCGAGTCGGTCTCGCCTGCCCGTCGTGCTCGCCGGGCGAGGAGACCGTCCACGAAGTGCTGCGTCCCGGTGGGCAGGCGACCGTCCGCTGTACCGACTGCGACCACACGTACAAGACCGAGATCCCGGAGGAGGAGACCGTCGAGCTGAAGATCGTCGTCTCGCAGGACGGCGAGTCGTTCACGACACGGATGGACGTCCCCGCGGACACCTACGTCGCGACCGGCGAGGAGTTCGTCGTCGACACCCCCGACGCGCTGATGCAGGTTCGGGTGACCGGGATCGAGGTCGGCCCGGAGCGGCGCGTCGAGGAGGCCGACGTCGAGGACGTCGAGACGCTGTGGACCCGCGCTGTCGACAACGTCTCCGTGCCGGTGACGCTCCATCCGAAGGACGGGAACGCCGACGAGACACGCTCGATCCGCGTGAACGTCCCCGGCGACTACGAGTTCACCGTCGGCGAGACGGTGGAGTTCGGCGACGAGGAGTTCGTCGTCGAGGGCGTCCAGATCCGCGAGGACGCCCCCGAGTACCGCCACGAGAAGCTGGACCACGACGGCGACTTCGCCTACGCGAAGGACTGCAAACGGGTGTACGGCCGCGACGAGAGCCTGACGGCGTGGTCGGCCTGGTAGGGCGGTCGGCCTGATAAGACGGTCGACGCGATCTCCGCAGCGGCGGCTCTTCGGAGCGGTTCGTTCGAAAAAACGGTGGCACCGATGGGGGTGACCCACATCGAACACCGTCTGTGAGTGCGACCGCGGCGTGGTCGGTGCGGCGTTAGATGACGCGGTTCTGCAGGTAGTCGAGGTGTTTCGCGTTGTAGACGATCTTGACCTCGTCGGTCGCCGGGCTCCCGATGCAGGTGAGACGGACGTTCTTGTCTTCGACCTCCTCGTCGGAGAGGATCTGCTGCATGTCCATCTCGATGTCGCCCTCCTTCACGATGGAGGCGCAGTTCGCGCAGGCGCCGGCGCGGCACGAGAAGGGCCAGTCGTAGCCCTGTGCCTCGGCGGATTCGAGGATGTACTCGCCTTGGTTCACTTCGAGGGTGCCGTAGTCCTCGGCGTCGAGGTCGGCGTCGGCGGCCTCCTCGAAGAGGTTGTCGTCGTCCATCGACCAGCCGTGGTCGTCGAGCACTTCGTAGTTGAGGTATTCTACTGTGGGCATCACCCCACGATTTAACGCCCTCCTCATTAGGCTTTGCTGTTCCCCACGTCTCGGCGTCCGATCGATCGACCGATCGAAGCCGATCGAGGGGTGAACGATAGCCGAACACGTTCGCTCGCGAGGCGCGCAGAGCCTGACAACTCGTTATCACGACTGATACGTCGTGGGTAACAGTAAATAGCGAACGGCGCCTACGGCTGTCCGATGGGAGAGTCCGTCGTCGCCGACTTCGTCGGTCGCGTCCACGCCCCGGACGTCGAGAGCGACGAGCCGGTGACGGGGCGCGTGCTTCTGAGCGGACGCCGGCTGGTGCTCGCGACCGACGACGGGAAGACGACCGTCCCGCTCGCCGGCGTCTTCGACGTGGTCGTCGGCACGGTCCCCGGCGACCTCCGGTCGTTTTTCAGCGACAGCGTCACCCTCGCGTACGAGCGGCGGAGCGAGCGGCACACGGTCCTCGTCGAGGGCGAGCCGGAGGACATGGACCGGTTCACCCGCCTGCTGTTCAAGGCCCTGTTGCGCGACGTGACGGTCACCGTCCGCCACCCCGCGAAGGTGGGCGGGCGCGTCACGGACGCGTCGGACCGCGCGGCGTCGGTCGCGCTCTCTCCCGGCGCGATCCGCTTCGTCGACTGCCCCGACCCGTTCGAGGTCGACCTCTCCGCCGTGATCGACTACGAGCGGACCGACCGGACGCTCGCTGGGACCCAGCGGCCCGCGCTCGTGTTCCGTCACGTGGTCGACTCCAGGACCGTCACGTCGATCGCGACCGTTCCGAACGAGCGCACGCTGAACGTGCTCGGCCGGTACCTCAAGCTGGAGTACGACGACGCGATGGAGGAGATCGAGTCGTTCGACCCGACCGAGGAGCAGCTGGAGATCCTCGTGTCGATCTACTCGGCCGGCGGCGAGGCGGACATCGCCGACGTCGTCACGGGCGACGTCACGCAGACGTCGATGATCCTCGACACGCTCCGCGAGGAGGGACTCGTCGTCGACGGCGAGTCGGGCGCGGCGCTCACGCGCAAGGGGCAGATGATCGTCACCTCGTACCTGGAGTCGGTGAACGCGTAGCGGGTCCGATCCCGGGGGAAGTTTCATGCTGATGCGGACGTAGGTAATTCACATGCCAGACGACCGCCACGGGCGTTCGACGCGGCTCGACGCCGCGGCCCGCGAGCGGGGGCTCGACGCGCCGGCGGGCGACCGTCGCGACGGAGGGCCGCCCGACGACGCGGGACCGCGGACCGCGCGGGTGCCGGAGCCGCACGTCCACGACACCTTCTCGGTCGACGGGATCGACACGAAGCGACGCGAGGGGCTGCTGGAGGCCGTTCTCCTCGACCGCGACGGCGTCAGCGCCGCCTCGGCGACGAAGCGGAACGGGACGGTCGGGATCCACCACGACCCCGACGTCTCCCGCGAGGAGCTCAGAGCGGAGCTCGAGGCCTGCGGGCTCGTGGTCGCACCGGGCGACGCGGCGTTCGAGGTGCGGCGCGCCGCGCAGTTCGACTCCGCCCGCGTCGCCGTCGCCGTCCTCTTCGGGCTGATGGTGGCGACCCCCTACATCGCCGTCCTCTACCCCACGCGGGTCGAGTGGCTGTTCTACGACCCGGTAACGGTGCAGTACCTCCAGTCGATCCTCGACTCGAACGTGGCGACGCACTTCTTCGTCAACCTCGGCTCGCTGTCGGGGATCGCGTTCCTCGTCGCCTGCGGCCCGATCATCAAGCGGTCGCTCGCCGCGGCGGCCGCGGGCGAGGTGACGAACGAGAGCGTCTTCGTGGCGGGCGTCGTCGCCCTCTTCGGCTACAGCACGCTCGCCGCCTTCACGGCGTTCGAGGGCGCCGTCCACTACGACCTCGTCGCGTACGCGGTCGTCGGCGTCACTCTCTGGAACCACTTCGGCGTCGGCGAGACGACGCCCGACACCGCGGGCGTCGCGGATCCGACCGCCGACGGGAGCGGGACCGCCGACACCGACGAGGAGCCGATCGCGATGACCGACGGCGGCCGGTAGTCGCCGGCAGTCGCACCGCGCGTTACCTTTTCGATAGGCTCGCCAGTTCGGACGCGCAGCGCTCAGTACGGTTCCCCGTCGAGCGGCTCGACGCCCGCGATCGTCACCCTATCCCCGACCGAGAGGGTCGACCCCCACTGGGCCTCCGGAACGACGGTGTTCACCATGAGCCGGAAGTCGTGGTCGAAGCGATCGCTCTCGGTCCAGTCGGGGAGCGTCTCCCGCCGCTTTCGAACGAACCGCTCGCGGAACCCGTCGATCGCCTCGCCCGTGTCCGGGTTTCGAGACGGAACGACGCAGCGCTGACAGGGGTTGACGCCGAGTATTTCGGCGTCGCCGACCGCGAACCGCACGGCCTCCCCGCGGTCGGCGAACAGCCGATCCTCCCAGAACGCGGGACAGTCGTCGACGACGACGCTGGGGCGGAGCCGCCGGCGCATCTCCGTCGCGTCCGCGACCGCTTCGAACCAGCCGGCGACGGTCTCGAGGGTCGCGCGCGAGACCACCGTCGGGCCGTGAGCCGTCCGGTCGTCGGGGAGCCCGCCGTCGGGCTCGCACACTAGGTCGACGGCGTAGCCGAGGTAGTCGCCGACCCACGCTTCCAGCGCGTCGCCGTCGTCGGGGAGCGCGAAGGTCCGCTCGCCCGCGGCGGTCCCCGTCTCGGGCCGCGCCGGCCGCGAGAGGGTCACCGCGGTCGGGGTCGCGTCGGTCGGACCCGCCAGCTCGTAGCTCGCGCGGAGCCCGTGGACCGCGGGCTCGCGCTTCCCGTTGACGTAGCCCCCGCTCCCGCCGACGGAGGCCTCGTGGGGGTCGACGCCGGCCTCCACGAGCGCGTACGTGCGGTCGCCGCGGAGGGCGCCCGCGGCCCCGAGTTCGGCGCGGTCGAGGGCGACGCCGTCGTTCGACTTCAGCGGGTAGGCGACGAGTTCCGCGATGCGTGCCATGCGCCGCGTTCGACGGCCCGAGAGAAAAGCGATCGGCTGAGCGCGACGGCGGCGCTACTCCTCGTCGCTCGCGTCGGCGTCGTCCGCGCCGTCAGCGTCGGTCCCGTCGTCCGCGCCGTCAGCGTCGGTCCCGTCGTCTGCGCCGTCGGCGTCGGTCCCGTCGTCCGCCTCCTCGCCACCGAGCCCGGCCGCCTCGAACGCGTCGGCGACCTCGTCGGCGGGGACGGTCCGGTAGCCGTCTGCCTCGGTGATCGTCGCGACGGCGACGTCGTCGGGCTCGAACTCGTCCTCGTGGGCCGCGAGCGCGGCGAGGCCGAGCTCGACGCCGGCGGTCAGCGAGAGGTCGTCGCTCCACTCCTCCTCGAGGTGGCCCTGGATGTCCTGTCGGCCGCCGCCGATGACGGTCGCCTTCCACTCGTTCGGCGTGCCGGAGGGGTCAGCGGCGAACAGGCGCGGCTCGCCGTCGTCGATGCCGCCGATGAGGAGCGCGGCGCCGTACGGGCGCGTGCCGCCGCGCTGGGTGTTCTCCTGGATATGGTCGGTGACGAACTTCGTCAGCGTCTCGACGCCGACGGGCTCGCCGTAGCGCAGGCGGTTCCCCTGCGACTGGCGGCGCGCGAGGTCGATCAGCTGTCGCGCGTCGGCGACGTGACCGGCGCTCGCGGTGCCGAGGTGGTCGTCGAGCTTGTGGAGCTTCTCGATGCTCTCCGCCTCCATCAGCGTCGAGGAGGCGCGGGACATCGCGACGAACACGACGCCCTCCGCGGTGCGGATCCCGACGCTCGGCGCGCCGCGCGAGACCGCCTCGCGGGCGTACTCGACCTGGTAGATGCGCCCGTCGGGCGAGAACAGCGACGTGCCGCGGTCGTACGCCTGCTGGTCGTTGCCGCCCATCATCGCCGATCACCCGCTCTCGCGGTGTCGCCTTGGCTCATTACCCCTTCTTACGTCGGACGGTTGAAAAAGGGTCCGTAACCGGTACGCCGCCGCCGCGACCCGGCTCCCTTTACCCGCTCGCGGCCGGCGGGAGCGACGGGTCGCCGCCGCGACCCCCGCCTACGACGGATATATGCCGATCGCTCCCCTAACAGGGTCGACATTGACACCCACACGAACGACAGCCGCCCTGATGGCCCTCCTCGCGCTGCTCGCGGCCGTCGGCGGGGCCGCGGCGGTGCCCGACGCGCGGATCGCCATCGACGGGGTCGAGGCGAGCACGAGCGAACCCGTCGTCGGCGAGCGAACCGCCCTGAACGTGACCCTCTCGAACTCCGGCGGGAGCCCCGCCGCCGCCGATGTGCGGAGCGTCGGGGTCGTCGACGCGGGCGCGGGCGACGACGCGGAGCCGCTGGACGAGGCGACCGCGGTCGGCGCGCTCTCGGCCGGCGACTCGCTCACCGTCGAGCTGTGGACGCGGTTCGACGAGCCCGGCGAGCGCCGGCTCACCGTCGAGGTCGTCGCCGAGGAGGAGGCGACCGGCGACGAGGAGGCGGGCGAGGGCGGGACGGTCACCGTGACGCGCGACGTGGTCCTCGACGTCCAGCCGGCCGAGGTGACGCTCGATCTCCGGACGCGCGGGCTCGCCCCGGAGGACCTCCGGAGCGACGACGAGAGCGAGGGCTCCGGCGGCATCGGCGTGAGCGGCATCGAGGGGATCTTCGGCGGCGGTGGCGGCGGACTCGATACGGGAGAAGACGCCGAGGAGGCCGTGCAGTCGGCCGATTCTCCCGTGGCGGTGACCGTGGTCAACACGGGCACGACGACCGCCGACCGCGTGAGCCTGACCGCGGTCGGGGAGCCGGTCGCGGGCGGTGAGGGGAGCGGGGACGGAACAGACGGGAGCGACGCGGACGGCGGAGCCGGCGAGGCCGACGGCGAGGGGTTCGAGGCCGGACCGTACGTCGTCGAGGACGTCGCGCCCGGCGAGGAGCGCCGCGTCGTCGTCGACCTCGGCCCGCTGGACCGGCGCTCGGCGGTGACGTTCACGGCGGCGTTCCGGTCGGGACTCGACGCGCAGGAGGGCGCCGGCGCGGAGCGCACCGCGACGTCGACGCTCCGGTACCCGGCGCACGAGGGGGCCCCGACAGTCACCGACGCGGTCGTCGAGACGACGGAGGACGGCGCGGTCGCCGTCGACGCCAACCTCGGCAACGCGGGCGGCGGCGAGCTGGAGGGCGTCGTCGTCTCGGTCGGGGAGGCGCCGGGCGTCGAGCCCACGCCCGCCGGCCGCGAGTACTTCGTCGGCGCGGTCGGCGCCGGCGACTTCGTCGCCTTCGACCTGCGAGCGACCGCGAACGCGTCGGTCGCCGACGAGGTGCCGATCCGGATCGCGTACACCGAGCGCGGCGTGCGGTACGTCGAGACCGAGACGGTGGCGCTCCCCGACGCGGACGGGAGCGGCGGCGGGTCGGGTACCGTCGGGACGCTGGGATCGGTCGGACCCCTCGGGTCCGCGGGCGCGTTCGGTCCCGTCGGTGCGCTCGGGGCGGTCGGCCTCGTGGGCGTCGCCGGGATCGCCGTCGCGGGCGTCCTCGTTCGCCGCCGCGATGTATAGCGTCGAACTCCGCGGCGTGACGAAGCGGTATCCCGGCGGGGGCGCGGAGCCCGTGGTCGCGCTCGACGACGTCGACTTCGCGGTCGAGCCGGGCGAGTTCGTCGCGGTCGTCGGCCCGAGCGGCTCCGGGAAGTCGACGCTGCTGAACGTGCTCGGCCTGCTCGACGACCCCACCGAGGGCGAGCGGCTCCTCGACGGGACGGACGTGACGAGCCTCTCGGTCGCCGAGCGCACGGCGGCGCGCAAGGAGTCGATCGGCTTCGTCTTCCAGGACTTCCACCTGCTACCGACGCTGACGGCGGTCGAGAACGTCGCGCTGCCGACCGCGTTCGACCCCGGCGACGCGAGCGACCGCGCCGCCGACCTGCTCACCCGGTTCGGGCTCGGCGACCGGCTGGACCACGAGCCCGCGGAGCTGTCGGGCGGGCAGAAGCAGCGGGTGGCGATCGCCCGGTCGCTGATCAACGAGCCGTCGGTGCTCCTCGCGGACGAGCCGACCGGGAACCTCGACACGGAGACCGGCGAGTCGATCCTCGCCGAGTTCGAGCGCGTGAAGGAGGAGGGCGTGGCGGTCGTCGCCGTGACGCACGACCCGCTCGTCGAGGGGTACGCCGACCGGGTCGTCGAGCTCACCGACGGCGTGCTCGCGGGCGGAACCTCGGGTGACGAGAGCGACGGGGGCGACGAGGAGTCGGCCCCCGGGAACCGAACCGTCGCACCGCCGGAGGAACGATGAGCGGGCCGGAGCCGGCGACGCGGTCGGGTCTCGGCGGGTGGTTCCGCGGCTGGCGCCCCGCGGTCGCGATGGCGGCGCGGAACCTGCGCCGGAACCGGGTGCGGACCGCGCTCGCGGTGCTCGGCGTCTGCATCGGCGTGCTCGCGGTCGCGGCGCTCGGGATCTTCGGCAACGTGCTGGCGCTCGGCGCCGACGACGCCATCGGCGACATCGGCACGCAGGTGGTGGTCTCGCCGAACGCCGACGCCGGGATCGACTCGCTCTCCGAGGCCGACGTGGCCGACGTCCGGCGCGCCGTGGGCGAGCCGGCGGTCGTCCCGCTGTACTCGGACAGCGCGGTCGTCGCCGGCCCGAGCGGGCGGGAGTTCGCGACCGTCTACGGGGTCGAGGAGCCGGCGCTCGCGTTCGAGGCCGCCGAGGGGCGCCTCCCGGAGCGCCACCGGCGGGGCGCGATCGTCGGCGCGGACGTCGCCGAGGAGCTGGGCGTCGGCGCGGGCGACGCGGTCGAGATCGCCGGGTCGCAGGTGAGGGTCGTCGCGGTGCTCGCCGAGAGCCAGACGTTCAGCCCGGTGGCGCCCGACGACGCCGTCTTCCTCCCCGAGTCCGCCTTCTCGGCGGACGGGTACGCGCAGGCGCTCGTCGTCGCCGAGTCGGGAGAGGCCGCGCGGGCCGCGGCCGACGACATCCGCGCGGAGGTGAACGCCCGCGAGGAGCGGGTCGACCTCTTCGAGCTCGCCGCCATCGTCGACGAGGTGAACGAGTTCTTCGGCCTGCTCAGCACGTTTCTCCTCGGTCTGGGCGCCATCTCGCTCGTCGTCGCCGGCGTCTCGATCCTCAACGTGATGCTGATGAGCACCGTCGAGCGCAGACAGGAGATCGGCGTGATGCGCGCGGTCGGCGTGACGCGGCGCGACGTGTTGCGCGTGCTGCTCGCGGAGGCCGGCCTCATCGGCGCGGCCGGCGCCGCCGCGGGGACGCTCCTCACCGTCCTGCTCGTCGCGGGACTGGTCGCCGCGACGCCCGAGGTCGACGCCGCGCTCGCGCTCGACCCGACGAACGGCTACTACCTCCTCCTCGCGCTCGGCTTCGGCGTCGGCGTGGGGCTCGTGAGCGGCGCCTACCCGGCCTGGAAGGCGGCGAACGAGCGCCCCGTGGAGGCGCTGCGGAGCTGAGCGGCCGCGACCTCCCGACGGCGGCGCGCGGTCGGGGTCGTCACCCCGCCCAGCCCCCGCGCATGTCGTCGGTCACGCGGTCGCGCCAGGTCTCGAAGGCGTCCCGACACTCCGGGCTCTCGTCGATGTGCCGCACGAATCCCGCGCCGGGGGACGCCAACTCCGCCTCGCAGAACGGGCACCGCTTCGGTTCGATCGTCGACTCAGATAATGCCATGACAACACATACCAATCTAGACGCTCAAAAGTGTTGTTCCGCGTGGAAAATTTTGCGAACTGTGCCGGTTTGACGCATCTTCACCCGGTTATACTACCTGAACGTTCAAGCGAGAGAGAAAGAACGATCCGGGCGTCAGTCGGTCGTACGCTCGTAGGTGACGAACGCGAGGTCGCCGTCGGCGTCGGTCTCGGCGTCCGAGACGACCTCGCGGTCGACTTCCCGCCACGCGTCGGCGTCCCAGTCCGGGAAGCGCGTGTCGCCGTCGGGACGCCCGGGGACCTCCGTCAACACCATCCGGTCGGCGCGGTCGAGGAACTGCTCGTACACCGCCGCGCCGCCGATCACGTACGCCTCGTCGACGCCGCGGTCGGCGGCGTCGGCGGCGGCGAGCACGACCGCTCCGTTGACGTCGTTCGCGACGACCGCCCCCTCCGGGAGGTCGAGGTCGCGCGTCGTCAACACGACGCTGGTGCGGTCGGGGAGCGGACCGCCGATCCCGTCGGCGATGCTCTCGTACGTCTTCCGGCCGACGATCACGGGGTGGCCGGTCGTGAGCCGCTTGAAGTGCGCGAGGTCCGCCGGGTAGTGCCACGGCATTCCGCCTGCGTCCCCGATGACGCCGTTCTCGGCGACCGCGGCGACGACGACGAGGTCGACGTCGGCGCCCGGGAGACCGTCTTCGGTGCTCCGGGAGGCGTCGCCGGTCATCACTCCGCGACCGCGAACGAGAGCCCGTCCGCGGAGTCGTAGTCGACGAGTTCGACGTCCTCGTAGGTCAGCTCGTCGAGGGGGACGTCGGCGATCTCGATCCGGGGGCGCTCGCGCGGCTCCCGCGAGAGCTGTTCGAGCAGGCCGGGGACGTGGTCGTACCCCTCCTCGCCGTCCGCCTCGTCGGGCGCGGTCCGCTCGACCCAGCTCTTCACGTCGAGGTAGTCGGCCTTGCTCTCGACGTTCCCGAGCCGCTCCTGCACGTACGGGAGGTTGTTCGCGTACCACTTCCCGCGCTCGCCGCGGCCGCAGTAGACGTGCGCGTCGACGACGGTGTGGCCGAACTCGCCGACCTCGAACCCGCTCCGCTGGGCGAGCGCGTTCGCGAGCAGCGCGTACGCGGCGATGTTGAACGGCACGCCGAGCGCGATGTCGCCCGACCGCTGCGTGAGGTGGAGGTTCAGGCGCCCGTCCTGAACGTTGACGACGAACGAGTAGTGGCACGGCGGGAGCGTCGAGGTTGCGGCGTTGGCGGGGTGCCACGCGTTGACGACCATGCGGCGCGACCGGGGGTTCTCTTCCAGCGTGTCGAGCACGTACTGAATCTGGTCGAACGTCCGGCGCTCGGTTCCGTCGGGGTCCTCCTCGACGGTCACCCAGCGGTGGGCGTCCTCCGGCCACGTCTCGCCGGGGAGCGCGGCGTTGTCCTCCGGGACCGGGAACCGGCGCCAGAACCGGCCGTAGGCGGTGTCGAGCCGGCCCTCCTCGTCGGCCCACGCGTCCCAGATCTTCGTCTCCTCGCGGAGGTTCCGGACGTGCTCCTCGCCGGAGAGGTACCACAGCACCTCGTGGATGAGCGAGTTCCAGCGGTAGCCGTCCATCTTCTTGGTGGTGAGGAGCGGGAACCCCTCCGCGAGGTCGACGGTGTACTGCCCGCTGAACGACGCGATCGTGTCGACGCCGGTCCGGTTCGGCTTGTACGTGCCCGTCGACAGGGTGTCGTCGACGAGATCGAGGTACTGTTGCATGATGGTCGGCGTCGCCCCCGTCCGGCAAGCGCGGGGAGCGACGAGTCTGTCGGGTCAAATGCGCGGGGGGAAACTAAGTGTGTCGTGACGAATCGCGGCGAGTCGCCGAGACGCACGTTGTCATCGAACTACGGTTTATAAACGATCGAAGCGGTGGCGCGCCTCCGAGCGGCCGCCCTCGGCGGCCGCGAGGAGCCCGCGAGGGAGGCGGCCGGCCGGAGCGAAGCGGAGGCCAGCCGACGAGGTTGGGGAGGTGTGAGGCTGCGGTCGTAGTGCGGGCGGGGTGGGACTCAAAGGGGCAGCCGTGAGGACGAAGCACGACGACGCAAGCACCACAGACCGCGAACGGAGTGAGCGGTCGAGGAGCGCAGCGAGTCGCGCGAGTCCTCACGGCTGGGGCTTTGGAGGCGTTCTCCGCCGAACCGGTATCAATCATTTATAAGCGAACGGCTGCGACTTTGGAGGTGTTCACCGCAGAGCCGTCAATCAGTTATAAACGGCCGACACCAACACCGCAATTCAAGTTATATAGCCGTCACCCAGGCCCGGTAGTCGTCGTCGAGCCCGTACACCTCGCGGAACGCGCGCTCGACGAACCCCGCCACGCGGTTCGCGTCCGACCGCGCGGTGACGACCGCGTTCGTCCCCTCGGCCTCCTCCGGGCTGACGAGCTCGTCGATCCGGAACTCGGGGAACTCGCCGAGGAGCGCTTTCAGTCGCTCTAACTCGTCGTCCGTGCAGTCCAAGACGAGCTCCGTGCCGGCGAGCTGGATCCACGGCGGCACCTCGCCGCCCTCGGTGACGTCGCTGTCGGGGTCGACGTCGACGGTCATCACGTCGCTCGACCGGGCGCGGTGGGCGGTCGCCGCGTCCGCGAACAGCTTCAGCCGCTCGTCCTCGGTGGCGGCGTCGAATCGGGTCATGTCACCACGTCGGCGCCGGCGGCTCTTGAAAGGGTGCGCTTCGCCGAGAGAAGTGAGTTAAAAGGCTGTTACCGTTCCGTCTCCGCGAGCACGTCCTCGACGATTTCGAGCGTGCGCTCGGCCTCGCGCACCCGATCGTCGACGGCGCCGGTCCGCACGAGCTCCAGTTCCGGCTCGTCGAGCGCGTCGCGCACCTCGGCGGCGCGGCGGAGCCGCTCGTACTCCCCGTCGCGCGCGAGGTCCCGGACCGCCCGCAGCGTCGCGACCGTCTCGTCGGCGGCGACCCGCGAGACCAGCGGGATCAGCTCGTCGATCTCGTAGGCGAGCTCGTCGCCGGCGGCGGGCGGCCAGTCGAGCGTCAGCGGCTCGCCGTCGAGCCGCTCGATGTACGTGCGGTGGACCGCGACCGCCGTCCGGAGTGCGCCGGGGTCGTCGACGTAGTGCTCCAGCTTGGAGTTCGAGTAGTCAGCGTACTCCAGCAGGGTCGGGAGCGGCTCCTCGCCGGCCTCGTACTCCGCGACGTAGTCGGACAGGTCGGTCGGCGGCACGTCGACGTCGACGAACGGGGTGGCGTCCGCGCGGTCGAGGAAGGCGAAGACGTCGCGGGCCGACGCGGACTTGAAGAAGTCGTCGAACGACTCCCGGACCGCCTCGTTGTACGTCTCGACCGGCTCGCGGAGGCGGTCGACGTCCGCGTCGAGGTCGGCGTCGGCCATGTCCGCGACCTCGCGCAGCTCGTCGAGCCGGGCGGCGAGACGCTTCTTCGCTTCCCGGGCGTCCTTGCGGGCGATCCGGTAGTCGTCGACCGCCTCGTCGCGGTCGGAGAGCAGGTCGAGGTACTCCTCGGCGGGTTCGAGCGCCTCGCGGGCCGCCTCGAAGTCCGACTCGGAGAGCCGCTTCTTGTCGACCGCCTCGTCGGCGGCCGCGAAGGCGTCGGAAGCGAGGGCGTCGTCGTCGACGTCGACCGCGTTTGCGAACTCGCCCTCGAACCGGACGTACGCCTCGAAGTCCCCGCTGCCGACCGCGTCCTCCTCGTACTGGTCGAGCACGCGGTGAGCCCGTCGGTACGTGTCCGCCGCGGCCTCGACGCGCTCCCGGCCGAGGTCGGCGATCCGGCCTTCGAGCCGCCGGAGCTCGTCGTAGCGCTCGCGGAGCGTCGCGGCCGCCTCGCCCGCCTCGGCGACCGGGTCGGCGTCGCTCGCCTCGGTCGCCGCCCCCGCGCCGCCCATTCAGTACACCTCGTCCGGGTCGAAGACGCGCTCTCCCACGTGTTCGCCGTCGATCGTTCGGTGGAAACAGGAGCGGTGGCCCGTGTGACACGCCCCGACGTTCTGGTCGACGAGGTACAGCAGGGTGTCGGCGTCGCAGTCGACTCGCACCTCGCGGACCGCCTGCGTGTGGCCGGAGGAGCCGCCCTTGTGCCACAGCTCGTCGCGCGACCGGGAGTGGTAGTGCGCCTCGCCCGTCTCGCGGGTGCGGTCGAGCGCCTCCGGCGAGACGTACGCGAGCATCAGCACCTCGCCCGAGTCGGCGTCCTGGGCGATCGCGGGGACGAGCCCGTCCTCGCCGAAGTCCACGTCGATCGCCTCGGCGGCGTCCCCGCTCGCTCCGGAGTCCCCTCCCGCGCTCCCGTCCGCGTCGGCGTCGCTCATGTCTCGCTCGAAGCGCGGGGCTCGAATAGTCCTTTTGTCTGTTCTCGCTCCGGAGGTCGGTGGGAGCGTCGGCCGACCCGGGAGACGCCGGCCGCTCCCGGGGGCACTCCTCCTACTCCCGGCGCAACACGAGCGCATCGCCGTCGGCGTACGCGTCGGGGCGTCGGTCGACGACGTCGAAGCCGAGCCCGTCGTACAGCGCGAGCGCCCCGTCGTTGTCGGGGTGCGCCTGCAGCGTTACGGGGCCGTCGGCGTCGGCGATGACGGCCGAGAGGAGGCCGCTGGCGCGTCCCTCGCGTCGGTGGTCCGGATCGACGACGAGCTCGGCGACGTGGACGCCGGGCCGGTTCGGGGCGTCGACCGGTAGCAGGTAGCCGACGGGCCGGCCGTCGGCGGCGCTCACGAGCGCCGAGCCGACCGCGAGCCCGTACTCCAAGAGGTCCGGGTTCGGCCGCCGGAGGAACGCCTGAAGCTCGCGGATCCGGTCGGCGTCGGGCGGGCGGGCGGCGCGAACGCGCGGGTCGGGGGAGGCGACGTCCCCGTCGGACGATTCGGCGTTCCCGTTCTCGCCGTCGCGAGCGGGAGAGGTCACAGCGCCGTCACCCCGAGCGCGACCGCGACCGCCGCCCCGGCCAGCGTCGCGAGGAAGTTCACGGTCTGGTTGCCGATCCGGTCGCCCTCGACCAGCGCGCCGAGGAGGCTGTCGACGGTCATGCCCGCGACGCCGGCGGCGACGACGACCCCGACGCCGACGGCGAGATCGCCGACGGGCATCCCGACCGCGGCGAGGCCGCCGACGAGGAGCGCCCCCGCGAGGCCGGCGATCTCGCCCTGCCACGTGATCGCGCCGTCGGTGCCGGGCTCGACCCGCTTGAGGGTCGTGACGAGCCGCGGCCCGTCGTACAGCCCGCCGATCTCCGAGGAGAGCGTGTCGGCCATCGCGGTGGCGGTCGCTCCCGCGAACGCGAACGCGAAGGGGGCCGGGGGGAGGGCGACGTGGGCGGTCGCGGCGTAGCCGACGAGCGCGACGAGCGCGACCGCGGAGTTCGCCAGCACGTTGCCGGTGCCGCGGGCGCCCTCGTTCTCCTGGGCGACGCCGCGGGCGGCCTTCTCGTCGAACCGGTACTTCGAGGCGAGGCCGCCGACGGCGTAGAAGGACATCAGCGTGAGGAACCAGCCGACGCCGCCGAGCACGACGGCGAGCAGCGCGGAGAGCACCCCGGTCAGCATGCCGGGGACCGAGGCGGTACCGAGCGCGAAGGAGACGTAGCCGAGCGCGGCGGTCACGCCGAGCCCGAACGCGAGGAGGGGGACGGTGACGGTCGGGTCGAGCGCGAGGAACCCCCAGACCGCGAACGCGACGAGGATCACCGTGATGTGCGCGTCGCGGGCGAACACCAGCGACCGCACGAGCGCGGCGGTCAGCGCCGCCACGGACGCGAGGAAGACGAGGTCGGGGAGCGCGGTCGTCAGCGACGACGACGCTCCCGCGAGGTCGACGCTCGGAACGGCGGCGGCCCCGCCGAGGGAGAAGCCGCCGTCGACGCCGAGGGCCGCCGTCTGGAGTCGAACCGCGACCTGTCCGGCGAGGGCCGCGAACGCGCCGACGCCGACGTAGCCGGCGACGAGCGGGAACTCGTCGCTCGTCGCCCGGCCGACGAGCTCTCGGCCCAGCCGTCCCCCGCCGACGGCGAGCGCCGCCGCGGCGAACGCCTCGTACGGGAGGGGGGCGCGGGGGAGCGAGGCGAACAGCGCGAGGCCGGCGGCGGCGACCGAGAAGGCGACGAGCCCGTAGAGCCGCTCCTCCTCCCGGTCGCCCGGCAGCGCGAGCGTCTCGAACCACTCGCCGTCGCGGATCCCGAAGAAGGCGAGGCCGGCGACGGCGAGGAAGGGAACGACGGCGGCGTCGCCGAGGGTCGGCGCGAGGGCTGCGAGCGCGGCCACGGCGGCGAAGGTACTCGCGCGTCGGAGCCTCCGTATCACGGGTTCGGCTACCCGGGACGAGCACTTAACGGTCCCGACACCGGCCGGCGACCGCGGCGTCGGTCAGTACCGGTACTCGTTGAACTGGACCGCGTGTCCCTCGATCACGCGGACGGGACGCTCCGGGTCCTCGTCGTCGTCCCCGGTCGCCTCCTCGTGCGTGTCAACGCCACTCATACGAGGCAAAAAGCGACTGGTCGGTATAAGCGTTATCCACGGAGCGGAAGTACTGGGGGGAGCGAGACGGACGCGGTCAGTCGAGGACCCGGTCGATGTCGCCGAGGTCGTCGAGCACGTGGTCGGGGGCGACGTCGGCCGCGGCGAGCCGGTCATCGTCGGTCACGCCGGACCTGACGAGCACGGTGGTCATCCCCGCGCGCTCGCCGAGCGCGATGTCGGTGTTCAGGCGGTCGCCGACGACGAGGCACTCCTCGGGCGGGTAGGGGAGCCGCTCGCGGACCATCTCGATCGCGGTGTCCGAGGGCTTGCCGAGGACGACGTCGGGCTCGCGCTCGGCGACGCCGGCGATGGCGTTGATCACGGCGCCGGAGCCGGGCACGTCGCGCTCGGGGGCCGGGATGACCACGTCGGGGTCGGTGCCGATGAAGGGGACGCCGCGCTCCAGCGTCCACAGCGCGGTACAGAGGTCCTCGTAGTCGAACCCGCGGGAGATCGAGGCGACGAGCGCGTCGGCGGCGTCGACGTCGTCGGTCGTCGAGAGCCCCGCCTCCGCGAACTGGTCGAGCAGGCCGGGGTCGCCGATACACAGCAGGTCGTCATCGGCGTGGCGCTTCGCGAGGTATCGCGTCGTCACCGTCCCGGCCGTGAACACGCTGTCGACGTCGACGTCGTACCCCGCGGCGCCGAGCCGGTCGACGTACGCCGGCGGCGCCTTCGTCGGGTTGTTCGAGACGAACAGCGTCTCGATCCCGGCCTCTCGGAGCCGGCGGTAGCCGGCCGGGGCGCCCGGGATCGGATCGTCGCCTCGCACGACCGTGCCGTCCACGTCGAGGACGGCGCCGCTGAATGCCATGTCCCTCGTCGGGGCGCCACGGCCCTAGTGGTTGCGGGGCCGTGGCGGTTGCGGGGCCGGTTCGGCGGTTCGTCGGAGAAGCCGAGGCTCCCAGATACGATACCGGTTCCAGCTTCGGGATAACGGAAGGGTAAAGCGGCGCGACTCCTAATCGGAGTCCACTGTGACGACGACCCAGGTGACCCTCGTCCAGATCGACAACTACGGGCCGTGGACGACGACACCGGAGCCGCGCCGGGAGATGGATCTCCAGACGCTCCAGTCGCGGCTGTTCGCCGACATCGCCCAGTTCGTCGGCCACCGCGACGCGTACGTCTTCTTCACGCGCTTCGACAACATGATCGCGGTGACGAACGGCGTGGACGGCGCGGCCCACGCGGCTCTCCAGGAGTCGATCGGGAACCGGTACCCGGTGAGCATCAGCCTCGGCACCGCGGTCGCCGAGCGACCGGTCGACGCGCTGGAGGCCGCGAACCGGCAGCTCCAGCTCGAAGGGAGCGCCCAGGACAAGGCCCGGACCGAGGTGCTCGCCGGCGAGTACCTCACGGAGACGACGGGGTCGGACCTCCAGGTCGCGCACTTCGACGTCGTCAACGCGACCGGGAAGTACACCGACCGGCTCAACGAGTTCGACACGTTCATCAACATCGAACGGGCGTACGCCTCCCTCATGCGCTACCTCCGGGAGCGGCACGGCGCGCTCTCCTTCTTCGTCGGGGGCGACAACATCATCGCCGTCTGTCCGGACCTCCCCGAGCGCGCGTTCGCCGACGCGGTCGCGCACGTCGAAGACGACGTGGAAGTTGAGCTGCAGGTCGGCGTCGGCCGGGGCGCCTCCGCCCACGAGGCGGGGTTCGCCGCCAAACACGCACTGGAGGACTGCCGCCACGACGGGACGAGCGTCGAGCTGTTCGGCGCTCCCGCCGCCGGCGACTGAGTCCGGATTCCGGCCCGCAACGACCGAGTCAGGATCCCGGACCGCAACGACCGGATCGAAGCCCGCTACGGCCCCGTTATCGATATTGATAACCACGGCTCCACCTTTATATACGCCGACCGGGAAGCCTCGCTCAACATGTCTGATGAGATAGTGTTCGTCTGCACGGCGGACGGCTGCGACGAGGGGCCGTGGGAGGGATCCCACGACGCGATGGCCCACTGCGCCGAACACCCCGACCACGGCTACACCGGACGGCCGCGGCGCGAGGTCGACGCCGACACCGTCATCCCGGCGACGGCGACGCGGAAGCGCGACAACCGGAACCTCCAGCACAAGGGCCACCCGAAGGGCGCGCTCGCGCGGAACGACTGAGCGGCTCCGGGAGCGGCGAACCACTGGCGTCCGTGACCGTGACCGACAATCGACCGCCCGCGGTCGACCGGTGGCGGTCGGCGGCCGCTCTTCTCCGGCGGGTCGTCCCCTCTCGCTCGCCGCCTACGCCTCGTCGAACAGTCCGAGGTCCTCGGCGACGAGGTCGGCGAGGCGGTCTTTCAGCGCCGGATCGACCTCCGCCACCTCCTCGCCGTCGTGTTTCCCGTCGTTGTGTTTCGCGAGCGTGTCGGCCACGTCGGAGAGCGGGACGCTGGTCTCCGTCTCGCACTCGGTGCACACGATCGGGACCGACGGTTCGTCGGATGACATACGTCGGGTAGTCGCGGGTCGGTGGTATATGCCTTCGGGAGCGCGGTCCGGGCCGCCCGCCGCGGGCTCCGGAACCGGCGCGAATCGCCAGCGTCACGGCCCCGCGGTCGCTATCGGTCCCCATGCGCGTCCTCGTGACCGGGGCGGCCGGCGGGATCGGCGGCGGCGTCGCGCGAACGCTCGCGGCGGCCGGCCACGACGTGATCGGGCTCGACCGCGACGCGGACGGGCTGGCGGCCCTCCCCGAGGCCGCGGAGACGCACGCCTTGGATCTGCGCGACGGCGACGCGGTCGAGGCGCTCCTCGCGGACCGCGAACTCGACCGCGTCGTCTCCTGCGTCGGCGGGTACGAGATCGCGGCGGTGGAGGACACCACCGTCGACTCGTTCCGCCGCCAGCTCGACGCGAACCTGACCGCGGTCCACACCGTCGTCCGGGCCGCCCTCCCGTCGATCCGGGGGCGCGGCGGCCGGATCGTCCTGGTCGGATCGATGGTCGGGGCGACCGCTCTGCCGTACCACGGCGCCTACAGCGCCGCGAAGTCCGGGTTGCGCGGGTACGCCGACGCTCTCCGGCGCGAGGTCGAGCCCCGCGGCGCGACGGTCGCCTTCGTCGAGCCCGGGCCGGTCCCGACCGGGTTCAACGAACGCGCCGCCGCGGGGGTCACCGAGCGGAACGCGGACGCGAACTCCCGGGGACCCTACGCCGACGCCTACCGAGCGTTTGAGGGGTACTCGCCCGCCGCCACCGACGTCGAGACGGTGGTCGAGCGCGTCGTCGTCGCGGCCACGACCGACAGTCCGCGCGCCGTCTACCGGGTGAGCCGCCGCGCGCGGTGGCTCCCGCGGCTGGCGGCGGTGCTCCCCGACCGGCTGTACGACCGCTTGGTCCGAGCCGGGTTGCCGGGGGGAATACTCGGGCGGCTCATCGATCGGTAGCGGGGATGACGGTCCCGGTCCGCCCGCTCCCGCGACGCCTCAGTCGGTGCGACCGGTGGCGTCGCCGTCGGGTGGAGCGTCGTCGCCGTCGGGTGGAGCGTCGCCGCCGTCGGGAGCCGCGTCGCTCTCGGCGGTTCCTCCCTCCGCGTAGAACGCCTCCGGCGCGGCGTCGATCCGCTCGAACTCGCCGAAGTCGCGCTCGTGGTGGCGGATCGTCTGCTCGACGATCCACGCGCTGTAGCGCTCTGAGTACGCCCAGTCGCCGTCGGCGTCGTCGACCTCGAACCGGTCGTCGGTCGCGAGCGCGGCGTACAGGTGATAGAAGCCGAGGACGACGTCGCCGAACTCCTTCGCCTCCGCGCCGATCTCGCGGCGCTTCTCGGCCAGTTCCTCGCGGCCCGCGTCGGTGAGGGCGAAGTACTTCCGGTCGGGCTCGTCGGCGCGCTCGACGCGCTCGGCGACGCCCTCCTCCTCGAACTTGTAGAGGATCGGGTAGACGGAGCCGTACGAGGGCTCCCAGTGGCCGCCGCTGATCGCGGTGATCTCGCCTAACAGCTCGTATCCGTAGCGCGGGCGCTCGTCGAGCAGCTCCAACACGAGGTACGAGATCAGCCCCTTCGGCGGCCCGCTCTTGCGCATCGTCGACACGTTTCCGGGATCGTCGTGAAAGCGTTTCGGTCGCGACAACCGGGAGCGCGGCGGCGAGGCGGCGCGTCGCCGGACCGCCCGGCTCCGGACCGTCGCGGCCGCGACCCGCAAGCCCCTAAGTAGCGGGGCCCCAAGCCGAGGTATGGTCGAGGCACCACAGACCGAGGAGGGGTGGTTCGCGCTGCACGACTTCCGGTCTATCGACTGGGACGCGTGGCGCGACGCCCCCGAGCGGGAGCGACGACGGGCGATCGAGGAGGGGAAGGCCTTCCTGAAACACCGCGAGCTCGTCGCCGACGCCGACGAGGGCGACTCCGGCCTGTTCTCGGTGCTCGGACACAAGGCCGACCTCCTGTTCGTCCACTTCCGGCCGACGCTCGACGACCTCTCGTCGATCGAGCGCCGGTTCGAGGACACCGCGCTCGCGAACTTCACCGAGCGGACGACCTCGTACGTCTCGGTCACCGAGGTCTCCGGCTACGTCTCCGACGCGTACTTCGAGGAGGGGCCGGAGGCGGTCGACGCCGGTCTCCGCCGGTACATCGAGGGGAAGCTGACCCCGGAGATCCCGGACGACGAGTACGTCTGCTTCTACCCGATGAGCAAGCGCCGCGGCGAGGAGTACAACTGGTACGACCTCTCCTTCGAGGACCGCGCGGAGCTCATGGCCGGCCACGGCGAGGTCGGCAAGGAGTACGCCGGGAAGATCAAGCAGGTGATCGCCTCCTCGGTCGGCCTCGACGACCACGAGTGGGGCGTCACGCTGTTCGGGTCGGACCCGACCGACATCAAGGACATCGTCTACGAGATGCGGTTCGACCCCGCCTCATCGCGGTACGGCGAGTTCGAGGAGTTCTACATCGGGCGGCGGTTCCCGCCGGCCGACCTGGGCGCGTACCTCGCGGGCGAGACGGTGCCCACGGGCGACGCCGACCGGGAGGGCGAGCACGGCCACGGCGAGGGGGGACACGGCGGCGCTCACGGCGAGAGCGACCACCACGGCGACGAGAGCCGCGGGAGCCGCGGCGGGGGCCACGACCACGCGAGCGCCGGCGGCGGCTCCGCGCACGGCGACCACCCGCACGGCGAGGAGGAGGCGGGCGGCGATGGCGACCACCCGCACGGCGATGAGGAGGCGGGCGGCGATGGCGACCACCCGCACGGCGATGAGGAGGCGGGCGGCGAGGGCGTCTCCGACGAGGAGATCCGCGGCGAGCTCGCGGACCTCGACATTTACGCCGGGAAGCCGCACGGCGAGGACGTGTACGCGACCGTGCTGTACAGCGAGGCCGACGTCGACGAGCTGTTCGACGAGGTCGAGGGGCTCCGCGGCAACTTCGACCACTACGGCACCCACGTGAAGACGGCGGTGTACGAGGGCCGGCACACCGACCGGTCCGCGGTCGTCTCGATCTGGGACACGGCCTCCGCCGCCGAGACCGCGGCCGGCTTCCTCTCGGAGCTCCCGGACGTCGTCGCCCGCGCCGGCGAGGAGTCCGGCTTCGGCACGATGGGGATGTTCTACACCGTCAAGCCGGACTACCGCGAGGAGTTCGGCGACACGTTCGACGAGGTCGGCGAGATCCTCGCGGAGATGGACGGCCACGTCGAGACCGACCTCATGACCAACGTCGAGGACGAGAACGACATGTTCATCGCCAGCCAGTGGGAGGCGAAGGAGGACGCGATGACGTTCTTCGGCTCCGACGAGTTCCGCGAGACGGTCGAGTGGGGCCGCGAGGTGCTCGCCGACCGGCCGCGGCACGTCTTCCTCGCCTGATTCCCGAGGGAAACCGTTCCGCGGTCGACCGCCTGTTTTTAACTATCGCCTCGGCGAACGGAGTCGTATGTTCGACACGATCGTGGTCGCGACCGACGGTTCCGACAGCGTGCGGCGGGCCGTCGACGTCGCGGTCGACATCGCCGCCCGCTTCGAGGCCGAGGTTCACGCCGTCTACGTCGTCGACAAGGGGGAGGTCGAGTCCACGCCCGACGAGGTCCGCGAGGACCTCCGCGCCGCGCTCGACGACCACGGCGAGTCGGCGCTCGAAGCGGTCGCCGACGCCGCGGCGGAGCGCGACCCCGGCATCGACGTCACGGCCGAGGTGCGCGAGGGGCGACCGGCCGCCGAGATCTCGGGGTACGCGCGCGACGTCGACGCCGACGTCGTCGCGATGGGCACCCGCGGCCGCCACGGGGAGAACCGGTTCCTCATCGGCTCCGTCGCGGAGCGCGTCGTGCGCACCTGTCCGATCCCCGTGCTCACCGTCCGTCAGCTCACCGACGAGGACCCGCGGCGAACGACGATCTGAGGGACGCACGCGGCGGGACGGCGGCACGGGCGAGGTGACCAGTACGGGAGGGGTGATCCGACGCGCACCGGGAGAACGGCGGAGTTTTCCCGCTCCCGCCCGGCCCGACGGTATGGACGACGAGCTCATCGACGAGGCGGGGATCCCCCGCTCGCGGTACACGCGGCTGCCCGGCAAGGGCTTCTTCTACCCGGACTCGCTGGACGAGGAGCGCGCCGAGCGGCGGGCCAAGGAGGCGATCGAGGGGAGCGAGGCGGTCGTGATCGCCGACGGCGACGCCGACGGGCTCGCCTGCGCGGCGATGGTCCGAGAGGCGTACGACGCCACCCTCGACGTCGCCGACTTCGAGGCCGCCATCGCGGCGCGGCTCGCGGGCGGGGACGACAGAGAGGAGGCGGGCGAAGACGCGGAGGAGGCGGACGAAGACGCGGAGGAGGTCACCGACGACGACGCCGACGACCCCACCGCCGACGCCCACGCGCGTTCGCCGGTCGGACTGGTCGCGGCGGGGCCGTACTCGCTCGACACCTCGCTCGAGCGCGTGCTCGCGTACGCCGACGCCGACGTCGATCTGTTCGTCTGCGACCTCTGTCCCGACGACTACGAGTGGATCGCGGAGCCGCTGGAGGCGCTCGCGGCGGAGGTCGCCTCGATCCGGTGGTTCGACCACCACCAGTGGGACGACGAGACGGCCGCAGCGGTCCGAGAGCTCGGCGTCGACCTCGTGATCGGCGAGTCCGACGAGGAGTGCACCGCCGACGTGGCGCTGCGCTCGCTCGACCACGCGTTCGACGACCGGTGGGCCGAGCTGGCGGCCGTGACGCGCGACCACGACCTCTGGATCAAGGAGGACCCGCGCTCGGACGACCTCGCCGACTACTCCTACTGGGCCGGGAGCGAGGAGTACGCGACGGTCGTCGGCGCGTACGGCGCCGACCTCCCGGAGACCGTCGAGGCGTTCGTCGCCGACCGTCGCGTCGAGAAGGAGGCGCGGATCGACGCCGCCGTCGACCGCGCGGTCACCCACGAGGTCGGCGAGTGGACCGTCGCGGTGACGTACGGGCGCTGCTCGCAGAACGAGGTCGCGGAGGCCCTCCGCGAGGCGGGCGCGGACGCCGCCGTGATCGTCAAGCCGGCCGGCTCCGCGTCGATCCGCGGCTCGGAGGAGTTCCGGCACGCCCACGAGGTCGCCGGGAAGGTGAACGGCGGCGGCCACCCGCAGGCCGCCGGCTGCAAGCCGGACATCTACGACGACATGCTCGACTACGCCCAGCACTGGACGACCGAGGGCCAGGCCTGCAAGCGGGTCATCCTCGCCGCCTTCGAGGCGGTCGCCGAGGAGGTCGCGGCGGCGGAGGGCGACGCGGACGGGCCCGACGCGGACGGAACTGACGCCGACGAGTAGGGTATCACCGAGCGAACAGGGGCGAACCGCACACTTTCATGTCGCCCGGCGCCCCCGTCTCTCGCATGGCGGAGATCCTCGTGGCCGGCGAAACGCTGATCGACTTCCTCCCCGGGCCGGGGGAGACGCTCCGCGACGTGGACGGCTTCTCGCACCGGCCGGGCGGCGCGCCGGCCAACGTCGCGGTCGGGCTCTCCCGGCTCGGCGCGCCGCCGGCGTTCTGGACTCGGCTCGGCGGCGACCCGTTCGGAGATTTCCTGCGCGAGGCGCTCGTCGACGAGGGCGTGTCGCCGGCGCGGTTCGAACGCGTCGACGGCAACACCACGCTCGCGGTCGTCTCGCCGCCCGGCGTCGGCGGTCGGCGCTTCCGCTTTTACGGCTCCGGCGACGTCACGTTCGGCTTCGAGCCCAGCTCGGTCCCCGAAGACGCGCTGGCGTCGGCCTCGTGGGTCCACCTCGGCGGCGTCGCCCTGACGCACTCCGACGGCCGGGAAGCGATGCGCGAACTGGCCGCGGCCGCCGGCGAACGCGGCTGTACGGTGTCGTTCGACGTCAACTACCGCGAGGACCTCGTGCCGGACGGCGAGCGCGAGGCCGTCGTCGACGCGGTCCGCGGGATCGTCGCCGACAGCGACGTGGTCTTCGCCAGCGACGAGGACGTGGACGCGACGGGGCTCTCCTCGAAGGAGGGCGAGGCGCTCGGTCGCGACCTGCTGGCGCTCGGCCCCCACACCGCCGTCGTCACGCTCGGAGAGTCCGGCGCGGTCGTCACGAGTTCGGCGGCGGCGCCGTGGGGCGAGCGGACCGCCCGCCACGCCGGCTTCGCGGTCGAGGCCGTCGACGCCACCGGCGCCGGCGACGCGTTCACCGCCGGGCTGATCGCGCGGCTCGCCGAGGGAGGCTCGGGCGCCGATACCGACCTCGACGACGCGGTCGCGTTCGCCAACGCGACGGCCGCGCTCTCGGTCCGAGAGCGCGGCGGAATGACGGCGCTCCCCCCGAGAGAGGGCGTGAAGTCGTTCCTCGACGAGCGGCGGTAGGGAGGTCCGGTCGGCTTCGGCGGAAGAACGGCGCGAACCCGGCGCCGACCTAGTCGTTCCGGCCGTGGACGTACGTCTGGTCGTGGTCCGGGAACACGTCGTCGACGGTGTCCTCGCCGTGCTCCTCCGCGATGAGGGTCCGGATCTCGCCCTCGTAGTCGGCCTTCGGCACCTCCTCGCTCGGCCCCTGTTGGACGTCGAACGTCTCCTCGACGAGCCGGTCGACGGCGTGGCGGCCGAACCCCGACAGCGGGGAGATGTAGTCGACCCCGTGGCGGTCCTCTAAGCTCTGCGCCTGCGCGCGGGAGACCGTCGGCACCCGGTCGTCACGGCGGGTGCCGTCGGCGATCGCGTCGACGTCGCGGCTCGCGATCGCCTCCAGGGCGTGCTCGTGGACGCGCTGGATCCCGTTGCGGGGGTAGCCGTCCTCGAGCATGGTCTCGGCCGCCTCCTCGGCGACCGCGCGGTCCAGTTCGACGCGCTCGAAGGGGAACCCGAGCTCCGCGGCCGCCCGCTCGGCGTGCTCCCAGTCGTCGGTAAGCCCGAAGCTGCCGGTGACGCAGCGCACGTCGTAGAACCGGTCGAGCAGGTGGGCGGCGAGCGAGGAGTCCTTCCCCCCGCTGTACAGGAGCGCGAGCTCCATCTATCGCCGCCTGATGTCGAAGCTCTGCTGGTCGGGCTGCAGCTCCTTCAGGAGGTCGCGCATCTGGTCCTCGTCGATACGCCCCTGAATCCGGCCGCTCTGGGCGAGCGCCGCGACCTGCTGTTTCACCTTCTCGCCGAACTCCGGCTTCGACATCTCGACCGCGTTGAGCCGTTGGCGCGCGCCGTCGGTCAGGTACTGCTTGAGAACGGCTTCCTGCTGGGCGTCGGCGCGCTCCTGCGCCTCGCGCTGGGCCTCGGCGTCGCCGCCGCCCTGCTGCTGCTCGCGGAGCTCCTCCATCTTCTTCTCTCGCAGTTCCTCCAGTCGTTCGTCGTCGGGGTTCTCGCTCATACGAGGGCCTTCACGGTCCGCGCGAAAAACGATTTCGGAGGCCGCGGTGGCGACCGCGGGGCGTCGGACGCCCCGAACGGCCGCGACGGCTGGCGGGGGAGGACCGCCCGCGCCGGCGGTCCGCGCCGCTTAAACGGCTCCTCGGCGTAGCCGCCGGCAATGAGCGAGTCGCGGGAGTTCTGTCCGCGGTGCGGCGATCCGGTCCCGGAGCGGCGCGAGCCGCTCCCCGGCGAGCCGCGCGGCCGAGACGCGCTGTTATGTGACGACTGCTACTTCGAGGACTTCGACCTCGTCGACGCGCCCGACCGGATCGAGGTGCTGGTCTGCTCCGGCTGCGGCGCGGTCCGGCGGGGCGAGTCGTGGCGCGACGTCGGCGCGCGCGACTACACCGACGTCGCCGTCGACGAGGTGGCGGAGGCGCTCGGCGTCCACGTCGACGCCACGGACGTCGAGTGGGGCGTCGAGCCCGAGCAGGTCGACGAGAACAACGTCCGGATGCACTGCCGCTTCTCGGGCGTCGTCCGCGGGACGCTCCGCTCCGCGGAGGTCACCGTCCCGGTGAAGATATCGCGCGGGACCTGCGACCGCTGCGGGCGGATCGCGGGCGGCTACTACGCCGGCACCGTGCAGGTGCGCGCGGACGAGCGCGACCTGACGCCCGCGGAGCGCGCCGAGGCGCTCGACATCGCCGAGTCGTACGTCGCGGCCCAGGAGGCCGACGGCGACCGCGAGGCGTTCATCACGGAGGTGAAAGAGACCGACGACGGCCCGGACGTGAAGCTCTCCTCGAACCGGCTCGCGCAGAACGTCGCGACCCGGATCACCGACGCGCTCGGCGGGAGCTTCGAGTCGTACCCGACGCTCGTCACCGAGGACGGCGACGGCAACGAGGTGTACCGGGTGACGTTCGCGGTCCGCCTCCCCCGGTACGCCGAGGGCGAGGTCATCGACCCGGAAGACGGCGACGGTCCCGTGCTCGTCACGGGCGTCTCCGGGCGCCTGCAGGGGGTCAGACTCGCCACGGGCGAGGCGTACGTCTCGGAGTTCGAGGACGCGGAGGCGCCGGACGCGACCCGCCTCGGGACGAGGGAGGACGCCGCGGAGACGACGGTGGTGACGGTCGAAGACGAGAACGCGATCCAGGTGCTCGACCCGGTCACCTACGAGGCCAAGACGGTGCCGAACCCCGACTTCGTCGACGGCGACGCCGACAGCGTGCTCGCGTTCGAACACGAGGGCGACGTGCACCTCGTCCCGGAGGAGTAGGGCGCCGTCGCGGAGAGGTCAGTCCGGGCGTCGTCGCGGAGGGACGCGGTCTCGGCGCCGACGGTCGCGACGCTGTGCGTGCGGGTAAGCGAGGAGACGGCGGCGGGGACAGTCCGCCGTCGAGGAGAGGGAGGTGGTCGCGTTCAGTCGGCGCGAGCGGTCGACTCGTTCCCGAGGGCGGCGGCGCGCTCCGACTCGGCCACGTCGATCCCGCGGCGCTCGAGCTGATCGACGAACTCGGCCTCGCTGAGGCCCGCCTGTGCGGCCGCCTGAGGGAGTGTCAGCGTTCGCGCACCGTACAGCGTCAGCGCACTCGAGAGGCCCTTCGTTGCCATACCTACAGTAGACCCGTGTAGGTTTATGAAGGTTACTAATTGATTGAAGTTCCTGATACACCTTATACGATATATATTGACGATCGATCAGACCGGCGGCGTATAATCACTACCGAGGACGGCCCGCAGGAATTATGCCGCTCTGCGGCGCAGGTGGGGTATGAACAGACAACAGATATTCGCGCTGTTCTTCGCGTTCCTCATGGTGAGCTCCATGGCCGCCTGGGGAATCTCGCTGATTTAAGCGGGGTTCGCGCGATCCGGCGGTCTCGTATCCGGCGCCGCTCGGCGGCGAAACGCGGCTCGAGCCCCCGCCTCAGCCGTCGCCCCAGACGTCGGAGAGCGGGTGATCCCGACGCTGCTCCGCGTCCGCCTCGGAGCGCGTGCGCGTCGTCTCACCCCCGTCGCCGGACGCGCTGGCCTCGCCCGACGGTCCCGCCCCCGAGCCGCCGCTCCGTGATCTCCCGGTCCCGTCGGGCCCGTCGCCGTCGACGCCGCCCGGTCGGCTCCGCGCAGCTCGAGAGGGGCCGGACGGCTCGGCGTCGATGCCGGCGAGCGCGGCCGCGGGGTCGAAGTCTGGCAGATCGGGGGTCGTCATCGCGTCGATCTGGTCGCGGAACCACGGCGGCGTGTCGGCGCTCGCGCGGTCGAAGAGGTCCAACAGGGAGTCGTCCGCGAGGTACGTCGCGCCGTAGTCGTCGGGCGCGCGGACGACGCGGCCGCACGCCTGAATGACGGTCCGCAGCGCGGTGCGGTGGTACCACGCCCACTGGTCGTCGGCGAGCCGGCGTGCGACGCGGGAGTCGTTCGTGTTGCGGTACGGCGCCTTACACACCACCTGCCAGCGGCAGAGGTCGCCTTTCAGGTCCAGCGCCTCCTCCATCTTCACGGAGACGAACACCTCGGGGTCGTCGCTCGCCTTCCACGCCGACAGCTCCGCGTCGCGGTTCTCCCGTCCGTGCCGTCTGACCCGCGCGGCGACGCCGAACTCGCCCAGCAGCTCGGTGATCCGCCCGGCGATGTCGTAGGAGTGCGCGTGGATCAGCCCCTTCTCGTTCGGGTGTTCGGCCATCAGCCGGACGATCAGGCGAGCGATCTTCGGCACCGTCTCGTCGCGGTGCTCGTACGTCATCGACCCCCGCGTCACGTCGTACAGCGGGCGGTGCTCCAGCGGGAAGGTGTGCTCGACGTCGACGAGGGCGACGTTCGACGGGTCGAGCCCGATCCCGCGACAGAACGCCTCCTTCGAGAGGATGGTGGCGGAGAGGAGCGCGAACCGGTTCCCGCGGTCCCACACCGTGTGCCGGAGGTAGCGGGCGGGGTCCAGCGGCTTGATCGCGAGCGGCGACCCCTCTCCGCCGGACTGGTCGACGACCCACGTCGTCGGCGAGTCGAGGTCCCGGTAGTCCTCGAGGAACCAGCCGAGCTCGCTTATCAGCTCCCCGAGGCGGTCGCGGCGCGCGACCTCCTCGCGGTCGAGCTCGGGCCGGCCCGTCAGCTCGTCTTTCGCGCGCTTCGCGACGTCGCGGAGGGAGGCGACGAAGCGGGCGGTGCGGTCGAGCGCGTCCTCCTCGGGACCGGCGTCGGCTTCCACGTCCGGAACGCTCACGTCGTCCCAGACGGGGACGCGCTCGGGCGAGAGCTCGATCGTCGCGTACATCTCCGCCCACTCGGCGAGCCCGTGCGCCTCGTCGATGACGACGACGTCGCGCTTGCGGAACACGTCGGAGCCCGCGGTGCGCATGAAGTAGGCTAACGTCAATGCGGCGTACCGGTTCCCGGAGGCGATCGCGCGGTCGGAGAAGTACGGGCACCGGTGTTTCACGGAGCAGTCGAACCCCTGCTGCCTGACGCACGGAGCCCGGTTGACCGGCGTGTCGTGCTCGCCGGGGAGGATGCAGTCGTAGTTCGACTTCCCGCGGATCACCGCCAGGTCGTCGAGGAGGTCGTCCGCCTCGACGTCGTCGATCTGCGACACCTGCGGCGTCGTGTAGTAGGCGCCCGTCGCCTCGCTCGGCGACGTCTCCTCGACGGTGGCGGCCGCGCCCATCACGGCCCGCGCGAGCAGCGACTTCCCGCTCCCCGTCGGCGCGCGCACGAGGACGACCTCGTTGCCGGCGGCGAACGCGTCGCGGATGTCGGCGAGCGCCCGCTCCTGCGCGCCGCGGAAGCTCGGGGCGGGGAACTCGGCGGGGATCCGATCGGGGTCCACAGGGGTCCCTCGCGCCCTCCCGGGATTAAACCCTCGCGTTCCGACCGATCGGGTAAACTCAAAACTACCCGATCGTTTATACTGTTCGGGCGGGTCGAAGGCGGTATGCACTGGCAGGAGGCGGAACGTGAGTTCGCGGACGACGTCGTCGCCCGGGAGACGCTCCCGCGCACGTTCGAGCGGTCGGCCGAGCGCAACGCCGACCGGACCGCCCAGCGGTACAAGGGGGGGATCTACGACCGCTCGCTGGTGACCGAGGGCGTCCTCCCGGCGGCGCCCGACGGCGAGTACGCCGACGTCACCTACGCGGAGATGCGCGGCGTCGTGCGGCGCCTCGCCGCGGGATTCCGCGAGGTCGGCGTCGACGGCGACGCCCGTGTCGCCCTCTACGCGCAGACGCGGATGGAGTGGGCCCAGACAGACTTCGCGGCGCTGGCCGCGGGCGGGGTCGTGACGACCGTCTACGCCTCCTCCTCGCCCGATCAGGTCCGGTACCTGCTGGAGGACCCCGGCGCGACCGTCGTCGTCGTCGAGGACCGCGACCTCTTGGACGAGGTGCTCGCCGTCGCCGGCGACCTCTCGCGGCCCCTCGACGCGATCGTCTCGTTCGACGACGTGGAGACGACCGATCTGGATCTGGACGACTCCTCCCTCACCGCCGACGACGTGTACACCCTCGGCGAGCTCCACGCGCTCGGCGCAGAGGCGTTCGACGCGGAGGCCTACGAGGGGTGGCTCGACGCGGTCGACGTCGGCGACCTCGCCAGCCTCATCTACACCTCCGGGACGACCGGGAAGCCGAAGGGCGTCCGACTCACGCACGCGAACTTCCGCGACAACGTCACGCAGTGTTACCGCCGCTTCGCGGACCGCCCGGACCGCGACCCCGACGTGCCGGGGATCTCGGCCGAGTCGACGACGCTCTCCTTCCTCCCGCTCGCGCACGTCTTCGAGCGCATGGCGGGCCACTACATGATGTTCGCGGCGGGCGCGACGGTCGGGTACGCCGAGAGCCCGGACACCCTCCGCGAGGACTTCGGGCTCGTGCGGCCGACGACGACCACGAGCGTCCCGCGCGTCTACGAGAAGCTGTACGACGCGATCCGCGAGCAGGCCGGCGAGTCGCCGGTGAAAGAGCGGATCTTCGAGTGGGCGGTCGAGGTGGGGCGAACCCATCACGGGGCGGACGACCCCGGCGTCCTGCTCGACGCGAAGCGCGCGGTCGCCGACCGGCTCGTCTTCTCGTCGGTCCGGGAGGCGATCGGCGGCAACGTCGACTTCTTCATCTCTGGCGGCGGGTCGCTGTCGGCCGAACTGTGTGCGCTGTACCACGCGATGGACCTCCCCATCTTGGAGGGGTACGGGCTCACGGAGACGTCGCCGGTGATCAGCGTCAACCCCCCCGAGGCGCCGAAGGTCGGCACCATCGGCCCGCCGGTCGTCGACACCGAGATCGCGATCGACGGCGGGGTCGTCGGCGAGGAGGCCGCCGACCTCGACGGCGACGTCGGGGAGCTGCTCGTTCGCGGCCCGCAGGTGACCGACGGCTACTGGAACCGGCCGGAGGCGACCGCGGAGGCGTTCGTCGACGCCGGTGGCCTCCCCGACGACGCGACCGTCGCGGGCACGCCGCCCGAGGAGCGCGACGGCGACCCGGACGAGCCGTGGTTCCGCACGGGCGACATCGTCCAGCTCCGACCGGACGGGTACGTGGCCTTCCGCGAGCGCGCCAAGCAGCTGCTCGTGCTCTCGACCGGCAAGAACGTCGCGCCCGGTCCGATCGAGGACCGCTTCGCGGCGAACGAGTTCGTCGAGCAGTGCGTCGTGCTCGGCGACGGGCGCAAGTTCGTCTCCGCGCTCATCGTCCCGAACTTCGAGAGAATGGAGTCGTGGGCGGAGACGCGCGGGATCGACCTCCCCGACGACCGCGGGGCGATCTGTCGCGACGATCGGGTCCGCGAGCGCATCGAGGAGGAAGTCGACCGCGTGAACGAGGAGTTCGAGTCCTACGAGCGGATCAAGCAGTTCCGCCTCGTCGAAGAGGAGTTCTCCGCGGAGAACGACCTGCTCACGCCGACGATGAAGAAGAAGCGGCGGAACATCTTAGACCGCTTCGCCGACGAGGTTGAACTGATCTACAGGGAGGCGTAGACGGCGTTCCGACGGCGGCGGGGCGGCCGAGGGATCGACGCGACGGGTGCCGCCGTCTCAGCGCCACATGGCGAGCGAGACGTACGCGCCGCGGCTCGCCGTCATCCACTCCGTGGTCTGTTTTCCCTCGGCGGGATACTCCGGGTGGAGGGTACACTCGTCGGGGCGGCCCTCGTACCGCGCGAACGTCGCCTTGATCGTCTCCCCGCGGCCGTGGGAGTCCTCGCTCTGTTTCATCGCTGGTTCCGCATGCGGCCCATCCGGGTATGATTATGCGCGTCCTAACGGGGTCGAGTCGCTCGTTTCGACCGAGACGTGCGGAGGGGTCCGGCGACGGTCACGCCGACGACGCGACCGACTCCGCGGGGTCGTCCTCGACGTCGGCGTCGTCGCCTTCGGCGGTTTCTCGGTCGTCGACGGCGCCCTCGTTGACCGGGTCGCCGAACGCGTAGACGGTGTTGTGTCCGGTCACCTCGACCGTCAGGAAGTCGCCCACGTCGACGCCGCGCTCGGTCGCGTTCTGCACGATTATCTGGCGGTACGCGTTGTCGCGGCACTTCACGGAGTCGCCGGTGCCTTCCTCGACGACGAGGACCTCGTAGCGCTCGCCGACCATCGACTCGTACGCCTCGCCGACGACGTCCATCTTCAGCTCCGACATCGCCTTCGAGCGCTCCTTCTTGACGGTCCCGCCGAGCCCCTTCATGTCGGCGGCGTCGGTGCCGGGACGCTTCGAGAAGCGGGTGACGTTGATCTTCTCCGGACGGACCTCGGCGAGCAGGTCCATCGACAGCTCGTGGTCGGCCTCGTCCTCGGTCGGGAAGCCGACGATGAAGTCGGTCGAGAGCGTCCAGTGGTCGAGCCGGTCGTCGAACGTCTCGACGACCTCGCGGAACTTGTCGACGCGGTGTTGCCGGCGCATCTCCTCGAGGACGTCGTCGGAGCCGGACTGGACCGGCGCGTGGATGAAGTCGTACAGCTCCTCGTTCTCGGCGAACACGTTGGCGAGCTCCTCGTGGATCCCGTGGATGCCGCCGGGGTTCGCCATCCCGAGCCGGACTCGGAACTCGCCGTCGATGTCGCAGATGCGGTCGAGCAGCTCCGGGAGCTTGCGCTCGCCGTCGTCCCAGCCGTAGACGCCGGTGTCCTGTCCCGTGACGCGGATCTCCTTCGCGCCGGCGTGGACCAGCGCGCGGGCCTTCTCGACGTTCTCCTCGACCGGCGGGGAGTCGACCCGCCCGGTCGCGAACTTCGTGATGCAGTACGAGCAGTTGCTCATGCAGCCGCGGGCGATGGGGAGGAGCCCGACGACGCCGTCTAAGACCGGCTCGGCGTCGGGGGTGGTCGTCGGGCACTCGCCGTTGAGCGCGTACGTCGGCACCTCGTCCCAGTGGAGGATCTCGGCGTCGACGCCGGCCTCGCGGAAGGCGTCGCCCTGCGCGAGCGCCATGCAGCCGGTGACGACGAGGTCGGCCGTCGTCTCCTGGAGCTCCTCGGCGCGGCGGAGCATGTTCCGTTCCGTCTTCTCGACGACCGTACAGGTGTTGAGGATGGCGACGTCGGCGTCTTCGGGTCCGTCGGCCGGGCGGTGACCGCCGTCGCGGAGCGCGCGCTCTATCTCCCGGCTCTCACCCCGGTTCGAACTACAGCCGTAGGTTTCGATGTGGTACGTCGCCATCGAGTGGGTTCACTACCGGTCCCGCGGGCAAAAACGCGACGGATCGGAGCCGTGCGCGTGGAAGCGGTCGGAGTCGGATTCGAACCACGGTCGCTCCCTATCGGTCGCTCTCTGATTCGAATCCCCGCACGACACGCCCGCGGCGCGGCGTGCGCCGCGTGCGTACGGTGGGAGCGGGATTCGAACCCGCGAGGCCTTTCGGCCACCTGCTTTCCAAGCAGGCACGTTCGTCCACTCCGTCATCCCACCGGGCGAACGGTCCTGGCCGACTCCGACGAACCGCGAACGCGTTCCGGTGCTCCGCGGCGGACGAAGCGAGCGTCGGCTCGCCTCAGTGCTCCTCGTCGACGACCTCGAAGAGACTCCCCCAGTTTTCGGTGTCGTCGCTTTCGGGAAGCATGTCCCTGAGCTGGTGGAAGTCCGACTCGGGGACCTGCGACCGGACGACGTCCATGATGACCCGGGCGTGATACGCCGCGTCGGCCGGCTCCGCGCGCTCGATCTCACTCACCCGCTCGACGAACTCCTGCCAGTCGAAGCGCTGGCCGTGTTCGTGGACCGCGCCGGTCAGGTACCACTTGATCTCGAGGGGCAGCGAGGCGGCGAGGTCCTCCGCGTTCCCCTCGGGAATCCGCTGTCCGAGCGTCATGAGCGTCGCCCGGATCGCCCGTACCGTCTCCCCCGTCCCGGGCAGTTCGAGTCGGTGCTGTACTTCGCCGGTGAATTCGTCGAAGTTCATGAGCGAGGGTACGCACCGCGAGAATGTCAATGTACCTGAAGGATCTCATCACCCGGCAACGATCCACCGGCCCGCCCTCGCCGGTAGGCGTCCGATCGCCCCCGGCTCCGGTGGGCCGTCGGACGGTGGCCGCCGTGCTACTGCGTCGTTTCGTAGATCTCCACGCCCGAGGAGGCGCCGATCCGACTCGCTCCTGCGGCCACCATTTCGAGCGCCTCCTCGAAGGTGGATATCCCGCCCGAGGCCTTGATCTCGGTGCCCGGACCGACGGCGTCTCGGATCGCGGTTATCTCGTCGATATCCGTCGGCCCGTCGTACCCGACGGCGGTCTTGACGAAGTCGGCACCGCCCTCTTCGACGAGCGCGGCGGCCCGCCGTATCTCGGACGGCGTCAGGGTGGGCGACTCGATGATACATTTCAGCGTCGTCTCTCCGACCGCGTCTCTGACCGCCTCGACGTCCTCGACGACGAACTCGTGATCGCCGTTCGCGAACGCGGTTCTGTTCATGACCATGTCGAACTCGTCGACGTGCTCGCGGAGCGCTTCGACTTCGCTTCGCTTGGCCGCCGAGTTCTGTATCCCGTAGGGGAACCCGATCACCGCGACGACGTTCGCGTCCCCGTCGAGCAGTTCACTCGCGAGCGCCGCGTGGTACGGAACGACGACGGCCGAGCAGAACCCGTATTCGAGCACCTCCTCGCAGAGGGTCCGGATCGCCGCTTCGGTCGCCGTCGGGTCGACGTTCGTGTGGTCGATTATCGACGCGATCCGCTCGGGGTCGTCTCGGAGTGTTGTCTCCAATGACATGTCTTCCCCTTGTGTCCGAGCCGATAAGTATGTCTGCCGCTCGAAACGTGTCGGCACGCCGTCGTTCCGTCGAGGGGATCGAACCGCCTCGATACGCGGTCCGGATCGGTCGTACCACTGCGTCCAGAAACAGATACACGCACGTCGGTCGATCGGGCCGAACCGGTCCCGGACGGCGGTCCCACTGCGGCCCCTTTCGAGGTCGGTCTAGTCCTCGGCGACCGCGGCCGCCGTGGGCGCGTCGGCGTCGGGGTCCGAGCCGGCCTCCGGCTCGGCCGCCTCCGAGCGTTCCGACTCGGGGACCGGCGCGTACACCGACCGGCGGGCGTCGCGGGGGCAGAGGCCCTCCTCGACGAGCCCGACCTCGGTGAGCTTCTCGACCGCGAACCGCACGGTCCGGGTGGAGAGGCGGGTCTCCTCGGCGAGCCCGGTCTGGTCGAACCGGCCCTCCTCGTCGAGAACGTAGTAGACCAGTTTGGCGCTCGGCGGGAGCGGCTCGAGCAGCTCGCGGGCACTGTCGTCCATACGTAACGGACACGGGCGAGTCGGTCATAATCGTGGCCCGAGTGTGTGCTCCGGTCGCACAGCTCCCCGTCATTTTATATACGATAGCGAGTCGACGCGGCGGTCGAGAGGGTGCGCGGTCGGCGGCGGAGTCCCCCTACCCGTCCGTGCGGAACCCGAACCGCGCGCCGTCGGCGTCGTCGATCGAGAGCGTCCACCCGTGTGCGGCCGCGATCTCGCGGACGATCGCGAGCCCGAAGCCGGTCCCGTGCGGGTCGTTGGAGACCCCGTACTCGACCGCCTCGTCGGGGTCGACGTCGAACCCCTCGCCGTCGTCGGCGACGTAGAACCCGTCCGCGAGCGCGCCGACCGTCACGGTGACGCCCGATCCGTCGCCGGGAGCGCCGTGCTCCATACTATTCGTGAACAGGTTCTCCAACAGCGTGCGGAGGCGCTCGGGGTCGGCGTCCACCGCGACCGCCTCGTCGGGGGCGTCCAGCGCCGCGCCGGCGGTGTCGACGGTGCGCCACGCCTCCGCCGCCGCCTCGGCGAGGTCGACCGACTCCAGCTCGTCTACCGTCCGTCCCTGCCGCGCCAGCGCGAGGAGGTCGTCGATGAGCTCCTCCATCCGCTCGTGGGCGTCGGCGACCCGGTCGAGCTCGGCGAGCGCGTCCGCGCCGTCGACGAGTCCGCGCGCGATCTCGAGCCGCCCGGCCGCGACGTTGAGCGGATTCCGGAGGTCGTGGGAGACGAGCCCGGCGAACTTCTCCAGTCGGTCGATCTCGCGCTGGAGCGCGGCGTCGCGGGTCCGGAGCTGCGCCGTGCGCTCGGCCCCGTCGAGCGCGACGGTGACGTTGGCCGCCAACACCCGCGCCAGCTGGATCGCCGTGTCGTCGAAGAACCCCGGCTCGCGGGAGCCGAGCGGCATCACGCCGTGGTCGCCGAGCGGGACGACGAGCAGGCTCCGCAGGTCGCCGTAGCCGACGACGGTGTCGACGGCGTCGAGGTCGTCGACGACGATCGGCTCGCCGCGGTCGAACGCCTCCCAGATCCGGCCGTCGCCCGGACCGAACGCGGGGCGCTCGCCGAGCGCGGCGGTCGCCTCCTGGCTGATCGCGGTCGGCGCCAGCTCCCCCGCGTCGGGGTCGTACAGCCGGACCGCGCTGTTCGGGAACTCCAGGATGTCGATGGCCGCGCGCGTCGCGAGCGCGGCGATCTCCTCGCGACCCTCCCCGCGGAACATCTCGCGGGTCGTCTCGTGGAGGTTCCGGAGGGTCCGCTCGACCCGCTTCTGCTCGCCGATGTCGGCGTAGACGCTGTAGATGACCGTCTCGTCGCCGCGACGGACGGGGATCACGTGCAGGATGAAGTCCCTGAGCCCGTCGGTCGTCCGGCGACGCACCTCGAGCCGGGGGATCTCGTCCCCCTCGAGGACCGTCCCGGGATCGTGTCGGTCCGCGCCCTCCGGGATGATCGCGTCCCGGATCTCGCAGTAGCCGTGGTCGGCCGCCGAGTAGCCGAACGTCCGTTCGAACGCCTCGTTCGTGGCGTCGAGGCGCCGACCGCCGCCCCCCAGCGCCACCGTCCTAGCCGCCGGCAGCGGGAGGTCGTCGAACAGCGCCGTCAGCCGGTCGCGCTCGGCCCGCAGCGCGTTCTCCGTCTCGATCTGTTCGATCGCGTCGGCGGCGTGGGCGGCCAGCAGCTCCGCGAACTCGGCGTCCCCCTCGTCGAACGCGGCGTAGCCGTCGGAGACGGCCTGCAACACGCCGTACGACCCGATCGGAACGCTGATCGCCGAGCGGATGTCGTCGGCGACCGGATCGGCGACCGAGCTGCCGTCGGCCTGTTCGGCGTCGCCGGTCCGGTCGGCGTCGCCGGTCCGGTCGGCGTCGCCGGTCCGATCGGCACCGCCGACCCGGCCGCTATCGCGGCGTTCGGCTCCCGGCGAGTCGCAGTTCTCCGGGTCCTCCAGCTGGTCCGGGTCGGCCGGGTCGACGCTGACGTTGTCGACGACCATCGTCCGCTCCTCGGCCGCCGTGGTGCCGACGACCCCCTCGCCGAGCTCGAACGCGCGGACCTCGTCGTCCGTGACGCTCTCCGAGAGCGCCGCGGGGACGAGCAGGTCGCCCTCGCGGCGGGCCGTGACGCACCGGTCGAACTCGAGGATGCCCTCCGCGGCGACGACGGTCCGCTCGAACACGTCGGCGACGCGCTCGCAGGCGGCGACCTCCGTCGCGAACTCGTGGAGCGCCGTCACCTTCTCGTTCACCTCGCGGAGGTCCCGCTCGACCCGTCGGCGTTCCAGCGCGTTCCTGACGCTGTTCGCGAGCATCTCGTACCGGTCCCGACCGGAGCCCTTCTGGAGGTAGTCGGTCACGCCGGCGGAGATCGCCTCGCTGGCGATCTCCTCGGAGCCCTTCCCGGTGAACAGCACGAACGGGATCCCGGGGTCGACCGCGCGGACGTCGGTGAGCAGTTCGAGCCCGTCGCTTCCGGGCATGTCGAAGTCGCTGACGACGCAGTCGACGCGCTCCGTCTCGACCGCCGCGAGCGCGTCCTCCGGGGCGGTGTACGTCACCGTCTCGATCCCGTCGAGCAGCCGTTCGACGTGGATCGCCGCGAGGTCGGCGGCGCCGGGCTCGTCGTCGACGAAGAGCACCCGTCGCGGCCCCCCGCCGGCCGGGTCCGATCCGCGGAAGGCGTCGGCGGCGGGACCGTCGACGGCGTCTCCGGGAGCGGTGTCCATGGGTACCTCTCACACCACCGGTAATTTTAGCTTACGCTCCGATGGTCAAGACTGAGAACCGGAGCGGCGGCGGTCGCGGTCGGTCCGCTCCGTCGCCGCCTACAGGAAGTCCTCGACGTGGTCGGCGACCTCCTCGGGGGTGTCGCCGACGGGGACGCCCGCGTCGTTGAGCGCGTCGATCTTCGACTGCGCCGTGCCCGTGCCGGAGCCGGAGACGATGGCGCCCGCGTGGCCCATCCGCTTGCCCGGCGGCGCCGTGCGCCCGGCGATGAAGCCGGCGACCGGCGTGTCCATGTGCTCGCCGATGAAGCGGGCGGCCTGCTCCTCGTCCTCCCCGCCGATCTCGCCGCACATCACGACGGCGTCGGTCTCGCTGTCGGCCTCGAACGCCTCGAGGGCGTCGATGAAGGAGGTCCCGATGATCGGGTCGCCGCCGATCCCGATGGCGGTCGTCTGGCCGATCCCGCGCTCGGTGAGGTTGTCGACGACCTGGTAGGTGAGCGTGCCGGAGCGAGAGACGAGCCCCACGTTGCCGTCGGCGAAGATGTTCCCCGGCAGGATGCCGAGCTTCGCCTCGCCGGGCGTGATGATCCCCGGACAGTTCGGGCCGAGCAGCCGCGTGTCGACCTCGCTCAGGCGCTTGTTCACCTTCGCCATGTCCTGGGTCGGGATCCCCTCGGTGATCGCGACGGCTAAGTCGAGGTCGGTGTCGAGCGCCTCGAAGATCGCGTCGCCCGCGAACGCCGGCGGGACGAAGACGACGGACGCGTCAGCGTCCTCCTCCTCGACGGCCTCGTCCACGGTGTCGTAGACGGGGACGCCGGCGACCTCCTGGCCGCCCTTGCCGGGCACCGCGCCGGCGACGACGTTGGTGCCGTACTCGATCATCTGGCCGGCGTGGAACTTCCCCTCCCCGCCGGTGATCCCCTGCACAACCACCCTGGTGTCGTCGTCGACGAAAATGCTCATTGGGTCACCTCCTCCGCGTTCTTCACCGCGCGCTGGACCGCCGCTTCCAGCGTCTCCTCGACCTCGATCAGGTCGGTGTTCAGGATCTCCATCCCCTCCTCGGCGTTGGTGCCGGCGAGCCGGACGACGACCGGCTTCGGGATCTCGTCGAACTCCGCGAGCGCCTCGTTGATCCCCTTGGCGACCTCGTCGCCGCGGGTGATCCCGCCGAAGATGTTGAACACGACGCTGTCGACGTTGGGGTCGGAAAAGACCATGTCGAGAGCCTGCGTGACGCGCTCGGCCTTCGCGCCGCCGCCGATGTCGAGGAAGTTGGCGGGCTTCCCGCCGTAGTAGTCGACCAGGTCGAGCGTCGTCATCACGAGCCCGGCGCCGTTGCCGATGATGCCGACGTTGCCCGAGAGGCGGACGTAGTCGAAGCCGTACTCGCCGGCCTTCCGTTCGAGGTCGTCCTCGTAGGACGCCTCGGCCATCTCCGCGAGGTCGGGCTGGCGGAACAGCGCGTCCTCGTCGATGTTCATCACGGCGTCGGCCGCGACCACGTCGCGGTCGCCGGTGATCATGACCGGGTTGACCTCGATCTCGGAGGCGTCGTTCGCCTCGTAGAGGTCGTACAGCGTCGAGAGTATCGACGCGACGTCGAGCGCGACGTCGGCGTCGACGCCGGCCTCGTAGACGACCTTGCGGGCCTGGTACGGGTGGAGGCCGAACGCGGGGTCGACGTGCTCGCGCGCGATGGCGTCGGGGTTCTCCTCGGCGACCTCCTCGATGTTCACGCCGCCCTCGGTCGACACCATCAGGACCGGCTCGCCCGCGCCGCGGTCCATCGTGACGCCGACGTACAGCTCGTCCACGAAGTCGACGCCGGCCTCGACGAGCACGGAGTCGACGGTGTACCCCTTGAGGTCCATCCCGAGGATCTCCTCGGCGTACTGCTCGGCCTCCTCGCGGTCGGTCGCGATCTTGATCCCGCCGGCCTTGCCGCGGCCGCCGACGTGGACCTGCGCCTTGATCGCGGCCGGGTAGCCGATCTCGTCGACGGCGTCGAGCGCCTCGTCGACGGTCGTCGCGAGCCGGGAGTCCGGGACCGGGATCCCGGCGTCCGCGAAGATAGTCTTCGCCTGATGTTCGTGTAGCTTCATCCGTCTCGAACGGGGACCGACGGCGGCTTAAATGGTGCCGATCCGCCGCGAGCGGCGCGCGGAGCGCCGCCCCGGAGAGGGCGGGCGATCGGAGCGGACGCCCCCGGCGCGGCCCGTCCGCGCCGGCTCGTTACGGGCCAGTCAGTCCTCGTCGCCGAGGATGACGCGGTGCGTCATCGCCTCGGGGTCGAGCACCTCGTCGGCCTCTTCCTCGGTGAGGTAGCCGGCCTCGACGGCGGCCTCGCGGACGCTCTTCCCCTCCTTGAGCGCCGTCTTCGCGACCTTCGACGCCTTGTCGTAGCCGATCGCGGGGTTCAGCGCGGTCGCCAGCGCCATCGACTGCTCGACGCGCGTCTCGCAGTGCTCCTCGTTGGCCTCCAGCTTCGCGACGAAGCGCTCGCCGAACGTCGCCGCGGCGTTCGACAGCAGCTCGGCGGACTCGAGGAAGTTGTGCGCGATGACGGGCTTGTAGAGGTTTAAGTCGATCTCGCCGCGGGCGGCGCCCGCCGAGATCGCGGCGTCGTTGCCGACGACCTGCTTGTGGACCTGGTTGACCGACTCGGCGACGACCGGGTTGATCTTCCCGGGCATGATCGAGGAGCCGGGCTGGTTCTCGGGCTGCTCGATCTCGCCGAGCCCGTTGCGGGGGCCGGAGGCGAGCAGCCGCAGGTCGTTCGCCATCTTGTTCATGCTCCCGGCGATCGTCCGGAGCGCGCCGTGGGCCTCGGCCATCGCGTCGTGGGCCGCCTGCGCCTCGAAGTGGTTGTCGGCCTCGCGGAACGTCGTGTTCGTCTCGTCGGAGATGTACTCCGCCGCCAGCTCCGGGAAGTCGGGGTGGGTGTTGAGCCCGGTGCCGACCGCGGTGCCGCCGAGGGCGAGCTCGCGGAGGCTCGACTGGACCGTCTCGGCGCGCTCGATCCCCTTCGCGGCCTGGGTCCGGTAGCCGCCGAACTCTTGGCCGAGCCGGATCGGCGTCGCGTCCTGCAGGTGCGTGCGGCCGGTCTTGACGACGCCGTCGAACTCCGCCTCCTTCGCCTCCAGCTCGGCGTGGAGCGTCTCCAGCGCGGGCACGAGGTCCTTCTCGACGGCCTCGAGGGCGGCGACGTGCATCGCGGTCGGGATCACGTCGTTCGACGACTGTCCGTAGTTGACGTGGTCGTTCGGGTGGACGACGCGGTCGCCGATCTCCGCGCCGGCGATCTCGGCGGCGCGGTTGGCGATCACCTCGTTGGCGTTCATGTTCGAGGAGGTGCCCGAGCCGGTCTGGAACACGTCGACCGGGAACTGGTCGTCGTGCTCGCCGGCGATCACCTCGTCGGCGGCGGCGACGATCGCCTCCGCGGTGTCCTCGTCGACGAGGCCCAGGTCGCGGTTCGCCTGCGCGGCCGCCTTCTTGACGACGCCGAGCGCGCGGATGAACCGCCGGCTCATCGGGATCCCCGAGATCGGGAAGTTCTCGACCGCTCGCTGGGTCTGCGCGCCCCAGTAGGCGTCGGCCGGCACCTGCATCTCGCCGAGGCTGTCCTCCTCCGTGCGGTATTGCTCGCCCATGCGCGACGCTTCCCGCGAGACCGGGTAAAAGCTATTGAATGCGGCCGTCCCGACTCACTCTCCCTCGACCGGGAACAGCCCCGCCTCGCGGAGGTCGGGCGCGAGGCTCCCGTCGCCGTGCTCGGCGTAGTCGGCGGGCGTGTACGTCTTGATCTCCAAGGCGTGGACGGACCGGGTCATGTGGTCGCCGACGGCGTCGTACACGCGCTGGTGCTGGTCGACGAGCGACTCGCCGTCGAAGGCGGGGGAGACGACGACGGCCGCGAAGTGCGCGTCCTCGTCCTCGTCGTCGTGGATCCGCGGGTTCGTCACGCGGGCGACGGCGTCCGGGATCCCCGCCTCGATCAGGTCCTCGATCTCGGCCGGTTCGATGGTCATACCCCGTCTCGGAGCCCCCTCGGCAAAAAGCGACCGCATGCGGTCCGGGGGAGTCGCCGCGCGGACGTGAGCGGCGCAAGCTTCTTTTCGCGAGTCACGGTAACGGGAAACGATCATGTCAGACGTTGACTTGCGGGAGGAGCAGGAGCCGCTGAAACGCGAGTACGAGGAGAACCCGGACGCGGCCAAGGTCACGCTGAGCGCGACGGGCGAAGAGCAGGACGACGTGCGTTCCTGCAGCGTCGACATCGGCCGCGCGATCTACGAGGCGGAGCTCCACGAGGGGGCCGGCGGTCCCGGCGCCGCCGCCTGCTCCGGGGACCTCCTCCTCGGCGCGCTGGCGGCCTGCTCGCAATTGACCGCCCAGGCCGTGGCGGAGAACTTCGGGGTCGACCCCGACATCAGCGTGGAGGCCAGCGGCGACCTCGACCTCCGCGGGACGCTCGGCATCGACGACGACGTCCGGGTCGGCTTCGAGGAGATCCGCCTCGACGTGAGCGTCGACGGCGACCTCGACGAGGACACGCGAGCGGCGCTGCGGAAGTACACCGAGCGGTACTGCGTGGTGTACCAGACGCTAGCGGACGCGCCCGAGCCGGAGACGACGTGGGAGTTCTCGTAGGCGGAGACGACGTGGGGGTTCTCGTAGGCGGGGACGCCGCGAGGGGTCTCGTAGGGAGTCCCGCCCCGACCCGGCTCAGCGCTCGAAGACGAGCCCGTAGTGGAACGGCGGCAGGTCGACCTCGCGGGCGAGCCGCAGGTCGCTCGCGTCCTCGACCGCGCGCCTCGTCTCCTCGGGCCCCAGCCGCAGTTCGGTCGGCGGGCCGCGCGGCTCGCCGTCGACCGCCGTCTCCTCCCGGGGCCGGTCGCGCCAGTTGACGACGACGAACCGCCCGTCGGCGGCGAGCGCGGCGGCGACGCCCGCGACGAACCCCGCCCGGTCGTCGATCCCGTGGAAGGCGTTCGCGAGCAGCGCGAGGTCGACCGGCTCGGGAAGGAGGTCGGCGAGGTCCCGGGCGTCGCCGCGGACCGGGACGACGTTCCCGATCCCCTGCGCGTTCGCCATCCCCTCCAGCTCAGCGAGCAGCGTCGCGTCGACGTCGACGGCGTACACCGACGCCGGGTCGGCGAGCCGCGCGGCCGGCAGGGCGAAGTAGCCGTTGCCGCAGCCGATCTCGGCGACGCGGTCGCCCGGGGTCAGACCGAGCCGCCGAAGGGTGTCCGCCGGCGTCGGCCAGATCCGTCCCCACCAGTCCCAGTCCGGCTGCCCTGTGTTCCGGAAGCGCTCCATGCGGGCCGTAGCGATCGACCGGATTTAGCGGTTGGGGTCCCCGCGCCGAGCGCTCCGCGAGTGGGAAGGGGTTTGTCGTCGGAGCCGAAACGGTCCTCGCAGATGTCTCACCGGGACGACCTGCGCGAGGCGGCCGACGCCCTCGGCGGCTCCGTCGTCGTCTGCGGCCTCGGCGCCTACGCCGACCGGCTCGCCCGCGTCGAGTTCCGCGACGCCCGGTACGCGTCGGCAGCGGAGCTCCTCGCGGAGACGACGCCCGCGGGCGAGCCGGGCGCCGCGCCCGCCACGGCCGACGCGTCGCCGCCCGCGGCGGTCGTCGTCGTGCTCGATCCCGACGACCTCGGCGAGGGCGACGAGGCGAGCGAATCGCTCCGGGCGCTCGCCGGGCTCGACGCGTTCGCGGTCGCGGTCGTCCCCGCGAACGCGGCCGACGGCGACGCGCTCTCGGCGGTCCGCGACTCGGTCGACGCCGTGTTGCTCGCGGAGGGCGACGCCGTCGAGGCGGCGATCCGCGCGTTCCTCGCGACGGTCCAGGAGCCCGGCTTCGTCAACCTCGACCTCACCGACGCGGAGACGGTGCTCTCGGCCGGCGTCGCCGCGCTGGGGACCGGGACCGCCGACCGCGACGCGCCGGGGACCGCGGTCGCGTCGGCCTTCGACGGGCTCCCCGCGGGGGTCGACGCGACCGACGCGAGCGCGGTGCTCGTGGACGTCGTCGTCGATCCGGAGACCAGCATCGCCGCCGCGACCGACGTGATCGCGGCGGTCCGCGAGCGGATCGGCGCCGACGCCAACGTGATCTGGGGCGGCGCGGTCGACGAGGCGGCCGCGGCGGAGCTCTCCGTTCGGCTCGTCGTCGCCGGCGTCCGCCACGCCCCGCCGCTCGCCGCCGGCGATCCCTGCCCGCGCTGCGGGGCGCCCCTCTCCGCGTACGAGTTCGGCGCCCGCGAGACGCTCTCCTGCGACGACTGCGGCTACTCCGGCATCGCGATGCGGCGCGGGTGACCGTCGCGGGTGAGACCCGCGCGGCGCCGCCCCGTCGCTCTCCGGAACGCGTTCGCGTCGAGGGGCACCGCCGACGGTAATTTTCTTTGAATACGGGCGCGTACCCTCGCCCGTATGTACGGCACGACCCTGATCCCGACCGGCGGTAGCGACGCCGCGTTCGCGGCCGTGGACGACGCGGTGGAGGTCACGGCGCCCGACGGGACGGTCCACGTCCTCGGCGTGCTGGAGGACATCCCGACCTACGAGCGGTCGGGGAAGCCGGGCGCGTTCGACGGCGACGAGGACGACGACCAGGAGCAGCGGGTCCGCCTCGAGGCGGCCGTCGAGCGGATCGAGAGGGAGGCGACGGGGGCGGGAATCGACTGCGAGACCGCGATCGAGGAGGGGGTTCCGTCGCGCGAGATCGTCGCGTACGCGGACGAGATCGGCGCCGACGCGATCGTCATGGGGACCCGCGGCGCGCGCGACGCCGCGGGCGACCTGCTCGGCAGCACGACCGAGCGCGTCCTCCGCGACGCGTCGACGACGGTCGTCTCCGTTCCCGCGTCGGAGTAACGGCCTGACGCGTTTCGCGCCATACCCCGTCACTTATTCCCACGCGGACCGACGAGATCGACCGTGGTCGCGTTCGTAACGACGGTGACCGGCGCGTCGCCCTCGGCGGCGCCCGGCTCGGTCAGGCGGCGGGTGAGCGGGCCGTGAGCGACGACGGCCTCTTGGGATCGCTGTCGCTCGCGGGGCTGTTGAGTCTCTGCTGTATCGGCTTCGGCGGACTGGCCGGCGGCGCCGCCGTCGCGGGCGGCGGGGCGTCGGTGAGCGTCGTCACCGCGGGCGCGACGGGGGTCCGAGGCGCGCTGATCTCCGGTCTCGTCACGTTCGCGACGGTGTTCGCCGTCGCCGGTGTGATTCGGTGGCGGCAGCGCCGGTGACGCGACGGTCGACGGTCAGCGCTGCGGCTCGTCCGGCGCGGCGCGGGGCTCGCGTTCCGGGGCGGCCCGCCGCGGGGCGGGAGCCGACTCCTCCCGGTACAGCCGGAGGAGGTCCTCTAAGACGACCGCGTGCCGATCGCTCGGGACGTACTGGTGGTCGATGAAGTCCTCGGCGTCGCTGAAGTTCCCGCGGAGCGCCAGCTTCCTGACGAACGCGACGGACTCGAAGAACGGCGGGTGGTCCGCGTCGGCGTCGCCGCCGAGCTCGCGCTCCGCCCGCGGCATCACCTCCCCTCTGATCTCCTCGTAATCGATCGTCTCCGGCTCGTAGTCGTCGAGCACCTGGTTCAGCACGTAGTCGGTCGAAAACCGGTAGAACTCGGACTTGCTCTCGAACTGGCCGCTCTCGACCAGCGACTCGATCTCGCCGACCACAGACTCGGGAAACCGGACCGTGCTCTTCACCATGCGTCCACGAGGCGCCCCCACCCGTATTACCTTTTTGTAAGTCGACAGAAACTTCGCGGTGCGGGAGCGGCGAAAAGACCCCCCTGCGGTTCACGCCTCGCGCCGGAACGAGCCGGCGAGGTCGTCGGCGACGGCCGCGATCGCCTCCTCGGCGCGGTCGACCTCGCGGAGCGTCATGAAGCCGTGGACCATCGCCTCGTAGTTCTCGTACCGCGTCGGGACGCCGTCCCGGACCAGCTGCTCGGCGTACGCCCGCCCGCCGTCGCGGAGCGGGTCGAACCCCGCGGTGACCACCGTCGCCGGCGCGACGCCGCCGAGGTCGCCGGCGTTCGTCGGGTCGGCGTACGGGTTCCGGCGGTGGATCTCGTCGCCGTAGTAGCAGTCCGCGAACCACTCGAGGTCGGCCTCGTCGAGGACGACCCCGGCGTGCTCCCGGACCGACGGCTGGTCCGGGTCGACGCCGACGCCCGGGTACAACAGCGCCTGGTACTCGATCGGGGGACCGTCGCGCTCGGCGGCCATGAGCGCGGCGACCGCGGCGAGCGCCCCGCCGGCCGAGTCGCCCGCGACCGCAACCTCCCCCGTGCCGGCGAGCGCGTCCGGGTTCTCCGCGGCCCACTCGACGGCGGCGTACGCGTCCGCGACCGCCGCGGGGAACGGGTGTTCGGGCGCGAGCCGGTAGCCGACCGAGAGGACGGCGCAGCCGCTCTCCCGCGTGAGCCCCCGACAGAGCCGGTCGTGGGTGGCGACGCTGCCGAGCACGAACCCGCCGCCGTGGAAGAAGACAACCGTCGGGAACGGTCCCTCGGCGTCCGGGAGGTAGAGCCGCGCGTCGAGGTCGCCGTCGGGACCGGGTATCGTCCCGTCGACCGTCCGCCCGACCGGCGGGGGGTTCCGGTTGCGGATCCGCATCACCGGCTCGGTGAGGAGGCGGGCGAGCTTCAGCCCCCACTCGCTGTGCGGGATCGGGAACCGCTCCTGGCGCTCGATCGCCGCCTTCGCCTGCGGATCGATCTCGTCGGCGTGCATGGCCCAAGGTGCGTCGAAGCGGAGTTGAGTCTTCGGGCGGCGCGTCTGCGGGTCCCGCCGCGACGCTTTTCACCCGGGAAATCGTGGACGCGGTCGATGCCAGACGGGACGAAGATCACCGACGTCGAGACCGTCACCGAGCGGGGATCGTACCGCTTCACGGCGGCCGACCCGTTCACGAACGACCGGGAGGTCGTCATCGTGCCCTGCGAGGAGCCGCCCGGGGTTCGGGCGTGGATCAACACCTGCCCGCACGAGAGCCAGCGGTTCGACACGGGCGACGGCGTGCCGATGCGGGACGGCGAGGTGATCTGCCCGCGGCACGGCTCGCTGTTCGACGCCTGCTCCGGCGAGTGCGACAACGGCCCGGCGGCCGGGACGACGCTCCGCGGCGTCGAGGTCGCCGTCGACGACGGCGCCGTCTACCTGATCGACGACGACTACGCGTTCCGACACGAGGGCGGGACCGACGACGACGGTCCGGGGTCGACGTCGCACCTCTCGCTCTGATCTGTCGCTCGCTCCCCCTTCGGGCCGCCGCTACCGACTCGGCGGCTCCGGCTCCGAGCGCGCCTCGACGTCGACGCGGTCGTGGATGTGCCCCTCGCGCTCGCGGAGGTGCCGCGGGGTCCGGCCGTTGCTGACGGCGAGGATCTCGCCGACGATGCTGTGGGCGATCTGGTACGGCGAGCCGCCGCCGAGGTCGAGCCCGATCGGCGTGTACAGCGACGCGAGCTCGGACTCGTCGAACGTCGTCCCCTCGTCGTCGTACGCCTCCATCATCTCCTCGAACCGCTCCCGCGGGCCCATCAGGCCGACGTAGGGGGCCGGCGACCGGAGCAGCTCCTCGACGGCGATCCGGTCGTCGACGAAGTTGTGGGTCATCACGACCGCGTGCGTCCGCTCGTCGAGGCCGAGCGCGTCACCGAGTCCCGCCGGCGACGTCGTCACGGTCCGGTGGGCGTCGGGGAACCGCGCGTCGAGGTCGACCCCGCCGCGGAAGCCGACGACGGTGACACGGAAGTCGTTCCGCTCGGCCAGTTCGACCACCGGTCCGACGTCGTGGCCGGTGCCGAAGACGACGAGGTCGTCCGGGGCGGCGAGCCCGTCGACGAACACCTCGAGCGTCTCGCCGGCATCCCCCTCGACCGTGACCACGTCGGCGGCGCCGCGCGCGGCGAGGTCCGCTGCCGGCCCCGCGAGCGCCTCGGTCGGCCACCCGTCTGCAGGCGACCCGTCGGGGAGCGTCAGCCGGTCCTCGTCGGGACGGTAGTACGCGCGCTCGCCGAGGCGGTCGCGGTCGGTGTCCGGGGCGTCGTCGACGTCGCCCGCACCGCCCTCTTCTCCCTCGCCGCCCGCGGAGAGCACCGTGAGCACCGCGACGTCGCGGCCGGCGCCGAACGCCTCGACGGCCGGGCGATACGTCTCGTCTAACGGTTCCAGGAGGACGTCGATCACGCCGTTACAGCCCACGCCGAGCCCCCAGACGTCGTCGTCGTCCTCCATCAGGTCGTAGGTGACCCGGTCGGGGCGGCCCGTCTCGCGGACCGCCTCCGCGGCGGCGAGCAGGTCGTCCTCGATACAGCCCGCGGTGATCGAGCCGACGCCGGTCCCGTCGTCGTCGAGGAGCATCTTCGCCCCCGGGCGACGGTAGGCGTTGCCCTCGACGTCGACGATCGTCGCGAGCACGTCGGTGCCGTCGGCGTCGAGTCGGTCGCGAACGCGCTGTACCACTTCGGTCTCCGGTACGCTCCAGTTGCTTGCTGTCATGTCAGGTCACAGGTCGATGGTCGCCGGCGCGTCGCGCGCCGCGTACACCTTCCGAACGCCGCGGTCGTGGAGGTCCGTGCCGCAGGCGCCGCCCGCCACCGCGGCCCGCGCCCGCCCGGGGTCGTCCACCGCCGCGCCGGCGACGACGTCGACGCCCCGCTCGAACAGCGGGCCGGGGAGCGACGAGGCGGTCGCCCCCACCACGACGACCGTCGCCGACGCGGGGGCGGCGTCGAGATATCGCTCGATCCCGCCGTACACGAGCGTCGATCCGGTGACGAAGACCACGTCCGCCCCCTCCATCGCGGCCGCGGTCTCCGCAGGGATGAACGACCGGAGCGCGACGCCCGCGGGGGTCGACACCGCCTCGGGGTCGACGGGCTCCCGCTCGATCGCGCGGACCTCGACGCCGTCGAACTTCCGGAACGCGGGCCGGAACAGCCCGACCGTGACGACCGTCTCGACCGACGGGTCGAGCAGCGCCATCGGGTCGCCGTCGCGCCAGTCGAGCAGCGGCGCCGCGCAGGCGTTCAGCGTCGCCACCGCGAGTGCGCGGGCGCCGAGGACGACCTCGTCGGTTGCGGCGCCGCCTCCGCCCTCTCCCGACCGGATCGGCGCCAGCAGTCCCTCGACGTCGTCTGGCACCGTCGGCGCGGATCCCGGCGGAAGGTGCGCGAGTCCGGCCGCCGGTCGGCCCGGTCGCTCATCGCCGCCCTCGAGCTCCACGAGCGCGATTGACTCCCCGAGCGTGACGCGATCGAGGCGGACTCCGGAGAGCACGCCGCGGTCGCGGAGCGCGTCGCGCGTCGCCCGCAGGACGGGACCGGGCCACGCGGCGTCGACGTCGTCGGAACCGGTGGGGTCGGCGCCGGCGGCGGCTCGGTCGACGTCGTCGGTCATACGACACCTCCGTCACCGGCGTCCGCGTCGCCCGTCTCCGTCCCGCCGCGAGATCGACCTCGCTCGCCTCCGGGCGCGCTGCCGGTCCGACGCGGGTCGTGCTCGTAGCCGACCGGCCCGCCGAGCCCGCGGCGCTCGATCTGGCGGGCGGCCTCCGCGAGATCGCTCGCCTCCGCGAATCCGAACAGCCCGTCGACGTAGGGGGCCGCGTCGCTCATCCCGCGGGACGCCGGCTCGAACGACGGGGAGACGGCGAGCGGGTTGAGCCAGACGACGCCGTCAGCGCGGTCCGCGAGCCACGTGATCCCGTCCGTGAGCAGCTCCGGGTCGCCCACGTCGAGCCCGTCGCTCACGACGACGACGACCGTCCGCCGGTCGACGGCGTGCGGGGCGGTCCGGCGCAGCTCGTCGAACGCGCCCCCGATCTCGGTGCCGCCGCCCCACTCGATCTCGGCGGCGCGGAGCGCCTCCGCCGGCGAGCGGGCCGGGTCCGCGAACGCCGCCGTCGCCTCCGCGAGGTCGGTGTCGAAGAGGAAGACGCGGGCGTCGCGGGCGCTCCCCGCGACCCGCTCCCCGAGCCCGAGCAGCGCGCTCCGGTCGATCGTGTCGAGCACCGACCCGCTGACGTCGACGAGCAGGCAGCACCGCAGCTCGCTCGGCGTCGGCTCGTCGCGCGGGAGGTCGATCGGCGCGCCGCCGGTCTGGAGGCTCGCCCGCAGCGCGCTCCGCGCGTCGACGAGCGGACCGGTCGGCGACCGGCGGCGGCGGCGGCCCGGGAGCGACGAGAGCGCGTCGACGAACCGGTCCGCGGCCGCGCGCTCCGCGCTCGACGGCGCCGGCACGTCCGCCTCCACGAGCGCGCTCTCGCCGACCGCGCTGTACCGGCGCCCGTCCGTCTCCTCGCGCGGCTCGTCGGTCGGGCGGTCGCCGGCGGCGTGGCGGCGGTCGGTCGGGATCCGGACGGTCGGGTCGCCGTCCCCGTCGGCGTCCATCTCCGGCGGCTCCGCGCCGTCGAGCAGGCCGGGCTCCTCCGCGTCTGCGGTCGGCCCCGTCTCGTCTCCCTCCCGGTCGCCGTCGCCCCCCTCGTCGCCCGCCGGCGACGGCCCGTCGTGGGCGGTGGCGATCCGGTCGAGCCCGCTCCGGAGCCGGTGCCAGAACGTCGGGAACGCCTCGTCGAAGGCGTCGCCGTCGGCGGTCTCGGAGAGCAGGCTCGCGCGCAGCGCCGCCTCGACCCGGTCCTCGTCGTCCAGGCCGACCGCCGCGAGCGCGCGGGCGGCGTCGAGGGCGCCCGAGGCTGGCACGGCGACGCCGTCGCGCCGGAGCACGGCCACGAACCGGATCAGCTCCGCGAGGAGGTGCTCCCTCGCGGCCGGGAAGTCGGGCGTCTCCGTCGCGGTGCGGTCGGGGGGCGCCACGGTCACTCGACCCGCTCGGCCGCCGCGCTCGCGGCGTCGTGGAGGCGTTCGAGCAGTTCCGAGTCGACGCGGCCGACGTCCTCCGCCTCCTTCAGCAGGCAGCCGATCGTCCGCTCGATCTCGTCCGGCGCGAGCGGCTCGTCGGCGTCCTCGTGGCGCAGCGCGGCGACCGCACGAGCCCAGTCCAGCGTCTCGGCGACGCCCGGGCGCTTGAGGAACGACTCCTCGCGCAGGCGTTCGACCACCGAGCACACCTCGGCGGCGACGGCGGCGTCGAGCTCCGGCACCTTCCGGCGGACGATCTCGTACTCCGTCTCGAACGACGGGGGCTCGACGTGGAGGTAGAGGCATCGCCGCTTCAGCGCGTCGCTCAGCCCCCGCGTCCGGTTCGACGTGAGGATCACGATCGGCGGCGTCGACGCGCTCACGGTGCCGTACTCCGGGATCGACACCTGGAAGTCGGAGAGCAGCTCCAGCAGGAACGCCTCGAACTCCTCGTCCGCGCGGTCGATCTCGTCGATCAGCAGCACCGGCGGGCGCCCCTCCGAACTGCGGAGCGCGCGCAACAGCGGGCGTTCGAGGAGGTACTCCTCGCCGAACACCGAGCCGGCGGCGTCGCCGTCGCACCCGGCGCCCCCCTCGTGCTCGCGTCCCCCGGCCACCGCGCCGGCGTCGCCGTTCGTCGTGGCGCCCCCGGCGACGGTGCCCTCGTCGGCCTGCACGGCGAGCAACTGCTTGGTGTAGTTCCACTCGTAGAGGGCGTTCTCGGCGGTGAGCCCCTCGTAACACTGGAGGCGGATCAGCTCCGTGTCGAACCCCTCCGCGAGCGTCTTGCCGAGTTCAGTCTTCCCGCTGCCGGGCGGCCCCTCGACGAGGAGCGGGCGCCCCAAGCGAAGGGCGAGGTCGACCGTCGTCACCGTGCGATCGTCGGCGACGTAGTCGGTCGCCTCGAACCGCTCGCGGAGCTCCTCCTCGGTGAGCGAGGCGAAGGGGTTCCCGTCGAGCTCCCCGCTCACGCCTCGGCCCCCTCCAGGTACGACGCCGGGTCGTTCGCGAACGAGTCGGCGCAGCCGTGACAGCAGAAGTGGTACGTCTCGCCGTCGTGCTCGACCGACGCGTCCGCGGTCGCCGGGTCGACGGTCATGCCGCAGACCGGGTCGATCGCGGTGTCTGCGGCGGCGTCGGCGTCGTTGCCGTCGTCGATTTCGGCGTCTTCGTCGGCGTCACCTCCGGCGGTCGCCCCCTCTGCACTCGTCTGCCTCGCCGGGCTCGCCGCCGACCGCTCGTCGACGACCTCGGCGAGCAGGCTCGCCGCGATCGCCGCCGGGGTGTAGGCGGCCACGTCGACGCCGGCGGGGTTCGTCACGGCCGCGGCGACGTCGTCGACGTCGCGGTCGAGCAGCCCCGCGGCGCGCTCGGTCACCTCGGCCGCGCGCTCGTCGCTGGCGACGAGGCCGACGTAGGGCGCGTCGGCGAGGATCCCGGCGGCGACGCCGCGCGCGTCGTACTCGCCCATCGAAGCGACGATGACGAGCGGCGCGGCGCCGACGGCGTCGGCGATCGCCTCGTGGTCGATCGTGTCGAGCACCCGCGTCGCATCCGGCACGTCGCGGTCCGCGTCGCCGTCGGCGACGACGAGCGTCACGTCGACCGCGAGCTCGTCGGCCAGCCGCGCGAGCGATCGGGTCACCGGGGAGTCGCCGACGACGACGAGCTCGGTCGTCGGCGTCACCGGCTCGATGAACAGCTCCAGCACGCCCTCGCTGTGACACGTCATCGGGAAGGCGTCGAGCCCGGGACGGTCGACCGTTTCCGGGTCGGGCGCGATCCCGACGAGCCGGGGGATCCCGTCCTCGATCGCCGCGACGCCCTGCGTCGCCACGATCGACTGCGCGCAGGCCGCGCCGCCGACCCAGCCGCGGATCTCGCCGTCGGCGGTGACGACCGCGCGGTCGCCGACGTTGGCCGACACCGGCGGCTCGCGGCGGACGATCGTCGCCCGCGCGTACGGCTCGCGGCGCTCGACGAGCTCGGCCTCCACGTCGGAGACGTCGCCGTCGTCGGTCCTCGTCGCGGTCCCGCTCGGTTCGTCGTCGGGCCTCTGGCCCCCGTCGCGTACGGGCTCGTGGGCCCGGTCGTGTGCGGTCTCGTCGTGTGTCATCAGTTGGTGGAAACGGCGCCGCGCCGGGCGACTCGGTCGGACCGGCCGTCGGTCCGGTCGGGCCGGGAATCGGCGCGGGGCTGGCTGCGTGCGGCTCAGTCGTCGGCCGGTTCGGCGTCGTCGCCGAGGTCGAACTCGACGTTGTGGGCGGGCTGGTGGGCCAGCCCGGCCTCGTCGAGCGTCTCCCAGACGACGTCCGGCGTCATCGGCATCTCCACGTGGGAGACGCCGGCGTGGCTCATCGCGTCGACGACCGCGTTGACGATCGCCGGCGGCGACCCGACCGTGGGCGACTCGCCGACGCCCTTCGCGCCGATCGGGTGGTGCGGCGACGGCGTGACGGTGTGTCCCGTCTCGAAGTTCGGGATCTCGTTGGCCGTCGGCAGCAGGTAGTTCATGAAGTCGCCGCCGGTGACGTTGCCGTTGTCGTCGTAGGTGACCTTCTCTAACATCGCGGTGCCGATCCCCTGCGCGAGCCCGCCGTGGATCTGGCCCTCGATGATCATCGGGTTGATGCGGTTGCCGCAGTCGTCGACCGCGACGAACTTCTCGAAGTCGACCTCGCCGGTCTCGCGGTCGACCTCGACGACGACGATGTACGAGCCGAACGGGTACGTCATCTCCGGCGGGTCGTAGTAGTTCACGGCCTCCAGCCCGGGCTCCTCGTCCCCGGGGTGGTTCATGTAAGCGCCGGCCGCGATCTCCGTGATGGTGATCGAGCGGTCGGGCGCGCCGGCGACGTGGAACTCGCCGGACTCGCGGTCCCACTCGATGTCCTCCTCGGCGGCCTCCAGCTCGTTAGCGGCGATCGACTTCGCCTTGTCGCGCACCTTGCGCGCGGCGACGGCGGCGGCCGCGCCCGCGACGGGCGTCGACCGCGAGCCGTACGTCCCGAGCCCGTACGGCTCGGTGTCGGTGTCGCCGTGCTCGACCGTGATGTCGTCGACGTCCATCCCGAGCTCCTCGGCGACGATCTGCGCGAAGGTGGTCTCGTGGCCCTGCCCCTGCGTCTGGACGCCGACCCGCAAGACGGCGTTGCCGGTCGGGTTCACGCGCAGGTCCGCGGAGTCGAACATCTCGATGCCGGCGATGTCGCACTGCTTGCCGGGCCCGGCGCCGACGACCTCCGTGAACGAGGAGATGCCGATGCCGATGAGCTTGTCGGCGTCCTCCTCGATCCGGCGCCGCTGCTCCTCGCGGTAGTGCTCGTAGTCGGCCATCTCCAGGGCCTTGTCGAGCGCCTTCTCGTAGTTCCCGGAGTCGTAGTTCCAGCCCGTCGCGGACTCGTACGGGAACGCGTCCGAGGGGATGAAGTTCCGCCGGCGGATCTCCGCCGGGTCCATCTCCAGCTCGTCGGCGAGCACCTTCACCATGCGCTCGATGAGGTACACCGCCTCCGTGACGCGGAACGAGCACCGGTAGGCGACGCCGCCGGGCGCGGTGTTGGTGAACGCGGCCGTCAGCGAGCCGTACGCGGCCTCGATGTCGTACGAGCCGGTGAAGATGTTGAAGAAGCCGGCCGGGAACTTCGACGGCTGGGCCGCCGCGTTGTACGCGCCGTGGTTGGCGAGCACGTCGACCTTGACGCCCTCGATCACGCCGTCCTCGGTTGCGGCGAGCTCGCCGGTCATGTCGTAGTCGCGGGCGAACCCGGTCGTCTGGATGTTCTCGGAGCGCTCCTCGATCCACTTCACCGGCTGTTCGAGGACGTACGACGCCGCGGCGGCGACGACGTACCCCGGGTATATCGGCACCTTGTTGCCGAACCCGCCGCCGACGTCGGGGCTCACGATCCGGACCTTATGCTCCGGGATCCCCGACACCTGCGAGAACAGGGTGCGGTGGGCGTGGGGCGCCTGCGAGGTCATGTGTACCGTCATCTTGTCCATCCCGGGGTCCCAGTCCGCGACCGCGCCGCACGTCTCGATCGGGGCGGGGTGGAGCCGCTGGTACAGCATGTTCTCCTCGACGGTGACGTCGGCCTCGTCGAACACCTCGTCGGTGGCCTCCTTGTCGCCCGTGTCCCAGTCGAAGATGTGGTTGTCTTCCTGGTCGTCGAGCTCGTCGCGCACGAGCGGCGCGTCCTCCTCGAGCGCCTCCTCGGCGTCGACGACGGGGTCGAGCACGTCGTAGTCGACCTCGACCTTCTCGGCGCCGTCCTTCGCCGCGTAGCGGTCCTTCGCGATGACGGCCGCGACCTCCTGCGACTGGAACTTCACCTTGTCGTTGACGAGCACGTCCTGCGTGTCGTCCATCAGCGTCGGCATCGTCGCGAGGTCGTGCTCCAGTAAGTCATCGGCCGTCAGCACCGCGACGACGTCGTCCATCGCCTCGGCGCGGGAGCCGTCGATCTCCTCGATCCGGGCGTGGGCGTGCGGGCTCCGGACGATCTCGCAGTGGAGCATGCCCGGCTTCTTGATGTCGTCGACGTAGTTGCCGCGGCCGGTGATGAAGCGCTTGTCCTCCTTGCGCGTCACCTCCTCGCCCATGCCGCCGCGGCCGTGGCCGCAGTGTTTCTCCGGGTCGGGACCGCCGTCCTCGTCGTGCTGATACTCCGTCTCCGCGTCGGGGGTATCCGGTTCGCTGCTCATTTGGTGTCACCTCGATCGTCCGCGTCGGTGTCGGCGGCGTCGTCCGCGTCGGCGACGTCGCCCGCGTCGTTCGCGTCGAGGAGCGCGTCGCGGTCGAACGGGTCCGCTCCGTCCGGCCCGCCGCAGCAGTCCTCGCGGCCGCAGAACGTGTCGGCGTCGCCGCCGACCTCGGGGGCCGCGTGGCCGCCCTCCGGCGATGGCGACGCCGCGGATCCCCCGTCCGTCGCCCCGTCGGCCGCGACCGCGCCGCCGTCGGCGGCGGCCCGGTTCTCCAGCTCCTCGGCCGCGTACTCGATCGAGCGGACGATGTTCTGGTAACCGGTGCACCGGCAGAGGTTCCCGCTGATCGCGTCGCGGATCGTCTCCTCGTCCGGGTCCGGGTGCTCGTCGAGCAGCGCCTTGCCCGCCATCAGCATCCCCGGCGTGCAGTAGCCGCACTGCAGGCCGTGCTCCTCGCGGAACCCCTCCTGGAGCGGGTGGATGTCGTCGGCCTCGGGGAGGTCCTCCATCCCCTCGACGGTGAGGATCTCCGCCCCGTCGGCCTGCGCGGCGAACATCAGGCAGGACTTGATCGGCTCGCCGTCCTTCAGCACGGTGCAGGCGCCGCAGTTGCCCGTGTCGCAGCCGATGTGCGTGCCCGTCATGTCCAGGTCCTCTCGGATCGCGTGGACGAGCAGGCGCCGCGGCTCGACCTCGATCGTGTGCTCGGTGCCGTTGACCGTCAGCGTGATCTCGCGTTCGTCAGTCACTGTGTGACCCTCCGTTCGACCGTCACCGTCCCCGCCCGCTCGGCGGCGTCGCCCAGCGCGCGCTGGGTGAGGACGTCGACCATCCGCTCCTTGTAGTCGGCGCCGCCGTGCTCGTCCGACTCGGGGTTCGACTGCTCGGCGGCCAGCTCGCCGGCCTTGGCGAACAGGTCCGGGCTCGGCCGCTCCCCTTCGAGGTGCTCCTCGGCGTCCGTCGCGCGGGCGTTCGTGATGTCGACGGCGGTCATCCCGATGCCGGCCGACTCGATGACGCCGTCGTCGTCGAAGACGAGCCGGACGCCGACGCCCGCCATCGCGTAGTCGCCGGTCTTGCGCTTCAGCTTGTGGTACGCGCTCCCCTCGTTCGGCCCGGGTTCGGGGACGCGGATCTCCGTGATCAGCTCCTGCTCGCCGAGCGTCGTGTCGTACGGGAGCAGGAAGAACTCGTCCGCCGGGATCGCCCGGTCGCCGTCCGGACCGGTGGCGATCACGTCGCCCTCGTGGGCGAGGAGGATGCTCCCCCAGTCGCCCTTCGGGTCGGCCTGCGCGACGGAGCCGACGACCGTGCCGCGGTTCCGGATCTGCGGGTCGGCGACCAGCGGCGCGGCGTCGGCGAAGCTGCCGTACTTCTCGTCGATCAGGGCCGAGTCCTCGACGTCGGCGTGGCGCGCGAGCGCGCCGAGCCGGAGGTGGTCGTCAGCCTCGCGGAGGTAGTCGAGCGAGTCGATGCCGTTGATGTCGACGACCACGTCGGGGTTCGCGAGCCGGAACCGTAACATCGGCACGAGGCTCTGCCCCCCGGCGAGGATCGTCGGGTCGTCGAGGCTCTCCAGCAGGCTGACCGCCTCGTCGACCGTCTCGGGTTCGTGATGCTCGAACGGTGCGGACTTCATCAGAACATCCCTCGGATCTTATCCGTGACTCCCGAGTCGGTCTCCTCGACGTCGGTCATCTGCGACTCGATCGAGGTGAAGAAGTTGTTGACGATCTTGTTGGCGACCGGGTTGATCACGCGGCCGCCGAGCTGGGCGATCCGCCCGGAGATGTCGGCCTCGGTCCACCACTCGATGCGGGAGCCGTCGCCGTCCTCCTGCTCGTGGATGTGCATCCCGGACTCCATGCTGAAGCTGCTCCCGCTGGCCGAGCCGGACCCGGTGGCCGTCATGACGAACTCCTCCTCGTCGCGGTCCTCGATCGTCACCGTCGTCTCGAACTTCGGCTTCACGCTGCCGACGCCGACCTGCATCAGCGCCGCGTAGTCCTGGCCCGCCCGGAACGCGCGGGCGGCGACGTCGTCGGCCTCCGCCTCCGGCAGCGTCGGGACGTCCTCCTCCGGCTCGTAGGAGTCCCACTCGAAGTCGTCGTCCATCGGGGTGATGTACTGACACCCCTTCAGCGAGTCGCGCACCGCGATCGGGTCCGAGAGCACGACCCACGCCTTCTCCGGCGGGACGCCGTCGAGCTCGAACTCCCCGTCGAACTCCATCAGCGACACCCCCCCGTCGCGTCCGCCGTCGTTCGACCGTCCGTCACCGTCATCTTTTATACCCCCCTACTATGAGCATACTATTACCACGAACCATGCTATGTCGTAGCACCATAATAAACGTTATTGACCATGACAAATACCGGATCTGCGGACGGATCGGGTTCGAGAGCCCCGGAGGGAACGGATGAGCGGTAATGGCGGCGGGAAAAGCGATCGCGAAGGCGGCGGGGACGGCGGCCACGACCACGGCGAGATAACCCCGCTGAGAGCCGCCGCGGAGCGCGTCCGCGACCTCCGCGACGAGTGGCTCGACCGGTGGAGCGTCGAGGCGGTCTCGCTCGACCGGATCGCCGGTCGCACTCTCGCGGAGCCCATCGACGCGCCGAGCGACGTGCCCGCCCGGAGCCACGCCACGATGGACGGCTACGCCTTCGACGCGAGCGAGGGGTACCCGTACGAGCTGGTCGACAGGGAGGTGTTCCCGGAGTCCGACCCGCCGGCCCTCGGCGACGGGGAGGCCGTCCGGATCTTCACGGGCGCCCCGCTCCCCGCCGAGGCCAACGCGGTCCTCAAACAGGAGGAGGCGACCGTCGAGGAGGGCCTGCTCGACGGGTCGTCGACCGAGCCCGGCACGTACGTCTACGAGCGCGGCAGCAACGTCGCGGCCGGCGAGCGGCTGTTCGCGGCCGGCGAGCGGCTCGTCGCGAAGGACGCGATCCTGCTCGGCGACCTCGGGGTCGAGGAGGTGCCCGTGACCGAGCGGCTCTCGGTCGGCCTGCTGGCGACCGGCACGGAGATCCACGAGGGCCGCCACGCCGACCTCGACTCGCCGATGCTCGCGGGGCTCGTCCGCGGGTGGGGCCACGAGGCGACGTACGAGGGCACCGTCCCCGACGAGTACGAGCGCGTCAGGGACCGGATCGCCGGGCTCGCCGCCGACCACGACGTGGTGATGACGACCGGGGGCACGAGCGTCGGCGACAAGGACTACGTGGTCCGCGCGCTCCGCGAGCTCGGGACCGTGCGCTTCCACCGGGTCGCGCTGCGGCCCGGCAAGCCGATCGCGGTCGCCACCCTCGACGACCGCGACGCCGTCGCCTTCGCGATCCCGGGCAAGCCGGTCGGCGCGCACGCCGTGACCTCGCTGGTCGTGCGCCCGTTCTTCACCGGGAGCACGTCGCTCCCGACCGTCGACGCCGCGATGGCGAGCGACGTCGGCATCTCGGTTCCGGGGTTCACCTACGCCGTCCCGGTGACGCTCGACGGGGGCGAGGCGACGCCGCTCGGGCACGCCGACTCGCCGCTCGCCGTCTACGAGGAGACGTTCGACCCGAGCGTGCTCTCGTCGAGCACGCGGGCGACGCGCGCCGACGGGTTCGTGCTCACTGAGTCGGCGCTGTCGGCCGGCGAGACGGTCGCCGTCGTCCCCTACCCCGTCGTCGAGCGATGACCGACGAGGACCTCCCGATCGTAACGCCGCCGTTCGCGTCGGGCGAGGGCGACGCCGCCGGAGGGGACTCCATCCCGCCCCGCGTCGCCGGCGTGCTGCTCGCGGCGGGGACGAGCAGCCGCTTCGGCGACGCCAACAAGCTCCTCGCGACCGTCGAGGGAGAGCCGATCGTCCGCCGCGCCGCCCGGACGCTGGTCGACGCCGGACTGGACCCGGTGGTCGTCGTCGTGGGTCACGAGGCCGATCGCGTCCGAGACGCCGTCGACGACCTCCCGGTGGAAATCGTCGACAACGAGGGGTACGAGGCGGGGCAGTCGACGTCGGTCCGGGCCGGGATCGACGCGATTCGAAGGGGGGGATCCCGAGGTCGGGGAGACGCGCGGGTCGACGCCGCGATCATCGCGCTGGGCGACATGCCGTTCGTCGACCCGGAGAGCGTCGAGACGCTCGTCGCGGCGCACGCCGCGGGCGCCGGCGACGCGCTCGCGGCTGCCCACGAGGGAGACCGCGGGAACCCGGTGCTGTTCGACCGGCGGTTCTTCGGCCGACTCGCCGACGTCGACGGCGACGTGGGGGGCCGCGAGATCCTGCTCGCGGACGACGCGAGCGCGCTCGTCGCCGTCGACGACCCGGGGGTCCGCCGCGACGTGGACCGGCCGACCGACCTCTCCGAGCGGGGGTCGGAGGAGGCGGGCGGCGGCTGATCGGCCGGGGTTCGGTCGGGCTGGCGTCGGCGCCTACTCCTCGGTCGCCTTCCTGACGACGATGTTCCCGTCCTCGACGTGCCACTCCACGCGGTCGCCGGCGCCGACGTCGAGGAAGTTGCGCACGGGCTTGGGGACCGTCGTCAGGTTCTTTTCCGACACTTTGGTGTCCGTGAGGTTACCCATTGAGTCGCCGTATGAGCGTAGCAGGGACATAGTTTACGCTACGGTAGCGCGTAGTGTCGGGGACCGGTCGGGCGTCTTCGGAATGCGGTCGGGGGTCAGACGGCGGAGTTCCAGCGGTGGGCACCGCCCTCGGAGGCGCGGTCGAAGTCCAGATCGAACCGGTCCGACTCGATCAGCACCGGTCCCGGGACGTAGACGTCGGCGTCGCCGTCGCCGTCGACGGCGGCGAGCAGGTCGCGCTCGCGCATCGTCTCCAACACGTCGCTGACGGTGCGCTCGCGCCCCTCGATCAGGTTCGCCTCCTCGACGACGCCGTCGACGGTGACGCGCCCCTCCAGCATCGCCAGCCGGATCGCCGACACCCACGCCGGCTCGCGTTTCATCTCCCGACACACGATACAGTACCACATATCGGGGGTCTTTATAAAAATTTCTCACCTGAGCGATAGAATCAACTGGACGGCGCGGCCGCGGCGGGAGTCCGGGCCGGGACCTCGATCCGGGAATCGCATTCGGGACCGCGAGCTCGATCCGGGAATCGCGGCGGTTCCGGTGCGGGAGGGCGGGCCGGTCGGCAGACGTATCCCGAGTCGGGGCGAACCGACGGCCGATGACGGACTCACCGTCGACGAACGACCTGGCGGCCATCTTCGACGAGGGCGACGTCGCGCTCGCCGCGCTCGAGAACGCGTACAGCCCGCGCCTCGTGGAGTTCTACGGCGATCTCGGCCTCGACGTCGTCTGGCTGGACCTCGAACACGGCGGCCCGGACCCGTGGGACGCGGGCCGGATCGAGGACCTGCTCCGCGCGGCGGAGGCGACGGACACGGAGCTGCTCGTGCGGCTCCCGAGCACCGACCCGGCGCTCGTCCGGAAGGCGCTCGACCTGGGCGTGCGGAACGTGTTCCTCCCGCGCGTGGAGGGACCGGACGAGGTGCGGGCGGCGGTCAAGTCGGCGCGCTTCGACTACGACGGCGAGCCGGGGGACCGCGGGCTGGGCTCGGCGCGCGCCCGCCGCTGGGGGCTCGCCGACGACTACGTCGCGACCGAGGACGCGGAGACGCTCGTCGGCGCGACGATCGAGACCGAGCCGGCCGTCGCGAACCTCGACGACATCCTCGCGGTCCCGGAGCTCGGCTTCGTCTTCGTCGGGCCGTTCGACCTGTCGGTCTCGCTCGGCCACCCCGGCGAGATCGACCACCCGGAGGTGCGGGAGGCGGTCGAGACGATCCGGTCGAAGGCCATCGCCGCGGGCGTGCCCGTCGGCGGGCTCGGGTTCGACGCGGACGACGTCGACGAGAAGGCGGCGGACGGCTACCAGCTGTTGAACGTCGGGAGCACGACCGGGGCGATCAAGGGAGCCGTGACGGACTGGCTCGACGGCTTCGAGACCGGCCGGTAGGCGCGCTCCGGCGGTGGACGAGGGGTGACCCACCGCTTTGTTCTCGGCGCCGTCTGCCCCGATACATGTCGTTAGAATGGATGCTCTTCTTCCGCTGTTGCTCGCGGGTACGCCGCTCGACGGGCGAAATTCTTTACGTTCCTGTCCGTATGACCACCCGTGTCACACCCACGTCACCGGGTCCGTCCACAGCACGGAGTGTACGCGCTGGGGGCCCTCTGTATCGGGCTCGGACTCGCCCACCTCGCGACCGAGGGCGAGGGGCTCGGGACGGGACTGGAGGCGTTCGTGATCTGCGGTATCGCCCTCCTCGTGGTCGCGACGGGGTACGAGCTCCCGAACCGACCGATCTCCCGGTCGGGCAAGTGGCGGGCGCTGCGGTTGGCGCTCACCGTGGCCGGCTCGTTCGCGCTCCTCGCGCTCGCCGTCTGGCTGATATGGGCGGTGGAGGGACAGGAGGGGGAGCTCACCTTCCTCCTCGCGTTCGCGACCACGCTCGGCTCCGCCGTCGGCGTCCGCGGCGGGCTGTACGCGGTCGAGGCCGACGAGCGGCTCGACGAGGCCCGCGACCTGACGAAGCTGCTGACGATCAACCAGCGCGTGCTGCGACACAACCTCCGGAACGAGCTCTGCGTCGCGCTCGGCAACCTGGATCGGATCGAACGCCGCGATCACGGCGCGGAGACGAACGAGGACGTGCGGACCGCGCGTGCGCACTTGGAGAGCCTCTTGGACACGACCGACCGCACGCGGGAGATCGTCTCGATCTGGGACACCGACCAGCGCGAGACGTTCCGCCTCCGGGAGCTCTTAGAGGAGCGGATCGAAGCGGTCGGGACGGCGTACCCGGACGTGTCGATCGGGACCGAGTTCGACGGCGACCCTCGCGTGGTGTCCCACCCGGCGCTCCGGGCGGCGATCGAGGAGGCGCTCCGCAACGCGGCCGAGCACACCCCGACCGACGCCGCGGTCACCGTCGCGCTCCGCACGGACCGGACGGGAGCGGCGGTCGTAGAGGTCGTCGACACCGGTTCGGGGATCCCGAAGTTCGACGTGGACGCGATCGAGAGCCCGGAGGAGACCTCGCTCGTCCACACGCAGGGGCTCGGGCTCTGGATAATCTACTGGACCGTCGAGACGTCGGACGGGACGTTCGAGCTGCTGGAGAACGAGCCGACCGGGACCGTCCTCCGGATCACGCTGCCGACCGCGGAGGAGGCCTGACCCGTCCGTCCCGCGGCCGGCGACGGGCGCGTCGACGTCGACGTCGCGGAGCCGTGACGTGCGGCCGAGAGACACAATATTGTGCGTATCACGCAAAAGCATAAGTCGACGCGGACCGTACGACGAGTCGATGACCGAGGAAATCGAGGCGATCCGACGACAGAAGATGGAGGAGCTTCGGAACCGAGACGAGGCGGAAGCGACCGAAGAGGCGGAGCCGCGGAGCCCGTCCGAACCCGTTCCGGTCGACGGAACGGCGGAACTGAACGAGACCGTCTCCGAACGCGACGTCGTGCTGATCGACTTCTACGCCGACTGGTGCGGCCCGTGTCAGATGCTCGAACCGGTCGTCGAGTCGATCGCCGCCGACACCGACGCGACCGTGGCGAAGGTCGACGTCGACGCGAACCAGGGGCTCGCCGCGGAGTACGGCGTCCGCGGCGTCCCGACGCTCCTGCTGTTCGCCGACGGAGAGCCGGTCGAGCGCCTCGTCGGGATGCAGGACGAATCGCGGCTCCGGTCCGCGATCGAGGAGTACGCCTGACCCGCACGCGTCCATGAACAGATCCGAACCGAGTCGGGGGCTCGTTCGGCGATGAGCGACGAGACCCCGGTCGCGTACGTTCGAGAGCGCCGCGAGGAGTTGGCCGACCTCGCGCTCGAGCTCCTCGCGGTCGACAGTTCGAACCCGCCGGGCGACACGCGAGGGGTCGTCGACGCGGTCGAGCGGTTCCTCGACCCGCTTCCGGTCGAGGTCGAGCGCTTCGCGGTCGACCCGGCGAAGCCGAACCTCCTCGTTCGGCTCGCCGGGGCGTCCGACCGAACGCTGCTGTACAACGGCCACCTCGACACGGTCCCGTTCGACGCCGGCGCGTGGACCCGCGATCCGCTCGGCGAGCGCGCGGGCGACCGCGTCTACGGCCGCGGCGCGACCGACATGAAGGGCGCCGTGGCGTCGATGCTGTTCGCGCTCCGGGCGTTCGCGGCGACAGGCACCGAGCCGCCGGTCGACCTGCTGTTCGCGTTCGTGAGCGACGAGGAGGTCGGCGGCGACGCGGGGTTACCGGCGCTCCTGGAGGCCGGACGGCTCGACGCGGACGCCTGCGTGATCGGCGAGCCCACCTGCGAGGCGGGTCGGCACTCGGTCACGGTCGCCGACCGCGGCAGCATCTGGTTGACGCTCGAGGCGGCCGGCGAGGGGGCCCACGGCTCGCGGCCGGCGCTCGGCGTCAACGCGGTCGACCGCCTCTACGGCGCGGTCGAGACGCTTCGCGACCGCTTCGGCTCGGAGCGGCTGGACCTCGGCGCCGACGTCGAGCCGATCGTCGAGGAGTCGGTCGAGTACTACGCCCCGGCGATGGGCGAGAGGGCCACCCGAGAGCTGTTCCGTTTCCCCTCGATCAACCTCGGCGTCTTCGAGGGCGGCGACGCGGTGAACAGCGTCCCGGAGTCGGCCCGGGCCGAGGTCGACGTGCGCCTGACCGCGGGCGTCTCGACGCCCGACGTGCTCTCCCGCATCCGGGCCTGCGTCGCCGACTGCGAGGGGATAACGATCACCGACGTCTCGTGGAGCGTCGGCACCGCGGAGCCCCCCGACAGCCCGCTGGTCGAGGCCGTGGCGTCGACCGCGACCGACGTCACGGGCGAGCGCGTCTTCCGTCGGAGCGCGACGGGCGGCGGGGACGCGAAGACGCTCCGGAACGCCGGGGTACCGACCGTCGAGTTCGCGCTCGGGACCGACACCGTCCACGCCGCAGACGAGTACGTGCCCGTCGACGCGCTCGTGGGGAACGCCCTCGTCTACGCACGGCTCCCGTCGGCGTGGGCGGCGGCGACGAATCGGTGACGATCCACGACCGACCGGTAACGGTTCTCGACCGACCGGTAACGGTTCTCGACCGACCGGTAACGGTTCTCGACCGACCGATGACGGTCAACCGCCGCGATCGGAATCGGTAGACGCTCGCTCGTCCGCGTACGCTTTCGTGGATTTTCATGCTCTTGGAATTGATATACAATACTAATGTCGAACGGACCCAACGGGTACCTGTGAGACGCCCATGACAGACATCGAACCCGACGAGACCGTCGACGCCAGAGGCGCCGCCTGCCCCGGTCCCCTGATGGACCTCATCGGAGCGATCCGAGGGGCCGACTCCGGCGCGGTGATACGGCTCCTGAGCGACAACGAGCAGTCGCGCACCGACGTGCCGGAGTGGGCCGAGGAGGCGGGTAACGAGCTGCTCGCCGTCGAAGAGGAAGACGATCACACCGCGTTCTACGTGGAGAAAGCATGACTGAACGCGTCGTCATCGTCGGCGGCGGGACCGGCGGATCGGTCCTCGCGAACGACCTCGCCGACCGGCTCGAATCCGAACTCGACGCCGGCGACGTCGAGGTGACGCTCGTCAACGACGGCCCCGACCACGTTTACAAACCGGTGTGGCTGTACGTCCCGTTCGGCCAGCGCGAGACGGCGGACGGTCGACGTCGGCTCGACGAGCTCGTCGACGACGCGGTCGACCTCCGGATCGACCGGGTGACCGATATCGACACGGAGGCCAAACAGCTGGGGTTCAGCGACGGGCCGACGATGGGATACGACCACCTCGTGCTGGCGACCGGGTCGACGCTGAGGCCCGAACGGGTCCCCGGCCTCGCGGAGGGCGGGCACGACTTCTACAGCGAACCGGGCGCGACCGAGCTCCGGGATGAGCTGCTGTCGTTCACCGAGGGCGAGATCGTGTTGAGCGTCGTCGGCACGCCCCACATGTGCCCCGCCGCGCCGTTGGAGTTCGTCTTCATGGTCGACGACTGGTTCCGGAAGCGCGGGCTCCGCGAGGACGTCGAAGTCACCTACACGTACCCGATCCAGCGCGTCCACGGCAACCCCCACATCGCGGAGTGGGCGAGGCCGATCATGGACGAGCGCGACATCAACGTCGAGACGTTCTTCAACGCCGAATCGGTCGACCCGGAGGCGGAGACCATCACGTCGATGGAGGGGACCGAGCTCGACTACGACCTCCTCGTGACGATCCCGCCGCACGGCGGCATCGACCTGATCGAGGAGGCGGGGCTCGGCGACGACGGCTGGGTCGACGTGAACAAGCACACCCTCGAGGCCGAGGCCGCCGAGAACGCCTACGCGCTCGGCGACACCGCGGCCACCGGCGTCCCGAACGCGGGCAGCGTGGCCCACTACCAGGCCGGCGTCGTCGGTCGGCGCCTCGCCAGCGAGATCCGCGGGCGGCCGGCGACGGCGAGGTACGACGGGAAGACCCTCTGCTTCATCGAGACGGGGATGGACGCGGCGTCGTACGTCGAGTTCGACTACGAGAACCCGCCGTCGCCCGCGCCGCCGTCGCAGAAGCTGCACTGGTCGAAGCTGGCGTACAACGAGTCGTACTGGCTCACCGCACGGGGGTTACTCTGACCATGTCCGGGGAATCCACCTCCGAGCGGAGCGACCTCGAGGCGGCGATCGAGCGGAACCCGGAGGCAGTCGCCGCGTTCGTCGAACGGCTCGACGCGGTCAACGAACTGCTCGACGTGCTCTCGCTGGGCGAGAACGCGCTCGACGACGGGATGGTCCGCGAGCTCTCGGCCACGGGGTCGACGCTCGCCGAGTCCGCCGACGGGATCGCGACCGACGAGACGGTCGCGCTGGCCGAGACGGTCGGCGAGAACGGCGACGAGCTGCGGGAGGCGCTCGACACCATGATCACGCTCCAGCGGAGCGGGACGCTGGACGAGCTGGCCGAGATCGCGGAGGTCGGCTCGCTGGCGACCGCCGCGCTCGACGACGAGATGGTCGCCTCGCTGGCCGGCACCGGCGCCGCGCTCGGGGAGGTCGCGCAGACGGCCGCGGACGACGACACGCGCGACGGCGTCGAGACGCTGCTGAGGAGCCTCGGCGAAGCGGAGCGCGAGCCCCCCGAACGGGTCGGGCCCGTCGGCCTGGTCCGCGAGCTACGCGATCCGGACGTCCAGCACGGCCTCGGCTATCTGCTGGCCATCGCGGGCGCGCTCGGCCGCGAGCGATCCGACGACGACGGGCGCTGACGTCGCGCCCGACTCACGCGACCGGCGCGCGAGCGAGACGGGTTCGGCTTCGCGAAACCCTCGGTGAGTGACCTGTTTTGAGACCGTTGCGACCGATCGGGAACGGCCGCGGTCGACGGCGGGTGTTACCGTTACAGTCCGTCGACAGCGAGACGGTAATTAAACCGGGCTGAGCGACGGCGACGATCGCTTATAAATGAGCGAAGCGGCGGCGCGTGCCGGTGAGCGGCCGACAGGCCGCGAACAGCGAGGGACCGAAGGTCCCTCCGACAGCCGGACGTAGTCCGGCGACCGCACGCGCGAGGGAGTCGCGAACGAAGTGAGCGACAGCGAGGCGCTTCGCGCCTCTGGCAACCGGCGGCAAAGCCGCCGGCGACGAGGCCGGGGAGGCGTGAAGTGCGGAGCTGTGCGGTGCGGGGCTGCGCGGTGCGGATTGGGACTCGACGGGGTAGTCGCCCGGCTGGGGCTTCGGAGGCGTCCTCCGTCACGGCGGCTGCGACGGCGAATGTCCGAGAATTCGGGCCCGAATCCACCGAGCCGATCGAGGCTCGCGGGCGACCGGGACGCGCGTCCGTCGACGGATCAGACCAGAAGCTGGATGTCGGCCTCGGCCATGTCCTGCAGGGCCGTCGCGGCGCCGACGCCCGTTGTGACGCCGTCGTAGAAGTCGTCCTCGTCGTAGTCCATCAGGTCGATGGTCATCTGACACGCCTGGAACTCAACGCCCATGTCGAGGCTCGTCTCCAGGAGCTCCTCGACGGTGGCCGTGTCGTTGTCCGCGATGCGCTTTTCCATCATCTTCGTCGTCACGCGGTCCATCCCGGGGAGCGCGGCGACGGCGTTCGGGACGGGCATGTTCGGGTTGCCGACGGAGCTGAGCTTGAGGTTCTTCGACCGCTCCTCGTGGAGGATGTCGAGCCCCCAGAACGTGTGGAACACCGTGACGTCGTAGCCGAAGGCGGCGGCGGTGCTGGCGAGGATGAGCGGCGGGTACGCCATGTCGAGCGTCCCCTTCGTCGCGATGATGCTCATCTTCTTGACGTCGTCCTCGCCGGTCGCCTCGCCGAGCGCCTCCTCCAGCTCGTCGACGCGCGCGGCCAGTTCGGCGCGCGAGGGCGCGTCGTCCGCCGAGGATTCGGTCCCGTCCGGGGCCGGTGTGTCGGTGCTCATCGTCACTCCGTCTTGCGGACGTAGTGTTTGTACACGTCGTCGCCTTCCTCCTGACCGACGAGCTCGACGCCGGCGGTCCCCGCGGCCCAGCCGTCGATGTCGCTCACGCTTCCCGGGTCGGTCGCCAGCACTTCGAGGACCTCGCCTTCGGTCAGTTCGTCGATCGCTCCCTTCGTCTTCACGACCGGCATGGGACACGATGCGCCTTTCACGTCGAGCGTCTCCGCGATATCGTATTCTGCACTCATTGGTTATCTGCTCCGTTGGTCTGTATTGGAGCTATCACACAATATTCTCGCCACGGTTAAAAGAATGTTGTTTCTTGGGTGTGTCGCGAACAACCGCTTCCGACGGGGGTTTGCGTGAAACACCGATAAGCCGCCACCTAAACGTGTAAAGTGTACTATACGCGCTCCGCCCCCGATAGTATATTGTGTAGTTATTGAATTACTATGAGAACCCTTTTGTACGTTCACCCGGTACAATGGGGTGTACAACATGGACGCTGAAGATTTCCCGACGCCGGATGTCGACGTCGAAACGATCGCACCGGACACGCTGAAAGAACGCATCGACGCGGGCGAGGCCGTCACGCTCCTCGACGCGCGCATGCAATCCGACTACGAGGAGTGGCGCATCGACGGCGAGAACGTCACGTCGATCAACGTCCCGTACTTCGAGTTCCTCGACGACGAGATCGACGGGGACGTCCTCGAACGGATCCCCGAGGACCGCGAGGTGACCGTCCTGTGCGCGAAGGGCGGCGCCAGCGAGTACGTCGCGGGCACGCTCGCGGAGCGCGGCTACGACGTGAACCACCTCGAAGAGGGCATGAACGGCTGGGCGGGCATCTACGAGGCCGTCGAAGTCGCCGACTACGACGGCGCGGGCACGCTGCTGCAGTACCAGCGCCCCTCGTCCGGATGCCTCGGCTACCTGCTCTACGACGACGGCGAGGCGGCGATCATCGACCCGCTGCGCGCGTTCACCGACCGCTACCTCGACGACGCCGACGACCTCGGCGTCGATATCGAGTACGCGCTTGACACGCACATTCACGCCGATCACATCTCGGGCGTGCGCGACCTCGACGCGGAGGGCGTCGAGGGCGTCATCCCCGAGGCGGCCGTCGACCGCGGCGTCACCTACGCCGACGAGCTGACCACGGCTGCGGACGGCGACACCTTCCAAGTCGGCGACGCGGCCATCGAGGCCGTCTCCACGCCCGGACACACGACTGGGATGACCTCGTACCTCGTCGACGGGAGCCTGCTCGCGACCGGCGACGGGCTGTTCGTCGAGAGCGTCGCCCGCCCGGACCTCGAGGAGGGCGACGACGGTGCGCCGGACGCCGCGCGCATGCTGTACGAGTCCCTGCAGGAGCGCGTTCTCACCCTGCCCGACGACACGCTGATCGGGGGCGCGCACTTCAGCGACGCCGCCGAGCCCGCCGAGGACGGTACCTACACGGCACCCATCGGCGAGCTCGTCGAGGAGATGGACGCGCTCACGATGGAGGAAGACGCGTTCGTCGAACTCATCCTCTCCGATATGCCGCCGCGGCCGGCCAACTACGAGGACATCATCGCGACGAACCTCGGTCAGAACGCCGTCGACGACGAGGAGGCGTTCACCCTCGAACTCGGGCCGAACAACTGCGCCGCGAGCCAGGACTCGCTCGCGGGTGACTGAGACTGCCATCGATGCCTGACCCACTCGTCGCGCAGGCGGCCGCCGATCTGTTCCCGAACGGGGTCAGCCGGTACGCCGTCGGCGGGCTGCTCGTCGGCCTCGGCGCGGTCGTGATATACGTCGGGACGGGGATCGCGGCCGGCGCGAGCACCTTCCTCGAGTCGACGCTGTCGTACGTGTCGGGGCAGTCGCGGTTCCAGCGGTACGTCGCCTCCCGGGACTGGCGCGTCGTGTTCACGCTCGGAATCATCCTCGGCGGCGCGGCGTTCGCGGCGACGGTCCAATCGGGCGTCATCACGACGTCGCTCTACCAACCCGGAACAACCGGGCAGACCTACGAGCTCGCCGGTGTGACCCTGTGGCTGACCGACGTTCAGCCGTGGCGGCTGTTCGTCGGCGGCGTCCTCGTTGGCATCGGGACCCGAATCGGGAAGGGATGCACTTCGGGGCACGGCGTCTGCGGCGTCGGGTCGGCGTCGAAGACGTCGCTGGTCGGCGTGGCGACGTTCCTGACCGTGGCGATCGGGACGGCGCAAGTCGTCGCCGCTCTGGGGGTGAGCCCGTAATGGCGGACAGACATCCGCTGTTCAAGCCGCTGATCTTCGTCGGCGGTCTGATCTTCGGGTTCGGGCTCGGCTTCAGCCACATGGCGCGGCCGGAGGTCGTGCTGAACTTCCTCACGTTCGAGGACTTCGGGCTGCTGTTCGTGATGTTCGGCGCGGCCGTCGTCTCCGGGATCGCGTTCGCGGTGATGCCCCGGATTCGGAACGCCGCGCCGCTGACCGGCGACCGATACGAGCGGCGTCTGAAGCCGTTCGACCGGAACGTCCTCGTCGGCGGCGTCGTCTTCGGCGTCGGCTGGGGACTCTCCGGAATCTGCCCGGGCGCGGCGTACGCGAGCCTCGGCGTCGGCAACGTCACCATCCTCTGGGCGCTCGCCGGGATGTTCCTCGGCGCGTACGCGCAGGGGTACTGGCGGAGCCGCAGCCAAGCGCGTGACGCCGCCGCGGCCGGCGCGGACTAACGGAACCGGTATGGACCCCGCTCTCCTCGCCCTCTCCGTCGGTGCAGCGCTCGCCAGCCTGTTCATGGCGTGGGTCATCGGCGCCGGCTCGAGCGGTGCGACCCCGTTCGCACCCGCTGTCGGCGCGAACGCGATCTCGACGATGCGGGCCGCGTTCCTCGTCGGAATCTTCGGGTTCGCCGGCGCCGTCACGCAGGGCGGCAACGTCTCGGAAGCCGTCGGGAGCGGTCTCGTCGGCGGGATCAGCCTCCCCGTAGCGGGAGTCATCCTCGTGCTCGTGTTGGGCGCGGGGCTGATGGCGGTCGGCATCACGACCGGCTACCCGATCGCGACCGCGTTCACCGTCACCGGGGCGGTCATCGGCGTCGGCCTCGCGCTCGGCGGGACGCCCGTCTGGGCGAAGTACCAGCAGATCGCCTCCGTCTGGGTGTTGACTCCCTTCGTCGGGGGCGGCATCGCGTTCTCGATCGCGAGCCTGCTCCCGCGCTCCGACGTCCCCGAGCGGTACAGCGTGCCCGTCCTCGCCGGCCTCGTCGGGGCGGTCCTCGTGAACGTCCAGTTCGGCTTCCTGGGTGAGGGGAGCGCGTCGGGGACCCTCCGCGGGCTCGGGCAGCGGGCGCTGGCGGTCGACGGACTCGCGTCGGCGGTCGGTGTCACGGGCCTCGCGGCGCTGGTCGTCGCCGCCGTCGTCTGGTGGGACGTCAGTCGCGACGAGCCCGGCGGGCTGCGACGCGTACTGCTCGCGCTGGGCTCGCTGGTCGCGTTCTCCGCGGGCGGGAGTCAGGTCGGCCTCGCCGTCGGGCCGCTGCTGCCGCTGCTCGACGAGGTGGGGATGGTCTCGACGTTCGCCGTCCTCGTCGGCGGGGGTCTGGGAATGCTCGTCGGGTCGTGGACGGGCGCGCCGCGGATGATCAAGTCGCTCGCCCAGGACTACTCGTCGCTCGGACCGCGGCGCTCCATCTCGGCGCTCGTGCCCTCGTTCCTGATCGCGCAGCTGGCGGTCCTGTTGGGCGTCCCGGTCTCGTTCAACGAGATCGTCGTCAGCGCCATCATCGGGAGCGGTGCCGCCGTCGGCGGGCGGGACGCGGTGGACGCGCGGAAGATCCTCGTGACGGTGGGGGCGTGGGTGGGGTCGTTCGTCCTGTCGTTCGGGCTCGCGTACGCCGCCGCGTTCCTCCTGCTCTGAAACCGACCGTCATCCTGTTCTGAAATCGACCGTCGCTGCTCCGCGCGTGCGGGCGATTTCGACTCACTACGAGCACCGACGGAGTGGACCTCAGTACGTCCATCGACGGATCTCCGAGTTCAGCGGAGCGCCGTACGTTCCGTGTAAGTTATCGATGGTCGGGCGGAGGTTATCCGGATATAGTATTGTATGGTGAGCCCAAAACTGTTATAGGCACGAACCGGGTAAGAGATATTGAGCAGAAATGTGTCAACAGCGAATTTCCGAAGACGGAGATCGGAGGACGAACCGATGTCAGGGTTAGAGGTTCCCACGTGGGACCCGGAGACGGCCCTGCTCATCGGCGCGATCCTCCTGGAAGCGATCGTGTTGTACGTGGGTTACGGGGGACTCGAGCGACTCATCGGGCCCCGGTTGATGAAACTCGTGATCGGAGGCGAAGGAGATGCTCGATAGCCTCCCGCTCGGGTTCCTCGGAACGAGCCCCGAGATGCTGGCCCTGTTCGTCGGCTTCGGCCTCGTCGTCGGCGTGCTGTTCGGGTTCTTCGGTATGGGCGGGTCGTTCCTCGTCACCCCCGCCCTGTTGATGTTGGAGTACCCGGCGCCCGTCGCGGTCGGCAGCGGGATGGCGTTCGTCTTCGGGACGGCCGTCATCGCGACCCTGAAACACCACGACCTCGGGCAGGTCGACTACAAGCTCGGCGTGATCATGATCACCGGGACGACGATCGGCATCGAGGTCGGACGCGCCAGCGTCTACTACCTCGAGTCGATGGGACTCGCCGGCGGCGTCATCAGCGTCGCCTACGTGGTTCTGCTCGGCGGGGTCGGAGCGATGGTGACCCGCGACGCCCTGAAAAACGACGGCGGCGGTGGCATCGACCACGATGCGGCCGACCGGGATCTCAGCGAGTACGAGATCCCCGACATCGCCAAAACCATCCAGCAGACCGTTCGGATTCCGCCGATGGTGACGCTCCGCGGCGACGTCCGCGTCTCCGCGTGGGTCATCACGGCCGTCGCCTTCGCGACCGGACTCCTGTCCGGCTTCCTCGGCGTCGGCGGCGGCTTCATCCGGATGCCCGCGATGATCTACGCGATCGGCGTTCCGGTCCCCGTCGCCGTCGGGACGGACCTGTTCGAGATCGTCTTCTCCGGCGGCCTCGGGAGCTACCTCTACGGACAGGGCGGCGGCGTCGACCTCGGCATCGTCGTCCCGCTGCTGTTCGGGAGCGCGCTCGGCGCCCGCATCGGTTCCGCCGCGACCGCCGTCGTCGACGCCGACGGCATCAAGGTCTACTTCGGCGGGATGCTGCTCGCCGGCGCCGTCGCGGTCGGCATCGGCGAGATCGGATCCTACATCGGGAACCCGCTCCTGGAGACGGTCGGACTGGTCCTCGTGATCGGCGCGGCCGTCGTCGTCGCCGCCGCGGTCATCTACACATCGGTCGTCTCGCTGCGGACGACGCGCAGTCGCCAAGCCGCGACGGCGGACTGACGCGGTCGCTCGGCCTCGAACTCCCGACGTTCCCCGCGAGCCGTCGGCGTTAGCGCGAAATTGTGTGATCCATACACAAGTCTTTTAACGGCTTACCGCGTACATACTCCCGATAAAATGCCGGATTCGATGTCGGAACAACTCCAGCAAGACATGGTGTGCGAGGGGCTCCTAGAGTGTTTCCACGGGCTCAAGCAGCTCGACAAGCAGGTCTTTCAAGAGCTCGTCCGGACCGAGGCGCCGCTGACCATCGACGAGATCGCCGACGAAGTGGACCGCGAGCGCTCAACCGCGTACCGCGCCGTACAGCGGCTCCTGCAGGCCGGCTTCATTCAGAAGGAGCAGGTGAACTACGACCAGGGCGGATACTACCACGTGTACAGGCCGACGGACCCGGAAAAGGTCGCCGACGACATGCAGCGGATGCTCAACGACTGGTACGCGAAGATGGGACAGCTCATCCAGGAGTTCGAAGACAAGTACGACCGGGCCGAGACCTCGTCTCCGGCCGCCGAGAGCTAACGCCGGCGCGAACCGGTCGTCCGACGACCGAGACCGGATTGGGGGTCGCCCCGCCTCGGTGTCGGTGACCGGCGGTTGAAACGAGCGGGCACTCGAAGCGGCGATCGTGAATCGCCGTCGCCGCACAAAAGATAAAAACGGATCGTATTACAGATATTCGATACTTCGGCGATATCTCGATGCGGCCGGGACAGCGTGTGAACGTGCGACGTCGGAATGTTTCTGGCGCCACGAATTCGGTTTACAGGAGTTGCAGAGCGACAGCGCTCGATATTCCCAGTGTTCGAGCGTTTCGGAAATCGGGATCAGCGATGAGACGCTCGATCGGAGACGTCGGTTCATAAGGAGGGTAGAAAGGGCCTAGATAGGCCTTGGAGAACCCCTAAACCGGAATTTCGCGCGGTACACATTCGACAGTGATCGCTGTCGGAGGTTCGATGACGATTCGGACTAGAAGTATAAAAAATATGGATGTTACGTAATAACATACTAAAAATTATATTTATCTCACCGGACGCGCGGCGCGGCCGTCGGAGGATGTTTTCGGTGAATCGCGAGAGTCGCCGGTGCCGATTCCCCGTCCGCGGGGTCGGTGTGACGGATCGACCGGTGTGACGGAGTGACGGATCCTCCGATGTGATGGCTGCCGAGGGGCGCCGAACGCCCTCCGCTCCGTCCGGACGGCGTGTTCGCCCCATAATTCTTATAACCCGTCTTCGGTGAGATAGGCCCATGAAGAGGCCAAAAACGGAGTCGGTGCGGGCGACGGGGACCTCGATGCGGATACTGACGGCCATCGCGGACCGCGGCGAGGGGGTCTCGATCGCGGAGTTGGTCGAGAGCCTGGATTTGGCCAAGAGCACGGTGTACAAACACCTGATCACGCTCGAGGAGCACGGCCTCGTCGTCAAGCGCGAAGACGGCTACCGGCTCGGCCTCCGGTGTCTGGAGTTCGGCGGGATCGCCCGGCAGTACGACGGCGTCTACGACGTCGCGAAGCCGGAGGTGCGGAAGCTGGCCGAGGAGACGGGCGAACTGGCGAACCTCCTGTTCGAGGAGCGGGGGCTCGGCATCTACGTGTACACCGCCCGCGGCGAGCAGGCGATCGACTTCGACGTCCACCTGGGACGGCGCGTCTACCTCCACACGACGGCGCTGGGCAAGGCCCTGCTCGCGAGCCTCTCCGACGAGCGCGTCGACGAGATCGTCGACCGGCACGGGCTGCCGGCTCGTACCGACGAGACGATCACGACCCGGGACGCGCTGTTCGAGGAGCTCGATCGGATCCGCGAGGAGGGGTTCGCGTACAACGAGGAGGAGCGGCTGGGCGGGCTCGGCTGCGTGGGGACGCCGATCGAAACGGGGGAGCGTCGGAACGCCGCGATCAGCATCATGACGCCGATCAGCCGCCTGAAACCCGAGGACCAGCGCCGCGAGTACACCGAGAGCCTCAACCAGACGGCGAACGTCATCGAAGTCAACCTCACTCACGGACGGCCGTGAGCAAACGAGAAATGGCAAGTAGAAAATCATTACAAGCGTAGTAATGTAATGAGACGGGAGAACCGACCGGACGTTCCGGCGGAGTAGGCCTCCCTCGCCGGACGAATGGTGCGCGCCCGAGTTCGCATATACGAAACCAGAGTTCGCGCCAACGCAGGAGACGCGGGGGGAGAACTGCGACTGTGTTTCGTCATAATTGCGTCTCAGAACCGATCAAAATCTTCGGGATGGCTCTAATAATCGGTGTTGTAGAAGGTACTGTTCGAATGACACAGATATTTTGCCGGAAGCATCGTGTACGAGGTTACGTAAACCGGATAATAAGGCGTTCGCAATGACGAAACAACAGAGAGGTACGAGGTCGGTGCGGGAAGCGTTACGCGACCCGGTTCCGCAGCGATTCGGCCGCTTGGTACCGCTCGACGTTCTCCGTCACGAGCTCGGCGATGTCGAGGTGGTACCGGTTGGTCGCGGACCCCTTGTGCGGCGAGATTATCACGTCCTCGAAGTCCCAGAGCGGGGAGTCGTCGGGGAGCGGCTCGGTCTCGAACACGTCGAGGCCCGCGCCGGCGATCTCGTCGCTCTCGAGCGCGTCGACGAGCGCGGTCTCGTCGACCAACGGGCCCCGGGCGACGTTGATCAGGTACGCGTCGTCGCGCATCGCCTCGAACTCCGCCTCCCCGATCAGACCTTCGGTCTCGGGGGTGTGCGGGAGCGCGAGCGCGACGAAGCGCGCGTCCTCGATGGCGTCGTGGAGGTCCGACGGGTCGAATATCTCCGACACGCCCGGCACCGGCTCGTCGGACCGCCGGATCCCGACCACCTCCATCCCGAGCGCGTCCGCGCGCTCGGCGATCCCGCGGCCGATCGTTCCGAGGCCGGCGACGCAGAGCCGCTCGTTCTCCACGGTGAACGGTCGCTCGTACTCCGGCGTGTACCAGCTCCGCTCGTTCTGGTGGTCGCGGTAGACGTGGTGGAGCCGCGCGAGCGACAGCATGTAGCCGAGCGCGACCTCGCTGACGGTGGTGTCGTGGATGCCGGTGCTGTTGGTGAGCGGAACGCCCGCCGCCTCGTAGGCCGCGGTGTCGAACTCGTCGTAGCCGGCGCGGATGCAGTGAACCCAGCCCGCGTCGAGGAACTCCGGACGGGGGACGTACGTGGCGACGGCGTCGGTCTCGTCGTAGCTCCCGCCGTCGCCGACCAGTTCGACGTCGAGGTCGAGGTCGTCGAACGCCTCGACGAAGGCCTCGGGCGGGATGACGTTCTCCACGGACTCGTGGACGGACAGAGTATCGAGCTGCGCTCGGTCGGACATACGCGGACCGTCGTCGCAGTGCAACATCAGTCCTTCGGGAGCCGGCAAAATAGGGGAGCCGTCGCGGCGGCCCGATCCGCGGCGACCTCCTGGTGACGAAACCGGCCTCTACAGGTACCTTTATTTAACCCCGGGCCGGTGGTTGTGCTATACGATCTAATAAAAGATGAACGTTACAGAAGCCATCGCGAAAGCACTGAAAGAGGAGGGTGTAGAGTACGTATTCGGGTTCCCGAGCAATCCGCTGTTCGACACGGGCGCCGCCGAGGACGCCGGTCTGCGGACGATCATTACCCGTCAGGAGCGGACGGCGGTCCACATGGCGGACGCGATCGGTCGACTCACGTCCGGCGACGAGGTCGTCGCCTTCGCCTGCCAGCACGGTCCGGGAACTGAGAACTCCATCGGCGCCGTCGCGCAGGCGTACGGCGAGTCGGCGCCGCTGGTTGCGATCCCGGCGGGCTACGACCGCGCCAAGACGGACGTCGATCCGAAATTCAACTCCCTGGTGAGCTACCAGAGCGTGAGCAAGACCTGCGAGCAGCTCTCGGACCCGGACGCGGTCGGGGAGACGTTCCGCCGGGCGTTCACCGCGGCGCGCAACGGCCGCCCCCGCCCCGCGGTCGTCGAGGTTCCCAAGGACGTCTTCTGGGAGGAGATCGGCGACTTCGAGTACAACCCGTCGAGCGCCAACCGCGCCGGCGTGGACCCCGACGCGGTCCCGGCGGTCGCGGACGCGCTCGTCGACGCCGAGAACCCCGTCATCTTCGCCGGGCAGGGCGTTCACTACGCGAAGGGATGGGACGAGCTGAAGGAGCTCGCCGAAACCCTCGAGGCGCCGGTCGCCACGAGCCTGAACGGCAAGAGCGCCTTCCCCGAGAGCCACCCGCTCTCGCTCGGCGCCGGCAGCAAGAGCGAGCCCGGACAGCTCGCGCACTTCCTCGACGAGTGCGACGTCCTCTTCGGCGTCGGCTGCAGCTTCACCGAGACGGCGTACGGGATCACGGTTCCCGAGGGGAAGACCGTGATTCACTCGACGCTCGACCCCACCGACATCGACAAGGACGTCGACTCGGAGATGGCGCTCGTCGGCGACGCGCAGATCGTCCTCGACGCGGTGACCGACGCCGTGGCGGAGCGCGTCGACGACGACCGCGGCCGCTTCGACGACGTCGCCGAGGAGATCGCCTCGGTCAAGGCCGACTGGCTCGGCGAGTGGGAGCCGAAGCTCACGTCCGACGAGACGCCGATCAACCCCTACCGCGTGATCCACGAGATCACGAACGTCGTCGACCCCGACGAGACGATCATCACGGCCGACGCCGGGAACCCGCGTGACTTCCTCGCGCCGTTCTACGAGACGGACGAGCCCCTCTCGTACATCGGGTGGGGGAAGACGACCCAGCTCGGCTACGGGCTCGGGCTCGCGATCGGCGCGAAGGTCCGCTTCCCCGAGAAGCTCTGTATCAACATCATGGGCGACGGCGCCATCGGGATGACCGGACTCGACTTCGAGACGGCGGCCCGCGAGGACGCCCCGATCCTCACCATCCACCTGAACAACTACGAGATGGCGTCGTACGACACGCCGTTCAGCGGCGACTTCGCCGACGTCGGCGAGGCCCTCGGCGGCTACGGCGAGCGCGTCGAGGACCCTGAGGAGGTCGCGCCCGCTCTCGAACGCGCCATCGAGAAGACGGAGGAGGGGACGCCGGCCCTCTTGGAGTTCATCACCTCCAAGGAGACCGAGCTCTCTCGGCCCGACCTCGACTGAGGGTCGGGGGAGCCACTCGGCGGTCGACCGCCCCCGCGGCGCGGTCGTCCGGAGTCGGTCCGGCCGTTCGGCCGCGTTCGAGATGCTCGGACGGACCGCCCGCCGACCGCGTGACGGACGCGGAGCGGGGACGAACCGCGCGAGACGAGCACCGCTTCGCCCGAGCGACGGCCGTCCGACGCGCCGGTTCCGCCGCTCGCGGACGAGACGCCCACCGGCCGCCGCGTCGTCCGATCCCGCATACTCGTATTTCGAATCCGCGTCGGTGGGTGCGGCGCGCTGCGATCCGCGTCGGCGGATCGAGGCGGTGGTCGTCGAGCGGAGGCGCGCGTCGCGAGACGGTTGGGATCGGTGTTGGGATCGATGGCCCCGGGAGATGCCCATAAGTATTTATGCGGTTCGCGTGATCGATCGGTATGACGCTGGAAGACGACTCCTTGGAGTATCACCGAGCCGACCCGCCCGGGAAGATCGAGATCGCGACGACGAAGCCGACCAACACCCAGCGCGACCTCTCGCTGGCCTACTCGCCCGGCGTGGCGGGGCCGTGCCGCGAGATCGCAGAGGACCCCGAGAAGGCGTACGACTACACGGCGAAGGGGAACCTCGTCGGGGTCGTCTCGAACGGCTCCGCGGTACTCGGCCTCGGCAACATCGGCGCCACGGCGTCGAAGCCGGTCATGGAGGGGAAGGGCGTGCTGTTCAAGCGGTTCGCGGACGTCGACGTGTTCGACGTCGAGCTCGACATCGCGGACGTCGACCCCTTCTGCGAGGCGGTCGCGGCGATGGAGCCGACGTTCGGCGGGATCAACCTCGAAGACATCAAGGCGCCGGAGTGCTTCGAGATCGAGAACCGACTCCAAGACGAGATGGACATCCCCGTGTTCCACGACGACCAACACGGCACCGCCATCATCAACGGCTCCGGGCTCATCAACGCCGCCGACATCGTCGACAAGGACCTCGGCGACATGAGGGTCGTGTTCTCGGGGGCCGGCGCGTCGGCGCTCGCGACCGCGCACTTCTACGTCTCGCTGGGCGTCGAGCGGGACAACATCACGCTCTGTGACTCGACGGGGATCATCACCGAGGAGCGGGCCGAGGCGGGGGACATCAACGAGTACAAACGGGAGTTCGCCCGTGACGTCGAGGCCGGTGACCTCGCCGACGCGATGGAGGGGGCGGACGTGCTCGTCGGCCTCTCGGCCGGCGGGATCGTCTCGCCGGAGATGGTGCGGTCGATGGCCGACAACCCGATCATCTTCGCGATGGCGAACCCGACCCCGGAGATCGGCTACGAGGAGGGGAAGAACGCGCGCGACGACACGGTGGTCATGGCGACGGGCCGGTCCGACTACCCGAATCAGGTGAACAACGTGCTCGGCTTCCCGTTCATCTTCCGCGGCGCGCTCGACGTCCGGGCCTCGGAGATCAACGAGGAGATGAAGGTCGCCTGCGCGGAGGCGCTGGCGGAGCTGGCGCGGAAGGACGTCCCCGACGCCGTGTTGAAGGCGTACGGCGACGAGCCGCTCCAGTTCGGGCCGGAGTACATCCTCCCGAAGCCGGTCGACCCGCGCGTGCTGTTCGAGGTCGCGCCGGCGGTCGCTGAGGCGGCCATGGAGTCCGGCGCGGCGCGCGAGGAGGTCGACCTCGACGAGTACCGCGACGACCTGGAGGCGCGCGTCGGGAAGTCCCGCGAGATGATGCGGATCGTCACCAACAAGGCCAGACAGGACCCCAAGCGCATCGCGCTCGCCGAGGGGGAAGACGAGAAGATGATCCGCGCGGCGTACCAGCTCTCCGAGCAGGGGATCGCCGAGCCCGTGCTGCTCGGTGACGCCGACGCGATCGCGGGGACCGTCGGCGACCTGGGCCTCGACTTCGAGGCGACCGTCGTCGATCCGACGACGGGCGAGTACGACGAGTACGCGGACCGGCTCCACGAGCTCCGCAAGCGGAACGGCATCACCCGCAGCGAGGCGGGCGACCTGATCCGCAACAACACCGACTACCTCGGCAGCGTGATGGTGGACCAGGGCGACGCAGACGCCATGCTGACGGGGCTGACCCACCACTACCCCTCGGCGCTCCGCCCGCCGCTGCAGGTCATCGGGACCGCCGACGACGCCGAGTACGTCTCCGGCGTCTACATGCTGACGATCGGGAACCGGGTCGTGTTCTTCGCCGACGTCACGGTCAACCGAGAGACCGATGCGGACGTCCTCGCGGAGACGACGCGGCACACCGCGGACCTGGCGCGGCAGTTCAACGTCGACCCGCGTGCGGCGCTGCTGTCGTACTCCAACTTCGGGAGCGTCGACGACGAGGCGACGGAGGCGCCACGGGAGGCGGCCGCCATGCTCCGCGACGATCCGGAGGTCGACTTCCCGGTGGACGGGGAGATGCAGGCCGACACGGCGCTCGTCGAGGAGATGCTCACCGACACCTACGAGTTCTCCGAGCTGGACGAGGCCGCCAACGTCCTCGTGTTCCCGAACCTAGAGTCGGGGAACATCGGCTACAAGCTGCTCCAGCGGCTGGGCGACGCGGACGCCATCGGCCCGATGCTCGTCGGCATGGACGAGCCGGTCCACGTGCTCCAGCGGGGCGACGAGGTGAAAGACATCGTCAACCTCGCGAGCGTCGCCGTCGTGGACGCCCAACAGCGCGAGTAGCTCGCCCCGTCGGGCGCTCTCGACCTCTCGACTCTTTTTAATTCGGTTTGTCCCGCCGTCCCGCGCGATCGCCGTACCTTGGTGACGCGTAACATTCATGAGCACGCCACGCCGAATGCATGCAACTGACCGATGGGATCTAAAAACACAGCACCCGATCCGTCCACCGACCCCCGGGCGAACTACGACTACCGGAGCGAAACGGAACAGGACTCGGCGCTCGTGGCCGACCTCGACGCGCTCGTCGACGGCGACGTCCGCTTCGACGAGTACTCCAAGCAGATGTACGCGACCGACGCCAGCGCGTACGAGGTGACGCCGATCGGGGTCGTCTACCCGACCTTGACCGCGGACGTCGCCGCCGTGATGGAGTACTGCGCGGCGGAGGAGATCCCGGCGCTCCCCCGCGGCGGCGGGACGAGCCTCGCCGGGCAGTCGGTGAACGAGGCGATCGTCTTGGATTTCACGCGGTACATGACCGACGTCGTCGACGTCGACCCGGAGAACGCGAGGGTCCGGGCTCGGACCGGGATCACGCTCGGCGAGCTGAACCGCACCCTCGAACCGCACGGGCTGAAGTTCGCGCCCGACCCGTCGACCGCGGACCGGAGCGCGCTCGGCGGCGCCATCGGGAACAACACGACCGGGGCCCACTCCCTGAAGTACGGGAAGACGGACGCCTACGTGGAGGAGGTGGAGGCGGTGCTGTCCGACGGGAGTGTCGAGACGTTCGGCGAGGTCGCCGTCGACGAGCTGCGCGAGGGGGCCGACCCCGAGGGAGAACTTCTCGAACGGATCTACGCGGAGGTCGTCCGGGTCATCGACGAAGAGGCCGACGAGATCGACGAGCGGTACCCCGACCTCAAGCGGAACGTGTCGGGGTACAACCTCGACGTGCTGATCGAGGAGGCCGAATCGGGGACCGTCAACCTCGCGCGACTGCTCGTCGGGAGCGAGGGGACCCTCGCGATCGTCACCGAGGCGGAGGTGAGCCTCGAACCGATCCCGGCGACGAAGGGGGTCGCGCTGCTCACGTACCACGACCTGCTCGACGCGATGGAGGACGTCGGCCCGATCCTCGAACACGACGCGGCGGCGGTCGAAGTGCTCGACGGCGTCCTCGTCGAGCTGGCGCGCGACCTCGAGGAGTTCAAGGACGTCATCGGACTCCTGCCGGACGAGACCGACTCGTTTCTGCTGATCGAGTTCTACGCCGACGACGAGGAGACGGCCAAGAGGAAGGTCGACGACCTCCTCGAGGACCGGGTCGGCGACCTGGCGTTCGACGGGATGGCGGCGTACGACGAGGAGACCCAGAAGAAGTTCTGGAAGATGCGGAAGGCCTCGACGCCGATCCTGCTGTCGCGGACGGGAGACGAGAAGCACATCGCGTTCATCGAGGACCTCGCGATTCCCCCGGAGCACCTCCCGGAGTACACCAAGGAGTTCAAGCAGATCTTCGAGGACCACGACACGTTCGGGAGCTTCTACGCGCACGCCGGCCCCGGCTGCATGCACGTCCGGCCGCTCATCAACACGAAGACCGCCGAGGGGACCGAGACGATGGTGTCCATCTCCGACGCCGCCACGGACCTCGCGGTGAAGTACGGCGGGTCGGTCTCGGGCGAGCACGGCGACGGGCGCGCCCGGACCCAGTGGAACCGGAAGCTGTACGGGGACCGCCTCTGGCACGTCTTCCAGGACCTGAAGACCGCGTTCGACCCCGACTGGCTGCTCAACCCCGGGAGCGTCTGCGGCGACCACGACATGAGCGAGAACCTCCGGTTCGGGGAGGAGTACGAGTTCGACGCCGGCTTCGAGCCGGCCTTAGAGTGGGAGAACGAGAACGGGTTCCAGGGGATGGCCGAGCTCTGTCACGGCTGCGGCGGGTGTCGCACCAGCCAGGAGGGGGCGGGCGGCGTGATGTGCCCGACCTACCGGGCGTCACAGGAGGAGATCACCAGCACGCGCGGCCGCGCGAACATGCTCCGGCAGGCGATGAGCGGGGACCTCCCCGAGGGCGAGCAGTTCGACACGGAGTTCATGCGGGAGGTGCTCGACCTCTGCGTCGGCTGTAAGGGGTGTTCGATCGACTGTCCCAGCGAGGTCGACATGGCGAAGATGAAGGTGGAGGTCGAACACGCCCACCACGAGGAGCACGGCGCCGACCTCCGGTCGAAGCTGTTCGCGAACGTCGACGCGCTCTCGAAGCTCGGGAGCGCGACGGCGCCGCTCTCGAACCTCGGAACCAAGGTCCCCGGCGCGCGCGTCGTCATGGAGAAGACGCTCGGCATCGCTCGGGAGCGCTCGCTCCCGACGTTCCACCGCGAGACGTTCGTGGACTGGTGGGCGGACCGCGGCGGGTCGACGGTGGACGAGACGGACGCGGACCGACGCGTCGTGCTGGTGCCCGACACGGTCACGAACTACAACAACCCGAAGGCCGGCAAGGCGGCGGTCAAGGTGCTCGAGGCGGCGGGAGTCCACGTCGCGGTCGCCGACGAGATCACCGACAGCGGCCGCCCCGCGCACTCGAAGGGACTTCTCGGGAAGGCGCGCGAGACGGCCGAATCCAACGTCGCGGCGCTGGCGCCGCACGTCGACGACGGGCGCGACGTCGTCGTGGTCGAGCCGTCCGACGCCGTCATGCTCCAGTCCGACTACCTCGACCTGCTGTCGTCGGACGACGCGGCCCGCGTGGCCGGGAACGCCTACGGCGTGTTGGAGTACCTCGACACGCACCGACTCGACGAGGCGCTCGACGTCGACGGCGGCGCGGAGCGGCTCACGTACCACGGGCACTGCCACCAGAAGTCCGTCAAGAAGGACCACCACGCGGTCGGCGTCCTCCGGCGGACGGGGTTCCGGGTCGACCCGCTCGACACCTCCTGCTGCGGGATGGCCGGGACCTTCGGCTACGAGTCGGAGCACTACTCGATGAGCCAGGCCATCGGCTCGATGCTGTTCGACCGGATCGACGACAGCGACGGCGACGCGGTCGTCGCGCCCGGCGCCTCCTGCCGGACGCAGATCGGCGACGAGTACGACGAGAAGCCGCCGCACCCGATCGAGAAGATCGCCGACGCGCTGGCGTAGGGCGCGGCGGCTCGCGGGCGTCGTTCGTTATTTAAATAGTGATGAGCGACGGCGACGGTGTCTATAAACGATCGCGACGGTGCGGTGGCGCGTGCCGCCGAGCGCCCAGCGGGCGCGAGGAGCACGCGCGAGGGAGTCGGTCGCCCGGAGCGAAGCGGAGGGCGGCCGACGAGGCTGGGGAGGCGTGAGGCTGCGGTGCCGTGCGGACGGGTAGGGCTCAAAGGGGCGGCCGCGAGGGCGAAGCACGGCGCAGTAAGCACTGGAAGGAGCGAACGAAGTGAGCGACCGAAGCGCGCAGCAAGCCGCGCGAGTCCTCGCGGCTGGGGCTTTGGAAGTGTTCACCGTCGGTCTCCGATCAACCGTATATAAACAAACGAGCCGAAAAAAGGCGTTCTCGTACTAGTCGCCGAACGCGCCGCCCTCTCGCCACTCGTCGAGCGTAGTCTGGTCGCCGGCGACGTCCGCGAACACGGATTCCGTGTGCTCGCCCAGCCGAGGCGCGGGCGACCGGATGACGTCGTCGTGGTCGGGGAAGTTGATCGGGTGGCCCGGGAGCAGGCACTCGCCCCAGTCGGGGTCGTCGTGCTCGACGACGAGGTCGCGCGCCCGCGTCTGGTCGTAGTTGACGACGTCCTCGACGTCGTTTATCGGGCCGCAGGGGAAGCCGTAGTCGATGAGGCGGTCGAGCCAGTAGTCGGTCGACTCCGTCTCGAACTCCTCTTCGATGATCCCGACGACGGTGTCGGCGTGTTCGAACCGGTCGTCGTTCGTCGGGTACTCCGCCAGCTCCTCGCGGCCGACCAGCTCGACGAAGTCGTCCCACCGGTCGTCGCTCGGGACGCCGGTGACGAGGGCGCCGTCGGCGGTCTCGAAACGCTGGTACGGGACGAGCGTCTGGTGGGAGGTGCCCTGCGGCCCCGGAACCGACCCGTCCATCGAGTACGACGTGAGGTACTCGTTCATCAGCGTCACGATGGAGTCGAAGAGACCGACGTCGAACTTGCCGTTGAACGAGTCGGCGCCTGCATCGCCGTCGGCGCCCTCGCCCTCCGCACCGCCGTCGTCTCCGCCGCCCGCGTTCCCCCGTTCGTAGAGCCGGGCGAGGATCCCGATCGCGGTGAACATGCCGGTCGTGAGGTCGCCGATGGCCTGCCCGACCTTGACCGGCTCGCCGCCCTCCGGCCCGGTAACGCTCATGATGCCGCCCTCCGCCTGCAGGATGAGGTCGAGGCCGGCCTGCTTCTTCCGCGGGCCGGTCTCGCCGTACCCCTTGATGCTGGCGTAGACGATCTCCGGGTTCCGTTCTCTGACGGCGTCGTGGCCGACCCCGAGCTTGTCCGTGACGCCGTAGCCGAAGTTCTCGATGAACACGTCGGCCTCCTCCAGCAGCGACAGCGCCGCCTCGGTGCCGGTCTCGGACTTGAGATCGAGCGTGACGGAGCGCTTGTTCCGGTTGTTCGCCATGAAGTAGCCGGACTTGCCGTCGGGGCCGACGCCCTGACTGCGGGCGGGGTCGCCGACGCCGGGGCGCTCGATCTTCACGACGTCGGCGCCCATGTCGGCGAGGAGCGCGCCGCAGAACGGACCCGCGCGGTGGCCGGTCATCTCCACGACGGTGAGGCCGGCGAGCGGTCCCCCCGTCATGCGTCGTTGAACTCGTCGACGAGCCGTTCCCGTTCGTCCGTCGCGAACTGCTCCCACCACACCTCGGACTCGAACTCGCGGTTCTCCTCGGCGCTCTGCGCGTCGACCGCGTGGTTGAACGCGCGCTTGGAGTTCTTCACCGCGGACCGGCCCGTCCCCCGGATCGCCTCGACGATCCCGTCGACCGTCTCGTCGAGCTCCTCGCGCGGGACGGCGTGGTTGACGAGCCCGATCCGCTCCGCCTCGTCGGCCTCGATCATCCCGGCCGTGTAGACGAGCTCCTTCGCTTTCGCCTCGCCGACGAGCTCGATCGCGCGCCACGTGGAGTTCCCGGTCGGGATCTGGCCGATGTCGGTCACGGGGACGCCGAACTTCGCGTCGTCGACCGCGATCCGCATGTCGCAGTACATCGCGAAGATGAGGCCGCCGCCCACGCAGTAGCCGTTGACCTTCGCGATGACGGGCGCGTGGCACTCGAACGGCTTGCGGTACATCTCGTAGAACAGTTCCTGGCGGTCCTTCTGTCGCGGGTCGTGCTCCTCGGCGCTGCCGGCGTACTGCGAGATGTCGGCGCCCGCGGAGAACGCGTCGTCGCCCTCGCCCGTGATAACGACCACGTCGATGGACCGGTCGAGCTGGATCTCGTCGAACGCCCGGAGCAGGTCCAGCATGACCGTGTCGTTGAGCGCGTTGTACACCTCGGGCCTGTGAAACTCGATCGTCGCCACGCCGTCGGTGACGTCGAGCGAGATACTCTCGTAGGCTGTCTCGCTTACCATGAATCACACTCCCATCGGGGAGTGAAAAGTATTGTGAGTGGGGTAATCGCGGGGGTCGCGAGTGGCGAGATCTCGGGCGACGAGCCCCATCAGACCCGGGGGATAGATCGCCCCGCGCATCGGACGGGCAAGGGGTGCCACGGCCCAAAGAGTTTACCTTGTGTGAGCGAATTTCGGAACTATGTCGTACGAGATAGCGACGATACCAGGCGACGGTATCGGTCCGGAGGTCGTCGATGAAACGCTCCCGCTCCTTCACGAGGCGGCGTCCCGCCACGGCGTCGACGTCGAGTTCACGGAGTACGATTGGGGGACGGAACGGTACCTCGAGACCGGGGAGATGATGCCCGATGACGCGCTCGACCAGATCGTCGACGCGGACTCGATCCTCCTCGGCGCCGTCGGCCATCCGGACGTCCCGGACCACATCACGCTGCACGGGCTCCTGCTGCCGATCCGGAAGGGGTTCAATCAGCAGGTGTGCAAGCGCCCGTCGATCCTCTTCGACGGCGTCGAGAGCCCGCTCCGCGGGTACGAGGCCGGCGACATCGACTTCGTCGTGTACCGGGAGAACACGGAGGGAGAGTACTCGGACGCCGGCGGTCGCGTCCACGAGGGGTTCGACCACGAGGTGGCGATCCAGAGCGCGGTCCACACGCGCGAGGGGACGGAGACGATCGTGCGGGCGGCGTTCGAGGCGGCGACGGAGCGCGAGGGGCATCTGACGAGCATCACGAAGTCCAACGCCCAGGCGTTCAGCATGACGTTCTGGGACGACGTCGTCGAGGACGTCGCGACCGACTACCCGGACGTCGAGGTCGAGTCGCTGCTCATCGACGCCGGGAGCATGGACCTCGTCCGCAGACCGGAGGAGTTCGACGTGTTGGTCGCGTCGAACCTGTTCGGCGACATCCTCACCGACATCGGCGCCATCGTCAGCGGCAGCATGGGGCTCGCGCCGTCCGGGAACATCAACGTCGACGCCGAGTACCCGTCGATGTTCGAGCCCGTTCACGGGAGCGCTCCCGACATCGTCGGGCAGGGCGTCGCGAACCCGATGGCGACCGTGCTCTCGGCCGCGATGCTGTTCGAGGACCTCGGTGAGACGGCCGTCGCCGACGCCCTCTGGAGCGCGGTTCGGGAGGTGCTCGCCGCCGACGACGCCCCGGCGACGCCGGACCTCGGCGGGTCCGCGTCGACCGGAGAGGTCGTCGCGGCGATCGAAGAGCGGCTCTGATCAGTCCGTTCGGAGCGAGACGACCGGGACGTCGGAGTTGAGCATCAGGGACTGAACGACGCTCCCGAACAGCGCCTTTCCGACCGGCGACCGCTTTCGACCGGCGATGACGAGGTACCTGGCGTCGTTGGACTCGCCGTAGTTGATTATCTCGTCGGCCGGCTCGCCGAGGAGCCCCACGGCCTTCGCGTCGTCGACGCCCGACTCGTCTATCGCCTCCTGCGCGAGCTCTTCCGCGATGTCGAGGATGTCGTCGGTCGGGATCGATTTGCCGGTGTCGCTCACGCTGGTTCGTTCGAGTCCGACGAACTCCGAACGGGACAGGACGTGGACGACGTGGACGGGTTCGCCGAACGCCTCGCCGAGCTCGTTCGCTTCCTCGACGATGCCCGGCGCTCTCTCCGACTGATCGACGGCTGCAACGATTACCATAGAGACCGTATTCACCCCCGGATTATAAAAGGTTCCTCCCGGTAGGTTGCCCCGTGACGCGGGACCGCGGCGCGCCGCGCGAACCGACAGCGAACGACGGCGGCGGCCGACCAAGACCTCGCCGGGCGACCGGGGCATACCGCCTTTGTATACCAAGTCGCCGCCGAACAACGGAGATTTTGATAGAAACATTTATGATAATGCCATCGAATGGCATGCATGGATACGGCGAAAGCCAACCCCGAAAGCGGATCCGGGCGAGAAAATCCAGCTAAGCCGACCAACGTGACAAGATGACAGAAGAAACACCAACCGACTCGGTCGAATCGACGTCAAACACGAAGCGGCGACGCTTCCTGCAGGCGATCGGCGCAACCTCCGCCATTTCGCTCGCCGGCTGTTCCGGCAACGGCGGCGACGGCGGTGACGGCAGTGACGGAAGCGACGGAAGCGACGGAAGCGACGGCAGTGACGGCAGTGACGGCAGTGACGGAAGCGACGGCAGTGACGGCGGCGACGGCGGCGACGGATGGTCCCCCGACGGAACCGTCCGGTACATCGTCCCGTACGACGAGGGCGGCGGAACCGACACGTACGCCCGCGGTATCCAGGAGGGCTTCCAGGACGAGCTGGGCGAATCGCTGCAGATCGACAACATTCCGGGCGCCGGCGGCCTGAACGGTCTCGGCGAGCTGTACCGCTCGGAGCCCGACGGACAGACTATCGCGGGCAACGCGGGCCCGCTCGAGGTCGCGCCGCAGCTGCTCAACGAGCCGGACTTCGACATCCGCGACCTCACGGGACTCGGCGTGGTCGGGCAGTCGACGTGGTGTCTCGTCGTCAACGAGGAGTACGAGGGCGAGGTCGAGACGTTCGACGACGTCCTCGCGAAGTACGAGAGCGGCGAGTGGGAGAACATCGGCGTCCAGTCGTCCGGGAGCTCGCAGGACATCATCGTTCTGCTGTACAAGTACGCGTACGAAGATGAGGTCGGCTGGAACTGGCAGAACCGCGTGCAGTACACCGGGACGGGCCCGGTGGCGCAGGCGGTCGCCAGCGGCGAGGTTCCCTGTGGTATCGGGACCGACGCCGGGACCCAGTCCGTCGTCAACACCGGTCGGATCTACCCCGTGGTGACATTCTTCGGGCCCGGTACCGGAGTCTACCCGGACATCGATTCGGTCACCGACCTCGGCTACCCCGAGATCGACTTCGTCGGCGGCGTCTGGCGTGGCATGTACGGCCCGCCGGAGATGGATCAGGAGATCGTCGACTTCTACGCCGAGACGCTGGAAGCGACCACCGAGCACGAGGCCGTGCAGTCGTGGAGCGAGGAGACGGGGAACCCGGTCGTGTGGGAAGGACCGGAGGTCGCCGAGCAGAACTTCGAGGACGCCTTCGCGCAGTACGAGGAACTCGAAATCCTCGACCTCGTCAACGAGAACCAGCCCTGAGCCGGTCGCGACGCGTCGCGCGTCGTACTTAATTTATTTATACTTGGAGTCCGGCGGATCAGTTAACACTGTCATGGTCAATTACTCACAACGACTTGAAGGAATCACAGCAGAACACGTACTACTCGTAACGCTTCTCGGGCTGTCCGTGGTGTTCTACGTCGACCCGATACTCAAGGATTACCCGGAGAACGCGGCGATCTTCCCGCAGCTGATGGCACAGGTCGTCGGGATCGGATCGTTCCTCCTCCTCATACAGAGCTACCTCCCGGGACCGCTCCGGAAGATCGTCGCCGAGGAAGTGAGTATGACGGAGAGCTTCGAAGAGGACCGCACGGAAGGAGTCGGCGCCGTCGAGGACGCCAAGGAGGACGAGGACTCCAGGGACGTCGAAGACACCGACATCGATGAGAAGTACATCGACACCGACGACGACGACGATGCCGACGACGTCGAAGTGAAGGGTCCCCCGCTGCACCAGAAGTGGGGCTTCGACATCAACAACACGGTGATCATGATCGTCTTCTCGAGCGTCTACTTCGCGCTCGGGTGGGCGGTCGGCTTCCTCTACGTGACGCCGCTGTTCGTCTTCGCGTACATGACGTGGTTCAGAGTGAACGTGATCAAGAGCGCCCTGCTCGCCGGGCTCGCGACGGCCATCGTGTACGGATTCATCGTCTTCCTGCTCATGCCGTTCGACCAGGGAGCGTTGGTCTTCACGGGGGGTCTCTAGATGGCGGTCGCAAGCCTCGTCGAGGGGATACAGATCGCGGTCAGCTGGCCGGTCATCGGCTGGATGGCCGCCGGACTGCTCGCCGGGATCGTTCTGGGTGCGCTGCCGGGGATCGGCTCGCCGGTCGGTATGGCGATCGTCCTCCCGCTCACCGTCCCGCTCGATCCGACCCCGGCGCTCATCCTCCTGATCTCCATCTACAGCGGCGCGATGTTCGGGGGGAGTATCGCCGCGATCCTGTTGAACGCTCCCGGGACGGAGTCGGCGGCCGCGACGACACTCGACGGATACCCGATGGCGAAGAAGGGGCTCGCGAAGAACGCGCTCGCGATCGCGACGACGGCCTCCGCGTTTAACGGATTCGTCGCCGCGATCCTGTTGGTCGCCATCTCACCGGTCCTCATCGAGGTCGTCCTCCTGTTCGGATCGGTGGAGTACTTCCTGCTCGCGATCCTGGGGATCTCGCTCATCACGATCGTCGCGGACGGGTCGATCGTGAAGGGGCTCGTGGCGGGCGCGTTCGGCTTCATGATCTCGACGATGGGCGTCGCCATCATGGCGCCGACGCCGCGCTACGCGTTCGGACAGCTCGCGCTGTACGACGGGCTCAACTTCGTCGCCGCCCTGATCGGGATGTTCGCGTTCGCGGAGATGATGAAACTCGCCGTGCAGACGTCTATCGCGGAGGACGCGGTCGGCATCACGGGCAGCATCACCGACGGGATCAAGACGGTGTTCAACTACCCGAAAGCGCTGTTCAAAGCGGGCGTGATCGGCATGCTGATCGGCGCCGTCCCCGGCTCCGGTGCGACGACGTCGACGTTCGTCGCGTACGCCGAGGAGGCTCGCTCCTCGGCCGCCGACGGGATCTTCGGCGACGGTGACCCGCGCGGGATCATCGCCCCGGAGGGGGCGAACAACCCGACCGTCAGCGGGTCGCTGGTCCCGACGCTGTCCTTCGGGATCCCGGGGAGCGGTTCGACTGCGGTGTTCCTCGGCGGTATCCTGATGCACGGGCTCCAGCCCGGCCCGGGGCTGTTCGGCGATCAGCTCCACATCACGTACGCGCTGTTCGTCTCGGTGTTCCTCGGTAACTTCATCATCCTGGCCGTCGGCTACTCGGTCATCCCGTACGCGAGCGCGATCACCAAGATCGACACGGACGTCATCATTCCGATGGTGATCGTCCTCTCGTTCATCGGCGCGTTCAGCCTCAGGCGGAACTGGTTCGACGCCTTCGGCGTGCTGGCGCTCGGCATCCTGGGCTACTACATGGTGAAGTACAAGTATTCGGTGATAGCGTTCGTCCTCGGGATCGTTCTGGGGCCGATAGCCGAGGAGAACTTCTTCCGGGCGCTTCAGCTATCGGGCGGCGGGTACGGCATCTTCGTGTCGCCGAGCCGACCGCTCACGCTGAGCATCTCCATCCTGATCATCGTGGTGCTGGTCGGGCCGTTCGTCGGGCCGTACATCAAGGAGGCGGTGAGTAACCGCGGGTAGCTCGCCGCCGGTCGTCCCGGCACGGCGGATCGCTTCGGCACTCGGTCGGCGTCGACGGACGCCCGACGCACTGCTCGCGGCTCGTTTTTTATGATCTCGATCGGACCACCGACGAGCGCGCGCTCCGCCGTCGACGGAGCCGTCCGCGGCGGCCGCGAGGCGCGTGCAACGAGTGGCGCGAACCGTACCTATAAATCGGTCTAGCGTCTGGGTTCGAACGTACGATGACCGCCCAGAAGCGAGAAGCGCGGGCAGTAGACGCATCACCGGTCCGCGGCGACTCACCGGCGATAACGGGCGCCGGCATGACGGCGTTCGCGACCGCCGACGATCGGTCGCTCCTCGAGCTCCTCCTCGTCGCGACGGAGCGCGCGCTCGACGACGCCGGCCGCGACCCCGCCGGCGTGGACTCGGTCCACGTCGGAAACATGGCCGCCGAGGCGTTCAACGCTCGGTCCGGACTGGCGAACGCGCTCGTCGGCGGCCTCGGGATGACCGGCGTCACGGCCCGGCGGATCGAGAACACCAGCGCGAGCGGCGCCAGCGCGTTTCAGAGCGCGGTCGCGGCGGTCGCGAGCGGTCGGAGCGAGCGAGCGCTGGCCGTCGGCGGCGAGAAGATGTCCGCCGCGGACACGGCGACGGCCACGGAGATCATCAGCCGGATCACCCACGACCGCGAGTACGAACAAGGAGTCACGCTGCCGTCCTTCGGCGGGCTGGCGGCGGCCGCCTACCTGCGCGGCTCCGACGCGGACCGGCGCGACCTGGCGCGGGTCGCCGTGAAGAACCACGCCAACGCGAATTCGAACGAGTACGCCCAGTTCCGCAAGCGGATCGACGTCGACGACGTGTTGGAGTCGCCGGCGGTCGCCGAGCCGCTGCGCCTCTACGACTGCTGTCCGACCAGCGACGGGGCCGCGGCGGTCGTGATCGAGTCCGGTCCGGCGGCGAGCGACGGCGCGGTCAGGGTCGCCGCCTGCGAGAGCGCCACCGGGACGCACGCGGTCGCCGACCGGACGGATCCGCTCGAGATCGAGAGCGTGCGGACGGCCGGCGAGCGCGCGTACGACGCGGCCGGCTTCGGGGCTGACGCTGTCGACATCGCGTGTATCCACGACGCGTTCACGATCCTCGAGTGGCTGGAGATGGAGGAGCTGGGGCTCGCCCCGGCGGGGCGCGCGTGGGAGCTCACCCGCGACGGGGAGACGGCCCTCGACGGAGAGCTCCCCGTCAACCCCGGCGGCGGGCTGAAGGCCCGCGGGCACCCGCTCGGCGCGACGGGGATCTCGCAGGTGATCGAGCTCGTGTGGCAGCTCCGCGGCGACCTGCCCGACGAGCGGGCGGTCGACGGCGCCTCGCGCGGGCTCGCCGTCAACGTCGCCGGGTTCGGAAACAACGCCGTCTGCACGCTGTTGGAGGGCGACGCGTGACCGACCTGCTCGAGTGTCGCGACTGCGGACACCGGACCTACTACGAGAAACACCGCTGCCCGGAGTGCGGCGGGGCGGAGTTCGACGCCGTTCCGGCCGGGGACGGCGAGCTGCTCTCCGTGACCACCGTGCACGTCACGCCGGAGGGGGTCCGCGAGCCGAACGCGCTCGGCCTCGCCGCGTTCCCGGGCGGCGCGAACGTCGTCGCCCAGCTCGACGAGGAGCTCTCGATCGGGGACGAGGTGCGGCTGGTCGGCGACCGAGAGCTCCGGGTCACCGAGGACGGGCCGCTGTGGGGCGTCCGCATCGCCGCCGCGGAGTGAGTCGCCGCGAGACTCGCCCGGCCTGAGCGGTCGGCTACGCGTCGTACCGCGCCAGCTCGACCAGGTTGCCGTCGGGGTCGCGGACGTACACCGACTCCGTTCGCCCCCGCGCGCCGACCTTCTCGACGGGGCCGTGGACGATCTCGACCCCGCGGTCGCGGAGGTCCCGACGGAGCGCCTCGAGGGAGTCGTCGACGACGAGACAGAGGTCCCCGCTGCCCGGCGTCGGCCGGTCGGCGTGGGGCGAGTAGACGTCGTCGGCCGGGTGGAAGTTGATCTTCTGATCGCCGAACGAGACGGCCCGCCGGCCGCCGTCGAACGTCTCTGCCGTGCCGCCGAGGATACCCGCGTAGAAGTCGACGGCGCGGTCGACGTCGGCGACGGTCAACACCGCGTGATCGAGCCCGGTGACGTGCATGCGCTCCCTCGGAGCGGCGAGCACATAAGCGCTCGGCGGGGGCGGAAGACCCGGCGCAGGTGCGTCGTGCCACACACCGTCGCCCTCCCGCCGACCCCGGGCACAACACTATACGTCCGTTCGTCGTACGACCCGTATGCGTGCCGTCAGATTCCACGAACACGGAGACGAGAGCGTACTGACCCTGGAGACCGTCGACCGCCCCGAGCCGGGTCCGGGGGAGGCCCTCGTGCGGATCGAGGCGGCGAGCGTGAACCCGATCGACACGTACGTTCGAGCGGGGAACGTGAGCCCGCCGTCCGGGCTCCCGCACGTCGGGGGCTCCGACCTCGCCGGCGTCGTCGAGGCGGTCGGCGAGGGCGTGACCGCGGTCGAGCCGGGCGACCGCGTGTTCGCGACCGGGCTCGGCCTGTTCTCGCCCGGGACGTACGCGGAGTACACCGCGGCGCCGGTCGAACAGCTCGCGCCGCTCCCGGAGCCGGTTTCGTTCCGGGAGGGGGCGGCGGCCGCGATGGCGTTCGCGACCGCGTGGCGCGCGCTCGTGACCCGCGGCGACCTCCGGTTGGGCGACGTCGCGCTGGTCCACGGCGCGTCCGGCGGCGTCGGCCACGCGGCGGTGCAGGTCGCCGCGGCGGCGGGCGCGACCGTCGTCGGCACCGCCCGCGACGGCGAGCCAGCGGCGTTCGCGCGGGAGCTCGGAGCCGACGCGGTCGTCGACTACCGGAGCGAGACCCTCGCCGACGATATCGCGGCGGCGGCGGACGGCCGCGAGGTCGACGTGGTGTTCGAGCCGCAGGCGGACGCGCACCTCGCGGCGAACCTGGCCTGCCTGACGCGCGGCGGCCGGATCGTCGTCATCGGGGAGAACGGACCGATCGCCGTCGACGGCGGCACGTCGATGGCGGCGAAGCAGGCGGACGCCGACCTCCGGTTCATGTCGATCGTGGCCTCGGCGGGCGATCAGGCGGCGATCCTCGAACGCGTCGGCGAGGGGCTCGCCGACGGGACGTTCACCGCGGCGATCGACTCGGGCTTCGGGCTCGACGCGGTCCCGGAGGCGCTGGCCCGGCTACGGGCCTCGGGGACGCTCGGGAAGGTCGTCCTCGATACGGGCCGCTGATCAGGGCTCCGGGATCGCGCCGGCCTCGATCAGCTCGTCGATGCGGGCGTCGTCGTAGCCGGCCGCTTTCAGCACGCGCACGGTGTCTTCGCCGAGCAGCGGCGGCGCCTTCTCGAACCCTGAGTCGGCCCGGTCGTAGTTGAGCGGGTGTTCGATGACCGGGATCTCCCCCGCGGCGGGGTGGTCGATCGAGCCGACGACGCCGCGGGCGCGCACCTGTTCGTTGTCCAGCGCCTCGTCGACGTCGAACACCGGGCCCACGGGGAGCCCGCGCTCGTCGGCCAGCAGGTCGACCCACTCGTCGGTCGTCTTGGTCCGCAGGACCTCCGAGAGCTCCGCCTCGAGCGCGTCCATGTTGTTCACCCGCGCCGAGTTCGTGACGAAGCGCTCGTCCGACGAGAGGTCCTCGCGGCCGATCGCCTCACAGAACTCCTCCCAGAGCTTCTGGTTCCCGCAGGCGACGTTGAGGTGGCCGTCGGCCGTCGGGTACATCTGGTACGGGGCGAGCACCGGGTCCTTCGTCCCCATCCGCGACGTCTCCTCGCCGACGAAGCTCTTGCCCGCCTGCTTCGTGAGCCACGGGAGCGCGGCGTCGAGCATCCCGAGCTCGACGCGCTCGCCCTCGCCGGTCCGCTCGCGGTTGTACAGCGAGGTGACGATCCCGAACGCCGACCACATCGCGGTGATGAGGTCCGTCTGCGGGAGGCCCACCTTCGCCGGCGGGGCGTCCGGGTAGCCCGTGACGCTCATCGTGCCGCTCATCCCCTGCACGAGCAGGTCGTACCCCGGCCGGTCGCTCCACGGGCCCGTCTCGCCGAACGCCGAGATCGAACAGTAGACCAGGTCGTCGTTGTGCTCCTGGAGCGTCTCGTAGTCGACGCCGAGCCGCTCCGCGGTGCCCGGCCGGAAGTTCTCGACGACGACGTCCGCCTCGGACACGACGTCGTACAGCGCCGTTAACCCCTCTTCCGTCTTCAGGTTCAGTTCGATGCTCTGCTTACCGTAGTTCACCGTCCAGAAGTACGGCGACTCCCCCTCGTCGGACGCCGGCTTCCCGGGGCCCTCGTACCCCTCCACGTCGACGAACGGCGGGCCGGAGTACCGGCTGTCGTCGCCGACGCCGGGCCGCTCGACCTTGATCACTTCCGCTCCCTGGTTCGCTAACATCATCGTGGCGAAGCCGCCGGTGACGAACGTCGTCAGGTCGACCACGACGATCTCCTCTAAGAGTCGCTGTCGCTTCTCGTCTGGGCTCATACCTACCACTCCGACGACGACGGCATAAAGGTTGGGAGACTGCGGGCGATGAGGAACGGCTACAGTCGAATCAACAGCAACACCGCGGCGCCGCCGAGTCCGGCGATCCCGGCGAGCGCGAAGAACAGCACGGCGCTCGTCGCGTGCGTGAGCACGAACCCCGCGAGCGACGCGCCGAGGGCGCCGACGCCGAACATCGCGAGGTACGTGAAGCCGTACGAGAGCCCCTGCACCGCTTCGCCGGCGTTCTCGGCGACGACGACCTGGTATATCGGGGCCGTTCCGTACACGAAGAAGCCGAGCAGGAGACAGGCGCCGACGAGCGCGACGGTGCCGAGTTCCCGGACGAACGGGAACGCCGCCGCGAGGACGGCCAGCACGGCGAAGAAGCCGAAGAAGGCGGTGGTGCTGGAGACGCGGTCGGTCAGCCGTCCGCCCACGTACTGGCCGCCGATGCCGACGGTCAGGAGGGCGGTGTACACGTACTGGGCCGGCTGGACGGTCTGATCGAGCAGCTCGAAGGACTGGAGCGCCGGGGACTCGGCGAGGACGTCGGGAAGGAACGTCAACAGGCCGCGGTAGTACGTTCCGTACAACAGCACCGCGACGAGCGCGACCGCGAACGCCGTCGCGAACAGGGCGCGGGAGTCCCGGGCGGTCTTCCGGAGCTCGTCGGCGATCGACCCCGTCTCGCCCGCGTCCTCGGCCTCGCCGAGCTCGAACTCGATCCGCGTCCCGGCCAGCCCGACGAGCAGGGCCACGGCCGACAGCGTGCCGGCCGCGAGCCGCCAGTCGGCGACCATGAGCAGCAGCGCCGTGAGGAGCGGGCCGAACGCCGTCCCGACGTTGCCGCCGACGCCGTGGTACGCGAACACCGTGCCGCGCGCGTCCGCGGTGCGGCTGATGAGCGAGAGCCCCGCGGGGTGGTAGACGCTCGCGAAACAGCCCCACAGGAGCACGGCGGCGCCGAGCGAGACCACGCCGCGCGAGAGCGCCACGATCCCGAACCCGATCCCCATCCCCGCGATGGAGGCCAAGATCAGCCGCCGCGAGCTGAACCGGTCCGAGAGGACGCCGCTCACCGGCGCGCCGAGGCCGATGAACGCGTAGCCGGCGCCGATGACGGTGCCGATGACGGCCGCCGAGACGTCGAATTCGGCCATCCAGAGTCCGACAAAGAGCGGTATCGAGAGTTCGTAGGTGTGAAACATCCCGTGGGCGAGAGAGGTAAATCGCACGAGTGCCCGGTCGTTCGCGTTCATCAGTTCGACGAGCGCCGAGAAGCGTAATAAAGTCTCGGACGAGGGCGATCCGCCGCCGAGGGGCTCGCCGGCGGTCCTCCCGCGGCGGCCTCACACCGAGTGTTCGATGTGGAGCTCCAGCTCGTTGACCGCGCCGAGGATCCGTTCGGGGAGCGCCTCGGTGAAGCGGTCGCCGGTGATCCGGTTGGCGGGCCCGGAGACGCTCAGCGCGCCGACCACCTCGCCGCCGGCGACCACGGCCGCGCCGATCGCGTGGACGCCCGCCGTCGTCTCCTGTCGGTTGAACGCGTAACCGCGCTCTCGGATCCCGTCCAGCTCCGCGAACAGGTCCTCGCGGGTCGTGATGGCGTCGTGGCCGGCGTCGAGTCCGTGCGCGTCGACTATCTCCTCGACTCGGTCCCGGTCGTACGCCGCGAGGACCGCCTTCCCCGCCGCGCTCGTGTGGATCGCCCCGCGCTTTCCGACGTGGGCGCCGGTCTGAACGGCGCTCTGTCCGACTTCGGTGTAGAGGTACACCCGCTCGCCGTTCTCCTCGACGATGAACTGCGCGCGTTCGCCCGTCTCGTCGGCGAGGGCGTCGACCTTCTCCTTGATCATGGGGTAGGCCGTCACCCGGCGCTGGATCTGTCCGCCGACCGTGAGGAACTGGAGGCCGAGCGCGTACACGTCCCCGTCGCGGACGACGTACCCGTGTTTCTTCAGCGTCGCGAGGTGGCGGTGGACCGTGCTCGGGGCTAATCCGAGATGCTCGGATAACTCGGCGATCGTCATTCCGTCGGTTCCGCGCAGCGCGTCGATCACCTGTAACGACGTTTCAGTCGTTTTCGCGACCGATTTGAGCCCTTTTGTCATGAATAACAGTTCGCCCCGAACTACTTAACTTCCCGTGTACTCGGATAATAAAGAAAATTTAGCCGCATGAGGCCGCCTGTCTCTCCGAGAACCGTCGTCGATTTGAGCCACCATATAAGCACGTAGGGCGGCTTTTCGAGGGCCAAAGAGTCGTTATCGGAAACGAAGGTGAGAAAGGTCCGCCGTCGACGAGAATAGCGGATCCGGCGTATTCGGATCCGAACCCGCTCTCGTCGGATTTCATTACAGGCGTACGTTTGTAACGGGGTGTCGGGTCGGTGGCACGCGTTCGACGTCCCGGCGGTACCGCTCGCGGGGGGCCGATTCCGAGGCGGAGCGCGTCGCGGCCCCCACGTTTATGTCGGTCGAGCGGGAGTCGACCACATGGACTCACTCGACGATCTCGTCGTGCCCGAGGCGACCGTGCTCGACGCGTGCGGCGACCGGCCGCTCCCGGAACTGGGGCTCATCGAGCGCGCCTGGGAGACCGATCCGATCCCGAGCGGCCGCGTCGAGGCCGCGGCCGCCGAGGCGGTGGCGTCGCTGGAGTTCGACGGGGTGCCCGAGGGCGGCGAAGTCGCCGTCGGCGCCGGCAGCCGCGGGATCGCGAACCTCCCGTCGATCGTGAGCGGCGTCGTCGGCGCGGTCCGGGACGCCGGCTACGACCCCTTCGTGTTCCCGGCGATGGGGAGCCACGGCGGGGCGACCGCGGAGGGGCAGCGGGAGATGCTCGAATCACTCGGCGTGACCCCGGAGGCGATCGGCTGCGAGATCCGGTCGAGCATGGAGGTCGTGCGGGTCGGCGAGACCCCCGATCGAGGCGTTCCCGTGTACGCGGACGCCAACGCCGCCGCCGCCGACGCGATCGTTCCGGTCAACCGGGTGAAACCCCACACCGACTACGACGGCCCCGTCGAGAGCGGGCTCTCGAAGATGCTCGTCATCGGCATGGGGAAACAGCGGGGGGCGAAGACCGCCCACGAGTGGGCGGTCGACTGGAGCTTCCGGAACATGATCCCGGAGATCGCGGAGAAGCTGCTGGCCGAGCTGCCGGTCGCGGGCGGCGTCGCGATCGTCGAGGACCAGTTCGACGACACCGCCGTGATCGAGGGCGTCCCCCCGTCCGGCTTCCTCGACCGCGAGGCGGAGCTGCTGGAGGACGCGTACGACCGCCTGCCGACGGTCCCCTTCGACGACGTCGACGTGTTGGTCCTCGATCGGCAGGGGAAAGACGTCAGCGGGCAGGGGATGGACACGAACGTGATCGGCCGGCGCCCGTTCGCGATCAACGAGCCGGAGCCGGAGCTGCCGGACGTCAAGCGGATCTTCGTGCGGGGGCTGACGGAGACGACCCACGGCAACGCCATGGGGATGGGCTCCGCGGACTTCGTCCATCGCGATCTCGCCGCCGAACTGGACAGCTCGACCACGCTCATCAACGCGATCACCGCGAGCACGACGCGCGGGGTTCGGCTCCCGCCCGTCGTCGAGACGGACCGCGCGGGGCTGGTCGCGTCGCTGTCGACCGTCGGCGTCGTCGATCCGGACACGGTCCGCGTACTCCGTGCGACGGACACGATGCGGCTCGACCGGCTGTACGCCTCTCCCGCGCTCGTCGACGAGGCCCGCGAACGCGACGACCTGCGGGTCGTCGCGGAGCCGAGCCCGATCGAGTTCGACGACGGCCGGTTCGTCGCGCCGACCCCGCACGAAACCGGAGAGCGCGACGGCTGAGAGATAGATTTAAGGATATGAGAGAGTTCAACTAGACAATTGATGGATCAGACCTCTCAATCGGCCGTGCGCGTCGACGTCCGAAACGTGGGCGGCATCGACGAGGCGTCCGTGACCCTCCCCGAGGGTGTCTCGGTGTTGGCCGGGCGAAACGCGACGAACCGGACCTCGTTCCTGCAAGCGCTGATGGCCGGGCTCGGGAGCCGTCGGAGCTCGCTGAAGGGCGACGCCGACGAGGGCGAAGTGACCCTCGAACTGGGCGACGAAACGTACACGCGGACGCTGACGCGACGCGGCGACTCGGTCGCGTTCGGCGGCGACCCGTACCTCGACGACCCGGAGCTCGCGGACCTGTTCGCGTTCCTGCTGGAGAACAACGAGGCGCGCCGGGCCGTCGCGCGCGGGGACGACCTCCAGGAGATCATCATGCGCCCGATCGACACCGACTCGATCGACGCCGAGATCCGGGAGTGCAAGCGCGAGCGGTCCGAACTGGAAGACGAGATCGACCGACTCGACGGGCTCGAACAGGACCTCCCTGAGCTCGAGGCCGAGCTCCGGGAGAAGCGGTCGGAGCTCGAGGAGGCCGAGGAGGAGCTCGAAGCGGTCCGGCAGGAGCTGGACGAGCTCGACGCCGGCGTCGAGGAGAGCCGCACCCGCAAGCGGGAGCTCGAGGAGGCGTTCCAGCGCGTTCGCGACGCCCGCTCGGAGCTCGACGACCTCGAGTTCGACCTCGAGACCGAACGGTCGACGCTGACGGAGCTGGAGGCGGAGCGCGACGAGCTTCGGGAGACGGTCGAGTCGGCACAGGAGCCCGACGAGAGCCCCGACCAGCTCGCCGGGCGCATCGACGAGCTGCGCCGTCGCCAGCGCGCGCTCGACGACGCGATCAACGAACTCGGTAGCGTCATCAACTTCAACGAGGACATGCTCGAGGGCTCGGCTCCCGCCATCGACGTCGAGGGGAGCGGCGACAAGGCGGTCGCCGCCGCCAGCGCGTCCCGGGGCGGCGACAGCCCGACCGACGCGCTGACCGGCGAGGACCGGACGACGTGTTGGACCTGCGGCTCCGTGGTCGAGACCGAACAGATCGAGGCGACGCTCGACCGCCTCCGAGACCTCCGGTCGGAGCGGCTCGACGAGCGAGGCGATCTCCGCGAGGAGATCCAGGAGCTTACCGACCGGCAGTCCGAACTGCGCGAGGCGCAGCGCGAGGTCGAGCGCGCCGAGGAGCGGCTCGACTCGGTCGGGTCGGAGATCGAGGCGACCGAGTCCCGGATCGCGGATCTCGAGGATCGGATCGAGGCGAAGCGGTCGGAGATCGAGGAGCTGGAGGCGGAGGCCGAGTCGATCGACGTGGACGGTCACGACGAGGCGCTGGAGCGCCACCGCGAGGCCAACGAGATCGAGCTCCGGATCGGGCGGCTCGAAGACGAGATCGAAGAGATCGAAGCGGAGATCGACGAGCGGGAGGAGGCGATCGAGCGCCGCGAGGAGCTCGAGGCCGAGCGGGAGGCGATCGCGGACCGGCTGACGGAGTTGCGAACGCGGGTCGACCGGCTCGAGGAGAGCGCCGTCGAGGAGTTCAACGAGCACATGGCGACGGTCCTCGACATCCTCGGGTACGAGAACCTCGACCGGATCTGGATCGAGCGCCGCGAGACCGACGTGCGCGAGGGGCGGCGGAAGGTCACGCAGACGCGGTTCGACCTCCACATCGTCCGCTCGTCGCCCGACGGCGCCGCTTACGAGGACACCGTCGACCACCTCTCGGAGAGCGAGCGCGAGGTGACCGGGCTCGTGTTCGCGCTGGCGGGGTACCTGGTTCACGACGTCCACGAGACGGTGCCGTTCATCATCCTCGACTCGCTGGAGGCGATCGACTCCGACCGCATCGCGCGCGTGGTCGACTACTTCCGCGACCACGCAGACTACCTCGTGGCCGCCCTGCTCCCGGAGGACGCCGCCGCGCTCCCCGACGAGTACGCGTACGTCGAGCGGATCGACTGAGTCCGGACCGGCGCCGCTCGGTTCGGAACCGCCGCCCGTCGGGTCGGAACCGCGTCGTCGCACCGATACCCTTGTAACGCTACCCCTCGAACGACCGATATGACCGGCGAGGACGGACCGAACACGAAGGTCGGGCGAGTGATCGAGGCGTACGATCTCGACGAGATGGGATCGACGCTCGAGGCCGAGTGGACGGGCGAGACGGGCGAGCGCACGAGCCTGCGGGACCTCGCCGACGAGTTCAACGAGGCGGTGGTGGCGGCGGCGGTCCGCGAGACCGCCAACTCCTCGCTCGACGTCGAGGTCTCGAGCACGTACGAGGCGCTGCGGAACGGGACCGGCCCGGAGGCGACGCGGGCGCGACGGCGGCTCGAACGCGAGGGCGTGGACGCCGACGAACTGACTGCCGACTTCGTCACGCACCAGGCGATCCACACGTACCTCACCGAGGACCGCGGGGCGAGCCTCCCCAGCGACGAGGAGGGGCGCGTCGACCGGAAGATCCAGACGATCGAGAAGCTGCAGGGGCGGCTCTCGGCCGTCAGCGAGTCGGCGATCTCGTCGCTCGCGAACGCCGGCGAGCTCGATCGAGACGACTACGACGTCCTCGTCGACGTGCGGGCCGTCTGTCCGCACTGCGGGGCGGACGCACCGGTCAGCGAGCTCATCCGGCGCGGCGGCTGCGGCTGTACGGCCGGGAACGCCGCGGCGGACGGGGACTGACTCGGTCAGCTGGCGGCCTACCGCTTCCTGGCCGCCGCGACCGCGTCGACCGTCCGGCGCGCGTTCTCGGTGATCGTCGCGTACGCCTCGTTCGCGACGGCCTCCCCGTCGACGATCGCGCTGCCGACTCCGACGGCGACGGCGCCGGCCTCGACGTAGTCGCCGGCGTTCTCGGGGCCGACCCCGCCGGTCGGCACCAGGGGGATCTGCGGGAGCGGGCCGCCGAGGGCCGCGACGTGTTCGGGCCCGCCGGTCGCGGCCGGGAACACCTTCACGAAGTCGGCGCCGGCCTCGTACGCTTCGACGGCCTCCGTCGGCGTGAACGCGCCGGACGCGACCGGCGTCCCGTACCGGTTGGCGGTCTCGACCACGCCGGCGTCGACCGTCGGCGTGACGAGGAACTCGGCGCCCGCGAGCTGGACCGCCCGGGCGGTCTCCGCGTCGAGGACGGTTCCGGCGCCGACGAGGACGTCGTCGTACCGGTCGGCGAGCGCGCCGATCGTCTCCGCGACGTCCGGTGTGTCCGCGGTCACCTCGAGCGCCGTGACGCCGCCGTCGACGACCGCGTCCGCCACGTCGACCGCCGCCGCCGGGTCCACGCCGCGGAGGATCGCGACCACGCCGCTCTCGCGGATCCGGTCGGCTCGTCGTGAGTGCATACTCGCATCCGCGACGGCGGCGTTATTAAATGGGACGGCTCGCGGCGGGGGTCCGTCCCGGGGACCACCGATCCACCCGAAACGCTCACCGGCACACCCGAAACGACTAACAGCGCCGGTGGGGTACTCCCACGCCATGAGCGAGATCGTCGACTACGAGCTGTTCGAGGTGCCGCCGCGGTGGCTCTTCCTGCGCGTCGAGACGGCCGACGGGACGGTCGGGTGGGGAGAGCCGGTCGTCGAGGGGCGGTCGAAGACGGTGAAGACCGCGGTCGAGGAGCTGTTCGAGGGGTACCTGCTCGGGGAGGAGGCCGGCCGGATAGAGGACCACTGGCAGGCGATGTACCGCGGCGGCTTCTACCGCGGCGGGCCGGTGCTGATGAGCGCCATCGCCGGCGTCGATCAGGCGCTCTGGGACGTCAAGGGCAAGGAGCTTGGCGTTCCCGTCCACGACCTGCTCGGCGGCGCGGCGCGCGACCGCATCCGGGTGTACCAGTGGATCGGCGGCGACCGACCGTCCGACGTAGCCGAACAGGCCCGCGAACAGGTCGAGGCCGGGTTCACGGCGCTGAAGATGAACGCGACCGAGGAGCTGGAGCGGGTCGCCGACCCGGCCGCGATCGACGCCGCCGCCGCGCGGCTGCGGGAGGTCCGGGAGGCCGTCGGCGACGAGGTGGGCGTCGGCGTCGACTTCCACGGGCGGGTGTCCAAGCCGATGGCGAAGCGGCTCGTCGAGGCGCTGGAGCCGTACGACCCGATGTTCGTCGAGGAGCCGGTCCTGTCGGGCCACAACGACGCCCTTCCGCAGATCGCCGCGCACACGACGACCCCCATCGCGACGGGCGAGCGCATGTACTCGCGGTGGGACTTCAAGGAGGTCTTCGAGAGCGGCGCCGTCGACGTGATCCAGCCGGACCTCTCGCACGCGGGGGGGATCACCGAGGTGCGGAAGATCGCCGCGATGGCCGAGGCGTACGACGTGGCGATGGCCCCCCACTGCCCGCTCGGCCCGATCGCGCTCGCGTCCTGCCTGCAGGTGGACGCCTGCTCGCCGAACGCCTTCATCCAGGAGCAGAGCCTCGACATCCACTACAACGAGACGAGCGACGTGCTCGACTACCTCGCGGACCCGTCCGTCTTCGACTACGAGGACGGATACGTGCAGATCCCAGACGACCCCGGCCTCGGGATCGAGATCGACGAGGACCACGTCCGCGAGCAGGCCGAGAGAGACGTGGACTGGCACAACCCCGTGTGGCGCCACGACGACGGGAGCGTCGCCGAGTGGTGAGGGGTGAGAGCCGGGAGCAACAGGGGTAGTGGGGATCCACGGGCGGTGATTATTTCACCGGCGGCGTCGCCATGGCACGTATGTCACCGAGCGACCCGACCGAGAACGCCGTCGCGGACAGACACGCGGACACCGTCGCCCTCGTCACCGGCTCCACCCGGGGGATCGGCGAGGGCGTCGCCCGGCGCTTCGCCGCCGAGGGCGCCTCGGTCGTCGTGACCGGGCGCTCCGCCGACAGCGGCGAGGCCGTCGTCGACGGGATCGAGGCGGCGGGTGGCGAGGCGACGTTCGTCCGGGCCGACATGCGCGAGCCCGCCGAGATCGAGGCCCTCGTCGACCACGCCGCCGCGGAGTACGGGCGGATCGACGTGCTGGTGAACAACGCGGGCGTCCAGACGGAGACGACCGCCAGCGAGGCGACGCTGGACGACTGGGAGTTCGTCGTCGAGACCGACTTCCGTTCGTTCTGGCTGTGCGCGAAGCACGCGGCCGACCACATGCCCGCGGGCGGAACGATACTCAACACCTCCTCGAACCACGCGTTCCTCACGATGCCCGGCCTCTTCCCGTACAACGCGGTCAAGGCCGGGATCAACGGGATGACCCGCGCGCTGGCGCTGGAGCTCGGCCCGGACGACATCACGGTGAACACGATCAATCCCGGCTGGATCGAGATCGACCGGACCCGGGAGGAACTGGGCGGTGACTACGGGTACACGGAGGACATTCATCCGGTCGGTCGCCTCGGGAAACCCGCCGACGTGGCCGGGCTCGCGGCGTTCCTCGCGAGCGACGACGCGAGCTTCGTCACCGGCGAGAGCGTCCTCGTCGACGGCGGCCGGTCGCAGGTGATGGAAGACGACCGCTATCTCGACTACCGTCGAAACCGGTGATCGCACGACGAGCGTTTCGGTGACGGTGCGGTCCGTCGACGGTGGAGGTCGCGTCGGAACCGGTGGACAAAGATACACAAGTTTTATACTATTCTGTTAAACTAACAGATATACTATTTATTCACGAGATCGGATCGTTCGGAGTTGGTCGATTCCGCAACGCTCACGCTGTTTGCGGTTCTTCGGCGAACATCACCGTTGAAACCGGCACTAACGCCGTTTTCTCGACGAACGGATATCCATCGATCAGCTGGTTCGCGGTGGGGTCGACAGTTATCGCTCGTTCTCCGGCTCTCGGTACTCTCAGCCGACAAAAACGCCGATACCGTCATCCGCCGGGATCGAGAGCGACTATCCGGGAATGCATAAATATAATAAATATAGTATGTGTTTTTGTTTGGTAGTTAGACGTATCGTCGAGCGTCGTCGCCCGGTCCGATCCGGTCCGTTCGACTGACCTACCGTATAGACACGTCAATCCGCGGCGGCGTCGACACCGCGTCGGCGAGTCCGATGGCCGCGGCGGGGAGGCGAGAGAACCGTTTATTGTCCGCGGGTCAGACGGCACCGTATGGACGAGGCGGCGGTGTTCGACCGCGTGGTGACCGCGCTCGACGAGCGGAACTACGAGCCGCTGGTGCACGTGCCGGAGGCCCACAGCGAGACGTACGCGAACGTGCTCGACCGGTGTCGCCGCCACGAGATCTCGATTCGGGGGCGGTACCCGGACGTGCTCGGCTTCACCGACGCGGACCGCGTGTTCGCGATCGAGGTGAAGGGGTCGACGAACCTCCTCCGCGGCATCGGACAGGCGATGACGTACCAGCAGGGCGCGCACGTCTCGTACCTCGCGGGCGACGGCGAGGCCGTCTCGCCCCACGCGAACCTGCTCCGGTCGAAGGGGGTCGGCGTCATCGGCGTCGACGGCGACGGGGCGACCTCGTGGAGCGACCCGCCGAGCGCGGAGTCGACCGAGGAGGTCGCCGACGTCGAGGGGCAGCTGTCCGTCCGGCTCCGCGGGAATGCGTTCGGCGGCGACGTCACGACGCTGAGCCTCGCGCAGCCGCTGAACTACCTCGCGCCGGTCGTCGCCCTCGACCGGTACGGGCCGCTCGCGCGCGACGAGCTCGTCGACGTCATCGCCGACGAGTACGGGTTCGGCGCCGGCGACGAGACCGTCGCGAGCGCGCGGACGCTCGGCCTCCTCGGTCTCGGCTCGCCGCACGAGCTGACCTCCCAGGGCGAGCTGGCCGCGACGGTGCTCCGCGGGTACGGGATCGAGGACCTCGACGACCTCCGCCTGACGAAGCGGGACGTTACCGGGAAGACGGTCGCCGAGGTCCACCCGCCGCTCGCGGTGCTCCTCCGGAACTCGTTTGCCAGACACCCGGAGTTCGGCCTGCTGCTCGACGCGCTCCGCAAGGAGGGGCCGCGCGTGCAGTTCCTCGACCTCGTCGAGCGGCTGGTCCGCGAGTACCCGAACGTGTTCCTGAGCGCGTTCTGCACGACGCGGGGCGCCGCTCGCGCCCGAGAGCTGATCGAGCGGGGGAAGACCGCGCGCCTCTATCGCGACCCGTCGGTCTGGCGGGACGTGATCCGCAACAACGTCCTCTTCAACTTCGTCCAGCAGCTGAAACACGTCGGCGTACTCGCACCGGAGACGCGGAGCCACAGCGGTGCGATCGCCGAGTACGACCCCGACGAGAAGCCGTGGATCGTCGCCGATCTCGGGTAGGCGCCAGAGACTCCGATCGGGAACGGCGGCAACGCGACCGGAAGGTGACCCGCCGGTGGCGAGTGTGCTCCGGACATGTCGTTCGAATGCCACCAGAAGTATCTAATATTATTAACCGTGTACATTACTGTGGCATGGTATCAGTAGGCAAGATGCGCGAGCTGTACGCCGACATGGTAACGGCGCGGTACTACGAGGAACGCCTCCAGGAGGAGTATCTGGAGGGAAAGCAGCCGGCGTTCGACATCTCCGCGGGACCGATTCCCGGGGAGCTCCACCTCGCGGCGGGTCAGGAGGCGGCCGCCGCGGGCGTCTGTCACCACCTCCGACCGGACGACACCGTAACGGCGCCGCATCGGCCCCATCACGTCGCCATCGCGAAGGGCGTCGACCTGAAGCGGATGACCGCCGAGATCTTCGGGCGGAAGACCGGCCTCGGGAAGGGCAAAGGCGGGCACATGCACCTGTTCGACCCCGACGTGAACTTCGCGTGTAGCGGGATCATCGCCGAGGGATGCCCGCCGGCGGCCGGGGCGGCGTTAGCGGCGAAAAAGCGGAACGAGGACGCCGTCGCGGTCGCGTTCCTCGGCGAGGGGGCGATCGACCAGGGGGCGTTCCTCGAGTCGCTGAATTTCGCGAGCGTCCACGACCTGCCGGTCGTGTTCGTCGTCGAGGACAACGACTGGGCGATCAGCATGCCCAAGGAGCGCGTCACCGACGTGGAGGACGGGTCCGATCGGGCGGCCGGGTTCGACATGCCCGGCGTTCGCGTCGACCGTGACGACGCCCTCGCCGTCTACGAGGCGGCCGGCGAGGCGGTCGGGCGCGCGCGGGACCGGAACGGGCCGACGCTCCTGGAGGTGCAGGTCCACCGCCGGATGGGCCACTTCATGGGCGATCCGCAGGCGTATCGGTCCGACGAGGACGAGGAGGCCGCGCTCGCCCGCGACTCGATCGACAGGCTCGAATCGGAGCTTCGGGACCACGGCGTCGACGACGACGGACTCGCGGGGATCCGGGAGGACGCGGAAGCGCGGGTCGAGGAGGCGATCGCGTGGGCGAAAGAGCAGCCGAAGCCCGCCCCCGAGGACGCCCACGACGACGTGTTCGTGAACCCGCCCTCGGGCGTGACGACGGACGAACCGGAGTTCGAGCTCGCGGAGGTGAACGGCGATGAGTGAGACGGAGGGCGTCGTCGACCGCGAGCTGACGATGAGCCGGGCGATGGTCGAGTCGATCGCTCACGAGATGCGCGAGAACGAGGAGGTGTTCTACATGGGCGAGGACGTCGCCGACTACGGCGGGATCTTCGACAGCACCCAGGGGCTGCTCGACGAGTTCGGTCGCGACCGGATCATGGACGTGCCGATAAGCGAGACCGCGTACCTCGGGGCGGCGGTCGGCGCCGCGCAGGAGGGGATGCGCCCGATCGCGGAGCTGATGTTCGCGGACTTCTTCGGCGTCGCGATGGACCAGATCTACAACCAGCTCGCGAAGAACACCTACATGAGCGGCGGCAACGTGAACGTGCCGCTCGTCCTCACGGCCGCCGTCGGCGGGACGTACAACGACGCCGCCCAGCACTCGCAGACCCTCTACGGGACGTTCGCGCACGTTCCCGGCCTGAAGCTCGTCGTGCCGTCGACCGCCTACGACGCGAAGGGCCTGATGCACAACGCGATCCGCGACGACGACCCGGTGATGTACCTGTTCCACAAGCGGCTGATGGGGATCGGCTGGATGCCCGCGCCCGACGGTCCGAAGACGCCGGTCCCGGAGACGGATTACACCATCCCGTTCGGGTCGGCGGACGTCAAGCGCGAGGGCGCCGACGTCACCGTGGTCACGCTCGGGCTCCACGTGCACCGCGCGCTCGACGCGGCGGAGTCGCTCGCGGCGGAGGGGATCGACGCGGAGGTCGTCGACCTCCGGAGCCTGGTCCCGCTCGACACCGAGACGGTCCTCGAGTCGGTCCGGAAGACCGGGCGGCTCGTCGTCGTCGACGAGGACTACCGGTCGTTCGGCGTCACTGGAGAGGTCGTCGCGCGCGTCGCCGACCGCGACCTCGACGCGCTCGACGCCGTCGAGCGGGTGGCCGTGCCGGACGTGCCGATCCCGTACGCCCGGCCGATGGAGAACGAGGTGATCCCGGACGCCGACGACATCGAAGCGCGCGTCCGATCGGTCGCGTCCGAGTGATGAGCAACCGACGGATTGCGGCCGACGGCGGCTCCGGGATGCGGGTCGCGGTCCGCGCGACCGGCGACTGGGAGGCCGACGTCGACGAGACCGAGGGGATCGTCGTCGACTGGTTCGCCCGGGAGGGCCGGTCGGTCGACGCGGGCGACACGCTGTGTGAGATACAGGTCGAGAAGGTGAGCGTCGACGTTCCCGCGCCCGCGGCGGGGACGCTCGACGAGATCGTCGTGGGCGAGGACGACGAGTTCGAGATCGGCGACACCCTCGGGTGGATCCGAACCGAGTGACGGCTCTCCCCCTCCGCCGCTCACCCGATTACCGAGGTTCCGACGCGGAAGAACCGATTACCGAGGTTTCGACGCGGAAGAATACAGATACCGGCCGAACAACAGCGGAGAGACGAGCAGCGCGAGCGGGACGGCGATCCAGACCTGCCCCGCGAGCACGTCGTACTGGCCGAGCGTGACCGAGACGGGCGTGCCCTCGGCCCACCCGACGACGAACTCGAACCCGACGGTGAGTACCGTCCAGAGAACCCCGACGCCGACGAGCTCGATCCGTCCGTATTCGATCGGGGTCCGCGAGAAGTAGGCGAACGAGACGAGGAGTATCGCGGCGACGAGGAGCGCGGTGCTCGCCACGTGCCCGGGGTAGTCGCCGACGCGGGGAACGAGGACGAGTTCTCGAAAGACGCCGTTGATCACTGCGAGGACCGCCATCACCGCCCAGACCCCAAGCGGGTACAGTAACGCGTGCGGCCGAACCGATCCCGATTCCGACCCGAGAGGGACTCTCATCCGTTACCGTCGGGAGTGCCGCGAGAAAAACAGCGCGGGGGATTCTCCGCCGACGGGATCAGCGATCGCCGAGGACCGAGGCGAGCCGTTCCGGGAGTGCCGCGCGGCTCGTCCGCTCGGTCGCCACCGACGCGTCGCCGGTCCCGAGCTCTTTGAACCCCGTCCCGGTCGGGACGAGGACGACGTCGTCGTCGCCGGCGATCTCGCCGCGCTCGGACAGCCGGATCGCGCCCGCGAGCGACGCCGCCGACGCCGGCTCGACGCAGAATCCGCCGTCGACCGCGAACCGCCGCTGTGCGGCCCGAATCTCGTCGTCCGTGACCGAGACGACGGCGCCGCCGGTGTCGCGGACCGCCGCGAGCGCGCGACCCCCGCTCGGCGGGTCCGGGTTCCCGATCGAGTGCGCGATCGTCTCGCCGGTCTCCGCCGGGTCGAGGGGCGTCGGATCGGTCGCGCCCGACTCGAACGCCCGCGTTATCGGGTCGGCCGCGGCGGTCTGGACGGGGTAGAGCCGCGGGGGCTTGTCGAGGAGTCCGGCGGCGTCGAGGTCGCGGATCCCGCGCCAGAGCCCCGAGGCGAACCCCCCGGAGCTCGTCGGCACCACGATCGCGTCGGGCGCGTCGGGCGCGAACGCCTCGCAGATCTCGAACAGCGCGGTCTCGTACCCGCTGATCCGGGCCGGGGCGTCGCTGACGAGGAACCGGGCCGGGAGCTCGTCCGACAGGTCGAGCGCGTCGCCGTACAGCGCCCCGTAGTCGCCGTCGACCCGGACGATCGTCGGCTCGTACTGGCCGATGAGCTCCAGTCGGACCGGCGAGATGTCGTCGGGAACGAGGACGACGCACTCCCGGTCGAGGCTCGCGGCGTGGGCGGCGGTGCTCATCGCCATGTTGCCGTACGAGACGGTGCCGACGGCGCCGTCCTCCGCGGCGATCGCGTGCGGGACGGCCACGGCGCTGCCCCGGTCCTTGTACGCGCCTGTCGGGTGTTCGCCCTCGTCTTTGACGTACACCCGACAGCCCGCGGCGGCGTCGAGCCCCTCGCTCCTGACCAGCGGGGTGCCGCCCGCGGCCCGAGCGACGCCGTCGGGCCGGTCGATCGGCAAGAGCGGCTCGTAGCGCCACGCGCCGTCGTACTCCCGGCAGTCCGCCCAGTCGAACGCCGCCGCGTCGGTCTCGAACCAGAGCGGCTCTCCGCAGCCGCACCGGACGCGGAGCGCGTCAGGGAACCGTTCGCCACACCGGTAACACCGCAACGCGGGAGACATGCGACGTCCTGTGACGCGCGGTCACGTATACCCTCCGGCCGCGCGGAGGCGTGCGCGCCTCTCGCCGCTCCACCGGACCGTCGACGGGTCGCTTCCACCGGACTGCCGTCGGATCGCTTCCACCGGACTGCCGTCGGATCGCTTCCACCGGGCCGCCGACGGGTCCGTGATTCCTCCCGCCGACCGCGAGCGTCCCGAGCGCGTCCGGCACCAGCCTTTTCAGTATTCGTAACGAAAAATAAATATGGATATTGAGACGGCGATGACCGACGTCTGCGACCGCCAGTACCCCGTCGCGTACGACACCGTCGTCGAGGAGTGCGACGAGGGCGTCGTCGAGTTCGCGAACGGAGAGACGATGCCGCTCGCGGAGATCCTCGAGGTGGTCGACGACGAGCCCGACGTCTTCCGGTCCGAGGCCGAACTGGAGAAGTTCGTCACCTCGCTGCTCCCTGAGGACGCGGTCGGGCGGAAGGGGTACGACGACCGCGGGAGCGCCGCCACCGAGTCGGACGAGACGTCGTTTTGAACCCCGGGCCGGTCGGTAGTTGGTAACGGCTACTCACTGGCAAAACCGGCTCCAGCCAGTCGCTTTCGCGCATCGCCGACCGTTCGAGCATGTCCGATCGGACGTGGGAGCGACGGGCGGGGAACGCGCGGGCGACGGGCTACCGATGGGCACCCAAACCGACGATCGCGCCACAGCCGGCGCATTCGGAGACGACCAGCGGATCCGACGAGGAATGCTTCACGACGACGTCGTTGGCTCCGGTCGGGCCACCGCACCGCGCACAGACGACCGGACGAGTGTCTCTCATTTGGTGTTCAGTACTCCGCAGTGAGGTACGTCACCGACTTACATAACCGCATGGTATTCCTTACTGTCAGGTGTGGTGGTCGTCGCGCCCGTGAGGTGAATCCGGGCCCACATTGACTATTGGTACCAAGTATCATATTGTTGGGTGCCGAACACGAGGTATGGACTGCGCTGCGATCGTTCGACAGAGTCGGAGCGCGGCGACGCGGCGGACGTTCCGGCGGCGAGTCAAACGACAGGCGGCGGCGCTCCGAGAGCGTCTCAGAGCCGGTGAGTTCGACGGCGGATTTCGACTCGGGCTCGAGCTCGAAGGCTACACCGTCGACGGCGACGGACGGCTCGCGGCCGCCCCCGAAACGGCGATGCCGCCGGTCTGTGAACGCGAGCTGGGGCGGCACAACGCCGAGTTGAACACGCCGGCGGCGACGTTCGATCCCGAGGGAGTCACGCGGCAGGCGAACAGTCTCACCGAGCGCGTAACCGCTGTCCGAGAGGCGTTCGCGGCTCGCGACCGGCGGTTCGTCACCGACGGGATCTGGACTGTCGGCCCGCCGGAGGGACCGTTGACGTACCTCTCCGCCACCGAAACGAAGGGAGGGTTCGAAGTGTCAGCGAACCTCTCACCGGAAGACCGGTACTACGCGCTGGAGGCGGATATCACCACCCAGGATTCGGTCGAGCTGGCGCTCCCCGGCTGCCACCGGACGTTCCGAACGATCCTCGTCGAATCGTTAGCCGCCTCGCTACAGATCCACCTCCAGTCGCCGGTCGACGAGTTCGCACCGTACTTCAACGCGGCACTGCGAACCGTCGGTCCGGTGGTGGCGCTGGCGGCAAACGCCCCGTTTCTCCCGCCCGAGCTGTACACTAACGCCGACAGGGAGACGGTGTTGTCCGCCGGGGTCGAACTCCGACTCCCCGTGTTCGAGTCGATGAACGTCCGCGACCGGGGCAAGGTTCGGTTCCCCCGCGATATCGACTCCCCGGCGGACGCAGTCGATCGCATCGTCGACGACCGACTGTGTGCACCGTACCTCCGCGAGTGGCGTACGGAAGAGCCCCGCACGGGGTTCGAAGCCGACTACTGGGAGCTGCTCCACAAGCAGAGTACCTGCTGGCGATGGGTCCGCCCCGTGTTCGGCCCCGACGGGCCCCGGATCGAGTACCGACCGCTCGCCGCCCAACCGAGCGTGGCCGACGTCGTCGGGTTCCTGGCGCTCGTTGCGGGCCTGCTCCACGGCGTCGTCATCACCGATCACCCCCTGCTCGATCTGCCGTGGCGGGCCGCCCGAGAGTCGCTTTACGCGGCGAGCCGGGAGGGGTTCGACGCACCCCTCGCGTGGGTGACCCGCGACGGCGACCGAACCGACGATCCGAGCGTTCTCTATCCGGATCTGTTCGCCCTGGCTCGCACCGGACTCCGCGACCGGGGACTGGCGGACGCCCGCATCGACGAGCTCCTCGACCCCGTCGAGCGCCGCTGGACGACCCGCACGACGCCGGCGACGTGGAAGCGAGACCGGGTGAGAGCGCGGCTCGACGACGGCGAGGACCTCGACACCGCCATCACCGGGATGCAACGGGAGTACATCCGGCGGGCCGGGAGCGGAGAGCCGTTCGTACGATGGTCGAGTCGGTGACTCGCGACGGAGGTCGTCGGCGCGTCGGTGGTGGTTCCCCGCTGCCGACGGGTCCGCGACAGCAGGTCAATCGGCGTATCGCGAGATCCGCCGGCGTCCTGTGGTCAGGGTCGCGTTTCACTCGACCGTCTCCGTGCGTCGACCGTTCGAACGGTTCTGACAGAACGTTTATTAGTAAGCGATCGGAAGCGAACGGCGGTGTCCCGTGAGAGTGCACTCGAAGAGGAGGACTTCGACGGAGAGACGATGACGGGTAGTCCTGTCACCGTGGGGATGGTCGTCGCTCCGACCCCGAACGGGTGAGTCATGGCCGCTGCAATCTCTCGTTGGTCGCGTCGGTACGTTCTCATCGGGGCGATCGCACTCTGCTGTTGGCAGGCGGCCACCGTCGCCGGCCTCCCACGGCGCACGGCGGTGGCGTTGGCCGTGTTCGGGTTCGTGTTCAACGTCGTGTTCGGCAAGGCCTACGCGCTCGTACCGGCGTACTTCGACGCCGAACTCGTCTCCGAGCGCGCGCCGCTTGCCCAGTTTCCGTTCGTCGTTGCCGGAGCGGCGTGTCTCGCGATCGACCCGCTTCTCGGTCGCGGCTTCCGCGTCGACGTCGCCGCTCTCGGCAGCGTGCTGTGGGCGATCGGCGTCGCCGTGTTCGTCGGGTCGATCGCAGTGACGATCGGCGGACCGCTCCGACGCGGGGCGACCGGGACCGGGGATCACAACGCCGACCGTCGCCGGGTCGATCGATTCGCGAACTACTTCGTCCCGATCGTGCTCCTGTATCTCCTCGCCGGCACCTACGAGACGGTCGCCGGGCAGACCGGCGCGTTCCCGCCGCTGATCGGCGTGCGGGCCGCCGCAACGCATCTCTTGGCCGCCGGTGCCGCGACGTTGCTCGTGGTCACGCTCGGATTTCGACTGCTTCCGCGGTTCCTCGGCGCGCGTCCGGCTCGGTGGTCGGCCGCGCTCGTCCTGCCCGCGGCCGCGACGGCTCCCGGGCTCATCGCCGCCGGGTTCGTCGACGAGCGGTGGCTCCCGATCGGTGCCGCCCTGATGGTGATCGCGATGGTCGGCTTCGCGCTCGTCGTCTCCGGCATGTGGGTCCGGTCCGACACGCGCCGAATCGGACTGTACGCCCTTCTTCCGAGCGCGGCGTTCGGCGTCATCGGCGTCCTCTTCGGCGGTCTCTTCGCGCTCGGCGGCGCCTCTGCGGCGTTGATCGAGACGCACCTCCGGGTCAATCTGCTCGGCTTTCTCGGCCTGATGATCGTCGGCACCTCGTTTCAGTTCTATCCGCCGCGGCTGGGCGCGTTTCCCGGGTCGTCGAACCGATCGGCGAGCGTGACGATCGCCGCACTCGGGTGCGGACTCGGGATCGAAATCCTCGGTATCGCCGCGATCGCCATCCCCGGTCCCGCGACGGCGTTCGTTTCGGCCGAGCCGATCGCGTTCGGTCGTCGGCTCACGCTCCTCGGTGCGTTCGGCTACGCGTACCTCGTCGCGAGCGCGTTCACGGCGCGATCGAACTGAGTTCCCCGACCCCGCGCGACGGACTGGCGGTGAAAACGAGGCGCGACGTAGCCGGGGGCGGAGCGACGTAGTCGGGGACGGAGCGACGTAGTCGGGGACGGAGCGACGTAGTCGGGGACGGAGCGACGTAGCCTGGGACGGAGCGACGTAGCCGGGGACGGATCTCAGTCCGACGCGCACGACACGGTTGCGGGGGTGACCGGTCGGTTCGACGGTGTTCGTGTGGGGTGGTACACATAGTCACACTAACACCCACCACGGCGCTGGAGTCGTGCGATTAAGTCGGATTACGCGAGATTAAGGGCGTAAATCCGGTCAGAAGGCGGGTGAATCCGGGTGCAGCGTTTGGACGGTTCATACGAGTCGGGAAGCGAGGGGGAGACACGATGAACACCGAACGTATCGCGTTGGTCGCAGTGACGCTGGCGCTCGTCGTCGGTGGGGTCGCGACGATGGTCGCACCGACCGCGATCACCGGGCCCGGGACGGCGCCCGCTCAGGCGGCGGCGACGACCGCCGTCGGCGACGGCGGAGTCGCGTCGCTGTTCGGGATCGCGCTGTGGGGCGTGACGCTGTTGTTCGGCGCGACCGCGCTCGTTTGGATCGTCCTCACGACCGTCGTCGGCGCGGGGTACGAGCCGCCGGCGAACGAGTACGGCCTCGACGAGATGCAGGTGCGGATCATGACCGTCGACGCCGCCGAGGTCGTCCAGGAGACCGTCGACTCGCTGCCCGACGGGCTCGACGACGTCCACGTGATCGCGGAGTCGCCGATCGACGTGAGCGGGGCGACGGTCCACGTCGTCCCCGAGGAGTTCACGTGCCGCGCGGTGCGGAAGGGTCGCGCGCAGGAGTGGGCGCGACGGGCGCTGGAGTGCCGGCGGGAGTTCGTGCTGTACCTCGACGAGGACAGCGTCGTCGAGTCGCTCGACGGCCTGCCGGACGCGGACATCGTCCAGCTCCGGGAGAAGCCGCGCCGCACGGGGTCGAACCTCAGCTACCTGGCCGACGTCTACCGGATGGGCGTGCAGTTCGAGCAGCGCGCGTTCGCGCGGCTCTCGATCCCGCTGTTCGCGTGGGGCGGCGGGATCGCCGTGCGCACCGACGTCGAGGATCGGACGACGTGGGACCGGGAGACGCTCGTCGAGGACACCGCGTTCGTCTGGGCGGCGTTCCAGGAGCTCAACGTGACGTTCGCGCTGTCCGACGCGGTGTGTCGGAACGAGGCGCCGCCGTCGCTGTACGAGATCCTGCAGCAGCGTCGCCGCTGGGCGGCCGGCAACGTGCAGGCCTCGACGATGCTCCCGTTCCGGTACGAACTGCTGACTCGCGTGCGGAACTACGCGTGGGCGCTGTCGCCGATCGTGACGCTGATCGCCGTCCCGCTGTCGCTGTTGAGCGTGACGATCGCGTACGGCGGGTGGTTCTTCCTCGCGTCGATGGGGCTGGCGCTGTGTACGCTCGGCTGGTTCCTGCTCGGCGTCGCGTACTACGGCGACACTCACCGGCACTGGGCGCTGGCGCTCCCGTTGGCGCCGGTGATCACCGTGATCCACTCGATGGGAACGGTCGCGGGGATCCTCAACCCGCCGGAGACGTTCCGGGTGACGACGAAGGTCGGGAACGAGTGAGCCGCGCCGGTGGGGGCCGAGCCGCTCCGGCGGGGGCCAAGCCGCTCTATAGCGCTCAATACCGGTTTGGAGTAACGACTATACGAATTCCGCCCGCAGACCGAGTCGTGAGTCACGCAACCGGGAATCCGGATCGGCGGATCGCGTTCGTCTGTGTCCAGAACGCGGGGCGGAGCCAGATGGCGGCGGCGTTCGCCGAGCGCGAGCGCGACCGTCGCGACGCGGGCGCTCGGATCGAGACCGTCACCGGCGGGACGCGGCCCGCCGACCGCATCCACGGCGTCGTCGTCGAGGCGATGGGCGAGATCGGGATCGACCTCGGCGACCGAACGCCGCGAGAGGTGACCCCAGAGGAGCTTCGGGCGGTGGACCTCGTCGTCACGATGGGCTGTTCGGCGTCGGACGTCTGCCCCGCGACGTGGAACGGGGAGAGCCGCGACTGGGGGCTCGACGATCCGCACGGTCGTCCCGTTGAGGACGTGCGCGAGATCCGCGACGAGATCGAGGAGCGCGTCGTCGCGCTGTTCGACGAGCTGTTGTCGGAACCCGCGTCGGCGGACTGACGGGTGCGAGCGAACTCGCCTCTCACGGGTGAGGCCCGTCGGTGTCGGACGAAACGACGTCGGCCGTCCCGTCCGGACGCTCGAGCCGCACGGCGTGGCCCGTGTGGCGTGCGTGCGTGGTCGCCCAGCGCCGGGCGGGTCGCTCGGAGAGGAACCGCTCGCCGTCCGGACACCGCTGGCACCGAACGATCCACGGGGTCACGTCGTCCGGGTAGTGCCCGGTGTGCCGTTCGTGGTCGAGCGCGAACTGCTCGACGGCGCGGTTCCCGGCGCGACGCTCGTCGAGTTCGTGGTCGAGCTCCCACTCGCGGCCGCAGCGGGTACACGAGACGGTCGGGACGCCGGTGTCGTCGGGAGCGAACGCGTCGTCGGTCACGGTCCGGATTCGGTGTCGGGCCACTTGAGTACCGCCCCTAGCCGGACGGGAACCCCAGCCGTCGCCTCGGGAGGGCGCCCACGAGTGGACGACGAGCGCCGATCCGTCGTCTCAACTGAATGCCGTTCAGGACTCGGACGGGTCAGTCGGTTCCGGTGTCAGGAACTCGAACCGGGCCCCGCCCTCCGCGCCGCCCGTGAGGGTGACGTCCCAGTCGTGTGCCTGCGCGATGCGCGAGACGATGGTGAGTCCGACGCCGCTGCCGCCGTACCCGGTCGTGTACCCGTGATCGAACACGTCGTCGCGTTCCTCCGGGGGAATCCCGTCACCGATGTCTTCGACGTGAGAGGTGGTGCGGCGGGCGTTCGACCGCGGAGGTGACCGCGCGTGCTCACCGAGGTTCGGACTCCCGAAGCGACCGCCGAAGATATCCTCGAGTTGGAGGGGGGATTCATGCGGAGGTGTTCTCGTCGTCGGTCAAAGCGTTTGGCGGTGAGGGGTGCGCCGCCGAACGCAACGGAATCTCCCCTCCTCTCGGTGAGACCGATGACCGGCATCCACACCGTTATAATCAATTCGTTCTTCGATACGCGTATCGGTTGATGACACCGGGAGCACTCGGACTGGGAGTCGTAGCCGCTTCGGTTGCGGCCAGCGGCGGGGCCGCGTACCTCTTGCGGTACCTGTACCGGCAGCGCGGGAAGTCGGGTGCGAGCTGGTTTATGGGGAATATGGCGTCGGTCGCCGTGTTCTGTCTCGCGTACGGCGTCGCGTTGCTCGTCTTCGACCCGACGGTGCGGGTCGCGCTCGCGGTCGTCGCGTTCGTCTGCGTGTGTTTCATGGGCCCGTTTTTCCTCGCGTTCGGTCTCGATTACACCGGTCGTGGGAATCTCATCCGCACCCCGCTGTTCGGGATCGCCGCCGTCGTCCCGCTCCTGTCGGTCGCCCTCGCGGTGACGAATCCGGTTCATGAGCTCGTGTGGACCGATTTCCAGATCGACCCGGTGTTCGGCCTCGCCACGGCCACGTACACGGTTCAACCGTGGGGGGCGTTCGCGTTCTTGTTCTCGATCGCGACCGCCGGCGTCGGCTCACTGCTGCTTATCGGAGCGATACTGAGTTACGGGCCGTTGTACCGGCGTGAAGCGACGGCGGTCATTCTGAGTACCGTCCCGCCGTCGGTCGGCGTGTCGCTGTGGCTGCTCGGCGTCGGACCGATTCCGCAGCTGCATCTCACCGCGCCGTTGATGCTCATTCACGTCGCGCTCGACGCGTACGCGTTCGTGGGCACCCACATGTTCGAGACGAATCCGGCGACACAGCGGATGGCGGAGCAGACCGGGTTGGATTCGTTATCGGACCCCGTGTTCGTTCTCGATACCAACGGACAGGTCGTCCGGGTGAACGACCGGGTGGAAGAGCTCTTTTTGACCCCGTCGTCGACGTCGCTTCCGGTTTCGTTGGAGTCGGTCCTCGGCGTCACGTCCGAAGAGCTTCGCGAGACTGGCGAGATCGCGGTCGGGACCGACGGCGGCGGGACGTTCGCCGTGTCGTTTACCGACTTGACGGACCCGGTCGGCGAATCGGTCGGAAGTATGGCCGTGCTGTACGACGTGACCGAGGAACGGCAGCGCGGGCAACAGCTCGAGGTGCTCAACCGCGTTCTCAGGCATAACCACCGAAACGAGACGATGGTTATCGGTGGGTACGCGGAGCTGCTGAAAACGACCGTCGGTGAGACTACCCAAGCGACGCAGGCCGGCATGATCGCCGCTGCGAGCGACCGACTGAACTCGATCGCCGAGAAGGTCCGCGAGTTCGAGGACGTGCAACAACGAGGTGTGCAGCCGGAGTCGATCTCGGTGAAAGACGTCGTGGCCGAAATCGTGCGGACGCGGTCGACCGCGCACGGCGATGCGACGATCACGTCGACGGTCGAACCGACCGATCACGAGATTCGTACCGACCGGGAGATCCTGTCGGTGCTCCTCGACAATCTCGTCGAGAACGCGATCGTCCATTCGGACGCCGCGGAGCCGACAGTCAGCATCGCGGTCACGGAAGCGGCGGAGTCGAGCAACGAGGTTCGCATCGAGATTCGAGACGGCAACGACCGGATCCCCGAACACGAGATCGAGACCCTGCGGGCGGGCGAGGAGACCGCACTCCAACACGGGCAGGGGATCGGGCTGTGGATCGCCTACTGGTGTACGCGCAAGTTACACGGAGAGATCAGCTTCGAGTACGACGACGGGAACGTGCTCGCAGTTGCGTTGTGAGCGGTCACCCGCTACGTCGACGTGTCGGACTCCCGGTCCGGGCGGGCGTCTCGCCAGTGCACAGCGTTCCGCGCCCTATCCGTCCTCGCCCGTGAACGCGGATTTCCCCTCCGGTTCGTTCACGGAAAAAATCGGCTCGAGCCTCCTCATTCATCTGAGATCGGCGTATCCGAACACTCCCTCTCAGACAGTCGGAGAGTATACCCGGGTGACGAACCGGATACGGACTCGGTCACTCGGGGATCGGGGTCACAGCCCGCCGTAACTCAAACGACTCGTCGTCGCGGGCAACTTCGGCGAAGAGCTCCCACCGGTCCTCGTGTACCAGCACGTCTAGGTACCGACAGGTGCCGAACGTCGAGATACCGGTCGCCCGATCCGCGATCGGCGCGGCGTACACCGGCCCGTCGGGGCAAGTGTCTGTTATTTGTTCTAGGTCCGGCGACACCGCGACGCCGGTTCGGAGGTTCCAGGTCCGACCGGTGTCTGAGACGCCGCTACCGTCGTAGAACACCAGCCAGGCTGGCGCGTTCGATGCCGGAATCACCGTCGAGACGCGGGTGTGGTAGTCATGCCAGTAGTCGCGGCCAAGCAAGGGATTGTCCGGATGCTTCTGCCAAGTGTCCCCGTCGACGCTGGTCGCTAGGTGGGCTCGTTCGGAGATCCCGTCAAAGCCCGCGTAGAACATGTAGTAGCGACCACCGACGGTCACAATAACTGGGTCTTTTACCGTGCCCGAATCTGTCCCGCCGGGGTCGGGCGTCAGCACCGTTCGGGCGGTGCCAGGATCCAGCTCGTCAGGGGTAGCAACGTCGTCCAGTTTGGTGATGACCCAATCGTTCCCACCGCGATCGACCGGAAGGTAGCACTGGAGCGCGTTCGTTTGAGGATCCGTGCACAGCGCCACTCGTTCGATGCTCACGACGCCGAGATCGGATGCGGTGATGCTCGCTACTTGGCGTACGTCGCCGTCGTCGTATTCGTGAATCGTCACCTCGTGGCCCCGATCGTCTGGTGTTCGCCATCTGACCGCCAGATACGCCCGCCCGTCGTGTCGGTGGACGCAGGGCGCGCCGACCCAGTACCCTTCACCCGTTCCAGCTGGCGTGAACAAAGTGGTTGCCGCACCGAAATCGACGTCTGGGGGGCGAGCATACGAAGGCATAAAAAACAACCACGGTTCGTGGTTTTATATAATTACGGGCGAACTTCCAGATGCGCGAATCTCGATCGGTACTGACACGGCAGAGGATAAGAAGCCAGTACACAGGCGCAATGACCACGAGACCACACTTATGAGCGATCCAGCACTAACGAATCAACTTCAGGAACTCGGGCTGACAACCTACCAGTCGAAAGCTTACATAGCAGCCGTACAGGCCGGTCAGGCGCGGCCGAACGATCTCGTCGACATGTCGGGAGTCCCGCAGGGACGCATCTACGACGTCATCGATGACCTGGCCGACATGGGACTGCTTGAGATCCGTTCACAGGGTCAGGGGAAAGTCGTAACTGCGCCACCACCCGAGGCGGTCCTAGAGGATCTCAAACGTCGCCGAGTGACCGCGGTGAGTGAGCGGATCGATGCCGTGAGTACGGACCTGGCAGAGCTCTACGATGAGACCGATACCGACACGGACGGTTACGTCACGATGGTTCGCCGGCAGGAAACGGCCCTTCGGCACGTGCGCCGAGCCATCGAGGCCGCCGAGTGCTGGTTGCTGGTCTCGGTCTCGGTCGAGGTATACGAGCGGATCCAGAACGAGGTCGCCGAGGCCGTCGCCGAGGGGGTGAGCGTCCGCCTGCTTCTGAGTGGGGCGGACGATCCGCCGGATCTCAAATTCCCCGACTCATTACCGGTCAGGTTCCGGAGCGCAGCCGACACGTTCGTCGCGGCCGACCGAGCATACGGGATCTACGGGAGTACCCACCCCCAGAACGATCAGCAGCCGTATCTGATCACGCAGGAACCGACGTTAGTCCAGTTACTGCAGGACTACACGGAAACCGTCTGGACAACCTCCGCACCCATCCAGAACGCGGCGACGCTCCCCCGGTGTTACTTGGACCCACGCCGCCTAATCATCGCGCACCGAGACGCTCTCGACGCCGGGACCTCGTTCGTCGCCACCGTCGTCGGCTACCGCACCGACTCGCGAACCGACGGGACCTGGACCGGAACGGTCGTCGACTATGAGCTGAGCGGGCCAGTCGAGAGCGACTACGGAATCGCACCCCCAACGATCGCGTCCCTGACGCTGGAGACAGACGGGGAGACACTCACAGTTGGTGGCTGGCATGCCACGATAGAAGACGTTGCGGCGACGAGTATCACGCTCCAAGAACCGATCGCGTAGCCGGCCACACACCTCAAATGGCTCCGAACATCACACGGGATGGTTACGAAGCGTTACGACGAGGACTCAGAGGCAAGAGTCGTGTCGGTCACCGATTCCCCGGCGGTCCGGATCGCGTCACCCGTCGACGGATCGAAGAGGTAGACTTCCTGCGGGTCGATACTGACACGGCACGGCTCACCGGGAGCAGACCGCGTCGACGGCGGAACGACCGCGGTGAGTTCCATCTCACCCAGTCGGAGGTGAACGAAGTTGTCGTTGCCCTGATACTCAGCCACCGCGACCGTGGCCTCGAATCCCGGCCCGTCCGCCGGGGGCGACGTGACCGAAAGCGTCTCCGGCCGCATACCGAGGACGACTTCGTCGCCCGGTGAAAGGGACTGGCCGTTGCGGGCCACCGTGACTAGATCCACTGAGTCGCCGTTGACCGCACACCTGAGGGCGAGGCGGTCCGGATCACCGCAGGGCTCAGCGACGACCTCGAGTTGGTTCATCGGAGGGTTACCCAAGAAATCAGCGACGAACCGCGAGGTCGGATTCCTGTACACCGTCTCGGGCGAGCCGACCTGTTGTAGGACGCCGTCGTCGAGGATGACGATACGGTCGGCCATCGTCATCGCCTCCTTCTGATCGTGAGTGACGTACACCGTCGTGATGTCCATCTCCGCTTGGAGTCGCTGGAGCTCCGTCCGCATCTCCGAGCGGAGCTTCGCGTCCAGACTCGCCAATGGCTCGTCGAGGAGGAACACGTCGGGCTCGCGGACCATCGCTCGCCCCAGGGCCACGCGCTGTTTTTGTCCGCCGGACAGTTCCGCCACGTCCCGGTCGAGTAGGCCTTCTATTCCGAACTTCGCGGCCATCTCGTCGACCTTGTTTCGCCGCTCGCGTCCCGAGAGATCCGTCGAGTGTTTCAACCCGTAGCCGATGTTCTCGCCGACGGACATCGTCCGGTAGAGTCCGTAATCTTGGAAGACCATCGCGATCGACCGGTCGCTTGGAGGCCGATCGGTCACGTCCTCGCCCCCGATCCAGATCCGGCCGCCGGTGACCGGTTCCAGACCGGCGATCATCCGCAGCGTCGTCGTCTTGCCGCAACCCGACGGACCCAGCAGGACGACCAGTTCGTCCTCTGCGACGAGCGAGACCCCGTCGACGGCCGTCTCTGTTCCCTGTGCGTCGTCGTAGCGCTTCGTGACGTCCTCAAGCCTGAGTTCAACCATCGTCGAGCCTCCGTCCCCGCTCGTCGAAAAACGTGATTTCGGCCTGTCCGAACACGACCTGGACGTCCGCACCGGCCTCAAGCCGGTCCGGGCGCGTTCGCGTCCGAATAACGAACTGCTGGTCTCCGGCCCGCAGGGTGATTTCGTACGCGCGACCGATCGGCTCGACGACCGTGACCGTACACGGGACCGGCTCGGTTACCGGGGTGGCCGGCGTTCCGATCGGCCCGTCGTCGCCGAGGAGATAGCCGTCCTCGGGTCGGATGCCAACCCTGGCTGCGGCGGCCGGTGACGTCTCAGTGAGCGTTGTTCTGAGGGGAGTGTCCGGGCCGTCGGCATCGAACACGTTCATCGATGGATCGCCGAGGAAGGTGGCGATGAACTCCGAGCGCGGTTCTTGGTACACCTCATGGGGCGAGCCGACCTGTTCGATCCGACCCTGATTCATCACGGCGATCCGGTCGGCGATGCTCATCGCCTCCTCTTGGTCGTGAGTGACGTACACCGTCGTGATGCCGAGCCGTTGCTGAAGATCCCGTAGCTCCGAACGCGTCTTGACTGCGAGCTTCGCATCGAGATTCGACAGCGGTTCGTCCATTAACAGGACCGACGGGTGTCGAGCGAGAGCGCGGCCGACAGCGACGCGCTGGCGCTGGCCGCCGCTGAGCGCGGACGGCTGTTTGTCGAGCAGGTCGTCGATGTCGAGCAGCGACGCGGTTTCGGTCACCCGCTCGGCCATCTCGTCGCCGGTGAGCGAGAGTTTCTCGAGCGGGAACTCGATGTTCTCTCGAACGGTCTTGTGCGGATAGAGCGCGTAGCTCTGGAACACCATCGCGACGTCCCGTTCCTGTGGTGTCGTCCGGGTGACGTCCTCGCCACCGATCTCGACCACACCGTCCGAAATTGCCTCGAGACCGGCGATCATCCGCAGCGTCGTCGTCTTGCCACAGCCGGATGGACCCAACAGGACGAGGAGTTCGCCGGGGTTGACTTTGAGGTCAATGCTGTCGACCGCGACCACATCGTCGAAGCGTTTGGTCAACGCCGAGAGAGTGACCCCGGTGCTCTCGACCGACTGCGGAACGTCGTCCTCGCCCGTCGGTTCCCCGGAGGGTGGCGAAGCGGTCTGGTCGGCCGACTGCTCGCTTTGGGACGAGTTGTACGGCACCGGTCAGCCCTCCACCCCACCGGCGGTGAGTCCTTCGACCATGTATTGTTCAAGGTAGAGGAACATGATAATGATCGGGAGCGTCGTCAGGAACGACGCGGCCATGACCTGCCCCCAGACGTTCTGGAAGTTGGCGTTCATCTGCTCGATCCCGATCGGAAGCGTGAGCTTGGCCTGAGATTTGAGGAAAACGGACGCGAAGATGTACTCGTTCCAAGCGATCTTGAACGCAAACAGAAACGCTGCGACGAGCACGGGGAGACTCAGTGGCACGACGATCTGGAAGATGGTTTCGAGCCGCGAGTACCCGTCGAGCATCGCGGCTTCCTCGATCTCGACCGGTAGGCTCTCGAAGTAGTTCCAGAGCATGTACAGCGTCAGCGGCAGGGTGCTCACGGTGTAGGTGATGAATAGACTCAGTCGCGTGTCCACCAATCCGAGGGTCGCGATCACTTGAAACAGCGGGACGATGACGGTGATCGACGACAACATGTACACGACCACGACCCCTCGGCGCACCAGCCCGTTACCCGGGAAGGTGAGCCGCGTGAAGCTGTACGCCCCGACGACGCCGACCACCAGTGAGAACGATGCGGTCACCGACGCGACGACGGCGCTGTTCAGAAAGTAGCTCGTGAAGGCGAACGTCTCCGAACCGAACAGCACCGTGTAGTGGGAGAGCGTCACGGCCCCCGGTAACAGCGACGGGTCGCTCGAGTAGATTGCGTCGTCCGGCGACAGGCTCGTCACCAGCATGACGTAGAACGGGAACAGAGCAACCACCATGGTCAACGCGAGGGCGACGTAGAATCCGAGTCGGCCGAGCCAGCTATCGTTCCGGTAGCCCGTCTGGAGGACGCGCAGGCTATCGCGGGCCTGAGATAGGACCGTTCCGATCATAGTTGTTCCTCCCCGAACAGCGTGATGAAGCCGACGACGAACAGTGCTTGAATGATGAACAGCAGGAGCGAGATAGCCGCACCCAGGCCTTGCTCGAAGTTGGCGAACGCCGTCTGGTAGGCGAAGATCGGCAGCGTTACGACCTGTCTGGTGAGCAGCCAGACCTGGGCGAAGGCGTTGAACTCCCAAATGAACCGCAAGAGCACCACGATGGCGATGGTTCCTTTGAGCTCTGGCAGCGTGATGTCCTTGAACTGAGCGACCGCTCCGGCGCCGTCGATGCGCGCCGCCTCGTACATCGATTCGGGGATCGCCTGTAGGCGCGCCACGAACAGCAGGAACGCGAATGGGAAGTTCCGCCAGGCACCGAAGGCCACGACGGTCGGGAGTGCGGTCGATCGTTGGTCGAGTAGACCGGTCTGGGAGCTGTACAGTCCCCATTCGGCCAGCATGTTCGGAATGGCGCCCCACAGCGGACTCAGCATGAACTGCCAGACGAACGCGACGGCGATAATCGGCGTCACGTGCGGGAGCAACACCAACCCGCGTGCGAGCCGGCGGCCACGAAACTCGCGGTCGAACAGGAGAGCGACGGCCAGCCCCGCGAGCGTCGAGAAGACGGTGCTTCCGACGGTGAACACCATCGTCGTTCTGAACGCACCCCAGAACCGCTGGCTGGTCACGAGTTCGAGGTAGTTCTGGAGGCCGACCCATGTCGGCGCCTGGTTCGGGTTCAGCGGAACCGTTGTGAAACTCAGATAGACGTTGTAGAGGATAGGGTAGAGGATGACGGCGCTGATGAGTAGGACCGACGGGAGGATCAACGCGATCCCGAGGAGCGCCTCTCGTCGCTGAGCGGGCGACTCGAAATAACGGTCGATGCCAGTCGCCGCAGTGAGACGGCTCCCGACTGACATTATGATAGCGCGTTTCGCATCTTTTCCGCCTGTTCCGTGGCGACGGTCTCCGGATCGGCACCGTCGATGACGACGCGGTTGACTGCCTCGGAAACGAGCGATTGACTGGAGATCTGTCCGAACTCCGGAAGCAGCGTCCCCTCGACGACGTCGAACCGTTCCATGTTGCCCAGTGCCGAGGAGATCTGGTCGATCGTCTCGCCCCAAGCGGAGATGATATCGTTGTCACGGTACGCCTCGCTCTCGGCGGTCGACTGTCTAACCGGCATCGTGCCGCCGGGGTTCGTGTGGACCCAACTGACATACGAATCACCGGTCATGATATGGTTCACCAAGTTCTCGGAGGCCGACAGACCGCCGTCCCCGGCGTCGAAGATCGCGTGGCCCAGTACCTGTCCGTAGGTGCTCCGTCGGGTGTTCTCGGTCGCCGGGGCGAGCCCCGTATCCGAGACCATCTCCTCGCCTTTGTCCGAGAGCAGGTCCGGGAGCAAGTACGAGGAGTAAAAGAACATGTGTTCCTGTTCGTTGCCGTAGAGATTTCGCGTGTCGTCGAACGTGACCGATCCGGGTGTGTACTGCCCCAGTTCCTGGTAGAACTCGAGCGTCTCGATCATCGCGTCCGAGTCGAAGACGACGTTCGCGTCCGCGTCCAACACCAGCGCGCCGTTAGACCGTGCGAACTGGGTGAAACACTGTCGCGCGTAGGCGTCGATCTGCGTCCCGAATCCGATTCCGTACGTGTCGTTATCGGGGTCGTGGAACGTCTCAGCCGCCTCGAGGATCGCGTCCCAAGTCACCGGTTCGTCAAGCCCCGCGTCCTCAAAAGCGCTTTTTCGGTACCACAGACCCTGGACCCACGCGTCCGCTGGGACTCCGTAGTACCCACCCTCACCGGTACTCATGAACTGCAGGGGCCCGTCCCGGAAGTCGTCCTCACCGATATCTTCGATGACTGACGTCGTACTGTCCGGGGCCAGTGTCCCGTCGGCCCCGAGTCGTTGGATCGTCTGGATCGCCAACAACCCGACGTTCGGTAGGGTGTCGGAAGCGACCGCGCTCGATATCTGCTCCTCGATGGCGTCGTTGTCAATGTACCGCGTGTTCACGGTCGTTCCGGACTCCTCCTGGAAGTTGCTGACGATTGTGTTGATCGGGTCCCGGAACGGATCCCCGTTGTGAATATTCCAGTAATCGAGCTCGTCGACACCACCGCCGTCACCGCCGTCATCACCGTCACCGCCGTCGCTACCGTCGCCGCCGTCGCTACCGTCGCTACCGTCACCACCGCCCATGCAGCCGGCGAGCCCGATCGCTGTGGCCGCCCCACCGGCTTGGATGAGCCAGCGTCGCGTCAGAACGTCGCCCGTACTCGTCCGTTCACCAGTGTCATGCCGTGCCATGGCAAACAGACGTTAGAGAAATGACTTAAATCTAACGCCCAGCAACTACTCAGAGTTGTTGTCTTCTCCCAAAGCGTTATTTCGCTGGCTCTGAGAAGAGAGAGCATGAATCGGATCGCAATTGAAAGCCCAACGGCGTGTCGAGCGAGCGTGAACTGACGTATGCCGGTCGAGACGCTCGTCGACGGATACACGTATCTCGTGTTACCGGACGGAGAAAGCGCGCAGCTCTCGACGGCAACCACCGGGGGGCTGTACCACCAGGACACCCGGTACCTCTCGGCGCTCGAATGGACGACTCCCGACGCCGCACTCCGTTCGCTCCAGTCCACGCTCCAGTCACCGGCGGTCACCCGAGAGCTACTGGCTCCCGTCGAGACGACGGTCAACGCGATGTCCGGCGAAACAGTTCCCAAACACACCGACGTCGTCCTCGCGCTCGAAACGGGGGTCTACGAGGGGTCCGGCTGTTCACAGACGATGACCGTCCACAATCACACATCCACAACACGGACGGTTCCGCTAACCGTGCACTTCGACGCCGACTACGCGGACATCTTCGAAGTACGAGGCGTCGAAACCGACATCGACAGAACGGTGCGTACGACGGTCAGTCAAGACACCGTACAGACCGCCTACTCGTTCGAAGAGAACGGCGAAGAAACCGAGTACGCCACCAGCCTCTCATTTTCGCCGGCGCCAGATTCCCTCAGTGAAGATGAGGCAACGATCGAACTGACAGTCCCACCGCAGGGAACAGCGAGTTGCGGGCTCACGGTCGGGATCGATGGCGGCGCCCCACCGACCGGCACCGAACAGCCGGACCGGAACCGACCGCTCGAACTCCCCGCAGTATCGACAACCGCTGACTCCTACGACGGAGTCCTCCGCCAAGCGGCAGCCGACCTGGCCGCCCTGACGACCGAGACCGAACACGGGCCCATCGCGCTCGCCGGGACCCCGTGGTTCGTCACACCGTTCGGACGAGACGCACTCATCACGGCGCTCCAAACGCTGCCGGTCGCCCCCGCGCTCGCGCTCGGGACGCTCCGGTATCTAGCAGCCCATCGAGGCACGTCAACCGACTCGATCACCGAGGAAGAGCCGGGGAAGATCTTCCACGAGCAGCGCCAAGGCGAACTAGCACGTCGAGGACTCGTCCCGCACACGCCGTACTACGGAACAGTGGATGCGACGCCGCTGTGGGTACTCCTACTCAACGAGACCTGCACCTGGACCGGATCACTAGCCCCCGCGGTCGAACTCGTCGAGACGCTCGCGGAGACGCTCGACTGGGTGTACACGGCGACCCACGCCGGTCCCGAAGACCCGTTCATTTACTATGATTCCTCTGAGCACGCGCTGACACACAAGGCCTGGAAGGACACCGCCGACAGCATCCGCAACGCCGATGGAACGCCGGCCGACCGGCCGCTAGCCGTCGCAGAAGTCCAGGGGTACGCGGCTGCGGCCTTAGCCGAAGGCGCCGAACTACTGACGCGATTACAGGACCGCGGCGTCACTCCCGACACTGCTGAGTCCACCGACGCGTATCGCTCTCGGGCGGAGGACATCGAGACCGCGTTCACCGAGGAGTTCTGGCTGCCCGAGCGCTCCTTCTACGCGGTCGCCAAGACCGGGGCGGGCGACATCGTCGACAGCATCACCTCGAACGTCGGCCACTGCCTCTGGACCGGACTCATCGACCGGGACCACGTCGAACCGGTCGTCGAAACCCTCCTCGGGACGGCCATGCGCGGGGGGTGGGGACTCCGAACGATGAGCGCCGACGAAGCAGGCTATAGCCCCGTCTCCTACCACGCGGGAGGGATCTGGCCCCACGACACCTCCCTGGCCGCGCTCGGCCTCGCCGAACACGGATACGCGAACGAAGCCGAGCGGCTGGGCCGACACGTTCTCGACGCGGCCGCGACATTCGAGGAGCAGCGGCTCCCCGAACTGTACTGCGGGTTCGACCGTGCGGACCCCCCGACGCCGTACCCGGCTGCATGCACTCCGCAGGCGTGGGGTGCCGGAGCGCCGTTTGCAGTCCTCCGAGCGAGCGTTGGGCTCAGGCCGGACAAAGACGGTCGCCTGACCGTGACTCGTTCCTCAGATCTGTTCGCCGCGAACGTCATCGACGAACTCACGGAGGAAGCGGCATCGTCGGTCAAACTCGCCGGAACCGGTCCCAAGATCGGAGGCGGTCCCGATGACTGACTCCCGGATCACGGGCAAACCCGATCGGTGCATCGGGGGGCGTTCTGACCCAACAGCCGCTCGCTGTTGAAGTGCTCTTCACTCAATCACGTGTGACGACGTCTTCAATATCTAGGCCATCAGCAGAAGAGCTTCGATCGGTGCGACGAGACAAGCGTTAACACGACCGGTCCGAACCGTACTGAACGATGTCAGACCCCAGTCCGATTCCGACGGAGAGTGAGCGCCGATGAAGGTCGCGGTGTACGGGGCGGGCGGCGTCGGCGCGTACTTCGGCGGGCGCCTCGCTCGGGCCGGCGCAGACGTCCACCTCATCGCACGAGGCGACCATCTCGACGCGCTCCGTCGCGACGGTCTCCGCGTCGAAAGCGTCGACGGGGACTTCTCGGCGAATCTGCCCGCGACCGACGACCCGGCCGACGTCGGCCGCTGCGACGTCGTGCTGTTCACGGTCAAATCGTTCGACACCGAGGCTGCGGCCCGGGAACTCGGTCCGCTCCTGGACGACGACACCGCCGTCATCTCGCTGCAGAACGGCCTGGACAACGAGGAGACGCTCGCCGCCGAGATCGGCCGGGAGCACGTCGTGGGCGGCGTCGCTTACATCTTCTCGACGATCGCGGAGCCGGGCGTCGTCGCACACACCGGGGGCCCGACCAGCTTCACCTTCGGCGAACTCGACGGCGCGCGCAGCGACCGTGCCGAGCAGTTCTTAGAGTGGTGCGACCGCGCCGACGGAATGGAGGCCGAGCTGTCCGACGCGATACGGACCGACCTCTGGGAGAAGGCCGCGTTCATCTGCGCCCAAGCCGGGATGACCGCGGCGGTGCGCCTCCCGCTCGGCGAGATACGGAGCCACGAGGAATCCCGGGAGATGTACCGACGGATCGTCGAGGAGGCGTGTCGGGTCGGCCGAGCCGCCGGGGTCGAGCTCCCGGAGGGGACCGTCGACCGGTGGATGGAGTTCGCCGAGGACCTCGGCGCGGACTCGTACTCGTCCCTCCACTACGACATGACGCACGGGAAGCCGATGGAGCTCGACGCCCTCCACGGGACGGTCGTCCGGCGGGGTCGAGAGCACGACGTCGCCGTCCCCATGAACGAGGCCGTCTACGCGATCCTGCAACCGTGGGCGCAGCGAAATCGGTCGAGCGAAGCCGACGGCTCCTGACTACGGTGTAATTCGAACCGAATACGCATCCCGTATTCAGCGGGACTGCTAAAACCTATCACTAGTCGAGGATTCCAACAGAGCCAAATTCGCATAACCACGAGACGCTGCTTTCAGCAAACTGTTAAGCCGTTGGCGGGGTCAGTTATGTTAACACATGACAAAAAATATCGGCCAGATCGAGAACGGAGCACAGAGCGGGATCCGAGGCTCACCAACACGCGCACACCATCTCGATGAGAAGAGGCGCAACCCTACGTCGACATATCAGCAGAGTGAGCGAGACAAGCCCAGACAGTTTGAGCGTCCCGAGTGGCGATACCGATGAGTGGACCGTCGAAACGACCGATAGGCGACTCGCCGGAAGCAGGGGCAGCACCGGATCCGGTCGACATCCCGTGGGTCGACATTCACCAGCACACGCAGTCGTTGACGTGGAATGACCGCGAGAAGTTCGATCTGAGCGGCGGACAGGCGGCGGTCGCGATAGCGGCGGGGTACTATTGGGCACCGTATCGGCCAGTGAGTTCCGATGATGTCCGGTTTCTGTGGGATGACGCACTTCGGCGGGCCGCCGCGTTCGATCACCGGCACTTCTACGATCAATACGTTGCCGTCGGGATTCACACGTGGTCTCGAGTCGAGAACGCCGACGAACTCGTCTCCGTGCTCCCCGAGTATTGTAAGGACGAGAGGGTGATCGCCATCGGTGAAACAGGGATCGAGTCGACACAACACACCGTCTCTTGGCCGTTGGAGGATCAAAAAGAAGTCGTCCGCGAGCAGTTTCGCGTCGCACGCGACACGGGACTTCCGGTGCTGGTCCACACGCCGGGGTCGAGCAAAGGCGATGTTGACCCGCGACATGTCCAGAGCTACGAGGAAGGAAACCGCAATTTCACGGACCCGCTGTTATCTTCGGACGACCCGAAATCGGAGGCCGTTGAAATCGACCTCGCACTCGCCGACGAAGTGGGATTGTCCGAGGAGCAACTCGTGATCGATCACGCCGGTCAGAGCGTCCGGGACTTCGTGTTGGAAAATACGGGGTGTTACCTCGCGTACAGCGTCAGTGCACCGTGGCTCCGAGGGATTGATGCCCGCGATATTGCCGCAGCGATCGACGCGCACGGTAGCGACCGGATCGTCGTCGACACCGACCTCATCGGCGCGATGGACAACGACCCGTTCGTGATGAAGCGGACGATGCTCGACCTGCTCCGTCTCGGCGTCGATCGCGAGGACGTCCGTCGAGTCGTTTACGAGAATCCACGAGAGATACTGGATCTAGCGTGAACCGCCTCGGGGTCAAGTCCCTCCCACTCGAGTTGCCTAAACAGTACCCGCACCGTTCGGGCTGTATTTTGATATAGGTCGTGACAACTGGTCGTATATCGAAACGAATTCTTCAGCACCGTCTCGACCTCAGCTGAAGAGAACTAGAGAGATATCGGACCTCGTTTTGACGACTCTACTCGGGGAGGCGCCGTCATGAGGGGGTTACAACATTCCTACCTCGTCATCATGTACGCCGACAACGTCAACAACGACATCTCCGGCGGGCGACGCGGCGCGACCCTCCTGATTTTCGTCGACGACCAGCCGAACCCGGGAGACAGTTACGCTTGGTGTGCTCGCACGAGGTCTTTGAGTTCGGATTTACTTAGCGGGTCGATCTCACGGCGGTCACCGTCGTCCGTATAAAAGATCGACGCAGTAACTGATCGGTCCGGGTACTGGTCGGCGACGACGTGGTAGTAGATGCTGAGTTGCTTCCGGTACTCGTCTTCTGCTCGGGTCGTCCGGTCCGTCTTGTAGTCGATGATGTCGACGCGGTCGGGTGTTACGTGGAGTACGTCGATGATCCCGCCGATCGACGCGGTGTCCCCGTCGACAGTCACCGGGAGGAACGCGTCGATCTCCGCCAGTGTCTCCCCGTCGAGCGAGTCAAGCAGTGCCTTCACGTGTCGTTCGTCCGGGTTGTCCGCTTCGACTGGCTCGCCGAGTGCGTACCGTTCCGCGAAGTCGTGGACCGCGGACCCGAACTCCACGCCGCGACCGCCGGTATCCCCTTCGAACACCGAATCGTCGATGAACGTGTGCGGCGAGAAGTTCGTCGGCCCGTCAGTCGCCGGGATGTCAGCCGTGAACGGCGAGTGGTCACGCGCCGGCGGCTCGAACCCCGACAGGTCCGGGTCGACGGCCTCGACGGCGACCGGAAGCGCGTCGAGGAACGCGTTCGGGTCGGTGCCGCTCGTGAAAATGACGTGGCTTTCGGCGCGCGTGATGGCGACGTAGAGGAGTCGGCGTTCCTCGTCGTAGTCCTGCGGGAGACACGCGTTCAGCACGTCCGTCCGCCAGTCGTCGTAGACGTACGGAACGCCGTGGGCGGCGTCTGAGAACACCTTCCGTTGTCGGAGCCCGATCGGGTCGGTGTACGCGATCGTGCCCGCGCTCCCGCCGGTCGACGGGAACGCGTTCGCGTTCATATTCGCCAGGATAACGATCGGGTATTCGAGCCCCTTCGTCGCGTGAATCGTCTGGACGGTCACCACGTCCGTCCCGGCCCCGGCGTCGACCTCGTGCGTGCTGCCGTCCGCGATCGCTCGCTCGATGAATCGGATTAGTTCGCCGCGGGTGAACGTGGTCGTGCCGTGGACCGACTGGATCGCGTCGAGCACGACGTCCGCGGTCGGGCCGTCCCGGTCGTACCGATCGAACACGCGGCGTGCGACGCCGCCGACCGTCTCCAACTCACGAAGCTCGTCTCGGAACGCCACCATCGCGTCCGGATACGCCTCGCGGTCGATGACCGCGTTCGCCTCGTCGATCGTGTACCCCGCGTCTTCTAACGCGAGCGCCCAGCCGCGGTCGGCGTCGCGTTCGAGGATCCGGAGCCACGCCAACACGAGTTTCGCCGCGTCGGTCCGGAACACCTCCATCCCGCCTTCATACGCCATCGGGAGCTCGTACGCGTCGGCCGTGTCGAGCAGTTCACGACCGAACGCACGCGTCCGCGTCAACACGGCGATATCGCCGTACTGCGGAGCACGGGGCTCACCGTCGTCGCCTTCGACGGCGTACGCGTCGTTCCCGACGACCGCGTCGACTTTCGCCAGGATCGCCTCGTGTTCGTCGGCGCTGGTGAGCGCTTCGATGCGCGTGTCGTCGCGGTCCGTGTCGGCGTCGAGCGGCGTCACCGCCTCCGCGATCGCCTCCTCATCGAGCGACTCGCGTTTCGTGGCGGTGGCCGTCAGCGCGCGCGTCGAGAAGTCCAGGATCGACTGCGTCGACCGGTAGTTCCGCGTCAGTCGCTTCTCCTCGATCGGCGTCGTCGGGAACGTGACGCGGTCCGCGTCGCGGTTCAACGCCGCCGCGAACCGATCGAGGCGGTCGCCGAACTCGCGGATGTTGTCGACGTCGGCGTACTGGAAGCCGTAGATGCTCTGCTTCCAGTCACCGACCACGCAGACGTTGTTCGTGCCGGCCAGCAACAGCATGAGTTTGAACTGGATTTCGCTGGAGTCCTGGAACTCGTCGACCATCACGTACTCGAACCCGAGGTCCTCTCGCAGGCCGTGATCCTCGCATAAAAGCACGAACGCGAACAGCTGGAGGAACCCGAAGTTCAGGTAGTTCCGCCGCAACGCGAACGAGAGATACGAGTGATACACGGCGTGCACGAACCGTTTGAGCTCGGTTCTGTCCGCCTCGAACGCCCGGGCGGCGACGCTTTCCGGGACATGTTTGCCGTCGCCGCGTATCTCCGATTTGTCCGGGGCGTCCGGCAGGTACGTTTTGTCTTGTCCGTACCGATACAGCTTCGACCGCAGCCTCGACTGCTTGCCCCCGTCGTTCCGCGGCTCGTTCAGCTCGGCGAACAGCGACTGGAACGCCTCGAACTCACCGTCGAGATGTGACTCGCCGTCGCGGTACCAGCCGTCAGCCGTCGGGAACACGCCCTTCGCCGACAGCTCCTTGATCAGGTCCAGCAGCTCCGCCGGCTCCGACAGCGCCGCGAGGAACGCGTCGTACTCCGGGTGCGCGTTGGTGAACTGCCCGGTGAACTCGCGGAACAACGCCTCCTCGATGATCTCGTCTTCGACGATCCGCGTCGACCCGGTGATCGTCTCGTCGACCCCGAGATGCGTCGGCGCGTCGTGTCCGTGCTCATCGAGGATGTCGTGCGCCAGCGAGTGGAACGTCTGGATCGGTGCGTTCGACAACTCACGCAATCCGTACGTCGTTTGCCGGACGATCCGGTCGCGCATCTCCTCGGCCGCGTTGTTCGTGAACGTCACCAACAACACGTCGTCCGGCGCGACGCCGTCCTGCGCGACGATGTTCGCGTACCGCCGCGTCACGGTGAACGTCTTCCCGGTCCCCGCGCCAGCGTCGACGAGGTACAACCCGTCGGTCGCCTCGATGAGGTCTCTTTGCTCCGGATTCGGCGTCACACCGCTCATCGGTCTCCCTCCAACAACAGGTCCCGGTTATCTACGCGCCGGTAGTTCGGCTCCCCGGCGAGCCCCTCGATCGGGAACCGCTCCGCGCCCGTCCGCCGCCGATTCACCGCCGCCAGCTGCTCGTCGACGAACGACTCGAACGCGTCGAGATCGGGTTCGAAAAACGCCGACCGCTGCCGGTCGGCGATCGCCCGCATCGCCTGCTCGCTCCCCGTCGTCACGTACTTGTAGTCGCCAATCTCGGCTTTCAGCCGCTCGATCATCGTTTGGCCGAACTCGGACTCGATGAGTTCGTCGCTGTCGGTCGTTTCGACGAGCGACGCGGCGTCGAACAACGCGTCGTACGTCGGATACGCGATCTTCGAGAGGACCTTCTGGCACTTGTTCGCTCCCGCTTCGCGCAGATGCTCGAAGAACGCCTCTCGACGCACGTGCTCCGTCACCGACTCCGGGTAGTACGGCACTGTCGTCACCGCCTCCGTCACGTCGGCGTCGCCGGTGATCACGTCGTCGACGAGTTCGGTGACGTAGAAGAACGTGAACGAGAGTCGTTCGTCGGGGGCCTGCGTCCGCCAGTACGTGAGATACAGCGCCGCCTGGAAATCGGGCTCGTCGGTCGGCTCGTCGAACGCGGCGTGTTTCACGATCGCGTTCGCGCTGCGCTTGCTCCCGCTCTTGTAATCGAGCAACGCGCGTTCCGACTGGACGAGGTCGATCATCCCGTTCATCCCCAGTTCCTCGTCGACGAACCGGCGTTCGGTCACCGGTGACGCCACGTCCGTGTCGAACTGCGCGGCGACCGCGTTCTCACCCCCGCTCGACGGCGTGAGAAACGCCCCGTCGGTCGGCGGGTTCGCATCCAGATACGAGACGATCGTCTCCAGACTCGCCCGGTACTCGGTGCGGCGCGTCGCCTCGTCGACACCCCGGACCAACGGCCGCACCGCATCGATCATCAGCTCGACGACCTCGGTGAGCGCCGCGTCGTCGACGACGTCCGGGTGGTTCACGTAGAACTCCGCGAAATCGTGCAGCAGCGTCCCCTCTGTGAGATACGCCTTCTCCGGACCGTCGACCACGCGGCTGAAATAATACTCTCGCGGCGAATTCGCGTGCGTGTTCAGACTCGACTTACTGATCGTCTCGACCGGCTCAGACGACGCCTCGACCGGCTCCTTGTCGAATCCGGCGTCGCCCCGCGGTGCGGACGCGGTGTGATGCGTCGTCGACGGCAGGTCGGCGAACCGATCGAACTCCGCGTCCAGCAGCTCCTCGAAGTACAGACACGGCGTGACCGGCGACCCGCCGGCCGCGTCCTGCACGAGGTAGTGCTGTTGCGACCCGCTCTGAAGCAGTAGTTGGAAGCTCTTCAGATTCCGCGTGAACTGCGCGTCCCGATCCACCCACGGTCGACGCGGCGCGGCATGCGTCCACCGCTCGTCGAGCCCGAGGTGGAACACGACCTCGCGTCCCACGTACGACGCGGATTTCGCATCCGCGAGCAACACTCCCTCGTTCTCCCGATCGACGGGCACCTCGTACGTCTGCAAGTAGAACGCCAGCTCGTCCAGCCGCGCCTCCGTCACGGCCTCCTCCGCGAGCCCGAGCGTCTCCAACTCCGCACGGAACGCGTCGAGCGACCCGCCGGTACGGCGTTCGAACACCGAGAGCGCGTCGGCGAACGCGTACGACCCGATGTCGTGACACACCTCGATCAACCACGACACGCCGTCGTCGTCGAGTTCGTGCAGTCGTTTCTCCGCGTCACGCTCACCGACATCATACCCGACGGCCGTCAGCAACGACCGGACCTCACCGACCCGCGTCTCGGTCCCGCGGAACGCCGTTCGGAGAAACTGGAGGAACAACCGGTGGTCGCTGCGGTCCGTGAACCCGGGCCCGCCGAAAAACGGGATGTCAGCCGACTCGAGCGCCGACTCGATGAGCGGCGAGTACTCGCTTTCCTGATCGAGGACAATCCCGACGCTCTCAGCGGTCCCCTCAGCCACGGAGTCGACGACCGCCTCCACGATCGCCGTCGGTGAATCGTGGATGCGGAACGGCGGCACGTCGAACGCCGCGTCGGTGAACAGACTGACCGTGTCGTACTCGGCGGGCAAATACGACCGTTCGAGCTGCGTGAGCATCGCCGGCTCGACGACGACGACGTCCAACTCCGGGTCGATGGTCTCGGTCGTCAGCCTCATCGACGCCGTGTCAAGCTCCGCGATCCGCTCGACGGCGCGTTCAGTCGTCGCATCAGCGTACGCGTCGTACTCCAGGATTGCGTCGTGCGACCCTCGGTGTTCCCAGCACTGCAGGATGTTCCCGACCGCGTACGCACACCGCTTCCACGACAGGTCCTCTGCGGAGATGATATCGAGGAACGCCAAGCGGTCCTCGGACTCCTGCCGCCGACCGGCCGCCAACCGCCGCGGTGGAATCGCGAACGGCCCGAGATGCGTCCGATCGAGCTGCCGGTTCAGCGCACTCGCAAGCGGCCCGTCAGGCGTAATCACCCGATCGTACGACCGGACGTCACGATAGAGCCGAGACGGCGATTTCGCACGGGGAACTGACACACCACACGAAACCCGCGACACCGGTTAAAAGTTTGTCAACCACCCTCACTCACCACTCGACCCCGCACCGTCACCGATACAACGACCGGGCTGTGACGGCCAAAAAATGTCGAGAAATCAGGAGTCGCTCTCAATCCGATTCCAGCTGTACCACCACGTGAACCCACCGGGGTAAATTGGCGTCAACGATGCAGTCTTCAAAGCGAGTGGCGGCTAGCGCACCCGGATGGCGTCGGAGCACCTCAATTAGAAAATAATGCTTATTTTGACAGCCACTCAGGCGTGTTCATGGCGACGCAAACCGGGAATCTCAATGTGATCGTTCGGGGAGAGCTCTCCTAACATGGGGACGCTCGTCCTCGACATCGAAACCGCGAGTCCGTTCGAAGAACCGCCCGAACACACGAACGACACGGAGCACTACGAGTGGTTCGCTGTCAGTCTCGCGTACGCTGACGACGTAGACGAACCGCCAGAGACGGAGGTGCTGTTCCGCCGCGGGAACTGGGACGACGCCTACACGATCGACCTGTACGAACGACTGTTCGACTGGTGTGACGACCGATCTATCGACCGGCTCCTCACCTACAACGGCACGTGGTTCGACGGAACACACCTCCTCGCATGGGCTCACGAGATAGACGCCACGACAACCCGCGAGTTCCTCGCACGCACCGAAGCGTTGTTCGAAAACCATGTCGACGTCGCGCTCGCCGCAGCCGACGAGTATGCCGACGAACTCTGGGACGACCAGCACATCCTCCCCGACTGGAAAGCGTACCAACTCTCGGGAATAGACAACGACAGCGTCTGGTACGACGACTACGAGTTCCCAGCCACGTACCTCTCAGAGATCGACGAGAGCGGCGTCCAAGGCAAGCACGTCGGGCAGGTGCTCGGCGAACGATACGTGGACAACGTCACCGCCGGCATCGAAGCCACGAGCGTCCACCGAGAACTCACGCGACTCCTCGAAGATTACTGCCTCAGTGACGTCACGGACCTCATCGAACTGTACACCGCACTCGGCGGCCCGACGCTCGACGAGACGTACCGTCGAACAGCAGCAGACATCGACCACGGAACCTGACGGTCTGACCCGCGTCTATATTCCGTTTCGGAATTATCCGGAACGCGACCGCCGTCAGTCGGTCATGTTAATTTGAGCGTCGGTTCCAGCAGACGGCGAAGGCTCGGAGCGATGATTCCACTGTCGTCAGATACGCGTTTTCAAACACATTTGAAAATAAATAATTTCTGCGTTTTAATTTTCCAAAGACACGTCAGACAGCATTTATATTTCCGTGGCGGGAGATTTGAAATCGGAGCGAGATTCGTGAGAGCGCAGCTGTGAGACGTCCGCCAGCGTCAACAAGAAACAGCGCATTCCCAACACGGTGTTTCTCTCTGAGATCGCGGAGAAATACCGGGTTAAATTGCTGCTTTTGAACGGTAGAAGAGTCAAAGTAGAGAATTTCATTTGTACGGGAATCTACGGTGGCATACGGCCAGATCCCGTCTGAGTCGATCTGAATCGCGGTGCCATCGACCGCAACGCGATTCGACCTCGCGCCGTCAGCTGGCTGTAGGTCGGCCTTTTGAATTCAGTTGTGGATTGCTGTTCGACTTCGATCGACACCCGACCTCTCAAAGTACTGTTTTGTATTTAGAAGTGATATTACAGCAAGGTGGAACTGAATACCGGCTTCGATCTCTCATGGGATGTCCGTTCTCGCTCCCCAACTCCAAGTCTACCCATTCAGTAGAACCGTTGAGGCGGTTGGATTCGGACGTAGACCATTCGGAACACCGACCGGCTCGTTCTTAACTTAATATCGCCGAGAACCGCCGTTAGAAGTGGGAAGACCGAAGGATGCTCCGGCGGGGATTTGAACCCCGGTCATTGCCTCGAGAGGGCAATATGATTGGCCGGACTACACTACCAGAGCGCACGTCTCTTCGACGCATTTTCGGATACGGCAGGATATTGTAAAACAGTTCCGTTTCGACCGCGCCGTGTCCCGGTTTAGCGTGGCCCGGTTTTTCCCCGACGGCGGCGAGGCGAACGGGCGCAAATCTTGGCCGACGCGACGCTCAGACGTCGACGGCGAACGGGGCCGCCTCGGTCGCACCGTCGGCGACGGCGGCGAGCAGGTCGGCGACCGCGTCGAGGTCGCCGAGATCGACCACTTCCACGGGCGTGTGCATGTACCGGTTCGGGATCGCGACGTTGAGCGACGGGACGCCGCCGCGCGCGGTGTAGAAGGCGTCGGCGTCGGTGCCGGTCCGCGAGCCCGCCGCCTGCAGCTGGACGTCGACGTCGGCGTCCTCGGCCGCCTCGCGCGCGAGGGCGACGAGCGACGGGTGGTTCGCGCTCCCCCGGCCGATCACCGGGCCGGCGCCGAGCTCGATCGGTCCCTGACGTTCGCGGTCGACGTCGGGGTTGTCGGTGGCGTGGGTGACGTCGACGGCGACGAACGCGTCCACGTCGTCGAGGTCGACGCCGACCATCCGGGCGCCCCGGAGGCCGACCTCCTCTTGCACGGTCGAGACGGCGTACACGGTCGCCTCGACGTCGTGCTCGGCCGCGCGGCGGAGTCCCTCGGCGGCCGCCCACGTCCCCGTTCGGTTGTCGATCCCGCGGGCGGCGATCCGGTCGCCGACAAGCTCCTCGCGGTCGGTCGAGAAGGTGACGGGGTCGCCGACCTCGACGTGCTCGCGGGCCTCTCCGGAGTCGGTCGCGCCGATGTCGACGAACTGTCCGGCGATCTCCTCGTACTCCTCGTCCGACGGGTCCCGCAGGTGGATCGCGGTCTGGCCGATCACGCCCTGAACTGGCTCGTCGGCGTGGACCGTGACGTGCTGGCCCTTCGAGACGGTGCGGTCGGAGCCCCCGATCCGGGAGATTCGGAGGAATCCGTCGTCGAGCACGTCGCGGACGATAAAGCCGATTTCGTCGGCGTGGCCTGCCAGAGCGACCGTCGGCGCGTCGGGATCGCCCTCGTGGACCGCGACGGCGTTGCCGTAGGCGTCGACGGAGACGTCGTCCGCGAACCCGCGGACGTAGTCGGCCCAGACCCGCTGGCTCGGGGTCTCGAACCCGGAGGGGCTGGCGGTCGCGAGCAGGTCGTCGAGGAACGTCCGGCCGCTCTCGTGCATGCACGCGAGTGGCGCCGGAGCGAGCAAGAAAGCGCCGGTCCGCGGGTCCGTCAGGGGTCCCCGTCCGCGACCGCGCCGTCGGGGGCGTCGCCGGCACGCATAAATCGTTGCCGTGCGAACGACGAGATATGTCTGATTCGTCATTCACGCTGGTGGAGCTCCATCTCGGCGACGGCGACATCGAGATCGGCCCGTTCGAACTGTTCGGTACGGACGACGAGTCCGCCTTGACGGCCGACTCGGAAGGAGAAGCGCAGGCGGACGACGACGCCACCGACGGCGAGTCCGACGGCGGGGTTTCGGCGCGCTCGGTCGCCGGGCTCCTGCTCGCACTGGCCGCGCTCGTCGCGGTCGCGGTCGGCGTCGCGAAGCTCCGCGGCGACGACGAGGTCCCCTCGGTCATCGCAGAGGACGAGTGACGGACGGACGCGAGCGCTCGCCGCGGGACGAAGGGACGCTCGCCGGCGTCGGCTGACCGAACCGACGCAAGCGATTTGAGTCGCGCACCCGTCTCCTTCGTATGGACATCCTCCGAAGCCTGCGCGCGGTCTCCGAGGCGTCCGGCACGGGCGTCGTCGACTGGGACCGGGCCGCGGCGGCCGCGAAGGCGAGCACGGACCCCGGATCGGTCGCGCTCACGTCGGGCGAGCGCGAGGGGTACGCCACCGACGTCCGGGACGCCCGCACGCGGCTCGGCGAGGTCGCGGGGATCTCGTTCGACGTCCCCGACGAGATCGAGGTGCAGAACCGCCACCACTGGATCGACGCGAGCGTCGACACGTTCCGGAACGTGATGGCGCCGATCGAGGCGGCGGCGGCCGGGCAAGCGGGATCGGAAGGCGCCCCCGACGAACCGGCGACCGGTGGCGACTGGACGAGCGAAGGCCCGCTCGACCGGGTGCCGGACCCGTTCGGCGGGGGGCGAGGGAGCCACGGCGGTCCCGGTGGAACTGGCGGACCCGACGGGTTCGGCGGACCCGACGGCCCGGTCGCCGCGTTCTCGCGGGACGTCTCGCGGATCGCCAACACCGGGACGATGGCGTTCGCGCTCGGCTTCCTCGCGCGGAACGTGCTCGGGCAGTACGACCCCCTGCTGCTCGCGGACGAGCCGGACGCGGAGCACGGGCTCTACTTCGTCCACCCGAACATCGTGCGCGTCGCGGCGTCGCTCGACGTCGACTACCCGCGATTCCGCCGGTGGATCGCCTTCCACGAGGTGACGCACGCGGCCGAGTTCGGCGCGGCGCCGTGGCTCCCCGAGTACCTCGAGTCGCGCGTCGAGCGCGGCGTTGAGGGACTCACCGCCGGCGAGGTGACGATCGGCGGGCTCGACACGGAGGCGTTCGCGGAGCTACAGGCGGCGATGACGGCGGTCGAGGGGTACGCGGAGGTGTTGATGGACCGCGCGTTCGACGACGAGTACGCCGACCTGCGGCGCAAGCTCGACGAGCGCCGCGGGGGCGGCGGGCCGATCCGCCAGCTCGCCCAGCGACTGCTCGGACTGGGGATGAAGCGCAGGCAGTACGAGCGGGGCGCCGCCTTCTTCCGACACGTCGCCGACGCGCGGGGGATCGAGGCCGCGGGCGCCGTCTGGGAGCGCCCCGAGAACCTCCCGACCGCGTCCGAGCTCGACGATCCCGAGGCGTGGCTGGTGCGGGTGGACCCGTGACGGCCGACGCGGCGAGTTAGGACAGATCGAGCGCTATCGGCGTCTCGCCGCCGAGGTTGTCGCTTACCGGACATCGCTGCTCGACGCGAGCGAGCCACTCGTCGCGGGTGTCATCGTCGACGGGATCGCCGTCTCGCGATCGGAGCTCCGCCCGAACCGACGCGCGGATCTCCCGGAAGCCGGCGCGCGAGTCGACGTCGGCGCCCTGGAACTTCGCGGGGTCGAGGTCCCCCTCGAGGTCGACGGTCAGTTCGGCGATTTCGAGCTCCATCTCGTCCGCGACGAGGCGACCGACGATGCTCAGACAGCCGCCCAGCGAGCCGAGCAGGTACTCGACCGGATTGGGGCCCGCGTCGGTGCCGCCGAGCGATTCCGGCTCGTCGATGGCGAACTCGAAGTGGCGGGTCGCCGCGCGGACTCGGGTCCCCTCCTCTAATTCGGTGCGGGCGTCGAACGTCGCGATCTGCTGAGATGAGTCGCTCATACGCGTCGATACGTGCGGTTCGAACATCAACCCGGGAGAGCGTTCTCACGTCGAGAGACCGGCTACGCCAGTCGCTTGTCCCTGAACGCTCGGATGACGTCCTGCCGGGCGATGATCCCGACGATCCGCCCGTCGTCGTCCACGACCGGAACCCGATTGATGTCGGGGTCGTCGCCGACGAGCAGGTCGAGCACCTCGTCGACCGAGGCGTCGGGTGTGACCGTCGCCACGTCGGTGCTCATCACGTCGGAGATCGGGCGGTCGGCGTTCCGGACCATGTCCACGCCCAGATCGAGGTCGCCCCACGGCGCCTTCACCTGATACGTGAGCGTGTCGACGAACGGGGGGAGCCCGATCGGGATCCACAGCGTCTCGTCGTCGGGCTCGAAGAGGTCGACGAGGTCCGACTCGGTGACGACGCCGACCACGCGGTCCTCGTCGTCGACGACGGGGAAGCCGCTGAACTCGTAGCGAGCGAACTTCTTGAACGCGTCGGCGACGTCGTCGTCGGGGGCGACCGTCTGCACCTCGGTCTCCATCAGGTCACGCGCTTGCATACCGTCGCCGAGGCGGTCGGGGGCCGTAGGCGTTTCGACCGTGCGACGCCGCTAGCCGTCGCTGGGCGGTCGAGTCCGATAAAGAAGTGCCGCAAGGGGTCGGCCCGCGAGGGCCGATGGTCAGCGAGCTTGGAGTGTCGCTGCTGCGTTACTCGTTACGCCGCGTAGCGAGGAGCGCAGCCGCGATGAGGGCCACGAGGGCCACGAGAGCGCCGAAGCCGGGCGTGGAGTCGTCGGTGCCGCCGTCGCCACCGTCGTCTCCGTCGCCGCCGTCGTCGCCGCCGTCAGCGCCGTCGTCGCCGTCGCCACCGTCGTCGCCGTCGCCACCGTCATCGCCGCCGTCGTCGCCGCCGTCGTCAGCGGCTTCGATGGTCAGCGTGCCGGTCGCTTCGTCGTCAGGCGTCGAGATGCCGTGCTCGTAGTCACCAGCGTCGAGGCCGGACGTGTCGGCCGTGAACTCGACGGTGGAGCTGCCGCCAGCTTCGAGCGTGACATCCTGACTGTCGAGCTCCTCGCCGTCAAGCGTGAGCGCGACAGACTTGGTGTCCTGCTGACCGCCGGTGTTCTCGATCGTGGCCGAAACCGTGACCGAGTCACCAGCCGTCGCAGTTGCTTCAGCGGGCTCGAGGCCCGAGACCTCGAAGACCGCGGGTTCGCCGACCGCTTCGACGACTTCGCCGTCAACTTCCAGCTCTTCGTCGAGCGGGGAGTTACGGGTCGTCGTGGTGAACGTGTCGTTGACTTCCTGCTCGCTGAAGTCGAGCGTCGCCGTGAACGTGCCGTCCGGCTGGACAGTAACGTCCTCGGCGTTCTTGACGAAGCTCGTAGCCGAGTCCTCGTCGCTGCGAGCGCGGACAGAGAACTCAGTACCGGGCGCGACGTTCATCGTGCCGGTAATCGTCTGGTTCTCCGCGTTGGCGACCTGAACCGGGTCGCCGTTGAAGTCACCCTCAGCTTCGACAGCGTCGAAGCTCGCGTTCGCAGACTCGTACGCTGCTTCGACGTCGTCTTCGTCGTCGTCGGCCTCAGCGCTAGTCAGGAGCGGGTCCTGAACGCTGAAGTCGGCATTGTACACGTCTCCGTCCTCGATGCCGTCAGTGTTGCCATTGTCGCTAAGCGCACTGTTCAGCGTGTCGAGGTCGAGGAAGACGTAGTAGTTGTCGTTCGCCTCGTCGTAGACGACGTTTGCGGCATTCGCGAATTCGCTAGCGTCGTCGATGTCCTCGGAGATGTTGATCTCGTTGGCTTCCTGGTTCGCGCCAGGGTTCTGCTCTTCGAAGATGAGGCTTGCCGCGTTGGCGTCGGTATCTTCAGTAGCAGTGCTGCCCTGGTTGAGAAGCGCGTACAGCGCCTCAGCATTGCCGTTCTCGCCCTGTGCGTCGAGCGCACCCTGGAGACCACTCGCAGTGATCTGGTGGACAAGCACGTCGCTGTCACTGTCGGCACCGAGCGCGACCTCGTCCGTCTGGGTCACAACGCCGGATTCGACGCCGCCGTTGATCGCTTCAACAGCGGCATCGTCGCCGTCATCGTCCTGCGCTTCCACGACATCGTCACGGACGTCGTCAGTGGTGCGCCAAAGGACCATCTCGCCGGTCGAGCGCTCCGAGATGGTGAGCGTCCCGACGTCGCTTTCATTACCGAGCGCGACGCTGGCGTCGTTCCCGGAGATCGTTTCGGCACTCACGGAGATATCGTAGTCACCCGTGTCCAGGAGCTCACCGAGTGACGTGGTGCTCTGACCCTGGAGGGTGAATTCATCGTCTTCGGAGCTGTCTGCGAGGGTGACAACATCCGCGCTAGTGCTCTGGCCAGCAGTGTACGTGTTGAACAGGAGGCTGACCTGACCGTCCTCATCGTCGTCCACGACGCTGATGTTGGCCTGGTAGCCGTCGTCTTCCTCGTCACCGATCACGACGGTGCCGGTCTCGGTCTGGTCGAGTTCGACGGTGACGTTCACGACGTCACCCTGCGGGGTGCTGATCGCACCCTGATCGAGATTAAGCTCACCCTCGCCGCCCTCGGTCACGTTGATCGAGGCCGTGGATTCGGCGGTAGAGTCGTCCACCTCAAAGGTGAACTCGTACTCACCCTCATCAATGCCGGAGAAGTCCGTCGTGAGTTCTCCGTCAGAGTCGACAGTGACAGTGATCTCGTCGTCGTCGCCGACGCCGGAGACACCACCGAAGTCGCTCGTGTCGAAGATGCTCTCCAGCTCATCGTCATCGAGGTTGCCGTCGGAAGTGACGACAACGTCGTAGTTTGCACGGTTGGAGTCAACATCGAGCTCGGTCTGCTCACCGCTCTCAACCGAGTCATCAACGAACTCGGTACTGAGACTCTGGGTCGCGACCTCGAAGCTCCCGTCGGTGCTGGTGCTAGTGCCCGAGGAGTTTCCGTTATTGAACGAAATCACTTCAGAGGTGTTGCTGGCGTTGACGACGACGTACTCGTCTGCGTCAAGGCTGCCAGTGTCGACAACTCCGAAGCTGTCAGCGGATCCCTCTAGCGAGAATTCGTCAACGAGCCCTCCAACAGAGTCGGGGTCGCTACTGGTATCAACGGTCCGGATCTGGACAGCGTCAACATCCTCGGAGACGTTGAATCCGAGTTCCTGACCCTGCCAGTACGTCCCTCCGGTGGTCAGCGGAGCGTCGCCTTTGGTGCCGACGTAAGCACTGTCATCATCGACTTGATTGGCATCGGCGGCGGCAATGTTATCGCCGAAGTCTTCCTCAATTTCGTCAGTTGTGTCTGTGGACAGGTGGGCTGTGTGATCGCCGGGGAACCCGCCGTCATCAGCAACTTCAACCTCGACGGTTGCCGTCGCTGAACCATCGTCAATGGTCACATTCTGAGCGCCTGCTAGCACAAGGTCACCATCATCATCAGTGTATGTGATGAGGACAGAACCGTTGAGATCTGCAGGGTCATTAGTGTCATTGTTCACAGTAACCGTTACATTTCCGTCGTCTCCAAGGAACTGATCATCGAAAGTAACAGTGTCATTACTTTCGACAGCAGCAGCCGGCGCAGCAGCGAAACCGGCCGCAACCATGGAGATGACCATGACCGCCGCGAAGAAGACCGCGTTGGCCTTCTTGCGTGTATTATTGTCGTTTGTCATTGTGTGTTGTCTGCGTCGACCACAGCAGCTTTCCCCTCACCTGACGCCCGATCTTCGTCGCCGCCAACAGGATCATCAAAGTGCGACCGGACTCGGTTCATGGTACTCAGTACTGCAGCCATTTGGGTAGGGGTTGCAAGCAGAACATACACCGTTCGCTATAAATACTTTGTGTGGTGTGTAGGGCGTGTGAACCCATCACAATGGCTCGTCGGGGCCTGAGACGGCCGATCAGCGATTGAGCGGGGATCGCGGCGAGTCGCGAACTGGTATAAATATCGCTATCGAGACAAAATCGCGGGGTGCAGTTCTTAGCGCGCGTACGCTCAGGAGAAACAAAGCAACGCTGAAGCGACCGCTGAACTGCGCTGTCACGGCGACACGTCCATGGACGCTTCAGCGTCTGACAAAGGACAATTAAATAATATATAACTACGGCTTACCTCAGTTGTTGTCACTCCGTCGTCGACTTTTCCTCGAAAGCGCGCTCGGAAGGCAACGGCGCGGCTGGCCGTTGTACCGAACCGAGAGAGTGGCCGGGGTGGGCTCCGAACCCACGATCTCCGCATGTCCCAGGTCCGAGGCTCGGCGGAGCCACGGGAAGGACGCGGACGCTTCCAAGGCGTCACCGCACCGAATCTCCGAACCCTATGAGTGCGGCGCTATGTCCAGCTAAGCCACCCGGCCTCACCTTCTCGTACCGCGATGAGACCCTTTAAGCTTCCCATCCGTCGGAGGGATGTGAGGCGGTGACAGAGGGCGGCGACGGGGGCGCCGGCAGCGGCGGTGCCCGAGGTGACCGATCCGAGAATCGGACCCCGCGGATTTATGCGGGACGGGGAAAATTCCGGGGTATGAGCCTTCCCGACCTGCTCGCGGAGACCGTCGGCGACGAGGACGTCGTCGCCGCGGTCTCGCTTGGGGGAGACGACCGGCTCGCGGTGACGCCGACGCGGACGCTCGTCTATCGCGGCGACGGGCTGCTGTCGGACGAGTCGGTCGCGGAGTACTCCCACGACGTCGAGCGCATCGCGGTCTCGACGGGCCGCCGCAAGGCGAAACTCACCCTCGGCTACGGCCTCGATGGCGACGAGACCCTCTCGCTGCCGGCGAAGCGCGCCGACGAGGCGCTCCACCCGATCCTCGCCGGCGTCCTCTCGGCGACCGGCGTCACCGACCCCGGCGAGTCGGTCCTCCGCACCTTCCGCTTCTCGGAGCTCACCCTCGTCGTCACCAGCGACCGACTGGTCAAACACGTCGGCTCCGCCGTCTGGGACGAGGAGTTCGAGGAGTTCCCGTTCGCCGACCTCACCGACCTCGACTTCGAGGAGGGGACGGTCGCGACCGCGGTCGTGCTCGCCCACGGCGGCCGCTCCGAGCGCTTCAAGGCCCCCAACGAGTCCGCGCGCGCGCTCCGCGAGACCCTCGTCGACGCCGTCTGCGCCTACCACGGCGTCGACAGCCTCGAGGAGTTCCGCGTCGCCGTCGCCGACGACGAGGAGCCCGACGCCGACGCGGACGCCGACGGCGCGACCGACTTCGGCGAGGGGCCCGATCCCCTCTCCGCCTCGCCCGTCGCCGACGCGGAGGCCGAAGCGGAGGCGACGGCCGGGACGCGAGCCGACGCCGGGCCGGGGACGAACGCCGAGCCGGGGACGGACGCCGAGAGCGACGCGGACGCGGCGGCGGACCCCCTCTCGGCGGGGGTCGGCGACGCCGAGCCGACCGCCGCGACGGGCACCGCGGATGACGACCTCGCGGGCGCGTCCGCGAACGAGGTCGACGGTGTCGGACCCGGAGACGACGCCGATCCCGTCGACGACGCCGACTCCGGTGACGGTCCCGACCCGCTGGGCGAGACCGCCGGGAGCGCGAGCGACGACGCCGTCGCCGGTCGCGCGGTCGACACCGACCCGCTGGCCGAGAGCCCGGCCGAGGAATCGGCGGTCGACGTCGACCCGGGAGACGGGGCCGACTTCGCGAGCGACACCGCCGGGGAGCCGCCCGCGGAGGGGACCGCCCCGTCCGACGGGGCCGCGCCGGCCGACTCCGACGAGCCCGCCGCGCGAGAGGGCGCGGCGCCGACCGACGACGGCTTCGACGGGTCGCCGTTCGAGACCGCGGGCGTCGAGGGCGAGGACCTCGCGACCGAGGTCGCGGAGCTGCGTCACACCGTCGAACAGCAGTCCGAGCGGCTCGACCGGCAGTCGGCGCTCATCGAACGGCTGATCGAGGAGCTCCGGCGCGGGCGCTGAGACCGACACCCCCGCCCGGAGCCGGTTCTCCGAATCGATAGCTGTAGGGGTGCATTTTTAAAGCCGACGACGAAGACGCAGGAAGTGACCACACAGCTCGGCCCCCGGATCGACGCGACGCTGGGTGGCGTCGTGACCACGGAGGCCCGCCTCGCCGTGACGGTCGGCATCCTCCTCCTGACGGCGTTGATCGGATGGCTGCTTCTCCCCCGAATCGTCCGCGCCGGCGAGCGGGTCGTTACGGGATGGCTCGAGCGCTTCCTCGACGGGCGCGGGGAGTCCTCCGTCGAGACGCTCCGCGAGGCGGTACCCGTCTCGTTCGGCTTACGGCTGCTCGTCGGCCTGCTCCAGCTCGCGCTGTTCGCGCTCGCCGCCGTCGCCGTGCTGACGCTGTGGGGGCGGTTCGCGGTCGTCGTCGCGGTGCTCCCCGTCGCGGAGAACGCCGCGACGGTCGCCGGGCGAGCCGTCCTCTCGGCGCTCCTCCTCGGCGGCGCCTACGTCGCGAGCGACGTGTTAGAGGAGTACGTCGCCGACCTCTCCGACGACAGCGACCGCATCACGGCCCACCAGGAGCAGCTCCTCACCCGGATCATGCAGGTCGGCCTGCTCGTGATCGCCGGCGTCACCGTCCTCGGCATCTGGGGCGTCAACCTCGGCGGCCTGCTCGTCGGGGCGGGCTTCTTGGGGATCGTGCTCGGGATGGCGGCCAGGCAGACCCTCGGCTCGCTCATCGCCGGCTTCGTGCTGATGTTCGCCCGCCCCTTCGAGATCGGCGACTGGGTCGAGATCGGCGACCAGGAGGGGTTCGTCACCGAGATCACGATCATGAACACCCACATGCGGAACTTCGACGGCGAGTACGTCGTCGTCCCGAACGACCTCGTCACCAACCAGGCGATCACCAACCGGAGCCGCGAGGGGCGGCTCCGCATCCACATGGAGGTCGGCATCGGCTACGACGACGACCCCGACGACGCCAGCGAGATCGCGGAGGAGGTCCTGACGGAGATCGACACGGTCGCCAACAACCCGAAGCCGTACGTCATCCCCTCCGGCTTCGGCGACTCCGCGATCCTGCTCGACCTCCGCTTCTGGATCGACCCCCCGACGCCCCAGGCCCGGTGGCGCTCGAAGGCCAGCGCCGTCGAGCTGATCCAGGACCGGTTCGCCGACGCCGGGATCTCCATCCCGTACCCGCAGCGGACCGTCTCGTACCCGCCGGAGACGGGGGAGGCGGACGAGACGGTCGAGCGCGTCGAGCGCTTGGACGGCGACGGGAAGAACCGCGCGAGCGACCGCCCCGCCTAGAGGGACCGTTACCGCCCCCTCACCGCACGTACCGCCCTCACCGGTCCCGCCCGAACCCGGCCGCGAACGTCGCCTCGTCGACCGACAGGACCGTCGGCCGCCCGTGGGGACACGAGTACGGCCGGTCGCACTCGCCCAGCCGGTCCAAAAGCGAGCGCTGCTCGCCGCGCGACAGCCCCCCGATCTCCCCGCGCTTCAGCGACGGGTGACACGCCAGGTCGGCGAGCAGCGCCTCCCGGGCGTCCCGCGGCGACTCGCCGCCCGCGAGGGTCGCGAGCGCGTCGCGGAACGCGTCCGCGTCGGCCGCCCGCCCGAACGGCGCCGGGACGGTCCGGAGCCTGACGGTCCCCCCGCCGAACGGCTCCGTCTCGAAGCCGAGCGCGTCCAGCGCGTCGCCGTGCGCCTCCGCGGCCGCCGCCTCGTCGGCCGACAGCGAGACGGTCGCGGGCGGGTCGAGCGCGGCCGTCGGCACCGGCTCGTCCGAAAAGGCCCGCGCGAGCCGCTCGTAGTTCACGCGCTCGTGGGCGGCGTGGCCGTCGACGACCAGTAGCTCGTCGCCCGCCTCGACGAGGAGGTAGAGGTCGCGGAAGACGCCGACCGGGTCCGCCTCCGCGAAGGTCCCGGGCCGCTCGCCCGCCTCCCCGCCGACCGGGTCGAGCGCCGATTCGATCCCGGTGTCCACGTCCCCCTTTCGCCGGAGGTCGGCGCCCGTGAGCGCGTCCGCGACGGCCGACTCGACCGCGTCCGCGACCCGGTCGGCGTCGCGCAGCCCGACCTCGCGCTTCGCGGGGTGGACGTTCGGGTCCACGCGGGCGGGCGGCACCGCGACGTCGACGGCGGCCACCGGCTCGCGCCCGTCCGGGATCAGGCGCCCGTAGCCGGCCCGGACCGCGGCCGCGAGTCGGTCGTTCCGCACGGGACGCCCGTTCACCGACACCCGGACGTGGTCGCGCGAGGCGCGCGTCACCGAGGGGTACGCGAGCGCGCCGGCGACGTCGACGGAGAGCGGTTCCCCCCCGTCCGTCCCGACGTCGACGCCCGCCGCGAGCTCGGTCGACCGGCTGGCGGTGTCGCGGTCGTAGACGCCGAACAGCGCGTCCGTGACGCCGGTTCCCGGCGTCGACAGCGTGGTCGACCCGTCGTGGTCCAGCGCGAACGCGACGTCGGGGTTCGCGAGCGCGTAGTCGGCGACCAGCGACGAGACCCGCGCGAACTCGGCGGCCGCCCCCGCGAGTGACTCCCGGCGCGCCGGGCGGGTCGCGAACAGGTCCTCGACGACGACCGTGGTTCCGCGAGCGCGCCCGGCGTCGGCCACGTCGATATCGCTCCCCTCGTCCCCTCCCGCAGCCGTCCCGTCGACGACCACTCGCGTCCCCACGGCGTCGCCGTCGCTGGTCGTCAGCTCCAGCCGCGCGGCGTCGGCGATCGCGGCCAGCGCCTCGCCCCGGAACCCCAGCGACGCGACGCCGACCGGGTCGCCGTCGGGCGCGAGCTTGCTCGTCGCGTGGCGCTCGACCGCGCGGCGGGCGTCTGCGCGCCCCATTCCCCGGCCGTCGTCGGCGACCCGGATCCGGTCGGTGCCGTCGCCGTCGACCGCGACCTCGACCGACGAGGCGCCGGCGTCGAGGGCGTTGTCCACCAGTTCGCCGACGACCCGCGCCGGCCGGGTGACGACCTCGCCGGCGGCGATCCGGTCGACCGTGGCGGAGTCGAGCCGGCGGACGCGGGGGGCCTCCCGGGCCGGCCTCGCGGTCTCGTCCGACCGGTCCCCGCCGGCGCGCTCCTCACCCGCCATCGTCGAGCCTCGACTGGAGGTCGTGGAGGGCGTTCAGCGCCTCGATCGGCGTCGTCCGGGCGAGGTCGAGCTCGCGGAGGTCGGCGGCGAGGTCGCTCTCGGGGGCGACGCCGGGATCGTCGACCTCGGTTCCGTCGGCTTCGGTCCCGCCGGCCTCGGGCGGTACGTCGCCGTCGACGACCTCGTCGCCGCCCGGACCGTCGGCGTCCCGGCCGGCGTCGCCGCCGCGCTCCTCGGCGAGGAACTCGCGGAGCGAGACGTCGTCCGGGTCCGCCCCGTCGGTCGGTTCGTCCGGACTCACCGGCTCGCTTCCCTCGGACGCGGCCTCGCCCTCGGACGGTTCGCCCGTCTCGTCGGCCGCCACCAGCGACCGGGAGCGCTCGACGACGGGCGCGGGGACGCCGGCGAGCTCGGCGACCTCGACGCCGTACGACGAGGAGGAGGCGCCGGGGACGACCCGGTGGAGGAACGTCACGTCGCCGTCCTCGCGGGTGGCCGTGAAGTGGAGGTTGAAGACGCGCTCGCGCTCGTCGGCGAGGTCGGTGAGCCCGTGGTAGTGGGTGGCGAACAGCGCGGTGGCGCCCAGCTCGTCGTGGACGAACTCGGCGGCCGCGCGGGCGATGGCGCGCCCGTCGGTCGTCGCGGTCCCGCGGCCGACCTCGTCGAGGAGGACGAGCGAGTCGGGCCCGGCGTCGTGGAGGATCTCCGTCAGCTCGCTCATCTCGCGCATGAACGTCGACTGGCCGCCCGCGATGTCGTCGGAGGCGCCGACGCGAGTGAACAGCCGGTCGAAGACGGGGAGCGAGGCCGCCTGCGCGGGGACGAACGAGCCGGTCTGCGCCAAGACGACGGCCAGCGCGACCGCCCGCATGTACGTCGACTTCCCGCTCATGTTCGGCCCCGTGATCACGGCGACCGACCCCCGGGGAAGGTCGGCGTCGTTCGGCACGAACGACGCCTCCGCGCGCTCGACGACGGGGTGGCGACCACCCTCGATCTCGATCCCGGCGTCGGGGTCGTCGACGACCTCCGGGCGGACGTAGTCGCCCTCGACCGCCACGGTCGCCAGCGACGCGAGCGCGTCGAGCTCGGCGAGCGCGTCCGCGAGCCCTTGGATCCGCTCCGTCTCGCTCGCGACGCGCTCGCGGACGTCGGCGAACAGCTCGTACTCCATGGCGTCCGCGCGCTCGGCGGCGCCGACGATCTCCTCCTCGCGCTCCTTCAGCTCGGGCGTCACGTAGCGTTCGCTGTTCTTCAGCGTCTGTCGGCGGCGGTAGTCGTCGGGAACGCTGTCGAGGTTGGCGTCGGTCACCTCGATGTAGTAGCCGTGGACCTGATTGTGCCCGACCGACAGCGAGTCGATCCCGGTGCGCTCGCGCTCGCTGGCTTCCAGGTCGGCGACCCACTCGCGCCCCTCGCGCTCGGTCGCGCGGAGCGCGTCGAGGTCGTCGTCGAACCCCTCGCGGATCACGCCGCCGTCGGTGATCTCCGGCGGGGGGTTGACCGCGACCGCCTCGTCGATCAGCTCGCGGACTTCGACCAGCTCGTCGAGGCGGTCGCGGAGGTCACGGAGGCGATCGGTGCGGGGGTGATCGGCGTCGTCGTCTGCCCCCTCCGCGTCGTCGCCGACGCCCCCCGCCAGCGTCGCCTTCAGCTCCGGGACGACCGCGAGCGTCGCGTGCAGCGAGCGCAGATCGCGGGCGTCGGCCCGCCCCCGAGAGACGCGCCCGACGAGGCGCTCGAGGTCGTAGGCGGCCGCGAGCGCGTCGGCGACCCCCTCGCGGGCCAGCGTGCGGTCGGCCAGCTCGCCGACCGCGTCGTGGCGGCCCCGGATCGCGTCGGCGTCGACGAGCGGGCGCCGGAGCCACCGCTCCAGACACCTCCGACCGAGCGCGCAGCTCGTCTCGTCGAGGACGTCGAACAGCGTGTCGCTGGCGCCGAGCCCGCGGTTCTCGAACAGCTCCAGGCTGCGCTGGGCGGCGGCGTCGAGCCGCAGTCGGTCGCGGGGGTCGTACCGCCGGATGCGGGTGACGTACGAGAGCGGGCCGTCGTCGCCCTGCGTGTACTCGGCGTACGCGAGCACGGCGCCGGCCGCCCGGATCTCAGAGTCCTCGTCGAACCGCCGGTCGGGGGCCGGGAGGTACGGCTCCAGCCGCTCGGTCGCGGCGCGCCGCCCGAAGGCGTCGGGGTCGTACTCGTGGACGGTCCAGCCGTTGTCGGCGTCCGAGGGCTCGAAGGCGGGGGCGTCCGGCCCCGCGATCAGTTCCGCCGGCGCGATCCGGTCGAGCTCGCCGGCGACCGCGTCGCGGTCGCCCGAGGTGACGAGGCACTCGCCCGTGGAGACGTCGACGGCGGCGAGACCGACGGAATCGTTGGGATCAGTTCCCTCCTCGTCACCGTCCGCCGCGACCGCCGCCACGTAGTTCGTCGTCCCCGCCTCCAGCAGGTCGTCCTCGACGACGGTCCCGGGCGTGATCACCTCCGTGACCGCGCGGTCGACGAGCCCGGACGCCTGCTCGGCGTCCTCGACCTGGTCGCCGACGGCGACGCGGTAGCCGGCGTCGAGCAGCGACTCGAGGTACGGAGCGGCGTTGTCGATCGGGATCCCCGCCATCGGGTAGTCGCCGGTCGAGTCCGAGCGCTCCGTGAGCGTCACCTCGCAGACCCGCGCGACGGCCTCGGCCGCCTCGCAGAACGCCTCGTAGAAGTCGCCGACCTGGAACAGCACCAGCGCGTCCTCGTGGGCGGCACACAGGTCCGCGTACTGCGAGAGCATCGGCGTGAGCTCCTCGCGGGCGGCGGCGACGCCCGGCGGGAGCCCCGTCGCGACCGCTCGGTCCGGGGTTGGCATACCGCGAACCCGGGCGCCCGTGAGCATAAACGGTACGGAGGACCGCGGGTGGGGAGACACGGCTCCCGGGAGAGGCCCCCAGCCGTGCCCCGCCGGGAGCCTTACAACGATGGACGCCTCAGTACGCGTGTGACGAATCGGACGATCATCGTCGGCATGGCGGCGACGTTCATCGGGCTGACGGCCCTGCTGCTCGTCGCCGGGGTCGTGGTATCGCCCGTCCTGCTGGCCGTGGCCGTCCCGTTCGGCGTGGTCTCGTACTTCCTCTGGTACCACGCCAGCGGCAAGCTCCGCGATCGGGTCCGCCGGGAGGCCGCCCGCGCCGGTCCGACCGAGCGCGAGCGGGCGCGACGCCGCGCCCGCACGGCCGAACACCGCCGCTCCGCGCGCCGGACCGCGGGCGCGACAGACGGGGGGTTCGGCGGCGCGGCGGCCGGCGGCGCGCGGAGCGCGGGCGGTCCCGGTGCGCGCGGCCCGGGCGCTGGCGGACGACGGGATCCCCGAGACCGCGCGCCGCCGACCGGCGGGATGACCGAGCGCGACGCGTACGAGACGCTCGGCCTCGACCGGACCGCGGACCAAGAGACGATCCGCGAGACATACCGAGAGCGGGCGAAGCGGCTCCACCCCGACGCCGGGGACGGCGACGAGGAGGCGTTCAAGGAGCTGAACGAGGCGTACGAGCTCCTGAAGAACTGAGGGGGTCGCGGTCGCGGGATCACTCCTGGCCGTCGCCGTTACCGGCCGCCCCGACCGCCTCCGCGACCGCGTCCTCCGCCGCCGACAGCTCCTCCCGCGTGTTGACGTTCGTGAACGTCCGTTCCGTCGTCCGCGAGCGGATCGCCTCGTCGCCGACGACGACCCGGTCCAGCTCCTCTAACGCCGCCAACACCTTCCGGTCGCCGCGGGCGAGCGCGCGGTCGCAGGCGTCGGCCATCGCGTCGGCGCGATAGACCGCCTGCGTCGTCTGGAGCCATCGGTCGTCGAGCCGCGGGACCGCCGCCTCGCGCCCCGCCGCGTCTTCGCGGAGGGACGCGAGGAACCCCGGGTCGACGAACGGCATGTCGCAGGCGACGACGGCGACGTACTCGGAGGGGGCGGCCCGGCAGGCGTTGCGGATCCCGGCGGTCGGCCCGAGGTCGGGCTCGTCGTCGAGCGCCCACGTCACGGGGAGGCCGATCCCGTCGACGGCGGTCGCTATCGCCTCGCGCTGGTCGGGTCGACAGTTGATCACGAGGTCGTCGACGACGGGGTCGCCGCCCGATGCGCGGGCCGCGCCCGGCGGGACCGGATCGTCCGCCCCGGCGAGACGGTCCGCGACCCGGCGGATCATCGGGACGCCCGCGAGCGCGGCGACGGACTTGTCGCGGTCGCCGAAGCGGGTCGAGCGCCCGCCGGCGACGATGGCTCCGGTGGTCATGCGCGGATCTGCGAGCGGCGGGGACTTCGCCGTTGCGGTGGCGACGGAGTCGGCGTGGCGAGGCCGACATGGAAGCGGCTCACGGCGGGCTGGTACGTCGAGGAAACGCGAGTCGATTCCGGGCGAAAGCGACCCGTTAAGTGGTCGGGGAGCCACATATAGGATATGGCAGAGGACACCGATCTGGAGGGACTAAAACGCGGGACTGACCTAGTCAAGCGCGGCTTCGCGCAGATGCAGAAGGGCGGAGTCATCATGGACGTCGTCAACCGCGAGCAGGCTCGGATCGCCGAGGACGCCGGGGCGGTCGCAGTGATGCACCTCGAATCGGTCCCGGCCGACATCCGCAAGCGCGGCGGCGTCGCTCGGATGGCTGACCCGGGGAAACTCGAAGAAGTCATCGAAGAGGTGTCGATTCCCGTGATGGGCAAGGCTCGGATCGGCCACACCGCCGAGGCACAGATCTTGGAAGCCGCGGGCGCCGACATGGTCGACGAGTCCGAGGTGCTGACGCAGGCCGACGACCGCTACCACATCGACAAGCGCGAGTTCACCGCTCCGTTCGTCTGCGGGGCGCGGAACCTCCCCGAGGCGCTCCGCCGTATCGACGAGGGCGCGGCGATGATCCGTACGAAGGGCGAAGCGGGAACCGGCGACGTGAACCAGGCGGTCACCCATCAGCGCAATATCCAGCGTGCTATCGGTCAGCTCGAAGGGATGGCGTACGAGGAGCGCGACGAGTGGGCCCGCGAACACGGCGCCCCCCGGGAGCTCGTCCACGAGACGGCGGACCGCGGTCGCCTCCCGGTCGTCAACTTCGCGGCCGGCGGCATCGCGACGCCCGCCGACGCCGCGCTCATGATGCAACACGGTTGTGACGGCATCTTCGTCGGGTCGGGTATCTTCGGCGCGGAGAACCCCCCGGCGATGGGCGAGTCCATCGTCGCGGCGGTCAACAACTACGACGACCCCGAGAAGCTCAAGGAGATTGCGAAGAGCCCCGGCAAGGGGATGAAGGGCCAGTCGAACGCGGACATGGCCGAAGAAGAGAAGCTGCAGGGCCGCGGCGTTTAAATAGCGAGCTTCGATTTCGGTGTGGCACCCGCGTACAACGGGAACGCCGGATACGGGTGACCCGCTGTCACTGAAGCCAAAACGGACGTTTTAGCGACCGACACCATTACTCGCTAGCCGAAAATAGCGAGCGTATGAACCGACGAGGCTGCCTCACCGGAGCCGCGGGGTGTCTCGCGGCGACCCTCGCGGGGTGTCTCCGAGGAACGCCCGGAGAGAATGGAGAAACGCCCGGAGAGGACGGCAAAGTCGCCGAGGAGGGCTGCGCGCAGAGCCTGGCGACCGCCGGCGACGACGAGGACCGGTTCCTCGTGGCGAACGCGACCCCCGAGAGCCCCGGTGCCAGAGAGCTCCTGGCGACCGTCGAGGCGGAGACCGACGGGTTGACCCGGTTCACGGACGACGACGGCACCGAGCGGATCGGATTCAGCGACGCGGGAGACCTCTGGGAGCTCAGGTATCGCGGAACCCCCCACGCCGGGGAGGACCGGTTTCGAGAGGAGATCGCGGCGCTGGCCGCGACGTTCGCGTCGAACCGGCCGGACGGCGTGTCGTTGACGGCCGCGTCGCTCCACGAGTGCACGACCGGCACGTGGCACGTCTGCGCCGAGGCCGCGGCGGCGTTCGATCGCGGGGAACTCGACCGGGAGGCGTTCGTCGACGAGGTCTGGGAGACCGCGGAGATCGAGAACGACTGTTGAGCGCGGCTCGCTCGGAGTCTCGTCGCCCGCCCTTACTCCTCTAACACCGTCGACCCCTTCCCGATCCGGGTCTGGTAGGCGCGGGCGTCGATACCGGCGTCTGAGAAGGCGTCGAGCATCGCGGCGGCGACCCCTCGCCGGCGGTTCTCGCGGCAGACGGCGATGATCGCGGGCCCGGCGCCGCTGACGGTGACGCCCGCGGCGCCGGCGTCGAAGGCGGCGGCCCGTACCTCGTCGTACCCCGTGATCAGCCGGGCGCGCTCCGGGGTGACGACGGGGTCGTTCATGCCGGCGCCGACGAGGGCGGGGTCGGAGCGGCACATCCCGATCGCGAGCGTCGCCGCGTTGCCGACCGTCTCGACGAGGTCCTCCATCGGCGCGCTCTCGGGGACGACCCGGCGCGCGTCCCGAGTGGAGACCGCGACGTCGGGGAGGCAGACGACCAGCGGGACCGCGGCGTCGACCGCGTGCGTCGCCTCGCTCGTCGTCACCGTGAACCCGCCGAGGATCGAGGGCGCGACGTTGTCCGAGTGGGCGACGCCGGAGACGACCGCCTCTCCCTCCGCGGCGATCGGGACCAGCTCCGAGCGGGAGAGCCCGCGGTCGTACAGCCGGTTGAGCGCGACCGCGGCGCCCGCGGCGCTGGCGGCCGAGGAGCCGAGCCCGGAGGCCGGGCGGACCCCCTTGTCGATGTGGATGCGCGCGGGCGCGTCGAGGGCCTCGACGACCGCGCCGACCGTGTTCTTCTCGGGGTCCTCGGGGATGTACTGCGCGCCGACGCCCGTGACCTCGATCGTCGTCTCCGCCGCCTTCTCGACGGTGACGACGTCGGCCGGCCGCGTGAGGGCCGCCCCGAACACGTCGAACCCGCTGCCGAGGTTCGCGCTCGTGGCGGGTGCCCGTACCGTGACCATGGCGAGGAGTGTCGCCCGGGGTGCAAAAAGGAGCGGGATCGAACAACGACGGACGGGAGCGACGACCGACTTCGGCCGCGCCGCTGGGCGGGGAGGGCGAAGCGCGGAGAGGGCTGATAAGGGGGCGCGCGCCGATCAGCTATCGGCCATCGTCCACAGCAGCGCGCCGACGAGGATCAGCGGGATGCCGATCAGGATGTACGTCTTGGGCATCGTCGTGTACGGCGCGACGAGGAAGATCAGCCCGAAGCCGCCGAAGACGGAGGCGATCACGCGCTGGGACTTCAGCGGCGCGGCTCCGAGCAGCGAGACGATGAACCCGAGCAGTATGACGTGCCCGAGATGGTAATCGAGCAGGAACGTGTCGATAGCCAGCGGCGAGAGCATTCTTGTCCGAAGGTGCGAGGGATTCGCGCATTAAAGTTCCGTTTCTCGCGAGACCGGTCGGAGGTCGGCCCGACGTCCCCACCGCCCGATATAAGAGCCGGCGGCGCGACCACCCACCGTGCGACTCGTTCAGGTCATGATCCCGGCGGGGAAGCGCGCGGCCGTGGTCCGGGCGCTCGACGAGGAGGGGGTCGACTACGTCGTCACCGACGAGACGAGCGGGCGCGAGTACACCGCGGTCGCGACGTTCCCCCTCCCCACCGCCGCGGTCGAGCCCGTCCTCGAACGCCTCCGCGAGGCGGGGATCGACGAGAGCACCTACACCGTCATCGTCGCCGCCGAGACCGTCATCTCCCGACGGTTCGAGGCGCTCGAAGCGGAGTACGCCGAGGAGTCCGAGCACGGGAGCGACCGGATCTCCCGCGAGGAGCTGCAGGCGAAGGCGGACAACCTCGCCTCCGGGCTCGGGACCTACGTGCTGATGACCGTCATCTCGGCGGTGATCGCGACCGCCGGCCTCCTGCTCGACTCGCCGGCGACCGTCGTGGGGTCGATGGTGATCGCCCCCCTGATCGGCCCCGCGATGTCGGCCGCCATCGGCACCGTCGTCGACGACGAGGAGATGTTCCGGCGCGGCGTGCGGATGCAGGTGCTCGGCGTCGTCGTCGCGGTGGGGGCCGCGACGCTGTTCGCGTTCGCGATCCGGTCCCTGGCGCTCGTTCCCCCCGGGATCGACCCGCTCGACCTCGCCGAGGTCTCCGAGCGGCTCGCCCCGAACGTCCTGGTGCTGGTCGTGGCGATCGGCGCCGGCGTCGCCGGGATCGTCTCGCTGATGACGGGCGTCTCCGCGACGCTCGTCGGCGTGATGATCGCGGTGGCGCTCATCCCGCCGGCGGCCGCCGTCGGGATCGGGATCGCCTTTCAGATCCCCCGGCTCGTGATCGGCGCGGGCGTGATCGTCGCGGTGAACGTCCTCTCGATCAACCTCTCGGCGCTGGTGGTGCTGTGGTACGAGGGGTACCGGCCCCAGCGGTGGTTCCGCGAGGACGACGCGCGCTCGGCGTTCGTGAAACGCGTCGCGGTCCTCGTCGCCGCCATCGCGGTGCTGTCGGTGTTTCTCGGCGGGGTCACGTACGACTCGTACGTCGCCTCGACGACCGAGTCCGACGTCCGGACCGCCGTCGTCGACGAGCTGGCCGCGATGGACGCCGGGATGGAGCTGATCGAACTCGAGGTCGAGCGCGGCGGAACGGTCCCGCCCCTCGACACCGAGCGCGTGGTGGTCACGGTCGGGACGCCCCCGGGAAGCGACGTCGAGGGGGTCGCCGAGGCGCTCGACCGCCGGATCGAGGCGACGATCCGGGAGGAGGTGCGGGTGGAACTGCGGCTCGTGACGGTCGAGCGCGCCTGATCCGGCGCCGCGTCGGCGTACCGACCGACCGGCCCCGTTTCTCGACGAATGGGCAAAAATATCGGATCGATCTCGGATAGAATGCCGGGATCGGCGGTTTCACCGGCACATGCCGAAAGTGGAAGTACTTTTTAACGCGGCCCGAGTGCCATAGCACAGTGACCGATTCGAAACGGCCCGACGACGACTCGATACGCGAGGTCGTCGAGCGCTCCCAGAGCGGAGCGCCGGCGGTCGGCGAGGCGGTCCGAGACCGCTTCTCGTCGGACGAGGTGTTCCAGCGGATCGTCGCCGCCGCGGACGAGGAGGTGACCTCCGGCGGACGCGAACTGTTCTTCAGCGGCGTCGCCGCGGGGTTGGCGATCACGATCACGTTCATGCTGTACGTCTCGCTGACCGCCGCCACCGACACCCACCCGATCCTGAGCGTCCTCCTCTACCCGCTCGGGTTCGTCTACATCATCATCGGGGGGTACCAGCTGTACACCGAGAACACGCTGCCGCCGGTGGCGCTGACCCTGGAACGGCTCGCCAGCCTCCCGACGCTGTTGCGCCACTGGGGGATCGTCCTCGCCGGGAACTTCACGGGGGGCGCGTTCGGCGCGGTCGTGCTCTCGTACGGCGGCGTCTTCTCCGAGGAGGGCGTCGTCGACGCCGCGATCTACATCTCGACGGGCGGGCTCGACGTCGGCTTCTGGCCGCTCTTCTTCAAGGCCGCGATGGCGGGTCTCATCGTCGCCGGCGTCGTCTGGGTCGGCTTCGCCTCCACCAACTCCGTCACCCGCCTGCTCGTCGTCTACCTCGCGTTCCTCGCGATCCCGCTCGGAAACCTCTACCACGTCGTGGTCTCGTTCACCGAGGTGCTGTACCTGCTGTTCGCGCAGCAGCTCGGGCTGTACACCGGCGGGATCACCCTCGCCGGCGGGCTCGGCGGCTTCGTCCTCCCGGTCCTCCTGGGCAACACCATCGGCGGTGTGGTGCTCGTCACGATCGTGAACTACTTCCAGACCAGCGAGGAGCGGTTAGAGGAGGCGCGCTTCGAGGGGATGACCCGCCGGCTGACGGTGCCCGAGTGGGTGCTCGGCCGGGCCGCGGGGCGCTCGTACGTCCCCATCCTGGACGCCACGGAGGCGACGCTGTTCGCCAACGAGGGCCACCGGATCATGGTCCCGATCACGAACCCGCGGACCGACGGGCCGATCGTCGAGCTCGCGAGCCGGCTCGCGAGCGACCACGAGGACGGGCTCGTCCACATCGTCCACGTCGTGCAGGCGCCGGAGCGGATGTCGCTGTCGGCCGGCGCGGGCCGGATCGCCGACGTCTCCGAGGAGGGAATGGCCGGCCTCCGCGACACCGCCGAGGGGTACGACGTCGACGTCTCCACGTCGACCGTCGTCTCGCACCGCTCGTTCGAGGAGGTGTTCAACATGGCCCGCCGGACCCGCCCGGAGGCCGTGCTGATGGGCTGGGGCGAGGACCAGCTGTGGAGCGCCGCCCGCGCGGAGCGCCCGATCGACGAGCTCACCAACCAGCTCCCCTGCGACTTCCTCATCCTGAGCGAGAGCGACCTCGACACCTCGAAGGTGCTCCTCCCCACCTCCGGGGGGCCGGACTCGGCGCTCGGCGCGGAGGTCGCGAGCGTGCTCTCGCGGACCGCCGGCGCCGAGGTGACGGTGCTACACGTCGTCGACGGTCCGGAGAACCGCGCCGCGGGCGAGGGGTTCCTCGCCAACTGGGCGAGCGAGCACGGCCTCGCGGAGGCGAGGACGATCGTCGACGACGGCGGCGACGTCGAGGGCGCGATCGCGCGAGAGGCCGCGAACAACACCCTCGTGATCATCGGGGCGACCGAGAAGGGGCTCCTCTCCCGACTCGTCTCGAACTCGCTGCACTTGGACGTGATCAACGACGTGGACGCCTCGGTGCTGCTCGCCGAGCGCCCCAGCAGCCGCTCGATCCGCGAGCGGCTGTTCGGCTCGGGGCGACGGGTCTCCGGCCCGCCGGACGGCGGGGTCGAGCGCGACCCCGACGCGTCGCAAGGGGCCGGGCTCTCCGGCCCCGACGACTCCGGCCCCGCGCCGCTCGCGGTCAGCGGCTCGGACGACGGGGGAGACGCCGACGACGAGGAGTTCACGGCGGAGGAAACCGACGACGAGCCGGCCGAGCCGGCGGTGATCACCGACCACGAGGACCCTGACGAGAGCGACGTCGACGAGGGCGACGACGAGGACAACGGTGGGGGAGAGGGTCCCCCGCCGGAGCGGTCGGTCGTCACCGATCACGAGGACCCGGACGACGATGACGCCGACGGGGAGACGGACGGCGCGGAAGACGAGACGGACGACAGGGCGTGATCGACCGCGACGCGGGACGACGCGTCCGATAGCGCAAACGGCTCTTTGTCTCACCGGCGACTTATTGTGCGTCCCCGGCGACGACCCGGGTATGGATCGAAAACTGGCGACCGCGGCCGGGCTCGTGCTGCTCGTCGCGCTGGCGGGCTGTGCGGGGCTCCCCGGCTCGACCGGAGAGGCGGGGACCGCCGCGAACGCGGCCCCGGGCGAGGAACCGGCGCTCGACAGGAGCATCGAGGTGACCGCGGACGGCGAGGCCACCGCCCAGCCGGACCGCGCCACGGTCCGCGTGGCGGTGACCGCGACGGGCGACGACTCGGCGGCGGTCCGCGACGAGCTCTCCGCCGCGGACGAGTCGCTCCGGGCGGCGCTGACCGACTGGGGGCTCACCGAGGACGACATCCGGACGGAGCGGTACGACGTGCGCGAGTCCTACGAGACCAGAGAGAATCCGGATCGCACGACGTACCAGGGCGTCCATAGCTACGCGCTGACGATCGACGACGTGGACGCGGTCGGCGAGGTCATCGACGTCGCGATCGACGGGGGCGCCGACGAGGTGGAGCGGATCGAGTTCGGGCTGAGCGAGGAGCGCGAACGCGAGGTGCGCGCGGCGGCCATCGAGAACGCGATGGCGAACGCCGACGACGACGCGGCCGTGCTCGCGAACTCGAGCGGGCTCGAGGTCACCGGCGCGTACCGCGTCTCCACCGCGGACGCCGGCGTGACGCCGTACCGGATCGCCGAGAGCGCGATGGCCGGGGGCGGAGACGGCGGCGACGCCGCGACCGGGGTCGAGACCGGCGACGTGAGCGTTCGCGTCAGCGTCAACGTCGTCTACGGCGCGGAACAGGTCTGAGACGCCCCCGAACCGACTCTCTCCTCAGGCCTCGTAGCCGGCCATCTCCATCACGGACGCGAACTGTTCGGTGTCCGTGACGCTCTCGTACACCATCCCGCCGATCATCCCGCCGGGGTAGGTGTCGCCGTTCATCGCGTGGTTCACCTTGTGGCAGTGGAGCGCGTACACGCCGGGATCGGCGTCGGCGGTGAACTCGATCGTCTTCCGCTCGGCGGGCGCGATCGGGATCACGTCCTCGCGATGGCGCGTGGACTCCGGGATGACGCCGCCGTCCTTCTCGACGACGGTGAAGCCGTGGTTGTGGGTGTGCATCGCGTGCGACTCGTAGCCGGCGTTGACGTAGTGGATCCGCACCCGGTCACCCTCCTCGACGATCAGCGGCGACCCCTGCTCGGGGTGGAAGGTGTACGGCGCGGAGCGGCCGTTGACGGTGAACGCGTCCGGGTTGCGGTCGCGGTGGCTGAAGTCGACGTCGCCGCCGGCCGTCGAGGCCGAGAGGCGCGTGTCCCAGTCTTTGATCGTCATGAACGCCTCCTTGTCGGGGGCCTCGTACCCCTCCGGGTCGACGCGGAGGATCCCGTACATCCCCATGTCGAGGTGGTTCTGCGTCTGGTAGTGGCAGTGGTAGAAGTGCGTCCCGGGCTGGTTCGCGGTGATCTCGTAGGTGTGCTCCTCGCCCGGCGCGACCTGCTGGCCGGTCGTCGTCGGGACGCCGTCGTCCATCCAGCTCTTCGAGAGCCCGTGGACGTGGAACGTGTGCGGCCGGTTGTGCTCCGAGTTGTCGTAGGTGATCTCCATGTCGGTCCCCTCGGTCACGCGGAGCAGCGGGCCGGGGACGCTGGGGTCCGTGTCCGGCGTCTGCCACGCCCAGACCTCGGGCAGCTCCCACGGGCCGCCCTTCGTCTCGTCGCCGAGCAGCTGGTGGCGACACGGCGTCGTGGACACCGTGACCGCGCCGTCCGTCTCGTCGAGGTCGATGGTCGTCCGCGGGGTCGTGTACGGGTGGTCCGTCTCCACGGCGGTGGCGTCGCTCCCGGACCACTCCGCGACCTGTTCGGCCGCTGCCTCGCCGCCGCCGGCCGCGTTCTCCGCGGCCGCAGTGCTCTCGGCCCGCGGGGCACCGCAGCCGGCGATCCCGACCGTCCCCAGCGCCGCGGCCGCCGAGAGGAACCCGCGTCTGGAAGCCGTGCGTCGACCGGTTTCGTCTCCGTCTCTCGTCATGGCCGAACATGAACGGCGAATCGGCTTAAAAAGGAAACCGGATCTACGGATCGTGAGAACGCGGTCTCCGGTCGGTTCATTTATATATCACCGAGCATCCGCGAGCCGTCGGCCGACATTTATTGTCGCGGGACGCCACCGTCGACGCGACCAATGCGCGTCGGTATCGTCTCCGACACCCACGACGACCTCGCCGCCGTCGAGGCGGCCGTAGCGCTGTTCGACCGCGAGGGCGTCGACGCCGTCGTCCACTGCGGCGACTTCGTCGCCCCCTTCTCCGTGACGCCCTTCGACATCGGTGGCGACGGCCCCGACGCCGGCTTCGACTTCCACGCCGTCCGCGGCAACAACGACGGGGAGTGGGCGGTGCAGTCGACCGTCGCGGCGTTCGGCACCTACCACGGCGAGGCCGGGGTCCTCTCGTTCGGGGGCGGCGGGGACGGCGGGAGCACGGACGCCGACCCCGCCGCGGCCGCCGTCGACGTCGCGGTCACCCACGGGACGAGCGGCGTCGTCGTCGACGCCCTCGTCGACTGCGGCGACTACGACTACGTGTTCCACGGCCACACCCACGCGCACGGCGTCGAGGAGCGCGACGGGACGGTCCGGGTGAATCCCGGCGGCCTGCCCATCCCGGTCGAGGGCGCCGACGACGTCTTCCGCGTCGCGGTCCTCGATGTCGGGGCGGACGCCGACGGGGCGACCGGCGCCGACGCGGTGACGCACCACGCGCTCGACGTGTGAGCGCTGGCCCCCGACGCCGCGAGCGAGACGCAAACGGGCGCTTGTCCCATCGAGGACCTTTTGAGGTGTCAGCCGAAGAAGGTGTTATGGACAGACGCGCGCTCCTCGTCGCGGCGGGCGGCGCGGCGAGCGCCCTCGCCGGCTGCGCCGACCTCGTCACGCTCGGCGACCCGACCGTCGCCGAGCGCGCCCTCCCCGAGCGGCCCGCGGACCTCTCGCCCGAGTCGGTCGCGGCGTACGTCGCCGAGTACGAGGAGGTCCGCGCGCACAACCGACACGCGAGGGAGGGGGCGACCGAGGTGACCGTCGACGCCGTCGCGACGTTCGACCACGCCTCGGGCGACGAGCGCTTCGCGACCGCCCAGCACGCTGGCACGGCCTACTACGAGGAGGACGGCGCCCGGTCGGTGGGGGAGCTGTACGGCCGCCCGGTGCCGTATCTGGTCGCCCCCGACAGAACGCTCCGGATGCCGGTGGAGCGGCGGCGGGTCGGAACCGGTGCGGCCGACCGCCCGCCGGACGAGACGGCGTCGCCGCCGCTCGGGGTCCGGCTGTGCAACGTCACCGGCGAGCCGCGCGAGTTCGCGGTGACGGTCGACCGGCGGAGCGCGCCGGACGAGCCGGACGCGGGAGGCGGCGTCGGCGACGAGATCACCGACGAGAGCGACGATCCGGTCCTCTCGGCGACGGTCGAGCTCGACCCGGAGAGCGCCGTGGAGCTCTTGGAGATCACCGGCGTCCGCGGCGGCTACCGCGTCGTCGCCAGCATGGAGGACGACGGCGTCACCGGACAGGGCCGGATCGAGGTCGGGCTGCCGAGCGCCGACCGCGGCCCCAACGTCGACGTCGTGGTCGGTGAGAGCGGCGTCTCCGCGTGGCACCTCCCCTCCTTCGAGGGGATCTGAGCGGTCAGTCGGCGGCGTCGTCGCTGATACTGTCGGTGTCGCCGTCAGCGTCGTCGGCCGGAACGTCGCCGGCGTCCGCCGCCTCGATCCCGCGGAACTCGAAGCGCGCGCCGCCGTCCTCCGCGTCGACGAGTTCGAGCGACCAGCCGTGCGCCTCGGCCACCTCCGCGACGATCTTCAGGCCGAAGCCGGTCCCGTCCCGGTCGGTCGACACGCCCGCGTCGAACGCGTCCTCGCGCACCGACTCGGGGACTCCAGGGCCGTCGTCGGAGACGTAGAAGCCGACCGTCCCGTCCGCGTCGTCGAGCGCGCCAACCTCGACGCGGACGTCCGGACCGGCGTGAGCGACCGCGTTGGCGAACAGGTTCTCCAGGGCCTGTCGGAGCCGGCTCCCGTCCGCGCGCAGCGCGAGGTCGTCGCCGACGACCAGTTCGGCGGCCGCCGTGTCGACGTTCGCCCAGCACTCCTCGGCCAGCGCCGCGAGGGACACCGCCTCGGTCTCGTCGAGCGCGGTGCCCTGTCTGGCGAGAGTGAGCATGTCCTCGACGAGCGCGTCCATCCGGTCGAGCGAGCGCGCGACGGCGTCGAGCTCGGGCGGAGCGCCTCCCTCCTCCTCCTCCAGCCGGGCGCGGACCAGTTCGAGGTTGCCGGCCGCGACGTTGAGTGGGTTCCGGAGGTCGTGGGAGACGAGGCCGGCGAACTCCTCGAGCCGGTCGCGCTCGCGGGCGACCTCGTCCTCGCGGGCCCGGAGCTGTCGCTCGCGCTCGATCCGGACGAACACCATCGTCACGGTCGCGGCCCAGATCCGCGCGACCGCGAGGTCGGAGTCGTCGAACGCGTCGGGCTCGGTGGCGCCGACGTTGATGACCCCGTAGCGACCGAGCGGGAGCACGAGCTCGCTCCGGATCGGCGAGTCGGGGTTGTACCGGTCCGGGTCCGTCTCCGTGTCGGCGACGTACTCCGGCTCCCCCGACTCGAACACCTGCCAAGAGATGCTCCGCTCGCCGGCCGAGAAGACGGGGTGCTCGCCCACGACCTCTTCGGCCGCGTCGGTCCACACGAGCGGCTCGAGCGCGTCCCGGTCTTCGTCGTACAGCCAGATCCCCGCGATCGGGTGGCCGAGCACCTCTTCGACGTAGTCGACGGCGGCCGCCGCGGCGACCTCGCGATCGGTCGTCTTCAGGAGGTCCTGCGTCGCCTCGTGGAGCGCCTCCAGCGTCCGCGTCCGGCGGCGGATCTCGGCCTGCTGTGCCCGCCGCTCGCGCACGTCGACGACGGTGACGACGAGGTACGTCTCGCCCCCCTGCTCGAACGGGCCGAGGCTGACCGTGACGGGGATCTCGGCGCCGTCCCGCCGCCGCGCCGTCAGGTCGAGGCTCGCGGCCATGGACCGCGGCTCGGGGTCGGCGACGTGGCCGTAGAGTTCGGCGCCGGCCGAGCCGCCGGCCGCGTCGTAGAGCAGTCGCTCGACGTCGGTCCCCTCCAGCTCCGCCGGTCGATGGCCGAACACGGCCTCGACGCGGGGGTTGCCGGCGCGGACGACGCCGTCGGTGTCCACGATCAGCACCGGGTCCGGAACGCCGCCGAGCGCCTCCGGGAATCGCTCCATTCGCTTCCCCCCTACTCCTCGGCCGGCTCGTGGACGTGCCCGCATTCGGGGCACCGGACCTCCTCGCCGCGGAGGCCGGCCGAGGAGGCGCGCACCTCGCGCATCACCTCGCTGATCTTGTCCTCGGCCTCCAGCTCGTCGGCGACGGCCAGGTCGACCCCCTCGACCTCCAGGAGGAACTTCGCGACCTCCGTCACCTCGTACATCATCTCGTCTAAGTCCTCGGCGGTGAAGAAGCCGGACATCGCGCCGTAGAGGAACGTCGCGCCCGCCTTCGTCACCTTCTCCTCGAAGGAGTAGCGCGCCTGGTTGACCGCCTGCGGCGTGTACGTGTCAGTCATGAAGGGGACGAGCTCCGGGAGGTTCTCGCCGATCTTCGTCATCTCCACGCCCGTCTCGGTGCGGAAGTCGGCGCAGAGCCGCGCGATCGCCCACTCCCGGGCCGTGACGTACGTCCGGTCGCGGAGGAACTCGTTGACGCGCTCGTAGCGGGCGCCGTCCATCTTCTTGAACCGCTCGTACTTGCGGACCTCCGGCGGGACGTCGGCGTCGGTCTCGCCGGCGTTCGCGGCGTCGTCGGTCGCCTCGGAAGCGTCCGTGGCGTCGCCGTCGGCGGTCGGCTCGGCACCGTCGGCCGCGCCGTCGGCGGTACCGCTGTCGGCTTCGGCGTCGACCTCGCCGGGAGAGACGTCGCCGTCGGGCGCGTCGGTCGGCGGGGACGACCCGTCGAAAGACCCCGCAGCCCCCTCGTCGTCGGTCGGCGACTCACTCGCGCGGTCCGACCCCGCGTCGGCGTCGTCCGACGCGGAATCGGGCTGGTCGTTCATGTCGTTACCAATCTGACCCCCGAACAAAAGGGTTGCCGCTGGGAGCGGCGGCGCGGCGCCGGACCGCGCCCGCGGAGATCCATTTTTGTACCGTCGTGTGGACGTGCGTCGTATGAAGGTGCTCTGCGGGATCGGCGGCAGCGACGACTCGTTCCGCGCGCTCGATCGGACCGTCGAGCGGGCGGCGGTCGCGAACGACGACCTCACGGTGGCCGTGGTCGACAACGAGGACTCGGAGGTCGCCCCCGAGGAACTGGTGCGCCGGGCCCGAGACGCGATCGACGACGCGGGGATCGACGCCGACGTGAGACGGGTCGAGGGCGATCCCGGGAGCCGGTTGGTGGAGATCGCCGAGACGGAGGAGTTCGAGGAGATCGTCCTCGGCGGGGGGCACACGAGCCCGATGGGGAAGATCACGATCGGACCGATCGCCGAGTTCGTCCTGTTGAACGCCAAGACATCGGTCACGCTGGTCAGATGAGCGACCGACGCTACCCGGACGCGGTCGCCGACGAGTTCCCCGTCCCTCCCACCGAGTTCACCGATCGGGAGGACCGGACCGTCGAGGTCAGACCGTACGAGGGCACCGAAGGCGCCTACGAGTCGCTCGTCGCGATGTACGACGCCTTCGACCCGGCCGACCGCGCGCAGGGGATCCCCCCCGGCGGGGAGGAGCGCATCCGGGAGTGGCTGGACGCGATCCTCGGCGACGACTGCTACAACGTGATCGCGTGGTGCGGCGACGAGGTCGCCGGCCACGCGACGCTGGTGCCCGACGGCGACGCCTACGAGCTGGCGATCTTCGTCCACCAGGAGTACCAGCGCGCCGGGATCGGCACCCACCTCATCCGCGGGCTGCTCGGCCACGGGCAGGCCGAGGGGGTCCGGAAGGTGTGGCTCACCGTCGAGCGGTGGAACCGCGCGGCCGTCTCGCTGTACAAGAAGATCGGCTTCGAGACCTCCGACGCCGAGAGCTTCGAGCTGGAGATGGGGCTCCGGCTGAACGAGGGCGAGGGGGGCGACGGGGCGTAGCGCCGCCGCCGCGCCCGCGGGGCGACCGCCTCCCGGCGCCCCTCGCTCGCCGGGATCTTCAAGCCTTTACGTGCGGCGGGCGAGCGCTCCGGTATGAGTCACCGAATTCTTCTGCTGGGGGCGCCCGGCGCCGGAAAGGGGACGCAGAGCGCGAAGCTCGCCGAGGAGTACGGCGTCGAGCACGTCACGACCGGCGACGCGCTCCGCGCGAACAAGGACATGGAGACGGAGTACGGGACGCCGCGCTCGTTCATGGAGGCGGGCGAGCTCGTCCCCGACCCGGTCGTCAACGAGATCGTCGAGGCCGCGCTAGAGGAGGCCGACGGGTTCGTGCTCGACGGCTACCCGCGCAACCTCGAACAGGCCGAGTACCTCTCCGAGATCACCGACCTCGACGCCGTGATCTACCTCGCCGTCGACGAGGAGGTGCTCGTCGACCGGCTCACCGGCCGCCGGGTGTGCGACGACTGCGGCGCGAACTTCCACGTCGACTTCCAACCCCCCGAGGAGGCGGGCGTCTGCGACGAGTGCGGCGGCGAGCTGATCCAGCGCGAGGACGACACCGAGGAGACCGCCCGCGAGCGGCTCCAGGTGTTCTACGACAACACCGAGCCCGTGGTCGACCACTTCCGCGACGAGGGGGTCCTCGTCGAGGTCGACGGCGAGGCGACGCCGGACGAGGTCTTCGACCGGATCCGCGACGTCGTCGAGGCGTAAGGAGAACGCGCCCCCTCGGAGAGGACCGCGTTCCCCCGAGGGCGACCCGCGCCGGCGATCCTACAAGGTTCTTAACCGTCGACCGCTAACCGACCGATAATGAGCAAGGTCGAACGGAGAGTCCGCTCGCTCGTCAACGAGGACGGCGAGATGCGGGACGCCCTGGAGGTCGTCTTGGACCGCGCCACCGACGGCGAGGTCCAGTGGGTCGACGTCCGCGACGAGATCACCAGCGGCCAGTGGGGCCGCCTCATCGAGAAGGAGATCCTCGTCGACGGCGAGCGCGGCTTCGCGCTGGCCGACCCCGACGGGATCGAGGCGGGGATGACCAGTGACGGCGGGGACGGCGGGGGCGGCGGCAGCGACGTCGAGACACCGGAGACGACGTCGTGGACGAAGTGGGACAAGCTCGCCGCCGTCGCGACCGTCGGCGCCTTCGTCGGGTACGCCGTCGGCCCCGTCCGGGACACGATCGCGGGGGCGATCGACGTCGTCCTCGGCCCGCTGCTGAACGTCGTGCCCTTCTACGTCGTCATCATGGTGATCGCGCTCGGGACCGGGATGTACTCCACGCTGCTCCGCGCGGGGCTCATGGACATGGAGAAGATGAGCCAGTACCAGGAGCGGATGCAGGACATCCAGGAGCGGCGCAAGGAGGCGAAGGAGCGCGACGACGACGCGGCGTTAGACGCCATCCAGGAGGAGCAGATGGACGCGATGGGCGACCAGCTCGGGATGTTCAAAGAGCAGTTCCGCCCGATGGTGTGGATCATGTTCCTCACCATCCCGGCGTTCCTGTGGATGTTCTGGGTGATCGGCTACCGCGGCTCCGACTCCGCGTACCCGGAGATCGCGGCCCAGGAGCTGGTCGTGCCGCTCGCCGGGACCGTCACGTGGGACACGGGCATCGTCGGCCCGATCCAGATGTGGATCCTCTGGTACTTCCTCTGCTCGATGGCGTTCACCCAGCTCGTCCAGAAGAGCCTCAACATCCAGATGTCGCCGTCGACGTCGTAATTCCGCGTTCGACGCGCTATCTGTATCGGGGGCCGCGGATTTCAACGGCGCCGACTCTTCATTCGGTATCGGTTGCGGCGTTTCGAACCGCCTCGAGAGCGAGTCCAAGAGCGAGTGCGCCGACGAACAGAAGGACGGTTCCCCCGACGACGGCCGTTTCGGCGATCCGTGGGATCTGCGCTACGACCGACACGAATACCCGGACGTCGAGCGCGACCACGGCGACGGCGCCGACCCCGTTGAACGCCATGTCGAGAGCCGTATCGCGTAGCCCGTAGTATTCGAGCACCGGCGGTCTGTCGATGTACTCGCCGAGTTCGCGGGCGGCCAGTTCCACGAGCTCCCAGACGACGCCTGCGCCGAGCGTGAACAGGAGGGTGAAAAGGACCGCGTAGGGGCCCGTGACGTGCGATCCGAGCGCGGCCGGGGTCTGGAGGGTCGCGTAGACGAGTGCTGCGACGAGAGCGGCGGAGACGGTGTGTGTGAGATGGTCCCACCACGAAACGGTGTCGTACCATCCCAGCATCCCCAGCATATGGAGGAAGCCCGCGACGGCGATCCACGCGGAGAGCGCGGGGCCGAACGCGACGTCAGCCCCGCCGCTGAACGCGATCGCGAATTCGGTGAGCGTCGGAAGGGCGGCGACGGCGAGGGACGCGATCCCGTTCACGACCGCTTGTAGGTTCCGAGACAGCAACCCGATCAGGACCGTTCCGAAGATCCCCGCCAAGAGGCCGTAGAACACGGGTTGCAGAACGTTCGTCATGAGATGGCGGGCGGGAGTGTGGTGCAGTGGTCGTCGTGTCCGGGGGCTCCTCGCAGTCGGCTCACGCTCTCGTCGGAGGGAGTGGCTCTTGGATCAGGGCGTGCGGTAATGGTCTCTTCGATGTGGCAGCGCGACCGCATGCGCTCAGACGCGTAGCCCGCGGAGATATCGAGCGGGGCTTCACTACCCGCAACAGCGGGATAACCGCCGACCGCTCAACAGGAGCAGTAGTAGTCGCGGTCGACGAACTCCGTCTCGAACAGCTTCGCGGCCGGGCCGGGGTCGGTGGGCCGATAGACCCCGGTCGTCAGGCCGCCCTCGCGCTCGAACGCGCCGGAGACGAGCCGCCGCCAGTCGGCGGGCGACAGCTGGTCCCAGAAGGCGTCGTCGCCCGCTAAAAGCGAGAGGTAGTCCCGGAGGTACACCCACCGGGTCGGCTCCACGCCCTCGGACTCGTACTCCGCGTCGGTGACCGCGGCGTAGGCGGCCATCGGGAGGTTCGCCCCCGCGGCGACGGGCATCGAGATCCACTTCCACGGGCGGGTGTTGACGTCCAGCAGGAGGAACTCCCCGCGGTCGGCGTCGTAGACGAACTCCGACTCGCTGATCCCGTGGTAGCCGGCGTCGTCGAGCACCGCGAGCGCGCGCTCCCGGATCGCCGGCTCGTCGGCCGTCTCGACCAGACAGGAGGTGCCGAACTGTCGAGGGTACCGGACCGCGGCGTTGCCCACGACCCCGAGCGCGTCGTCGGTCCCCGACGGCGGCACGTAGGAGGCCAGCGAGTGGTCCCGTCCGGTCGCGATGTCGACGCGCTTCTGGGCCATCACGGCGATCCCCTCGTCGCTCGCGGCCGCCACCACGTCGGCGAACTCCCCGCGGTCGGCGACCTCGATCACGTTGGTGCCGAACGCCTCCTCGAAGTCGCGCTTGAGCTCGGGTTTCACCACCAGCGGGAAATCGAGCGCCTCGGCGGCCTCCTCGACCGTCGCGTCCGGCTCGCGCGTCGCCGCGTCGGCGGTCTCTTCCAGCCGGTACGTCTCGGGGTACGGCACGCCGAGCGCCTCGCAGGTCGCGTACAGTTCCGACTTGTTCAACACGTCGTCGAGCGTGTCGATCCCGGCGAACGGGAGCCGGACGCCCTCGGGGTCGGCCTCGGCGTACGCCAGCGCCCACTCGTCCATGCAGCCGAACGCGACCGCCTCGGTCCCGGCGGCGTCGACGATCGCCTCCACGTCCTCGCGGAACCCGTCGAGGTCGTCGAGGGGGTAGGTGACCGCGCCCGCGAAGTCGACCGCGTCCGAGGGCGGGGCGAGGCCGTCGTGGGGGACCGCGGCGGCGTCGCCGCCGTCCCCGCCCCCGTCGTCGACGCGGTCGAGCGCGATCACGGGCACGCCGTGGGCGTCGAGCGCGCGGGCGACGCCGAGTCCGGTCACGTGGGCGTTGCTGACGAGGGCCGGCGGGCGGTCGAACGGGGCGTCCGCGAGCGCCTCGACGAGCGCCTCGGTCGAGAGGAACTGCGCTTCCATACCCGGCGTTGGCCGTCGGGACACAAAGGCGCACCAGTATCGGCCCCGCGTGCCACTACCGGTGACGCAACGCGCTTTTGGTCTCGCCGCGCCTCCCACTCGGTATGAGCGAGACAGAGCTGCCGGGTCGGGTCCGCCGCGCGTTCGCGGACCACGGCTCCTTCGAGCCCGCCGACGAGGCCGGCGCGTGGACCTCGGAAACGACCGCGTTCGACGGCGAGGTGCGCGCCGAGCCCGCCGCGGACGGCCGGGTGCGGTTCGCGGTGACCGTCCGGGTGCCGACGCTCTCGGCGGCGACCGCGGACGAGGTCGCCGACGTGGTCGAGGAGGGGTGGACCGAGACGTTCGAGCTCCGCGTCGTCGACGTCGGCGGCGTGACGCGTGCCGACCGCGAGTTCGACCCGACCGTCGCGGTCGGCGACGACGAGATCACCGTCGAGTTCGAGCTGACCGATGTCAACGAGCGGCGCGGCGTCGACGACGCGGGGGCGCTGATCGACTTCGTCGAGGGGACCTACGTGCAGGGCGTCATTCCGGGGTACGAGTACGTCGACCCCGTGGCGGGGCTCCTGTCGGCGGCGCGCCAACAGGGGAACGACGGCGCGTTCTGACCGCGTTTCGAACGGGGGATCCGCGGCGCCGGGGCGATAGGGGCAAATGCCGGGAGCCCGTACGGGAGGTATGCTCGCGCTGCTCGGGTTCGTCAGCCTCCTCGCGCTGGTGGCGTTCCACACGCTGGTCGCCGGGGTGACGACCCGCTTCTTCCGGCTTCGACTGTCGACGTCGTGGGGGTCGGTGGTGTACACGATCGTGTTGACGCCGATGCTCCTCCTGATCTCGACGCTCGTGTTCACGGGCGCGCTCAACGTCGGCGCCGGCGTCAACCTCGGCAGCACGACCGTCCTCTTCGGACTGCTCGTCTTCCTCCCGGTCGTGCTCGGCGCGGCCATCGACTACCTCTACGTGCCCTCGCCGGAGGAGTACGAGCTGCCGGAGACGCAGTAGGGGAGTTGCGAATTACTCCTCGACCAGATCCGCGACGACCGCCGCGACGCGGGCCGTGACGTCCTCGGACGACCGCGTCGCGTCGACGCGCACGAACCGGTCCGGCTCCGCGTCGATCAGCCGCTCGTAGTTGTCTCGGACCGCCGCGAGGTAGCCGTCCTGCTCGAACTTGTTCGTGCGGCCCGCGCGCTCGGCGGCGGTCCGGGCGTCCAAGTCGAGGTAGACCGTCGCGTCTGGCGGCCGGGAGAACGGCGCGTGGATCTCCTGTATGTATTCGAGCGGGTCGCGGCCGTCGAGGGCGACGCCGCTCTCGGCGAGCGTCGCGGCCTGGTACGCGAACCGGGAGTCGGAGTAGCGGTCGGAGACGACGAGGTCGCCGTCGGCGAGGGCGGGTCGAACCGTCCCGGAGAGGTGGTTCGCGTGGTCCGCGGTCAGCAGGAACAGCTCCGCGAGCGGGTCGGCGTCGTCGGCCGCGATCGACCGGGCCACGGCCTCCCCGTACCAGCTGTCGGTGGGCTCGCGGGTGAACGTCGCGTCCGGGTGGCGCTCGCGGAGCGCCTCCCAGACGGTCGTCTTCCCGCTCCCGTCGAGCCCCTCCAGCGTGATCAGCATGGTCGCGCTCGGACGCGCCGGGGAATAAACGGACCGGGTTCCGAGGGCGCGACGTGTCCCTTTTTAGTGGTCCGCCGACGAACCGTCGCTATGGTCAGCCACTCCCCCGCGCCGCACTCCGCCCGGAGGCACCGATGGTAGACGTCGCGATCTCCGTCGGCCGAGTGGCCGCCGCGCTGGTGTTGGTGGCGTTGAACGGCTTCTTCGTCGCCTCGGAGTTCGCGTTCGTCCGGGTTCGGTCCACCTCGGTCGAGCAGCTCGCCGCGGAGGGCCGCCCCGGGTCGGGCGCGCTCCAGGACGTGATGGGGAGCCTCGACGACTACCTCGCGGCGACCCAACTGGGGATCACGCTCGCCTCGCTCGGGCTCGGGTGGATCGGCGAGCCCGCGGTGGCCGCGCTCATCGAGCCGGCGCTCGGGTCCGTGCTCCCGCAGAGCGCGGTCCACCTCGTCGCGTTCGCGATCGGGTTCGGCGTCATCACGTTCCTCCACGTGGTGTTCGGCGAGCTGGCGCCGAAGACGATCGCCATCGCGCAGGCCGAGCGCATGGCGCTGCTGCTCGCCCCGCCGATGAAGCTCTCCTACTACCTGTTCTCTCCCGGCATCGTCGTGTTCAACGGGGCCGCGAACGCCTTCACGCGCGCCATCGGGGTCCCGCCCGCCTCGGAGACCGACGAGACGATGGGCGAACGCGAGATCCGGCGCGTCCTCGCGCGCTCGGGCGAGGCCGGTCACGTCGACCCCGGCGAGGTCGACATGATAGAGGGCGTCTTCGAGCTCGACGACACCGTCGTCCGGGAGGTGATGGTGCCGCGGCCGGACGTGGTGACGCTCGCCGCCGACCGGACGCTCCCCGAGATCCGCGCGACCGTGCTGGAGGCGGGACACACCCGCTACCCGGTCGTGGCCGACGAGGACGCCGACCGCGTGGTCGGCTTCGTCGACGTGAAAGACGTGCTGCGCGCCGGCGAGGCCGGCGACGAGTCGGCGACGGCCGCGGACCTCGGGCGGGAGATCGTCGTCGTGCCCGAGACGACGGCGATCGGCGACCTCCTCGTCCAGTTCCGCGAGGAGCACAGGCAGATGGCCGCCGTCGTCGACGAGTGGGGCGCCTTCGAGGGGATCGTCACCGTCGAGGACATCGCGGAGGCGCTCGTCGGCGACCTCCGGGACGAGTTCGACGACGGCCGGGGCGAGCACACGATCCGCGCCCGCGAGGGCGGCGCGTACGAGGCCGACGGTTCCGTCTCCCTCTCGGTCGTCAACGACGCGCTCGGGACCGACCTCGAGGGGAACGGGTACGACACCCTCGGCGGGCTCGTGCTGGACCGGCTCGGCCGCACGCCGGAATCGGGCGACATCGCCGAGGCCGGGGGCCATCGCTTCGAGGTCACCGCCGTGGACGGCGCCCGGATCTCGACGGTGCGTATCGACCGGATCGACGGCGACGGCGGTGGCAGAGCGGACGGCGGCACCGACGGAAACGGCGACGGCGAGTAGGACGCGCCGACGGCCGCGGCGTTTTTTAAGCGTCGGCCGCGACTCTCCGCGCATGTTCGACCGGATCCTGTTCCCGACCGACGGCGGCGACGGGGCGGACGCGACGTTCGACCACGTCCTCGACCTGGCCGCGGACCACGACGCGACGGTCCACGCCCTCAACGTCGCCGACACGACCCACGACAGCGTCACGCGGGTCGGCCGAGACGTGGTCGACGTGCTCGAACGCGAGGGCGAGGACGTCGTCGAGGCGGCCGCGGAGCGTGCCGCGGACCGCGGCGTCGAGGCGGTCACGGCGGTGCTCCAGGGCGGGGTCGACGAGACGATCGTCGCCTACGCGACCGACCACGAAATGGACCTGATCGCCATGCCGACGCGCGGGCGGACGGGGCTCGACCGCCTGCTCCTCGGGAGCACGACCGAGCGCGTCGTGCGCCGGTCGCCGGTCCCGGTGCTCAGTCTCCGGCCCGACGGCGAGCCGGCGCGGTACCCCTACCGGAACGTCCTCGTGCCGACCGACGGGAGCGAGCGCGCCGCCGAGGCGCTCGACCGCGCCGTGTCGCTGGCGGCCCGGAGCGGCGCGACGCTCCACCTGCTCTCCGTCGTCGACGTCGGGACCATCGGGGCCGAGGCGTACTCGGGCACCGACGCGCTCGTGTCGGCGTCCGAGGAGACGGTCGCGGAGGCCGCCGCCGTCGCCGAAGAGGCGGGCGTGGAGACGGTCGAGCGCGTCGAGGTGGGCTCGTCGGCCGCCCGCGGGATCCGGTCGTACCTCGCGGACAACGACGTCGATCTCGTGGTCATGGGCACACGGGGGCTGACGGGCGTCGAGCGCTACCTGCTCGGGAGCGTCGCCGAGCGGACCGTCCGGACCTCCCCCGTCCCGGTGTTGACGGTGCCGGGCGACGACTCCGAGTGAGGCGGCCGCCGACCCGAGAGCGCTCGCCCGCGGGCGCCGCCGACCGCGACGCCGCTCGGCGCGGCGGCGTCTGACGCCGCGGTAGGTTTACGGGGGTTCCTCGCCTTATTCCGTGCATGAAGGTGTTGGTCGCAGGCGGGACCGGATTCATCGGGTCGTACCTCTGTCGCGCGCTCGCCGAGGGGGGCCACGACGTGACGGCCCTCTCCCGCTCGGGAAGCGAGACGCCCGAGGGGGTCGACGTCGTCAGGGGCGACGTCACGGACTACGACTCGGTAGCCGGCCCGGTCGAGGGGCAGGACGCCGTGGTGAACCTCGTCGCGCTCTCGCCGCTGTTCGAACCGAAGGGCGGCAACGCGATGCACGACCGGATCCACCGCGGCGGCACGGAGAACCTCGTGAACGCCGCCGAGGCCGGCGGGGTCGAGGGGTTCCTCCAGCTGAGCGCGCTCGGGGCCGACCCCGACGGCGACACGGCGTACATCCGCTCGAAGGGGCAGGCGGAGGAGATCGTCCGCGAGAGCGGCCTCGACTGGACGATATTCCGCCCGTCGGTCGTCTTCGGCGAGGGCGGGGAGTTCGTCTCGTTCACCAAGCGGCTGAAGGGGATGTTCGCGCCCGGCCTCCCGCTGTATCCGCTCCCCGGCGGCGGGAAGACCCGGTTCCAGCCGATCCACGTCGAGGACTTCGTCCCGATGCTGGTGGCGGCGTTAGAAGAGGACGAACACGTCGGCGAGACGTACGAGATCGGCGGCCCGGAGACGCTGACGCTCCGGGAGGTGACCGACCTCGTGTACGAGGCCGAGCGCAAGGGCGTCACCATCGTGCCGCTGCCGATGCCGCTCGCGCGGATCGGCCTGACGGTGCTCGGCGCCGTCCCCGGTTTCCCGATGGGGCCCGACCAGTACCGATCGTTACAGTTCGACAACACGACGGCCGACAACGACGTCGCCGCGTTCGGCGTCGACCCCGACGAACTGACAACGCTCGGCGCGCATCTCGGCGTCCGATGACGAGGTCGATCGAGGGACGGAGCGGCGATTCGGCGGTCGTCGCCGGAGCCGCGGCGCCGTTCGTGTCACGCAGGTGGATATCAGCGATGGTAACGGCAACCGAAGGCTTAAATATGCCTTCACGTTCTGTTCTTTTCAAAGGCCGAGGGAGCACACGATGAAACTTGCAATGATCGGATTCGGACAGGCGGGGGGAAAAGTCGTCGACAAGTTCCTGGAGTACGACAAGCGGACGGGGTCGGAGATCGTCCGCGCGGCCGCGGCCGTCAACACGGCCAAGGCCGATCTCATGGGCCTCGAGCACGTCGCCGAGGACCAGCGCGTACTCATCGGGCAGTCCCGGGTGAAGGGCCACGGGGTCGGCGCGGACAACGAGCTCGGCGCGGAGATCGCCGAGGAGGACATCGACGAGGTGCAGGGCGCCATCGACTCGATCCCGGTCCACGAGGTCGACGCGTTCCTCGTCGTCGCCGGGCTCGGCGGCGGCACCGGCTCCGGCGGCGCGCCGGTGCTCGCGAAACACCTCAAGCGGATCTACACCGAGCCCGTCTACGGGCTCGGCATCCTGCCGGGCAGCGACGAGGGCGGGATCTACACCCTCAACGCGGCACGGTCGTTCCAGACGTTCGTCCGCGAGGTGGACAACCTGATGGTGTTCGACAACGACGCCTGGCGGAAGACGGGCGAGTCCGTCCAGGGCGGCTACGCGGAGATCAACGAGGAGATCGTCCGGCGGTTCGGAATTCTGTTCGGCGCCGGCGAGATCCAGCAGGGTCAGGAGGTCGCCGAGAGCGTCGTCGACTCCTCGGAGATCATCAACACGCTCGCCGGCGGCGGCGTCTCCACCGTCGGCTACGCGGAGGAGGAGGTCGAAGAGCGCAGCTCGGGCGGGCTGCTCTCGCGGCTGCGCGACGACAACGGCGAGGACCAACTCGACAGCGCGCACACCACGAACCGCATCACCAGCCTCGTCCGAAAGGCGGCGCTGGGGCGGCTCACGCTCCCGTGTGAGATCGAGGGCGCGGAGCGCGCGCTGCTCGTGCTCGCGGGGCCGCCGGAGTACCTCAACCGGAAGGGTATCGAGCGCGGTCGCAAGTGGCTCGAAGAGCAGACCGGCTCGATGGAGGTCCGCGGCGGGGACTACCCGTACCGCGGCGCCGGCTTCGTCGCGACGGTGATCCTGCTGGCGGGCGTCACGAACGTCCCGCGGATCAAGGAGCTCCAGCAGGTCGCCATCGAGGCGCAGGACAACCTCGACGAGATCCGCGAGGAGAGCGACGAGAACCTCGACGAGCTCGTCAGCGACGACAGCGACGAGCTGGAATCCCTGTTCTAGGGCGACCCTCCCGATGGAGGTCCTCGTCCCGTTCTCGACCGACCGCCCCAAGTCCCGACTCTCCGCCGTCCTCGACCCCGACGAGCGGGCGGCGTTCGCGCGGGCGATGCTCCGCGACGTCCTCGACGCGGTCAGGGCCGCCGGCGGCGAACCGCGGGTGCTCGCCACCGGTCCGGTCGACGCGGGCCTCGCGTGTCCAGTCGACGTCGACGAGCGCCCGCTGACCGAGGCGGTCAACGCGGCGCTCGACGCGCGGTTCGGAGGCGATGGCGACGAGGGAGACGCTGACGACCCGAACCCCGTCGCGGTCGTCATGGCCGACCTCGCGCTCGCGACGCCGGCGGCGCTCCGGGAGCTGTTCGCGGCCGGGCGCGAGGCCGACGTCGCGATCGCGCCCGGTCGCGGCGGCGGGACGAACGCGTTCGTCGCCGGACACCCGGCGTTCCGGGTCGACTACCACGGCGCCTCCTACCTCGACCACCGGCGGATCGCCGCGGAGATCGGGGCGAGCGTCGCGGTCGTCGACTCCCACCGGCTCGCGACCGACGTGGACGAGCCGGCGGACCTCGCGGAGGTGCTGATCCACGCCGAGGCCGACGACGGGGACGACGCCGACGGCGGGAGGGCGGCGCGGTGGCTCCGCGACGCCGGCTTCGCGCTCGACGCGACGGACGGACGGGTCGGCGTCGAGCGGGAGTGAGGATCCGGACGGCGACCGCGCCCGGATCCGCGACCGCGATCCTTTTTGAACCGCGAGCGTGAGGAGCGGACGTGTTCACGGCGGCCGACGAGTACGGGATCGACCTGTCGATCGACGCCGAGCGCGTCGAGCGGCTGCTCTCGGTGACGCCTGCGGACGTCGACCCCGCCGAGCGGCTCACCTTCGCCCGGAACGTCTTCGTGCCGCTGACGACCGCCTGCCGGTACACCTGCACCTACTGCACCTACTACGACGTCCCCGGTGAGGCCTCCCTGCTCTCGCCCGAGGAGGTCCGCGAGCGCTGCCGCGTCGGCGCCGACGCGGGCTGCACGGAGGCGCTGTTCACCTTCGGCGACGACCCGGACGACCGGTACACAGGGATCCACGAGACGCTCGACGAGTGGGGGTTCGACTCGGTCCACGACTACCTCTATCGCGCCTGCGAGATCGCCTTGGAGGAGGGGCTGCTCCCGCACTCGAACCCGGGCGATCTCACCGAAGCACAGTTCGCGTCGCTGCGCGAGGTGAACGCCTCGATGGGCGTCATGCTGGAGACGACCGCCGACGTCGACGCGCACAGCGGGGGACGTCGGAAGACCCCCGGCCAGCGACTCAACACGATCCGGGCGGCGGGTCGGCAGGGCGTCCCCTTCACCACCGGCATCCTCGTCGGCATCGGCGAGGGCTGGCGCGACCGCGCGGAGAGCCTGCTCGCGATCCGCGAGCTCCACGAGCGCCACGGCCATATTCAGGAGGTGATCGTGCAGAACGTCGTCCCGAACGAGCGGTCGGAGTTCGCGAAGCCCGAGTTGGAGACGATGCGCCGGGTCGTCGCGATGGCCCGGGCCGCGCTCCCGCCCGAGGTGTCCGTGCAGGTGCCGCCGAACCTCTCGCCCGCGGCCGACCTCGTCGACTGCGGGATCGACGACCTCGGGGGCGTCTCGCCGGTGACGGACGACTACATCAACCCCGCCTACGAGTGGCCCGACCTCGACGGGCTCCGCGCGGTCGCCGACGCCGGCGGGATGCCGCTGCGCGAGCGGCTCCCGACCTACGCGCGATACCTCCCGGACGACCTCCGACCGGCGGGCGTCGACCCCGCGCCCCCGCCGACGGACCGCGACGCGTGGATCCCGGCGACGGTCCGCGACCGGATCCGCGCGGGCGACGTCCACGGGCGGCGGCTCCGCGGGGTCGCTCGCGGCGACGGGCCGCTGGCGGTCCGCGGCGACTGAGACGAGGGCGGACCCCGCCGCCGACACCGGCGCTCGACCCCGGATAAACAACTGCGCTGCCAGTAGCTTCTTTAAATACCCCTCCGAATGGGTGAGTGATGCTACCACTACAGTTCGGCGGTGCCGGATTGAGCGCGGCCCTGACGGGGATCCTGTTTTCGGTGGCCCTGTTCCTCGTCGGGTTCGTCGGTGTGCTGCTGTTGGGCAAGGTCGTGCTCGTGCCGGCGGTCGAGCGAGTGTTGGGCTCGCGCGGGTTCGACGGCGCCGTCCGGAGCCTCGCGTCGAGCGTGGCGAACGCCGTCGTCTGGGTGGCGGCGATCGCCATCGGGTTCACGATGGCCGGCTACGGCGCGTTCCTCTCGGCGTTCGCCGTCTTCGGCGGCGCCATCGCGCTCGCGGTCGGCTTCGCCGCGCAGGACCTCCTCGGCAACTTCGTCGCCGGGATCTTCATCCTGAAGGACAAGCCGTTCGAGGTCGGCGACTGGATCGAGTGGGACGGGAACGCCGGCCGCGTCGAGGACATCGACCTGCGCGTCTCGCGGGTCCGGACGTTCGACAACGAGCGGGTCACGGTGCCGAACGGCGACCTCGCGAACAACGCCGTCACCAACCCGGTGGCGTACGAGACGCTGCGTCAGAAGTTCGTCTTCGGCATCGGCTACGACGACGACATCGCGGAGGCGACCGACATCATCGTCGAGAAGGCGGAGGCCCACGGGGAGATCCTCGACGACCCGGGCGTCTCGGTCCGGCTCGTCGAGCTCGGCGACTCCGCCGTCGGACTCCAGTCGCGCTGGTGGATCTCGGACCCGGACCGCGGCGACTTCGTCCGGGTGCGCTCGGAGTACGTCACCGCGGTGAAGGAGGCGTTCGACGAGGCCGGCATCGACATGCCGTACGTCCACCGGCAGCTCACCGGGAGCGTCGAGGTGCTGGAGTCGGTCGCGGACGACGACCAGTAACTGGTCAACGACGGCCGCCGACCGGCGAGTCCGGGGGCGTCGCCCTCGGGCTACTCCACCGGCGCGTCGCCCTCGGCCGCGTCCGGCCGGTACTGCCGGCTGACGGCCTGCCACCGGTTCGACCGAAATCGCGCGAGGTTCAGCCCGGCCGGCACCAGCTTCTCCGCGATCACCGCCGCGTACAGTCCACCGACGCCGAGGACGAGCCAGACGGTGAGGACGACGTTGAGGAGCGCGCCGCCGGCCCGGACCACCATCGGGGTGAACGTGTCGCCGACGCCGGCGTAGGTGCGGCTTGCGATCATAGGACAGCAAGCCGGAAACCCACGGTTTTAACAGTGGGAGGAAGCCGACGTGGTGGGAAATAGCCACCGAGAAACGATAGTCTGACTCCCCCAGGGCACCGTAGTAGTTATAAATCTTACCTACTCTTATGAAGTATGGCGGAGGTGCGTCGCACGGTCGTCGTCAAACTCGATGTGGACGACAGCGACGCGACTCTCCTCCAGGAAACCGTCGAGGAGTATCTGTGGGCGTGTAACTACGTCGTCCGCGACGCATGGCAGGACGATTATAAACCCACGTCCAAGAACAAACTCCACGACCGGACGTACTCCGACGTGCGCGAACAGACGCGCCTCCAAGCGAATCTCGTTCAATCCGCACGCAATCGGGCCGCCGAAGCCATCAAGAGCGTCGTCGCTCGGTGGCAGAACGGTAAGAAGGCGTCACAACCGCACTTCACGACGCCTTCCGTCCGGTACGACAAACGGAGTGCGACGTTCCACGACGACCATGTGTCCCTTTCCACAGTAAACGGGCGTATCGAAGCCGAATACGTTCTTCCGCCGGAAGGCGACAACCCGCAGACGACGTACTTCCGTAACGACGAGTACGAGATCACAGGTGCGACGCTCCAGTACCGCGACGCGACGGACACGTTTTTCCTCCATATTGGAACGAAGGCCGACGTGGAGACCGAGATACCGGACGAAGGCGACACCGAGAACAGCACAGTCCTCGGCGTCGACCTCGGTATCGAACAGATCGCTGTCACGTCGACCGGGATGTTCTGGAGCGGTGACTACCTCAATCACCGTCGTCGAGAGTACGAACGCGTGCGTGGCGATCTTCAACGGACGGGCACGGAGTCGGCTCATCGAACGATCGAACGGATGGGCGACCGCGAGATGCGTTGGGTAGAGGACTACCTCCATCGTATCTCGAAAGCTATCGTCCAAGAAGCCGTCGCACACGATTGCGACCGGATCGCGTTCGAGGAGTTGACGGACATCCGCGACCGGATGCCGGGAACAAAGAAGTTCCATGTGTGGGCGTTCCGACGTCTGTACGACTACGTGGCGTACAAGGCCGAAGCAGAAGGTATCGAAGCCACGCAGGTGGATCCGGCTTACACGTCCAAGCGGTGTTCGAAGTGCGGGACGACGCTGGACGAGAACCGCCAGTCGCAAGCGAAGTTCTGTTGCCAGAAGTGCGGCTACGAGGTCAACGCGGACTACAACGCGGCGAAGAACATCGGATTTCGGCTACTCCGTGCGGGGCAAAAGTCTCCGCATGGAGGGGCGACACGTCACCTCGCCCTGAAGTCGGGGACGCTGAACGTGAATGGCGGCTACTCGCCTGCCACCCAGTAGGGTCGGCCAGAACGGGAGTCCACCGACAAGCCCACCCCTTTAGGGATGGGTTGGTGACGTTGAAGAACTCGAAGGCGAGCGCGGGCACCGTGACGACAAGGTAGGTGGTCCCCGCGGACAGCGCCGCCCCGTCGCCGCCGACGAGGGCGACCAGCCGCTCCGCGCCGAGGACGTAGCCGGCGAAGATGGGTGCGACGAGCAGCGCGGCCACAATCAGCGACTGCTTGACGACCAGCCCCGCCCGCCCGCGCTCGTCGCCGCCGACCCGAGCCCGGAGAGGCCGGCCCGGAGCCGCGCGGCCGCCGCCCGGAGTCGTGAGCGCATCGGCGTCGGTTGGAACCGGGGCGGCTTGGGTCTGTCCACCGCGGCGGGTCGCGGGGACGGTCTCGATCCGCGCGGGGACCGGCCCCGACCAGCGCGCGACCGCGCCCGAACGACAGCTTTTCACGGCGACCACCAGAATATACCACTAATGAATCCCACTGAGTGGCGGACGTACCTCGTGACGCAGGCGAGCCGGTCGGCGGGTCGCGACACCGAGACGGTCGTCGAGGCGGCGCTCGCGGGCGGCGTCGACGCCGTACAGCTCCGCGAGAAGGGCGCGAGCGACGCGGAGCGGTACGAGGTCGGGAAGCGCGTGCGCGGTCTCACGGCCGACGCGGGCGTCCCGCTGATCGTCAACGACCGTGTCGACGTCGCCGCCGCGGTCGACGCCGACGGTGTCCACCTCGGGCAGTCGGACCTCCCTACCGGGGCGGCGCGCGACCTGCTCGGAGAGGACGCCGTCGTCGGGCGCTCGACGTCGACGGTCGCGGAGGCGCGGGCGGCCGCAGAGGCGGGAGCCGATTACGTCAGCGTCGGCGCGGTGTACGGGACGCGCACGAAGGACGTGCCGGACGCGAAAGACGGGGTCGGAACGGAGCGCGTGCGGGAGATCGCGCGGGCGGTCGAGCTCCCGGTGATCGGGATCGGCGGGATCGACGCCGACAACGCGGGCGCCGTGGCCGCCGCCGGCGCGGCGGGCGTCGCGGTCGTCTCGGCGATCACCGCCGCCGAGGACCCGGAAGCGGCGACCGCCGCGATCCGGGCGGCGGTCACGGAGTGAGGGCCGGTCGCGACGGGCTCCGGGCAGTGTCGGTGCCGGCGACGTGTCGGCGCCGCGCCCGCGACGCAGTCACGCCTCGCGTTCGAACTCGGGATCGAACAGCCGCGCCGACATCGGCGCCGGGTCGCCCTCCGTGAGGTTGTACGCCGAGAAGTCGGTGACGCCCGCCTCGCGGAGCAGTTCCTCGTCGTAGAAGCTCTCGCCCGTGCACTCCGCCGGGTCGCGCGCCAGGATCTCGAGCACCGCGTCGGAGACGACCTCCGGGGTGCGCCAGTCGTCCTCGGTCCCGAGCCCGAAGTAGCGCGTCGCCCGGGTGTCGATCGTCGTCACCGGCCAGAACGTGTTACAGCCGACGTCGTCGCTCGCCAGCTCCTCGGCGAGCGAGAGCGTGACGAACGACATCCCGAGCTTCGACCACGCGTACGGCGCCTTCCCCGGCGAGCGGTCGGTCACGACCGGCGGCGAGTTCGACAGGAACCACGCCTCGTCGAGCCCCGCGAGGTGGTCCGCGAACGCGTGCGCGACGAGGTGGGTCCCGCGGACGTTCACGTCGGTCAGGAGGTCGAACCGGTCGGCCGGCAGGTCGGCGATATTCGCCAGCTGGATCGCGCTCGCGTTGTTGATCACGACGTCGACCTCGCCGAAGCGGTCGATCGACTCCTCGACCGCCGCCTCGACGCGGGCCTCGTCGCGGAGGTTGAGTTCGAGCGCGAGCGCCTCGGCCCCGCGGTCGCGCACCTCGCGGGCGGTCTGCTCGACTGACCCCTCCAGCTCGGAGTCGTCGTCGTCGGTCGTCTTGCCCGTCGAGACGACGTTACAGCCGCGGTCGGCGAGCGCGAGCGCGAGTTGCTTGCCGATGCCGCGGGTCGTCCCGGTGATGAACGCCGTCGAGCCCGAGAGGTCGGGGTCCGCGAGTGCCATACCCCTCGTTCGGCCGACCGAGGGATAATTCTCGGTGGTCGGGTCACGGAATCAGTGAGACGATGTTTAAATATCCTCAAGGACGACGACGATTACTTATAAAGAACGGCCGCGGTGGCGCGTGCCGCCGAGCGCCCGTAGGGCGCGAGGTGCACGCGCGAGGGACGCGGCGACCGAAGGGAGCCGCGAGGCTGGGGAGGCGTGAGGCGCGGTTGCGGTGTGGTCGGGCGGGACTCAAAGGGGCAGCCGCGAGGACGAAGTACGGCGACGGAAGCACCGCAGCGAAGGAGCGGTAGCGACTGAGCGAGGAGCGCACCGAGCCGCGCGAGTCCTCGCGGCTGGGGCTTTGGAGGTGTTCACCGTCGAGTCAGCGAACGCGTACAGCCGAGCGGCTGGGGCGTTAGAGGTTTTGACTGTCGATCCGAACTCGATCGAGTCCTATCGCGTCGCTTTCTTCCACTCGCGCAGCCCCAACCGCTCGCCGTTCAGGTCCTCGGCGGGCGCCTCGGTGGCCGCCCAGACGAACAGCGGCGCGACGCTCTCGGGCTCGCGGGCGCGCTCCTTCCCGGTGAGGTCGGTGGCGACGAGCCCCGGGTCGACGACGCCGACCGCCGCGTCGAGGTCGGCGGCGAACCCGCGGGCGACCGCCTCGGCCGCCGCCTTCGAGACCGCGTACGCGCCCATGCCGGGCGTCGACTCGTGGGCGACCGACCCCGAGGGGACGATCACCCGCGCGTCGTCGGCGAGGTGGGGGACGGCCTCGTTGACCGTCGCGAAGACGCCGCGGGCGTTGGTGCGCATGGTGTCGTCGTAGTCGGCGTACGAGAGCGCGTCCGTCGGGCTCTCGCCGGGCGCGCCGTGGAAGACGGCGGCGTTCGCGAGCACGACGTCGATCGGCCCGCCCTCGCGAGCGGCCCGCTGGAAGAAGCGCTCGAGGTCGAACTCGTCGCGGACGTCGACGCGCTCGCCCCACGCGGTCCCGGCGTCGTGGCTCTCCTCGCCGTCGTCGGCCGCCGTTGCGCCGACCGCCTCCTCCCCCTGACCGCCGTCGCCGTTCAGCTCCGCGACGGTGCGATCGACGGCGTCGCCGTCGCGGCCGGAGACGGCGACGAACGCCCCCGCGTCGACGAACGCCTCGGCCACCGCCCGCCCGATCCCGCTCGTTGCGCCGGTGATCGCGACCGTCGGATCCATGTGGGAATCGGTAGGAGCGTCGGCGACTTAGGCGTACCCACTCGCCGCGTCGGATCGGCGGCCGCCCGCGGATCGCGTCGGCGCCGCCCCGCCGCGTCTGGCCGGTATTTATACCCCTTCCGACCCTACGAGATCACATGGACGTGGCCCCGGACATCGACGCCGTGGCCGGCGAATCCGTCGTCGTGATCGGCGGCGGGTTCGGCGGCCTCTCGACCGCGTGTTACCTCGCGGACGCCGGCGCGGACGTGACCCTCTTGGAGAAGAACGAGCAGCTCGGCGGGCGCGCGAGCCGCCTGGAGGCCGACAGCTTCCGGTTCGACATGGGCCCCTCGTGGTACCTGATGCCGGACGTGTTCGAGCGGTTCTTCGGCCACTTCGGGCGCTCGCCCGACGAGTTCTACGAGTTGGAGCGGCTCGATCCCCACTACCGCGTGTTCTGGAAGGACGGCGACAAGGTCGACGTGCTCCCGGACCGCGAGGCGAACAGGGAGCTGTTCGAGGAGTACGAGCCCGGCGCGGGCGACGCGTTCGAGGCGTACCTGGAGGAGTCGAAGCGCACCTACGAGATCGGGATGGAGCACTTCGTGTACGAGGACCGCCCGCGGCTGCGCGACTACGTGGACAAGGACGTGCTCCGGTACTCGTGGGGGCTCTCGCTGCTCGGGAAGATGCAGGGGCACGTGGAGGACTACTTCGACCACCCGAAGCTCCAGCAGCTGATGCAGTACACGCTCGTCTTCCTCGGCGGCTCGCCGTACAACACCCCGGCGCTGTACAACCTGATGAGTCACGTGGACTACAACATGGGCGTCTACTACCCCGAGGGCGGTATCGGCGCCGTCGTCGACGGGATCGTCGAGCTCGGCGACGACCTCGGCGTGGAGTACGTCACCGACGCCGAGGTGACGGGGATCGAGGGGCGCCGCGGCGGGTTCGCGGTCGACGCCGCCGACGGCGAGCGCTACCTCTCGGACCTCGTCGTCTCCGACGCCGACTACGCGCACACCGAACAGGAGCTGCTACCGCCGCGCAAGCGCCAGTACACGGAGGAGTACTGGGAGTCCCGGACGTACGCCCCCTCGGCGTTCCTGCTGTACCTCGGCGTCGAGGGCGACGTGCCCAACCTCGAACACCACACGCTGGTGCTGCCGACGGCGTGGGACGGCCACTTCGCGCAGATCTTCGACGACCCCTCGTGGCCCGACGACCCCGCCTACTACCTCTGCGTCCCCTCCGAGACCGACGACACCGTGGCGCCCGAGGGACACAGCAACCTCTTCGCGCTGGTCCCCATCGCGCCCGGGCTGGAGGACACGCCCGAACTGCGCGCGGAGTACCGCGACCTCGTGTTGGACGACATCGCGGAGAACACCGAGACGGAGCTTCGCGGCCGGATCGTCTTCGAGGAGACGTTCTGCGTCGACGACTTCGCCGACCGCTACAACAGCTACCGCGGGAGCGCGCTCGGCTTGGCGCACACGCTGCGGCAGACCTCGCTGCTCCGGCCGCCCCACGAGTCCGACGCGGTCGACGGCCTCTACTTCACGGGGTCGACGACGACGCCCGGCATCGGCGTCCCGATGTGTCTCATCAGCGGACAGATAACGGCCGAGGCGGTCTCGAAGCCGACGTGAGCGACGCCGTGACCCGCACAGCGACCGACGCCGACCGACGGTCGATCGCCGGCGACCTCCGGTACCTGCTGGTGCTATCGCGGCCGCGCTTCTGGCTGTACCTCGCGGGGCCGGTCGCGGTCGGGGTCACGTACGGGATCGGCGACGTGAGCGGGCTGTTCACGCCGACGACCGTCGCGCTGGCGGCGTACTTCCTCGTGCCCGCCAACGTCTTCCTCTACGGCGTCAACGACGCGTTCGACGCCGACATCGACGAGCTGAACCCGAAGAAAGAGGACCGCGAGGCGCGCTGGAAGGGGAGCCGGCTCGTCGCGCTCGCGGTGCTCGCGTCGGCGCTCGCGGGGCTCGCCACCTTCGCGGTCACGCCGCGGGTCGCGTGGCCGTACCTCGCCGGGTTCCTCCTGCTGTCGGTCGGCTACAGCGCCCCGCCGGTGCGGTTCAAGACGACGCCGTTCCTCGACTCGGCCTCGAACGGCCTCTATATTCTCCCCGGCGCGGCCGCGTACGCGACCGTCGCCGGCGCCCACCCGCCGCTCGCGGCGCTCGCGGGCGCGTGGCTCTGGACGATGGGGATGCACACGTTCTCCGCGATCCCCGACATCGAGCCGGACCGGGCCGCCGGGATCCGGACGACGGCGACGCTGCTCGGGGAGCGGCGGACGTACGCCTACTGCTTCGCGTGCTGGGTCGTCGCCGCGGCCGCGTTCGCCGCGGTCGACCTCCGGCTCGGCGCGCTGCTCGGCGTCTACCCGGTCTTCGTCGCGTGGGTCGCCGCGTCGTCGGTGTCGGTCGACCGCGCGTACTGGTGGTTCCCGGCGCTGAACACCGCCGTCGGCACGCTGCTGGCGATGGGCGGGCTCTGGCGCGTCTACCCGGTCACGGAGGTGCTCGCGTGAGCGACGAGGGCGGGTCGGCCGGGCCGGCGGGGTCCGCGGAGTCGGGCGCGTCCGGCGTCGACGCGCTCCGCGCGCGGCTCCCCGACACGCGCCGCGGGGCCGAGGCGCTCCTCGACCGGACCGTCCGCGAGAACCGGTTCACCATCGCCGTGTTATTCCCGCTCGTCGGCGCGGTCGCCCTGGTCGGCAGCGCGGAGGGGTGGGTGCCGGAGCCGCTCGCCTTCCACCCGTGGTTCGTGCTGTTCGGCGTGCTGGTGATGCGCTCGCCGCTCGTCGTCGGGACCCTCCCCGCGCTCGACCGGCGTGCGCTCGGGTGGGTCGGCGTCCTGATCGCGTACACCTACGCCATCGAGCTGGTCGGCGTCGCCACGGGGTGGCCGTACGGGAACTTCGAGTACACGGTCGACCTCGGGCCGATGCTCGCCGGCGTGCCGGTCGCGCTCCCGGTCTTCTTCATCCCGCTCGTCGTGAACGCCTACCTGCTCTGTCTCCTGCTCCTCGGCCCGCGGGCCTCGAACGGCTGGCTCCGCCTCCTGACCGTGATCGCCGCGGTCGTCGCGATGGACGTGGTCCTCGACCCCGGCGCGGTCGCGCTCGGCTTCTGGAGCTTCGGCGGCGGGAGCTTCTACGGCGTCCCGCTCTCGAACTACGCCGGCTGGGTGGTCTCGGCGACGGTGGCGGTCGTCACCCTCGACCGCGCGTTCGCGGGGACGACGCTCCGCGACCGGCTGCGCGACTGCGAGTTCATGCTCGACGACATGGTGAGCTTCGTGATCCTCTGGGGCGGGATCAACCTCTGGTACGGGAACCTCCTGCCGGTCGCCGTCGCCGCCGCGTTCGGCGTCGGACTCGTCCGCGCGGACCGGTTCGACGCGCGGGTGTTCTCGCCGTGGGGATGAAGGCGGCGCAGTCGATCGGGGCGGCGGGAGGGGCGAGGCGGTCGCCCTTCGCGGCGTGACGCGGCGTCTCCCCGGCCCGACTCGGTGTCCCTTATATACGCCCGCCTCCTTCTCGGAGATATGAGCGTTCAGGAGAGTCGCGGGCGGCACGGCGGGGAGGCGGAATGAGCCGGTTGGCGATCGAGTACGGCGCCCACGAGCGCGTCCGCGAGGTCGTCGACCGGCTGACCTACTGCGCCGAGCACGTCAGCGTCGCGTTCGACGGCTGGGAGGAGCCGCACGTCAAGGGGCCGGGGCTGTACTTCGCGGTCGTCGCCGACCGCGGCTACGGCGCGTACGCCGACCCGATGGGCGACAACCGGTGGCCCCGCGAGAGCTGCGCGTCGGTGTTCGACGAGGACGCCTTCGTGGACGCGGTCGGGTCGGTGAGCGTCGAGCAGGACGGCGGGGTCGTCGTCGCCGTCGACGGCGAGATCGAGGAGCAGATGGTCCGCTTCCGCGACCTCGGCACCCGGAGCGGCGAGTCCCAGCTCGTCGACGACGTGGGCTACGAGCCGTGGATGGGGTCGCGACACATGAGCGCGATCGAGACGTCGGTCCGGCCGGAAGTCGTGGCGACGGTGACGCTGAGCGAGGAGACGGGGCGCGTGAGCCGCTTCCGCGACGGGGAGGCGACGTCGATGCGGCGCCACGAGCTCGGCGGCGAGTGGAGGGTCGAATAGGCGGCGGGCAGCGGCGGTAGACGGCGGCGGGCGGCGGCGGTAGACGGCGGCGGGCGGCGGCGGTCGACCCGCCGACCGCGTTTCCGGACATCGGGTCCGAGGCCCCATCGTTATTGGCCCGCCCGTCGAACCCTGGCGTATGTACGACGAGATCCTGGTGCCGACCGACGGGAGCGAGGCTGTCGACCGCGCGCTCGACCACGCGCTGCGGCTGGCGAGCGACCACGACGCGACGGTCCACGCGCTGTACGTCGTCGATCAACGGATAGCGACCGCGAACTCCGGCGACCTCCACGACGAGATCGTCGAGGACCTGGAGACGCAGGGGGAGGAGGCGGTCGCCGCCGTCGCCGAGCGCGCCGAGGAGGCAGGGATCGACGTCGAGACGAGCGTCCTCCGGGGGACGCCCGACACGGAGATCGTCTCGTACGCCGACGAGCGCGGGATCGACGTGATCGTGATGAGTCCGGAGGGGAAGTCGCCGCGCGAGCGTATCCGGTCGCTCGGCAGCGTCTCCGACCGCGTCGCCGACGACGCGAACGTGCCGGTGTTCCTGATCAAGTAGGCGGCGCCGCAGCTCGCCGAGACGGGCGCTACTCCCCGAGCGTCGCCGACGCCTCTCGGAACAGCCCGTCGAGGATCTCCGGCGTGGTGGGGTGGTACGCGCGGTCGGGCACGTCCCTGACGTCCATTCCGGTCTCGATTATCACCTGCATCGTCTTCGCCATCGCGTCGGCGTGGTAGTGGAGCCCCTGGTACCCGAGGACCGTCCCGTCGGCGCCGACGACGAGCCGGGCGAGCCCCTCCGGGACGTTCTTGGTCTTGAACACCCCGTCGTCCGCCGCCTCGCGGGTGACGACGCGGTGGTCGAGGCCGGCGGCCTCTGCCGACGCCGCCGAGTGACCGAGGCGGGCGAACGGGAGCACGCCGAGACCGGAGAAGACCACGTGATGGTGGACGTTCTCGTAGTCGACGAGCGGGTCGCCGTCGCGGTGCCGCAGGAGGTTCTCGGCCGCCGTCTCCCCCTGTTCCTTGGCGACGTGGAGGATCGGCTCCTTCCCGTTGGCGTCGCCGACGACGAAGACGCGGTCGTCGCCGCGGGCCCGCATCGCGTCGTCGACCCACCCCTGCCCCGGGTCGAGGCGCGTCTCCTCCAGCCCGAGACGGTCGAGCGCCGGGCGACGGCCGGTGAACGCGAACAGCTGGTCGGCCTCGATCGCGGTCTCCTCTCCGTCGCGGTCGACGTGGAGCCTGACGCCGCCGGAGTCGGTCGGCTCGACGCGTTGCTCCGTCGCGCGGGTGAGCACCTCGACGTCGAACGCGTCCCGGTAGTAGTCGAGCAGCGCGTCGCCGAAGGGGGCGTCGGCCTCGTCGAGCGGCCGGGCGTCGTGCTCGATCACGGTGAGGTCCATCCCCGCCGCCTCGCTGAGGTACGGCACCAGCTCCATGCCGACGTAGCCGAACCCCATGACGACGCCGGAGTCGCCGAAGTCGGTCGCGTCGAGCACGTCCGCGCTCGTCGTCACCTCGACGTCGTCGATGCCGGGCAGCGACGGGAGGTTCACCGTCGAGCCCGTCGCGATCACGACGTAGTCCGGCTCGATCGTTCGGTCGCCGACCGCGAGGCGGCGGTCGTCGACGAACCGCGCGGTGTCGCGGAGGAACTTGACACCCTCGCGCTCCGCGAGCTCGTCGACGGCGGCGCGGCGGTGGGCGGCGAAGTTCGACGTGTGCTCGTTCTTCCGCTCCACGACGGCCTCCAGGTCGACGTCCGGAAGCGGGCCGGAGAGCCGGTCGTCGTGTCGCGCCGCGAAGCGGTGTTCGGCCGCCGACAGCACCTCCTTCGAGGGCATACAGCCGCGGAGGATGCAGAGCCCGCCGCCCGGGTCGCCGTCGTCGATCAGCGTCAGCTCGATATCGGGGTCGTCCGCGAGCCGCTCGGCGGCGGCGACGCCGGCGCTCCCGTACGCGCCGACGACCGCGACGTGCGTTGACATACCCCGACCCTTTCGGTCGGGACACATAACCGTTCCGCGGGGGGGGCGGTCGGCCGACGAATGCGGTCGGTTCCGGGCCGGTCTCGCGGCGGTCCCGCATCGAGCGGGGCGCGACGTCGCAACACAGTTAACCGTGCCTGTCACCGTCGGTTAGCCACGATGTCGCGCGAGCGAGACGGACGTCGAACCGGAGGGGGACCGCCACGCGAGCCCGGGGCCGACGGAGGGCCGGCGCGACCCGACGCCGGAGCGAGGGCCCGCCACTGATGGAACTCACCGTCCTCGGCTCCGGCAGCGCGATGCCGGTGCCCGACCGCGCGCAGGCGGGGTACCTCCTCGACGACGGCGAGCGCTCCCTCCTCGTCGACTGCGGCAGCGGCGTCCTCCAGCGGCTCGCGGGCACCGAGACCGGCTACGAGGGGGTCTCGACCGTCCTCCTCACGCACCACCACCTCGACCACGTCGCCGCCCTCCTCCCCCTGCTGAAGGCCCGGTGGCTCGCGGGGGCCGAACACCTCGAAGTGGTCGGCCCCGCGGGGACGAAATCGCTCGTCGACGGCCTCCTCGACGTCCACGACTACCTCGACGGGCGGGTTGACCTCGCGGTCCGAGAGGTGTCGGCGGCGCGCCCGTTCGCGGCGGCCGGGTTCGACGTCGCCGCCCGGGAGACGCGCCACTCGATGGCGGGGCTGGCCTACCGGTTCTCGCCGCCGAGTTCCGACGTCGACCCCACCGACGGCCCGCTCGCGCTCTCCGGCGACACCGAAGCGTTCGCGGGGATGGCGTCGTTCGCCGACGGAAGCGACCTCCTCGTCCACGACTGCTCGTTCCCGGACGGCACCGACGTGTCGAACCACCCGAACCCCACGCAGTTGGGCGCGTCGCTCGCGGGCGTCGACGTCGACACGCTCCTCCTGTCGCACCTCTACCCGCACACGGGCGGTCGGGAGCGCGAGATGGCCCGGAGCGTCCGCGAGGCGGGGTTCGACGGCGACGTCGAGGTCGCGAGCGACGGGCTGCGCGTCGAGCTCTGAGCGGCCCTCGACCCGGATCCGGTCCCTCTCGTCGGCGTTTCGGCCGTAAACGTAACCGTTGACAATTACCTGACCCCGTGATGGACCCTGATATTTAAGCGATCATAGCCGCTCCGTTGGGACATGACCGAGCCGCTCGCGGACGACTTCGGACGGGAGGTGACGGGGGTCCGGGTCTCGCTCACCGACCGGTGTAACTTCGACTGCGTCTACTGTCACAACGAGGGGTTAGGCGACACGCGGGGGCCGATGGAGCCGAGCGACGACGAGATGAGCGCCGACGACGTGGTCCGCTTCCTTGAGGTCGTCGAGGGGTACGGCGTCGACTCGGTGAAGTTCACCGGCGGCGAGCCGATGCTGCGTCAGGACTTAGAGGAGATCGTCGAGCGCACGCCCGACTCGATGGAGGTGTCGATGACGACGAACGGCACCTTCCTGCCGGGGCGCGCCGAGGACCTGAAGGCGGCCGGGCTCGACCGCGTGAACGTCTCGCAGGACGCGCTCGACCCCGACGACTTCGCCGAGGTGACGAAGTCCGGCGCCTACGAGCGGGTGCTGGAGGGCGTGAAGGCCGCCGTCGACGCCGGGCTCGACCCCGTGAAGCTGAACATGGTCGTGTTCACGCACACCGCGGGCTACGTCGAGGAGATGGTCGAGCACGTCGCCGACAACGAGGGGCTCCAGCTCCAGCTCATCGAGTACATGCCGGAGCTCACCGGGAAGCCGGAGTGGAACATCGACATCGGGCGCGTCCACGACTGGCTCGCCGAGGAGGCGGACCGGATCGAGCACCGCGAGATGCACGACCGCAAGCGCTACTTCGTCGGCGAGGACGCCGACGGCGAGGGCGGCGGGATGGTCGAGATCGTCGACCCCGTGGAGAACGAGGAGTTCTGCGCGAACTGCGGCCGCGTCCGCGTCACCCACGAGGGGTACCTGAAGGGGTGTCTCAACCGCAACGACGACCTCCGGTCGATGGGCGAGATGACCCGCGAGGAGATCGCGGAGACGTTCGAGGCGGTCGTCGCCAACCGCGTCCCCTACTACGGGGAGTACCTCGTCGAGAACGACGAGGGCGAGTACGAGATCAACGAGGAGTACCTCGGGACGCCGAGCGCGGCGGACTGAGGGGACCGCACGACGAAGGGGCGTCGGAGCCCTACTCCGGCGGCTCGTACGGCCGACTGCTCCCGTCGTCCGGGAGCTCCCGCAGGTATTTGGCGAACAGGTCCGCGACCCGCGTGTACGCGTCGAGGACGTTCTCTCGCTTCCCGAATCCGTGCGGCTCGCCCTCGTACCGGCGGAGCTCGTGGCGGACGTCGTGTTTCTCCAACTCGTCGACCAGCTGCTCCGACTGGCTGATCGGGACGCGGGCGTCCGCCTCGCCGTGGAGAACCATGAGCGGGTCGTCGATGTCGGGAACGGTCCGGATCGGGCTCGCGTCGCGGTAGGCGTCGAGGTCGGAGACGAAGTCGCCGAGCTCCCGCTTGAGGAGCTGCCAGCCCACGTCGTCGGTGTCGTCGACGAACGTCTCGTAGTCGTACACGCCGTAGAAGGCGGCGCCGGCGCGGAACCGGTCGCTGTTACCGAGCGCGTTCACGGTCATCAGCCCGCCGCCGGAGCCGCCGAAGATCCCGACTCGGTCGCCGTCGACGGCGTCGTATCGCGCCGCCGTCGCGTCCGCGGCGCGGATCACGTCGTCGAGGTCGCCGCCGCCCCAGTCGCCGTCGTTCGCCATCCGGAACGCCCGGCCGAAGCCGTCGGAGCCGCGGTAGTTCGGGCGGACGACCGCGTAGCCGAGCGCCGCGAAGTAGGCCGCCCGGTGGTCGAAGCCGAAGCCGTCGAAGGCTGTGGGGCCGCCGTGCGGCTTCACGAGCAGGGGGACCGAGTCGGGCTCGGCGTCGTCTCCGCCGTCCGAACCGTCGCCCGCGTCCGTGTCCGGCAGGTGGATCACCGCGTGGACCTCGGTCCCGGCCGAGTCGTAGGTGAACGCCTCCGGCTCGGGGAGCCGCGCCGCGAACCCCGCCGTCGCCGACGGTGTGAGCCGTTCCCCGCTCGCCGCGTCGACGACGGCCGGGGGCTCGGTCGGGGTCTCGCGCACCGACACCACCCGGTCGCCGTCCCAGCGCGGCGCGCCGTGGATCGCGTCGCCCGAGGCGAGGACCGTCACGTCGTCGGCCGTCTCGGGGTCGGTCTCGGCGCCCGCCCCGGGGCCGGCGTCCGCGAGCGCACCGTCGACGTCGACCGCGTGCACGTGCGTTCGACCGTCTCTCGTGGCGGTGACGGCGAGACGGTCGCCCGCGTCGTTCCACTCGGGCGCCGCGATCTCCGTCTCCGGGACGCCGTAGATTGGGGTCGGCGAGTCGCCGCTCTCGTCTCCCTCGTCGGCCGCGGCGCCGCCGTCGATCCCGTACACCGCGTCGTAACCGCTCCCGTCGTGGACGAACGCGACCGCCCCGTGGTCGCCGGGGCGGGGGCGCGGGCAGGCCGCCCGGACGCCCGGCTCGGCGAACAGCTCCGTGACTCCCTCCTCGTCGCCCTCGCTCTCACCGTCGTCACCGAGCGGGACGCGAACGAGCGCGGCCTCGTAGTCGAACAGGTCGGCGTGGTCCGAGCGGGTCGCGACGACGCTGTCTCCCTGCCAGTGCGGGTCGGCGTAGAGGGAGTCGTCGTTCGCGATCGCCTCGACGCGGTCGCCGTCGGGCGAGACGACCGCGAGGCTCGCCCGCGAGAAGGCGTCCGTGACGACGGCGATGCCGGGCTCGCCCCACGCGAGCCCCGAGATGCCGCCCGACAGGTCCGTGAGCACCTCGACCGCGCCGGTGTCCGCGCCGACGGTCGCGAGCTCGGCGTCGGCGGTGACGAAGGCGATCCGGTCGCCGTCGGGGCTCCAGTCGAGCCACCGGGCGTCGGTGCGACCGTAGCGCATGGCCGAGACGCCCTCGCTCGTGAGTCGGACGTCGTCGCCGTCGGCCGCCAGCCAGAGGTCGGTGGTCAGCTCGCGGTTCTTCGCGTAGGCGATCCGCCCGTCCGGCCCGACCGCGGCCTGCACGACGCGGTCCGCGACGGCCGTGTCGGCGAGCAGGCCGTCGTAGTCGGTGTCCCTGAGGTCTCGTCGGTACACGCGTGGGTCTCGGGCGAGCGGGTACTTGGGCGTGTGGCTCGCGGAAAGGCGGCGTGCGGGATGCGCTGCCGACCGGGAAAACGTACGGGCACAGTGGGATTCGAACCAGAATCAGACGTGCTCGCTCCCTGCTCGCGGCTCCGCCGCTCGCTTACCGAGGTGCTCACTTCGTTCGCACCTCGCATCGCTCGCTGCGCGCGACTGATGGGGTTCGAATCCCCTGCGAGCCGGTTCGCTCGTCGCTTCGCTCCTCGCTGTACGGGCACAGTGGGATTCGAACCCACGACCGTCGGATTAGAAGTCCGACGCTCTATCCGAGCTGAGCTATGTGCCCTCACCTCGTCTTCTACCGCCCGATATAAAAAACGCCGACGGTTCGCGCCGCCGGGCGGCGCCAACAGCAGACCTAAGTCCGGCACGGGACTACTCCGCGCCAATGAACGTCATCGGAACCGTCGGGCTCCCCGGGAGCGGGAAGGGGGAGGCGGCGAACGTGGCCGAGGCGGCGGACATCCCGGTCGTCGTCATGGGCGACGTGATCCGGGCGGAGTGCCGCCGCCGCGGGCTCGACCCCGCCGAGCACCACGGCCGGATCGCGCGGGCGCTCCGCGAGGAGGAGGGCGACGACGCCATCGCCGCCCGCACGCTCCCGCGGATCCGCGAGGCCGCCGCCGAGAGCGACCGGGACGCCGTCCTCGTCGACGGACTGCGCTCCACCGTCGAGTTAGAGCGCTTCCGCGAGGCGTTCGGCGACGACTTCACGCTCGTGGCGATCCGGGCGCCGTTCGAACTCCGCGCCGAGCGCCTCGACGCCCGCGGCCGCGACGACTCCGACTCCGACCTGGAGGCGCTCCGCGAGCGCGACGCGCGCGAAATCGAACTCGGTCTCGGCGACACCCTCGACCGCGCCGACGTCGAGGTCGACAACACGGGGACGCTCGGCGAGTTCCGGAGCCGCGTCCGGGAGGTGCTGGGGGTCGGAGCAGAGGGAGCGGAGCGGGACGAGGAAGAGGAGGAAGCGGAGTCGACGGCGACCACGAGCGCCGGAGGTGACGCCGCGTGATCTACAGCGTCGACGTGCGGATCGAGGTCCCGGTCAACGACACGGAGGTGACAGACCGGGTCTTCGACGCGGTGCGGAACGTGTTCCCGGACGCGGAGCCGGTCCACGAGGACGGGAAGCTCGTCGCCGAGGCGCACACCCTCGACGCCTTCTCGGACGTGCTCCACGAACAGGAGATCCTCGACACGGCCCGCCGGGTGTTCCTGCGGAACAGCACCGACGAGGGGTTCGCCTTCTCGCTGAAGAAGCAGGCGGCGTTCGAAGGGATCGTCAACTTCGCCGTCGGGGAGTCGGACGAACTGGGCGAGATCGACGTCGACGTCCGCGTCCGCGAGCCCGACGTCGAATCGTTCATCGACTACGTCGCGCCGGAGACCGACGAGGGGCGGCCCGTCGACCCCGTCCGTGAGTACGGCGATCGGATCGAGCCCGACGAGGGCGACTACTGAACGCCGAGCAACTGACCGACTCGCAGTTTATACCTCTCAGTCGCTCAGCAGCGTCGCGCCCGCACCGCCGATCGCGCCGAAGACGGCCGGGTACACCGCGCCCGCGAGCAGCACGGCGGTGATGAGATCGGGAGCGACCGTCCCGTCGCCGACGGCGTAGCGGAAGAGGAACGCGCCGATCGCGGCCAGCGGGAGGTAGCCCGCGACCACGAACGCGCCGGGCTTCGCGCCGTCGACCGGCTCGCGCTCTCCGGCGACCCGGCTCGCGACGAGCCCGGCGACGACCAGCAGGACGGGCGGAACGACGTACAGCAGGGTCAGCGAGCCGCCGTCGGCCTGCGAGATGAGGTTCGTCATCTGCGAGCCGCCGATCAGCGACGGCACCCGGGTGTCGACGAAGTGCCCGTTGTAGAACACCCACCCGACCGCCTGCCACGTCGGGATGGGGTCGCCGCCGAACAGCTCGGCGAAGACGTTGAACCCCGCCAGCTGGTCCTCTATCGCGCCGGCCTGCGTGACGTACGCGAACAGGTAGCCGAGGAGGTACGCGGCGGCGCCCGCGGCCGCGCCGCCGACGATTTCGCTCGTTCCGCTCGTTCGGTCGGGGACTGACATGCACCCGGAGTCGTTTCGGCCGTGGTAAGTGTTTGTTGGCTCGCGGTGAGCGAGTAAAAAACGCGACTCAGGCGCCGGAACCACCGGAATCGGTCAGCTCGTCGCCTCGCGCCACTCCCCCTGCGAGATCGTGTAGCGCACCTCGTCGTGCACGCTCCCGTCGAGGAAGGTGAGGGTGTTCCGCAGGCGGCCCTCGCGGCGGCCGCCGAAGCGGTCGACGTACCGCTCGACCGCGCGCCGCGAGTTGTCGTTGTCGGGGTGGTGGCTCACGGCGACGACCTCCAGGTCGAGGTCGTCGAACGCGACCGCGACGAGCGCCCCGGCGCGCTCGCCGGAGTACCCACGACCCCAGAACCGCTTGCGGAGCCACGTGCCGAGCTCGGCGGTCCGGGTGTCCCAGTCCACCGAGAAGCCGCCGAAGCCGGCGATCTCGCCGGCGCCGTCCTCGCCCTCGCGGGGGCGGATGACGTAGCTCGCGGCCTCGTCGTCGTCCCACCGCTCGCGGCCGCGTTCGAGGAACTCGCGGGTCTCCTTCTTCGTCTCGTGGGGGTCCCACGTGACGTACTGAGTCACCTCGTCGATCCCGGGGTCCGACGAGCAGATCCGGTAACACGCGTCGAGGTCGACGTTCTCGGGGCGCCGGGACTCCAGTCGAAGCCGATCCGTCTCGATCGTCTCGGGGAACATGGCGGCCACTCTCGGGGGAATCGCCTAAAAGGATCCCCGAGAATGAGACGCGTTTACATTTTACAGGGAGCGGGAGACGGCGACGGCCGCGGGAGCGACCCCGTCAGGCGAGCCCGTACCGCCGGAGCGCCGACCGCAACGCCGCCCGCTTCACGAGCGCGAAGCCGACGCAGATGATCAGGAAGCCGGCGACCGTGTTGAGCGTGATCCCCTCGCTCAGGAACACCCAGCCGGCGACCGCGGCGAAGATCGGGGCGACGTACGAGACGAGGTTGATCTCGATGGGCCCGAGCCGGTCGAGCAGGTCGAAGTAGATGAGGAAGCCGAGCCCGCTGGCGGCGATCGACAGGTACGCCAGCGCCAGCACTCCCTCCGTCGTCCACGCGACGTCGGCGACCGACTCGCCGAGTCCGACCGACAGCACGTGCATCAACAGGGCGCCGGCGATCATCGACCACGCCTCCATCGTCTCGATCGGGATGTCGGCGTCCGACGCGCGGGTGAGCACCGACCCGAGCGCGAACGAGGCCGCCGCGAGCAACACGAGGAGCTTCGCGACCGTGCCGCCGCCGGTCAGGTTCGCGGGGTCGGGCGCGGCCAGCACGACCGCGCCGACGAGGCCGACGAGGAGGCCGACCACGCCGACGAGGGTCAGCCGCTCGGAGGGGAGGAAGGCGCGGGCGAAGACGGTCGTCAGCACGGGCGAGAGACTGACGATCACGGCTGCGACCGCGCTCGTCACGGCGGGGTCCGTCTCGCCGATAAAGAGGAACGCGTGGTAGGCGGCGATGATCAGCGTCGCACCGACCGCGACGACGGCCCACTCGTCGCGCCCCCGGGGGACCGGGTCGTCGACGACGTACGCGGCGTACGCGAGCATGACGACGCCGGCGACGTCGTACCTGAGCGCGGCGAACAGCACCGGCGGGAAGTACGCGAGGCCGGCCTTGATCGCCATGAACGCGGAGCCCCAGACGGCGGCGAGGACGAGGAACAGCGCGAGGTCCCGTGCTCGGCTCACACGCGTCCTCCTCCGGGCGCGGTTCAAAAGGTTCCGGAAGCGGCCGGGCGTGCTGGGAGACGGACGTGCGGGCGACGTGGGAGCGCGAACGGCCGACGCGCTACCGGACTCGGTAGCTGTCGGCGTCGCCGTCGGCCTCGCGGGCGAGGACGCCGACGTCGGCGAGACGCCCGAGCGCGTCGCCGACGGTCTCCTCGCGGGCGCCGACCTCGTCGGCCACGGCCGCGGGCGTGCCGTCCGTCTCGATCACCGCGGCGAGGATCGCGGCGTAGAAGCGGCTGTCGGCCTCCGTGCCGAGCCGCTCGTCGATCTTCGCGAGCGTGTCCTCGACCCGGCCCTGCACCCACCGCTGGGCCAGCGAGAGCTCGCGGTCGAGGTCCTGGAGGCGGGCGTACTCCCCCGCGAGGTCGGCGATGTCGTTCGACGTGCCCGAGCCGTCGGGCGCCTCGATACTGAGGTGGGGACACCGCCCGGACATGTCGAGGCTGTTCTTGGCCGGGTAGGCGCTCTTCGCGCCGAAGCCGTACGGGGAGACGCTCACTTCCAGCCTGAGGCTGCGGGTGATACGGAAGTACTTCCGGCGCTGGTCGTCCGTCGTCGACTCGATCAGGCCCGCCTCCTCGAGCTTTCGCAGGTGGTCGATAACGGCCTTCGGGCTCACGTCGAGGTACTCCGAGATCTCCGTGACGTAGCAGGGCTTGGTCGCGAGCAGCCGGAGGATGCGCCGCCGGTTCTCGTTCCCGAGGAGATCGAGCAGTACCGCGGAGTCCATTAACGTATGGTTAGCGTCGCGAATATAAAAGACTGCCTTCCTCGGCGAGCACCGTTGTCCACTGAGAGGGTTCGTCCCGTCTGTGACCGTGCTCGCACGCTCGAGTTCCGTGACGACGTGGACGATCGAGGGCGTCACTCGGAGTCGGCTTCTCCGGAACCGACGTAGATCTCGTCCGATAACAGCAGCGCGATGGGGATCGCCGAGAGAACGACCAGCCCCGAGATCAACAGGAACGCGCGACGCAGCCCCGCCGTATCCCCGATCCAGCCGACGATAGCGGGCGATGCCGAGGAGAGGACGAGCGCCCCGGTCCAGAGGTATCCGAACGTGCGACCCTCGCTCTCGGCCGGCGCGATGTCCGAGACGATCGCGTCTCGCGCCGGATTGAGGCCCCAGAGACTGCCGCCCAAGACGACGAGAACGAGAAACAGGACTGGCGGCGAAAGGACCGTCTCGGAGAGAACGGCCAACGTGGACGCGCCGACGACGAGGAACCCGAGTAGCACGTGCCGCGAGTCGTACCGATCGATGAGCCTGCCAGTTCCGATCTGGACGCCACCGGCGGTTACCAACAACACCGAGTAGTAGAAGCTCGCCGTCGATTCCGGCGTCACGGCGAACCCGCTGATCGAGAAGGAGTAGCCGTATTCGCTGGTAATGAACTCCGGGAGGAACACGGTCGTCCCCGCCGTTGCCACGAGCTGGAGGACGAACGCGACGAAGACGGCCGAGATCGGGTACAGGAACAGTCGACGGTCCGCGTCCCGGATCGAGGGTCCACCGGCGGACTCAGCTCCGGTCGACGACCTCGGTGCCGCCGACCTCGGGGGACGCGTCTCGAACGCGCCGAGGGTGGAGAAGAGGTACCCGGCGTACAGCAGACCGACGATCCCGAAGACGACGAGGATCTCCTCCCATCCCGTGAAGAGCAGTCCGACGCCGACGAGCGCGGGTGCGACACCCTCCCCGAACGATCGGGCGGATCCCCACATCCCGAGGACCGTCCCTTTGCGCTGTTCGGGCACGTTCTGGCTGATGAGCGGGTATCCGATCGGGTGGAGCGTGCTCGATCCGAGTCCGACGACCAGCATCACGGCCAACATGCCGACGAACTGGCCGTTCACCGTCGTCCCCGCGATCGAGGTCTCGAACCCGAGGACGTTCATCCCCGGGAGCAGGGGAAAGACGGCGAAACTCGCGCCCATCAGAGCGATCCCCGTCGGGAGCATGAGCCGACGGTCGTATCGGTCCGAGAGGTGTCCCATCGGTGCCTGTCCGACGGCGGAACCGAACGTCTGAGCGCCGAGCAACACCCCCAGCTGCCACAGGGGAAACCCGAACGCTACCGCCCATATGGGTATCAGCGGAGGGAACGACCGCTTCAGGAAGTGATCCATCCCGTGAGCCCCGCTGATCACGAAGGCGAAGCGACGTTCCTCGTCCTCCATCTGGTAGGTGAGCGTCTCGATATCGACACATAACCTCACCGGTCTCAGCGACGCTCCGCCCGGGTCTGTTACACGATCGAAACGCCGCCGCGGTCGATCGGTCCGGTCGGCTCGAACCCTTCGGACCGGAGCGAAGGGTAGTTACCCGGGGGGAGCGGAACGAGGCGTATGGAGACGGCGCTCATCGTTCTCGACGGTTGGGGACTCGGCGGCGGAGCGGGAGGCGGTGACGGCGAGGACGGCGAGACGGCCGACCCCTCCGGGCGACCGGCCGGCCGTGACGCGGTCGCGGCCGCCGACACGCCGACGTTCGACGACGCGACCGCGCGCGGCGCGGACGGCCGGCTCGTCGTCCACGGCCGGCGCGTGGGGCTCCCCGAGGGCCAGATGGGGAACTCGGAGGTCGGCCATCTGAACATCGGCGCGGGGCGCGTGGTCAAGCAGGCGTACACCCGGATCACGGACGCGCTCGCGGAGGGCTCGCTCTCGGACAACGACGCGATCGCCGGCGCGCTGGAGCACGCGGAGTCGACCGGCGGACGGGTGCATCTCATGGGGCTCGTCTCCGACGGCGGCGTCCACTCGGACGTCGAGCACCTGCTCGCGCTGATCGACGCCGCGGCCGACGCGGGCGTGCCGGCGACGACCCACGCGTTCACGGACGGCCGCGACACCGCCCCCGAGATCGCCGACCGCTTCCTCGCCGAGGTGGAGGCGAAGGCCGCGGAGCGCGGGACCGGCCGCGTCGCGACCGTCACTGGACGGTACCACGCGATGGACCGCGACGAGAACTGGGAGCGGACGAGGAAGGCGTACGACGCGATCGTCGAGCGCGAGGCGCCCCACCGCGCGGAGACGGCGGTCGAGGCCGCGACGCAGGCCCACGCCCGCGGCGAGACCGACGAGTTCATCGAGCCGACCCTCGTCGGCGACGAGCCGGCGCTGGCCGACGGCGACGCGGTGATCTTCTTCAACTTCCGGGCGGACCGCGCCCGCCAGCTCGTCCGACTGCTCACCGACACCCGGCCCGAGTGGGAGTTCGAGCTCGACCAGCCGGACGTCCGGCTGACGACGGTGACCGAGTACGACGAGACGTTCGAGTTCCCGGTCGCGTTCCCGCCGGAGATCCCCGAGAACACGATCGGAGAGGTCGTCGCCGACGCGGGGCTCACGCAGCTCCGGATCGCCGAGTCGGAGAAGTACCCGCACGTCACCTACTTCCTCAACGGCGGCCGCGAGGTGAAGTTCCCGGGCGAGCTGCGCGAGATCGTGGAGAGCCCCGACGTCTCCACGTACGACCAGCAGCCGGAGATGTCGGCCCCCGAGCTCACCGACGAGGCGATCGGGATCATCGACGGCGAGGATCCCGACCTGATGGTCCTCAACTACGCGAACCCGGACATGGTGGGCCACACCGGCGACTTCGACGCCGCCGTCGAGGCGGTCGAGGCCGTCGACGCGCAGCTCGACCGGCTCCTCGACGCGGTCGCCGACGCGGGCGGACACGCGGTCGTGACCGCCGACCACGGCAACGCCGACGACATGGGGACGCCCGAGGACCCCCACACCGCCCACACGTTCAACCCGGTCCCGTTCGTCTACCTGACGCCCGACGGCGATGACGGCGGGCGCGCGGTCCGCGAGGGCGGGTCGCTGTGCGACATCGCCCCGACGCTCGTGGACCTGATCGGGCTCGACCGCCCCGCGGAGATGACCGGCGAGCCGCTCCTTTCCGAATAGTTCTGGCCGTTTAACGCCACTCAGTCGTCGCGGTAGCCTCCGCGCCCGAGGACTCACCTTCCGAGCCGTGCCTCGGATCGAAGGTCGGTCGCTCGACGCCGAGCAGTTCGTACGGATCCGCGTCGTCCGGCATCGGTGACTCGTATTCGTCGGCGTCGCCCGGCGGCGTATGTCTCCTCGAAGGCGGTTTGCGGGTGCTTCCAGATGTCCAGTGCGAGGTCGGCGAACCGGCTCCGGCCTCGGTTACTGTGAACGTACCTCTACTGGTTAGAGGGGTTCTCTGGACGTGTTAGTTTATTCCCGAATCCGCCCTCAACGTCGACGTGGTACTCCCAGTCCCCTCCGAAGGTCTCGGGGCGATCCCCGGTGTACCGCGGGTCGGTTTTGTGAACGATGGTGTAGTTGTAGTTGCCGTTGTCGTCGTAGCCTCGGCAGTTGATCTGGTTCTTTACCCAGCCGGAGTCGAGGAACGGGTCGTTGTCGAACGTGCCCCGGTACTGCACCTTGTAGTAGCAGTTGGTGATGGTGGATTGGTCGAGTTCGTCGAACCCGCTCACGGTTCCCTGCGTGCGACCGTCGCCCAGATCCCAGTAGTGGTCACCGTTCGCGTCGTAGGCGTACCGCGACTTGTACGCCCCTGTGACGACTTCGCCTTCGTCGGGAATCCCGTTGTCGTCTTCGTCTTCGAAATTGCTTTTCGTCGTTTTGCCGAGCGCGGTTCCTACCGGGACGGCTCCGAGTGCCGCTGCCCCTGCGACACCGTGGAGCAGTCGGCGACGAGTCGTGTTGTCGGGGTTGATCATGTTGAGCAGCAGCCATGATGACAGGACAATAGATAAACATTTCTTCCGTTTTGCGTTACTGTCTGATAATTTGGTAAGAGACGGAGAAGAGCATACATCACCGTAGCGGATTCAGCTGTGATCGCCCGCGGAACGGCTCGGTGCTACGCTGGCCAACCGTCAGCAGCAACTTCCCTCGAAAATACCACTTATTAAAAGGATACACAGAGTCGATAAATCGTAAACTCCGGGCATATTTCCGGCGGTTCCACGGCCATTTAAGAGCGTCACCGGTCTCTGATCGATCATGACAGACGAGACCACACCGGTGATCGCCGCAGCCTACCGAACGCCGCAGGGGAGAGACGGAGGCGTCTACGAGGACGTCCGCAGCGAGGACCTCTCGACGAGGCTCATCGACCACACGCTGGCGGAGACGGGGCTGACGAGCGACCACGTCGACGACCTGATGTGGGGCGTCGCCCAGCAGCGGACCGAGCAGGACAACAACGTCGCCCGCGTCATCGCGCTCCTCTCGGAGCTCGGCGAGTCGGTGCCGGCGACCTCGATCAACCGCTGGTGCGCCTCCTCGATGCAGGCGATCATCTCCGCGTCGGACGCGATCGCGGCGGGGAACCGCGACTGCGTCGTCGCCGGCGGCGTCGAGAACATGAGCCGCGTCCCGATGGACGGCGACTCCTACCAGCACCTCCACCCGGAGCTGTCGGAGCGGTACAACGTCTTCCAGCTCCAGATGGGGATGACCGCCGAGAAGGTGGCCGAGGAGTACGACGTGAGCCGCGAGGCGCAGGACGAGTACGCCGCGCGGAGCCATCGGCGCGCCGCCGAGGCGACCGACTCGGGACGATTCGACGACGAGATCGTCCCGGTCGAGACGGACGACGGGCTCGTCGAGGAAGACGAGGGGATCCGCCCGGACACGACGGCCGAGAAGCTCGCCGAGCTCCCGCCCGCGTTCACGGGCGACGGGACGGTGACGGCCGGCAACTCCTCGCAGATCTCCGACGGCGCCGCCCTGACGCTGGTGACGAGTAAGGCGTTCGCCGAGGACCACGGGCTCGACGTGCTCGCGGAGGTCGGCACGAACGCGGTCGCCGGCGTCGACCCCACCGTGATGGGGATCGGGCCGGTGCCCGCGACCCGGAACCTGCTCGACCGCTCCGGGCGGTCGATCGACGACTACGACCTAGTCGAGCTCAACGAGGCGTTCGCCTCCCAGTGCGAGTACGCTCGGCGCGAACTCGGCGTCGACGCGGAGCGCTACAACGTCAACGGCGGCGCCATCGCGCTCGGCCACCCGCTCGGCGCCTCCGGGGCGCGGCTCCCCGTCACGCTGCTCCACGAGATGGAGAAGCGCGACGCCGGCCGCGGGCTCGCGACTCTCTGCGTCGGCTTCGGGCAGGGCGCCGCGATCGAGTTCTCGCGATAGGCCGGCGCGGCAGCGGTTTTTTCACCGTACGGTGCGGTAAAACGAGTATGAGCGATCCCGAAACCGACGCGCCCGACGCGGCGGACGACGAGGAGGGCCCGGTCGCCGTCCTGTTGGACGTGTTGCCGAACGGGCGGCCGGACGACGACCGTCCGCCGTCGCGGAAGTCCCCGGTCGCGTACGGCCTCGGGACCGACTCGTTCCGACTGTACGAGCTGGATCTCGGCGAGGACGCCGCGGCGTCCGTGAGCGATCGGCTCGCGCTCGACGGGCCGGCCGTCGGCCGGTACCGCGAGGTGTCGTACGACGACCTCACCCGGAACGCGGCCGCGGAGGTGGAGTACGCGGTCGAGGCGATCGTCGAGGCCGACGAGGAGCGCTTCGTCGACTTCTACAACGAGGCCGGGCCGATCACCCTCCGCCTCCACCAGCTCAACCTCCTCCCGGGCGTGGGCAAGCAGCTCCGGAACAACGTCCTCGACGAGCGCAAGCGCGGCCCCTTCGAGAGCTTCGCGGAGGTGTCCGAGCGCGTCTCGGGGCTCCACCGCCCGCGCGAGGTTATCGTCGAACGGATCGTCGAGGAGATCCGCGAGGACGACCTGAAGTACCGGACGTTCGCCGGCCGCGAGGAGTGAGCCTCGAAACGGGACTTTTACCCGGAGCGCCGGTCTATCGCGGCCATGACCGACCTATCGACGGGTGAGGCCGCGGCGTACGGGGACCGCGACCCCGACGCCCTCGCGCGCCGCGCCGGGGAGCGCGCGAACCCCGATCGCGACCAGCACTTCCTCGTCGACGACCGCGTGCTCGACCGGATCCCGGGGTACCTCCCGGACGACGCGGACGCGAGTCACCTGCTGGAGATCGGCGGGGGCGCGGGCGCGCTCACCGACCGACTGCTGGCGGTTCTCACTGCCGACGACCGCGACGGCGACGCCGAGCGCGACGCCGACGACGCTCCCGGCCGCCTCTCCGTCGTCGAGCGCGACGGGACGTTCGCCGCCTTCCTCCGCGAGGAGTTCGCGGCCGCGATCGACGACGGCCTCCTCGACGTGATCGAGGGCGACGCGCTCGACGTCGACCTCCCCCCGTTCACCGCCTGCGTCGCCAACCTCCCGTACGGCGTCTCCTCGGAGATCGCCTTCCGCCTGCTCCCCGAGGGGAGGCCGCTCGTGTTGATGTTCCAGGCCGAGTTCGCCGAGCGCATGGTGGCCTCGGCGGGCGAGTCGGAGTACGGCCGCCTCTCGGTGTCCGCCCAGCACTACGCCGCCGTCGAGATCGTCGAGCGCGTCCCGAAAGAGGCGTTCGACCCGCAGCCCGCCGTCGAGAGCGCCGTCGTCCGGTGTACGCCTCGCGACCCCGACTACGAGGTCGGCGACGAGGCGTTCTTCCTCCGGTTCGTGAAGGCGCTGTTCACCCAGCGGCGCAAGACGGTGCGGAACGCGATCCGGAACACCGGCCACATCTCCGGGCTGGACGAGCCCGAGGCCGTCGTCGAGGCCGCCGACGAGGAGCTGCTCCGCCGGCGCCCCGGCACGCTGGAGCCGAGCGCGTTCGCCGCGCTGGCGGAGCTGGCCCGCGAGCACGGCGCGCCGACCGAGGTGTGATCGCGGGGATGACGCTCGCGATCGCCCAGTCGACGCTCGCGGACGTCGTCCTCGCGGTCGGCTCGCTGTCCGCCGGCTCGCTCCCCGTCGCGACGCTCCCGGAGCTGCTGACCGCCGGCGGCAACGCCACCGGTCCCGTGGGGGGCGTCTACGACACCCTGACCGAGAACGTCAGGCGCACCCTCGCCTCCGTCCTGATAGTCGCGGCCGTGCTCGCCGTGCGGCTGCTCACCGCGTGGGCGAAGCGGCGGGACGGAGAGCTCACCTCGACGCAGCGCCTGCTGCTCTCGGCGTCCGTCGGCGCCGCCACCGCGCTCGGCGCGCTCTCGCTGCTCGCGGTGTGGGACCGCAGCGGCGCGCTCCTCGACGCGTTCGAGGCGGCCGCGATCACGGACCAGCTGTCGAACGTCGTGCTCGCGGTGGTGCTCCTGGCGAGCGCCTACGCCGTCACCGACTTCCTCGGCGGGGTCATCCGCGAGCTCTCCGCCGAGAGCACCGTCCTCACCGACCACCAGGAGGAGGTGGTCCGGCGGCTCACGCAGCTGACGGTGTACACCTTCGCGCTGCTCGTCGTCGTCGGGCTGTTCACCGACAACGTCGGCGGACTCCTCGTCGGGGCGGGGTTCCTCGGGATCGTGGTCGGGATGGCCGCCCGGCAGACGCTCGGCGCGGTGCTCGCCGGGTTCGTGCTGATGTTCTCCCGGCCCTTCGAGGTCGGCGACTGGGTCGAGGTCGGGGACCACGAGGGGACGGTCACCGAGATCTCGATCATGAGCACCCGGCTCCGGTCGTTCGACGGCGAGATGGTCACGCTGCCGAACGACGACGTGCGGTCGGGCTCGATCGTCGACCGGTCGCGCCGGAACCGCCTGCGGATCGAAGTCGAGGTCGGCGTCGACTACGCGACCGACCTCGAGCGCGCGGCGGCGGTGATCGAGGAGGCGATCGCCGGCGTCGACGACGTCGCCGCGATGCCCGAGCCGGACGCCGTGACGAAGCGGTTCGACGACTCGGCGGTCGTCCTCGGCGCCCGGTACTGGATCCGGAACCCGAGCATGCGGAAGCGCTGGCGCACGCAGACGGCCGCGATGGGCGCGATCAAGTCCGCGCTGGAGGCCGAGGGGATCGTCATCCCGTTCCCGCAGCAGACGCTCTCCGCGCGGGAGGAGGGCACGTCCGGACCGCAGCTCGACGCGTCGGTCGAGGGGCGGGCGGCGACGCGGGGCGGCGGCAACCGAAGCGACGGCGGCGAGACGGCCGACGGGTCGGGTGACGGAGGCGGCGACGCGACTGCCGGGTCCGGCGACGACGGCGAGGGGGCGGACGAGTGAGCGACGAGGGCGCTCCGGACGGGGATCCCGCTCCCGGGCCCGACCTCGCCGCGCGCCGCGGCGTCGACGACGCGGTCGTCTACCAGCCCGCCGAGGACTCCGGACTGCTCGCCGAGGCGGCGGTCGAGGCCGCGCGCGGTCGCGTGCTGGAGGTCGGTACCGGCTCCGGCTGGGTCGCCGCGCGGATCGCCGCGGAGCGCGACCTGGACGTGGTCGGCGCCGACCTCAACCCGCACGCGGCGCGGCAGGCCCGCGAGCGCGGCGTCGAGGCCGTCGTCGCCGACCTCTGTGCCCCGTTCCGCGCGGACGCGTTCGACACCGTCTGCTTCAACCCGCCGTACCTCCCGACCGACCCCGACAACGAGTGGGGCGACTGGATGGAGCACGCGCTCTCGGGCGGCGAGTCGGGCCGGGAGCTGATCGAGCCGTTCCTCGCCGACGTGGGACGCGTCCTCGCGCCCGGCGGCGTCGTCCTGCTGCTCGTCTCCTCGCTGACCGGCTACGAGGAGGTGCTCGCGCTGGTCGAGGCGGCCGGCTTCGAGGGCGAGGCCGTCGTCGAGGAGTCGTTCCCGTTCGAGACGCTCACCGTGCTTCGGCTCGACCGGCGGGAGTGAGTCGGTTTTACCCGTCCTTCGGGACTCCCGCCACGGGGTCGACGCGCCGCACCTTCTCGCCGTGATCCCCGAATCGATCGGGGTGGATCACCGCCGCCAGCGCCTCCAGCGTGTCGACGACGCGGTGGCTGTGGCGGTTCAGGTAGGCGATGCCGTCCATCGCGTACACCCGGCCGTCGCGCACCGCCGCCACCTCGCCGAGCGACTCGCGCTCCAGCAGGTCGAGGGCCGCGCGCTCGGCCTCGCCGACGTCGGCGCTACAGGGCCCGATCACGACGACCTCCGGGTCGAAGGCGCGGAGCTCGTCGGGGGTCACCTTCCGGGACCGCTCCCCCGACGCGACGAGCCCGGGCTCCCCGCCGGCGATCCGGATCAGGTCGGTGACCCAGAGCCCGGCGTGGCGGAGCGGGTCGGTCCAGTCGAGGACGGCGACGCGGGGGCGGGGCTTGCCCTCGCTCGAGGAGACCGCGTCGGCGACGGCGTCGATCCGGGCGTCGAGGTCGTCGCGGAGCTCGGCCGCGGCCGCCGGACGGCCGACCGCCTCGCCGACTCGCTCGACGTTCGCGAGGACGTCGTCGAGGTCGTCGGCGTAGACGTCGAGCACCGCCGCGTCGAGGTCGAGCCGCTCGACCGCCCGGCGGGCGAGCCCGGCGTCGAGCGCGCACACCGCGCAGACGCCCTGCGTGAGGATCACGTCGGGATCGGCCGCGGCGAGCCGGTCGCCGTCGAGGTAGTAGGTGTCGTCGTGCGCGGCGATCCGGTCGAGGTCGGCGGGGTCGGCGTCGAGATCGCGGACGAGCCCGGTGAGGGTCGGCCGGTCCTCGACCGCCGGCGGACGGTCGCACTGGTGGGAGACCGCGGCGGGGACCGCGCCGAGCGCGGCCGCCAGCTCGGTCGCGGAGGGGAACAGGGAGACGACGCTCATGGGGATCGGTCCCCGACCAGCGGCTTAACCGTTCGGCCCGCGGTCGGTAATAACTATTGGGCATAAAATACATTAGCAAATATTATACGGCGGCATATCGAACGACTGGTGATGACTGAACGTGTCGCGGCCACGCCGGGGCTGTATCCGCTCCCGGACTGGGCGAAAGGGACGCTCTCGGACCTCAAGGGCCACCAGAAGGGGGACCTACTGAGCGGCGACGAGAGCGAGGCGATCGTCGAGCAGTACGACGAGGTCCGCGCGGAGTTCGTCGACGACCAGCTGGACGCCGGCCTCGACCGCGTCGTCGAGGGGCAGGGCCGGTGGGACGACATGATCGCGCACCCGCTGACGGTGCACGATTCGGTCGAGACCGGCGGTATCGTGCGGTACTACGACAACAACAACTTCTACCGCGACCCGCGCGTGGTCGACGACCTCGACTTCTCCGGCGACGTGGCGCGCGAGCTGGAGTCGGCCGAGCGGCTGATCGACGGCGAGGCGCCCCTCGCCGCGACGCTGCCGGGCCCGTACTCGCTCGCCGGCCTCGCGAGCGACGAGCACTACGGCGACGAGGCGGCGTTCCAGGCCGCGATCGCCGAGTTCCTCGCGGGCGAGGTCGAGGCGTTCCCCGCCCACGAGACGCTGTTTCTCCTGGAGCCGTCGCTGGTGACGAACCCGCCCGCCGAGGGCGCGGAGTCGACGGCGACGGACGCCATCGCGACGGTCGCCGACGCGACCGACGCCGACGTGGTGGTCCAGACCTTCTACGGCGCGCTCGGCGAGAAGCTGTACGCGCACCTCGTCGACGAGGCGGGCGCCGACGCGCTCGGGCTCGACCTCGTCGCCGGCGACCGCGACGACACGGTGTACAACGTCCAGGAGTTCGGTTCCACCGACTCGCTCGCGCTCGGCCTCGTCGACGGGCAGAACACGCTCGTCGAGGAGCCGGAGACGGTCGCGGAGCGGGTCGAGTGGTTCGAGTCGCAGATCCCCGCCGAGGGGTTCGATCGGACGTACCTCACCCCGAACACCGAGCTGTTCTACCTGCCCGCCAACAAGTACCGCGCGAAGCTGAACGCCCTGGCCGCCGCCGCGGAGGTGCTCGACTAATGGCCCGAAACCCCGAAGCCAACCGCGAACAGTTCCGCCCGAACGACCACCCGAACGACGCGTTCCTGCTGACCACCGTCGTCGGCTCGTACCCGAAGCCGAAGTGGCTGAACCGGGCGGACGAGCTCGTCGACGACCCCGACTCGAAGTTCGACGCCGAGGACCTCGAGGAGGCCCACGACGACGCCTGTCGGCTGATCACCCACGAGCACGAGCGCGCCGGGCTCGACACGGTCGTCGACGGAGAGATGCGCCGCAACGAGATGGTGGAGTTCTTCGCCGACCGCATCGACGGCTACGAGTTCAACGGCCCCGTGAAGGTGTGGGGCCACAACTACTTCGACAAGCCGTCGGTCGTCGAGGAGGTCACCTACGAGGAGCCGTGGCTCGTCGACGAGTTCGAGTTCACCTCGGACGTCGCCGAGCGACCCGTCAAGGTCCCTATCACGGGGCCGTACACGCTCGGCTTCTGGGCGTTCAACGAGGCGTACCCCTCCACCGAGGAGCTCGTCTACGACCTCGCCGACCTCGTCAACGAGGAGGTCGAGAAGCTGGTCGAGGCGGGCGCGCGCTACATCCAGATCGACGAGCCCGCGCTGGCGACGACGCCGGAGGACCACGCCATCGTCGGCGAGGCGTTAGAGCGCATCGTCTCGGGCATCGACGAGGAGGTCCGCATCGGGCTCCACGTCTGTTACGGCGACTACTCGCGGATCTACCCCGAGATCAACGACTACCCGATCGACGAGTTCGACGTCGAGCTGTGTAACGGCGACTTCGAGCAGATCCCGACGTTCACCGACCCCGAGTTCGAGCCCGACCTCGCGCTCGGCGTCGTCGACGCCCACACCGCCGAGATCGAGTCCGTCGAGGAGATCAAAGAGAACGTCCGGCAGGGGCTCCGCGTCGTCCCGCCGGAGAAGCTCACGATCTCGCCCGACTGCGGGCTGAAGCTGCTCCCGCGCGAGATCGCGTACGGGAAGACCGAGAACATGGTGACCGCGGTCCGCGAGATCGAAGCCGAGATCGACTCCGGCGCGATCGACGTCGAGAACCCGCTCGACGACTGAGGCGGCGATCGGCCGCGCCCGGCTCGACCGCCTCGGCGACACCGCCGGCCGCACCGGCCGCGCCACTACTTATAACACGCCGCCGTCCCCACCGCCGACATGGAGATCGGTCTCACCGTCGGCGACGACCTCGACCGGCTCGCGGCGTCGCCGTCGCGGTTCGACTTCTGCGAACTCGGGGTCGGCGAGCCGACGCTCGTGCCCGGCGATATCGACCCCGAGCGGCTCGACGACGCGCTCGGCGGCCACGAGCTGCTCGTCCACCTCCCCTACAGCCAGCGGCTGGCGAGCTACGTCCCAGAGGTGAACGACGCCATCGTCGACTACCAGCGCAGACTGTTGGAGGCGGCCGGCGAGCTGGGCGCCGAGAAGGCGGTGCTCCACGCGACCTCCGCCGACCGCGACGACGTCGAGTTCCGCGACGTCGCCGCCGAGCAGCTCCGCCGCGTCGCCGACGCCGGCCGCGAGGCGGGCGTCGAGGTCGTCGTCGAGAACGTCGGCCACCAGCACGCGGGGCTCCAGCTCTCCGTCCTCGGCGAGATGGCGCGCGACACCGACACGCCGGTCTGCTTCGACGTGGGACACGCGTACATGGAGGGCGGCGACAAGGCGATCGAGCGGTTCCTGCGCTCTCACGGCGACCGCGTCTCGCACCTCCACTGTCACGACGTGCGCCGCCGGGGCGACACCCATCTCCCGATCGGCGCCGGCGAGGTGGACTACGAGAGCGTCGCGGCCGAGCTCGACGGATTCGACGGCACGGTCGCGCTGGAGGTGTTCACCGACGACGACGCCCTGCTCGTCGACTCCGCGGAGCGCGTCGCGTCCCGGCTGGGCGCGGAGTTTTAGAGATGCCCTCGTTGAAGCCCTCCACTACGAATCGGGTTCGGGTTCAGTTGGGGAAGTAAAAGTCCGATTTCGGGTTGTCGTGCGAGGAGGCGTTCCTGAGTTTGGCGATCTTCGCTGGACTTCGGTCGCGAACGATGACAACGTCGTAGGAGTCCTCTGCTGCGACAGTTCCCGCGACGCTGCTCACTGCGGTGACGAGATGACCGGCGTTTTCGCTCCCGAGGAAGACCATTGATGCGTCTTCGTCTCGCGCCACCTTTCGCAGACATTTCGAGATGGTACCGGAGGGAGCGTACCGATCGACGACTTTGTGACGGAAATCAGCGCTCGGGCACAGATCGGTTACCTGTTTATGTAACGTCGAAACGACGGATGTCAGATCGAACTCCTCGTCCCGTTCGATCCAGTCGCGTTCCCTGGCGTAGTCCCGATTCCCGTTCGGGATAACACTCACAGCCAGCACGTCCTCGTCGAATACGCTCCCGAACTCGGTGGCGCGGACGAGCGCTGCTTCGGCCAGTCCAGATCCATCGAACGGAACGACAATTGTCATACCTCAGTATTGTCCGGTGTACGAGAATGTCTTCCGGTGTTTCCCGCCAACGAGAAACCGACAACCGCGTGCAGTCCGTCGTGTAACCACCGACGTTGCGGCCGTCAGGCCGATTCGGGGCCGGGGTCGTCGTCTTCTCCTCCGTCGTCCGTAGCCTCTCCGTCGGTGCCCGTGGCCTCTTCCCCGGCGTCCCCTGCCTCGTCGTCGAACTGGCGCTTGATGGACTCCAGCTCCGACTCGACGTCGACCTCGGGCGCGCGGTCGTCGCCCGGGTCGTCCGCCTCACCGCCTCCATCGCTCTCGCCGTCCGCGTCCGGGTCGGTCACGTCGATCCGGACGCCGCGGTCGTCGTCGGCCGAACCGGTGGCGTCACTGTCGCCGGTCTCGCGTCGCCGCTCCTCGCTCCGCCCGTCGGGCCGGTCCCGTCGTCCGCGACGCGCGGCGTCGGCCTCCCGGCGGCCCTCATCGATCCGCGATTCGATCTCGGCGGTGAGGTCGCGGGCGTCCTCGATGATCGACCGGGAGGCGGCCTCTTCGGGGAGGTCGGCCTCCGAGAGCGCGGTCCGGAGCTCCGAGAGCGACCGCGCGAGGCCGGCGCTCGCGCCGTCGCGGACGTCGGCGAGGCGGTCGGCCGTCGCGCCGGAGTCGTCGGCGAGGCTCCGACCGGGGTCCGCGAGCCGGAGCGTCCCGCGGAGCAGTTCGAGCGACTTGATCGTCGTCTCCAAGAGGGCGATGATCGTCGGGATCGTGTACTGCTCGGTGAACCGGAGCAGCTCGGAGAGCCGGGGCGGCCGCGGCGGCCCCGGGCGGTCGCGTTCCGTGTCCCGGAGGTCGCGCCGAAGCTCGCTGAGGACGTCCTCGAGCTCGTCGAGCCGCTCCTCGAGCTCGTCGTCGCGTCGGTCGTCGCGGGAACTCATACCCCTGAGTATGCGACGCGCGGATAAAAAGCCCGGCCGACGCGAGAGCGCGGCGCGCTCAGTCGAACCGGCCGCGCCGGTACTGCACCGGCCACTCGACCTCCGCGCCGAGCTCGTGGGCGGCCTCCAGCGGCCAGTACGGGTGGCGGAGCATCTCGCGGCCGAGCGCGACGAGGTCGGCCCGGCCGTTTCGGACGAGGGCGTCGGCGTGGGTCGGCTCCGTGATCCCGCCGACCGCGGCGACGGGCACGTCGGTCCCCTCGCGGATCGCCTCGGCGTACGGCACCTGATACCCCGGGCCGGTCCCCGGGAGCCGCTGGTCGGGGTGGATCCCGCCGCCGGAGACGTCGATCAGGTCCGCGCCGGCCTCGGCGAGCAGCGGGGCCAGCCGCACGGAATCGTCGACGTCCCACGAGTCGCGGTCGGGCAGCCAGTCGGTCGCGGAGATCCGGACGAAGACGGGCTTATCCTCGGGCCACACGTCGCGGACGGACGCGACGACCTCGCGGACGAGCCGAGTCCGGTCCTCGAAGCTCCCGCCGTACGCGTCGTCGCGGTCGTTGGTGACCGGCGAGAGGAACTGGTGGAGGAGGTAGCCGTGGGCCGCGTGGACCTCGGCGATCTCGAAGCCGGCGTCGAGCGCGCGCGCCGCGGCGTCGGCGAACGACTCGATCACGTCGTCGACGTCGTCGCCGTCCATCCGGCGGGTCGCCGCGGGCCCGCCGCTCCCCGCGCGGTCGCCGTCGGGGTACGGCTCGTCGGTCGCCGATATCGTCTCCCACCCCGCCGGGTCGTCCGCGGGGATCGGGTCGCCGCCCTCGGCCGGCGGGCGGTGGGAGGCCTTCCGACCCGCGTGCGCCAGCTGGATCCCGGGCGTCGCGCCCTGCGACCGAACGAAGTCGGCGATCGGCTCGATCGCCTCGGCGTGTGCGTCGGACCAGATCCCGAGACAGCCCGGGGTGATCCGACCGCGCTCCTCGACCGCGGTCGCCTCGGTCATCACGACGCCGGCGCCGCCGACCGCGCGGGAGCCGAGGTGGATCCGGTGCCAGTCGTTCGCGAACCCGTCGTCCGCGGAGTACTGGCACATCGGCGACAGCATCACACGGTTCCGGAGCTCGGTGTCGCGCAGCGTCAGCGGCGCGAAGAGCGAATCCGTCATCGTCGGAGGGGACGGCCGCCGCCGGGTAATGCGCTCCGATTCCCCGCGCGGATCACCGCGATCGCACCGGTGCGCGGGTCACCGCCGTCGGGGGATCCCACTATTTTAGGCCGACCGAAACCTATAACCCCCCGTACCCCTGACGGAGTGGTAATGAGCACTGGGGACCGGATCGAGCGCGGCGCCGAGGAGTCGGCGGACGCACGGCCGATCGTCGCGGCGAGTCGCTGTTCGCCCGACCGAACCGTCTTCGCGGAGCAGGGGAACACCGAGGCGTGGATCGCGACCGACCTCACGGTCGAGTTGGAGCGGTAACGCGGCGAGACCCCTCTCTTTCTTTCGTCTCATCGGGTCTGACAGCGGGTCGTTCGGCTAGAACACTCCGGTGACGAACCCGAGCCCCATCGCGACGAGGACCGCGGCCGAGAAGACCGGGAGGTACGGCGCGTACCGCTCGACCCGCTCCTCGTGGCGCTCGTAGCCCGCGATCAACAGCAGCGTCAGGCCGACGATGCCGGCGATGACCGTGAGCGCGTACGCCGTCATCAGTTCGAGGCAGTGCGTCGAACCCGCACAGATGGCGATGATCTCGAACTCCTCCTCGTGGGCGAAGCCGAGCACGAACGCGAACCACGCGATGCCGAGGAGTCCGCGGTCGGCGGTGTCGTCGGGGCTCTCGTCGGAGTGAGTGTGATCGCCGTGGTCGCGCGAGTGGTCTCCTCCGTGGTCGTGCGAGTGGTCTCCTCCGTGGTCGTGCGAGTGCGCCTCGCCGCGCTCCTCCTCCGAGTGCCCGTGGCCGTGTCCGTGAGAATGCCCGTGACCGTGCGTGTACTCTCGGATCCCGAGCCCGATGAGCAACGCGCCGGCCACGAGGCTGACCGGACCGCCGATCTGCACGTCGCCGAACACCGTGACCGGATCGTTGATCTGCGTGAGCTCGAAATACCCCTTCGCGTAGAAGAAGACCCCCACCATCGCGACGCTGCTCACGAGGTGGCCGACGCCGATGATCAGGCTCGCCGCGAGCCCGTACGCCCACTTGTGCGTCCGGTCGAGGGCGTAGGAGGCCGCGACCGGCCAGCCGTGGCCCGGCTCGACGCCGTGGACGGCGCCGAGCGCGACCGCCCCGAGGAGCAGTCCGGGTGCGTCGCCGTGAAGCATTGTCGAACCCTCCGTGGAAGCCGCGCATAACGGTTGTTACTACCGGACCGGCCTGATCGTAATACTCGGGACTCTTAAGCGAGCGCGGCGAAGCCGACCCATGCGAACGAGCGTCAACGTGCCGGCGGACCTCCGCGACGAGTTCGACCGCGTCTGGCGGGAGGAGGGGCTCGACAACCGCTCGCGGGCGGTCCGGGAGGCGATGCGCGAGTACGTCGAGTCGCACGCGCGGCTCGAATCGATGACCGGCGAGGTGGTCGCGCTCGTCGGCTTCGACTACCGCCACCACGACGTGATCCGAGAGCTCCACGGCGTCCAGCACGCGTACCAGGACGTGATCCTCAACACGAGTCACACCCATCAGGGGGAGTGGTGTCTGGAATCTTTGTTCTGCCGCGGCGAGGCCGCGCGCGTCCGCGACCTGAGCTACCGGCTCCGCGACTTCGACGCGGTCAGCCGGGTGAAGGTCATGGTCATCCGCGACCGGGAGTGAGCGCGTTCGCGACGGCGGGACGCGTCGCCACCGAGCCGACTACTCGACGTCCGGCGCGCGTTCGCCGGCCGGGACGACGATCTCGAGCCAGTTCTCCTCGGGCGGGAGCGGACAGGCGAACGTCTCGCTGTACGCGCAGAAGGGGTTGTACGCGAGGTTGAAATCGAGGACGACGACGTCGCCGTCGGCGAGCTCCCCCTCCGGCTCCAGCTCCATGTATCGGCCCTGGTGGTACGTCTGCTGCCCGGTCGTCTTGTCGCGGAAGGGGACGAAGATCGCGCCGTCCTCGCCCTCCTGACGGTAGCCGGCGAGCGCGTGCTCCTCGCCGTCGACCTCGAAGGCGAAGGTGACGACCCGGAGGTACCGGACCGGGTTGCTCGCGGTGGTCTCCATCTCGACGGGTTCGGGGTCGTCGTGGACCGTCACGGTCGCCTCGACGCGGTAGTCGTCGTCGGGCGGGAAGTAGTCGAGCCCCTCGAACCCGTCGCGGTGCTCGGGCGGGATCGGCGACTGCGGGTGGTCGGCGAAGAACTCGTCCTTCTCGCGGCGGTTGGCGCGGAGCCGCTCGGCGTACTCGTCGGTCATACCCGGCGAAAGGAGCGCCGGCGGTTTCAGGGCCGCGGTTCGGTCGGGTCGGCGCCGAAACCCACGACGTCCCGCGCCGGGGCGCTCACAGCGCCTGCAGATCGGCGAGGCAGTCGTCGAGGTCGCGGGTCGACGTCGCCAGCGAGAAGCGGTCGACGCGCGCGAGGTCGGCGGCGTGGTCCCAGAGGTCCTCGGCCTCGATCCCGTGGAGGACGACCGCGTTCGGCGTCGGGCTCACGACCCGCAGCGCGACCAGCGGCGACTCGCCGCGGGTCACCCCCGTGAACACGAGCGCGCGGTTCGTCGACTGGCCGTAGAGGCGGTAGAACTCCTCGCTGGAGAGCCGCGTGATCGCCTCGATGGAGTTGATCACGGTGTGGCCGTTGACGCGGTCCTGGTCGCCGCGGACGACCTCGGTGGCGTCCATCGCCTCGTAGAACTCCTCGACCGGCACCGCGGTCGAGTACTCGCGGAGGTCGTGGACGATGTCGCTCTCGAACCCCGCCGAGAGCACGCGGGCGTACTGGCGGAGGCGCCCGCCGCCGCGCCGCTCGTCGATGTCGAGGAGGCCCTCGACGATCCGGCGCACGACGCCGATCCCCGGGCTCTCGCGGCGTCCGCTCTCGTAGTCGGAGATCACGGACGAGGAGATCTCGAGCTGTTCGGCGAGCTCGGTCTGCGAGACGTCGAAGTCGGTCCGCCACTTCCGGAGCGTCGCCCCGGGATCGTCGCTGAGCGTTATCTCGCCGGCGATCCGGCGGGAGAGCTCCTCGCGTGCGTCGCTCATTAGGCGGTCCGAGGGCGGAGCGGCGCAAAAGGCTACCGAAAGCGGGGTTCGTCGAACGTCGACAGTCGTCGCGGGGCCGTCGCGGAGCCGACGGCCGGACCGAGAGTGCGACGCGAGCGGGATTACTCCACGTACAGCGAGTAGACGATGACGCCGAAGCCGACCGCGGTCAGCAGGCTGTTGATCGCGATCCCCACGGCCAGATCGGACCCGATGACTTGGTGAGAGACCCCGCCGATGAGCGCGCCGACGGTGACGATACCGAACCCGAGTCCGAGCGCGCGCAGCGAGGGGTCGCCGGTCCTGCCGTACGCGCGGAGCGCGTAGTAAGTGATGCTGCCACCGAGCACGAGGATGGCGGTCTTTGCCACGATGATGGCGAGGTCGATGTGCGTTGTCATGTTTCCTCTCGCAGTTCCGACCAGAGGTCGGCCAGCCGTTCGTCCCGAGTGCGCTCCGGGCGGGAGAACTCGACGGCGAGCTCGCGGCGCGCGTCCGCCTCGTCGTCCGCGCCGTCGATCGAGACCGTCACGGAGTCGAACGAGACGGAGTAGCGCGTCGTGTGCTGTCCGTCGCGGCGGATGTCCGTCGACTCCCGGAGCAGGGAGGCGTCGGTGAGCTTCTCCAGCTTCCGATACGTCGTCGACAGGGGGATGTCGCACTCCTCGGAGAGGTCGCTCGCCGTCTTCGGTTCGGTGAGCGCCGTCAGGATCCGGCGCGCGGCGTCGTCGGCCAACGCGTCCAGCACGTCGTCGACCGACGGCGGATCCTCCTCGCGCGACGGGTCCCGCACCATGTCCTACCGTTGGTACCCCCCGTGTCTTAAACCATCGAACTTCGGCCCGGCCGCGCTCGCGCTCGCAACCCCGCCGTCGCGCGGCCGGACGCCGCCCGTTTTTGTGGGTGGACGGCGTACGACGGGTCGATGGACTCGTGGAAGCGCCGCGTCGTCGGGTACTTCGGCTTCGTCCTCTTCGTGCTGATCTTCACCGCGGTCGTCTACCGCTACGGGATGCGGGTGTACGAGGGCGACCCGCGCACGATGATCGAGGCGCTGCGCTTCTCGGTCGAGATGTTCACCACCACCGGGTTCGGCGGAGACTCCCCGTGGGAGAGCCAACAGCTGAACGCCTTCATCGCCGTGATGGACCTCGTCGGCATGGTGCTGCTGATCGGCGCGCTGCCGGTCGTGGTGACGCCGCTGTTGGAGGAGGCGTTCTCGACGACCGCCCCCCGGTCGCTGGACGAGGACCTGTCCGACCACGTCGTCGTCTGTTCGGACACCTCGCGGTCGGCGGCGCTCATCGCGGAGTTCGACTCCCACGGGATCCCCTACGTGATCGTCGAACCCGACGACGATCGCGCCGTGCGGCTCCACGAGGGGGGCCGGACCGTGATCCGCGCCGACCCGGAGTCGACGGACGGGCTGGCGGCCGCGAACCTCGCCGACGCGCGGGCGCTGGTGACGGACGTCTCCGACCAGGTGGACGCGAGCATCGTGCTCGCCGCGAAGGAGTTGGCCCCGGACGTGCGCGTGGTCAGCGTCGTCGAGGACCCGGAGCGCGAGCGATACCACCGGCTCGCCGGCGCGGACGAGGTGCTCTCGCCGCGGTCGCTGCTCGGCGAGAGCCTCGCCGCGAAGGTGACGACCGCGCTCCAGACCGACCTCGGCGAGGCGGTCGCCATCGGCGACTCCCTCCGACTCGCGGAGGTGTCGGTCCCGCACGGGAGCCGCCTCGCCGGGTCGACGCTGGGCGACAGCGGGATCCGCGAGCGCGCCGGCGTCAACGTCATCGGCGCGTGGTTCAACGGCGAGTTCGACGCGGCGCCCCCGCCGGACGCGACGCTGTCGGCCGGGACGGTCCTGCTCGTCTCCGGGCGGCCGGACCAGCTGGAGCGGCTCGTCGAGCTGACGAACTCCGCCACGCGGCGGTTCGGCGCGGGCGAGACGGTGGTGATCGGGTACGGACAGGTCGGGCGGGCGGTCGCCGAGACGGTCGCCGACGCCGACCTGCCCGTCACGGTCGTGGACCTGAAGGACGCCGAGGGCGTCGACGTGGTCGGCGACGCGACCGATCCGGAGACGCTGCGCGCCGCCGGCGTCGAGGCGGCGCAGACGGTCGTGCTCGCGCTCCCGGACGACACGACGACGGAGTTCACGACGCTCGTGGTCCGCGACCTGGCGCCGAACACGCAGGTGCTCGCCCGCGTCGAGGACGCCGCGAGCGTCCGGAAGATGCACCGGGCGGGCGCCGACTACGTCCTCTCGCTCGCGACCGTCACCGGGCGGCTGTCCGCCTCGACCGTCATCGAGGACCGCGACGTGCTCTCGCTCGACCAGCAGATAGAGGTCGTCAGGAGGCGCGTGCCGCGGCTCGCCGGGCGGACGCTCGGCCGGGCGAACGTGCGAGAGACCACCGGCTGCACCGTCATCGCCATCGAGCGCGACGGGGAGACCCTGACCGACATCGGTCCCGACACCCGAATCGGGGCGGACGACGAACTCGTCGTCGTCGGCACCGACGAGGGGATCCGGTCGTTCGAGCGCCGGTTCGCGTGACCGCGTTCGTCGGTTCGCGTGACCGCGTTCGTCGGTTCACGCGGACTCGCGTGCGTCGCGCCGTCACGCCCCCTCGGACCCGTCACGGGCCGGCTCGCCGCCGAGACGAGTCGAACGCTTCAAGTATTCGCTGGCTGTTCGTACCTGTATGAAAGACCAGGGACGCTCCACGCGCAAGCGGACGGGCGGTCGACTCAAGCACGCCTCGAACAAGAAGCGCCACCAGCTCGGCCGCGAGCCCGCCGAGACCACCGTCGGCGAGACGCGGGTCCAGTACATCGACTCCCGCGGCACGGAGAAGAAGGTCCGCGCGCTCTCGACGAACGTCGCGCAGGTCGCCGACGGCGGCGAGGTCAGCGAGGCCGAGATCGAGAACGTCGTCGACAACCCCTCGAACGTCAACTACGCCCGCCGGAACATCGTCACCAAGGGCGCCGTCATCGACACCTCCGCCGGCCGCGCCCGCGTCACCTCGCGCCCCGGCCAGACCGGACAGGTCAACGCCGTCCTCATCGACTGAGTCCGCCCCGGCCGCTTTCTGAACGTATTTACCCCTCGCCGACGACGAGCGACGCGTGTACCTCGGCGTCGACGAGGCCGGCAAGGGGCCCGTGCTCGGACCGATGGTCGCCGCGGCCGTGCTCGCGACCCCGGCGAGCCTCCCGGCCGACGTCGACGACTCGAAACGGCTCTCTCCCGATCGGCGCGAGGCGATGGCCGCGGCGATCCGCGGAAGCGACCGCGTCGCCGTCGGCGTCGCGTTCGTCGAACCGGCCGAGATCGACCGGCCCGACACCGACATGAACACGCTCACGGTGCGCGGCCAGGCGCGGGCGGTGCGGGCCGCGCTCGCCGAGATCGGGGAGATCTCCGGCGAGGAGCCTCCCGAGGAACCGGTCCGCGTCGTCGCCGACGCGGGCGACACCAGCGAGGCGCGGTTCGCGCGTCGGCTCGGGGGGTTCGTCCGAGGGGACGGCGACTCGACTGACGCCGACACCGACGCCGCCCTCCCCGCTGTCGACGTCGAGGCCTTCCACGGCGCCGACGAGGACGATCCGGTCGTCGGCGCGGCGAGCGTGGTCGCGAAGGTGGCCCGCGACGCCCGGATGGCCGCGATCGACGACCGGTATCCGGGATACGACGGCGTCGGGAGCGGCTACCCGAGCGACCCGACGACGCGGTCGTTCCTGCGGGCGTACGTCGCCGACAACGGCGACGTCCCGGACTGCGCCCGCCGGTCGTGGGCGACCTGCGACGACGCGTTGGCGGCCGCCGAGCAGTCGGGGCTCGACGAGTTCTAGACGGCGTTTACACGAGCGTCGAGACCGCCCCGCTCACGGCGCCGATGAACGTCTCCCAGACCGAGAAGCCGGCGACGATCGAGAGGACCGTGTCGGCGCCGAAGAAGGCGAACAGCGCCGCGGAGGCGATGTGCGCGCGCCGCACGTCGAAGCGGTGGGCGAACGTGTGGAAGAAGTAGGCGTTCGCGAGGCTGATCGGGATGATCGCGAGCATCTCGCCGACCCAGATCGCGGAGGTCGCCCCGTACTGCACCGCCAGCCCGATCGTGACCAGCTGCGTCTTGTCGCCGAACTCGCCGGTGGCCATGAGCACGAAGATCGGAAGGAAGCCGCCGAGCGACCCCTCGAACCGGTCGAGCGGGCCGGGGAGCGTCACCGAGTCGAGGTCGGCGTAGTCGGCGTCGACCGTCGGGGAATCCGACGGCTCGGCGTCGGCGACCGTCGCCGCCGTGCCGCCGTCGCTGGACGCGACCCGATCGGTGTCGCGCTCGGGCATCGACCGGTACAACAGATAGGCGAAGACGAAGAACAGGGCCGCAGTCACGGCGTCGAGGACGACGCCCGGCAGCGCCGACTGGAGCGCCTGTCCGAAGGCGATCTCGACCGCGGTCCAGCCGGCGAACGCCGACCCGGCGGCCGCGACGACCACCTTCGGGTCGTACCGCGTCGACAGCGCGGCGATCATGAACTGCACCTTCTCGCCCGGGAGCACGGCGATCTGGGCCGCGAACGCGACGATCAGGATCTCGGTGTAGGTCATGCGTTCCCGTCCTCCCGACGCTCGTCGGTCGAGCCCCTCGCCCCGAGGCGGCCGCCCGTCGTCATGGTCGGTTTAGAGGAGTCTAAATTAAGAGTTTGTCGGCTTCTCGTCCCCATCGACGGATCGAACGACGCGGCGGAAAGGGGGTAGTGGCAGGACGGAGCGACGGCGCGGCGGCGAGTCAGCGAGACGGGACCGCCGCCGCGTCGGCTCACCGGATCGTCAGCAGACGGCGGAGGATGTCGCCGTAGGCGGGGCGCGTGATCAGGACGCCGATCAGGACGCCGAGGATGGTGAAGATCGCGAACCCGGAGAGGTCCCCGAGCGAGAGCACCATCAGCGGCGACATCGCGACGATCGTCGTCGCGGCGGCGGCGCCGATGACCCAGAAGGCCCGGCGGAACCGGGAGTTGAACACCTTCCGGGAGTTCACCTCGCCCTCGCTCATCACCTCGTCGGCGATGATCACGAGGTCGTCGACGCCGGTCCCGACGACCGCGATGAAGCCGGCGATGACCGCCAGCTCGATCGGGTAGCTCACCAGCGCCGCGAAGCCGAGCAGGGCGTACACCTCCGCGAGCGCCGTGACGATCATCGGCAGCGCCACCGCGGGCTCGCGGTAGCGCAGGAACACCATGCCCGCGACCGCGAACACCGCGAGGATCCCCGTCACCAGCGAGTAGTTCTTGTAGTTCTCGCCCTGCGTGGCGGAGATCGTGCTGGACGTCCCCTCGCCGCTGATGTCCAGTTCCGCCGGCAGCGCGCCGGCGCGCAGGTTGACCGAGATCTCCTGGGCCGTCGAGAACTCGTTGGTGGTCAGCTCGAAGCTCCCGCGCTCGGCCCACGAGCCGCTCGCCATGCTGTCGGCGAGCCCCGGGTCCATCCCGAAGGAGTTGACGACCTCGCCGTTGACGGTGAGCAGGAGACAGGGGTTCGAGTTGCCGAGCTCGCCCGTCTCGGGGTCGTACTCGCAGCGGTCCGCCTCCGACTGGTACGACGAGGGGAACCCGCGGTCGACGACGGCCTGCTGGAACCGCTCCGCCGGCGACGGCTGGCCGCCGGAGGCGGTGTTCCGAACGTTCACGGGCACGTACGCGCGGGTGGTCCCCTCGCGCTGGGAGGCCGTACCGATGTTCTCGAAGTCGTCCTGGATGAGCACTCCGTCGTCGACGGCGGTCCCGTTCCCGCTCGGGTACGCGATGTCGATCTGGACCGTCCCCCGCTCCTGAAGCAGGTCGACGACGTCGCTTCGTCCCTCGCCGGGCACCTCGACGAGGATGAAGTACTCGCCGGAGAGCGACTGGACCTGCTGGACGCTCCCGCCGGAGAGCCCCGCCTCGTTGATCTTACCTTCGATGATGCTCTGCGTGAGGTCGCGGGTCTCCGCGGTCACGCCGGGCCGGACGCCCTCGTAGGAGTACCCCGAGGCGTCCATCGCCGCGCGGAACTCCTCCTCGGTCACGGACGGGTCCGTGACCTCGACGGCGCGGACGTCCTCGCCGACGCTCGAGCTCACGTCGCGGAGCTGGACGTCCTCGAGCTCGTCGGCGACGGCCCGTTCGACCGTCGCGGGGTCGTCGCCGGCGAAGTCGACGCCGGTCGCGGTGTACCCCTCCAGCGGGGCCCGCACGCGGGTGCCGCCCTCCAGGTCCAGCCCGTACTGGAGGTTCGTGATCCCCTGGCTCGCCTCGCTCTGGTTCTCACCCGGCGCGGTCGCGGGCGCGAACTGCGGGGCGAATAGCGCGACCGTCGCGCCGAGCACGACGACGACGAGGAGCAGGATGCGCCAGTTGTTCTTGATCGGTTCCAACATCAGCGCTTCACCCCCTCGAACTTGTACCAGCGGAGTAGCGAGACGTTCAGCAGGTACGTGTTCATCAGGTCCGCACAGAGGCCGACCGAGAGGATGATCCCGATGTTCCGCAGGAGGTCGACGCCGAAGAGGGTCGCGACGACCGCCATCACGATCATCGCGGCCATCGACGTGAGCGTCATCGTGACCCCGGTCCGCATCGCGCGGCTCACCGACTCGTAGAAGTCGCCCGTCCGCCGCAGCACGGAGTTGTTCAACAGGATGTCTGAGTCGACGCTGTAGCCGATGATCATCAGCAGCGCCGCGATCGTCCCGAGTGTCATCTGGATCCCGAGGAGGTTCATCACCGCGACGGGGATGACCAAGTCTGAGAACGCGGAGGCGACCACCGCGAGCGAGGGGACGAACGTCCGGAACAGCGCGAACACGAGCACGCTCATCCCGAGGAACGCCAGCGCGACTCCGAACACCGCGGTCCGGGCCGTGTCGCCGGCGAAGCTCGGCGATACCTGGTCGACCGCGGTCGTGGTGAGCCCCGCGTCGTCGGCCTGTTGCTCGAGACCCTCGGCCAGTCCTTCCGGGTCCTCGTCGGCCGCGCGGAAGGTGACGACGTACACGTCGTCCGCGGGGATCGACCGGATCGAGTCGGGCTGCCTGTCGAACTCGGTTTCGATGCGTTCCTCGACGTTACCGCCGTCGTCGGCTATCCGGAGCTCGACGCCGCCCGTGAACGCCAGCCCGAGGTTCGCCGGCGCTCCCGTGACGAGATACCATCCCAGGATGATCGCGAGCGCGAGAGCGAGGACCGCGAGCGGGACCGCCACGAGCTGCCGGTTCGAGTACTCGGTGTAGTTGACCTCCGGTACCTCGATCGCTACCATAAATACCGGTTCCTGCGCGGGCGCGAATAAGCCTTCTCACTCGACCGCGAGCCGGCGGCGTCGTTCGGTCGCGAGCCGGCGATCCCGTTCGCTCCCGCCCGGGCGACCGAGACGCGGACCGCCGAAACGGACTAACCGCCGGGCGTGCTACCGTCACCCATGGATGCGCCTGAGGCCGCCCGCGTCGTCCTCTCGTACCCCGAGGGGCTCAGCGACTGGGGACGCGATCAGGTCGAGACGGACCGCTATCGGTCGTACTTCGCCCGGGTCATGGACGAGGTCGCCGTCGGCGACGTCCGCGAGGAGTTCGTCGACGTCGGCTGCTGCGGGGACAGCCTCGACGTGCCGTTCCGCGTGGAGCGGATCGAGGCCCGCGGTGGTGGCGACGACGCCGACGAGACTCGCGGCGACGACCTCGACGGCACTCGCGGCGATACCGTCGACGCCGCGGTCGTGACGAGCGAGACGACCGTCGACTACGAGACGCGCGACGGCGACGTCGACGGCGGCTGGCGGGTCCAGAGCGCGGCCGGTCCGTCGGGTTCGAACACCGAGGCCGGATGAGTCAGGGCATGTAGCGGACGCTGACGACCCCCGGCTCCGACCGGATCTCGACGCGGTTCACTCCGAGCCGAGCCGCCCGAGAGAGCGTCGCCTCGCGGTCCTCGATCACGTCGGCGACCGCGTCCTCGGTGTCCGGCTCGGGCGGCGTCAGCACGTGGACCTCGCCCTCGCCGGCGCGGGGCTCGCGGGCGAGCTCCCCCGTCGGCGTCTCCGCCGCGAGCTCGCGCTCGTGGACGGTCGGGGGCTCCTCGCTCTCCTCGATCGAGAGTGGTCGGCGCGCCGCCACCTCGATCACCCGGTACGTGACCTCCATCGGGGGGTCGGGAGCGACGGTCGCCTCCACCGCGTCGTCGACGTCGAGGCCCGGGTTCGAGCTCAGGGTGTGGACCTGTCCGTCGTGGACGTCCTTCAGCACCGCCGAGTCGCTCTCGACGTGCGTGACGAGGAACGTGCTCTCTTTTTCGTCCGTATCCGTCGGCTCGTCGGTCATTGGGCGAGATAGGCGACCGACCCTTTTCCGGGTTTCGAGCCGCGTCAGTCGTCGTCGACTGTGGGCTCGTCGGCGGCGGGATCGTCGACCGTCTCCGCGGCGCCCGCGTCGTCGGTCACGCGGAGACGGTAGTGGATCGCGAACACGACGACCGCGGCGGCGACCGGGGGAACGACGCCGACCGGTTGCGGGAGCGCGTAGAGGGCGCCGACGACGGCGGACTCGGTTGGGTCCCGGAGCGCCGCCGGCGCGGAGATCACCAGGCCGACGTACAGCGACAGGAGGAAGAGGAAGCCGCCGTACGCCATCTTCCGGTCGTACCCCGACCGGACGGGGTCGCCGCGGCGGTGGCGGCGCGCGACGAACAGAAGCGGCGCGAGCAGCGGCGCGACCGCGGCGAAGCCGGCGATCACGTACAGCGACCGCGAGAACAGGAACGTGCCGCCCTGCACGTCGGCCGTCTCCGCCATCCAGACGACGAGCGCGAGGGTGACGACCGTCGCGATCAGCCCGGCCGCGAGCGCGCCGACGACCCCGTAGACGCGCATGGTCCACGACTCGGTGTGCCGGATCGCGTAGGGGATCGCGCCGAACACCCCGCGGTAGCTGTCTGCCATCGCCTCGGCTAGGGCCGACGCCGAATTAAACCCCTCGTCGGCGGACGTGGGTTTTTAAATTCCCGCGACGGAATCGTCTCCCGTGGGCCTGTACGACGCGTACCTCGCCGTCCGCCATCGACTCCACGAGGGGGAGCCGCCGGAGCACGTCGCGATCGTCATCACCGAGCGGGACCTCCTCGTCGACGGCGCGTTCGACACCCTCGCCGAGGCGCTCGGATGGGCGCTGGAGTACGGCGCCGAGCGCGTCACCGTCTCGGTGTCGGTGCTCGACGAGTCCGTGGTCCCGACGCTCGCGCGCGAGCTCCGCCGGCTCGACGCGCCCGCCCCGTTCGTCGTGCGCGGGCCGGACGACGCCGACGTGGAGAGAAGCGTCGACCGAGAGGCGGGGAGCGCGGACGGCGACGGAGGTGGCGCCGACGACGGAACCGCCGACGGCGACGCCCCGATCAGGATCACCGTCGGACTCGGCGGGAAGGCGGAGTTCGCGGCCGCGGTCCGCGAGATCGCGAGCGACGTCGACGCCGGAACGCTCGATCCGGCGGCGATCGACGCGGACGACGTCTCCGACCGGCTCGTGTTCCCGGAGGAGCCGGACCTCGTGATCAAGACGGGCGCCGAGCGGCTCTCCGACTTCGCGATCTGGCAGTCGGTGTACGCCGAGCTCTACTTCACCGACGTGAACTGGCGCGACTTCAGGCGGCGGGATTACCTGCGCGCGGTCCTCGACTTCCAAGACCGGCAGCGGCGGTTCGGGCGGTAGGCGGTTCGGTCCGAAAGGGAGGCGGTACGGTCGGAAAGAGGGGCGGTTCGGTCGGAAAGAGAGTCGTGGAGGCGGCCCCGCGTCTACCAGACGAAGCGGAACAGCAGCGTGAACGTGACGAGCGCCCCGACCGTCGAGAGGATCGGGACGACGTTCTGCATCAGGACGACGCGCGCGCTGGTGCTCGGGTTGAACAGGTCCGACGCCGAGGGGATGTCGGTCGGGTCGCCCTCGCCGATCGGACCGGTCCCGTCCGCCTTCAGCGCGCCGACGGACACCTTCGGCTCCTTCTCCCCGCTGATCCCCTGGCGCACCGTCACGGTCCGCGTCGCGCGCCCCCAGCCGAGCCCGACGATCGACATCGTCGCGATGATGACGAACGACGCCGGGATCCCGACCGCCGAGAGGCTGATGACGATCCCGGAGGAGACGCAGGCGACGACGATCGCCGCGGTCAGCGGGAGGTCGGTGATGTCGTTGCCGAGCGTGTCGAGCGTCCGCCGGGCGATCGTGAACGCGCCGACCGCGACGGCGGCGCTCCCGAGGAGGATCATCGGCGTCATCTCTACGTTATCGAGCGCGACGAGCGGCGCGATCGCGTTCGCGATGTTCGAGGTGCCCGACGAGAACGCCATCAGACAGCCGATGGCGATGACGACGAAGCCGCCGACGAGCTCCCGGCGGGTCGTGTTCGGTCCCGGGACCGGCTTCGGGATCAGCCCGGAGCGGTCGAACTCGAACAGCGCACCCTCGGTGCTGTCGATCGCCACCCAGCTATCGATCGCCGGGTAGAAGTAGCGCCCCACGACGCCCGACACCCAGAAGCCGATGATCGGCGCGACGATCCACCAGATGGCGATCTCGCCCATCACCGCCCGGTCGAGGGTGCCCGTCGCGAGCCCGAGCCCCGCGATCGCCCCGACCGCCGTCATCGACGTCGACGCCGGGACGCCGGCGAAGTTCCCGACGAACAGCGCGCCGCCGATGAAAAAGAGGACCACGATGCTCGTCTCCAGCGTGAACACGTTGCCGCCGGTGACGAGGTCCTCCCCGAGCGTCGTCACGACCCGCTGACCGAGCGTGCCGGCCCCGATGAAGAAGAACACCGACATCAGCGCCGCGGCCCCCGACTTCGAGAGCACTCCCGACCCGACCGCCGGACCGAAGGCGGGACCGGTCGTGGCGCCCCCGATGTTGTACCCGACGAACGCCGCGACCACGAATCCGACGAGAAGTAAGACCTCAACCATATACTCGCAACAACGACGCACGCCCGGTTAAACGAACAGGTTCGCGCTCGCTGTGGCGAGGTGTTCTCGCGGTTTGATCGGCGGTCGAACGAGCTGAACGCTCCCGGCGGAAGTCAGTTCGAGAAATGCACAGGCCGAGACTCCCCGCAAGCAGGGAGGGACCGGAGGTCCCTCTTGCAGCCGGCGCGTAGCGCCGGCGACAGCGCGAGCGGGGAGTCAGGGCGGTGCGCGACCGCAGGGAGTTTGTCGAGCAGAGCGAGACAAGCGTCGACTGACGAAGTCAGTCGGAAGTGCACCGGCCGAGATTTGAACTCGGGTTGCAACCATGGCAAGGTTGCGTGATACCACTACACTACCGGTGCGTGCTTCGCACTTAGTGGTTGGTCGGAGGTTCACTTAAACCTGTCACATCGGGACGGCGCCGGGGTCGGACCGCTTCGCTCGCGCGGCTTACTCCCTCCGCGACGCCGCGATCTCCGCGCCGTGCGACCGGACGAGGGCGGCGAACGCCTCGGCCTCCGCGTCCGCCTGCGTCGCGTCGTCCCGCCTGTCGCGCACCCGGCGCTTCACGGTGCGCAGCGCGTCCGGCTTCCCGTCCGCGATCTCGTCGGCGACCGCGCGGGGGTCGTCGACGACCCGGGAGACGAGTCCGGTCCGGAGCGCCTCGTCGGCGTCGAGGACGCGGCCCGAGAGCGCGAACTCCAGGGCGTCGCCCTCGCGCATCACCCGCGGGAGGCGGACCGTGCCGCCCCACGCGCCGAAGAGCCCGAAGTCGACGCCCGGCTCGGCGAACGTCGCCGCGGGCGTGGCGACCCGGACGTCGGCCGCGAGCGCCATCTCGACTCCGCCGCCGCGGGCCGCGCCGTCGATCCCGCAGACGACGACCGTGTCCGCCGCCGCGATCGCCGCGGCGGTGCGCTGTCCCCGTCGGGCGAACGACGCCGCGTCGTCCGCGTCGGCGTCGGTGTCGAGGGCGGCGACGGCGTCGAGGTCGGCGCCGGCGCAGAAGGCGTCTCCGGCGCCGCGGAGGTAGATGACGGGCTGCTCGGCGTCGGAGACGGCGCTGCGGAGCGCGTCCAAGTCCTCGGGGCGAAGCGCGTTTCGTCGCTCCGGGCGGTCGATCGTGACGACGCGGACGCGGCCGTCGGTGCTGGTGCGGATCACGGCGTCGTATCCCGGTCGTTTCCAAAGGTCTTTGCCCTTCGCTCGACTACATCGCGGTAATGGACGATGCCGCGCGAGCGCGTGAGGCCGCTCACGAGGCGCTCGCGGACGTCGAGCCCGAGCGGCTGCGCGAGGCCCTCGAGAGCCGCATTCTGGACGCCGCCGTGACGCCCGGCGTGCTGGCGCTCGTCACGGCCCGGGCGGTCGACCCCGACGTGCGCCTCGACGGGGTCGTCGACCGGGCGGCGGGCGTACAGCTCATCTACGAGGGGCTCCGGCTCACCCGCGCGGTGGCCCACGAGGAGCCGTGGCTGACCGCGGCCACCCGCGAGACCGACATCGACGCGGACATGGACGTGCTCACGGCCGACGTGCTCGTCTCGCGCGGCTTCTCGCTGCTGGCGTGTACCGACGCCGCCACCGCGGCGGTCGAGGTCGTGCGCGCGTTCGGTCGGGACCAGACCCTCCGCGACCGCGAGGGCACCGACCCCGCGGCGGCGGCCGCGCTCGACCGGAACCTGGAGGTCGACGCCCTCGAGCTGGCGGTCGTCGCCGGCACCACGGCCGTCGGCGGCGACCCGCCCGAGGAGCTGCTGACGTACGCTCGGGAGCTGGCGGCCGACTACGACGGCGAGTTCCCGCCGCCCGGGCGCGCGCTCCCGGACGCGACCGCCGACCGGATCGCCGACATCTCCGACCGCGCCGTGAGCGCGACGGACCGGTGAGCGTCCGATCGACGAGCGCCCGGTCGCGTGACCGCGGAGCAGCCGGATCGGGGGGAGGCGGCGGCGGATCGAAACCCATAAAGTCGAATCCGGTCAACGACTGATTGCGTGCCTGGGTAGCTTAGCGGTAAAGCGCGTCCTTGGTAAGGACGAGACCCCGAGTTCAAATCTCGGCCTAGGCTTGTTCTGCCGTTCGTCGTCGTGGCCGCATTCACCACGGTTATGACGCGGGTTGGTGTACCACGACCATGGACTTCGACTCCGTCTCGACGGTGACCGTCGATTCGTACAGCACGCTCGTGGACATCGGTTCGCAGGAGGCGGTGCTCGAAGCGCACGTCGACGGCCTCGACGACGCCGAGAGCGTCTCGCAGCTGTGGCGCGCGCAGTACCTCCAGTACTCGATGATCGCGAACGACATCGACGCCTACCAGCCGTTCTGGGAGCTCATCGGGCAGGGCCTCCGATACGCGCTCGAAGCGAACGGGTACGACGTGCCGAAGGCGACCCGCGACGAGATCCGGCGCACCGTCTACGAGGACGAGCTATCGATCTTCGACGACGTCCGGGACGGGATCGGGCGGATCACCGACCTGGGGTACGAGGTGTACATCGTCTCGAACGGCTCGCCCGAGATGCTGGAGCATCTGGTCGCGGCGGCGGACCTCGGAGACGTCGTGACGGACGCGATCAGCGCGGACGAGGTCGAGACGTACAAGCCGGACGCGGGGATCTACGAGCACGCGGCGGCGCGGACCGACACGCCGATCGGGGAGATACTGCACGCCTCCGGCGGCGGGATGCGGGACGTCTGGGGCGCGAAACACGCCGGCATGTCGGCCGCGTGGGTCTCCCGTCCCGGGAAGACGCTCCCGACGGAGGAGCTGGGCCCCGAGCCGGACCTCGTCATCGAGGGGTTCCACGACCTCGCGGACCGGCTCGAGTGAGCGGTCCGGGCCGTCCGGTCGGGGCGCTTCCGACGGACGTCGCGGGCGACCGACGGCGCGCGCAGCCGCAACGCGGATACCCGTGGGCGACCACGGTCCGGCCGTGACCTTCGCCGACCTGTTCGAGCGAGCGGCCGGACGCGCTGCGACCGAGGACGCGGTGCGCGCCGCGCTCGCGGATCGCCGATCGGGCTCCGGGGGCGAGGACGGTTCGAACACCGACGGCGACGACGCGGAGAGCGACGCCGACGTCTCCCCCCTCGACCGCGAGCCGAGCCCCGCCCGCGTCGTGGCCGACGCCGACGCGCTCGCGGCGGACCTCCTCGTCGGCGGCGCGGCCCGCGAGGCGCTCGACGCGCTGCGCGCGCACTCGTGGACGACGCTCGTCGCCAGCGACGCCCTCCTCGACGACGCCGAGGCGGTGATCGCAGACCTCGCGGACGACTCCCTCGCGGCCGACTGGCGCGACGCGGTCGAGGCGTGGCGCGAGCCGGTCGCGCACCCGGCGGGCGACCACCCGGCGCTGGCCTCGGCGTACCGCGGCGCCGCGATGCAGGTCGTGAGCCTCGATCCGTCGCTCACGGGGGCGCGAGCGGCCGCCGGGCTCCGCGACCGACTGCCGGTGAGCGTCCGGGAGCCGCGGGCGTTCGCGACCGTGTTCTCGGCCGAGAAGCTCTACCCCGAGGCCGTCGGCGGCGACTACCCGGGACCCGACCGCGACCCGCGCTCGATGGCTCCGGTCGGCGTCGGCGAGGACCAGCACCGATAAACGAGCGCCGACCCGACGAACGGTAATGACCGATTCGGACGCGACCGCGAGGGATGCCGGCGGCACGGAGGGGCTCGCCGACGGCGACGCCCCCGCGCTGCCGGCCGACCTCGACGCGGTCCGCGAGGCGCTCGTGGAGTGGTACGAGGCGGACCACCGCGACTTCCCGTGGCGGCGAACCGAGGACCCCTACGCGGTCCTCGTCAGCGAGGTGATGAGCCAGCAGACGCAGCTCGACCGGGTGGTCCCCGCGTGGGAGGACTTCCTCGACGAGTGGCCGACGACCGCCGACCTCGCCGCCGCCGACCGCGGCGACGTGGTCGCGTTCTGGTCCGACCACTCGCTCGGCTACAACAACCGCGCGAAGTACCTCCACGAGGCCGCCGGACAGGTCGAGGACGACTACGGCGGCCAGTTCCCAGAGTCGCCCGACGACCTGCAGGAGCTGATGGGCGTCGGCCCGTACACCGCCAACGCGGTGGCGTCGTTCGCCTTCAACAACGGCGACGCGGTCGTCGACACCAACGTGAAGCGCGTGCTCCACCGCGCGTTCGCGGTCCCCGACGACGACGCGGCGTTCGCGCGAGTCGCCTCCCTGGTCATGCCCGACGGCGAGTCCCGCGTCTGGAACAACGCGATCATGGAGCTCGGCGGCGTCGCCTGCGGGACGACCCCCCGCTGCGACGAGGCGGGCTGCCCGTGGCGCGGCCGGTGTCACGCGTACGAGACCGGCGACTTCACCGCGCCCGACGTGCCCGAGCAGCCGAGCTTCGAGGGGAGCCGCCGGCAGTTCCGGGGGCGGGTCGTCCGGACGCTCGGCGAGTACGACGAGCTGGCGCTCGACGAGCTCGGTCCCCGGGTCCGGGTCGACTACGCGCCCGACGGCGAGCACGGGCGCGAGTGGCTCCGCGGGCTCGTCGACGACCTCGCCGACGACGGGCTGGTCGACGTTGACGAGGGCGCCGACGGCCCGGTCGTTCGCCTCCGGGACTGAGCGGCCGGGCGTCGTCCCCGATCGGTCGGGCATCGCTCGGCGGCCGGAACGGAGCCGAACGCGTGAACCGTCACCCGTTTATCACCGGGGACGGAATAGAGGGCCATGAGCGAGACCGTCGACTCCGACCTCTACGCGCGGACGAAGGCCCTGCTGGAGCCGGGCGACATCGAACTCCTGGGCTGTATCGTCCACACGACGCTCGGCGGGCAGGAGGACCTCGAGATGCACGAGCTCACGGTCGCCGCCAACGACGTCATCGCCGACCACGCCGGCAAGGGCGAGGCGTACATCGAGGCCGGCAACGACGACACGAGCTTCTCCTCGAACCAGTTCCAGGGGCTCACTCTCGACGGCGAGGAGTTCGTCTGGGAGTGCCAGCAGCTCCTCCGGGACGGCACCTTCGACCTGGTGTTCTACTACGAGGCCGACGTCGACCAGGAGGCGCTTACAGAGGATCTGGCCGCGCTCGACAACGTCGACCGCGTGACGCAGGTGCCCTGACGCGGCGAACTCCGAGGTTTCCAGCCCAACTCCCGTGAGCGACACCGTCCTCATCCCCGGCGGTCGCGACGTGCGCGCGAGTCTCGACACCGCCGCGAGCGACGCGCGCGAGTCGGATCGCGACGGCGACGCCCGCGCCGACGCGCTCGTCGTCGCTTGCCCGCCCCACCCGCAGCAGCGCGGCCACCGCGGCGATGAGCGGCTGCGAGCGGCGAGCGACGCCCTGACCGACCGCGGGATCGACTGCCTCCGCTTCGACTACGGCGACTGGGACGAGGGGTACGGCGAGAGCACGGACGCCGACAACGCGGTCGGATGGGCGGCCGAGCGCTACGAGCGCGTCGGGCTGTTCGGCTTCTCGTTCGGGGGAACGGTCGCGCTCGTGACGGCCGCCTCGCGCCCCGGCCTCGCCGGCGTCTGCGCGCTCGCGCCCACGGCCCGGCTGAACCCCGACGTCGACGCGGTCGCGGCGCTCGACGGTCTGATCGATTTGGGCGTACCGGCGCGGATCCTGTACGCGACCCGCGACTCGACGGCCGACTGGGAGCCCGTCGTGGAGCGGGCCGAGGAGCTGGGAATCGAGACGAGAGCGTTCGAGTCGGACCACTTCTTCGTGGGGCGTGCCGGTGACGTGGGAGCGGACGCGGCGAGTTTTTTCGCGCCGCGTCCGGGCAGAAGCGTATAAACGGCAGTCGGTTATCGCCGTGCTAACGGCCGGTGAACGAACTGGCACATATAAGCCCCACACGGGCGACAGCTACCATTCGTGGTCTCTCCCCTCAATACGTTGAAAGGCCGGATCGCAGGGCTCGTCCCGGCGCGAGCGTATCCCGTACTGAAGGGCGCACGCGCGTCGGTCTTCTACGACCCGGATCGAGTCAAGGCCCCTCACGGAAGGGACTCCGTCCCGGAGACCCTCTCGGCGGAACACGTCAGAGACGCCGAGGTCGTCCCGTCTCGAGAGGAGATGCTGGAAGCGTTCCCGCAGGGCGGACGCGTCGCGGAGTTGGGGACGGACGAGGGGGATTTCTCCGAGCGGATCCTCTCGATAACGGACCCCGACGAACTGTACTTGATCGACGTCTGGGAGTCGACGGAGTTCAGCGACCGGAGTGTAGAGGAGGTGAAAACCAGGTACGCGGAGCAGATCGCGGACGGAACCGTGGAAGTCCTGCCGGAGCGACCGGACGTCGCCCTCGAACGCTTCGAAGACGGGTCCCTCGACTGGGCGTACATCGACACCACCCACACGTACGAGCAAACGCTGAACGAGCTGCGGATCTGCAGAGAGAAAGTGAAATCCGACGGCGTCATCGCCGGACACGATTACTGCCTCGGTGACGTCCCCGGGGGGCGGTGGTACGGCGTCATCGCCGCGGTTCACGAGTTCTGCGCGGAGTCTGAGATGGAGTTGACGTACCTGTCGCTCGAAACCCACGGCCACAGCAGCTTCGCGATAGAGCGGCTCGACTCGTAGCGTGGAAATCGCCGGTGTGCCGAATACGGCGGCTTCGGGTGCCGTCAGTTGTAGCCGCGCCAGCGACGCCCGCACTCCTTGCATTTGAAAAAGCGCGTCGGCGGCTCGTCGGCGGCGCCCGTCTGTTTGATCGTGTACCACGCCTCGCCGTGGCCGCACTCGTCGCAGACGACGTCGGTCGCGGTCGGCTTCCCCTCGAAGTTCGCGCCCTCCTCCGTCTCGATCACCTCGCCGCCGGTCTGTTCCGTGGTCGACTCGAAGTCGGCCGCGAGCGCCTCGTCGCGCTCGGCGGTGCCGCCGCAGTCGTCGTTCTGACACACCATCTCCCCGTCGACGGAGACCATCATCGAGCCGCAGTCGTCACAGAACTGCATATACGCGTCGGCTACGGTACGGAGCGGTTTAGCTCCCGTGACTGCGCTCTAGACGAGGACGGATACGGAGCCGGATTGTGACGTGGTTTCCTCAACGACACGGGGACGACCTTCAAAGCCCCAGCCGCGCTCGGCTCCCACAGCTCGCTGCGGTCCTCGGTCGCTGCGCTCCCTGCGGTCCTTGCGTCGCTGGGGTTCGCCGAGCGCGGCTGCCCCTTTGAGTCCCACCCCGCACCGCAACCGCACAGCACCTCACGCCTCCCCAGCCTCGTCGCTGGCGCCGACGGCGCCAGCGACTCCCTCGCGCGCGCTCCTCACGCCCGGTGGGCGCTCGGAGGCGCGCGCCGCCGCACCGCCGACCATTTATAAGCGATCGTCACTAGTGTCGCCGACCCGCTCCCACGCGAGGTGCGCGACGATCCCGAGCAGGAACGCGACGCCGAGGTTCGTCGCCAGCGCGACGAGACCGATCGCGACCGAGAGCGCGACGTTCGAGGAGTCGAGGGCGTTGCGCGCGAGCGAGACGGCGACGATCGCGAGCAGCGCGCCGAGCATCGCCACCGGGAACGCGTCGAGGAGCGCGGGCGTCGCGAAGGGGACGGCGAGGAGGTAGCCGGCGCCGAGGACGACGTTCGCGCCGCCGGTGCGCGCGCCGAACGCGTGCTTGCCGGCGACCCCGTCGCAGCCGTGACACATCGGGATCCCGCCGAGCGGCACCGCGAGCAGGTTCGTCGCGCCCATGCTCGCCGACAGCTCGTCCGGTGTCACCTCGGCGTCGAACAGGTCGGCGAAGAGGAGGGAGGTCGCGAGCGCGGCGTTCCCGATCGTCATCGCGAGCTGCGCGACCACGCCGTCGGCCGTCCGTCGGGTGATCGCCGCGGAGAACGCCGAGGGCGACGGGGTCGGCGGCGCCCCGGGCCACTGCGGCGCCGGGACGCCGGCGGCGACGACGGCGATCGCGACGCCCGCGACCGCCACCGCGAGCGCGCTCGCCTTCCGGTGCCCGGCGAGCGTCGCGAGGGCGGCGATTCCCACGCCGACCGCCGCGAGGACCGGGTCGCCGAGCGCGAGGTCGACGCCGGTCTGCAGCAGGATCAGCCCGACCGCGAACTGCACCCCGCGGATCACCGGCTCGCCGATCCAGCGCTCCACCCGCGCGAGCGTCCCGGAGAGCCCGATCGCGAGGAGGAGGACGCCGAGGATCAGCCCGGCGAGCGCGAGCTCGGCGTACGTCAGCGCGCCCGCGATCGCCAGCGCCGCCAGCGCCTTCATCGGCTCGACGGACACGGGGAGCCCGTACCGGACCCCCCAGACGACCTGGAAGACGCCGAAGCCGACGAGCGCGTGCGGCAGCGACACGTCGGTCAACAGCGCCAGCGCGACCACGAGCGGGATGACCGTAATCGAATCCCCTATCGCCCCGGTGAACGCTCCCGGACCGAACTCGATCCCGCGCCGTCGCACCGCTCCGACGATTCCCACAGTGTGCGTGGACTCGCGCCGGAGACGCTTGAGAGTATTCAGAAACCGTCGTCGGGATCGATCGGCGCCGACGTAATCGTTTTTAGTTCACTCGCCGGAGTCGAACGTCGGGTCCTCCTCGGAGACCATCGGGCAGTTCCGCACGCGGAACTCGTCAAAACCGACCGCCTCGAGGATCGTCGTCCCCTCGTGGCCGCACGCGACCTCGGGCGGCGGAGTGAAGTGCGGGCACTGCTGGCAGTACGTCCGCTTGGAGACGACGTGCTCGGTGTCGCCACCGCCGGGGACGGCCGTCGCCCCTCCGAGGGCGTCGGTCCCCGCGGCGTCCGCGTCGAGGGACTCCCAGACGTCCTCCTCGGCCGGACCGCCGACGTCCATCCGCTCGAACGCGTCGTCGACGTCGGCCCCCGGATCGGCGGGGCCGAGCTCGTCGAAGGGGTCGTCGCGCCGCGCGCCGGAGGCGCCGGATTCGGGGTCGACGGGAGCGGGATCGACGGGGTCGGAGTCGGAGGCGCCCCCGTCCGGGTCGTTTCCGTCCGGATCGCCCCCGTCCGGATCGCCCCCGTCTGGATCGTCTCCTTCGACACCGGCCCCGAGCTCGGCGAAGGGGTCGTCGACCTCGGCCGCGGGCTCCTCGAGGGAGTCGAACGGGTCGTCCACCTCGCCCGCGTCCGAGTCGCGGCGCCGCCCGCCACCCTCGTCGCTCATCGGTCGCCTCCGGCGTCGCGGGTGCTCACGTCGCCTCGGTCGTCGTCGACGTCGCCGTCGAGGGCGGGCTGCTCCGCGGCGACGAGCCGCGAGGTGCCGAGGAAGCCGGGGTTCGGGTCCAGCTCGGCGAACTCCCGTCCGCAGTGGGGGCACTCGGGCGTCGTCAACAGCCCGATGTCGACGGTTCCGCCGCAGTCGGTGCAGGCCGCCTTCCGGACGCCGTCGCGGTTGGCGGTCGCCGTCAGCGCGTCGAGGCGCTCGCGGTCGGCGCGGTCGCGCTCGGCCGCCTCCAGCCGGCGCCGGACCCTGACGACCGCGCTCGCGACCCGGGAGAGCTTGTCGTCGAGCCCCTCGACGTCGACCGCGTCGGCGTGCGCCGCCGACTCCGCGAGGTCGTCCACCCGCTCCTCGACGCCGGCCAGCCGGTCGTCGAGGTCGCTGACGCGCCCTTCGACCGCCTCGTCGACGGTCGACCGCGCCGCCGCGTCCGCTTCGAGGTCGTCGACCCGCTCCGCGATCCGGTCGAGGTCGGCCGCGAGCGCGTCCAGCCGCTCGGCCGTCTCGGCGTGCGCGTGGTCGGCCGGCGCCTTCGCCTCCAGATCGCGGTAGAGCTCGACGAAGCGCTCCCGGAGGTCCTCGACCTTCTCGTCGACGTCGGCGTCGAGGGCGTCGAGCCGCGACTCGATCGCGGCCACCTCCTCTCGGTCCGGCACGTCGATCCCCTCCTCCTCCGCGAGCGCGACGATCGCGCGCTTCAGCAGCTCCTCGCGGCCGACGTCGGCTTCATCGGCGGCCTCGTCGACGGCGGCTTCGGTGGCGGTGGCCTCGTCGGCGGCGTCGACCGTCCCGTCGGTCGGATCGAAGTCGCTCATTGAGGATACCCCGCCATTTATGCTCCGTTTAACGGGGAGACTTAAGTAATCTGTCGCGCCGTTCTCCGGATCGATACTCGGAGCGCGGGGACCGGCCCGAGTGAAACGCGGTCGGTGCCGCGTTCGACCGCTCACCGGATCTTCCGCACGTCGCTGATGTCGAATCCCCCCTCGTGGATCTCGGTCTCGAACCGGACGATGTTCTCCGCCTCCAGCCGGGAGAGGACGCCGCGGAACTCGCGGACGAACATCGTTCGGGCGCGCTGGGAGCCGCCGCTCTCCCACGTGAACTGGAGGGTGCCGCCCGCGGCGTCCATCAGGGCGCCGAACTCCCGGTCGGAGATGGAGTCGGTGTTCACCAACACGAGGATGAGCCCGCCCCACCGGTAGGCGGCCTTCTTGAGCCCCTTCATCACCATCGCCACGTCGCTCCACTCCGTGTCCTCGTCGACCATCGAGACGAGGTCGGTGACGGAGTCGATGCAGACTAAGCTTCCGTCGGCGTTCTCGGAGAGGTAGTCGCCGAACGCCGTGAGCACGTCCTCGTACTCCCCGCGGTCGCCGAGCTCCGTGATCGACGCGGTCTCGGTCTCGTACCAGTCGCGGGGGACCGGACTCAGCTGGAAGTACTCCGGCGAGAGGTCGCGGAAGGCGATCTCGTCGATCGCGGCGTCGACGATCTCGTCGGCCATCGTGTACCCCATCTCGCGGGTGAGCGCGTCGGTGTCGGCGGTGAACGAGAGGTAGTGGACGTCGTCCGGGAGCGCGGCGTCGGCCGGGAGGTCGCCGTAGTAGAGGTCGAACAGCTCCGCGTCGGCGCGCCCGAGGGCGTTCATCGCCGCGGCGGTGTAGAGAAACTCGCGCGCGCCCGCCCCGGACTCGCCGGCGAGCAGCACGACGTTGCCCGGCGGCGCGCCGCCGCCGAGGATCGAGTCGAGGCGGGCGACGCCGAACGGAACGCTCGTCATGTCCCGTACCGGGTCGCCGTCCCGCTTAGTGTTGTTGCTCGTGCGGGCGTCGCGGAGCGGCTAGTCGGTCCGCTGTCCCGTCACCCGCGCCCCGCCCTCGGCCGCGCGGACGACCGCGACCGACCCGTCCACGCCCGCCTCCGCCAGCGCGCGCTCGCCCGCGCCCGCCGCTCCGTCGGCGTTCGCGGCGTCCGTGACGCCGTACACGGTCGGGCCCCACGAGGACTGGCCCGCGCCGAACACCGCGGCCGACCCCGACAGCGACGCCACCACGTCGCCGACGGGCGGGCGATAGACGCCCCCCTGCTCGTCGGCGTACCAGGCGCCGTTGAGCCGACCGATCTCCGCGACCGCGGCGCCGAATCGCTCGGCGTTCCCGGTCGCGACCGCGGGGAGCACCCGCCGCGTGACGATCCCGCCGATCCGGTCGGCGAGCCCGGGCTCCGCGCGCTCGACCGCGGTCCGCATCGCGTCGTCCTCCGCGTCCCCGTTCCGGCCCGGGGCGACGTCCGGGCGCACGAGCAGGAAGCGCCAGTCGTCGGGCACGTCGTGGCGGGCCGCCACCGGCGGGACGGTCCACTCGCCGTCCGCGGGGCGGTCGGTCGTGAACCGGGCGGTCGGGTGGCCGGCGTCGAGGACGAACCCGCCCGCCTCGAACGTCGCGACGCCGACGCCGGAGCGTCCCCCGCGGCCGAGCGCCGGGGCGCGCTCGCGGACGCGGGGCTCCTCGCCGTGAGCGACCGCGACGGCCGCGAGCGTCGCGGCGGCCAGCTGCGTCCCGCTCCCGAGCCCGGCGTGGCGCGGGAGCGACTCGCGGAGCGTGACGCGGGCGCCGTCGACGCCGAGCAGGTCGACGGCCGTGCGGGCGTACCGGAGGACGTCGTCGCGGACGGCGGGGTCGGTGGAGTCGTCGCCGTCGGCCGTCTCGACCGCCACCCGGTCGGCGGGCTCGGCGTCGACGACGACCCGCGGCTCGCGGAGGCCGACGCCGAGGGCCCCGTACAGCCGCTCGTGCGAGAGGCTGAGGTTACAGAAGCCGAAGTGGAGCCGGGCGCCGGCGCTCGCGCGTGCCATCGTTGTCCGCGTTTGGGGGGCGACTGATAAAGGGTGCGTGACAGTGGCGGGCGTTGCCCACGAGTCCGAGCGAGGACGGTGCGGCCGGCGTCGCGGAACCGAAAAGACTTCGTGTCAATCCAGATGTTTGTCCGTTCGTATGCCCTCCAGAAGAGCGTTGCTGGCGACCGTCGGCAGCGCGGCTGTCGCCGGGATAGCAGGCTGTAGCGGGTCGGAATCGGGCGGTCCGGACACGGTCGACTGTCAGACGAGCGCCCTCGATCACGGGGACGGCGACGTGCTCGATGCCGGCGCGACCGGGACGGTCGAAGACGGCGACGTGCGGCTCGCGGTCCCGCTGTCCGTCGACGACGTCCGAGAGAACGACCTCGACAGGATCGAGGTGTACGACGCGACGGACGCGCTGGCACACGTCATTCCGGTCTCGGCCGACGACGCCGGACTCATGGCGAACAAGGTCGGCGTGAACGAGGGACAGCTCCGGTACGAGCAGTCCCTGGGCCGTCGACCGTTCCACGGGCAGTACCGAGTCGTCGCGGTGAACGCGACCGGTGAGGCCGTCGATTCCGTCACCGTCGAGTTCAACTGCTTCGCGGACGTCAGCGACTGACCGGTCGCCCCCGCGCGGTGACGGTCGACGACGGATCGACGCCGGGGTCACTCACAAACGCGCGCCCGGTCGCTCACTCCCGCCAGTCCGGGTTCGCGCGCGGCGGCGAGAAGATGTCGTACCCCACGACCGCCTCGTCGCCGTCGTTGCGCGCGGCGTGCGGCTCGTCGCCGGGGATGCTGTAGGTGTCGCCGGCCTCGACGACCAGCTCCTCGCCGTCGACGAGGAACGTGAGCGCCCCCTCGGTGACGACGCCGATCTGCTCGTGCGGGTGGTCGTGCTCGGGCACTTCGGCGCCGGGTTCGATGACGAAGCGCTGGATGCTGGTGTCCTCGCCGGCCGCGCCCTGCGTGAGGAACACGTCGTCGACCGCCTCGGCCGCCTCGACGTCCGCGTCGGATACGACGTCCATGGCAGAGCCGGCGGCCGGGAGCGACTTAAATAGGGCGGGTGGGGCGGCCAGCGAGCGGGTAGGGGGAGACGAGCGACTACGGGAACGGGTGGTACTCCTTCTCCAAGTCGGGCTCGAACCCCATCGACCGGGGCACGTCGCGGGCGCGGTCGCCGAAGAAGGGGTCGCCGGTGAACAGCGGCTGCGCGCCGGGGACGAGCACGCGGACCGCCTCGAACCCCATGCCGGCGAGGTCGCGGGTCGTGAGCCGGGCGACGTACGGCTCCAGCCCGACGGTCTCGACGCGGTCGACGACGGCCTCCAGCTCCGCGGTCCCCGAGAGCGCCGGCTCGCCGAGCGCGTCGGCGGCGACGCTCGCGTCCGGGTCGAAGAACGCCCGCGTCTCGTCGGGGAAGTCGGCGTGGTGACCGATCGCGGCGCCCTCCTCCGCGGCCGCCTCCGGGCCCATCGACCGGAGCTCCGTCCAGTTCTGAAGCGCCTCCGCGAGCGCGCTCCGGGCCGCCGCGACCGGGTCGAGGTCGGCGCCCGAGCCGGCCGCGAACCGAGGCCAGTCGCCGTCGCGGTGAACGCCGACGGCGACGACGGGCACGTCGACGTCGGTCGTGACGAGCAGGGGCGTCACCGACAGCGACTCGGCCCGCGCGCGCTTCTCCAGCTCGGCGAACGTCGGGTCCTCCACCTCGAGCCCGAGCGGCTCCGTCGTCGAGTACCAGCTCGTCATCGTCGCGTCGCGCTCGATCGCCTCGTACAGCCCCGACAGCGCGGCTTCCGGCCCGGAGTTGCCGAGCCCGAGCCCGGTCGTGATCGCGGGCCGGTACCGGCGCTCCGGCGGCGGGAAGTGGACGAACTCCGCCGGGAGGCTCGCCGGCTCGCCCGTCGCGAGGGACTCTCCCGTGACCCACGCGAGGCCGTCGTCGCGGTCGTACGCCTCGTGGTCGTCGGGGCGCACGAACGCGTCGGGCGTCACCGGGCTCGGGACGTTCGCGGCCGGCGCGCGCGTGAACGACGCCTCGCGGTAGACGCCCGCCGCGTACCGCTCTAACCCCTCGCCGAGCGCCTTCATGAACGCCGCGTCCCAGCCGGCGTCGACGCCGCCGCCGAACTCGGCGGCGCGGGCGTCCGAGAACGGCGTGGTGTCGGCGACGCGCGCGACGTAGTACGGCACCGGGAACGACTCCCGCTCGCCGACCTCCGAGAGCGCGCCGATCCGGGGGTCGACCGCCCGCTCGGCGCGGTCGATCGACTCGTCGAGGGCGCGGTCCGCGTGCTCCCGCGGGAGCGCGTCGCCGGGGGCGTCGCCGCAGCCGCAGCCGGGGACCGGGAGGAGGGTCCGCTCCGCGCCCGGCACTTCGACGACCGCGTCGGCGACCGGGTCGCCGGCGAGCAGTCGGATGACGCGGCGCCCGGCGAGCGCACCGGCGTAGCGCACGGCCGACCGGCGGCCCCGGGTGGCGTCCGCCGGCTCCGCCCCGCCGCTCGCGACCCGGGCCCGGAGGCAGTCGTAGCAGGCCTCGTCGAAGACGGTGACCGCGGCGTCGACGTCGGCGAGCGGGACGCCGCCGAGCCCGCCCACCTCGATCCCGACCCATCGGTCGAGGGCGTCGTTCGCGGCGGCGAAGGCGTCCGACCCGGCGGTGTCGACCACGACCGCGAGGTCGAAGCCGTCCAGCAGCCCCGGCTCGACCGGCATCACGTTCACGTCGACGTCGCCCAGCGCGGCCGAGACGGCGTCGACCGCGGGCCCATCGCCGACAAGTGCGATATCCATGTCCCGTCCGACGCGAGGGAGCGGAAAAAAGCCGCGGGTAGCGGTGTCGCGGGCGGAGACGGCCCTCGGTTACGACATCAGTTCGCTCGCGACCGCCGCGAGCTCGTCGGCGTCGACGCCGTGGAGCCGGTCGTCGCCGAGCTTGAGCCGGAGGCGGGGTCGGCCGACGTCGATCGGGACCTTCTCGGTGTCGATGATCCCGAGGTCCTCCAGCCGGGTCTTCGTTCGGGAGAACGTCGCCTTCGAGGCGATCCCGACGTCCTCGCCCCACTTCGAGATGTCGTAGAGGAGCACGTCGTTCTTCGCGGCGACGAGCAGCGAGACGGTCACCTCGTCGAGCGCGGCGTCGGCCGCCTCCATCGACGCGAGCACGGCGTCGAAGTCGTCGCGGGTGGCCTCGCCGATCTCGGCGGCCATCGTCTCGCGGACGCGGCTGAGCGCCGGCGTTCGGAGCCCGTACTCCTCGGCCGCCTCGAAGGCGTCGCGGTGCGTCGCGAACACCTCGTCGACGAACTCCCCCTCTTCCGTCGAGAGCGCGGCGACGTGCTCGCCCGCGCTCACGAGGACGACCACCCGCGAGGGAGAGACGAACAGCGCGTTGTCGACCTCCGCCGAGAGCACGCGGAGCCCGAGCGAGCCGTCGGCGACGAGGTCGGCCGCCTTCGACGCGACGAGGAAGTCGTCCGTCACCTTCTTCAGCGTTCGCTCGTCGGCCAGCATCGACAGCTTCGGTAGGTCGTCGCGACCGGTCGCCGCCTCGACGAGCGATACGATCGTCTCCGCGGACGGGTCGACGACGAGGAGCTCCTCGTCGGCGTCGGCGAACGCCGTGTCGAGGACGTTCTCGACGTCCGTCTCCAGTAAATTCGACACCATCTATCTTCTCGGATAAAAGCCAGATATCTATTTAATATTAACGGGATTAGAGGAGTGAACAACTGGTTTTCAGCGGCCGAAACGCCCGAAAACGACGGATTTGTCGATCCCGATCGGGATCGGCGGGTCGAACGGGTCGCGGCGGGCGCGGGCGGAACGACCTGAGGGCCGCGAGAGCGACGGTGCGAGGCTTGCGAGGGCGACGGTGCGAGGCTTGCGAGGACGACGGTGCGAGGCTCGCGGCGCCGCTCTCGCGGGAGCCGCGGCAGCGACGCCGTGACGGAAGGATTAATGCGCGATCGCACCGGCGTTCGTACATGGACAACGAGCACGTCCGGGAGGTCGATCCGGCGGTCGCCGACGCGCTGGCCGGCGAACGCGACAGACAGGAGCAGACGCTCGCGATGATCGCCAGCGAGAACCACGTCAGCGAGGCGGTGCTGGAGGCGCAGGGGAGCGTCCTCACGAACAAGTACGCCGAGGGGTACCCGGGCGCCCGCTACTACGCCGGCTGCGAGTACGCCGACGAGGTCGAGGAGCTCGCGATCGAGCGCGCGAAGGAGCTGTGGGGCGCCGAACACGTCAACGTCCAGCCGCACTCTGGGACGCAGGCGAACCAGGCGGTGTACTACGCGATGCTGGAGCCGGGCGACAAGATCCTCTCGCTGGACCTGAACCACGGCGGCCACCTCTCGCACGGCCACCCCGCGAACTTCACCGGGCAGATCTACGAGGTCGAACAGTACGAGGTCGACCCCGACACCGGGTACATCGACTACGAGGGCCTCCGCGAGACGGCCGAGGAGTTCGAGCCCGACATCGTCGTCTCCGGCTACTCCGCGTACCCGCGCACCGTCGACTGGGAGGCGATCCAGGCCGCCGCCGACGCGGTCGACGCCTACCACCTCGCCGACATCGCCCACATCACGGGGCTCGTCGCGGCGGACGTCCACCCCTCGCCGGTCGGCGTCGCGGACTTCGTCACCGGCTCGACCCACAAGACGATCCGCGCCGGTCGCGGCGGGATCGTGATGTGCGACGCGGAGCACGCCGACGACGTCGACAAGGCGGTGTTCCCCGGCGGGCAGGGCGGCCCGCTCATGCACAACGTCGCCGGCAAGGCGGTGGGGTTCAAGGAGGCGCTCGAACCCGAGTTCGAGGAGTACGCGAAGCAGGTCGTCGACAACGCCGAGGTCCTCGCGGAGACGCTCCAGGGCCACGGGCTCTCCTTGGTCTCCGGCGGCACCGACAACCACCTCGTGTTGGCCGACCTCCGCGACTCGCACCCGGACCTGCCGGGCGGCGACGCCGAGGACGCGCTGGCGGCCGCGAACATCGTCCTCAACGGGAACACCGTCCCGGGCGAGACGCGCTCGCCGTTCAACCCCTCGGGGATCCGCGCCGGCACGGCCGGCCTCACGACCCGCGGGTTCGACGAGGCGGCGATCGAGGAGGTCGGCGACCTGATCTACCGCGTCGTCGACGACGTCGACAGCGACGACGTCATCTACGAGGTCGGCGAGCGCGTCGTCGAGCTCTGCGAGGAGCACCCGCTGTACGAGTAGCTCGCGGCGGTCGGCGGGCGGCGCGGCGGGCGGCGGGCGACGCTCGTCGACGCGGCGACCGCCCGACCGAATCCGTGCGTACAAAGTAGGGGCGCCCCGGACTGGTCGACATGGCCGACTCGTCGTTCCTCTCGAATCGCCTCGACCGCGCCGCCGCGCCGCTCCTGGTCGGCGACCTGCTCGCGTTGATCGTCATGTTGACTATCGGGACACTGAACCACACCTCGGTCGAGTTCCTCACGGCGAACCCGCTGTACCTGCCCGGCGTGTACGCGCCGTTCCTGATCGCCTGGGCCCTGATCGCGCCGGTCGTCGGCGCGTACTCCGCCGGCGCCGCGGAGACGGCGAAGTCGTCCGTTCCGCTGGCGGTCCGGTCGTGGATCCCGGCCGCCGTCGTCGGACTCGGGCTCCGCGCGTTCGTCTTCCGCGGCGGCGCCGAACTGAGCTTCGCCGTCGTCATGCTCGTGGCGGGGTCGGTGTTCCTCGGCGGCTGGCGCGCCCTGTACTTCAGACTCCGGTAACGATCCGTATCGGGGCCTCCGCCGCCGTCGTCCGGCTCGTTTTCGTTCCGATTCCGCCGCGTCTCCGACGGCCCCGAATTCGGTCGGTGAGCCGCCAGAACGACGGTCCACCGCTCGCGTCCATCGTGGAATAGTTGTCATAACTTATCAGAAACCACAGAGTGATCAGCGAGGGTATCACGTCGAACCCTGAGAAAGATTTAATAGCGATTTTGTCGTAGTTTACGACTGAGCATGACTGGGTACTACGACTACGTCCTCGGACTCATTCCGGCCGCGCTGATCGGTGTGACCGCCTTTCTGAACCTGGTCGGACTGTCGTTGACGGCCGCGCTTCCCGGGGGCGCGCTCGTCGCGGGGGGCGTCATGGCCCACGCGATGTTCGTCCGGAGCCCAGTCGCCGACTCGGTCGGCGGCGGCACGCGCGTGCGTCCGGGCCGGTTCGTCGGGCGGTCCGACGAGTGGTCGACCGACCGCTCCGCCGGGCGGTCGCGTCCCGGCGAAGCCGCCGACTGAGCCGGTGCCGACCTCGGCGCCGCCGCACTGGTCGACGGTTCCGCTTCCCTGTACGGTTTAGTCCCCCGCACCCGAGGGGACCGGTATGACCGAGACGCTGTTCCTGTCGAGCGCCGACGTCGACGACCTCGCCGAGCCGGCGGACTACGTCGCCGCCGTGCGCGACGCGTACCGCCAGATCGGCGAGGGCGCGCCGGCGAAGCCGCGGACGAAGCTGTACAACCGCGATCCGGCAGGCATGCTGACCTCGTACACCGCGATCCTCCCCGAGACGGGGGGGATGGGCGGGTACACCTACTCCGCGGGGTTCGGCGCGGGCGACGCCTGGTTCGTGACCCCGCTGTTCGACGCCGAGTCGGGCGAACCGCTCGCGGTGCTCGACGGCGCCTCGATGAACCCGTTCAAGACGGGCGCCGCGGGGGCGACCGCGGTCGACGCGCTCGCTCGCGAGGACGCGACCGAGGTCGCCGTGATCGGCAGCGGCGCGCAGGCCCGCGGCCAGCTGGCGACGACCGCGACCGTCAGGGAGTTCGAGGCCGTCCGGGTGTTCTCGCCGACCGCCGAGCACCGCGAGGCGTTCGCCGAGGAGTTCGCCGACCGGATCGACCCCGACGTCACGGCGGTCGCGAGCGCGAGCGAGGCGGTCGCCGGCGCCGACGTGGTGATCGCGGCGACGAACGCGAGCGAGCCCGTGATCGACGACGCGGACGTCGAGCCCGGCACCCACGTGACGGCGATGGGACAGTACCACCCGGAGAAGAACGAGCTCCCGCCCGAGCTGATCGCCCGGGCGACGTACGTCCCCGACATCCGCGAGCGGGCGACGCAGGACGCGGGGTCGTTCCTCGCCGCGGTCGAGGCGGGGCTCGTCGGCGAGGACCACGTCGCGGCCGACCTCGGCGAGGTCGTCGCCGGCGAGCATCCGGGCCGGACGAGCGAGGAGGAGATCACCGTCTTCGACTCCGGCGGGACCGGGATCGAGACGGTCGCGGCCGCACACATGCTCTACGAGCGGGCGAGCGAGAAGGGGCGCGGGACGACGATCGACTTCGCGCCCGCGAGCGAGGCGCTCACCGGGAAGTGAACGTCGCCGACAGGTGATCCGCCAAAAGTGACACTGTTCTAAGAAATTAAGAATCATGAGGTATTTGAAGTCGGCAGTCCGTGAAGTCGTTCACGGAGGGAGCTCCCATGCCTATCAAAGATCTTGCACGAAGCGACACAGTCACCGCCGATCCCGAGACGCCCGTGGTCGAACTCGCGGCGACCATGGACGAGGAGAACGTCGGAAGCGTCCTGATCGCGACCGACGGGATACCCGTCGGGATCGTTACAGATAGGGATCTGACCGTCCGCATCCTCGGAGCGGAAGCCGATCCGGACACTCGGACCGCCGAAGACGTGATGACCGACGATCTCTGTACGATCGAGTCCAACGCGGGATTCTACGAGGCGACCAGCCTGATGGCCGAGCACGGTATCCGGCGGCTCCCCGTCTGCGAGGGCGAGAGGCTCGTCGGAATCATCACGGCCGATGACCTGACCGAACTGCTGGCCGACGAACAGCGACAGCTCGGAGACGTCATCCGGGCTCAGCGACCCGAATACTGACCATGCCGGAAGAGCAGCTGTTCAAAACCGAAGAACGGGCGACGAGGGCGGAGATCGCCGACGCGTTACGCGACGCCGCCGATCAGCTCGAATCCGAGGAGGTTCGGTTGGTGAGTGACACCGCGGAGCAGACCGTCTCCGTCCCGGAAACCCCTCGTTTCGAGGTCGAGCTCGAACGCCTCACGGATTCGGAAACCGGAGAACAACGGTACGAGCTCGAGTACGAGATCAGGTGGACGAAGTAGTCTCTGCGCTGTGCCGATTTTCTCATCCTCCGTCTCTCCACCGGACTCCCGGCGAAGGCCGTTCGATCGGCCCTCGGGGAACGGAGGGACGGAAAGGACCGTCCGATCTCTTACTGTAACCGATACCGCAGGATCGCGGCGATCCCGCCGAGATTGGAGAGCTGCTCGCCGGGGGCGAACTCCGAGGAGAAGACGACCACGTCGCCGCCCTGCCGCTCGACCGACTCGATCACCTCGTTGACGTCGATCGCCCAGTCGCCCTCGCCCTGTCGCTCCGTGCGGAGCCGGTCGTCGACCACGAGGAGCGTCTCGATCGCGCCGAACTCGGCGGCCTCCGCCACGTCCTCCGGGCCGTACGTCGCCTTCGCGCCCTGCGCGATGTTCTCGGTCAGCTCGTCGATGAGGCTCGCCTCCTTCGAGATCCGCGTCTCCTTCTGAACCTCGTCGACCGCGCCGCGCTTGAGCACCTCGTGGACCCCGCGGTCGCCGGCGGCCGAGGTGTCGACCGTGGTGATCCGGTCGGCGAGGTCGCGGTACTCCTCGGTGACGTAGTCGAGCGCGTCGTTCTTCGTGAACCCCGGACCGGCGAGGATCACGGCGTCGGCGTCGAGGTGCGCGAGCGCCTCGCCGAGCTCGGCGAACAGCTCCTCGCGGGGCCGCGAGTACTCCCCCTTCCCCGTCGGCTTCGTGAACGAGGCGTACTCCTCCGTGCCGTACTGCTGGACGGTGTGAATGTAGGCGGCCCCCTCCTCGACGGTCGCGATGGCGACGTCGGGGTTCTCGGCGGCCTCCGTCGCCTCCTCTAACCGCTCCGTCTGGTCCGGCTTGAAGTGCTTCTCGACCGTGATCTCGTCGTGCTCCTCCACGTTGAGCGTGTGGTGGGCGTTGAGCTGGTCCTCGCGGGAGCAGTCGACGATCACGCCCGAGACGCGGAGCCGGTTGGCGAACCGGGCGAACTCCACGTCGTCGACCTCCAGCGTGACGAACAGGTGCTCGCGCTGGCCGCCGGTGTCCCGCATCTGGTCGTCGTTCCGCTGGATGCGACGGGTCGTGTCGCCCTCGACGAGGTCCCCCGGTTCGAGGACGTGCGCGAGGTGCCAGAGGTCGTCGACGTTCTCGGGGACGAGGGTGAGCCGCTCCCGGCCCTCCTCGCCGTAGCCCCGGTCGGAGATGCGCATACGCGACCGTTCGCCCGCGCTCGTATCAACTCTTGTCTTCCGGGTCGACGGGAGCGTCCCACTCGAACCCGGCGGCCTCCGCGCGCTCGGTGTCTCCGGGCTCGGCGCGGTCCTCTCCCCCCTCGCTGTCGGACGGGGACGCGCGGTCGTCGCCGCTCTCGACGCCGCCCGCGGCGTTCCACTCGAAGCCGGTGCGGTCGGCGCCGGTCGAGGCCCCGCGGTCGACGCCGAGCGGGACGGTCCGACCGGTCTGGACCGCCGGCGGCACTTCCGCCGTCGACCGCCGGAACCCGCCGTCGGGCCGGTCGGGGGAGGGATCGGTCGGCGTGGGGGCCGGTTCCGACGCCGCGGGCGGCGACACGGGCGGTTCGAACGCTCCTGCCGACGACGAGGCGGGCGACTCGACCGGCTCCGCGGCGCCGAACTCGACCGCTCCCGCGGCGCCGTGGCCGTACAGCGCGTGCGCGACGACCCGAACGGCGAAGACGAACGCGGCGCCGACGACGAGCGGGACGAGCGGCGCGGCCAGCGCGTACCCCGCGCCGAGCGCCGCGACCGCGACGGCCCACGCGGCCGCGTACTCCGCCGACCCGGCGACGGCGGCGACCCGACCCGGACGGAGGGCGTCGCGGAGTCGCCCGGACGCGGCGAACGCGGCCAGCGCGGCCGGCCTGACGTACGCGAACGCGAGGAGGTACGCGGCGGTGGCGACGGCGAGGAACCCGCCGCCGGCGCCGAGGACGGCGGGAACGCCCCCGGGGCCGAGCGCGCGTTCCGCGAGATCGAGCGCGGGGACGAGGTCGACGGCACCGGTCCCGACGGCGGCGACCGCGAGGGCGACGACCGCGAACAGGAGCGCCAGCGGCGCGAGCAGCAGCGCGCTCAGCAGGACCGATCTGAGTCCGTCTCGGTACAGTTCGTTCCAGGCGACGAACGGGGGCGCGCCGTCTCGGTTCCCGGTCGCGCCCCCGCCGGCGACGACGCGGACGAGGTACCCGCGGGCGACGAAGGCGGGCGCGAGCGCGAGCGGCGCGAGGACGACGAGCGGGGGAAAGACGAGGACGCCTCCGATCCACGCCGGAGTGACGACCCACGTCAGCAGGGTCAGGAGGCCGCCGACGACGAGGACGCCGGCGGCGTCGGCGGACCGCGACAGGACCGACGACGCGCCCCGAATCATATCCGATCCTGTTCCGCGACGGTGATAAAGGATGCCCGGTCGGGCGGACTGCGTGGTCGGGGAAACCCTCTGAAGCGGGCGAACCCGAAGGACCGCCTCCCGAGCGTTTATATGATTTCGCGGAGTAGTACCAGTCGGCCGCGCGGGACTATCGTGTGCCTCTGACAACTCCGATCGCGGCCGCCGTGCGCGGCGGCCACCCCCCGTCCGCGGCTTTCGACGGACCGAGCGTTTCTCTCGCCGCGAGCGACGGCCGCGCCGGTAGCGATTTATTCCGTCCGGACGACCGTCCCGTATGACCGGCGACGAGCAGACGGCCGATGTGGAGCCGGCGCTCCGCAGCTACGGGATCAGTGTCGAGGAGATCGACGGCGGCGACCCGCTGGATCTCACGTACATGACGGCGTTCCCCGGCCGCGAGGTGCACCACGGCGAGATGGGGCGCGCCCTCAACGCGCTCATCGACCGCGCCGAGGCGGACGAGTGGGACCCCGTCCGGGTCGAGGCGACGGTCGTCCGCGCGCCCGGCGACGTCCTCGGGACGTGGCGCGCCGAGCCGGAATGGTTCGAGGCGCTGGCCGCGTACGAGATCTCGGAGACGGAGTTCTCGACGCGCGTGCTGGAGACGCTGTCGCACGCGGACGAGCCCGCGGCGGACGACGCCGACCAGCCCGACGACGGGACCGACCCCGCGGAGTCCGGGGACCGAACGTGACCCGCAGAAACCCGGTGAACCGCGCGCAGCGCCGGCTCGACCGCCCGCCTCGCGAGCGGTTCGCCACCCGCGCGCTCGCGTTCGACGGCGACGGCGACACCTGCCGCGGCACCCTCTATCTGCCGGGCGGCGACGACGACGACCCGCCGGTCGTCGTGATGGCGCCCGGCCTCGGCGCGGAGCGGACCTTCGGCTACCCGGCGGTCGCGGAGCGGTTCGCCGACGCGGGCTACGCCGCGTTCCTGTTCGACTACCGCGAGTTCGGCGCCTCCGACGGCGACTCGCAGGCGGTCCACCCCGCGGACCAGCGCGCCGACTACGCGGCCGCGATCGACCGCGTCGGCCGCGTCGACGCCGTCGGGCGCGAGCTCGTGCTCTGGGGCGCGTCGCTGTCGGCGGCGCACGTCCTCACGCTCGCCGCCGAGCGCGCCGACGTCGACGCCGCGATCGGCGCGGTCCCGATGCTCGACGGCCGGGCGATCGCCCGGCGCCGCGGCGCGAAGTACCTCGCGCGGTCGGGGGCCGCCGGGCTCCGCGACCTGATCGGTCATCGGTTCGGTCGCGGGCGGTCGGTCCCGATCGTCGGCACTACCGAGGAGCTCGCGGCGATCACGGAGCCGGGGACGAAGCGGAAGTACCTCGACCTGGTCGACCGGGAGTCGACGTGGCGCAACGAGACGCCGGCGCGCTCGCTCCTGCGGGTCGCGAACTACCGACCGGTCGAGCGGCTCGGCGAGATCAGAGCGCCGACGCTCCTGTTGGCGGGGACCGACGATGCGATCGTCGACAGCGAGGCGGTCGTCGACGCGGGCGAGGCCCTCTCGCGCGGGACCGTCGTCACCATGCCCGCGGACCACTTCTCCCCGCTCGGCGAGGACTTCGAGCCCGCGGTCGGGCATCAGCTGTCGTTCCTGCGGGACGCCCTGGAGTAGGAGGAGTCGACGCGGGCCCTCCCGGCTCGCCCGTTTTTAAATAACGTCGGCGCGAATCCCCGGCCATGACCACTGTCGCGCTGTTGAGCGTCGCACCGGTGATCGAGGGGAGCATGGCCGGCGAGGTCGCGAAGGCCGTCGCCGCGCTCGACGAGTTCGACGTGAGCTACGAGACGAACCCGATGGGCACGGTGATCGAGGCCGACGACGCCGAGACGGTGTTCGCCGCGGCCGCGGCCGCCCACGACGCCGTCGACGGCGACCGCGTCTCGACGGTGCTGAAGGTCGACGACAAGCGGACCGCGGAGACGACCGCCGCGGAGAAGGTCGAGGCCGTCGAGGAGGTGCTCGGTCGAGAGGCGAAGCGGGAGCGCTGAACGGGGACCGGCCCCCGACTACCCCTTGATGTTGCAGACGGGGAACGTCCGCGCCACCTTGTCGCCAATTCCCAGCTCGTCGCTGACGCGGATCACCTCGTCGATGTCCTTGTAGACGCCGGGCGCCTCCTCGGCGATGGTCGCGCCCGACTGCGCCTTCACGAAGATCCGCTGGCCGTCCTCGAGGTCGTCCTGCACGTCGCCGCCCCAGAACTCCTGTTTCGCCTGCGTCCGGCTCATCAGCCGCCCGGCGCCGTGGGCGGTGGAGCCGAACGACACCGACATCGACTCCGCGCCGCCGCGGAGCACGTACGAGCCGGCGCCCATGCTCCCGGGGATGATTACGGGCTGACCCACGCCGCGGTACGTCTCGGGCACGTCCTCGTGGCCCGCGGGGAACGCGCGCGTGGCGCCCTTGCGGTGGACGTACAGCTCCCGATCCGCGCGGTCCACGGCCGCGTCGCCCACAGCGGGGCGCCCGTCCGCGTCGACGCCGACCTCGTGGGTCTCCTTCTTCGCGATGTTGTGCGCGACGTCGTACAAAAGCTCCATCCCGAGGTCGTCGATCGGGTCGGCGTCGAACACCTCGCCGAACGTCTCGCGGGCCTGGTGGGTGATGAGCTGGCGGTTCACCCACGCGAAGTTGATGCACGCACCCATCGCGCCGTAATACTCCTCGGCGAGCTCCGAGCCGGCGGGCGCGGCCGCGAGCTCCTTGTCCGGCAGCGAGTCGAGGAGGTCACCGTGCCCCTTCTCGATCCGGCGCAGGTAGTCGTTGCAGGTCTGGTGGCCGAGCCCGCGGCTCCCGCAGTGGATCAGGACGACGATCCCGTCCTCTTCGAGCCCGTACGCCTCGGCGACCTCGGGCAGGAACACGTCAGTGACGCGCTGGACCTCGAGGAAGTGGTTCCCCGACCCGAGCGACCCCATCTGGTTGCGCCCGCGGTCCATCGCCTTCTGAGAGACGTACTCCGGCCGCGCGTCGGGCCGTCGCCCCTCGTCCTCGCAGCGCGCGAGGTCGCTCTCGATCCCGTACCCCGCCTCGACCGCCCACTCGACGCCGCGCTCTAAGGCGCCCTCGATCGCGTCGGCGTCGCCCTCGATCACGCCGCCGCCGCCGAGCCCGGAGGGGATCGCCTCGAAGAGCGCGTCGACGAGCTCCTCCTCGCGGCCGCGCACGTCGTCGTAAGTGAGATTAGTTTTCACCATTCTGACGCCGCAATTTATGTCGTAGCCGACCGCTCCGGGGGAAATACAGCCGGTCCGGGCGTCGATCGCGCCGACGCCGCCGACGGGGAAGCCGTACCCCTGGTGGCCGTCGGGCATACAGAGGGCCGGCTCGACGATGCCCGGGAGGTGCGTCGCGTTCTTCAGCTGCCGGAGCGAGTCGTCCTCGCCGATCTCCTCCAGCAGCGACTCGCTGGCGAGGACCCGCGCCGGGACGTTCATGTCGCCCTCGCGGGGGATCTCCCAGACGTGCTCCCGCACCTTCTCCAGTCGGATCCCGTCGAACTCGCGCGTGGTCATACGCCGACGTTCGGCGCGGGGAGGCAAGGGCGTTGCGAGAGGCGGGCGCGGGCGTCCCGGCGCGGCGACTCGCTCGCGGCGAGGCGGCGTCGACCGCGGCGGGCGACGGCCGCCGCGCTACCGGTCGACGGGATCGAACGGCAGCCAGCCGATCGCGCCCTCGGCGAGCGTGAGCGCGGCGAAGACGCGGCCGAGCACGAGCCCGTAGATCAGGTGCGCGACGGCGATCACCGCGCCGAACTCGAAGCTCTCCGTGAGCCCGGGGACGGGCAGCGTGGGGACCGGAAGCGACGTCGCCCCCTCGAGCGCGATCGCGGTCGGCAACAGCAGCCCGCCCGTGATCACCCCGAGCAGCGCCGAGTGGACGACCCCGAGCGAGAGACACCCCCCGACGTCGGCGCGGAGGTCGTCGAAGAAGTCGCGGTCGAAGACCGCGACGAACAGGGCCCCGAAGAGGGAGCTGTTGAACAGGTGGACCGCCCACCCGGCGAGGACCGTCTCGACGCCGACGAGCGCGCCGATCGTCGGCATGAGTCCCAAGACGCCGTGTAACACCACGCCCATCGCCACGCCGGCGACGAGACCGGCCAGCGCGCCCGAGCGCCAGCGGCGGTCGGTCGACTCCGCGCCCTCGATCTGTGACATACGGTAACAACGCTCTCGACACTCATAATCGTTTTCCCGGATCTCTTCCGCTCGGGTTTGTATCCCCTTCAAACGTCGAATACGACGTACGCGTACCAGCCGTCGTCGCGGGGTTCGAGCGTCATCTCGGAGTAGGTGACCGCCTTGATCTCGCGGGCCGCCACGTCGCCGAGCGGGACCCCGCGGGCCGTCGCGTCGACGGTCCACGTGTCGGGGGCGTCCGTCGCCGCATCGTCGCCGTCCGCCGGGAAGTCGTCCGTCGCCGCACCGTCGCCGTCCGCCGGGAAGTCGTCCGGCCCCGAGACCGAACACCGGTGGTCGGCGGGAAGCACGAGCCGCACGTCGCGCTCGTAGATCAGCTGATCGAGGTAGTCGAACAGCAGCGCCTCGCGGCTCTCGGCGCGCACGGACAGCGAGAAGCGGTCGCCGCTCTCGGGGACTTCCTCGCAGCTCGCGGCCGCGAGCCCGTCGGCGACCGCCTCGAACAGCGCCGACAGGGTCGGCGCGGTCGCCTCGACCGCCACGTCGGCGGTGTGGTCGCGGAGCGCGAAGCTCACGGCTCGTCACCCGGGCCGTCGTCGGGCGCGATCCGCTCGTCGCTCCGCCCGCCGCGGTCGTCGCTCCGCTCGCCGCTCGTCCGGTCGGTCTCCTCGTCCGGGCGCTTCGCGGCGTCCGACATCGAGGAGTGGTACGAGTCGATCCGGCCCCCCTGACCGGCGTCGCGGACCTGCGCCGGCGACACGCCCTCGGCGTCGGCCGCGGCGCGTTCGAGGGCGACGCCGCTCGTCACCAGCGCCCGGATCCCCTGCTCGACGCTCAGGTCGACGTCGACGATGCGGCGCTCGGGGACGAACAGGACGTGTCCTCCCATCACCGGATTCGGAGCCATCGGCATGAACAGCGTCCGCATCTCCTCGCTCTCGGTCGGGCCGGCGACCGCGTCCGGCGTCTCGCTCGTGACGAACGCGAGGGTGTAGACGTCTTTCGTCGGGAACTCGACGAGGACCACCTCCCGGAAATTGCCGCCGTCCGACTCCAGCATGGCGTCGCTCATCTGTCGGAACCCCTGGTAAACGGAGCCGACGCCCGGTATCTGCTCGATCGCGTAGTCGGCGTAGTCGACCGCGCGCTCGCCGTACCGCGTCGACTCGACGGCGACGCCGATGAGGAGGATCGTCCCGACGAACACGACCGGCGTGGCGACCTCGATGGCGACCTCGCGGTCGACCGGGAGCGTCGACGGCGGCAACAGCGGCAGGATCGCCGTGGAGAAGGCGTCGAGGTAGTCGTAGATCGCGTTGAACACGAACCCCAGCACCGCGAGCGTGATGACGGAGGGGACGATGACGGCGACGCCGGTCAGCAGCGCCCGCCTGAGGCGCCCGCGGTCCGGCGGGGACTCGACAGCCATTATCGGCATCACGGCCGACTCGACCAAAATGCTTCCGTCGTCGGACGGGTCCGTCGAGACCGCGAGCCCGCCCGACCGCAACCCTCCCCGGTGGCGGTGGAGTTATATTCCGCTGGCCTGTTAGCTCCTTGCAGTGAGCGTCAACGTGGAGAAACGGACGGATCCGCCCGGGACGTCCGACCACGCCGCCGCGGCGTGGGACCTCAAGGAACGGATCCGGACCGAGGAGGGGGTCCTCCGACAGCGACGCGGCTTCTTCACCGACGCCTACCGCCGCTCCACGACGCACCTCCTCGTCGAGAACGACGCGCTCGTCGCGTTCGCCTCGGTCCGCCGCGACGGGTACATCCTCTTTCTGGCCGTCCATCCCGACCACCGGGGGCGAGGACACGCCGAACGGCTCGTCGCCGACGTCGCCGAGGACCACCGATCGGTCACCTGTCACGCTCGGACGACGAACGAGCGCGCGCTCGGCTTCTACGAGCACCTCGGCTTCGAGGTCGTCCGGCGGATAGACGACTACTACGAGGACGGCGGCGACGCCTACTACCTCAAGCTCGGCGGCGAGTCGCTCCGCGAGCGGCTCTCCGGGATCGTCGGGCGGTAGGCCGCTCGTCCGTCGGACGGTAGGCGCCTCGTCCGCCCGGCGCCCGCCACCGGAACGCGTTTCAGTTCCCCCGTCGAACCGGGCCGCGTGACCGATCACGACCAGGTCGAGGCGGTCGCGCGGGCGGCCGTCCTCGCCGGCGGCGCGGAGCTGCGCGCCCGGTACCGGGACGGCGACGCCGAGGCCGAGTACGGGGCCCACGACGTGAAGGCGGCGGCCGACGTGGCGGCCGAATCGCGGATGCTCCCGGTGGTGCGCCGGGCGTTCCCGGAGCACGCGGTGTTCGCCGAGGAGGCGGGCGAGTTCCCCGGCAGCGAACCGTACCGGTGGATCGTCGACCCCCTCGACGGCACCAACGACTTCGCCGCGGGCCTGCCGACGTTCGCGTCGTCGGTCGCGGTCCTCCGGGACGGAGCGCCGCTCGTCGCGGCGGTCCACCTACCCGCGACGGACGAGACGTACGTCGCCCGCTCCGGCGAGGGCGTCCGGTACGACGGCGAGCGCGTCACGGCCGCCGACGCGCGGGTCGCTGCGGGCGGCGAGGGCGGCGTCGCAGGCGCCACGGTCGCGACGATCGTCGGTCGGGACGTGCCCCGCGACCCGGCGCTCGCGGCCGAGGCCGACGCGGTCCGTGACGCGCTCGACGACCGCGTCAAGCGCGTGCTCGACAGCTGGGCGCCGACGGTTCACTCCGGCCTGTTGGCCCGCGGCCGGCTCCAGGGGCTCGTGCAGTTCCACCCGGACGAGGAGGAGCGGGCGGTCACGGAGCTGCTCGCGGCCGAGGCCGGCGCCGCGATTCGGCGGGAGGGAGACCTGTACGTCGCCGCGGCCGACGAGGCGACGCTCGGGGAGCTGTGGGCGGCGCTGGACGAGGCCGACCGCTGAGCCCGGAGACGAATCGGTGACCCCGAAAACCGACAGCCATTAGCACGCGCCGCGAGGAGTCGCGGGCATGACCGACCCCACTCCCGCGTCGCTCGCGGCGCGCGTCCGCGACGGCGAGATCCGGTTCCACGAGCTCGAGGAGCACGCCGACGCCGACACGGCCGCGGCGGCCCGCAGGCGCCTCGTCGCGGAGACCGCGGACGCCGACGTCGACGTGCTGGGCGAGTACGCGTTCGACGCCGCCGACGCGCACGGCTCGAACATCGAGAACATGATCGGCGCCGTGCAGGTGCCGCTGGGCGTCGCCGGCCCCGTCTCGGTCGACGGCGGCGCGTTCGCCGGCGAGCGCTACCTCCCGCTGGCGACCACGGAGGGCGCCTTGGTCGCCTCGATCAACCGCGGCTGCTCCGTCGTCAACGACGCCGGCGGGGCGACCGCGCGGGTGACGAAGAGCGGGATGACCCGCGCGCCCGTCTTCCGCGTCGCCGACGTCGCCGAGGCCGAGGCGCTCGTCGCGTGGGCCCGCGACAGCGAGGACGCGCTGCGGGAGGCCGCGGAGTCGACGACGAGTCACGGCGAGCTGCTCGACGTGACGCCGTACGTCGTCGGCAACAACGTCTTCCTGCGGTTCCGCTACGACACGAAGGACGCGATGGGGATGAACATGGCCACCATCGCGACGCGGGAGGCGTGCGACGTCGTCGAGGCGGAGACGGACGCCGCCCTGGTCGCGCTCTCCGGGAACCTCTGTTCGGACAAGAAGCCCGCCGCGATCAACGCGGTCGAGGGGCGCGGCCGGTCGGTGAGCGCCGACGTCGAGGTCCCCCGCGAGGTCGTCGAGGACCGGCTCCACACGACCCCCGAGGCGATCGCCGAGATCAACACCCGGAAGAACCTCGTCGGCTCCGCGAAGGCGGGCGGGCTCGGCTTCAACGCCCACGTCGCCAACGCGGTCGCCGCGATGTTCCTCGCGACCGGACAGGACGAGGCGCAGGTGGTCGAGGGGGCGAACGCGATCACGACCGCGGAGGCGACGCCCGACGGCGACCTCTACTGCTCCGTGTCGCTCGCGAGCCTCGAGGTGGGCACCGTCGGCGGCGGGACGAAGCTCCCGACGCAGGCCGCCGGGCTCGACGTGCTCGGCGTCCGCGGCGGGGGGGACCCGGCCGGCAGCAACGGGGACGCGCTCGCCGAGGCGATCGCGGTCGGCGCGCTCGCGGGCGAGCTCTCGCTGCTGGCGGCGCTCGGCTCCAGACACCTCTCCTCGGCGCACGCGGACCTCGGGCGGTAGGTCCTCTCGTCGGCGCGTCTCTTAAAGATCAGTCCGACCACGGCGCGCAGTCGTCGCGGAGCGCGTCGCGGCCGTCGTCCGTGATCCGGTACACCGTCTCTCCGGTGACCCGGGCCACGAGTCCGAGCGCTTCGAGCGCGTCCAGCCGCGACTCGACGTGGTCGACGTACAGCCCCGTGTTGCTCGCGACGAACGCCGGGTAGTCGGTCCCCGCGTCGGCGAGGTACGCCAGCACCCGCTCGTCGGAGCGCGTGAGCGCGACCCCCGGGCGGTCCCGGTCGCCGTCGCCCTCCTCGGCCTCGGCGTCGCTCCCCGAATTGGGGGTCGGTACGTCTGACGCGGGCATATTAGGTGTGCTAACGCGTACCACACTGAAGAGTATTCCGGTGGTTCCCGGCCGCTGAGAGGCGCCGAAAGGCGCGAGCCGCATCCGGCGCCCGCCTCAGTCGTCGGCCCCGACCGACTCGCCGCCCGAGCCCGGGCCGTCGGACGACCGGTCCGGCAGCATCGGAGAGCCGTCGGCTCGGGGTCCGAGCCGCGGGCCGTGCGGGCCGTCGTCGGGGTCGATCCGGCGCCGGGTGCGGTAGTCGGTGGAGCGCTCCACCGGGGTGCGACCGATCGCCGCGATCATCTCGACGTAGTCGTCGAACGAGCGGTACTCGCCGTACTCGCCGCCGGCGCGCTTCGTGATCTCCTCCGAGAGGATGGTGCCCATGAAGTCGTCGGCGCCGCAGTTGAGCAGCTTCAGGCCGTGGGCGTCTCCCGACTTCACCCACGAGGCCTGTACGTGGTCGACGTTGTCTAAGAAGAGGCGCGCGACCGCCACCACGAGCTCGTCCTCGTCGCGCGAGGGGCCGGAGTCGACGACGCCGTGGCGGTACAGCGGCGTGTTCTGATGAATGAACGAGAGGGGGACGAACTCCGTGATCCCGCCGGTTCGGTCCTGGAGATCCCGGATCACCTTCAGATGTTCCGCGCGGTGCGCGACCGTCTCGACGTGGCCGTACATCATCGTCGAGGTGACGTCGAGGCCGGCCGCGACCGCGCCCTCCATCGCCGCCACCCAGTCGTCCGTGCGGATCTTCCCCGGGCAGATCACGTCGCGCACCTCGTCGACGAGGATCTCCGCGGCGGTGCCGGGCGCCGAGTCGAGGCCGGCGGCCGCCAGTTCGCGGTACACCGCCTCGTACTCCCAGTCGGTGCCGCGGGCGGCGTGGTACGCCTCCTCCGGCGTCATCGAGTGGAGGTGGACCCCGCCGACGGACATCGCCTCGATCTGCTCGACGTAGGTCCCCGGGTCGGTGTCGTACGCCTCGGGCGGCTTGTAGTTCACCGCGCTCTCGGGGTCGTCGTAGCCGGCGAGGAGCTCGTGGTGCTCCTCGTTCAGCGCCAGGGCGGGGTGGAGCCCGGAGACGGAACACACCTCGTAGATCCCCATCTCGAGGGCGTCCTCGACGATCCGCCGGGACTCCGCGGGGGGCTTCGTGAACCCGGCGTGGTCCGCGTCGCTGTCGGCCTCGAAGGCGTGCGCGGAGTCCTTGAAGTTGCAGAACAGACAGCCCGTGTTGCAGGCGGTGGTGACGTTGTTGTTGAGGTTGGCGACGAACGTCACCTCGTCGCCGACCTCGTCGCGGCGCCGGCGGTCGGCGGCCTCGAGGACGGCCTCCTTCCGGACCGGGTCGATCCCCGCCCGGTCGGTGCCGGTCGCGAGCAGTTCGGTCGCGTCGTCGACCGTGAGCCGCGTCCCGTCGCGGGCCTTCGCCAGCGCGTTCTCGAACGACTGGTCGGTGGCGGGCTCGGCGAAGCCGAAGTCGTCCCGGTCGAGCGCCTCCGCGTCGGAGGCGTCAGCGTCGGGATCCCGAGCCGAGGTCATGGGGTAAGCGTCCCCGCCCCACGAATAAAAACGGGACGGTCACGGCACCCCCTCTCAGAATCGTGACGCGGGACGCTCGTGCGGAGCGCGGCGGGAGCGGGGCTTCGAACCGCCGATGGCGACGTGGTAGAGATATCGGCGAGAGGCGCTCGATTTCGTATTTAAATAACCGCGGTGGCGCGCGCCTCCGAGTGGCCGAGAGGCCACGAGGAGCGCGTGCGAGGGACGCGGCGACCGGAGGGAGCCGCGAGGCTGGGGAGGCGTGAGGTGCGGTCGCTGTACGGGCGGGACTCAAAGGGGCAGCCGCGAGGACGGCGCAGGCGTTCACGAGAGCTCCGCTCTCGTGAGCCAATCAGAACGCAAAGCGTTCTGATGACGACGTAAGCACCGCAACGAGGGAGCGAGAGCGACCGAGTGAGGCGCGCAGCGAGCGTGCGCCGTCCTCGCGGCTGGGGCTTTGGAGGTATTCCCCGCCGATACGGTGTCAACCGTGTATAACCGAGCGGCTGGGGCTTTGGAGGCGTTCACCGCGTCAGCAACGGATTATAAATAAACAGCCGTGATTCGAAGCACGACCGCAGCAATCCCGAGTTATCGCGCCAGTTCTCGGTCCTCGTCCGCGTGCGCTCGGACCCAGAGCTGGCCGATCCGCGAGAGCGTCGTCCGGTAGGACTTCCCGCGCTCCTCCTGTTCGATGTACCCCTTCCCGCCGGGGCCGAGCCGGTCGACGTTGTAGATCACCTTCGAGCGGAACGAGTCGGTGTACTCCTCGTTGAGGTCGGCCGCGAGCGTCTCCGCCAGCTCCGAGACGGAGGCGAACTCGCCGTGCTCGCCGAGGGTGAAGAGCACGAGCTCCTCGAACGGCTTGACGTTCTGGAAGGAGGCGACGGGCAGCTCGATCACGTGGCTGTCGCCGATGCGCTTCGCGCCGATGGTGGTGCCACGCTCGTCGAACTCCTCTAACAGGTCCGTCGTCGTCTCGAGCCGGTCGGCGACGCGGCCGTCGTCGATCGCGTCGCCGTCGACCGCGTCGCTCTCGACCAGCTCGCGCAGAAGGTCGCGGTTCGCGCGCAGCTCCTCCGCGAGCTCGGTCTCGAGGTACTTCTCGGGGGCGGTGTAGTAGGTGTGGATCCGGTCGCGGTCGTCCTGCCGCTCGACCATGATCGAGTGGGCCGCGGTCGCGAACGCGAACGAGACCGGCCGGGGCATCGAACAGAGGTTCACCCACACTTCGCGCTCCTCGGCGCCGTCGCCGTCCCGGTCGAGCTCCGCGTTGATCAGGTCGAAGGCGCGCTCGAAGGCGGCGTCGTAGTCGTACACGTCGGTCAGTCGCTCGCGGACGGTCTCGGCGCCGAGCAGGCTTCGGAAGTCCTGTTCGAGCTTCCGGGCGATGTTCCGCGAGTACTCGACGTTGGCCTCGCTGCCGACCGTCCCCTCCAGGAGGATCACCCGGTCGACGTCGAACTGGTCCCGGATGAGCGGGGCGATCATGCGGTCGTAGTCGAAACCAACCGGAACGATGTGGGTGCCCATACGGGAGTCGTAACGCTGCCGCTTATAAAAGCACCAGCCACCGACGGCGACCGCTCGCGACGTCCGCCTCCGATTCGACCCGGCTCGCGTCTCGCGAACGTGCCCGTCGCGTCCGCTCGGTGTCCGAGGTATGCGAACCGCTGGCTCCCCCTACCCGAAAGAACAACCGTTAAAAGTCGTCACCGGGTTCGTACGGACATGGCTGGAACTATCGAAGCGCTCGTCCCCGGCGGGCAGGCCAACCCCGGCCCGCCGCTCGGTCCCGAGCTCGGGCCGACGCCGGTGGACGTACAGGACGTCGTGGCGCAGATCAACGACGAAACCGCCGCGTTCGACGGGATGGAGGTCCCCGTCACGGTGGAGTACGACGACGACGGCTCGTTCACCATCGAGGTCGGCGTCCCGCCGACGGCCGAGCTGATCAAAGACGAGGCCGGGTTCGAGACGGGCTCCGGCGAGCCCCAGAAGGACTTCGTCGCGGACATGTCGATCGAACAGGTGAAGAAGGTCGCCGAGCAGAAATCGACCGACCTGCTCTCGTACGACGTGAAAAACGCCGCCAAGGAGGTCGGCGGCACCTGCGCCTCTCTCGGCGTCACCATCGAAGGCGAGGACGCCCGGACGTTCGACGACCGCGTCGACGCCGGCGACTACGACGACGTCCTCGACGCGTAACGCGACCGTCGACGCTTTTTGCTGCGTTCCGATGCGTTCGTTCCGTTGTTGAAGCCGCCTACACCGCGGGCCGCTCCGCGGGCTCGGTGTCGGTCGGTTCGGCCGCGACGGGCCGCACGTCGGCCCACGTCCAGCCGATGACGGCGGCCGCGGCGACGAGCGCGTAGAACTGGACGAACAGCCCCGCGATCGTCCCGAGCACCGGCACGACCGAGAGCACGCCGACGGCCAGCGCGCCCGCGAGGACGACGACGGCGGCCGTGAGCCAGCCGGTCGCGTACGCCCGCTTCGTGACCACGGTCCAGAGCGTCCCGACCGCGAACCCGTCCCCGACCCGTCCGGAGTCGGCGACGGCGGCCAGCGCCGCGGGGGTCACGTACAGCCCGGCGAGCGAGACGACGAGCGCGGCGAGCGCGAGGAGCAGCGCGAGCGCGCCACCGATCAGACCGCCCAGCAGGCCACCGTCGCCCCCGCCCGAACCGATCACGGCCGCCCCGACGCCGAAGACCGCGGCGACCGCGAACACGAGGAGCGGCAACAGCGAGTAGACGAGCGTGACCGCGAACGCCTTCGCTCCCTCGACGAGCAGGTCGCCCCACTCTTCGAAGATCGGGGGCGCGTCGTCGCCGTCGGCCGTCCGCCGAAGGACCCGGGAGACGTAGCCGAGCACGAGGATCGACGGGACGACGAGCGGGCTCGCGAGCAGGAGCACGCCGCCGATCAGGACGGTCACGACGGCGTCGTCGCCGTCGCGCAGGTAGTCGAGTGACGCGGATATCATTGGTGATCCTACATATAGACGCGTTGAAAGGACTTAAAGGCGTACGGTGGCGGTTCGGGGACGGACCGCGGTTTTATTTCCGCACCGCGCCGACTCGGGACCATGCCCGATCTCCACCCGATCGCGAAGCGGATCCACAACGTCCAACCGCGGCCGGTCCGCCTCACCCTCGACGACGGCGAGACCGGCGTCTTCGAGTTCTCCTCTACCGAGTTCTTCCAACGGGAGTTCCGCGGCGAGGGGGTTCGCACCGACGCCGACGGCGACGCCGAGTTCCGACTGATCACCTCCGAGGACCACGAGTCGGTGCTGCTGGGCCGGTCGGGACCGGACGAGGAGGGTTGGACCGTCGTCGGCGAGATCGTCGAGGCCGAGCGCGCTGAGGAGTGAGGGCGTCCGCGCGCTGATAGCCGCGTTTCCGTCGTCTACCGCACGACCGTCACGGGCACCTCGGCGCGGCGGACGACCGCCTCGGCGACGCTACCGAGCAGGATCCGCGAGAGCCCGGTCCGGCCGCGACTCGCGAGCACGACGTGGTCGAACGGCTCCCCGGTCCCCTCCGACCCGTCCTCGTCGCCGACGGCGGCCTCGCCGCCCGCGACCGCGAGGATCGTCGCGGTCGGCCGTCCGACCTCCAGTCTGGCGTCGACGTCGCGGTCCACCGCCTCGGTCGCCTCGCGGAGGATCCGCTCGCCGCGGCCCTTGGCGCTGTCGTACCACTGATCGACCGCGCCCGGGAACCCGCCCTCCGCGCCGGTCGTCGAGTCCGCGGGGTTGATCACGTGGAGCGCGGTCAGGTCGGCGTCCGGCCATTCCTCGGCCGCGAACCGTAGCGCCTCGGTCGCCTCCGCCGAGCCGTCGACCGCCACCAGGATCCGTTTGGTCATACCGGCGCTTCTCGGTCCGGCTTGAAAAAGGGCGACGGCGGATCCGGCCGGGCGGAAAGCCGAGCTCGCCCGGCCGCCGCTCGCCTACTCGCCGTGGCGCGTCACGCACTTCGAGAGCCCGATCAGCTCCACCGGTTCCGAGTTGTCCGGCGAGTACACCACCATCTGCCCCTTCTCCATGTACGGGACCTTGCCGGCGAGGTTCGAGGGGATGTTGACGCTGCTGATGGCGTCCTCGTCGCCGAGGTTGAGGACGATCTTCGTGTTCACCTGTTTAAAAACCGACTCCGCGACGTCCTGGGGGTCCTGCGTGATCAGGAAGAGGCCGAGCCGCTCTTTCCGGCCCTGCTTGGCGGCCTCCGTGAACTTCTGGACGACCTTCCGGGCCTGCACGTTGTCGGCGTCCGCGAGGAAGTTGTGCGCCTCGTCCATCCCGATCAGCAGGGGCGTCTCCTCGATCCGGTCGCTGTCGGGGTCGTTCGAGAGCTTGTCGTCGACGAGCAGCCCCGCGACCGCGAGCACGACGATCTCCTTCTGCCGGGAGGTCGGCAGGTGATAGGTGGGCACCACGGAGAGGCCGCCGGGCCGGACGAGCGTGTGGTCCAGCTCCGTGATCGGCTTCGCGTCCTGGTCGAAGACGCCGCCGGGGACCGCCCGGACCCGCCGTTTCACGGCGTCGAACGTCGCCTCGTGGACCCGGCCGCTCTCGTCGAGCTCCTCTTTCAGCGCCGGGTCGTCGAGGTACGAGAGGAACTGGCTGTACGTCCCCGAGTCGCCGTAATCGTTGAAGAATCGGTTGAGGAGGGTCAACAGCGCGGGGTACTGGTTGTCGTTGAGCCCGGAGCCCGCGACGAGCCACGGCATGTCCCGCGCGAGCGAGAACGGGATGGTGAACTCGACGCGCTCGGCGCGGTGGCCCTCGCCGGGGTACGTCGCGTTCGCGACCCGCGGCACCAGCGCGACGGTGTCGTCGTGGCCGCCGTGAGCGATGCCCTCTCGGTCCAGCCGTCGAGCGAAGTCGGCGTCGAGGTCGGGGTTGTCGTCGTGCATCTGCGCGTACTCGTCCTGCGGGTCGAACTGGACGACCGCCATCCGCGACTCCCGGCCGTCGCCGGTCGGGTAGGTGCGGTCCGAGTCGAGGTACTGCCGGAGGACGTTCTTGGAGGCGTGGGTCTTCCCCGACCCGGTCCCGCCGGCGACGAGGGTGTGCCGGAACGCGAGCGGGTCGCCGTCGGCGTAGTCGTCCTTCACCCGGTAGTCGACGGTGGGCGGCTCGGCCGCCGTCCGGACCTTCTCGCCGCCGACGGAGAGGTGGCCGAGGAAGACGCCGTCCTCGGGGATCTTCAGCCCGGTCTTGATCTCGGCGTCGTCGGACGCCTCCTCGACGACCGCGCCCGGCTTCGGCACCCGGTCGGTCATCCGGCGCTTCATCTCGTCGCCCTCGCCGTAGACGACCGACATCGGCTCCAGCTCGGCCATGAACTTGTAGTCGCGCTCGGCGAAGTCGTCGCGGCGCATCTGCCGGCGCGCGTGGATCTCGGTGGCGTCGTCGGAGCGGAACTCCTGGGCGTACTCCAGCCCCGTGATCCGGCAGAACAGCCGCTCGCCGTCCGGGTACGGCACGAGGAGGTACTTCCCGAGCCGGACCGCCTCGCGGTTCCCCGTCGTGACGAACGCCTTCAGCGTCGTCTCGTCGTCCTCCTCGGCGACGCGGAGCCCCTGCGAGACGGAGACGACGCCGAGCCCGACGTCCTCGCCCGCCGGCTCCACGTCGTACGCGGCGAACCCGGCGTCGTCCGCCTCGTCGCCCTCGCTCCCCGCGGCCATCGCGCGACCGCCGTCACCGGTCGCCGCGCCTCCCGGGGCCGCCCCCTCCGCTCCGGGCGCGTCGTCGGCGTCGCCGGCGGCGGCGTCCGGCGAGCCGGAGTCTTCGGGCTCTTCGGCGGCGTCTCCCCCGCCATCGCCCTCGTCGTCGGTGAACTCGGTGAAGTCCTCCAGCGTCATGGACGAATCAGCGGTCGCCACGCCGAAAGCGTTTCCCCCTCCGCGTCGCGTCGGGCGTCCCGGGCGTCTCGGGCGACTCGCGCCCGTCGCGGGCCCCTTTTCCGCGTCGGGGCCCTACCGGTGGTATGATACTGGTTCGCGGCAGCGGCGGGGGCACCGAACTCACCGGAACGGTGTTCGAGCGCGGCGAGGACCCGCCGACGTACAAGGGCGCGCCCGACGAGGACGCCCCCTACGTCTGGGTGTGCGACTCCTTCTACCAGGTCGAGAGCGGCGGCTCGGCGCTCACCGTCGACGGCGAGGAGATCCGCGTCGCCTTCGAGGAGCCGATGCCCCGCGGGTTCGACACCAAGTCGGCCGCGCTCGACGCGGCCGAGGAGCACGTCCGCACGCAGTTCGCCCGGATCGGCGTCGACCCCGCCGACGTCGAGGTCGAAGTGACGAAGGCGGGCCCCGCCTGAGGCGTCGCCGCACCGCGCTCTCGCATCGGGGTTTACCCGTTCGGACCCGGTACGGGGACGTATGTCCGAGCCACCGGAGGACTTCGATCCCGGGTCGCGGGAGGAGCGCGAAGTCGCCGCCGAGGCCGCCGGCGACCGCTCCGACCTCCTCTCGCTCATGGCCCACACCTACCGCGGCGAGCTCGGACGGACGGGTTCGTGGCGGACTCGTATCGACCGGACGACGAACTGGGCGGTCGTGGTGACGGCCTCGCTGCTCACGTGGACCTTCTCCAGCGAGTCGCGCCCCCACTACGTGCTGCTCATCGGACTCGTGATGCTCAGCGTCTTCCTCGGGATCGAGACCCGCCGCTACCGCATGTTCGACGTCTGGCGGTCCCGCGTCCGGCTGCTGGAGGAGAACGTGTTCGCGAACGCGCTCGATCCGGAGGGCGTCGAGCAGTCGAACTGGCGGAAGCTCCTGAGCGAGGACCTCCGCGAGCCGACGATCAAGACCCCGACCGTCGAGGCGATGTCCCGGCGCCTCTATCGGGTGTACGCCCCGCTCCTCACCGTCCTCATCGCCGCGTGGGTCGTCCGGCTCACGGTGTTCACGCCGTCCGGGAGCGGCGTCGTCGCGACCGCGGCGATCGGCGCGGTCCCGGGCGCGTTCGTGCTCGCGATCGTCGGCGGGTTCTACCTCGCCGTGCTGGCGCTGACGCTGCGCCGGGCCCCGAGGCGGGCGAAGGGCGAACTCCAGGCCGCGGAGGACGCCGAAGAGTGGAAGTGATCGGCCCGCGGGGCGTCCCGCGCCGCCGAGACGGCCTCACTCCTCGTCGTCGGGCGCGGAGACGCCGAGCGGGAGCGACTCCGGCGGCTCCGCGTCGCCGTCGAGCCCCTCGTAGGCGTCGTCGATGAGGCGGGAGAGCTGGGTCTCGGGCGTCACGCCGCGGGCGGCCGCGAGCGCCGCGAGCCGCTCGTACTGCTCGGTCGGAACGGACACCGAACCCTCGGTCATACCCGTCGCTGGTCGCCGTAGCTACAAAAGCGTTGCTCGGAGGGCGCCGTCGTTCGGTTCTCTCGTCTTCCGCGCTTCGTTCGCCTTCCGCCGCTTCACTCGCCTTCCGCGCTTCGTTCGCCTTCCGCCGTCGCGCCGCTCTCGCGACGGGTCTGATCTGTCCGCCCTTCGAACCGGTCGAAGAGGGCGTTCATCACCGTCGACTCCGCCCGGGAGAGGTGCTCCCACACCGTCGTCGACCCGAGCCCGAGCTCGTCGGCGACGTCCTCGACCCCCACGCCGCCCCCGTGGTCGTAGTAGCCGACCGCGATCGCCGTCGCGAGGACCTCTCGCTGTCTCGGCGTGAGCCCGTCGAGGATGCCCGACGCCGGCAGTCCCGGGGGGCGCTCGATCGACGCTAGCTCGACGTTGCGCGCGAGCTCGACGTCGTTGCCGCCGCGCTCCAGCTCGCGGAGCACCGCCGCGAGGTCGTCGTCGGCCTCGATGTACACCGTCCACCGCTCGATTCCGCCGGCGATGGTCGTCCCGGTCCGGTAGTGGATCCCCATCTCCGAGAACCGCTCGCGGATCCCGTCCCACCCGTCGCCGTCGATCACCACCGCGACGTACGCGTGGTCGCCGGTGACCGGCGACAGCGGCTCCGCCTCGACGACGTCGGCGGCCGCGCGGAACTCGTCGACGAACGACTCGATCTCCGCGGTCGGCCCGCGGAGCTCCACGATCCGCTTCCGCTCGCTCCCCCGACCGGTCATCGACGAGACGGACCGCATCGTCACCTCCGGGTGGCGAGCGCTCACCTCGGACTCCGGCCCGCCGCGGTGGCGGATCCGGAGGGTCACTTCGCGCATACCCCAGAGTGGGCGCCGACGTTCAAACGGTTTCCGGACGATTTCGCGGCCGCGCGGGACCGCGACGGGGCCTCGCGAAGCCGCTTCCCCTCGCGGCTGCCGCGGGCTTATGAGCGCGCGTCGCCAATCGCCGATCGAATGCCCGACGACCCCGCCGAGGACGGGCGCGCCGCCGAGACGTCGGTCGACGCGGACGGCGAGGTGACGGAACCGATCGACGACTCGCCGGACGCGACGGTCGACGACTCGCCGAGTCCGCCGACGGGCGCCGTCGATGACGAGGTGCAGCGTCGCCTCCGAGAGGCGTATCTCAACGACGAGGAGAGCGTCCTCGTCGTGACCGCGGTGCGGTCGACGGGGAGGCGCGTCGTCGTCGAACTCCGACCGCCCCACGGGGGAACGACCCACGTCGAGCGGTTCCCGGCGCCGCGGGACGGGTCGCTGGCGGAGTCGGAGGCGTTCCTCGCGTTCCTCGACGCCGCGGGCGTCTCGCCGCTCGACGTCGACGAGGTGGTCGGGACGCGGGTCCCCGCGACGTACGACACGGAGGAGGGCTGGCGCCTCGACGAGGCGTACGTCGGGGAGCGCGGCGAGGACGAGAGCGACGCCGCCGAGACGGACCGACTCTCGGGGCGGTGGAACCGGGCGGCCGAGTGGCTCTGGACCTACCGTTACTGGCTCGTCGCGGTCCTCCTCGTCGGCGGCGAGCTGCTGTTCGTCGCCGTGATCCTCCTGTTGTTCGCCTGATCGACTCGGTCGGCCGCGACCGCGGCTACACGCCCCACAGCAGCGTCACGCCGGCGGTGGTCACGACCGCCAGGAGGAGCTGCAGCGGTCCCCCGACCCGGACGAAGTCGGCGAACTCGTAGCCGCCGGGGCCGTACACCATCAGGTTCGTCTGGTACCCCACCGGCGTCGAGAAGGAGGTCGCCGACGCGAACGTCACGACGAGCAGGAACGCGAACCCGTTCGCGCCGAGTCTCGCGGCCGCGTCCACGGCGATCGGGATCATCAACACGACCGTCGCCACCGGCGTGATGACGTTCGCGAGGACCCCCGTCACCAGCGAGAACAGCAGCAACACCGCGACGGTCGGGAGGACCGCGCCGGTCGCCACCAGCCCCTCCGCGATCAGGGCCGCCCCGCCGGTCCGCTCCATCGCCAGTCCGAGGGGGATCACGCCGGCGAGCAGGAAGATCACGTTCCACGAGACCGCCCCGTAGGCGTCCGACGGCGTGAGACAGCCGGTGACGACCATCAGGAACACGCCGGCGAGCGCGGCGATGACTACCGGGAGGACGCCGAGGGCGGCCGCCATCACGACGCCGACCATGATCCCGACCGCGACGGGGGTCCGCGGCGACAGCGGCGCGACCGCGTCGACGTCCGCGTCGATCAGGCGGTCCAACCCCTCGGCGTCGACGCTGACGAGGTCGCCGGACTCCGCGAAGTGGGCCGCGGACTCCGGAGTCGTCCGGACGAGCAGGAGGTCGCCGACCGCGAGCTCGACGTCGTCGAGCCCGGTGCGGAGCAGCTCTCCCTCCCGCCGGATCGCGAGCACCCTCGTATCGTACACCTCTCGGAGACGGGTCTCCGCGAGCGTCTCGCCGACGAACGTCGAGGTCTCGGGGACGAGCGCCTTGTCGAGGACGCTGTCGGTCGTCGCGTTCGCGAGCGTCTCGTCCGTCACCTCTCGGTCGCCGAGCGTTCGGAGGTCGCGCTCCGCACGGAGGGACTCGACCGACTCGGGCGTCCCGTGTACGACGAGCACGTCGCCGGAGCGGAGTCGACGGTCGGAGCCGACCGCGAGCGAGCCCGTCCCGTCCCGCCGGAGCTGGAGGACGGTCGCGCCGGCCGCGGTCCGCTCGGCGAGGTCGGACACGGGGGTCCCGAGCGAGTCGCTTCCGGGCGGGACGCGGACGTGCGTCAGGAACTCGTCGAGGTCGAACTCCTCGACGAGGTCGGCGTTCGCGGGGATCCGCGCCGGAGTGAGCCGCCGGCCGACCGTCAGCAGGTAAGCCGTTCCGACGGCGAGGACGACGACCCCGAGCGCGGAGAACTCGAACATCCCGATCGGGCCGCGGGGGAGCAGGGTGGCCGCGAACTCGCTCGCTAAGAGATTGGTCGACGTGCCGATGAGGGTGAGCGTCCCGCCGAGGATCGCGGCGTACGACAGCGGCATGAGAAGCTTCGACGGCGACACCCCGCTCTCGTCGGCGAGGTCGGTGATCATCGGGATGAAGACGGCGACGACCGGCGTGTTGTTGACGAACCCCGCGATCGGCCCCGTGGTCAGCACGGTCGCGGCGAGCGCGCGCGTCTCGCTGCCGCGGGTCGCCGCCGCCAGTCGAACCCCGAGCCGCTCCACGAGTCCCGTGGCGTTGATCCCGGCGCTCAGCATGTACATCGCGACGATGGTGACCGTCGCGGTGTTGGCGAACCCGGAGATCGCGCCCCGAGAGCTCACCCCCGTCCACGGCTCCAGCGCCGCCAGCGCGACGACGATCCCGATCGCGGTGACGTCGTTAGGTATCGCCTCCGTGACGAACAGCACCAGCGCGGCGGCTATCAGCCCGAACACCACGAGCGTCCCGGTCGACGCGCCGGCGAACATGGTCGAACGCCACGGGGGAGCTACATAGGGTTTCGCTCTCCGCAACGCGACGGCGCCGCTGAGACGTCAGATCGGTCCGCGCGGGCCGCTACGGGTCGAGGAGTTCGGAGAACGGCACCGCACACCGCGTCGAAAACGACTACTGGATGTGTCCTTCGCGCCGCAGCTGGTCCGCGTCCTCGTCGCTGTACCGCCACTCGACGTTCGCCTTCTCGTCCTGCCACGACCACGGCTCCGCGAGCACGACGTCGCCCTCGCTGATCCACGTCCGGTACTTCATGCGGCCGGGGATCCGACCCAGTCGCGTCTCGCCGTCGACGCAGCGCAGGCGGACGTGGTTCCCGCCGAGGTGCTCGGTCACTACGGCGAACACTTCGTCGTCCGAGGGCATTCGGAGGTTCCGACGCCCGGATTCTTCGCTCATACAGTCCGTAGTGCACTCGCCGGTATAAGTGATGGGAGACGCGTGTGCGCGTTCGCCGTGCGAATCGCTAGCACGAGTCGAGGTGGCGGGAGTCGCGAGCCGGGGGTCGATCGGCGCCTCCGTCGCTCATCCGTCGCGACCGGACGGGCCGCCGAACGCCGCGTCGACCTGCGCGAACGTCTCCGCCTCGTCGCCCGAGTTGTCGACGGTCACGTGGTCCGCCTCGATCCGATCGAAGGCGTCCCTGAAGTGGAGGTAGACGTCGAAGTCGGCGTCGCTGATCCCGTCGCGGCGCTCGATCCGGCGCTCGACGACTGCCTCGTCGCACTCGACCTCCACGAGGTCGAACGAGCCGGCCGCCCGCTCGCCCGCCTCCCGGGCGTCGGCGCGGAAGCGGGCGTCGGCGAACGTGGCGTCGAGGACGACGGCGTCCCCGTCGGCGGCGCGCTCGCGGGCCCGGTCGATCAGCTCCGCGTACACCGCCTCGGTCTCCGCGTCGGTGTACTCCGGGTCCCCGAACAGCTCCTTGCGGATCACGTCCGTGCGGAGGACCTCGCCGTCGACGTGGGCGGCGACCCGCCGGGCGACCGTCGTCTTGCCGACGCCGGGCAGCCCGCAGACGACCGCGATGGCGCCGGTCTCGGCGTCGCCCGACCGGTCGCCGTCCCGGCCCGCGAACGCGTCGGCGGTATCCGCGCCGTCGACCGCGTCACGGTTCGACATCGACACCTCCGCTCCGTCCGGCGAGTCGTCGCCCTCCGTGTTCATCCACTCGGACGGTCCGGCGAGAGGTAAAAGAAAGTTCTCTTCGGCGAGGGGAGGTCCGCCGTGGCGTCGATCCGATGCCGATCCGACAGCGGCCCGGGCGGCGGCGGAGCCCTCCGTCTCGGGACGCGAGCGAAGCGTTCAAACCCCGCGGCGACGACGCGGTTTGTATGAGAGACATGGAAAGCGTCGTCCTCGACCAGAACGAGGAGGCCCTCGCCCCGGCCGTCGTGGTCGCGACGATCGCGCTGCTCGCGGTGTTCGTCCTCGGATTCCTGGTTCAGATCGTCGGGCTCGTGATCTGACCCGATCGGCTCATCTCGGTCCGATCCTGTTCAGTCGGTCCCCCTCCGGTCCGGACCACTCCAGTCGGTCCCCCTCCGGTCCGGCCCCTTTTTGAACGCACGCGCGGAGTTTCGGCGTATGACCCGCGAACTCCTCGCCGAACTCCTCGACGGGAACGACGATCACGTCGGTTCCGCCGCCGCCGGCGAGCTCGCCGCCCGGCGCGACGGGCAGCGACCGCCCGTCGTCTCCGTCTGCTGTTCGGACTCTCGCGTGTCACAGGAGGGGATGTGGTCGGTCGACCGGCCGGGATTCCTCTTCACCGCGGGCAACATCGGGAACCGCGTGAGCGACGTCGTCGACGGCGAGCGCGTGCTCTCGGGGAGCGTCGCCTACCCGCTCGCTCACGCGGACACGGGCGTGCTCGCCGTCGTCGGCCACACCGGGTGCGGCGCGGTCGGCGCCGCCCTCGCCGCGGTCCGCGACGGCGCCGTCCCCGAGGAGCCGGGCGTCCGAGCGGACGTGGCGGAGCTCGAGCCGATCGTGGAGTCGGGGCTCGCGGCGGTCGGCGACGGGAACGCGGCCGCGAACGATGACGGGAACGCGGCCGCGAACGGCGGCGCGAGCCTCCGCAACCGCCTCGTCGAGTACAACGTCCACGAGCAGGTCGCGGTCGCCCGCGGGACCGAGACCGCCGCCGACGCCGACGTGTACGGCTTCGTGTACGACTTCCACGGGGCGTACGGCGACCGCGACGGCGCCACCTACCTCGTCAACGCGAACGGCGAGCGCGACCCGGACGCCCTCCGAGAGCTCGTCGACCCGGGCCACGCGGACAACGTCGCCACCCTGCTGTAGTCCTCCTCCCGCCCCGTCGTTCGCCACCCCCTTCCGCCCGCCGCATCCGACAGTCGTATCACCGGGACGACCGAACTCGGTGGCAATGGACCGTCGCGTTCTGTTCGCGAGCCTGATCCTCCTCGCCGGCGGCGCGACCGGCGTCGGGGTCGCCCTGTTCGCGTTCGTCGGCATCGACGACGCCGCGGTGGAGTCGGAGGTCGTGTGGGAGACGGAGCCCGTCGCCGGCGACGACGGGAGCGGCGCGGTCGTCGCCACCATGGACGGCGACTCGCTGGTCCTCCAGTCGACGGTCGAGGACGGCGAGCGGGCCGTCCGCGCGACCGCCGTCGGCGGAGACGTCGAGTGGCGAACGCCCCTCTCCGCCGTCGGGCCTCCCGGCGCGACCGGCGGGGACGCGGCCGACGGCGGTGCGGCCGACGGCGACCCGCCCGACGTGAGCGATCTCGCCTCTGGGACGCTCGACGGCGATGCGGTCGTCGCGTTCACGACGGAGTCCGGGTCGCTCGTCGTCCTCGACGCGGCGGACGGCGCGACGCGGTTCACCGTCGACCTCGGCGGCCCGGGCGGGCTGCGCCCGGCGATCGGCGATCTCACCGGCGACGGGCGGGCCGAGGTCGCCGCGGCCACGGCCGACGGTCGCGTCGTCGCCGTCGACGGAGCGGGGGACACCGTGTTCGAGACGACCCTCGACGCGTCGGTCGACCGGCGGCCGCTGATCGTCGGCTTCGGGGACGGGGAAGGAGACGACGCCGAGGCGCCGCGCGGCGTCGCGGTCGCGACCGTCGGCGACGAGGAGACCACGGTGCGTCTGCTCGACGCGACCGGCGACGCTCGCTGGACGACGACCCCGTCCGTCACGCCGCTGAGCTGGAACGCGGCCGACACGCGGGACGGCCCCGTCATCGCGCTCGGCGGGACGAACGGGAACCTGGAGACGATCGAGGCCTCTGACGGCTCCGGCAGGTACGAGGTCGGACTCCAGGACCTCCCCGTCGCCGTCGGCGACGCCGACCGCGGTCGGATCCACGTCGGCGGCGTGCGCAGCGTCTGGGCGGTCGACCTCCTCGACGGTGAGGTCGTCTGGAAACAGCAGTACGGGGGCGACACGCGCGTGAACGCCCCGGGCGTCGGCAACGTCAGCGCGGACGCCGGAGCCGGGCCCGTCGCGGTGAATCGGGAGGGCGACGTGCTCGCGCTGAACCCCAGCGGCGAGGCGATCGCCCAGGGGAACGTCGGCGCCGCGGTGGTGTACGCGGGACCGCTGTTCGCCGACGTGACCGGCGACGGGACCGACGAGGTGCTCGTCGTCACCGAGGACGGCCGCATCGTTGCGCTCGACGACTGAGCCGGCGCTCGACGCCCGATCGTCGGTTCGACTGCCACCCGATCGCCGCGACGGTTTATATACTTCGCTGACAGGAGAACCGCACGACTCCGCGGGAACGTTGACGGTCGTTCATCGGAAACGCGGTGTGTCGACGGAGCCGCCGCTCCCGGCTCTCGCGGGCGTCGAAAAGCGGGAACGCGGGAGGCGCGTCCTCAGTGCTGCTCGTCCTCGTACACCCACGCGGCGGTGTCGAGGCCGTAGTCGGCGAGCTCGTCCTCGTCGAAGAAGAGGTCGATCTCGCGCTCGTTGGCGCCCTCGTCCTCGTGGTCCGACGCGTGGATCACGTTGTGGCCGAGGTCTAAGCCGAAGTCGCCGCGGATCGTGCCCGGGGCGGACTCGGCGGGGTCGGTCTCGCCGACCATCGCGCGGACCTGCCGGGTCGCGTCGGCGCCCTCCCACACCATCGCGAAGACGGGGCCGGAGGTGATGAACTCGACGAGGCCGTCGAAGAACGGCTTGCCCTCGTGTTCACCGTAGTGGTCGTGGGCGAGCTCCTCGTCGATCCGCATGAACTTGCCGCCGACGAGCTTCAGGCCGCGCTCCTCGAAGCGGGAGACGATCTCGCCGATGAGGCCGCGCTGGACGCCGTCCGGCTTCACCATCACGAAGGTGCGCTCGTCGTGGTGGCTCATCTACTCGCCACCGTGGTCGCGCCCTTCCTCGGTCCACTCGAGGTCGCGCGCCTCGCGGCCGAGGAAGTAGTTCTTCTCCGCCTTCGAGTCGACGAAGTGGAGGATCTGTCCGTCCTTCTTGACGTACATCGTGCCCGTGCCGGGCTCGATCTCCTCGCCGGTGTAGTCGCAGGTGCGTGTCTCGACCATTGGTTATCGCCCTCCGATGGAGTCCGCGTCGCGCTGGGTCTCCCGGAGCTGGAGCACGTCGCCCATGCGGACGGGGCCCAGGACGTTCCGGGTGATGATCCGGCCCTGGTTCGATCCCTCCTGGATGCGGCATTTGACCTGCATGGCCTCGCCGTGCATCCCGGTCTTGCCGACGACCTCGATCACCTCGGCGGTGGTCGAGTCGCCGGTGCCCTCTTCTGCGCTCATGGGTGGTTATCGGAGCTCCGCGACCTTCTCGCCGATGTCCTCGACGTCGTCCTCGGCGTCGCCGGCGTCCACGACGGCGGCGGCGGCCGAGCCGACCTCGAGGCCCGCGGCGTGACCGACTTCGTCCTGCGTGTCGACGAAGACGACCGGGATCCCCTTCTCGTCGGCGAGCTCGGGGAGGTGCATGACAATCTCCTCGGGGGAGACGTCCTCCGCGACGATGACGAGGTCGGCGTTGCCGCGCTCGACGGCCTTGGTGGTCTCGTTGGTTCCTTTCTTCACGGTACCTGTGTCTCGGGCGACCTCGAGCGCCTCGAGCGATCGCTCGGCGAGGTCGGCTGGGGTTTCGTAGTCTACGTAAACGGGCATATGTTGTTCACCTGTCCTCCGTGCGGGCTCGCGTGTCCGTCCCGTGGCCGGTCCCTAACGGAACGGCACATCATCAACCCCACAGAGGCTGTGACCCGACGTAGTCCGGACGTCCATAAAAGCGCTTTCAATGTCCCTCGCGTGTGCGAGCGGGAGTCACGGGTCGGAAAGCGGCTCCTCGGGCCCGAAGGAGCGCCCTCGGCGACCCCGGAGCGCCGGTCCCGTCGGACTCCGCGTTTCTTAAGCGTCGCTCGCCCCTCCGGTCGGGCATCGAATGGTCCGTCTCGTTCACTACTCCGACATCGAGAACGTCTTCGACGCCCCCGAGCGGGCGGCCCGCCTCGCCGGCCGGATCCGGGCGCTCTCGGGCCCCGACGCCGCGGTCGTCGCCACCGGCGACACGACCGCGCCGGGCGTCCTCTCGCTGGTCGCGAGCGGGCGGCAGGTCGTCGACTTCTACGCGGCCACCGGCACCGTCCTCGACACGTTCGGCAACCACGAGTTCGACTACGGGCCGGACGCGCTCCGCGGGCTCGTCGCCGACGCCCCGGCGACGTTCGTCTCCGCGAACGTCCGCGACGAGGCGGGCGAGCCCTTCGGCCGCGAGGCGGGCGTCGTCCCGTGGGCGACCCGCGAGGTCGACGGGGCCGCGGTCGGCTTCGTCGGCGTCACCGACCCCGCCACCGACTCGCTGAATCCGATGGCCGCCGAGCTCTCGTTCGACGACCCGGTCGCCGCCGCGCGCGACGCGCTCGCCGAGATGCGGACCGCGGTCGCCGAGCGCGGGAGCGGGGAGGACGCCACTGCGCTCGATCACGCCGTGGTCCTCTCCCACCTCGGCGCGGGCGACGACGACCTCGCGCGGGCGCTCGACGTCGACGCGATCCTCGGCGGCCACGTCCACAGCCGGCGCAACGAGGTCGTCGCCGGCACCCGGATCGTCCGCCCCGGCGTCAACGGCGAGGCGGTCGCCGAGGTCGACCTGGGGCCGTCCGTCCCGGACGCGACGCTCCACGAGCCCGACGGGGCGACGCCGGCGCCGGGACTGGCCGACGCCCTCGCGGAGCGGATGGCCGCGGCCGACCTCGACGAGACCGTCGACGTCGTCGAAAACCCGATCGAGCGCACGGGCGAGGTCGTCCACGGCGGCGAGTGCCGCGTCGGCAACTTCGTCGCGGACGCGTTCCGGTGGGCCCACGACGCCGACGTGGGGCTCTCGAACGCCGGCGGGCTCCGGCAGGGCGACCCGTGGGCGGGCGCGGTGACGAAGGCCGACCTGATCAGCCTGATCCCGTTCGAGGAGCCCGTGGCGCTCGCCTCGGTCACGGGCGCGGAGCTCCTCGAGATACTCCGCGAGATGGCCGCGCCCGACGTCGACTTCGGGGAGGACGACTGGTGGCACGGCCACGTCTCGAACGCCGAGATCGTCTGGGACGCCGACGCGGAGCTGATCATGGAGGCGACCGTCGGCGGCGAGCCGATCGACCCCGAGGCGCGCTACACCGTCGCGGTCTCGGAGTACCTCCTCCACTCCGAACACGAGTACCCGACGCTCGCGCAGCGCCACCGGATCGACGAGGCCGACATCCAGTACGAGGTGCTCGCCGCCTACGCCCGCGAGCACGGGATCGACCCCGAGATCGAGGGCCGGATCGAGATCCGGAACCGCGCCGCCGGCGACGACGACTGAGCGGATCGCGATCCGGCTGAGCGAGCCGCGGTTCAGACCGACCGCCTTCCCGGTTCAGTCCAGATCGACCGCGACATCGTGCTGCAGTCCGGCCGCCTTCACCGTATTATAAAGCAGCATCGCGCGCGTCATCGGCCCGACGCCGCCGGGGACCGGGGTGATCGCGCCCGCCACCTCCCTCGCCGACTCGTAGTCGACGTCGCCGACGAGCTCGTACCCCTTCTCCGTCTCGGCGTCGACCCGGTTGATCCCCACGTCGATCACGGTCGCGCCCGGCTTGAGCATCGAGCCGTCGACGAACTCCGGGATGCCGGCGGCGGCGATCACGATGTCGGCGTCCGCGAGCTTCCCCTCCAAGTCCTCGGTCCGAGAGTGACACACCGTCGTGGTCGCGTTGCCGGTCGGCGACTTCTGGATCAGGAGGTTCGCCATCGGCTTCCCGACGATGTCCGACCGGCCGACGACGACCGCGTCGGCGCCCTCGGTCTCCACGTCGTACGCCGCGAGGAGCTTCTGGACGCCGTGGGGGGTGCAGGGCTTGAACCGGGCGTCGCCGGCGACGAGTCGCCCGACGTTCTCCGGGTGGAAGCCGTCGACGTCCTTCTCGGGGGCGATCCGCCGGAGGACGCTCCGTTTGTCGACGTGGTCGGGAACGGGTAGCTGAACCAGGATGCCGTGGACGTCGTCGCGCTCGTTGAGGTCGTCGATCGTGTCGTACAGCTCCTCGGCGGGGGCGTCGGCGTCGATCTCGACGTGGACGCTCTCGATACCGACCTCCTCGCAGTCGCGCTGTTTCATCGAGACGTACGTCTCGCTCGCGGGGTCGTCGCTCATCAGGACGGTGGCGAGTCCGGGCGTCACGCCCGCCGCTTCCAGCGTCTCGACGTGCGCGGTCACGTCCGCGCGCACGTCGGCCGCGACGGCCTCGCCGTCGATGATCGTCGTCGCGTCCGCGTCGCCGGCGGGGACCCCGTCGCCGTCGGCGGCGTCCGTGTTCTCGGTCATACCGGAACCGAGAGCGAGGCGATACAAAAGTGACGCGGGATCGTGTCGATCTCACCTATATGACGCCCGAGAGTATACACGAACCTGTATTATTCGGCGTCGGACGTCACTCCGGGAACAGCTCCTCCTCGCGCTCGACCGCGTCGATCGCGGCGACCTCGTCCGGAGCGAGGTCGAGGTCGGCGGCCGCGAGGTTCGCGCGGAGGTGGCGCTCGCTCGACGCCTTCGGGATCGCGGCGACCGGCTCCTTCGCGGTCGCCCACGCGATCGCGACCGCCTCGGGCGTCGCCCCGTGCGCCTCGGCGACCGACCGGACGGCGTCGACCTCGCGCACCCGGCCGCCGGCCAGCGGCGAGTAGGCGACCACGTCGTAGCCGTGTCGCCGGGCGTGTGCGAGGAGTTCGGGCCTGTAGAACAGCGGATGCAGCTCTGTCTGGTGGGCCGCGAGCGGCGCGTCGAGGACGTCGAGAGCGCGGTCCAACTGGTCCGGCTCGAAGTTCGAGACGCCGACGTTCCGGACGAGCCCCTCGTCGACCAGCCGGTCGAGCGCGGGCAGCGTCGCCGCCGGGTCGTAGTCGCCCCGCGGGCGGTGGACGTACAGCAGGTCGATCGCCTCGACGCCGAGCCGGTCGGCGCTCTCGCGGGCGGCCGGGCCGACGTCGCCGGGGGCGAGGTCGTCGATCCACAGCTTCGTCGCGACCGTCACGTCCTCGCGGTCGAGGTCGCCGTCGGCCGGTCCCGCCGCGAGCCCCGCGCCGACGACCGCCTCGTTGCCGTAGATCCGGGCGGTGTCGAGGTGGCGGTAGCCGACCGAGAGCGCGGTCGCGACCGCGTCGGGGTCGTCGATCCCCATCGTGCCGAGACCGACGGGCGGGAGGTCCATGTGCCACGCTGGGCCCGACCGAGACAAAAAGGTCCGGCTTCCCGCGGCGGACGGGATTCAGGCCGGTTCGTCGCGCTCCGCGTCGGAGCGGACGGGCGCCCGCCCGCAGATGCTCACGAGGTCGTGGAGGTCGTCGATCTCGTACGTCGGCTGGCAGGAGAGCTCCGCGGAGCGGCGGTGCGGGCGCCGGACGAACGCGGAGTCGATGCCGGCGTTGTCGGCGGCGCGCACGTCCGACTCGTTGTCGCCGACGAACAGCGCCGTCTCGGCGCCGAGGTCCTCCAAGGCGCGTTCGAGGTAGTACGGCGAGGGCTTCTTGCGCGAGAGGCTGGCGATCGACGGCTCGCGCCCGTAGGCGACCTCGAACCGCCCGGCGAGGTCGAAGTGATCGAGGACGGCGTCGACGGTCGCCTGCTGGTTCGAGGAGACCACGCCGAGCGGGGCGTCGAGGTAGCGGAGCGCGTCGACGTCCTCGTACGGCGTCTTCCGACCTTTCCGGGCGGCGTCGATCTGGGCGGCCGAGGCCGTCTCGTCGCGGACGCGCCAGAACTCCGCCGGCTCCATCCCGTACCGCTCGCAGATGTCGGTCAGCGTCGCGGGGTCGACGCCGACGGCGACGTCGTCGACGTGGGCCAGGTCGGGGTCCTCGACGCCGAGGCTCACGAACGCGTCCCAGGCGGCCTCCCGGAGCGTGTCGAACGAGGTCCGTCCGACGAGCACCCCGTCCTTGTCGAGGACGACGGCGTCGTACACGACCCACCCTCCGTGAGTAACCGGCAAAAAGCTTTCACCGGTTCCGGTCGCCGCGGATCGCGGTATTTTCCTTCGCTGTCCGGGCGGAAATGAATTAGGATTGACACCACCGAAGGGGGTGGCGCTCTCACCGGCGAGCACGCCTCCCGCACTTTCAATACCCGGCGCGACCAACCCTCGACTTGGATATGAATATCGTTGATATCGCGGTGCCGGAATACGTCGAGGTCGACGTCGACACGCGACTCGCCAAGGTTCGGTCCATCTTCGAGCGCGAGAACCCGAAGGGGATCGTCGTCACCGAGGACGGCGAGTACGTCGGCGTGGTCGGGGAGAAGCAGCTCATGCGCTCGCGCATGGAGGACGACACGAAGGTGTCGGCCGTGATGAAGCCCGCGCCCTCCGTCGACCGCCACGAGGACGTGCGGGAGACGGCCCGCCTCCTCGTCGAGGGCGACGTGAAGATCGCGCCCGTCTACGAGGGCGAGAAGCTCTACGGGATCGTCACGGTCGACCAGATCCTCGAGGCCGTCCTCGACAGCCTCGACGCGATCACCGTCGCGCAGGTCGCGACGGAGGACGTCATCGGGATAAACGAGAAGGACAGCGTCGGCCGCGCGATCAACCGCCTCCGCGAGAACGGGATCTCCCGGCTCCCGGCCCTCGACGAGGACGGCCGACTTGTCGGCGTCGTCACCACCAACGACATCGTCGAGTTCGTCGTCCGCGACCAGGAACGGCAGGGCAGCGGCGACCGCGCCGGCGACATCGACCGGATGCTCGACATCCCCGTCTACGACATCATGTCGAGCCCCGTCGTCACCGCGACCGCCGACGAGACCGCGCAGGCCGTCGTCGAGCGCATGTTCGACAACGAGGTTTCCGGGCTCGTCGTCACCCCGGACGGCGCAGACACCGTCGCCGGGATAGTGACGAAGACCGACGTGCTCCGCGCGCTCACGTTCACCGAGCAGGACTCGATGGACGTCCAGATCACCAACGTCGACCTGCTGGACACGACCACCCGCGAGCACATCGTCGAGTCGATCGAGCAGGTCGCCGACAAGTACGCCGCGATGCACGTCATCCACGCGCACGTCCGGCTCCACGCGCACAAGGAGAAGCTCCGCGGCACGCCCCTGATCCAGTGTCAGATCCGCCTCCGGACCAACGAGGGCCAGGTCGGCGGCTCCGGCGAGGGGTACGGCGCCGAACACGCCTTCCACGTCGCGCTCGACAAGCTGGAGCGCAACGTCCTCGAGATCAAGGGCGTCAACGCCGACGAGGAGTACCGCGGCCAGCTGCTCCGCAAGCTCGGCGAGCTGTGAGCCGATAGCGGGTTCGGCGGTTCCGGCGCTTTTTTCGCGCGTCTTTTCGTTTTCCGTCTCGACGACGGATTCCCGAGGCCGATCCTCAGCCGTTCCCGGCGCGAAGTCTCCCGAGCAGCGTCGCCGCGAGCAGCGCAGCGATCCCGGCGACCGGCCCGAAACCGGGTGCCTCGTCGTCCGAGGTGTCGTCCGGCGCGCCGGGCTCGTCGGTCCCCTCCCCGTCGTCGCCGTCGGACTCGTTCGTGCCGCCGCCCGCGTCCGTCCCGTCTCCTCCGCCGCCGTCGTCCGACGACCCGTCGTCGACGGGCTCCCGTTCGTCGGTCGGTTCGGTCGTCCCGTTCGGAGGGACGCCGGATTCGTTGGTCAGACGGCTCGTTTCGTTCGTCGGTTCCGCCGTCCCGTTCGTCGGTTCCGCCGTCTCGTTCGCGATTCCGTCGGTCTCGCCCGTCTCCTCCTCGTCAGCAGGTGTCGTGGATCCACCGCCCCCGCCACCCCCGCTGACTCCGCCGCCACCCCCACCCCCGCCGCCTCCGCCGCCTCCATCGCCGCTATCTGTGCTCCCGCCGTCGTCCTCGCCGCTGATCACGTCGAACGACTTCGTTCGGGTGTCGTTCCCCGTCGATGCGGTGACGTCGTACCGACCGGTCGACGCGCCCTCGTCGATCGAGACCGCGGTCGTCGTCGATCGCGTCGCGTCGATCTCGACGCCCGAGAGCGACCGCGACGCCGGATCGGCCGTCCCGCTCGGCGAGACGGACGCGCTCACGGTGACGTTCCCGGCCGCTCGGCCCGCGTTTCGGACGTCGATCGAGAACTCGCCGCTCGACCCCCGTTCGATCTCGTCCGGCCCGGAGATCGAGGTGACCTCGAACACCGCCGTCGGGCTCAGCGAGACGCTCTCCTCGCGCGACTCGTTCGCCGCGAGCGCGAGCGTCCGCGACGACTCGGCGTACCCGGCGGCCGAGACCGTCACCGTCCGCTCCCCGCGGTCGACCCCGAGCGAGTAGTTCCCGGCGGTTCCGGTGTCGGTGGACGTCGACCCGGTGGACACGGTCGCACCGGCGACCGGGTCGCCGCTGCGTTCGTTCGTCACCGTTCCGGAGAGCGTCGCCGCTCTCGGATCGAGCGCGAGCCCCGGATCCGCGGTCGCGTTGGGATCGATCGTCAGGTCGGTTCGCGCGTCCGGGCGGAAGTCCGGCGCCTCCGCGGTGACGTCGTACGACCCGGGCCGGAGATCCACCGCGTACGACCCGTCGTCCGCCGCGTCGATGGCGGCGACGGTCGCGTCCGTCTCGTTCCTGACCGTCACCGTCGGGTTCGACGGACGATCGAGGTCGTCGCTCGCGTTCACGACCCCGGCGAGCGTCCCGTTTCGGAGCGCGAGCGAGAGGTTCGCGGTGGCGGCGTCGCCGCTACCGTTCAGTTCGACCGTCTCGCTCGCGGGCGCGTACGTCGCGTTGCTCGCGGTGACAGTGAGATTGGTCGCCGGCACGTCGACGCGGTAGGTCCCGTTCTCGTCGGTCGTCGTCTCGGCGACCGCCTCGGTGTCGTTTCGGACGACCACGTCGACCGCGGGAAGCGTCGCGTTCGTCTCCGCGTCCGTCACGGTGCCGTTCACCGTGCCGACTGCGTCTGCGACCCGGGTCGCCGCGGTGGTGTTGTCCTCGGCCGACGCGACTTCGACCGTCGTTTCGCCGGTCCCGAAGTCGCTCGGGACGGTCCCGTCGAGTGAAACGGTCGCGGTGTTTCCGGCGCCGAGCGAGACGTCCGTCGCGTTAAGCACCCGGACGTCGCTCTCGTTCGCCGGATCGGTCAGGCGGAGTTCGACAGTTCGATTTTCACCGCTTATTCGACCCACGTTCGTCACGTTTGCCGTCGCGTTGATCGTTCCGTTTCGCTCGGCGATCGGAGGTGAGTCTAGATCGGTCACATTGTAGAACGGCCTCGTCGACGAGACGGCTGCGTAGGCGTCGACGATCCCGGTCCCATATCGCGTGTCCGGCTCCGTCGCGTTGTCGGGGTGGTTCGCGGTACTCCTGATCGCGTCATAGATCACCTCGTCAGAAACGTTTCTCGACGTCGACGAGATCATCAGCGCCGCGACGCCGGAGACGTGCGGCGCGGCCATGGAGGTGCCGCTCTTTTCCGTATAGCCTCCGCCCGGCGTCGACGAGTACACGCTCACTCCCGGCGCCGACGCGTCCGGGACGACGTACTCGGCGGGCCAGTCGGCGGTCAGAGTCTCGTTGTTCCAGTCATCCGTGTTCACCGTCTCGCCGCTGGAGAACCAGGCGACATCGCGGCTGTCGTTGACCGCGCCGACAGCGAACGACTCGTACACGTTCCCGGGGGAACTCGACGATCCTTCTTCGCTGTTTCCGGCCGACACGACCACGATCTTCCCGGTGCCGCGAGCGTTCTGCACCGGTTCGATGAACCCGTCCGCGTATCCGTCCGCACCGAGGCTCATCTGAAGCACGTCGACGTCCGAGTCCTCTGTCGCGTGCTCCATGCCGGCGACGACCCGCATGAACGTCGCGTTTCCGCCGTCGTCGTCGAACACTTTGATACCGTGGAGCGTCGCCTCGGGGGCCACACCGATCGCCGTCCCGCTCTCGTTTCCGCCGGCGACCGTCCCGGCGACGTGGGTACCGTGACCGTTCCCGTCCGACGCGTCGCTGAGGTCGTCGCTCACGAGATTCCCGTCCGTGTCGTACTCCGCCCACCCGCTCACCGTGAGATCCGGGTGGTTCGGGTCGATTCCCGTGTCGATCACGGCAACGGTCGCGCCCGCTCCCCTCGCGTCGAACGCCTCCCACACCTCGGGGGCGCGCACCATGTCGACGCCGTACGTCGCGTTCGTCGAGGTCGAGGTTGCGGAGACGGACCCCGAAGTAGGGCCCTCGACGGATCCGGGGCCGCCGGCCGCTGCTCCGCCACCTGCGGCCGAAGCCGAGTCGAGTTCCATCTCGAAGTTCTCGTGAACGCGCTCGACGCCGCGCACGTCGAGGAGTCGCTCGACCGCGACGCTCTCGGTGTCGACCGTAACGAGCATCGCGTTCGCGAGCCAGGAGCTCCGCTCGACCGTGACGCCGGGCTTCCGCTCTGCGAACCGCTCGAAGTCGCCCTGCGCGGCCGCGGCCTTCGTCTTGAGCTCGTCAGTTCCGATCCGGCCCCCGTCGCCGGCGCGGTGCGCGCCGGGCCCGGCGTCGTCCTCGAAGCGCACGACGAGTTCGACGGTGCCGTTCGCCGACCGCAGTCCGGGGCCCACGGCGTCGGACGACGCCGCCCCGGACGACGTCGACGTCGACGTCGACGGAGCGGGAGATGCGGGGGACGCGTCGCCGCCGACCGCCGGGCGGTCGACGGCCGCTGCGCCGAGGCCGCCGGCCACCGCCGCGGGCGCGAGGGCGGCGACGAGGACGCACGCGACGACGAGCAGGACGGTCGCTCGTCCGAGTCGACTCGCCCGGTTATCCATTACGTATTAGGTCGGTAGGAAGGGCTTAATTCCCACGCCCGGCGCGACGGTCAGGCGTCCGCGCCCTCGGCGAGCCCGTCGGCGACGATCCGGAAGGTGGCGGAGTCGCCGGCGGGCTTCGAGCGGTGTTTCTCCAGCGTGGCCCGGCGGTTCCCGCCGCGGAACCGGTCGACGCGGAGGATCGCGCCGGTCCAGTGGTTGAGGGTGTTGCCGCCGAGCGCGCGGTCGCGGTCGGAGTCCGGGTCGGTGAACACCTGGTTGGTGATCACGACGGCCAGGTCGTGGCGGCGGGCCAGCGAGAGCAGGTGCGTCACCTGCTTGGCGACCTTTCGGAGGGACTCGCCGCCCTCAGTGTCGCCGGCGCGCTCCAGTCGGTAGAACCCCGTCGCGGAGTCCAACACGATCAGCTCGACCTCCTCGGCGAGCTCCTCGGCGTCGCGGACCGCCTCCCGCTGGTCGTCGAAGTCGTACGCCTCCGAGATCACCAGCCGCGACGCGATCTCCTCGACCGTGTCGTCGACGTCGGGGTCGTCGGCGCGGCCCGCAGCCAGCTGCTCGAAGCGGTCGATGGAGAGCCCCTCGGTGTCGATGTAGAGCGCGCGGTCGCCGGCGGCGGCGACCTCGACCGCCGCGGCCAGCGCGAGGTTCGTCTTCCCGGCCGCGGGCGGGCCGTACAACTGCGTGACGACCCCGCGCTCGAAGCCGCCGCCCAACAGGTCGTCGACCGGTCGACAGCCGGTCGGGATCGGATCGCTCACTACGAGACGCGTTGCTCGCGCTCGTATTTAAACGGTCGATCGCGGCGACGGCGAGCGTAGACGAGTAGCCGAGCGTCCCGCTCGTCGGGGCGAAATAAGCGCGAAAAACGGGACGGTCGCCGGTCGCGGTGACCGGCGACGGGGTCCGGTAGTGCGTGCGGACGCGGCGTCCGCGGTAGAGTCGTTAGTTGCGCGTCAGGTTCGTCGCGCGGGGTCCCTTGGGCGAGGACTCGATGTCGAACTCGACCTCCTGGCCCTCCTCGAGGTCCGGGCCGCCGACGTCTTCCATGTGGAAGAACACGTCCTCGTCGTCGTCGAGATCGCCGTCGTCAGTCGAAATGAAACCGTAGCCGCCAGTGTCGTTGAAGAAGTCAACCTTACCGTTTGCCATTGCAACCAAACGTACAGGCGTTTCGGGGATAACGCTTGCGAGGGTCGTGGTACCACGACCGTTCCGAGCGACGTGTCCGCTCTCGCCGCCCGGATTCGACGCGCGTCACCGACCGCGGCTGTGTTCATCGCGTGCCACCAGCCGCGAGGTTCATTTACGAGCGTCCGCGTAGACACGGACAGACACATGGATCGTCGCACCTATCTGCGGTCGCTCGCGGCCGGAACCGGCGTCGGCGCGACCGTCGGGACAGCCGGCTGTCTCGGCGTGCTCGGCGCGGGCGGCGCCGAGGGGACCGTCCTCGGCCCGCCGGAGCGCGACCTGAGCGAGGCGGCCCACCCGAGCTACGGCGACGAGATGCCGGAGTTCACCGTCCCGGACCCGCTCACGGGCGAGGAGGTGTCGGTCGCCGACTTCGAGGGCGAGCGCGCCGTCCTCTGGACCTCCTTCTACACGAACTGCCCGGACGGCGTCTGTCCGGCGCTCATCCTCCGGCTCCGGCGCGCGCAGGCGGTCGCCGCGGAAGAGGGGTACGGCGACGAGTCCGCCTTCCTCGCGCTCACGTTCGACCCCGAGCGCGACACCGCCGAGGTGCTCCGCGAGTACGCCGGCCAGCAGGGCGTCGACCTCGACGCGGGCAACTGGCACTTCCTGCGGCCGGAGAGCTACGAGCGCGGGCAGGAGGTGATGGACGAGAACTTCGGGCTCGTGATCGAGAAGGCGGACGCCGACCAGTACGAGAACCTGGAGTACCAGTTCCCCCACTACGGGCTGATCATCCTCGCCAATAAGCGGGGGATCGTCGAGCGCGCCTACCCGCGGGGCCCGCAGACGGACATCGAGCGGCTCGTGAGCGACTTCGAGCGGGTGGTCACCGCGTGAGGCGCCGCCACCTCCTCGCCGGGCTCGCCAGCGCGGGCGCGCTCGGCGGGGCCGGCGTCGTCGCGTCCGGGAGCGCGCCCGAGGTGCTCGGGAGCGGGGACGCGCCCGAACCGATCGAGCCGACGACGCTGCCGACGGTCGACGCCCCGGGGAGCCGCGACGGCGAGGTGACCCTTCCGGCTCCTGATCGCCCGACATTTATCGACTTCTTCGGAACGTGGTGTCCCCCGTGCGCCGAGCAGATGCCGGCCCTCGCGGAGGCCCACGATCGGATCGGCGACGAAGTGTTGTTCGTCTCAGTAACGACCGAAAACGTCGGCGAAGTAGTCAGCGAGGAAACTGTTGCTAACTGGTGGCGCAAGCACGAGGGCGATTGGCTCGTCGCGGCCGACACGACTGCCGAACTCGCTGCCAGATTTCCGATTAACGGCTACCCGAGCGCACGCGCTGTCGACGCGACCGGTCGCGTCCGCTGGGCGACGTCGGGGACCCACACGACAGAGGAGTTCGTCGAGGGAATCCAAAAGGCACTCGACCGATGACCGACGTCTCGCTCGCGACCAACGTCCCCTTCGCGGTGACCGCGGGCGTGGCGACGTTCTTCTCCCCGTGCGCGTATCCCCTGCTGCCGGGCTACGTCGGCTTCTACGTGAACTCCGTCGACGCCGACGACGCCTCGGTGACCGGGGCGGGAGCGCGCGGCCTCGCGGCCGCGATCGGCGTGCTGGCGACGTTCGCGCTGCTCGCGGGCGCGACGGTGCGGATCGGGTACTCGACGCTGTCGAACATCACCGTCTTCGAGACGCTCGTCGGAGTGCTGCTCGTCGTCTTCGGGCTGCTCGTGGTCGCCGGTCGAGCGCCGTCGCTGTCGATCCCGCTGCCGAAGCGCCGGTCGAGCGTCCTCGGGTTCGGGCTGTTCGGCGCGGGGTACGCGCTGGCCGGCGCGGGCTGCGTCGCGCCCGTGTTCCTCGGCGTGGTCGCGCGGGCCATCGCGCTCCCCGGCGACGCCGCCGCCCTGATCCTCTCCGTGTACGCCGGCACGGTCGCCGTCCTGATGGCCGCGACGACCGTCGCGACGGGCGTGGGACTGATCGGGAACGCCAACCGCGTGATGGCCCACGCGGGCGCCCTGAAGCGGGTCGCCGGCGCCGTGATGGTCGCCGCCGGGATCGGACAGCTGTACCTCGCGCTCGTCGTCTACTGAGGTCGGTCGGGTCCGGGTCCGACCCAGACATTCATGTCCGATGCCGGAGTACGCTACCGGTGCCGAACCCGACGGTTCGATCCCCGCACATGAATCTAGACCAGTTCACGGCCGAGAACGCGCCGACCGAGAGCGCGGAACCGTTCCAGCGCGAGAACAGCTACACCCTCGACGTCGACGTCGGTGGCACCGTGATGGCGAAGGCCGGCTCGATGATCGCGTACACCGGCGACGTCTCCTTCACCGGGAAGGCCTCCGCGGAGGGCGGAATTACCGGCTTCCTCAAGGAGGCGGCCACCGGCGAGGGGACGCCGATCATGGCCGTCGAGGGCCAGGGGCACGTCTACTTCGCCGACGACGGAAAGAAGGTGCAGGTCGTCGAGCTCGACGCCGACGAGTCGATCACGGTCAACGGCGAGGACGTGCTCGCCTTCGAGGAGGACCTCTCCTACGAGATCAGCGCCATCGACAGCCTCGCCGGCTCGCTCGCCGGCGGCTTCAGCAACGTCTACCTCGAGGGACCGGGCTACGTCGCGCTCACCACCCACGGCGACCCGATCGTCCTGGAGACGCCGGTCGCGACGGACCCCAGCGCGACCGTCGCCTGGGGCGGCACCTCCCCGAGCGTCGAGGTCAACCGCAGCCTCTCGGACATGATCGGACAGGAGTCCGGCGAGCGGTACCAGATGCGCTTCGACGACCCCGGCGGGTTCGTCGTCGTCCAGCCGTACGAGGAGCACGTCTGACGGCGGTTAGACGATGGCGGACCGCGGCGAGACCGGCGGTGCCAAGACCGACGACGGAGAGACGGACGACGAGTCGACCGACGTGACCTGCCCCACTCCGACCCTGATCGCCCACCGCGGGTTCGCCGGGGAGGCTCCGGAGAACACCGTTTCGGCCGTCGAGCGTGCCGCGACCCGCGGAGCCGACTGGGTCGAGGTCGACGTCATGCCCACCGCCGACGGCGACGTGGTCGTCGTCCACGACGCGGAGCTCTCCGGCCGCGGCGAGCGCGCCGGGACCGGTGCCGACGGCGACCGGGGGCTCACCGACGCGACCGGTGTCGTCTGGGAGACGGACACCGCGACCGTCACCGGCGCCGAGGTGCTCGACAGCGGCGAGACCGTCCCCCTCCTCGCCGACGCCCTCGACGCGGTCCCCTCGGACGTCGGCGTGAACGTCGAACTCAAGAACCCCGGCCGGCGCGGCCTCCGTCCCGACGAGAAGCTCGACGACGACGCCCTCGCGGACCGGACTGCGGTCTGGCGGCCGTTCGTCGAGCGCGTGCTCGGCGTCGCCGAGAAGTGTGAGAACGACCTCCTGTTCTCGTCGTTCTGCGAAGGGGCGCTCGCGGCGGTCCGGGAGCTGTCGTCGCTGCCGGTCGCTCCGCTAATGTCCGAGTCGATCGCGGACGGGCTCGCGATCGCCCGCGAGCACGACGCGGCCGCGATACACCCGCCGATCGACGCGGTCCGAGGGACGCCGTTCTTCGACGCCGAGCGGTTCGGCGAGTCACCCGAGAACGGAGCGCCGGACCTCCTCGCGGCCGCGCACGACGAGGGACGCGCCGTGAACGCCTGGACCGTCGAGACGTGGTATCAGGCCGACCGGCTCGCCGCGGCGGGCGTCGACGGGATCATCGCGGACTACTCGACGCTGTTGCGCGACTGAGAGAGCCGCTCGCGACGAGAGAACTGAAAAGTGGATCCGCCGTTCGGCGCGGATCGCTTATCGCGCCGCCAGCCACTCCGCGAAGGAGCCAGTGAGGAACCCGGCGTAGTCGACGAGCCCGAGGTACAGCGAGACGAGGACGACTATCACGATCGGGATCCGGACCGCCCAGATCCACGCGTCGCCGAGCCAGCCGAGGTCGCCGATCCCCTTCGACAGCTCTTCGCGGGCGACGGCGGGAACCGCCCAGCCGACGAACAGCGCGAGCAGCAGCGAACCGAGCACGAGCAGGATGCCGTCGGCCAGCTTGTCGTACAGGTCGAGGAAGATCAGGTCGATCGTCACCGGGACGCCGAGCAGGAAGACGGCGACGCCGAGCGCGACCGACGCCGGGAGCCGAGCGACGCCGAGCTCGTCGATCAGGTAGGAGACGAGCACCTCGAGGATGCTGATCGCCGAGGAGAGCGCCGCGATCCCGACCATCGCGAAGAAGACGACACCGATGACTCGGCCGCCGGGGATCCCGGCGAACGCCGAGGTGAGGCTGACGAAGATCGCGCCTGGCCCGCCCGTGCCCGGCTCGATCCCGACCGTGAAGAGGACGGGGAAGACGACGAACCCGACGAGGACGGCGACGAGCGTGTCGAGCGCGGCGATGATGCCGGCGTCTGCCGCCAGATTCCGGTCCTCGCCGAGGTAGGAGGCGTAGGTGATCATCACGCCCATCCCGAGCGAGAGGGTGAAGAAGGCCTGTCCGGCGGCGGCGGGCAGGATCTCGGTCCAGTTCGCCGCGATCGTTCCGAAGTCCGGCGAGAGGTAGTACCCGTACGCCGCGCTCGCGCCGTCGAGGGTGAATCCGTAGGCGGCCAGCCCCAGCAGCAACACCAGGATGGCGGGCACCATGACCTTCACGCTCAGCTCGATGCCGCGCCTGACGCCGGCGGCGATGATGCCGATGACGAGCGCCATGAACACGGCGTGAAAGAGGAGCGTGTCGAGGCCGGTCGAGACCGTGCCGAACAGCGCCTCCGCCTCGGCCGGGTCGGTGATAGTGAACCCCTCGGTGAGTCCGATGAGAGTGTACCGGAGGAACCAGCCGGCGACGACGCTGTAGTACGAGAGGATGATGAAGCCGGTGACGACGAACAGCCAGCCGGCGTACGACCACGCGCCGCTGCCGAGTTCCCGGAGCGCGCCGACGGGATTCCGGTCGGTCCGACGACCGATCACGAACTCGACGAGGATCGCCGGGAACCCGATCAGCGCGACGAACGCCAGGTAGGTGATCAGAAACGACGATCCGCCGTACTGGCCGGTGATGAACGGGAACCGCCAGATGTTCCCGAGCCCGACGGCGCTGCCGACCGCGGCGAGGATGAACCCCGCCCGCGTCGCCCACGTCTCTCGTGCCATTGGTATCGGAGGAATTCCGTTGCGGGCTAAAAACGTGTCTCTCCGGCGCTGAGACTCTTATTAACATCCGTGAACGATCGCGTCGCAATCGACTGGAGCGTCGGCCTCGTCCGACCCGCCACCGAGGGCGAGGCGTTCGGTTCGTCCGGTCGGGGACCGTGAATTTAATAGCCGGAGGGTTACCTCACGGGGTATGGAACGCGTAGACGTCGCTATCGTGGGAGGCGGTCCGGCCGGCGCCTCCGCAGCGCACGCGGCCGCGACCGGCGGCGCCGACGCCCTCGTCTTAGAGAAGGGGGTGCCGCGGGCCGACCGCGACCGGCTCGGCCCCGACTCGACGGACGCCGCGGGAATCCTGGACTACTGGGTCGACATCATGGGGATTCACCCCGACGAGTTCGACGACGGCGTCGTCCAGCGGGAGCTGACCCGCGCGGAGTTCCGCGGGCCGGACGAGGCGGCGACGCTCACCTCCACCGGCATCGACTCGTCGTACGACAAGTTCGGCTACACCTTCCACCGCGCCCGCTTCGACGACTGGCTCCGCGACCGCGCCGAGGAGGCCGGGGCGGAGTACCGCGCGGGCGTCTCCGTCCGCGGCGTCGACACCGACCTCTCGGTGGGCCCGAGAGACGAGGGCCCTCGGCACACGCTCGAACTCGCCTCCGGCGAGTCGGTCGGGGCCGACTTCCTCGTGCTCGCCGACGGCCCGCAGCGCACCGTGACGAACCGCGTGCTCGACGAGTACCTCCCCGCGGACGCGGCCGCCTCCGACCGCCTCGCGTCGCGGACGGCGAACCACATCGCCTACCAGGAGTACCGGCGGGTGCCCGAGGCGGTGTACGAGGAGGTGAACGACGCGCTCGTCTTCTGGTGGGGCGTGATGCCCGGCGAGACGGCGTACCCGTGGATCTTCCCGAACGCCGACCGCGTCTGCCGGATCGGGCTGACGATGCCGATCGGCCTCGATATCGACGAGTTCGACCGGGACGCCTACACCCTGTTGGACCCCGACGACGAGTCGATCCCACAGGGCGGCGAGTACGTCCGACGCCTGCTGGAGTGGCAGTACGGCGACGAGTACGACGTCGAGGAGGACTTCCCGCTCGTCGAGGACGCGGGCAAGCGGAACGGGACGGAGACGTACCCCATCTCCTCGACGCGCCCGATCGACTCGCCGACTGACGCCGGCGTCGCGGTCGTCGGCGGCGCGATGGGGACGACCTCCGCCTTCCACGAGGGCGGCGACCACGTCGCGGTCCGGACCGGCGCCATCGCCGGCGAGCTGGCCGCCGCGGGCGACATGGCCCCCTACAACCGGCGCTGGAAGGAGGCGATCGGCAACGAGATCGTCCGCAACGTGACGATGGCCGACATGGTCGCCGACTACGAGCCGGACGACTGGAACCGGATCATCGGCGCCGCCGACGCCATGCTGGCGGCCGAGGCGGGCGACGGCCTGCTCGCGCAGCCGTACCGCTCGGGCTGGGAGTCGGTGAAGCTCATTCTCGGCTACAAGTGGAACAAGCGGCGCGTCAGGAAGGACTACGTCGGCATCGACGAGAGCGAGTACGTCTACTGAGGACCGCGCGTCGAAGGAGGGCGCCTCAGCGGATCACCGGCGCCGACAGCTCCCGCGGCTCGGTCGAGACCCCGTCGACGTCGACCGGTTCGACCTCGTGAGTCGGCCACTGGCCCGTCTTCGTCAGGGTCTCGGTGAAGTCGGGCGCGACGAGGTGGGTGTCCTCGCTCTTCGCGCCCCGCACGGTGGGATTCCACGCGTAGCCCATCGGCCGGCGGACCGGTTCGTCGCTCCCGGGCGCGGCGAACCACTCGCGGCCCGCGAACCCCGCGGCGCCGCCCTGGTGGTGCTCCCGCCACTCGTCCGGAAAGCCGACGGCGTCGTACGCCTCGCGGATCGCGTCGAAGACGTCGCCGGCGGTGTCGGGGGCGTCCGCGCCGTCCCCGCCGTCCGTGAGGTCGCCCGCGGCCGCGGCCTCGGTCGCCGCGAGCGCGGTCGCCTCGACGCGGGCCGCGGCGCGGTGGCGCTCCTCCAGCCAGTCGGGGGCGTCGAAGGCGACCGTTCGGGTCAGGGAGGCGTAGAGCCCGGCCCGCTCGGCGGTGACGGAGACGAGCGCGTAGTCGCCGAGCGCCGCGTCGCTCGGGGTGTAGTGTCGATACGCCTGCGCGCGCTCTGCGCCGCCGACGAGCACCACGGGGGTGTCGACGTCGCGGGAGGCGAGCGAGATGTCGATGCCGGCGGCGACCTCGTACTCCGGGTCTTCCGGTTCGAGGTTGCGGCAGACGGTCTCGACCGCGGCGGCGGCCTCGCGACCCAGCTCCCGGTAGCGCTCGACGTCGTCGTCGGTGAGCGGCTGGCGCAGCCGGCTCCCGTCAACGCGCTCGAATCCCGGCACGTCGAAGTCGGCGGCGGCGGGGGAAGGCGAGCGCTCGGCGACGGCCGCGGCCAGCGAGTCGGCGTGCCACGGGAACGACTCGACGGCGACCGCGTCGGGGACCTCCTCGTCGGCGAGTCGATCCGCCTCGATGTTGTCCGTGATCACGCGGAGCGCGCCGTCGTAGCCGGCGGCCGCGACCCCGACGTCGGCGTCGTCGTCGACGACGTTGTCGCCGCCGGTGAGCCACGCGAACCCGTTCGGCTTGGCGAACCAGACCGCTTCGAGCCCCCGGTCGTCGAGATACGCGTCGAGCCTGTCGGTGCGGGCGGCGAGGTCGACCATACCGACCGACTCTCCCCGATCCAGTAAAAGCGGTCGAAAGCCGGTCGCGGGGGCGCGGCCCGGCCCGGAGATCCCGTTACCGCGGCTTCGACCGCCGCACGCGAGCGGTGCCGGATCGGGGGACCGCGCCACGCCGTCGCCGTTCGAAACGAAAGGTTCAATTACGTCCCCCGGATACGACGAAACGCGTCAGTAAGCCCCCTCGGGTTGGTAGTCTAGTCCGGTTATGACACCTCCTTGACATGGAGGAGGCCGGCGGTTCAAATCCGCCCCAACCCATTTCTGTCGACGCCGCAACCGCGAGCGTAGCGGAGGGTCCGTCGCCCACGGCCAGGCCGGTCGATTTTTCTCCGCGGAGTCCGCTCTCCGAGGTAATGACCGTCGTCGCCGTCGACCCTCCCACGTACGCCCTGTTCGTGCTGGCGGCGGCGACGCTCGTCGTGACGCCGGGGCCCGACACGCTGTACGTGCTCTCCCGCGGGATAGAAGACCGGACGGCCGGCCTGCACGCCGCGCTCGGCGTCACGACGGGGATCCTGTTCCACACTGCGCTCGTCGCGGTCGGCGTCGCGGCGATCTATCGGACCATTCCGGGCGCCGAGCGGGCCGTTCAGGTCCTCGGCGGGCTCTTCCTCCTCTACCTCGGCGTCGACACCCTGCGGTCGGCCGAGAGCGACCGGCCGTCGCCGACGGGCGGCGGCGTTCGGGAGGGGTTCCTCATCAACGCCCTCAACCCGCAGGTCGCGCTGTTCTTCCTCGCGTTCCTCCCCGGATTCGCGGCGGGAAGCGCCGGCGGGGACGCCGACGGCGGCACGTCGATCGCGGTCCTCGGCGCCACCTACGCCGCGCTCACGGCCTGCTACCTCGGCGTCGTGGCCGTCGCCGCCGACGGGGCCGCGGACGTGCTCCGGTCCGAGCGGACCGGCCGCTGGCTGGACCGGGTCGCGGGCGGGATCCTGCTCCTGATCGGCGCGTGGGCGCTGACCGGGTGACCGCCGACGCCGACCGGGCGACGCCTCCGGTCTTCGGACGTTCGGTTCCGGCCCTCGCTCTCGGTCGTGAGGCTCGCGCAGCCGTTCCGCGACGCGTAGATTGATAACGCATACTCGCAGTGTGACAGCCGCCATATGTCTGCAATCGCTGCGGAGACGCTCCGCGAGGAGACCGAAGTGCTCGCGTTCGACCTCTGGGACACGCTGCTCGACCGCGAGTCGACGCTGGTCCCCGCGTTGAGCGCGCTGCTCGACGACCACGGGAGCGACTACGACCCCGAGATCCTGCTCCGGCGGTACCTGGCGATGCACTTCCGGGACTCGATGATCGACTCGCTGATTCCGGGACCCCACACGCCGTTCAAGGAGATCAGCCGCCGCGCGCTCGCGTACCGGCTCGAACAGATCGGCCTCGACGTCCCCGACGAGGAGGTCCGCGCCGTCATCCGGCAGTGGAAGACCCTCCAGCCGTACCCGGACGTCGACGCGGCGCTGGACCGACTGGGCGAGGACTACAAGCTGGTCGGTCTCTCGAACGGCGACCCCGACATGCTCGACGCGGTCCGTCCCAACTTCGAGACCGAACTGGACGGCGTCGTGTCGGTCGCGGACGCGGGCGCGTACAAGCCGCATCGGGCGTCGTACGACCTGACCTGCGAGGCGTTCGACGTCGCCCCTCACGAGGTCGCCTTCGTGACCGCGCACACGTTCGACCTCGTCGGCGCGAAGGCGGTCGGCATGCGCGGCGCGTTCCTCAACAGGCACGAGAACCCGTACGGGGGGTGGATCCACGAGCCGGACCTCACCGTTCCCGACACCGAGGCGCTGGCCGACGCGCTCGCGCCCCGCGGAAGCTCGGGCGAGTAGCGCCGCGGGCGAGTAGCGCTCCCGCGCCGACGACCGCTTCCAAAACCCGTAATTCCCCGCGGCGAGAGGGTGTCGTATGGACGCACGCATCCGCGAGCACGCCGAGATCATCGCCGACCACTCGACCGGCATCGAGTCCGGGGACGACGTCGTCATCCAGCTGCCGGCCGAGGCCGAGGACCTCGCGGTGGCCCTCCACGAGATCTGCGGGGACCGCGGCGCCAACCCCGTCTACCTCAACTACTCGAAGCGCGCCCAGCGCGCGTTCAAGCGCAACTCGGACGAGTTCACCGAGCCGGATCACCGGCTCGCGCTGTACCGAGAGGCCGACGTGTTCGTCATCGCGCGCGGCGGATCGAACGCGACCGAGGACGCCGACGTCGACCCCGAGACGAACGCCGCCTACAACCGCGCGATGGAGGACGTCAAGCGGACGCGCCTCTCGAAGACGTGGTGTCTCACGCAGTTCCCGACCGCGAGCCACGCCCAGCTCGCCGGGATGAGCACCCAGGCCTACGAGGACTTCGTCTGGGACGCCGTCTCGCTCGACTGGGAGGAGCAGCGCGCGTTCCAGGAGGAGATGGTCGCGATCCTCGACGACGCCGAGGAGGTCCGGATCCGCTCGGGCGAGGAGACCGATCTCACGCTGGACGTCGCCGGCAACGCGACGCTCAACGACTACGGCGAGGCGAACCTCCCCGGCGGCGAGGTGTTCACGGCGCCCGTCCGCGACGGCGTCGACGGCGAGGTCCACTTCGACCTCCCCCTCTACCGCTACGGCCGCGAGATCGACGGGGTCCGGCTCCGGTTCGAGGACGGGGAGGTAGTCTCGCACTCCGCCGAGCGCAACGAGGACCTGTTGACCGGGATCCTCGACACCGACGAGGGGTCGCGCCGGCTCGGCGAGCTGGGCATCGGGATGAACCGCCAGATCGACCGGTTCACCTACAACATGCTGTTCGACGAGAAGATGGGCGACACGGTCCACATGGCGGTCGGCTCCGCGTATCCGGAGACCGTGGGCGAGGAGAACGAGGTCAACGAGTCGGCCGAGCACGTCGACATGATCGTCGACATGAGCGAGGACTCCGTCATCGAGGTCGACGGCGAGGTCGTCCAGCGCGACGGGACGTTCGTGTTCGAGGACGGGTTCTGAGGGCGGTCGTCGCTCTCGGTCGGTGGGCGTTCGCTTTCGGCGTGCGGGTTTATACCTCGGTGTGACGTACGTTCGGCCATGCCCGAAGAAGTCCTCTTCGAGTCGGAGAGCCGCCGGAGTCGCGAGGAGATCGCCGCGTACCTCCGGACCGTGGTCGAGTCGCTGGAGTCCGGGAGCGGGATCACGCTCACGCGCGGCGAGGAGTCGGTGACGATGGAGCCGCCGGCCCGGCCGACGTTCGAGGTGAAGGTGGAGCGCGAGGGGCCGGCCGACGGCCCCGGCGAGCTGAGCGTCGAGTTCGAGCTGGAGTGGAACGAGGACGGCGAGACCGGCGGCTCCGGCGGGGAGTTGGAGATCGAGTAGCGGGTTGGCGATCGAGTAGACGGCCGAGGCGCCCCCGGTCTACGGGACGTTGCCCGGGACCTCGACGAACGCGTCGCGCGCGGAGAGGTGATCGAGCGTGTCGTCGACGCGGTCGCGGACCGACTCCATCCGCTCGACGAGCTCCTCGTACTCGTCGGTTCCCGTCGTGCCGGCGGCCTCCAGCGCGGCCTTCTTCGAGGCCAGCGCGAAGAACTCCTGACTGTGCTCGTCGTACTCCGTGCGGTGGAGCAGCACCTCCACGAGCGTCAGCAGGTCCTCCTTCGTCACCGGCTTCGTCTTGTAGTCGTCGAACGGCATATCGACGATGTCGACGTCGGGCTCGACCGCGGTCAGCATTGCGACCCGGGCGTCGTAGCCCGCCTCGCGCATGGCCGAGAGCACCTCGTGGCCGGACATGTCGGGCATCCGCCGGTCGAGGAGGACGACGTCGACCGAGTCGTCCATCTCCGCCATCGCCGCCTCGCCGCCGGTCGCGATCCGGACGTCGTACGCCGAGTCGAGGTACACCCGGTACAGCTCGGCGAGGTCGGGCTCGTCGTCGACCGCGAGGACCGTCGCCGGGGTCTCGTCTCTCATGGGGCGAGCTACGCACGCGGCATGTTAAAGCGTTGACCCGTAGTTATCGCGGCTGATACTTCAACGGGCGAGCGGCCCCATTCGGGCGTCGTCGACCCGGCCCGAGCGTGAGGGTGCTTGATCCCCGCGGTCGGGACGGGGAACCACCGTGACCCAAAGGCACATTTACGCGCGCTCCGTATCGGCACACAACGAATGTCTCATAGCCCCTCACTGCCCGACCGCCCCCGTCTCGAGCTCGATCCGGAGATGAGCGAGACGGAGCGGCTCGAAGCGATCCGCCAGCACTACCGGCGGATCCTGCAGGTGAACGAAGAGCTTGAGCAGCGGCTGGACGACGCGCAGGGCCGCCGCGGCGAGCTGAAGGCCGACGTCGACGAGCTGAAACGCGAGAACGAGGTGCTGAAGACCTCCTCGCTGTACATCGCGTCGGTCGAGGAGATCACCGACGACGGCGTCGTGATCAAACAGCACGGCAACAACCAGGAGGTGCTGACGCAGGCGTCCACCCGGCTCGACGAGGACCTCCGCCCGGGCGACCGCGTCGCGATCAACGACTCGTTCGCGGTCCAGCAGGTGCTCGACGACGAGACCGACTCCCGCGCGCAGGCGATGGAAGTCACCGAGTCCCCGGACGTCGAGTACGACGACATCGGCGGCATCGACGAGCAGATCCGGGAGGTCCGCGAGGCCGTCGAGGACCCGTTGGAGAACCCCGAGCAGTTCGAGGCCGTCGGCGTCGAACCGCCGAGCGGCGTCCTGCTCCACGGCCCGCCGGGGACGGGGAAGACGATGCTCGCGAAGGCCGTCGCCAACGAGTCGGACGCGACGTTCATCAAGATGGCCGGCTCCGAGCTCGTCCGGAAGTTCATCGGCGAGGGGTCGCGGCTCGTCCGCGACCTGTTCGAGTTGGCGGCCGAGCGCGAGCCCGCCGTCATCTTCATCGACGAGATCGACGCCGTCGCCTCGAAGCGGACGGACTCGAAGACCTCCGGCGACGCCGAGGTCCAGCGGACGATGATGCAGCTGCTCTCCGAGATGGACGGCTTCGACGACCGCGGCGAGGTGCGGATCATGGCCGCGACCAACCGCTTCGACATGCTCGACGAGGCCATTCTGCGCCCCGGCCGGTTCGACCGCCTCATCGAGGTGCCCGAGCCCGACGCCGAGGGGCGCGCGCGCATCCTCGAGATCCACACGCAGGACATGAACGTCGCCGAGGGGACGGACGTCTCCGCGGTCGCCGCGGACCTGGAGGGGTACAGCGGGGCCGACATCGCCTCACTGGCGACCGAGGCCGGCATGTTCGCGATCCGCGACGGGCGCACCGAGGTCACGCAGGCCGACTTCGAGTCGGCCCGCGAGAAGCTGCAGGACGCGGAACAGACCGAAGAGCAGGTCATCAACTACCAGTACTAGAGCTCCGGGGCGGCGACTGTTTTCGGGGGCTTTGAGAGTGAAGACGGCGGATCGGCGGTAAATGTCTCCAAAGTCCCAGCCAGCGGTAGAGCCGCCGGCGACTGTCCCTTTGAGCCCCGTCCGGCACGGCGACCACAGCCTCACGCCTCCCCAACCTCGTCGGTGGTCCTCCGCTCCGCTCCGGACCACCGACTCCCTCGCGCGTGCTGTCTCGCGCCCTTCCGGGCGCTCGCAGGCACGCGCCAACGCGGTCGGTTCGTAACCTCTTACCTCCCGCACCATCGATTTCCCCCCGATGAACACCATCCACGTCGCCGGCGGCGTCGGCGTCGCCGACACGGCGATGGCCTCCTACGACGCCGCTCTTGCGGACGCGAACCTCCACAACTACAACCTCGTGGCGGTCTCCTCCGTGGTCCCCGCAGAGGCGACCGTCGAGGCGGTCGAGGAGGCGCCCGACCTCGGCCCCGCCGGCAACCGGCTCACCGTGGTGGAGGCGCGTCGCACCGTCGGTCCGGACGACGAGGTGGACTTCCGCGAGGGCGGCCGCGCCGGCGCGGAGGACGCCGAGTCGAAGCGCGCCCCCCGCCGCCGCCCCGACGTGGCCGCCGGGCTCGGCTGGGCGACCGGCCCCGGCCCCGGCCTCTTCTACGAGGTGACCGGCGAGGACCCGGGCGACGTCCGCGAGCGGATCGAGGCCGGGTTGGACGCCGGCGGCGAACTGCGGGACTGGGTGCTGCCGGATCGGGAGGTGCGCGTGGAGACGGCGGCCTCGGCGCCCGGGCGGTACACGACCGCGGTCGTGATCGCGGCGTACGGCGAGTCGGAGCCGATCCTGTGACGAACGGCGACGACCGCCGCCGCGGGCGCGCGTCCGCCGATGGGGTTCCGGCGGCCATTGGCCTCCGGACGGATCGCCCCCGCCGACGCCTTTTTGACCCGGCTCCGCGTACCGAACGTGTCTTCGATGAACGGCAATAACCCGTACGCCGGGGCACCGGGTGTGACGAACGCGGGCGAGCCCGCGGCCGTCGACCTATCCCCCGATCAGGAACGGCGCCTCCGGCGCGCGGTCGCCGGAATCGTCTCGCGAACCGAATCGTATCTCCCGAACAGCTACGCCGTCGGCTCGGAGCTGTCGGTCGGCGCGAACGGGCCGCAGGCGACCGTCGCGGTCAACCCGCCCGCCGGCCACCCCGTCTCGGCCGGCTTCACGCCGGACCCCGACGAGCTGGAGGCCGGCATCGCCGACGCCGACACCGACGAAGTCGCCCGCGGGCTGGCCGCCAGCGCCGCGATGCAGGTGATGGACGCCGTCGGCGACGTCACGCCGACCGCGAAGTGAGTACCGGCTACTCCGCCGTCTCTTCCGCCGAATCCTCCGCCGCGGCCGTTCCGTCGACCGCCGACGCCGGCGGCTCCATGGTCCCCGTCACGCGGCCGTAGATCCCGAATATCTCCTCGTAGCCGTGCTCGCTCGCGAGGATCGGGACGACTCCCTCCTCCTCGACGCGGTGGGTGTACACGTCGTCCTCGGCGAACACCGCCCCCGGCGGTATCGCCTCGAAGTTCGCGAAGTGGACGCGCGGCTCCCCGCCGCCCTTCGGCACCTCCTCGTCGCCCGCGACGACCGTCGTCTCGGTGAACGCCGCCGGCTCGTCGTCGAGCGCGCCGTGCGCCCGGAGGAACGCCAGACACGCCTCGTAGCCGAACGCGATCGCCTCCTCGCTCCCCTGTCTCCCGACCTCGATCGAGACGGTGTGGGGGACGACGGAGTCGAGCGTCGTCGACCGCAGCCCGCCGGAGTCGACGACGAACTCCACGGGCATCCCGGTGACGCTCCGGCGCACCGACTCGGTCGGGTCGCTGTAGATCGCGAACGGCGGCGGCGCGCTGTGCGAGGTGTGGATCGCGAGCACCGCGTCCATCCCCTCCAGCTCGGCCGCGAGCCGCGGCGCGAGCGCCCGTTCGTACTCGTCGCTGTCGGGGTCGCCCGGGAAGACCCGGTTCAGGTCGGCGTCCGTGTACCGCGTCCCGGCCGCCAGCGCCGGCTCGTTGGCGACGATCAGTCGAACGCAGCCGCTCCCCGCGCCCGTCTCGTCGAGCTCGTCGGCGAGCCGTCTGACGATCCGTTCGCCGGCGGGCTCGTCGCCGTGGATCCCGCCGACGATCGCGACGCGGGCGGAGCCGGCCGACCCGCGCTCGAACGTTTCCATGGGACACCGTACGCGACGGTCGGATGATAAAGGGTCGACCTTCGGCCGCGCGGTTTCGACCGGCCGAAGCCGGCTTACCGCCCGAATTTACGGACGACCGCGGCTCGGTACCGCGCCGCCAGGTGGCGAGCGACGAGACGATCCCGGGGGTCGACGCCGAGGTAACGAAGCGTCGCCGCGTACGCCGCGAGGCCGACAGCGGCGCCGACGACGACCGCGGCCCGACCGGGGACGAGCGCGCGGATCATCCGCATCGCGAGGAGGGCCACGCCCCCGGCCGCGAGCGGCGTGAGGAAGGTGCGGTCGAACGGCCACAGCCCCTCGAACCGCCGGAGCAGCAGCACCTGGATCGCGTTCTGCGCGGCGATCGCGAGCGACGTGCCGAGCGCGGCGCCGACGAGCCCGAACCGGACGACGAAAGCGTACGTCAGCCCCACGTTGAGGACCGCGAGCAGCCAGTCGAGCGCCATCCGGGCGTACTGGTGGTCGGTCATCATCAGGAGCCAGCCGGTCGCGCCGACGGCGCTGCCGACGAACACCCCGCCGAGGTAGACGACGAGCGGGAGGTAGCCCGCGACGTACGGGTCGCCGAACAGCCCGAGCAGCTCGCGGCCGTACACCGCGAGGACGGCGATGATCGGGACGACCGCCGTGACGATCTGGCGGGTCACCGACGTGTACACCGCGTTCAGCGTCGCCGTCCGGTCGTTCCCGTACAGCTCCGAGGCGACCGGCGGGAGGAGCTGGTTGAACGACATGAGCGGGATCCACGCGATCGCGATCAGCACGAGCACGACGTTGTACACCCCCGCCGCGGTCGCGGTCAGGAGCGCCCCGACCAGCAGCACGTCGACGCGGTTCTGGAACACCTTCCCGAGGCTGCTCATCGCGACCGGCGCCGCGTGGTCGTAGAAGCGCCGCGCCTCTCGCCGGGCGCCGCGCAGCGACGGAACGATCCCAGTCACCCGCGCGGCGAGCGGGACGGCGACCGCGGCGAGCAGCGCGGTCGCGGCGACGATGCCGACGGCGACGCCGCCGATCGAGTACCCCAGCGCGAGCGCCGCGACCGCGGCGGCGAGCCGGACGCCCGGCCGGAGCAGCTTGTTGAAGGCGATCTCGCCGCGGGCCGACCCGACGGCGCGGAAGGTCGCCGACGCGACCATCACGACGCCGAGGAGGCCGACGAGGAACCCGAACGCCCGCATCGCGCCCGGGAAGGCCGCCTCGCCGACGGTGAGGTCGTTGATCCGCGGCGCGGCCAGCCAGACGCCCGCGGCGATGGCGGCGCCGAAGCCCAGCGTCGTCGCGTACGCGAGCCCGGCGACGACGCCCCGTCGCGGCGGGTCGTCCGCGTACTCGGGGAGGTACCGCTGGAGCGCCGGGACGCTCCCGAAGGTGACGAGCCGCGACAGGAGCTGGGCGATCCGCCACGCCAGCGCGTAGACGCCGTACGCCGTCGGGCCGAGCCCGCGAGCGAGGACGAACTCGGTCGCCGCCGTCAGCGCCCGCTGCCCGGAGACGCCGCCGGAGGTGACCACGGCGCCGTGAGCGATGGTCACGAGCGCCTCCCGCTCGTCGTCGGGGACGGAATCGGTATCGGCGTCGCTCGCGGGCTCGCCCGGAGGGCTGTCGTCGTCGTCTGCGCCGGCTCCGTCGACCACGGATCGATCTACCCGACCTGTCTCGGCTCGGGAGAAAAGCGACTCGTTCCGTCGCCGTCCCGCCCCGCTACCAGCGGTGGTGGACGTGCTCGCGGACGAACTCGTCGTACACCTCGCGAACCGTCTCGTGGGCGGCCTCGTCGAGCGGGGGAATATCGCTGACGGCCGCGTTCGCGCGGATATGCGCGGGCGTCGTCGACCCCGGAATGACGGTCGTGACGGCGTCGTGGTCGAGGATCCACCGGAGCGAGAGCTGCGCGAGCGAGACGCCGTCGCCGCTCGCGTCGGTCGGGTCGTCGGCGACCGCGTCGACGCGGTCCGCGAGCGCGTCGGCCGCGTCGAGGCCGGTCTCGTAGGGGATCCCCGCGAACGTCTCGCCCACGTCGAAGGCGTCGCCGTCGCGGTTGTAGTTGCGGTGGTCGTCCGCCGGGAACTCGGCGTCCCGCGAGAGCGCGCCGGTCAGCAGGCCGGAGGCGAGCGGCACTCGGCAGATCACGCCCACGTCGCGCTCGGCGGCCCGGTCGAGGAACAGTTCGGCCGGGCGCTGGCGGAACGGGTTGAAGATGATCTGGACCGACTCGACGCCGGGGTACTCGACCGCCTTGAGCCCTTCCTCGACGCGCTCGACGCTGACGCCGTAGTCCGCGATCCGCCCCTCGTCGGCGAGCGTCGCGAGCGCGTCGAACGTCTCCGGTCGGTAGTAGACGTCCGTCGGCGGGCAGTGGAGCTGGACCAGGTCCAGCGTCTCCACGTCGAGGTTCTCGCGCGACCGGTCCACGAACCGCCGGAGGTTCGCCTCGGCGTAGCCGTCGGCGACGTGGGGGTCGAGCCGGCGGCCGGCCTTCGTCGCGACGGTCACGTCGCCGCGCGCGATGTCGTCTTCGAGCACGTCGCCGAGGATCTGCTCCGAGCGCCCGTCGCCGTACACGTCGGCGGTGTCGAAGAAGTCGATCCCGGCGTCGCGGGCGGCCTCGACGGCCTCCACGGCTTCGGCCTCGCTCACGTCGCCCCAGTCGCTCCCGATCTGCCACGAACCGTAGCCGACCTCGCTGACCGCGCCGACGTCGCCGAGTTCCCGGTGGTTCATGTTCACTCCCACCTGATCGGGGCGACGGCAAGGGCGTTCCGGAGGCGGAACCGCGGACTACGAAACCGGCTACGGAGCCGACGATTTATAACTGAATAGCGGCGGCGTCGCCGGCGCGTAGCGCCGGCTGCAAGCGAGAGCTTTGCTCTCGCCCTGCGTGCCGGTGAGCGGCCCCCCGGCCGCGAACAGCGAGGGACCGGAGGTCCCTCTGGCAGCCGGACGTAGTCCGGCGACCGCACGCGTGAGGGACGCGGTGAGCGCTCGAAGAGCGCGAACCGCGAGGCTGGGGCTTTGGAGGCGTTCACCGCCGCGTCGTCGTCGATACTCACAGACGACTCACCGGCCTCGTTGAAATCCGTTCGGCAGACGGCTTCCCGTCTGAAACGGTCGGTCTCAGAGGCCTGCAAACGGAGTCTCATACTACCGTTTGTGTTATCAACAAAATTATTCATAACTGGACACCAGTCGGAGACATGAAGCGGAGACGTGCCCTCGCGGTGGTCGGACTGTCTGCTCTTCCCCTTTCGGGGTGTATAGACAGCGTCGGTATGGACGGGACGACCGGAGAGCCAGGGTCGGGTGACGAGCGTTCGATCGCGGTGTCTATCACGCGCGTGGCCGGCGACGGAGCCATCGGCTTCGGTTGCGACGTTCACCGCTCCGAAATCAGTGAGGGTTCTCCGGCAGTCGTCGAACTGACGGCGAGAAACGAAACGGAGAGTGAGATCGAGTACGTGACCGGCGCTCCGGAACCGTTCGGAGCGCTCTACGACCCCGATTCGCCCGACGCGATCTTGTGGACTGACAGATACGTCGAGAGTCAGTACGTGGAGACGGAGGGGCGTCGGGTAACCGGCGGGGAAGACGTCGGGATCAGCGTCACGCTCTCCCCCGGAGGCTCTCGGTCTGAAACCTATGAGTTTGCCGCCCCTCCGGGAAGCTATTCGATACAGCGGACCGGGAATCCGCTCACGCTCGGAGACGAGACATACGAATTGATCATCGACGTTTCGGAGGCCTAATCGCTCCGTCGATGCTTTGTGGTGACCGGAACCGGAGCAGAGTGTCGCACCCTCTACCGATTTCGGCGAAATAGGCTCACCAGGACCTCGGAAATCCCCCGACTACTCCTCTTCCGAGTTATAAAACGCCCTCTAGCGCGTCCATCGTCTCGTCCACGCGCTCGACCCGCGCGTTGTGGCCCATATGCCCGACGCGCAGGATGTCCCCCGCCAGCTCCCCGAGCCCGGTCGCGACGAGCACGTCGCGCTCCTCGCGCAGGCGCTCCTGCAGTTCCTCGGCCCGCCCGGGAACCTCGAACGCGGTCACCGTCGGCGAACTGCGATCCGGGCTCGGATACGGCTCTAACCCCAGCTCCGCGCCGCGCTCGCGACACCGCGCCGCGGCCTCCGTATGCCGCTCCCGGACCGCGTCGAGCCCCTCCTCCAGCCACAGCCCGAGCGCCGCGTCGAGCGCGACGACCTCGGTCGTGAGGTGGGTGTACGGGAATCCCCCGGAGGTGTCACGCCACGGCAGGAAGTTCGTGTACAGCGAGTGCGGCTCCCGCTCCTCCATCGCGGCCCACGCGCGGTCGCTGATCGCGGCCGTGGTGAGCCCCGGCGGCGCGCTGAAGCACTTCTGGGAGGCGCCCAGACAGACGTCGATCCGCTCGGTCGGCACCTGCACCCCGCCGAGCGAGGAGACCGCGTCGACGACGGTGAGGGTCTCGCCGTCGGTCCCCGCCAGCAGGTCGAGCGCGGGCTCGAGGTCGTTGAGCGTCCCCGTGGGCGTCTCGCAGTGGACCATCGTCGCGACGTCGAACTCGGTGTCCCCGTCCGCGAGCGCCGACTCCAGCTCCGCGAGCGGGAGCGCCTCGTCGTAGTCGGCCGAGACCAGCGTCGCCTCGCCCCCGTACGACTCGACGAAGTCGGCGAACCCGTCGCCGTAGAGCCCGTTCGAGAGACACAACACCTCCGTCCCGGGCTCGACGAGCGAGGCGATCGCGGCCTCCAGCCCGAGGATCCCCTCCCCGCCGGGGACGACGACGTCGCGGGCCGGGCCGTCGCCCTCGCCGCCCTCGCCCGGCGCGTCGCCCCCGCCGCTCTCGCCCGACCCGACGCCGTACACCGTCGCCAGCCGGTCGGTGAGCCGGTCGTAGATCCGCCGAAACTCGGGGTCCACGTCGGGGTTGATCAGCTCGCGACTCATCGCCTCGCGGACGGGGTCGGGGACCGCGGTCGGTCCCGGCGTCATGAGCATACCTCGACACTCGGTTCCAGCGGAATAAGCGCCCCGTACCGGCCGCCGTCGGGACGGTCCGTCACCACGCGTAACCATATATGACCGGCGGGCGGAGTTGGACGTATGACACGTGGCCTCCGCTCGCGACCGGGCCGGGTTCGTTCGGCCGAGAGACGCACCGCAGCCGCCGGGTCGGTGAGCTGAGTGTCCCGACGAGCCCTCCCGGCCCTCGCCGTCGTCGCCGTCGTCGCGCTCCTCGTCGGGGCGTTCGGCGGACTCGCCGTCGCGCAGGAGGAGCCGCCGTTCGTCCGCGGCGAGCCCGACTTGGAGGTTTACGTCCCCGATTCGACGGTGACGCCGGGAACGGCGACGGAGCTCACGCTACAGATCGCGAACGACGGCGAGGTGGACGCCGGATCGGACGCCCGGCGGGCCACAGTCACGACCGCGCGGGCGGTCGTGGTCGCCGTTCGGAGCGACGACTCACCGCTCGTCGTCGAGACGGGGCGGTTCGCCGTCGGAACGATCGGCGAGGGCGCGGTCCGCGAGGTGCCTGTCTCGGTCAGGGTCCCGGCCGACGCGGAGCCGGGGCGGTACTCGCTCGACGTGCGGCTCCGGTACTCGCACACGTTCCTCTCGGCGCCGCGGAGCGGGGTCGTCCAGGACCGGACGCGGACGCGGACCGAGTCGGTATCGGTGACCGTCGACGACGCGCCCCGGTTCGCGATGCGGACGGTCGACGCGGACGTCCAGGTCGGCGGCTCCGGAACGCTCGCGGTGAACGTGACCAACGTCGGCGGCGAGCTCGCGCGCGACCTCTCGGTCGATCTCGCCGCGAACGGCCCCGATCTCGCGCTCGGCGAGACGGACCGGAACGCCGCTCGGGTCGATCGGCTCGCCCCCGGGGAGAACGCGACGGTCAGGTTCCCGGCGAGCGTCCGCGCGGACGCGGCCGCGGAGTCGCTCGGCCTCACCGGCACCGTGCGGTACACCGGCGTCGACGGCGTCCGCGACGCCCACGAGGGGATCCCGGTCGGGCTCCGACCGCGCGCCGAGCAGTCCTTCTCGGTCGAGGTCGACGACTCGACGCTCCGCGTCGGCGAGAACGGAACCGTCAGCGGGACGGTCCGCAACGACGGGCCGGCCGACGTTCGAGGCGTCGTCCTCGCGGTCGGCGACGGGGCGTTCGTCCCCCGCAGTCCGCGGTACGCAGTCGGCGACCTCGCCGCCGGCGAGAGCGCCGCCTTCCGGTTCCGCGGCGCGGTCCCGGCGAACGCGGACTCGGTCCCCCAGCAGCTGGTCCTCTCGACGAGCTACCGGAACGCCGCCGACGCCGAACGGACGGCCCGGGAGGCGGTGCGCGTTCCCGTCGCCGAGCGACGGGACGCGGTGACGGTGTCCGCGGTCGACCCACGGTTCGCGGCCGGTGAGGAGGGCGTGTTGCGGCTCGACGTGACGAACCGCCGCGACGTGGAGCTCCGGGACGTCGAACTGCGCCTCGCCGTCGACGCGCCGCTGGAGAGCGAGTTCCGGACGACCGTGATCCCGTCGCTGGCGGCCGGAGAGACGGGGCGAGTCGCGTTCGACCTCGCCGTCGACGCCGACGCGCCGGCGACCCGGTACCCGGCGAGCGTCGAAGTCGCCTACACCGACCCCGAGGGGAGTCGCGTCGACGGCGACGCCCGGACGGTGGCCGCCTCGGTCGTCGAACCGTCCGGCGGCGAGCTCCCCATCGAGGTCGGCGTGCTGATCGTCCTCCTGGTCCTCGTCGTCGCCGGCGCGTGGTGGTTCTATGTCCGGTGACGCCGCTCGCTCCGACGAGGCCGACCGCCCCCTCGTCGTCGAGGGGCTCACGAAGGAGTTCGGGAGCGTGGTCGCGAACGACGCCGTGTCGTTCGCCGTGAACGAGGGGGAGGTGTTCGGCTTCCTCGGCCCCAACGGCGCCGGGAAGTCGACGACGATACGGCTGCTGTTGGGGCTGTTGAAGCCCACCTCGGGGACGGCGACCGTGCTCGGCGCCGACGTCCGCGACGAGGCCGCGCTGACCGAAGCCAAGCGGCGGGTCGGGTACCTCCCGGCGCACCTCGGGTTCACCGAGGAGGCGACCGGGGAGGCGGTGCTCGACTACCACGGCGCGATGAAGGGCGACGGTCGCCGCGAGGAGCTGTTGGAGCTGTTCACCCCGCCGGTCGACCGACCGATACGCGAGTACTCGACCGGGAACAAGCGGATGCTCGGACTGGTGCAGGCGTTCATGCACGACCCCGACCTCGTGATCATGGACGAGCCCACCGCCGGGCTCGACCCGCTCAAGCAGGAGGCGTTCAACGAGTTCGTCCGGAGCGAGCGCGACCGCGGCACGACCGTGTTCTTCTCCTCGCACGTCCTGAGCGAGGTCCGGCGCGTCTGCGACCGCGTCGGCATCCTCCGCGGCGGGTCGCTCGTCGAACTCGAGAACGTCGAGGCGCTGCTCCACCGCGGCGGGAAACACGTGCGGGTCCACGCGAGCGACGCGGCGATCGCGGCGATAGCCGACCTCGACGGCGTCGTCGACCCCGAGCGGTTCGCCGAAGGCGCCCAGTTCATCTACGCCGGCGACGTCAACGCGCTCCTCCGCGAGCTCGCGGCCCACGACGTCCGCGACGTGGAGATCGGGGAACCACCGATCGAGGACGTGTTCGCGCACTACTACGGCGGCGAGGGAACGACGAACGAGAGGGACGTGGCGGCGAACGAGAGCGACGGAGCGGCGGGCGCGAGCGACGGGGCGGGGGCGACGGATGTTTGAGACGGCCCGGTACGAGGGGAGGCGGCGGCTCCGCGGCGCCGCGATTCTCTCGGCCGGCGTCGGGGCGTACGCCGGGTTCATCGTCTGGTACTTCACCGTCTTGGAGGGCGTCGACTACGAGGACGTCTTCGAGGACCTGCCGCCGGCGATGCTGGACGCGTTCGGCATCCAGAGCCTGTCGACGATCGAGGGGTTCCTCGGCGCGCAGCTGTTCAGCTTCGTCTGGCTGCTCGGGCTGGGGCTGTACTTCGCGTACGTCGCCGGCGGCCTCGTCGCGCGCGACGTCGAGACGGAGCGGATGGACCTCCTCCTGTCGTTCCCCGTCACGCGCTCCCGGCTCCTCGTCGAGAAGTTCGCGGCCCTGCTCGTCCCCATGGTCGCCGTCAACGCCATCGGCGGCGCGGCGATCTACCTGTTCGTCGTCGCCGTCGGGGAGACGATCGCCGTCGATCACCTCGTCTTGGCGCACCTGCTATCGGTCCCGTTCCTCCTCGTCTGCGCGGGGATCGGCCTCGCGTTCTCCGTCGCCGTCGACCGCGCGGCGATCGCCGAGCGGGGCGCCGTCGGCGCCGTCTTCGTCCTCTACCTCGTCGAGTCCGTCGTCGGAGGCGCCGAGGGGTACGACTGGATACAGTACCTGAGCCCGACGCAGTACTACGAGCCGACGCCGATCCTGATAGACGGGTCGTTCGAACCGATCGACTCGGCCATCCTCCTCGTCGCGTTCGTCGGCCTGCTGATCCTCTCGCAGGCGCTGTTCGAGCGTCGAGACATCTGAATCGAGGCCACTCAGGCGCGATACGCATCCGTCTGAGTGATTCGGCCGACAACTATGGTAACAGTTACCCACCCGCCCGACACGTTCAAATATTTCTGTCGCTTTCGTTCCGCCACGATGATGCTCCCGACCCACGTGCTCGCCGGGATGCTGCTCGCCGCGCCGCTCGTGCGCCTGGCGCCGGAGCTGGCGGCCGTGGGGTTCGCCGCGGGCTTCCTCGGCGGCCTGTTCCCGGACCTCGACATGTACACCGGTCACCGGAAGACGCTCCACTACCCCGTCTACTACTCGGCGGCCGCCGGCGTCGCCCTCGTCGTCGCCCTGGCGGCCCCCTCGGCGGTCACCGTCGCCGCGGCCCTGTTCCTCCTCGGGGCGGCGCTCCACAGCGTCTCGGACATGTACGGCGGCGGGCTGGAGCTGCGACCGTGGGAGGGGAACTCCGATCGCGCGGTGTACGACCACTACCGGAGACGCTGGATCGCGCCGCGCCCCGGCGTCAGGTACGACGGCGCGGCCGAGGACCTCGCCCTCTCCGTCGGGCTGTCGCTCCCGCTCCTCTACCTGCTCGACGGCCACCTCCGGCTGGCCGTGCTCGGGACGCTGCTCGTCGCCGCCGTGTACACGGTCCTCCGCCGACACCTCGCGGAGCTCGCCGCCCTCGCCATCCCGCTCGTGCCGGCGGCGCTGACCTCGTACCTGCCGGACCGGTACGCCGACGAGGGCCCCTGCGAGTAGCGGCTCGGCGAGCTCAGTCCGCTCCGCCCTCGGTCCCGGCCCCTCCCTCGACCTCCGCGAGCGCCGAGCGGCGGCTCTCGAAGTACGCGCCGGCCGGGTGGTAGTCGGGCTCGACGCCCGGCGGCTCCGGCGCGACGAGGTCGCCGTCGGCGGCGGCCGGGAGCCGCTTCTCGTACCAGACGCCGGCCGGTCCGCGGAACAGGTCGGTCCGGACCAGAAAGCGGCGGTGCCACCGCCGGAACCGCGCCGCGGCGTCCGCGTCGCCGCGCGCCGCCGCCCGCTCCGCGAGCGCCGCCGCCGCCCCGAGCCCCTCCGCGAGCGCCCAGCCGTAGCGGTCCTCGACGAGCGGGGTCCCGTCGGCCGCGTGGGTGTAGACGAACCCGTTCTCCGTCCAGCCGCGGTCGACGGCGGCGTCGAACAGCTCGGCGGCGCGCTCGTACCAGCTGACCTCGGAACCGGTGGAGGACCCCTCCGGACCGTCCGCGTCGTACCGGTCGAGGAGCGCGAGGAGCTTCGCCCACTCGACGTGATGGCCCGGCTGGTACCCCGGCGGGCGGAACTGATGGCGGGGCTCGTCGGCGTTGTACCCGAAGTCGTGCTCCCACTCGGCCGTGTAATGCTCCCAGAGGAGGCCGTCCGTCTCGACCGCGAGGTCGACCGCGACCGCCTCGGCGACGTGGCGCGCCCGGTCGAGATAGCGGCCCTCGCCCGTCGCCTCGTGGGCGGCGAGGTACGCCTCGCAGGCGTGCATGTTCGCGTTCTGGCCGCGATACGGCTCCAGCTCGGTCCACTCCGCGTCGCAGTCGCTCCGGAGCAGCCCGGCGTCGTCGCGGAGCCGGTCCTCGATCAGCGCGTGGGTCGCCGCGAGGTCCTCGCGGGCGCCGTCGAGCCCGGCGTCCGCGGCGCGGGCGTACGCCAGCAGGACGAACGCGTGACCGTACGCCGACCGGGTGCGGTCGACCGGCGTGCCGTCGGCCGCGACGACGAGCCGGTAGCCGCCGTCCTCGCTCCGATGCGCCTCGCGGAGGAACCGCAGCCCGTGTTCGGCGGCGGGGCGACACCAGTCCGGGCCGTCGGCGAGGGCGCCGAGCGCGAAGTTTGCGACCGACCGGCAGGTCGCGACCAGGTGTCGGCGGTCGTCGGTGTAGTGGTCTCCCGTCTCCGGGTGGAGGAGGCGGTAGCCGCGGTCGGCGAGCGCGTCCGGGTACTGGACGCGCAGCGTCGCGAGCAGCCGCGCCCGGCTCGAACGAGCCCGGTAGCGGGCGGCCGGTGGCGTCGCGTCGGTCGGCGTCGCGTCGGTCGGCGTCGCGTCGGTCATCGGTTTCAACGGGGACGCCTCGGCGACTAATGCCTGTCGGCGGGCGCGCTGGCCCCGAGCGGCAGGCCTCCCGTGCGAGCGCGACCGCCGAGGAGGCCCCCGGCGCGCCAGTGACACTCGTCCACACGGTATTGTGTGATTTGCCCAAAACTATTATCAGCGCAGGGGGCGTAGAGAGCGATATGAGTTCACCCGAATCCGTTCCCGCGGAACCGATCCAGCTGTCCGACCCCGACGACTTCGACGACCTCGTCGCCGCCCACGACGTGGTCCTCGTCGACTTCCACGCCGACTGGTGCGGCCCGTGTCAGATGATGGAGCCCGCCGTGGAGGCGGTCGCCGCGGAGACCGACGCCGCCGTCGTGAAGGTCGACGTCGACGTCCACCAGTCGCTCGCGGCCGAGTACGGCGTCCAGAGCATCCCGACGCTGCTGGTGTTCGCCGGCGGCGAGCTCGTCGACCGAAGGGTCGGCGCGCAGAGCGAGGACGCCCTGACGGACGCCGTCGCGGAGCACGGCGCCTGAATGGCCGACCGCGACGGCGACGCCGCGGCGTTCCGAGACGCGGCGACCTCCGGTGACGCGATGACGCCCCGAGAGCTGCGCGCGGACGTGCCGGCGCTCGGCGAGGCGGCGTACTTCAACTTCGGCGCGCACGGGCCGAGCCCCGAGTACGTCGTCGAGGCAGCCGGCGAGTTCGTCGCCGACCACGAGTACGGCTCGGCGACGACCGACCCCTACGGGTACGCCTTCGAGACGTACGAGTCGGTCCGCGAGCGGATCGCCGCGTTCGTCGGCGCCGACGCCGACGAGATCGCCCTCACCGAGAGCACGACCGACGGGATCACCCGGATCGCCGGCGCGATCGACTGGGAGCCCGGCGACGTGGTCGTCCGGACCGACCTGGAGCACCCGGCCGGAATCCTCCCGTGGAAGCGGCTCGAACGCGAGGGCGTCGAGGTCCGTATCCTCGAGACCGAGGACGGCCGCGTCGACCGCGACGAGTACGCCGAGGCGGTCGCCGACGCGCGGCTCGTCTGCTTCAGTGCGATCACGTGGACCCACGGGACGCGGCTCCCGGTCGCCGACCTCGTCGAGGTCGCGAACGACGCCGGCGCGTTCACCCTCGTCGACGCCGTCCAGTCGCCCGGCCAAGTCCCGCTCGACGTGTCGGCGTGGGGCGCCGACGCGGTCGCCGCCGCGGGTCACAAGTGGGTCCTCGGCCCCTGGGGCGCCGGCTTCCTCTACGTCGACCGCGAGGCCGCCGCCGAGCTGGCGCCCCGCGCCGTCGGCTACCGCGGCGTGGAGGACCCGAGCGCGTCCGAGATCGAGTACAAGGAGGGCGCGAAGCGGTTCGAGGTTGGCTCGACGACCGCGGCCGCCCACGTCGGCCTCGTCGAGGCGCTCGACGCGATCGAGGCGGTCGGCCTCGACGCGATCGAGTCCCGGATCGAGACGCTCACCGACCGGCTCAAGGCGGGCGTCCCCGAGGAACGGCTCCTGAGCCCCCGCGAGTTCGAGAGCGGGCTCGTCACGGTCGACGTCGACGACCCCGAGGCGACCGTCGAGCGCCTCGCGGAGCGGGACATCGTCGTCCGCGCGCTGCCGTATCCCAACGCGATCCGCGCCTCGATTCACGCCGTCTCGACCGAGTCCGAGGTCGACCGGCTGGTCGACGCGCTCGCCGCGGAGTGGTGAGGGCACCGGACCGCGCGACCGCCCGCCGGCGCTCGCGGTCCGGCCGACCGGACGCGTTTTCACACTCGACGCTCAAGACTTCGCATGGGTTTTCACACGTTCGACGCCGACCGGGCGGCGGAGCTTGAGCGTCCCGAGGTCCGCTACCGCTGGGTGTCCGCCGAGGAGCTGATCGGCCCCCTCGCGGCCGCCGACGTCGAGGTCGTCGCCGACCTCGGCAGCGGCACCGGGTTCTACACCGACGACGTCGCCCCGCACGCCGAGACCGTCTACGGCGTCGACGTGCAGCCGGAGATGCACGACCTGTACCGCGAGAAGGGCGTGCCGGAGAACGTCGAGCTCGTCGCGAGCGACGTGGCGGACCTCCCGTTCGCGGACGGCGAGCTCGACGCCGCTTTCTCGACGATGACGTACCACGAGTTCGCGAGCGACGCCGCGATCGCGGAGCTCGCGCGAACGATCCGGTCCGGCGGGCCCCTCGTCACCTTCGACTGGACCGCCGAGGGCGACGGCGCCGACGGCCCGCCGACCGACGAGCGGTTCGCCGCCGGCGACGCGGTCGCGGCGCTGGAGGCGGCCGGGTTCGAGGTCGTCTCCGAGTCGACGCGCACGGAGACGTTCGCCGTCGTCGCCCGGGCGCCGTAGGCGGCGGTCGTCGCAGCCACGAAATCGCCGTCTCGCGGTCGCTCTCGAACGTCCGTGAAGAAATACCGTTAGGTGCGTTCGGACCCTAGACGCGGTTATGTCCGTTCGCTCCCGATCGGTCGCGCTCGCCGCGCTCGCCCTGTTCGCGACGCTCGCCGCGCGGCCGGTCGCGGCCCACGTCGACTACGTCACCGAGGACTCGGGCGACCCGCTCGACGCGGTCGCGTTCACCGCCGAGGTGCTCTCCGACCCGTTCAACGCGGCTCTGTTCGCGGGCTCCGGCCTCGTCGCGGTCGCCGGGATCGCCGCGTACCTGTGGGTGCGTCCGACGATCGTTGACGTCGTGGTCCTCCGCGAGACGCTCGTCGGCTACGGGGACCTCGTGCCGTGGATGCTGCGGCTCGCCGTCGGCCTCCCCCTCGTCGGCGCCGGCTTCCAGGGATACCTGTTCGCGCCGACGCTCTCGTTCGACCCCGGGGCGAGCCCGCTCCTCCGGGTGCTGTTTATCGGCCTCGGCTTCTGTCTCCTCTTCGGGCTCGCGACCCGGATCGCCTCGGCGGCCGGGCTGCTGACGTACGCCTGGGTCCTCGTCGCCGTCGACCCCGGCGCCGTCATCGCGATGGAGTACGTCCCTGTCCTGATCGCGCTGGCGGTCCTCGGCGGCGGGCGCCCGAGCGCCGACGATATGCTCTTGGAGGTCGCGAGCACCCCGGGCTCGTACTACGGCCGGGTCGACCCCGTCCACCACCTGAAGGCCTTCTTGGACGAGTCGACGGCCCCCCTGCGGCGGTACGTCCCGACGGTCCTCCGGGTCGGGATGGGCGTCACGTTCGTCTACCTCGGCCTGATCCAGAAGCTCGCGGACCCCGGCAGCGCGCTGCAGGTCGTCGAGAAGTACGACCTCACGTCGGTCGTCCCCGTCGACCCCGGGCTGTGGGTGGTCGGCGCCGGAGTCACCGAGATGGCGGTGGGGCTGGCGCTGATCTTCGGCTTCTTCACCCGCGGGGCGGCTGCGCTCTCGTTCGTGCTGTTCACGACGACGCTGTTCGGGCTCCCGGACGACCCCGTGCTCGCCCACGTCGCGCTGTTCGGCATGGCCTCGGCGGTCTTCACGCTCGGCTCCGGGCCGCTCGCGTTCGACCGGTGGGTCGGCCGCCCCGCGCTCGCCGACGGCGAGTCGGTCATTCCGGCCGACTGAGCGGGTCGCCGCGAGCGCCGCCCGCTCGTCGGCAGCCAAGCTCCGCCACACCGACCGGTTTTAAGCCGCGCTCGCCCGCGTGGTGGGGTATGAACGTGGACCTCGGCAACGCACTGGAGACGACGCCCGGACTCACCCGGGAGACGCTGGAACGCCTCGACGAGCGCGTGGCGGACGCGCACGACCGGATCGCCGCCGGCATGGCCGACGACGAGTTCGGCTACGCCGCCTTGACGCTCCCCGAGACGGCCGATCCGGACGCGATCCGCGCGGCGACCGACCGCTTCGACCGCCCGGAGGCCGTCCTGACGGTCGGGATCGGCGGGAGCGCGCTCGGCGCGGCGACGATCGCGAACGCCCTCGACAGCGACGTGGACGCCTACTTCCTCGACAACGTCGACCCCGACGCGGTCGACGCCCTGCTCGACGACCTCCCGCTCGCCGACACCGTCGTCAACGTCGTCTCGCGGTCCGGGACGACCGCGGAGACGCTCGCGAACTTCCTCGTCGTGCGCGAGGCGATGGACGACGCGGGCGTCGACTGGACCGAGCGCACCCTCGTGACGACCGGGGAGGAGGGGAACCTCCGCGCGCTCGCCGACGACCACGACCTCCCCGCGCTCGACGTGCCGGACGGGGTGCCGGGGCGCTTCACCGCGCTCTCGACCGTCGGGCTCGCGGTGCCGGCGCTGCAGGGCCACGACATCGAGGCCGTGCTGGCGGGCGGGCGCGACGGGATGGAGAGCCTCTCGGGCTCGCTGTTCGCGACGCCCGCGTACGCCTACGGCGCGGCGACGTACGCGCTCGCGGAGCGCGGCGCGCTCACGAACGCCGTGATGCCGTACGCGGAGTCGCTGGAGACGTTCGCGGAGTGGTTCGCGCAGCTGTGGGCCGAGAGCCTCGGCAAGGACGGGCTCGGCCAGACCCCGGCGCGGGCGCTCGGCGCGACCGACCAGCACTCGCAGCTCCAGCTGTACCGCGCCGGCCCGCCGGACAAGCTCGTCTCGCTGATCCGGCCGACGGAGCGCGCCGAGACCGGGATCCCCGAGACCGACCTCGACGGGCTCGCCTACCTCGGTGGCTCGTCGCTCGGCGAGCTGTTGGACGCCGAGTTCGAGGCGACCGAAGCGAGCCTCGCGGCCGCGGGCGTGCCGAACCTGCGCGTCGAGATCGACCGCGTCGACGAGCGGAGCCTCGGCGAGCTCCTCTACGGGATGGAGGCGGCCTGCGTGCTGTACGGCGAGCTCGCGAGCGTCTCGACGTTCACGCAGCCCGCGGTCGAGTGGGGGAAGAAGGCGGCCCGCGGGCTGCTCGGCGGCGGCGACTTCCCCGAGGCCGACGCCGTCGCCGACAAGCGCGAACTGCGGATCGAGCAGTGAGCCGTCGGCGAGCCGTGCGCGATCCCCGGCGCGAGTCCCGTCGCCTTCCGGTGCCGATAAACCGCCGCAAGTCGTACGGCCGCCGATGAGCGAGACGCCGCCCGAGCCGATGAACCGTGTCCTCCGCGTCGCCAGCGCGGCGTTCGCCGTCCTCCTCGCGCTGTTCGTCGCCAGCGCGGTGACCGCGCCCCTCTCCGAGTTCGCCGTCTCGCTCGGGCTGGTGGGCCAGGGGACGACCGGCCTGCAGGTGCTTCGGACCCTGCTCCAGTTCGCCGGGTTCCTGGCCGCGGTCGTCGGCTACCTCGCGATCACCGACCAGTGGGGGCTCGTCGGCGTCTCCCGACCGACGCTCCGGGACGCCGGGCTCGTCCTCGGCGGCGGCGTCGCCCTGTTCGCGTTCCAGTACGGCGCGCTGCTCGTGCTCGGCGAGATCGGGCTCACGACCGGGCGGAACCAGGCGGTCGTGCCCGACGGCGACCCGGTGACGTACTACCTCGTCATGGTCGCCGTGTCGCTGTTCGTCGTCGGTCCGGTCGAGGAGGCGCTGTTCCGGGGGGTCGTTCAGGGCGGCCTTCGGCGCGCGTTCGGCGCGGCCCCGGCGATCCTGCTCGCGAGCCTCGCGTTCGGGCTGGTCCACCTCCCCTCGGTCTCGGGGAGTCCCGGCCAGCGATGGGCGTACGTCACCGTCGTCCTCGTGCTCGGCTCGGTGCTCGGAGTGCTCTACGAGCACACGGAGAACGTGATCGTGCCCGGGCTCGCGCACGGCGTGTACAACGCCGTCATCTACGTGGTGTTGCTCGCGCAGTCGCTGTAAATAGTTGATCGCGGATCAGCGGTGACCACCTCCAAAGCCCCAGCCGCTCGGCTGTACGTGAACGACGACTCCGCGGTGACCACCTCCAAAGCCCCAGCCGCTCGGCTGTACGTGAACGACGACTCCGCGGTGACCACCTCCAAAGCCCCAGCCGCGAGGTGGGCGCACGCTCGCTGCGCTCCTCAGTCGCTCACTTCGTTCGCTCCCTGCGGTGCTTGCGTCGCCTGTGCCCACCTCGCGACTGCCCCTTTGAGTCCCACCCCGCCCCGCACAGCACCGCACCTCACGCCTCCCCAGCCTCGCGGCTCACGCTTCGCGGCTTCGCCGCTCGCGTTCGCCGCGTCCCTCGCGCGTGCTCCTCGCGCCCTGTGGGCGCTCGGAGGCACGCGCCGGCCGCGTTTACGAGGAGTTAGAACTGCGCCTTCCCCCACCGCAGGTCGTCGTACGTCGCCTGCTGGTCGCTGTCGAACCGCTCCTCGAACTTCCGGCGGAGCGCGGCCTTCTCCGTGGCGGCGATCCGCGCCAGCTCGTCGGCCTTCGCGACCGCCTCGGGCGGCCCCCGCGTCGTCGCCACCTCGGCGAGGACCTGTCGGGTGAGCCGGTCGCGGGTCTCGGCGTCGCGGGCGAACGCGTACGGCGCCTCCAGCTTGTACGTCACGTCGGTCCGGGGGTCGTAGGCGATCATGAACGTCGGCTCGTACAGCTCGGGGTCCAGCTCGCGGTCGATCCCGAGCGCGTCGCCGTCGGCGGCCATCGTCGCGTCGGCGCCCCCGCGGCTGCGGAACCACGTGGTGAACGTGAGCGCGTCGTCGAGGCGGTCGCCGCGCCGGCTCTCGCCCTCCCGACTCGCGCTGCCCCGACCGAACGCCTCGTCGGCCGGTCGGTCGGGGTCCTCCCGCCGCTCCAGCAGTCGGGTGAACAGCGCGGTGTCGTCGGGCCACGGCGGCTCGACGCCCTTCCGCGCCAGCGCGCGGACGATCGTCCCGCTGGAGGGGTTCTTCACGAAGCCGGCGAGGGGCACGTCGCGCTCGACGAACCGCTCGACCAGCCGGACGTACTTCTCGACGACCGCGCGGGGCTTCGCCTCGCGGGCGAGCGCGCCGAGCTCGGGGTTGCGGTCGTCCCACGTGAACAGCTCCTTCGGGTAGATGGGCCCGTCGAGGACGAGCAGGTCGTCGACCTCGTCGGCGTGGGCGAGCGCGTGGGTGCCCTCGGCGAGGTAGAGGGCGAGCGCGTGGACGACCCCCTCCGCGTACCGGTTCACCCGCGGCGCGTGGAGCACGCGCTGGCGGGTGTGGCCGTCGTCGCGCTTCCGCCAGTCGTCGTCGAAGTCGGCGGTGGAGTCGCCGGCGTGCACGGTGGCGACGATCGTGCGGTCACGGTGGAGCTCCAGGTCCGTCGGGTCGCTCGCCATCGCGGCGTGCGCCACGTCGACGACGAGCCCGTTCTTGAACGTGGTCGGGTTGATCGTGCCGGAGTCGAGCCCGTGGACCGTCTCGAACGGGCGCTCGGCGAGGGCGGCGTCGTCGATGGGGGCCAGTCGGCGCTCGTGCTCGCCGACGGGCTCGATCACGACGCGGCCGTCGCGGCGGAGTTCGGGGAGCCAGTCGCGCCACACCCGCCCCGCGAGGTCGTCGTGGTCGGTCGTGTCCACGTCGCTCGCGATCCCGTACGCGAGCCGCGCGATGTTCTCGACGTGGATCGGATCGAGCGTCACGGCCGTACCGCCGTTCGGAGGGATATAAAACGCGTCGGCTCCGGCGGGCGAGCCGCGCCGTTCCGAGACCTCGGAGGGCCGAGCGCGGAGCGCTACTCTCCTCCTCTCTCCTCGCTCGCCCGTCGGGTCACGGCCCTGTTATGCAATCGGTCGAGCCCGAGCGTGAGCACGAAGAAGCTCCCGCCGACGTAGAGGAGCGACTGCGGCTCGGCGACGAGCCGACTTATCAGTCCGTTCCCGTAGCCGATCACGGTGCTCAGATACCCCAGTACCGACGCCGTCCACCCGAGCCCCGTGAGGCCGGTGAGCTGGTTAAGCAGATCTTTATCGGTGTCCCGTATCACTCTCAGCGACATGATGGTCGTAACATCACCTTAACCCGACTACTCGGTGATGGTACATAAATTATTTTCACAATATTGAGAATGTACTTATCTTGTGATTGTCCGGGATTCGATACTCTTCGTCTCGCGAACTCGAGCGCGTCCGACTCCCGTCCGGCGAACGCTCTGCCATCGATCGACAGTATCAGACGTAATATTCGGAGGACGTGAATTTTTAACCGGTACGACGATGACCGACCATGACCGAATCAGCGACCGGTACAGCGGCGGACGCGTCGGGAGCGTCCGGAGTGGCTAAAATCCGCGAGATTATCAGATACATCCCGGACGGCACGACGATACCGGAGGAGATGTGGAGCGGCCGCCACCGGAGCATCCTGATCGGGATCGCGGTGCAGGTGCCGCTTCTGATCGCGCTGGGGCTGTACTCGGGGACCGAGTCGTTCACCGGCGCGGAGATCCCCGCGGTGCCCGCGTGGATGCTCGGCGGGTTCACAGCACTCATCCTCGGTACGGCGGCGCTGGCGAACTGGTCGCGGCTCGGCCGCCGCCAGCGGACGGTGCTCGCGGCGTTCAGCGCGATGACGGTGTCGATGGCGCTCGTGAAGCTCTCCGGGGGCTACATCGAGGCGCACTTCCACTTCTTCGTGTTCATCGCGGTGCTCGCGCTGTACGAGGACTGGCTCCCGTTCGCCGTCGGCATGCTGTACGTCGCGATCGGCCACGGCGCGTTCAGCCTCATCGACTCCAGCCTCGTCTACAACCACCCGGCCGCGATCGCCAACCCGATCGTCTGGGGCGGGATCCACGCCGTCTTTATCACGGCGCTTGCGACGGCGCTGATGGTGAACTGGTACTCCATCGAGAAGTCGCGCGAGGAGGCGCAGCGCCAGCTCGACCTCGTCTCCCAGCAGAAGTCGGAGATACAGGACGTCGAGGAGGCGAAGGCGGAGGTGGAGCAGCGCCGCGAGGAGGTCGAGTGGCTGAACCAGCACCTCGAGGCGAAGGCCGACGACTACAGCGCGACGATGGACCTGGCGGCCGACGGCGACCTCACGGTCCGGCTCGACGCCGACAGCGAGAGCGAGGCGATGGAGCAGATCGGCGCCGCGTTCAACGAGATGATGGACGACATCGAGTCGACGATGCGGGACGTCCAGTCGTTCGCCGGCGAGGTGTCCGCGGCCAGCGAGAAGACGGTCGAGGGCGTCGACACCGCCGAGGCGCGCAGCGAGGACGTGCGCCGGTCGATCGAGGAGATCGCCGAGGGCGCGGACGACCAGCGCGAGATGCTCGAACAGGTCTCCGGCGAGATGAACAACCTCTCGGCGACGATCGAGGAGGTCGCCTCCTCGACGGAAACGGTCGCGGACGCGGCCCAGCAGACGGCGTCGATCGCCGACGAGGGGCAGGACACCGCGGGCGAGGCGATAGACAGCGTCCGGGATTCGCGGGAGTCGATCGGCGCGACCGCGGAGAAGGTCAGGGTCCTCGACGAGCGGATGGAGGACATCGGCGAGATCGTCGACCTCATAAGCGACATCGCGGAGCAGACGAACCTGCTCGCCTTGAACGCCAACATCGAGGCCGCGCGGGCGGGCGGGGGAAGCGGCGGGAGCGACGGGTTCGCGGTCGTCGCCGACGAGGTGAAACAGCTCGCCGAGGAGACCCAGGAGGCGGCCCAAGAGATCGAGGAGCTCATCGCCGGCACGCAGGCGCAGACGCAGGCGACCGTCGAGGAGGTCCGGACCGCGGAAGAGCATATGGAGGCCAGCGCCGAGGCGGTCAGCGACGCCGCCGACGCGTTCGCCGAGGTGGCGGACAACGCCGCGGAGACCGACGACGGGATCCGCGAGATCAGCAAGGCGACCGACGACCAGGCCGCGAGCACCGAGGAGACGGTGTCGATGGCGGAGGAGGTGGCGGGGATCAGTAAGTCGACCGCCGACGAGGCCGACGAGGTGGGCGAGGCGGCCGACGAGCAGCTCGCCGCGATGTCGCAGGCGACCGACGAGGCCGGCTCGCTCGCCGACCAGGCCGAGCGGCTCCGCGCGCTGCTCCGGAAGTTCGAGGTCGGCGGGGAGTCGCCCGACGACCCGTCGGCGTCGGGGGCGCGTACCGTCGCGATGGGCGACGGCGGGCAGTCGGACTGAGACGGCGGCCTCGGACCGCCCGCCGACCGGACTTTTATTCCGCGTCGACCGCGGCCGCCAGCACCGACAGCGCGCGCTTCACCTGCGCGCCGTCCTCGACGAAGACCAGCGTCCGGGGCGGTCGCACCGCCTTCGGCCTGACGCGGAGTCCCGCCTCGTCGGACGCGTCGGCGACGACCTCGGGGAACGCGGATTCGTCGCCGTCGCCCCCGCCGACGAACTCGATCCGGACGCGGTCGGGCAGGACGTACGCCTCGGCGACGGGGACGGTCTCTGCGTCGCCCTCGACCGCGCGAACGATCCGGTACGCGAGCGCGCCGTCGGGCGTCGGCTCAGCGTCGGGGTCGGCGTCGGCGAGCGCGAGGTCGCGCAGTCTCCCTTCGTTCCCGGAGACCTCCGAGGCGAGCAGCTGTCCGATCCGGACGCCGTCGGTCAGGCGGTCCGCGACCATCAGGCGTCACCCGCGGCGTCGGCCGCCGCGTCGTCGGTGTCGGCGCCCTCCTCGCTCCCGTCGCCGCCGGCCGCGAGCTCCTCGCGCACGTCGGCCGCGAGGTGGTCGACCGCGGCGCCGTGCTCCTTCGCGACGAGGACCGCGGCCGCCTCGATGGTGACCGCGAGCGCGCGCTGGCGCTCGTTGATCGCGGCGACGGCGCGCTGCTTCTCGACGCCGGCCGCGACGATGGCGTCGAGGGCGGTCTCGAAGGTGGACTGCTCGCGGAGGATCGACTCGTCGGGCGCGAACCCCTCGGGGACGAGCACCTCGTCGGGGTCGAACCGCGCGACGAGGTCGCCGTCCTCCTCGGCCACCAGCCCGCGGCCGACGGCGACGTCGACCAGCCGCTTCGCCTGGTCCGGCGAGAACCAGTCGCGGTCGAGCGACAGCGCGACGACGAACTCGCCCTCGCCGAGCCGCTCCTTCGCGCGGTGTTTGAACGGGACGGCGACGGCGACCTCCAGGCTCATGTTCGATGGGCGGGGCGTCGACGGCGGTAAACCTACCGGACCGCGGGGCGCGTTCGGAGCGGTCGCGGCGTCCGACCCCGGCTCGCCGGGCGCCGCCAACCGTTATGCCACGCGGGCGTGATGACGAACGCATGGAGACCCGCCCGCTCGGCGACACCGGTCACGACAGCACCGTCATGACGTTCGGCGCCATCGCGCTCAACTGGCTCGAACAGGAGGGCGCGGACCAGCTGGTCGAACACGTCCTCGACTACGGCGTCAATCACTTCGACGTGGCGCCGGAGTACGGCGACGCGGAGCTGAAGCTCGGCCCGAAGCTCCGACAGCACCGAGAGGAGATCTTCCTCGGCTGTAAGACCCAAGAGCGGACGTACGAGGGCGCGTGGCGCAAGCTCGAACGATCGCTGAACCGCCTCGGCGTCGACAAAATCGATCTGTATCAGGTGCACGGGCTCGAGTACGACGAGGAGCTCGACTCGATCACGGGCGACGACGGCGCGCTCGCGGCGTTTCGCGAGGCGAAAGCGGAGGGGCTGATCGACCACATCGGCCTGACGAGCCACGGCGACCCCGGCCTCGTCCTCGACGCGCTCGACCGCATCGACGACCTCGACTCGGTGATGTTCCCGCTGAACCCCGTCGTCGCCGGCAAGGACGACGACGAGTACGACTACGAGGCGGTCCTCGCCCGCGCCGACGAGAAGGACGTCGGGACGCTCGGGATCAAGGCGTTCGCGGCCGGCTCGTGGCCGTCGACTGACGAGCTCCCCGAGGCGGACCGGCCGTTCGCGAACTGGTACCGTCCGGTCACCGCGCCGGACGAGATCCGGGAGCGGTTCGACTTCGCCGCCGCGCGGGGACTCACTAGCGTCGTCAGCGCCGGCGATCCGAAACTCGTCACCATGATCCTGGAGGCCGCAGCGGAGTACGACGGGATGGACGAGGCCGCCCAGCGGTCGCTGATCGAGCGAGTGCGCCACGACGACAGCCCGGTCCCGGAGCAGCTGCACCACTGAGACGGCCGATGGACGTTCCAAGGACGGTCGCGACAGCGCTCGAAGATCGACCGGTGGCCGGGAAGCGCTGTCTGGAGGCCGGCGCGGGCGCCGGGAACGCGACCGCCGGGCTGCTCGCGAACGGCGCCGAACGGGTCTACGCCGTGACGAACGACGGAGACCACGCGCGGACGACGCGCCGACGCGTCGGCGCCGGCGGGGACGGCGGAGGCGACACCGACAGCGACGGGAACGGCGACAGCGACGGCGACAACGGGGCCGTCGGCGACCGACTGGCGGTGCTGGAAGCCGACCTCCGGTCCGTCCCGCTCCCCGACGACTCCGTCGACCTGATCACCGCCCACGGGCTCTGTAACGTCCTCGAACCCGCGGCGCTGTCGGCGGTCGCCGAGGAGCTCTCGCGAGTCGCCGCCCCGGGTGCGGGGCTCGTCGTCGACGACTACGACCCGCTGCCCGACGGCGCCGCCGTCCGCGAGCTGTTCGCCGTCGAGAACGCCGCGTCGGAGCTGGCCCGCGGTCGCCCGGCGCTCACCTTCTACCCGGCGGCGTTCCTGCGGCGGTTATTCGCGGGGCACGGCTGGGAGTTCGAGCGGGAGCGGACGCTTCTGGAGCCGGTGCCCTGGACCGAGAGCCACGTCTCCGCACACGCCGACCGGGCGGCGTCCATGGCCGCGGAGTACCCCGGTGACGCGGGCGGCGCGCTGTCGGCGACCGCTCGCCGGCTCGCGAGCGAGATCGGATCGGAATCGGTCGGGCGGATGTACGGTCTCGCGTTCCGGCTTCCGGACGGAACACGTCGCAAGTAGCGGCGCCGTTGAAATTCTCCGCAGTTGGCGGAAACGCCGTGCTGAATACAGAGCAGGTATCTGGCGATCTTCGGAATGCCGTTAGGTGACCTGCTCCGTTTCGAGCCACTGTTTAAACTCCCAGAAACAATCCGGACGCAGACGCCCCTCCAGCGTCTCGACCGAATCTGATACGTGCTCGATTTGGTGTTGGTGGTGGCGGGTCAGCGATGGGTCAGGTTCAGTCCCCCACTTGTCACAGTGTTCAGCCGTGCTACAGGGTCGTCGCCGACGAGGGGAATGTCTGAGGCTTTCCACCTCTCAGAATCACCCACTATGGCCGCTTCAGACTCGAACTGCTAGATACAGCCGATAGACGGCTCATCCTGAGAAGATAGTAACGCACGACCGAACTCCCACTCGTGTCGCACGACATCCACCACGCAGGTTTTCCGTCTCCCACTCGAAATATCGCTCCATGCCCGCGGCCTTCGAATCGCGGTTCGACATCGACTACGATGGTGAACTACCGGAAAACGTCGACGAGGCCGCGCTCAAGCGGATGGAGACGGTCGCGTATGTACTCGACGAGAGCGTGCGCATTCCCGGCATCGGTTTCCGGATCGGAATCGACCCCGTTCTGGGGGCACTCCCCGTCGCTGGCGATCTAGTGAGTGGCGCCTTCTCCCTGTATATCGTCGCCGAGTCGGCATATCTCGGAGTCTCCTTCACGACGTTGGTGGAGATGCTCGCCAACATCACTATCGACGTGGCGGGGGGGTCCATCCCTTACATTGGTACTGTGGTCGACGCGCTCTGGAAGGCGAACAAGCGCAACGTCGCGCTCGCACTGGAAGACCTCGCCGAGGCGGTGGAGACAGATGGGACAGACGGCGGCGTCGACGTCCCTATCGAACCTGACGACTGAGGTGAATCGCTGAAATCAACGTGATCGTCGAGGAAATACGACCTGCGTGTGAATCTTGATGCGGCCGATATTGGTGGCGTGTTGGGGAATTCAATCTAGCAGCTCAGCGGTGAAGCGGCATTAGGGCAACCTCGTACTGTATTCGCGCCCTGTATTCGGCACGGCTTCTGAGAGACGTCACTGTCCGATAACATCTACCAAGTCCACACAGCTGGAACACGTCGTCTGACCGCCTCGACGAGATAGTGGTCGGTCGTCGCAGGCGGCTCGTCAGTCGTCGTCGGTCGCCGCGGACGCCGTCGCCGCGGCGTCGACGTCGTCGACGGCCGCCGCGGGCGTCGCGTTCAGGTCGAAGCCGGTCGCGGCCATGGCGAACAGCACGAGCGGCGAGAGGAACGCGAACAGGTAGTACGGTGCGTACTCGAGCGTCGGTACGCCGGTGACGCCCGCCATGTAGACGGCGCCCGCGTGCCACGGGAACAGCGCGCCGGTCGGCGTCCCCGCGGCCTCGACGGCGCGGGAGAGCTGGTCGGTGTCCATCCCGAACTCCTCGTACGTGTTCCGGAGGGTGACGCTCGGGAGCACGATGCTCATGTACTGCTGGGCGGTGAGCGCGTTGATGACGATCGCCGAGACGCCGGTCCCGGCGACCAGCGCGCCCGGGCTCTTCACGGACGAGGTGAACGCGTGTGCGATCACGGCCAGCACGCCGGTCCGCTCGAGGATGCCGCCGAGCGAGAGGGCCGCGACGACGACCGTGATCGTCCACGCGGAGCCGGTGAGGCCGCCGGTCGCGAGCAGCTCGTTCACGAGGTCGGAGCCCGACTCGGGCGCGGTCCCGTACATGAACGTGTCCCACGCGGCGACGAAGCCGGCGCCCTGCACGAACACGGTCGTGAGCACCCCGGCGAAGACGCCGGCGACGAGGGTCGGGAGGGGGGCGTACCCGCGCAGCGCCAGCCCGAAGGTGACGGCGAGCGGGACGAACGCGAGGAGCGTGATCGCGTAGGTCCCGGCGAGCGCGCCCTGTATCTCGGCGATCCGCCCCGCGGGGATGGCGCCGCTGGTGCGGAGCCCGAGCGCGAGGAAGCCGAGCACCGCGAGCCCGAACGCGAGCAGCGTGCCGGTCCGCATTCGGCGGATGTGCGCGTACAGGTCGGTGTTCGCCACCCCGGCGGCGAGGTTCGTCGTGTCGGAGAGCGGCGACTGCTTGTCGCCGGCGTACGCCCCCGAGAGGACGGCCCCGACCGTCATCGGGTCCGGGACGCCGAGGCCCGCGCCGATGCCGACGAAGGCGACGCCGAGCGTCCCGACGGTGGTCCACGAGGAGCCGATGGCGAAGGCGACGACCGCCGCGACGACCGCGGCGGCGGGGAGGAACGTCGCGGGCGTGAGCGTCTCCAGCCCGAAGTACATGAGCCCCGGAATCGTCCCGGCGCTCACCCACGTCGCGATGAGCCCGTAGATGGTGAAGATGATCAGCAGCGCCTGGAGCCCCATCACGAGGCCGTTCGCGATCCCGTCGAACAGGTCGTCCCAGTCGTAGCCGAGCCGGAGGCCGAAGGCGCCGACGAAGGCGATACTCCAGAGGAGCGGGGCGTGCGGGTCGAGGCCGAGGACGGCCGAGCCGACGCCGAGGAACGCCACGACGGCGAGGACCGGGACCAGCGCCGCCGCGAGGCTCGGGCGGCGGTCCGGGTCGATGTCCTCGTACGTCGTGGGCGTGAACGAGCGTGCCATGAGCGGTGTATTTCCCTGAAGCATAAATATGGCTCGAAATATGCGCAAGAAAGATAACGATCGTTCATCGGCGGCGGCGGAGCTTCGTCGGCGAGCGAGCGTCGGTGCCGCCCGCGTCCCTCCGTGAGCGACCGTGTGCCGCCGTGTCGCGCGGGTCCCCGAACGGACGGTCTTATACGCGTCGGTGGCCAAGCACGGCCAACATGATATTTGAGGGCCTCCCGACGACCCCCCGATCGGAGGAACTCGTCGACAAGGCGTTCTCGCGGGCGGCCCGCGCGGGACGCGCCAAGCGCGGCCACGAGGCACAGGAGTCGATGTTACGCACCGCGGGCAACGTGCTCTCGGACAACCTGGAGAACGTCGTCGTCTCGTGGCCGGACTTCGGCTTCGACGTCGACCCGTTCTACTACGAGCTCGCCGACGCCATCGTCGACGTCGACCGCCTCCGGCAGGCGCTCTCGCAGGTGATGTGGGCCAGCCGGCAGATCGAAGACCTGCGCGACGAGTACACCACGAAGATCCGCAACTCCGACGTCGACACCGCGCGCAAACACCGGAAGCAGGCATTCGCGCGCATGGCCGACGTGATGGACCAGATCGAAGACGACCTGCGGTACATCGGCGACTCGCGCGACCAGCTGAAGGTGCTCCCCGACATCCGGCCCGACGAGCCCGCCATCGTGATCGCCGGCTACCCGAACGTCGGGAAGTCGTCGTTCGTCAACCGGGTGACCCGCGCCTCCAACGAGATCGCGGAGTACCCGTTCACCACCCGCGGCGTTCAGATCGGTCACTTCGAGAGAGACCACGTCCGGTACCAGATCGTCGACACCCCCGGACTGCTCGACCGTCCCGAGGAGGAGCGCAACGACATCGAGCGGCAGGCGGTCAGCGCCCTCGAACACCTCGCGGACGTCGTCGTGTTCGTGCTCGACCCCTCCGGCGACTGCGGCTACCCCCTCGACGTCCAGCTGGAGCTGCGCGAGGAGGTCCGCGAGCTGTTCGGCGACGCGGTCCCGTTCCTCACCGTGGCGAACAAACACGACCGCTTCGAGGCGGTGCGGGCGGAGTCCGTCGACGCGACGATGAGCGTCACCGAGGACGAGAACGTCGAGGACGTCCTCGACATGGCCGTCGAGGCGGCCGCGTTCGAGCCCGACCTCCCGACGCGCGACGGCGGGGAGTAGGGGAAGCGGTCGGGGCGGCGAGGGAGTCGACGGAGTGTCCGAGTGGGTCGCCGGACCGCCCGGCGGCCCCGAAAGGATGCTTTCAAGCGGGCGGTCGCCGAACCGACGCGTATGTACGACGGTCTCAAGGGATTCCGCGACTTCTACCCCGGCGAGCAGTCAGCCCGCCGGGAGGTGACCGACGCGATCGAGGACGCCGCGAGCCGGTACGGCTTCCGCGAGATCGCCACCCCCGCCTTGGAACGGACGGAGATGTACGTCGACAAGTCCGGCGAGGAGATCGTCGAGGAGCTGTACGCCTTCGAGGACAAGGGCGGCCGCGGCGTCTCCATGACGCCCGAGCTCACCCCGACCGTCGCCCGGATGGTCGTCGCGAAGGGGCAGGAGCTGTCGAAGCCGATCAAGTGGGTCTCCACCCGGCCGTTCTGGCGCTACGAGCAGGTCCAGCAGGGCCGCTTCCGCGAGTTCTATCAGACGAACATCGACGTGTTCGGCTCGTCGGCGCCGGAGGCCGACGCCGAGGTGCTGGCGGTCGCCGCCGACGCGCTCACCGACCTGGGGCTCACGGGCGACGACTTCGAGTTCCGCGTCTCGCACCGCGACATCCTCGGCGGGCTCGTCCGGGCGCTCGCCGACGACCCCGACGCCGTCGACGCGGCGGCCGCGATCCGCGCCGTCGACAAGCGCGCGAAGGTCGACGACGGCGAGTACCTCGGGCTCCTCTCGGACGCCGGGCTCGACCGCGCGACCGCCCGCGAGTTCGACGACCTCATCTCGGACGTCGACGCCCCCGACGACCTCGACGCGGTCGCCGAGGCCGGCGGCGAGGAGGTCGAGGCGGCGGTCGAGAACCTGCGGAACGTGCTCGCCGCGGCCGACGACTTCGGCGCGGGCGAGTTCTGCGAGGTCTCGCTGACGACCGCCCGCGGGCTCGACTACTACACCGGCGTCGTCTTCGAGTGCTTCGACTCCACCGGCGAGGTGTCCCGCTCCGTCTTCGGAGGCGGGCGCTACGACGACCTGATCGAGAGCTTCGGGGGCCAGCCGACGCCCGCGGTCGGGGTCGCGCCCGGTCACGCCACCCTCAAGCTCCTCTGTCAGCGCGCCGGCGTCTGGCCCGATGAGGAGCTCTCGACCGACTACTACGTGCTCAGCGTGGGAGACACGCGCGCGAAGGCGGCCGAGATCGCCCGCGGGCTCCGCGAGCTGGGCCACGTCGTCGAGAGCGACGTGTCGGACCGGTCGTTCGGCGCGCAGCTGGGGTACGCCGACTCGATCAACGCGGAGACGGTGGTCGTCGTCGGCGAGCGCGACCTCGCCAACGGCGAGGTGACGGTGAAGGACATGGCGAGCGGCGACGAGACGACCGCGCCGGTCGACGACTTCCCGCCGGAGTCGGGTCGGCCGACGTACGAGGACTACGAGTAGCGGCGGGAGGACTACGGGTAGCGACGAGAGGGCGCGATCCCTGAACTCTTTTGCCGGTCGCGCCGGGACCGTGGGAACGATGATCCCGCTCGCGACAGCGATGCCGCCGACCGAGATCGCCCTCCGCGTGGCGGCGGGCGCCTTCCTCATCCTGATCAACGCGTACTTCGTCGCCGTCGAGTTCGCCCTCACGCGGCTCCGGCAGTATCCGGAGTCCGAGATCGACACCCCGGGACTGCGGCGCGCCTGGGAGATGACGGACGACCTGGAGTTCTACCTCACCACCTGTCAGGTGTGGATCTCCGGGACGAGCATCGCGCTCGGAATCGTCGCCGAGCCGGGGCTCGCGGCGCTGTTCGCGCCGCTGTTCGAGAACACGGCGCTCGCGTCCGCCGGCGCCGGCTCGCTCCTGGGCTTTTTCATCATCAACATGGTGCACCTGACGCACGGCGAGCAGACGCCGACCTACCTCGGCGTCGAGCGCTCCAAGCAGGTCGCGGGGTACGGCGCGCGCCCGCTGTACTGGTTCGCGTGGCTCATCTCGCCGCTGATCAAGATCGGCGACTGGGTCGCGAAGGCGACGCTGGGGCTGTTCGGCGTCGAGATGACCGGGTCGTGGACCGAGACCGAAAGCGAGGTGTTAGAGACGCGAGCGGAACTCCGCAACCGCCTCGGGTCGATGATGGAGGAGGTCGAGCTCCCCGAGGAGCGCCGCGAGGAGGTCCTCAACGCGCTCGCCGTCGACGAGCTCGACGTGGGGGACCTGATGACGCCGGCCGACGAGGTCGTCTCGCTGTCGACCGAGGCGTCGATCGAGGAGAACCTCGATCGGATTCGCGACACGCCGCACACGCGGTTCCCGCTCGTGGGCGACGGTCCGAACGACTTCGAGGGGATCGTGTACGCGCCCTCGATCGTGAGCCGCTTCGAGGAGCTCCGGTCGGGCGCGGTGACGTTCGCGGAGATCGCCGCCCCGCCGGTGACGGTCTCGCCGGAGACGAGCATCAGCGACGCCTACGACCAGTTTCAGGCCGAGTCTCAAGAGCTCGCGCTCGTCATCGAGGACGGCGAGATCGTCGGACTCCTCACCGCGACCGACGCGCTGGAGGCGGTGATGGGACAGCTCGAGGACCCGCTCGACGCGGGCGAGTTATAACGAAGTTGGTCGCGTCGGTCGTTCGCGTTCGGCGGTCGTTCGCGTTCGTTGTTCGGCCGACAGCGGGCCAGCGAGACCGCCACAACGGAATAGAGCGAAATCGCTCAGCGGTCGGAACAGGGTGACCCTTCTTCACCCACTTTCTCTAAGAAGCGAATGAGCGTCCCGAAGTTCCGCTCGGGGCGGACCGTCCCCTCACTCTCGTCGTACGCCACGACAGCGGCTTCTTCGAGCTTGGGAAGGTGGGCGTGGCGGAGACTCAGCCGAATCGACACCAAATCGCTTGACGCGGGCTCGTCGCACTCGCAGTCTCGGATGCGTTCGGCCAACTCGGTCGTCGGTAGCGGTGTGCCAGCGTCCCGCAACAGTTGTAGTAGTAGCCGCCGTCGTCGTTTGGCAAGTAGCGTAAGAACGTCGGACGTACTGAGGTCGTTCGGCATCTCACCGCTCGGTCACGAGACGTGTTGGTATATAACAGTGTAATGGTGAGATCGGCTTTCACCCGATTAAGTCGGATTAAGCCGAGAGCGTCTCACGGACGGGCGAGGCGGAACTCCGCGACTTCATTCGAGAGTTACCGACGACGCACCCACCGCCCCGGATTCCCGACCGCGTTGACTTCGCGTCCCGCGTTCAGTCGAACGCCTCTCGCAGGAACACGAGCGCCCCGCCCAGCATCGCGAGGTTGCCGAAGAAGGCGAGCCGCTCGCCGCTCTTGTCGTCCTCGTCGGCGTTCCAGAAGTCGTGCATCGTCGCGGTCACGACCGTGAGGAACGTCACGGCCGCGCCGGTCGTGATCCGAGGGGCTCGCCACAGCGCGATCCCGATCCCCGAGACGAGCATCATCCCCGAGGCGAACGGGGCGGCGAGGTCGGGGGCGGGGACGCCCGCCGACTCCGCGTACTCGATCGTCTCGTCCATGTCGCGGAAGTCCTCGGAGGCCTGCGCCGCGAGGCCGACCCCGAGCAGCACGCGGCCGAGCCGCGAGGGCGCGCCGCGACCGGTGGCCGCCCCCTCGTCGCCCGTCGTCGTCTCGACCGCCTCGGTGTCGTCGGCGTCGTCGGTGTCGTCCTCGGTCATACGTGGATGCACGGTAGCGTGCCACATAAATCGACGTGCGGGATGACACGGAAATCGACGTGCGAGAGGGCGCGGAACGCGCGCCGGCGTCGGGCGGAGGGCCGGCTATCCCCAGTTCCACCGGGCGTGAAGCCGGCGGACGGAGAGGTCGAGCCAGAAGCCGATGAAGCCGATCACCAGCATGACCGCGGGTATCTCCGCGTAGGAGAACCGGTCGCGGGCGTCTAAGATGAGGTATCCCAGCCCTGTGTTGACCCCGAGCATCTCCGCGGGGACGAGGATGATCCATAAGATTCCGATCGACAGGCGGATCCCCGTGAGCATGTCCGGGATCACCGCGGGGACGACGACCCGGCGAAGCAGGGCGCGCGTGTCGCCGCCGAGCGACTCGCCGACCGTGAGCCAGTCGTCGTCGATGGTCGCGATCCCGTGGGCCGTGTTCAACACGATCGGCCAGAGGCCGGCCATGAACATCACGAACACAGCCGACTGCGTCCCGACGCCGAAGACGATGATGGCGATCGGGAACCACGCCAGCGGCGAGATCATCCGCATGAACTGGAAGAGGACCGTCGTCGCGCGCTCGGCCGCCTTGAAGTAACCGACCACGATCCCGATCGGGAGCCCGACAGCCAGGCAGAGCCCGAGCGCGACCGCGAACCGGTAGACGCTGACGAACACGTGGTCGTAGAACGCGGGCGAGACGACGAGCTCCGCGAGGACGGCGAACGTCGCCGCCGGCGCGAAGTTGGTGATGATACCGCTGCCGAACGCCGTCACCGCCCACCAGACGGCGAGGCCGCCGAGGAGCCCGACCGCCGGCAGCAGGCGGCCGCTCTCCCCGAGCAGCTCAGAACCGTATCGTCTCCTGTCTCTCGTAGCCATTGTCCTCGGATACGTCGAACGCCGGCGGGCCGCCGGCCTCTTCTAACGCTGTGCGAACGGGGTCGTACGCGACGAGGTCGTCGGCGACCTCGGCGGGGTCTAAGTCGTCGAGGAACGCGTCCTCGCCCTCCACGCGGGTCTCACGCATGCGACGGATCAGCTCCTCCGTGTACGACGGGTACGGGTACGGGTAGAAGCCGATCCGCTCGATGTCCCACTCCTCGTTCCGGATCGCGCCCGACTCGAGGTACGGCTCGTGCTCGTCGTAGTGGGTGAGCGCGCGGTCGATCGGCTCCGGTCCCTGCGGGAGCAGCCCGCTCCCCGCCGAGGAAAGCAGCCGCGACGCCTCCGACCGGTTCCCGCGCAGGTACTGCTGCGCGTCGACGAGCCCGCCCATCACGTCGGTCGTCCACTCCGGCTGCGACTCCACCAGCTCCTCGCGCATCACGACGACGCAGCAGGCGTGCTCGCGCCAGACGTCGCCGGTGAACCGCAATATCTTCCCGCCGGCGTCGAGCTCGCCGATCGCGTTGAACGGCTCGGCGACGATGTACCCCTGGATGGAGCCGTTCTCGAGCGCCGCGGGCATGTCCGGCGGCGGCGTCACGACGAGGTTCACCTCGTCGTCGGCCACCTCGTCGGCCGAGGAGTCCGTCCGGGGCGTGAGCCCGTGCTCGCGGAGCCCCATCTGGAGGATGACGTTGTGGATCGAGTACCAGAACGGGACGGCGACGGTGCCGCCGCCGAGGTCCGCCCACTCGTCGACGTCCTGCTGGACCGTCAGCGCGGAGCCGTCCGTGTGGTCCCACGCGACGACCTGCACGTTCGCGTCCAGCTCGTCGCCGTAGCGCATCCACACCGTCATCGGCATCAGGAAGTGCGCGACGTTGACCTCGCCCGAGAGGAACGCCTCCGCGAGGTCCGACCAGCCGCGGAACAGTTTCGGCTCCGCGGCGTCGACGCCGTGGTCGGCGAAGTGGTCGTTGGCGTACCCCGTCAGCAGGGGCGCCGCGTCCGTGATCGGGAGGTAACCGATCTCCGCGGTCGGCGGGCCGTCGTCCCCGCCCCCGCCGCCGAGACAGCCGGCCGTCGAGCCGACGCCGGCCGCGGCGAGCGACGCCAGACCGGACTCCTTCATGAACTCCCGTCGGGAGAGCCCGCTCTTCCGCGCCTTCTCCGAGGGGTCCCGCCAGCCGGCGCCGCCGATGAGCTCGCGCGCGCTCGCGGCGACGTCGGGGTCGGCGTCGTCGTGGTTCGTGTGATGTTCGTGCGTCATTCGAGTCCCACCGCTTCGAGGCGTTCGAAGACCGCCGCCCGCTCCGCGAGGAACGCCTCGTCGTCGCGCGAGCGCGTCTCGCTGTCGATCCGCTCGACGTGTTCGATGCCAGCGGGGACCGGCCCCATGACGGCGACGCGGTCGCCGAGGTACACCGCCTCGTCGATGTCGTGCGTGACGAACACGGCGGTGACGCCGAGCTCGTCGACGATCCGCAACAGCTCGTCTTGCAGCTCCATCTTCGTCAGCTGGTCGAGCGCCGAGAACGGCTCGTCGAGGAGCAGCACCTCGGGCTCGTTCGCCAGCGTCCGCGCGAGCGACGCGCGCTGCGCCATCCCGCCGGACAGGTCGGACGTGTCGGCGTCGGCGAAGCCGTCGAGCCCGACCAGCTCGAGCAGCTCGTCGATCAGGTCGGGGTCGGGCTCCTCGCCGCGGAGCCTCGGGCCGATCTCGACGTTCTCGCGCACCGAGAGCCACGGGTAGAGGAGCGGGTCTTGGAAGACGACGCCCCACCGGTAGTCGGGGCCCGTCACCCGTTCGCCGTCGATCTCGACGCGGCCGCCGGTCGGGTCTTCGAGTCCCGCGAGCAGGTGCAGCAGGGTCGTCTTGCCGCAGCCGGACGGGCCGAGCAGACAGCAGACCTCGCCGGGGTCGACCGACAGGTCGAGCCCGTCGAAGACGAGGGTCTCGTCGTACCGCTTCGTGAGGTCGCTGGCGACGACCGGCGCCGCGTCGGTCGCGCGACGGCCGGCGCCCTCGACGTCGGCTCCAATAACGGACGCGGGTTCGGACCGAGTCTCGGACTCCTCGACGTCGTCTTCGGTCGCCGCGCGGGACTCGAGGGACATCGATCAGTCCGCCGTCGCCTCGGGCTCGTCCTCCTCGGACTCCGCCTCGTCGTCCGGGAGCACGCCCTCGTTATCGAGCTCCTCGGCGGTCCCGATGTCAGCGTCGTCCGGGACGAACCCCTTCTCGCGCATCCAGTCCGTGGTCGCGTCGATCCGCTTCTCGTCGGGGGCGCGCACGGGGAGGAACTCGCGGAGCTCGAACTCCTCGCGGAGCCGCTCGAAGTTCACGTCGTCGAAGGCGGGCTTGTCGGCGGCCTCGTCTTCGAGCAGCTCGACGTAGCGGTCGGTGTACCCCTCGAGATCGGCGTTGATGTCGGCGACCGCGCGGTTCAGCGCCGCGAGGAACCCCTCCAGCTTCTCCGGCTCGGGCTGCTCGCGCGTCGTGATAGCGGCGCGGCACGGTCCGTCGAACACCTCCTTCAGCTCCTCGTCGTAGCGACCGAGCGTGACGAACGGCTCCAGCACCGCGATGGAGTCGACCTCGCCGTTCTTCACGGCGTCGAAGCGCTCCTCCGCCTCGCCGACGTGCTCTAAGACGATCTCGTCGTCCTCAAACCCCTCGTTCTCGAGCATCTCGCGCATCGAGTAGAATGAGGTGGCGTACTTGTTGATCCCGACGCTGCGACCGCGCAGGTCGTCGATGGTCTCGGCGTCGTCGTCCGCGTCGACGAAGACGACGCGGTCCCACTCGCTGTAGGAGCCGACGATGTCGCGGTCGGTCTCGGAGACCTCCTGGACCGCGTTCCACTCGCAGACGCCGTGGGTGCCGCCGTCCTCGTCCATGTCGTCCCACCAGTCGGCGTCGAAGGCGTTCTCGCCCTCGAAGTCCTGCGTTCCGGGCGCGAAGTACGAGAGGTCGGCGTCGACTCCCTCGTCCTCGAAGTACCCGTTCTCCTCTGCCACGTCCTGCACCAGTCTCCACGTGAAGTATTCGTGGGAGACATTGAGATCTGACATCGAATGCTTCTTGGTTTTATTGTAAGGTATAGCTCCGGAAACCGACAAGCATGAGCGGTGAAACCGTTTTCGCGCAAATATTGCGACTGGCGAACGGGTTCGGTCGTCTGTCCGGTTGGAAAACGGCCGCAGGCCGGTGCGAGATCCCGTCTAAGGGAGCTTCTCGGTCGATAGTGCGAACAGTTCGCATCCGAGATACCCACAATATTTGTTCGTTCCTCCGTCGCCGTCGCCATCCCGGCGTTTCAGGCCCGCTCGATGCGTGTCAGAAGGGTCTCCGTCGCGTCGTCGTCGAACGCCATCGGCCGGCGCCACCACGGCCCCCTCCCCGAGTCGCTGGACAGCGCCGTGACGAGGCGGTTCGCGTCCGCGCCCGCTTCCGGGGTGCTGAGGGGGACGACGCACTCGAAGAGCCCCGACGCCGACGCGTCGCCGGCGACGACGACCCGAGCGTCGAACGGGTCGCGCTTCAGGTGGGCGTTGGTCGGCGCGAGCGCGGCCGCCGCATCGCGGTCGAGTGAGCTGTCGTCCCCCGTCCCGCCGTCGCCGACCGCGAGCACCCGCTCGACGCGGGTCCCCGCGAAGAGGTACGCGCCCCAGTCTGGCGCGAGGTCGTCGTCGCGGTCGGCGAGCGCCGCCCGTTCGGTCTCGCCCGCGGGGGCGCTCGCGCCCGGCCCCGCCCAGCCGTGCGGGCGCAGCGACAGCGTCGCGTAGAACAGCAGCCAGTCGCCCGGATCGAGGCCGGCGATCCGCCCGGCCTTCACGCCGTGGGGATCGCCGTACGTCGCGCGGTCGCGCCCGTGGACACCGGGGAACTCCGGGTCGAGGTGGACCGGCGTCTCGCGCAGGTCCGGCGGCACCGCGAAGGGGAGGTCGAGGTCGGCGTACGTCGGGAGCGGCTCGTCGACCGGGAACCGCTCGCGCGGGAGCGTCGCCGCCGACTCGGGGATCGGCACGTACGCGAACGATCCGTCCGGGTAGACTGGCCCGCGGAAGCCGGGCCGGTTCGTGTTGGCGGCGACGTTGACGGCGACGGCGCGGGGGTCGGCCATTAAAAAGGGAAGTTCGGGCGGGTCACTCCGCCGCGGCGGCGGGCGCGTCGTGGTCGATCTCGGTGCCGAGCAGGTCGAGGAACCCCGCGATCCACTCGGGATGGTCCGGCCACGCCTGCCCGGTGACGAGGTTGCCGTCGGTCGTCACGCCGTCGACCCACGAGCAGCCGGCGGCCTCGACTTCGGGCCGGACCGCAGGGTACGCCGTGATCTCGTAGCCGTCGAGCACGCCCGCGGCCGCGAGGATCTGCGGGCCGTGGCAGATCGACGCGACGGGCTTGTCCGCCTCGAAGAAGTGGCGCACCGCGTCGAGCACCTCGTCGTAGCCGCGCAGGTACTCGGGCGCGCGCCCGCCGGGCACGACCAGCGCGTCGTAGTCGGCCGGGTCGATCTCGTCGAACCCGTGGGTGAGCTCGAAGTCGTGCCCGCGGGTCTCGAGATAGGTCTGGTCGCCGCGGAAGTCGTGGACCGCGGTCTTGACGCTGTCTCCGCCCTCCTTCTCCGGGCAGACGGCGTGGACCTCGTGGCCGACCGCCCGCAGCGCCTGGAACGGCACCATTATCTCGTAATCCTCGCCGAAGTCGCCGACGATCATCAGAATCCGTTGTCCTGTCATGTGTGTAACACCACACGGACGTAGGCGCTCCTTCCAAATAACGATACTGGCGAGCGGTGGCACGCCTCAATGGCGAGCGGTGGCACGCCGCAAGTGAGACTGAACGGCGGAATCGCGACCGGGCCGGCCGCGCGCGAACGACGCCGCAGAGGAGTGTCGACAGACGACCCGCGGAGGTTCCCCGAGTCAGTTCGGCGGCCGGAGGTCCCGCTGGAACTCGTCGAACTGATCGAGGTCGTCGGGCAGTTCGTACTCGATCTCGCGCTCGTCCTGGTTGTCGGGGAGCCGGCCGTCCTCCAGGTCGTCGGCGACCTCCTCCCAGCCCGGTTTCACGCGGACGCTCCGGGCGGGGGAGCCGACGACGACGTGGTGGTCGGGCACGTCGCCCTGCACGACCGAGCGCGCGCCGACGACGCTGTTCTCGCCGATCCGGCAGCCGGCGCGCACCATCGCGTCGTAGGTGACGCGCGCGTCGTCCTCGACGATCGTGTGGAAGTTTCGGACCTCGGTCTGGTCGACGAGGTCGTGATCGTGGCTGTAGAGGTGGACACCGTCGGAGACCGACGCGCGGTCGCCGATCGTCAGCTTCCCGCGGTCGTCGAGGTGGACGTCGTCGTGGATCACGACGTTGTCGCCGACCTCGATGTTGTGGCCGTAGGTGACGGATATCCCCTTGAAGAAGCGGCAGTCGTCCCCGCACTCGGCGAACAGGTGGTTCCCGAGCATCTGGCGGAACCGGAGCGCGAACTCGACGTTGTCGGCCATCGGGGTGGCGTCGAACTGGCGCCAGAGCCACTGGAGGTGTTTCGACCGCTGGAAGCGGTCCTCGTCCTTCTCGGCGTAGTACTCCGACTCCAGCGTGGCGTTGCACGGGTCGTACCCCTGGAGGCGAACGCGCTCGGCTCGCGACACCGACTCCCCGTCCCGCCACGCCTCCCACCGCTCGCGGTCGCCGTGGAGGTCGATCAGGACGTCGCGAACGACGTCGCAGGTGTCCTCGTCCGAGGAGAGCCGATCGTCCACCTCGTCGATTAACCCTCGGACCCCTGCCTCTGCGCCGTCGGGGAGGGACACGTGTCGCTTTGTCATCGGGTCCCCTTCGTCGCCGTCCCTCAAAGGGATTCGGTTGTGCAGCGTCTCGACCGAGGGGCGCGGCGACGCCGGGCGACGGCCGCCGGTGTATATAAATCGGCGTCGCGGTCCCATCGACTGACGGAGACCGCACTCGCTAAGTGTCCCGATCCCCAATTCGGGGTATGCAGCACCGCGAACTCGGGAACTCCGGCGTCGAGGTCTCTGAGATCGGTTTCGGCGCGTGGGTCGTCGGCACCGACTGGTGGGGCGACCGCTCGGACGAACAGGCGGTCGAGATGGTCGAGGCGGCGCTCGACGCGGGCGTCACCTACGTCGACACGGGCGACGTGTACGGCCACGGCGACAGCGAGGAGATCGTCGGGCGGGCGATCGACGGGCGCCGCGACGAGGTGACGCTCGCGACGAAGATCGGCTACGACTTCTACAACAACCCGCAGGCGGGCCACGGCGAGCTCCCGAAGGAGCTGGACCGCGACTACCTCGAGACCGCGTTCGAGCGCTCGCTCGACCGGCTCGACACCGACCACGTCGACCTGCTCCAGCTCCACAACGCCAACGTCGACGACGTCACGCCCGAGGTGCGCGACCTCCTCGCCGAGTGGAAGGCCGACGGTCGCGTCCGCGCGCTCGGCTGGGCGCTCGGCCCCTCGATCGGCTGGCTCGCCGAGGGCGACGCCGCGGTCGAGTACGAGGAGTTCGACGCGGTCCAGACCGTCTTCAACCTCTTCGAACAGGAGCCCGGGCGCCACTTCGTCGACTCGATCCGCGAGACGGGGTCGGACACGTCGGTCATCGCCCGCGTCCCGCACTCCTCCGGCCTGCTCAACGAGCAGGTGACGCCCGACACCGTCCTCGAAGACGGCGACCACCGCTCGCACCGCCCGAAAGAGTGGTACGAAACGGGCTGGGAGAAAGTCGAGGCGATCCGCTTCCTCGAGGAGCCCGACGGCGCCGAGGGCACCCGAACGATGGCGCAGGCGGCGATCCGCTGGCTGCTCGCGCACGACGAGGTCGCCTCCGTGACGCCCACCTTCCGCGACGCCGACGACATCGCGGAGTGGAGCGCCGCGAGCGACGTGCCGCCGCTCTCCGCGGCGGAGTACGAGCGCGTCGACGAGCTGTACGCGCGGAACTTCGACGTCGACCGCGACGACGGGATGGACGTCCTCCGGACCTCCGTCGACGGCGATGACATCGAGGCCGCCGGCCTCGACAAGCGCGCCGCGTCGTACTGACCTCGGACCGACCCGGAGTCCCGGCGGACCGCCGCGGACCTGCACCCACCCTTTTCGCGTCGAGACCGCGGGACTGCGAGTCGTCGATCCCGCTCACGACCACTTCCGCCGCGCTTCCGTCGGAAACTCCGCTTCCGCCGCGCTCCCGGCCGAACGGCGGTCGCTCGCGGGCGAGAGCCGCGGCTCGGCGCGTCGAACGTGGTGGCTCGGTGGGAAACCCTCGTCACAAGGGGCTCAGTGGGGGTAACACGTCGTCACGGCCACCACGGTCGGTCCTTACTCGCTGGATCGTATAAACTCCCCGCGACGCCGACGACCGCGAGCCGGTTCGGGGGTTCGCACGGAAAACGGTGGCCGCGGACCTACTCGTTCTCGCCGTCGCCGAACTGCGCGTCGTAGTCGTTCTGGATCTCTATCTTCGTCTCGCGGCTGATGTCGTCGTAGTCGAACTCTATTCCGTATCGGTCCTCGGTGATCTCGTCGCGGGTCCTGATCTCGCCGGGAGCCGCGTCGTCGGGGAACGGCTGCCGGTTGTAGATCGCCTGCACCTCCCACGCCCGCTCGGCGTCGAGGTCCGCGAAGTCGGCGTCGTACTTCGCCCGACTGATGTTGTCCCGGCTGTGAGCCGGATCCGACGGGAGCGGCCCGAACTGCGCGTCATACGCGTTCTGGACTTCGATCGCGGCGTCGCGATCGAGCTCGGAGAGCGACGCGTCGTACCGGTCGCTGCTTATCTCGTCCCGGGTGTCGACCGCCGCGGGCTCGGAGTCGCCGGGGAACGGCTGCCGGTTGTAGATCGCCTGCACTTCACCGACCGATTTGCTACTGAGGTCCTCGAAGGCGACGCCGTACTTCGCCCGGCTGATTTCGTCACGAGTGGTCGGCCCGTCATCGGAGGCGTCTCCGTCGTCGGTCGACGTCGACCCCCCGTCATAGTCGCTCTCGACCGTGATCGAGGCGCCGCTCGTCGCCGTGACGTTGTAGGCGGTCCCGGCCTCGGTGCCGAGGACGTCGACGCGCAGGCCGATGTCGGTCGTACCGACCGCGTGGCCGCTGATCGTGACCGTCGCGATCGCGACGCTGCCGTTGTCCGCGGTGTCCGTCGGCGCGGCCGTGACGTTCACCGCCTTCCCGTCCTCGATGACGGTGATCGCCGTCGTCGCGTCGGACGCGCCGCCCCCCACGGAGACGTCCGTCACCGTGGCGTGGGTGACGTCGTTCGAGACGACGCGGAAGTCGAGGGCGCCGACCCCGCCGGACGCGTTCGCGACGACCACGTCGTAGGTCGTCTCGTCGCCGGCGTCGACCGTCACGTCGGCGTCGCTCGGATCGCCGGTGCCGCTCGGCTCACCCGCCTCGTCGTTCGGGCGGAGCAGCACCGCGGTCTCGGGGGCCGGAGCCGATTCCGCCGCCCCCTCGACGTCGACGATCCCGGTCGCGGAGTCGTTCCCGGTGAAGACGCCGTGGACGTGCGATCCGGGGTCGACCCCGGTCACGTTCACGCCGCTGAACGCGACGGTCTCGCGGTCGTGGCCCGCGAGCGTCACCTCCCGCGAGGCCGCCGTCTCGTCGGCGTCGAGGGCGCCGTCGCCGTCGAGGTCGAGCCCGTACCGGACCGTCCGGGTCGCCTCCAGATCGCCGTCGTTGGTGACCGAGACGGAGACGTTGAACGGCTCTCCCTGCGTCACGTCGCGGGACGCGTTCAGGTTCGACACCCGGAACGCCGCCGGGTCCGGATTCGGCTCGACGGCGATCGCGGCGCCGCTCGCGGCGGTGACGTCGTACGCGTCGCCGGCGTCGGTGCCGATCCCGTCGACGCGCAGTCCGAGATCGGTGGTGCCGGGGGCGTCGCCGCGGACCGTGACGGTCGCGACGGCGACGCTGCCGTTGTCCGCGGTGTCCGTCGGCGCGGCCGTCAGGTTCGCCGACGAGCCGTCGGCGGCGATCGAGACCCCGGCCGCCTCGTCGGACTGAGCCCCTCGCAGGGTGACGTCCGTTATCGTGGCCACGCTCGGATCGCCGACGCTGACGACGGCGGCGAGGTCGCCGACGCCGCCGGACGCGTTCGCGACGACCACGTCGTGGGTCGCGGTCTCGCCGACGCGGACCGTCGCGTCGCTCGGCCCGAGGTGGACCGCGGTCTCGGGGGCCGGGGCCGGGTCCTCCTGCTGCGCGAACGGGAAGTCGAGACCGCCGGCGGGGCCGACGCCCGCGACCGCCCCGCCGATGCCGCCGATGCCGACCACTGCGATCGCCACGAGGACGGCGACGCCCTTCGCGTTCAGCGTCGCGGAGAGTGCGCCGAGGTTCATCGGCCCGACACCTCGTTGAACAGCGCCCGGACGTCGAGGGCGTCCACGTCACCGTCGCCGTTGAAGTCGAACGCGTCCGGGTGACTCCGGACCAGCTCGTCGTCCCGGTTCGCGAACATGGCCTCCACGTCGTCGGCGTCGACGTCGCCGTCGCCGTCGACGTCCTCGTAGCGACCGTCACCGTCCGGGTCGGTCGGCTGACTCTCGAAGTCGCCTATCGCCTGTCCACCGAAACAGACGGGGTCGCCGCCGCGGACCGGCTCGACGGACCACGGGACGAACTCGACGTCGCCGTCGATCCCGTCGCCCTTCGGGGCCTCTGCCGGGGTCTCCTCCGCGGCGGGGCCGGTCGGATCGCCCCAGTAGTTACAGGACGCGACCGCGGTCTGCTCCGACGCGTTCCGGACCCCGAACTCGTCGTTGCCCGCGATGTCGTTCCCGGTGAACGCGTACTCGGGGACGGAATCGCCGAAGCTCTCCGTCACGCCCGACAGTTGGATCCCGACCCGGTTGTCGACGATGACGTTCTCTCGAACCTCGCCGCCACAGGAGGTGAACTCGATTCCCGGCCCGGCGTTGTTCGGGATGTCGTTTCCGGCGATCGTTGCGGAGCCCAGGTTCGTCGGCCCGACGAACCCGATCAGCCGGAGACCGAACCCGTCGTTGTCGGCGATGGTGTTGTCGACGAACGTCCCCTCTCCGGCCTCGACGCCGGTACCGTTGTCCCTGACGGTGCTGCGCCGCAGTTCCATGGAGTGACCCAGGTCCGTGGACACCGCCGCGTCGCGGTTCCCGCTCAGCGTGCTCTCCGTTATCGACAGTCGGGCACCCTCGCCGGGACCGACGCCCAGGTCGTTGTCGGCGACGACGGAGTCGCGGATCGCGATGAGCCCCTTCGGTGCGCCGCGAACTCCGACGGCGCTGTCCGTGACAGAGACCCCTTCGAGCGCGATCTCGCCGCCCGGGAAGCTGACGGAGGCTCCCGCGCCGAAGTTCACTATCCGCAGGTCGCGGACGACCGCGCTCTCGTCAAAATCGAGGTCGAAGGTGAGTCCGATCCCCGAGCCGTCGCCGGAGATCGCGTGCCCGTTTCCGTCGAGCGTGACGCCCGGGCCGAGGGTGAGACAGTCACCGTCCGTCTCGAGGTCGTCGGTGAGGACGTACTCGCCCGGCTCGGTCAGCGACGCGCAGCGGTCGACCTCCGTCGGCTCGGCGGCCGTCGTGGAGATCGACGAAAGCCCCACGAGAGCTCCCCCTGCCACGAGACCACCCCTCTGAAGTGCTGTTCGGCGCGATATCTTCTCGTCTGGTTCACCGGTTACCATGGGGGAGCATGGTCGATGACACCGATTGTTATTAGCTTACTTATAAGAATAACAGAGTCTATAACAATATCTCGGGGATTCGAACCGGGGACGCAATGCCAGACACCGGCGACGGAAATCTTGGCGGTCCGTGTCGCCGGAAGCGGAACACGGGGAGGCGAGCGATGACACGACAGGCCTTCGATCAGCGGTCGCCGACAGACCCGAAATTCGGATGACCGACGGGTACAATATCGTTCGCGGACTTCCGGACGAGAAGGCACTCCTCGACCTGTTACACGAGGCGTTCGGGACCTGGGGAGACGAGGCGTTCCTGCGGTGGAAATACGATCGGCCGGGCATCGAGCCCGCCGAGGGATACCACATTGTTCGAGACGGCGAGCTCGCGGCGTTCCGCGGCATGTTCGAGCGCACCATCGAGGGGCCGGGCGGCGGCTACGACTGCCACGTCTGCGGCGACGCCTGCGTCGCCGAGGCCCACCGCGGCGAGGGGCTCTACTCGCGGATCCGTGACGCGACGGAGTCCGACATCGAGCGGAGCGGGAGCGACTTCTGCGGGATCTTCACCCGGAAGGGCCACATCCCGTTCGAGGTCGGGCTCGACCGGGGGTGGAGCTACCGCACGCTGCCGCTGTACCTGCGCGTGCTCTCGCCCGCGAACGTGATACCCCACTACGCGGGGCTCGTCCTCGACGACGACGGGACTGCGGCCGACCTCCTCGACCGCCTCGGCGGGAGAGTCACGCTCAGGTCGGGCGGCGAGTCGCTCCGGCTCGACCGCCTGCTCGGCGAGCCGACGACCGAGCCGGGGTGGTCCGTTCCGGTCCTCTTCCCCGAGTGGGCGACCACGGCCGCGGTCGAGGCGGCGGGAACCGACTCGCTCCGCGACAGCGTCCGCCGTCGGATACCATCCGGTCGAGCGAAGCGGGGTGGTTCCGCGGGCTTCCCGTCCGGGAACGCGGGCGGCGCCAACGTCGACGTGCGCGTCGAGCGATCGGTCGGAGACGACCTCGTCGAATCGGTAACGCCATTGTACGATCGGGCGACGGCCGAGTACGACCTCGCCTTTCGGCGCGAGGCCGACGACCTCCGTCACCTGCTCGCCCACCCGCGGCTGCTCGGCGTCGTCACGGCGAGGCGGGACGGGACCGTCGTCGGCGCGGCGCCTGTCGCGCTCACCGAGACGGAAGACACGCTCGAGGCGTGGGTGCTCGACCTCGTCGCCGACGACGCAGCCGCTTTCGACGGCCTGGTGGCCGGCGTCGAACAGGCCGCAATCGAGGGGGACGCGGACCTGATGCTGCTGGTCTCCGAGGTAGACCCCGGAACGACGTGGGCCCGGATCGACAAACAGGTCATGATGTGGACGTCCTACGGGAGCGACACGCGACCGCTCGAAACCGACTCGCTGTTCATGGGGCTCTACGACGTCGTCTGACGCCGTCCCCCGCGGAGCCGGTTCGGAGGTCGACGCTCCGGCGACTACCGCGACGCCTCGGCCATGGCGCGGAACCACCCCCACGCCGGCAGCACCGTCTCCCTGAACGGGCGGTAGTCGTAGCCGAGCTCCTCGCTGGCCTTGGCGCTGGTATAAAAGTGCGTGTCCGTCGCCAGCTCCGCCATCTCGGCGTTGAACGGGAAGATCCGTCGGCCGGTCCGGCGGTTCACGACGCCCACGGCGGGCCCGGCCGCTCTGATCGCGGCCGCCGGGACCGTGATCCGGGGGGCCGACCCGCCGATCTCCTCGGCGATCACCTCGAGGGCCTCCCGGTACCGCAGGTTCTCGCCCCCGAGGACGTAGTGTTCGCCCGGCTCTCCCCGTTCCATCGCCCGCACGATCCCGTCAGCGACGTCCGCGACGCCGACGAAGCTCGCGCCGCCGGGGGGATGCGCGAACAGCTTCGGGTCGCTCGCGAGCGCGAAGAACCGCGCGGTGAACCCCTCGTCTCCCGGACCGAAGATCGACGTCGGGTGCACGGTGACCGCGTCGAGGCCGCGACCGGTCGCCGCGTCCACGATCCGCTCTGCCGCCGCTTTCGACTGCTGGTAGGCGCCGATCGGGGGCGCCACGTCCGTCTCGTCGGCGACGCCGTCGGCCCGCCGCGTTCCGGCCGTGCTCGTGAACACGAGCCGTTCGACCCCGGTGTCGAGGCACGCCTCGACGACGTTTCGCGTCCCGATCTCGTTGACCGCCCGGACGGTCCGCTCGTCGGCGCTCTGTAATCCGGTCCCGGCGAGGTGGTACACCTCGTCGTGACCGTCGACGACCGCTCGCACGGCCGCCTCGTCGAGCACGTCCAGCCGCTCCCACCGGACGGCGTCGTCGGACTCGTCGGGCGCAGACGAGCGGTGGCGGGTGGCGGTGACGGTCCCGTTCTCGTCCCCTTCCTCGTCCGCGAGCCGTTCCAGGAGGTACGAACCGAGGAACCCGCTCGCGCCCGTGACGAGCGCGTCGGCGGCTCCGGTCATCGATCCATCAGCTGCGGCGGCAGCTGATCCCCCGTGACGCGAGCGTACAGCCGGTACCCCGACTTCATCAGCCTCGACGGCGACCCCTCGCTGACCGACTCGTCCGGGAGCTCGTCGGCCAGCGCGCGGGCGTCGAGGCCGCGAACCCGAGCGGGTCGGTCGTCGCGCGCGGCCCCCCTCGGGAGCGCGTCTCGATCCAGACCCAGCAGATACGCCGTGACCCGTTCGACCTCGAACGGGTCGGCGCTCGCGAGCAGCGCCCGCGTCCGCCGCGGCGCGCCGACGTACGAGTAGGTCGCGTCCAACACCGCACCGATCGGGTCGGCCGCCGCGGCGAAGGAGTCCACCTCGAAGGCGGTCGGGTCCCGACCCAGCGCGGTCGCCGCGAGCCGGTCGAAGCAGCCGGCGAGCGTCGGCTCCTCCCGGCGGCGGAGCGCGGGCACGACGAGCGCGTCGTCCAACAGCCGTTCGGGCGCCGTCACGACCGTCTCCTGGTCGTCGACGGAGACCGTCCGACTCGCCTGCGGCCCGGCGTCTGGGTCGAAGTACTCGACGCCGGACCGCTCGACGAGCCGGTCGTAGCCGAGATACGTCGCGCAGGACGCGTCGTCGGACCACGCGGTCGCGGCGCGGGCGATCTCGACCCCGTCGACGGCCTCCGCCGCGAGCAGGCGATCGACGAGCGCGGAGACCGTGTCCGGGTTCGTCACCGTCCCCGTGCTCGGGTGGTAGGGGTAGTGGAGGTCCGGGACGAGCACGACCCGACCCTCGAACTCGACGTCGGCGTCACCGAGCACCTCGGCGACGCCCTCGGCGATCGCGTCGGGCTCGCAGTCCGGGAGCCGCGCGCCGTGAACGAGCGTCATCGCGTCACCTCGATCGGTTCCTCGACCCCCTCGGCCATCCGGTACGCCTCCGTCACGAGCTCGACGGCTCGCGCGCCGTCGGCGCCCGTGACGGGCGGCTCGCGTCCCTCCTTCACCGCCGAGACGAACTCCGTCAGCGCGTGATAGTGCGCCTGGTAGAAGTACGTCGGCTTGAATATCTCCGGTTCGCGGCCGCGGACCCGGTTCCCGACGTTCTCCAGCGCGGACCGGGCCGCGTGGCCCACGAAGTTCGACGGCATGAACTCCTCGCTCGAAAGCGAGTCCGCGATCCCGTCGAGGCGCATCCCGCCGGTGACGTTCGGCGGGTCCTCCCACTGGAAGAAGCCGCAGGACAGCGTCGCGGTCGTTCCCGACTCGGCCGAGACGACGAGGGTCGCGGCGTCCTCGTACGGGAGCGTCAGCGTCCGGTCGAGGCTCGCGTGCTCGACAGTCAGGTCGCCGAAGAACCACGCGAGGACGTCGAGCAGGTGGACGCCGAGGTCGAGGAGCGCGCCCCCGCCCGTCGCCTCCGGGTCGAGCTGCCAGCCCGCCGGCGTCTCCCTCGCGGGGGGACTCGAAAACGGGCCGTTGTTGAACCGCCAGATCGAGCAGGTCGGCACGTGACCGATCGACCCCTCGTCGTACCGCTCTTTGACCCGGCGAACCTCGGGGCGGTACCGGCTGGTGTGGTCGACGCCGAGGGAGACGCCCGCGCGGTCGGCCGCTCGGAGCATCTCCTCGGCCTCGTCGGGGTTCCGCGCGAACGGCTTCTCGACGAAGGCGTGACAGCCGGCTTCGGCGGCCGCGATCGTCGCCTCCGCGTGCAGGAACGGGGGGAGCGCGACGACGACGACGTCCGGGTCGGCGGTCGCGAGCAGCTCCTCGTACTCCTCGTACGCGTTCGTCGCGCCGAGCGCGAGCGCCCGCTCCCGGTTCTCGTCGACGACGTCGGCGACGGCGACGCGGTCCACGTCGTCGCACGCCAACAGCGTCTGCAGGTGGACGGTCCCGATGTTCCCGACGCCGAAGACGCCCACGTCGACGGCGTCGGTCATCGGCCGTCGGACGACGCCGGCTTCGGCGGCGGTCCGTCGCTCCGGTTCCGGTCACCCGAGGGGGCGCTCCGCTCCGTGGCTCCGCGAACTGTGCTGGGTCGTCCGCCCGGACCGGGGTGTGGACCGCTCGGGTCGGCGTGCGGTCCGTCCGCATCGCCGCGTGGCCTGTTCGGGTTCATCTGTCGTGGAGTAGCGATCGGACCGTATTTGGTATGCGGTGCCTGTGAGGCGGCGATCGGTCGACGGTCCCGTTATATCGCTGCTAACTCCGCGCGGCCGACCTCCGAAGGCACGGCGGGATTCGTGGGTGAGCGACTCACGGTGACGAGAAGACCGAGCCGCGACGGCGGAACAGGTCCTCGTTCTCTCGGACCGCCGCGTCGACCGAGCCGACGGCGTCGGTCCGTTCGACGATGTCGACGATGAGCGCCGTCAGGTTACACTTGTCAGCGAGGAACTCGCGCCGCTTACGCTCCCACTCCGCCGCCGTGTCGTCCCTCGTGAGCAGCTCCTCGGCGGTCGAGACGACCGAGTCGAACTCGGAGAAGTTGTAGACGAGCCCGGCCCGTTCCAGCTGCTTGAAGTTCCCCATGTCGTCGTCGCCGACGAAGGAGTTCGAGCGGATCCCGGGCGTGCCGAGGAGCGCGGCCTCGGTGATCATCGTCTGGGTGTCGGCGATGAGCAGCTCGGCCTCCGCGAGCGCCTCGTGCATCAGGGCCGGATGCGCGTCGTACGGCTCCGCCGCGCTCTCGCCGACGTCGAGCGCGCCCGTCTCGTCGGAGACGAACACCCTCGCGTGCTCGGAGAGCCGGGCTATCAGCTCCTCTTTCTGGGCCGGCGTGAACCCCCGGCGACCGACGTCGTGGTGGCCGTTGAACGCGTTGAACCGGACGAGAACGAACGGGTCGTCGCCGACGCCGAGCTCCTCTCGGACCGTCCCCGTGCTCGCGTAGACGTCGGGGTGGAGGTACGCCGTCTCTTTGAGCCCGGTGAACGCGTAGTGTTTCGGTCCGAGGTTCCGCGTGAACGCGTCGGGCGTGAGGAACGCCTCGACGAACGGTGACATGGCGACGTGCCGCCACGCCATCGGCTCCGAGTCGGTCACCGAGACCGCGGGCGTCCGCGAGACCGCGCCGGCGAACGCCGAGTAGAGACCCATCCCGAAGACGAGATCGAGGTCCTCTTTCTGGAGAATTCGGTAGATGTTTCGCAGGTGGCTCGGGAGCTTGAGGAACAGGTTCCGCTTCGTCGCGTCCCGCCTCGCGTACCGGTAGTGGTCGATTCCGAAGTACTCCAAGAGGTCGAGCGCGCAGCCGTCGTCGCGGGCGAAGACGACGGTCTCGTGGCCCCGCTCTTCCAGTTCCCCTATCGCGTTACGGTACAGGTGGACGTGCGCGGGGGTGTTGGTGAATATGCCGACTCGCATGCTGGTTAGGGTGCCTACGGCGCTTTCGCGTATAGTTACGAAGAATCTACTGTCGGTTGCACGCGTGGTCTCGCCGCGATAACCCACGCGAGGAGTGGCGATCGAAGCGGGTCGCGAGGGAGCGGCACCTGCCGGTTGTTCCGCCCGAGAGACAGAGGAGACGGCCAGTTCCTGCGGTGGTCCGGCCGGGTATGCGAGGTATAACAAAGCCCGCAGGTCGGTTGGTGTCTGGTAATGAAGCGAAGGGCCCTCCTCGGATCCCTCGCGCTCAGCTGCGGCACGCTCGCCGGATGTGGCGGGCGGGAAGACACGACGGAGACGACGGAGACGACGGAGAACTCGTCAGGGGAGCAGCCGAGCGCGGGTTCAAGCGGGGGAGCAACCGAGTGGGAGACGCTACAAGAGCAGTTCGGCTTCGAAGAGCGGGTGGACGCCGTCGACGACCTCGGATGGGATCCGAACGGGCTGTTCCCCGTCGACGACTCCTTAGTCAAGAGCTTCGATCGAGACATTCTCGTCGAAGTTCCGCCTGGGGAGTACAAGCTCCTTGAGACGATCGAAGGCGAGAACGTCTCCAACTGGGGGATGCGTGGAGTAGGCGAAGAACGTACCGACGTGCGGTTCACGACAAACGAGGGCTCTCGCGTTGAATTCCAGTTGATGTATGGGAGCGATTTGCTCCTTGAGAACTTCTCATTTGACCTAGGCGGCCAGTTCGATCGCACGATGGGGATGAGGACCATTATAGAGGACAACCTGCTCATCCGCAACGTAGAGAAAGCCGGCGCGAATCCGACGGAAAACCCAAGCGGGGTCAGTGCCCTCATATTGAGCGTCACCGACCCTAACGGGGCCGCGGTCGTTGACACGTTCATTCGGACGGGACCGCAAATATTCCTCCCTTTTCCGAAGAACGAACTATGCGTCTTTTCTGGACGAACACACAAGGGAACGGTAACATATCGGGATCTCGAGATCCACAACGCCGGAGAGGGCGGCGTCTACGCGTCGAAGTGTCCCGGTGACGTCCACGTAGAAGGGGGGTTCTATAAGAACAATCGTAACGACGGTATTCGTATCTCTGGAAACGGATCGTATATTAAAGACGCGACCGTCGTTATCGATTCCGACGACTTCCACCCAAAGAACGGAGGGGTGGAAGGCCAGATGCGCGGGATCAGAATGCAGTCCGGTGATCAAGGCTTTACTGGCGGCTTCATAGAGGACACGACCTTGGAACTTCGCTCGACTTTTTTGACGCAGTCGCTAGTACACATCACGAACAACCAAGGAGGAATGCAGCTCAGAAACTCGGAACTAAAAAACTGGACGGATCGCTTCTCATTTCGAGCGGTACCACCGTTGGATCACGTCGCCGAACCGTGGAGCGTTACCCTAGACAACGTCCAAATGAAAGAGCATGGGAATAGTGGGTCCGCACTCAAAATAGATGGTCGTCCGAATTCAACACTACGAAACGTAACCATTGAAACGCCACGAGAGTCCGGCCAGCGTCACGGAGTCACCGTTGTTGATAGCCATGGTACCGTCTTCGAGGACGTGACGGTAGAGACCACCGGGGTCCCGCTCAGAATCGAACGGCCCTCCGGCCCGCTCGACGACTACGCCCTCGAGTTCAGAGGTACGAACGAGTTCAGCACGCGAGGGAACTTCGGACTCGGTTCGTCCTCGGTCGAACTGCCGATCGGCGACGACCGGACCGTGTTTCCGTTCCGAGACGCAAGCGAGGACGTGAGCGTGCTTCTTGTTACCGGAGTGGAGGAAGATCGGCTCAAATTCCGCCAGGTGTATGAGTGAATCGAGGCGGAGTTCTGGCGCGCGGGGATCGCGACCGATTATTGTTGCCTTACCGAGCAATTTACTCGACTGTCTCTCTCGGTTTATTGGATGTTAGAGTGAGATGTTAGAGGCACTAGCGGAGAGTTTCATCCTAGTATCGGCGTTAATCAGTGATTAACAGCCTAAGAACACCATAATAAGATTGCTTAGAGACGTTCATGTGTCCGTGAATATCATTTCATATTCAATGAATTAAACAGAAGGTCACAGAAAATTATACATATAATCTAAGAAACAGTTATACCGATTAATGCTCGATTAACAGTTGCGATGGATTCGAAAGCACGACCTAACGAGTGCGAGAACGAAACGGAGCAGCATACTGGTTGCTCGGAAGACGGGCTCCTCAATCGACGCAAATACCTCATGCTTAGCGCAGCGGCGGTCGGCGCCGTCGGCACCGGTGCGAGCGCGACGACCGCCTCCGCGTCGGGGGCTGCGGAACGCAACGGGATCACGTTCGACCGGGTCCTCGACGCGAACGCCGATCTTGGCCTCTCCGACGGCGATCGAGTTGACGGCGTCCTAAACGACGTCGCGGCCGAGGGTAATACCCTCGTGCAGTTCCCCCCGGGAGAGTACCTAGTCGGGGACGACATCGACGTTCCGGCGGACAACTTCGGAATCGAGAGTGAGACCCGAAACCAGGAGGACGTCGTTTTCAAGGCGGTGTCGGGGACGTCGCCCACGCTGGTCATTGCGAGAAACAGACCGTCTGGGCTATACGTCGGGGACGTCACGCTCGATCAACGCGACGAGTGGGACAGTACATTTAGAATCGTTGGAGGAGCTGTATCAGATAAGCTCCATATAAAAAACATTCTCGTAGAAGGGTGGGCCCCCGCAGGCGGCGGGCGGTTACTCACGTTCAATATCGTAGATTCGGACGGTTCCGCGCTCGTTGACGGGGTAACCCGTCGAGGGCCGACACAGTTTATGCGAGATAAAACCTCAATCGCCATTTGGAATGGAAGGGGAACAAACGGCACCATAACGTACCGAAATATTGAGATACATAACGCCACGGAAAGCGGCCTCTACGCCGGGAAAGTGAATGGTACTGTCCGAGTGGAGGATAGTTTCTTTAAGAATTGCTCCCACTCCGGCGTCCGTGTCTCTGGTAACAACTCCTGGATCAAGAATACGACCATCGTAATGGACGTTGACGACATCCACCCGGAAACTGAGGTCATTGATCCGAGAGGGATTGTGCTAAACCGTGGTATCTGGACTCAAACATACGATCTTGAACGGGGCGGCCCGCTCGTTGAGAACTGTGAAATCATCGTTAACAGTGTCGGGCAAGGAGTCGCAGGCATTCTCAACCACGGCGACTGCGGTGGGATCGATATTCGCAACACCCGGGTCGAGTGCAATGAAGATGATATTTATCCGATTCTCATCCAAGACGAATCAACGGATAAAGCTGGGAAACCGTACGAGGCGAATCTGGACGGCGTGTCAGTCACGGGTTCCGGGAGCGGAAGACCGGCTATCACGATCCGTGACCGCGACGGGACGACGGTTAATAATAGCTGTATCCAGATGCCGAACACCGACGGGATCAAATTCAATGGCACGTCGGACGCCACGATCGAGGACACGAACGTGAACGTCGGCGGCCGAGCGACCATCTTCGAGAACGCGGACGTCACGACGACGAACCTCACGTCGACCGAGAGCTGTCCCGCTCCGAACCTCGACTCGTGGCGAGACGGTGACTCGACCTCGGACGGCACCGACTCGGACACCACTGACGACTCGGGGACAACCGACGGGTCGGGAAACGAGGACACGACGACGGACCCCGTGACGAGCGGGAACCGGATCGTCGTCGCGCAGGTGCGCGAAGGCGAAGTCGTCAGATACGATCTGACCGCGAGCGACGGACTCGTGAGCGGCGAGTACGCCGGCGAGGAACCCGACGGCAACACCGTGAGCGGCCGCACCGGGAGCCTCCGCGGCGTCGACGACTACTACCTCGATGGCTACGTCACCGCCTTCAGCGGTGGCAGCTTCGACTACGCGAACGTCTACTTCGCTGACGACGGCGTCGACGTCGACGTCGACAACTACGTCCTCCAGAACCCCGAGGACCTCCGGGAAGTCGACCCCGCCGTGCTCGGCGAAAACGTCCTCACCGTCGAATCCGACGTCGATCAGGCGATCGAGTTCGAGTTCGACGTCACGGGCGACGTGGAAGCCGGCGCGACCGCCGGCGGCGCCGCCGTGGCCGACGGCACTGCGAGTGGGTCTACGACGGACCTCGCGGCGTTCCACTTCACCGGCTCCGTCGGCGAGGTCTCCGTCACCGACCCCGACACCGCCACCGTCACCGTCAACGGCACCGCGCTCCCCGCCGACGAGCTCTCGACAATCGGCGGGTCCGCGGACGACTCCGAGACGGGCAAGAATCGGGTCGTCGTCGCGCAGGTTCGCGAAGGCGAAGTCGTCAGGTACGAGATGACCGCGAGCGACGGGCTCACGTCCGGCGAGTACGCCGGCGAGGAACCCGACGGCAACACAGTAAGTGGTCGCGTCGGCAGCCTCCGCGGCGTCGACGACTACTACCTCGATGGCTACGTCACCGCCTTCAGCGGTGGCAGCTTCGACTACGCGAACGTCTACTTCGCTGACGACGGCGTCGACGTCGACGTCGACAACTACGTCCTCCAGAACCCCGAGGACCTCCGGGAAGTCGACCCCGCCGTGCTCGGCGAAAACGTCCTCACCGTCGAATCCGACGACGGCCGGGCCAGCGGGTTCGAGTTCACCGCGTCGGGCGACGTGGAACCCGGCGCGACCGGCGACGGCGCCACCGTCACCGACGGCACCGTCAACGGCTCGACGACCGACCTCGCCGCCTTCCACTTCACCGGCTCGGTCGACGACGTCGCCGTCACCGACCCCGAAACCGTCACCGTCACCGTCAACGGCACCGCCGTCGACGATCTCTCCACGATCGGAGGGGAAGAGCTTCCCCACACGCTCAGCCTCGTCGGCACCGGCAGCGCCACGAGCTACCGCTTCACCGTGTCGGGGGAGATCGAGGCCGAGAGCAGCCCGAACGACGACATCGCCGACAACATCTCCAGCTCGAGCGCCGAGGGGGCGATCGAGACCGGGACGCACGTGTACGACTTCTCCGGCGAGCTGACCGACCTCACGGTCACCGGAGACGTCGAGGTGTACCTCGACGGCGAGCCGATCGACGGTGACTCCTCGGACCGTCACCTCATCGTCTTCGACGGGTCGAACGACGACGAGGTCAGCTCGTACAAGTTCGCCGTGTCCGGTTCGGTCGAGTCGAGCCCGGAACACACGGTCGCGGCGGACGGCGAGTGGGACGCGCTCGAATCGAAGATCGAGACCGACTCGGCCGTCGGTCTCGTTCACAAGGGGAGGGACGCGTACTGGTTCTCCGGCTACATCGAGGAGCTCGAACTCCGCGGGTCGGCCGTCGCGACGTTCGAGACCATCGATTGAGGACCGGCGAGCCGTCTCTTTTTGAGGAATAACAGGGTGCTTCTGCGGTCGAGTCACGAGTTCCCGCATCGGCCGTTCACGGAAATCGAAGCTACCGGTTGGTCCCCGGCCGTTCCTACCGAAAGTGTGCGACGATCTCGTCGACCACCCGCTCCGCAGCGCGGCCGCCGCCGTACAGCGAGGGTTTCTCGGGGAGGTCCTCCGTCCGCCGGAGCGCCGCCCGGATCGCCTCCGCGTCCGCGCCGACGAGCTCGTTCCAGCCAGCCTCGACGGTCTCGACCCACTCCGTCTCGTCGCGGAGCGTCACGCACCGGGTGTCGAGGTAGAACGCCTCCTTCTGCACGCCGCCGGAGTCGGTCGCCACGCGTTCCGCCCCGTCGAGGAGCCCGACGAAGTCTAGGTAGCCGACCGGCTCGATCACGCCCAGCTCCGCCGTCGCCCGGTCCCAGAGCTCGTGTCGCTTGAGCGCCTCCTCGGTCCGCGGGTGGAGGGGCGCGACGACCGGGCGGGGCGACGACGCCAACCCCTCCACGACGGACGCGAGGCGCTCCGGGTCGTCCGTGTTCGCCTGCCGGTGAACCGTCGCGAGGACGTACTCGCCGTCGCCGTACCCGAGGTCGTCGAGGACCGAAGCTGCCGGGGGGGCGCGATCGCGGACCCGGGTGATCGCGTCGTACATCACGTCGCCGGTGACGGCGACGCCGTCGGTGATCCCCTCTGCGGCCAGCGTCTCGACCGCCCGCTTGGAGGGGACGAACAGCAGGTCGGAACACCGGTCGGTGAGGACGCGGTTCACCTCCTCGGGCATCGCCCAGTTGTCGCTCCGCAGGCCCGCCTCAACGTGGGCCACCGGAACGTTCCGCTTCGCCGCGACGAGGGCCCCGGCCAGCGTCGAGTTCGTGTCGCCGTAGACGAGGAGGAGGTCGGGCCGCTCCGTCTCGACCACTTCGTCGATCCGGCGGAGCATCTCAGCCGTCTGGATCGCGTGGTTCGCGGAGCCGACGCCGAGGTTGTAGTCGGGCTCGGGGATGTCGAGCTCCTCGAAGAACACGTCCGACATGCCGAAGTCGTAGTGTTGACCCGTGTGAACGAGCACTTCGGAGAGACGCTCGCGGAGGAGCCGCGAGACGGGAAACGCCTTGATGAACTGCGGACGAGCGCCGACGACCGAGAGGACGGTTGGATCACTCATCGGTCGGTCCGCCTCCGGTAACATCGGTCAACGCTGGCGGTTCTGACGCCGGTCCGCAGGACGGCCGCCGCCCGCTGAATCGGTCGGTCGACGTCAGGCCGGGTTCGGTTCGCATTACCCCGGCCGTCGTCCGGGAGGCGGATAGTTCATCAGTTCATAACCCGCGTCGGAGGTCGTGTCCGTGTCTGTCAGTTAGCAACTCTCGTCGCGCCGGCGACTCCGAGGGGATGGCCGTAGATCGGCCCCTCGCTGGTTCGAACCGCCGCTCGGCTCCGTTCTGGCGGGGCGAATCCGACAGACGTCTCACAGAACCCTCAGACCGACAGCATTCGAATCGATGACAGCCGTTTTACGCGTTTCGAGCCGCTAAAATACCTTTTTGCGCGTCGAACGCACAGAATGGACGGTTGGAGTTTAAAATAGCACCGGTATCTCAGGTCGGTATATACATTATTACTAAATGACACCGGGGTCGTGTTTCCGGTCAGGGCTACAGGATGTCGACCCAGCGCTGCTCAGTCGCCTGTCCAGGCGTCTTCGACGACTACGAGTTCGGCGTCTGTCTCACCCACGACGTCGATCGAATATATAAGACGTACCAGTCGGTGTACTACGCCCTCACTGAACGGCGACACCACCATCTCAAGTCGCTTTTCTCGAGATCGAAACCCTACCAGCAGTTCGATGAGGTCATGGCGCTCGAAGACCGCCTCGACATCCGGTCCTCGTTTTATTTCTTGAACGAGAAACGCCTTCTCGGGGATAAATCTCCGTCGACGTGGCTTCGGCCGACGAACTGGATCCGGTACACCGGGTACTACGACGTCACGGAGCCGACTGTCGTCGACGCGATCCGAAAGCTCGACCGAGGAGGGTGGGAAGTCGGCCTACACGGATCGTTCGATTCGTTCGCTGAGCCCGATCGACTCGTCTCAGAGAAACAGCAACTTGAGGACGTCCTCGGCCACCCCGTCACGGGCGGCCGACAACACTATCTCAACCTGAACGTCCCGGAGACGTGGCAGAATCACCGCGACGCCGGGCTGCGGTACGACGCGAGTTTCGGCTCCAGTTCGACGGTGGGGTTCGACGCGCCGGTCCCCGCGGCCGAAACCGAAGGCGTGCAGTCGGAGGCCGCGGATACAGATCAGGTCGGAACCGGGGTTTTTCGTCCGTTCGACGACGATTTCCTCGTTTTTCCCCTCACGGTGATGGAGGCACCGCTCGTCGAGGAGGCGGGGAGTATCGGTGCCGCGTGGGAGAAGCTGCAGCGACTGCTCACCGAGGCTCGCGCCAAGGAAGCGATCGTCACGGTCCTCTGGCATCCGCGACTCTTCAACGAGACCGACTTTCCCGGATACCGCCGGTTGTACGAGCGGCTAATCGTCGAAGCGAAGTCGCTCGGCGCGTGGGTCGGACCCGTCGAAGAGGCGTACCACGAACTCGTCGATCATCGGGGGTGTGGTAACGAATGAACGCCGCCGCTCTGCGGACTTACGCGAATACAGCCCTTCATTTCGGGTTGGAGCGCAACTGGGACCGAACGGTCACACCGGCATCGGCCGACCGATTCGAACGACTCGTCGCGGAGTTCGACGACTACGACACGGTTTTCGTCCACGCCGGCTTGAGCGACGTCAAACGGGCGTTTCAGTGTGACCCGTACGAGTTCTTGCTCGAGACGCTCGAAGCGAACTTCGACAGTATCCTCGTGCCGGGGTTCACCCCGTCGTTTCGAAGCTCTGGAGTCTACCACAAGGAGTACTCACGTCCGGAGTTCGGGACGTTCGCCAAACTGTTTCTCGACGACGCGGAGTACCGAACGGACGATCCGATCCATTCGATCCTGGTTAAAGGCGACTACCGGTTCGACGGCTGTGACCACCACGATTCGTTCGCCGAAACCGGTTGCTGGGCGAAGCTCGACCGAGACGACGTGCTCATTCTCAACGTCGGTACCGATTGGATAGTGAGCACGCAACACCACTATATCGAACACTGCTTCGACGTCCCGTATGTCCGGTCCGCTACTCACGACGGGGTCATGTTTGACAGTTCCGGCGATCGACAATCGGTTACACAGACGAATTACGAGTACACGATGCCGATGAAACGGAATGCATTGGGTATTCAATCGTATCTGACGGAGACAGGCGCATTAACGAGACACACCCTCGGGGGACTCAATCTGATGATGATCTCCGCGCGAGATCTGCGAGAAAGTCTGGAGCCCGTGATTGAACGCGATCCGTACTTCATGGTCGCTTGCTCGTCCGAGACGCTTCGATCCGACGAGCTCCTCTCGGCATGTGTAAATTCGCTGTATAACCTCGCGAGATAGGACGTTGCCCGGCGATCAAAGTGGAATACATCGTGTTACAAAAGTCTGTCAAATGGCGCCTGTCACCACTTCGATCTCTTCCAGTCGTCTTCGGAAGGCTAGGTGCCGGGCGTGGGTGGCAGATACCTCTCCGAGTTCGCCTCGCTTCGGGCGACAACATACGATCATAACGAGGGGAACGCCGCAGTTTGAGTGTTCTGCCGGATGTCGAGAAAGCGTACCCCGAGTTGGGATCAGGAGTCCACGACGTCGTACCGTGTTTTAGGAATGACATTACATTGTACCGAAGGCCGTTTCGTACTGCCCAATGAGACAGATAGTAATGTCAAATAATATAATATTACCGGTGGATCCGGTCACTGTTTCCGAACGTCATCGATGAGTCTGCTCGACCGACTGCTTGCGCTGATCAAGCGGATGAAACCGGGGGGCGGGACCGTCGAACGAACGGTCAAGAGCGCGGCCTGGCTGATGAGTCAGAACGTCGTCGGCCGAGCGCTCCAGCTCGGGATGCTGGCGGTGCTCGCGCGGCTCGTCGGCCCGGCCGAGCTCGGGCTGGTGGGGATCGCGATGCTGACGCTGAGTGCGACGAAGAATTTCACCACCATCGGGCTGAACAAGGCGCTGATCCAGAAGGTAGAGGAGAACGTCGACAGTCACCTCAACACGACGTGGGTGCTCGAGATCGGGAGGGGCGTCCTCATCGCCGCGATCCTCTTCGCGATCGCTCCCCTCGTCGGCGAGCAGTTCTTCGGGGAGCCCCGCGCAGTGCAGATGATACAGGCTATCGGCCTCTCGCCGCTGCTCCTCGGGTTCCGAAACCCGGGCATTGTCTACTTTCAGAAGAACCTCGACTTCCACAAGCAGTTCGTCTACAAGGTCGGCGGGGACACCACTCAGTTCGTCGTCGGCGTCGGATACGCGCTGATCGAACCGACCGCGTGGGCGTTCGTCTTCGGCTTTCTCGCGGCCGACGTCGCCAAGCTCGTCGTCTCGTATGCGATTCAGAGCTACCGGCCGTTTCCGTCGTTCGACCTCGAGATCGCCAAGGAGCTCGTCGACTACGGGAAGTGGCTCACGGCCTCGTCGATCCTCTACTTCCTTTACAGCGAGGGCGACGACGCCTTCATCGGGTGGCTGTTGACCCCAACGGCGCTGGCGTACTACCAGTACACCTACCGGTTCTCGAACGCGCCGGCGACGGAGCTGTCACAGGTACTCACAGGCGTGATGTTCCCCGCCTACTCGAAGTTGCAGTCGAACACGGAGGAGCTACGGAACGCGTTCTCCAAGACGCTCCGGTTCACTGCACTCCTCTCGTTCCCCGCAGCGATCGGCATCGCCGCGGTCGCGCCCGACTTCGTCATGACAGTGTTCGGCGAGGACTGGATGCCCGCGGTTCCCGCCATGCAGGTCCTCGCGTTCTACGGACTTATGCGCGCGCTCGCCAAGACGGTCGGACCGGTCTGGCACGCACTCGGAAGGCCGGACTACATCACGAAGCTGTCAGCACTTCGCGTCATACTGATCGCCATCTTCATTTACCCGATGACCAACGCGTTCGGCATCGTTGGGACGGCTCTTACTGTCACCGGAATCTTCGTCTTCCCGATGCTTCCGCTTGACATGTACATCATGTCGCGTTCCGTCGACATACCGATGCGCGAAATATACTACGAGTTCGTCTATCCGATGCTCGCGAGCGTCCCGATGGGGCTCGTCGTCTGGTATCTCGGAGATATTTCCCCGTTCAGCCCGCTCGTCAATCTCGTGCTTCTCATTCCCACCGGGGCGATTATTTACGCCGCACTGGTGTTACTCTTCGAGTTCGCGACAAAGTGGACGGTCACCGACAACTTCGAGATGATCTACCGGAAGCTGGCAACCTAGCTCCCAATGCGCTCGAACTTGGCGGACAGACATTCACGCACTGATCGCCGGAACCGGCCGTGAACCATTAACAACTGCGTTACAATACCCGCGCCGACGCACCGGTCGGGTATGTCACTGCAGGACGAGCGACGGTTGCGGCTCGAACACGAGTGTATCGACGACAGCCCGCCGACCGCTCGAATGAGTTTCTGTCTCACTTCCGACCTCACGGGTAACGGTCGCCCCGACGTCATCGTCGGGGCGGTCGGGAGGAAAGCCCCCGTCACCATTCCGGTCATCGACAAGGAGATATTCCTCGGGAAGCTCGTCGGCACGCGGGAGATCATCAACCGACTCGAGTGGAACGTCTTCTGGTACGAGAACCCCGGCTGGGAGCGACACGAGGTCGCGAAGTCGCCGGAGCTGTCGGTCGGCGCCGCGCTCGGCGACGTCGACGGCGACGGCCGGGTCGAGCTCGTCACCGGACAGAACCTCAACGAACACGAGCTCTACTGGTTCGAACAGGGGGCGGACCCGCGCAGCCGGTGGACGCGCCGGCTCATCACCGACGACTTCGAGAAGTACCACGACGTGGCGGTCGCCGACGTGGACGACGATGGCGAGCTCGAGGTGCTCGCGCTTTCACAGGAGAGCGAGACCGTCTTCTACTACGACATCCCCGACGACCCGACCTTGGAGCCGTGGCCCGTCACCAACCGCCACCTCGTCGCGGAGGACCTGAACGTCGAGGGCGTGCAGGTCCTCGACATCGACGGCGACGGACGCACGGAGATCGTCGCCGGTACGAACGTGTTCCACCGGCGCGACGACGGCGAGTGGGACCGCGAGGTGGTCGCCGAGGGGTGGGAGTGGACCCGGATCGTCGCCGCCGACGTCGACGGCGACGGCGAGGCGGAGCTCGTCGTGACGGAGGGGGACCTCCCGTATCAGGGCGACCGCCGCGCGCGACTCGGCGTCTTCGACCCGCCGGACTGGGAGCTGACGGTACTGCACGACGACATGTCGAACCCGCACTCCCTCCAAGTGGCGGACCTGAACGACGACGGGAACCCCGACATCTTCGTCGCCGAGATGGGGTTAGAGGAGGGACACGAGCCGAGGCAGTTCGTCTTCTGGAACCGAGGCGACGGGACGTTCGACTCGGAGGTGGTCGCGAGCGGCGTGCCGACGCACGAGGCGAAACTGGTCGACCTCGACGGCGACGGACGGCTCGACGTCGTCGGCAAGGGGTACGCGCACCGCACCGTCGACGTGTGGCACCAGGCCTGAGCGCCGATCTCGTCGCGTTCTCTCCCCGCCTCGCCTCCGCCGCTACTCCTCGCCGCCGGGCGTCGACTCGGTTTCGGCGAACTCGTCGGGGTCCGGGATCGAGAGGACGTCCTCTCGCGTTCCCATGTATCGCCCGCGAGAGACACTCTCCTCGAACGCGTCGACGCTCTCGTACTCGCGAACCGTGAGGACGTGGCCGCCCTCGACGTGGAACACGATCTCCGTGGACCCGTTCGGGAGGGCGTACTCGTCTCCTTTCGCCGGGGCTTCGGACTCCGGATCGCTGCTCATACGCGTCCATGGCGGGCCGGGCATTTGAGTAGTCGCCTCGGATTCGCCGGGAGCGGGGTGCGAAAGAGGTGGCCGTCTGTCGGGGTTCGACACTCTCCGAGGCGACGGTGCTGCCGTGCACCCCACCCGAGCGATCGGGCTGCATAGTTATGTCGGCATCAGTATATAAATGCCGGAGCTGTCTCGTTTTCGAACCGTTCGAATCAGTTATACGGTGTTTAATCACCCCCACCACCAGTTTCAAAACCGACAAATAAATACGAAAGAAGGTCCGATCAGGAGTCGTGTGGCCCTGGGGACACCTCGCGTTCGCGTACCTGCTTCACTCGTCGGTCGTGCACCTCTGGTATCGCCGACGTCCGGCGTGGCCCGGCGTCGCACTCGTGGCGCTCGGCTCGCAGATGCCGGACCTCATCGACAAGCCGCTCGCGTGGACGCTTAACATCCTCCCGAGCGGTCGATCGCTCGGCCACTCGGTCCTCGTCGGCACGCTCATCATCGTCGCCGCGGTCGCGCTCTGCAGGCGATACGATCTGCGGGGGTGGCCGTTCGCCCTCGGCTACTACTCGCATCTCCTCGGCGATTCGATCCGGCCCCTGATCGACGGCCGGTTCCACGACCTCGCGTTCCTCCTGTGGCCGTTGTTCGAGGTGGAGACTGGGTCCGGGCCGTCGATCGGGATCGTTCAGTACCTGCTGAACGCGCAGCTCGAGGGGACGGTGTTGGTCGATCTCGGCCTCGCAAGCGCCGTCTTCGTCTGGTGGCTTCTCGACGGCGCGCCCGGCGTCAGAGACCTCTGGAGCACGATTCACGCAAGATTCCTGCGCCCGACCGAGTGAGTTCCTCGCGATCTCGAAGGGTTACCGCCGATTGAGGGCGCCCCGCCGCCGACCCGGCCAGTGCGATACTCTCCCCTGATCTTGTCAGAGGGGCTTAGAAAAGCACGTGTTCCCGGTTATTTTGTGTCTAGTTATGTCTCCATTTCTGTAACTGCGCCTTATGAATACGGGACCGACCAACGTCGTCTGGATAACTCTCGAGAGCGTGAGAGCCGCGAACACGTCCGTCTGTGGGTACGACCGGGAGACGACTCCCAACCTCGAACGGATCGCGTCAGGGCCCGATGGGACGGCGTTTCAGCACTGCTTCTCCCAGTCGATGTGGACGCCGGCGTCGAGCGCCTCCATCCTCACCGGGACGTATCTGTTCGAGCACCGCGTCGGATACGACGGGAAAGCGAACGAGCCGCTCCCGCCGGAGATAGCCACCCTTCCCGGACTGCTCCGAGATCGGGGGTACCAGACCGCGTGTTTCACGCCGAACGCCTATCTCAGCGAGGCGACGGGGCTCGATCGGGGATTTGAGAGATATCACCACGCCTTGCTCCGCCGTGCGTTTCACGAACCGGAAACGCGGACGGCGGCGTTAAAGTACCTCTTGCGCGCCTGGGAGTACGGCCCCGGATTCTCGCTCAACGTGCGGCGGCACAACCAGACGTACATCATGCGCGAGGTCCTGAAGGGATGGCTCGACGAGCTCACGGCCGACGGCGACCCCTTCTTCCTCTACACGCACTGTCCGAACCCGCACCTCCCGTACGCGCCGCCGCGGAAGTGGATCGATCGGTTCACCGACGAGATCGCGTATTCGACCGAGGAGGCGCTGGAGCTCTCGCTGGACACGTACGCGAGCCGGGACCGGATGATCCAGCGCATCGTCGACGGGTGCCCCTTCTCCGAGGACGAGTGGGAGGCGCTCGAAGCGATGTACGACGCCGAGATCGCGTACGCGGACGAGTTCGTCGGGGCGCTGTACGACCACGTCCAAGAGCTGAACGCGGGCAAGACGATTTTCGTCGTCACCGGCGACCACGGCGACCTGTTCGGCGAGCAGGGTGTGCTCGGACACAACCTCGTTCTCGACGACCACCTGACGAACGTCCCGATGGTCGTCTCCGGGATCGAGGGACTGGAGCACGCGCGAGACGACCCCGTCCAGCACATCGACGTCACGCGCACGCTCGCGGAGCGGCTCGGCGTCTCTCACGACCAGTTCAGCGGCGTAGATCTCAGGGAGGCCGCCCCCGACGGCGCGGTCAGCCAGCGGGGGATCCCGCACTTCGACGAGTACCTAGAGGCCGACCCGGCGTTCGACACCTCCCGGTACCACGAGACGCCGATGACGGCGTTCCGCACGGACGAGTTCAAATACGTGAAGGGGTCCGAGAAGGCGGAGCTGTTCAGACTTCCGGACGAGGAGACGGAAGTGGGCGACGAGTATCCGACGGTCCGCGACGAGCTCGACGAGCGCCTAGAGGCGCAGCTCCTGGACATGACCACGCCGGAAACGGGGGAAGCCGAGGCGACGTACTCCGCCGCGATGGAACAGCAGCTCACCGACCTGGGATACCTCTGACGGCGACAGGCCGCCAGTTCGGTCGGTCCGCAGCGCGGCCACGTCCGCCCGAAGCCCGCTATCGTCGCCCGGACCCGATGGTGTACGTCGGGTGGCCGACGTCGCCGAGCGCGTCCCGGCCGTCGACCACGACGACGTCCTCGAAGCCGTCCCACTCGACCGCGTCGAAGGCCTCGTGGGGGGTGACGACGACGACGGCGTCCGGGTCGGAGCGGCCGACCTCGGCCAGCGCGACCGGCTCCGCGCCGAACGACGCGATCGCCTCGTCGTCGAGCATGGGGTCCGTCGCGAACGTGTCCGCGCCGCGCCGCTTCAGGTCGGCGACGAGCGGTCCGGCGGGCGTCGCGCGCGTCTCCTTGACGCCCGGACGGTACGTGACGCCGAGGACGAGCACCCGCGACCCGTCGATCGGTTTCCCCCGCTCGGCGAGCTCGCGCTCGACGATCCCCGCGGTGAACGCCGGCATCGAGTCGTTCACCTCCCTCGCGGTCCGGAGCAGCGGCGTCGGCGTGTCCACCCGGCTCATCACGAAGTACGGGTACCACGGGATGCAGTGGCCGCCGACGCCGGGGCCGGGGCTGTGGATGTGACAGAACGGCTGCGTGTTGGCCGCGTCGGCCGCCTCCCGCACGTCGACCCCGAGGTCGTCGGCCAGGGTCCCGAGCTCGTTCGCGAGGGCGATGTTGACGTCGCGGTAGAGCCCCTCGAACAGCTTGACCGCCTCGGCCGTCGTCGCGTCGGAGACGCGGATGACGTCGTTGTCGGTGACGCGCTCGTAGACGGCCTCGGCCACGCGGGCGCTCTCCGCGTCGACGCCGCCGACGACCTTCGGGTACGCGCCGGTGATGTCCTCGAGCGCCCGGCCGCTCGACGTGCGCTCCGGGCAGAACGCGGCGCCGAACTCGTCGGCGGCGAGCCCGCTCCGCTCGACGAGCGTCGGGACGAGCCGGTCGCGGCACGTCCCCGGGGGAACGGTGCACTCGACGAACACCGCGTCGCCGGGCGAGAGCCCGGAGGCGACCGCGTCGACGACCGTATCGAAGATAGAGAGGTCCGGCTCCTTCGCGTGGGTGATGGGCGTCGGGACGATGACGACGTGAACGGTCGCCCGTTCCGCCGCCGCCCGGGCGTCGGTCGTCGCGCGGAGCGCGCCGTCCCCGACGGTTTCGGCCACCAGGTCGGGTAGCTCCGGCTCCCCGTCGATGTGACAGTCGCCGCGGTTGACCGACTCGACGACCGACTCGTCGACGTCGACGCCGACCACGTCGCCGACCCGATCGGCGAACACGGTCGCCAGCGGGAGCCCCATCTTTCCGAGCCCGTACACCGCGACCGACGCGCCCCGCCCGTCGACGAGCGCGCGCAGTTCCTCGTCGCTGCGGGCGGCGTCGTACAGCGGCTCCGGCTTCGTCGTCGGCCGGGTCATCGGTCCGACGGAACCGCGTGTCCGGCGTCGGTTCGAGGCCCCTCGGTCGCGTCCGCGCGCTCGATGACGGCGTCGGCGAGCTCCACCGCGCGGAGCCCGTCCTCGGCCGTGATCCGCGGCGTCGCGTGCTCCGCGACCGACTCGACGAACGACTCGAGCTCGTATCGCAGCGGCTCGCCCGACTGGACCATCGGGCGCTCCGTGATCCCCTCGTGGTGGTAGCGGATGTTCCCCCCGATTTCCATGTACTCCGGGCGGGACTGGCGGTGGATCTCGATCGTCTGCGTGAGGTAGTCGAGCTCGATGTAACACTCCTCGGCCGTGATCGTGATGTCGCGGACCTTCTGCTGGGTCACGCGGCTGGCGGTGAGCGTGGCGATGGTGCCGTCGCCGAACCGGAGCTGCGCGGTCGCGTGCTGCCCGTCGTCGGTCCGGAGGGCGTTTATCCGGGCGACGTCCCCGGAGACGAGCGACCGGACGATGTCGAGGTCGTGTATCATCAGATCGTGGACGACGTTCTCGTCCAGCGACCGCCCGTCGTCGCTCGGCGGTCCGAGGCGGCGGGCGTCGACGGCGATCGGCGACACGCCGTCGACGATCCGAGTCAGCTCCGCCACCGCCGGGTTGAACCGCTCGATGTGGCCGGCCTGGACGAGCACGTCCGCCGCCTCCGCCCGCTCGATCAGGTCCCGGCCCTCCGCGACCGAGGTCACGAACGGCTTCTCGACGAGCGCGTGGACCCCCGCGTCGATGCAGTCGCGGGCGAGGTCCGCGTGGTATTCCGTCGGGACGGCGATCGACACCGCGTCCACCCGGTCGAGCAGCGCGCCTGTCGCGTGCGACGTCGTGCCGATCTCGGCCGCGACGTCGGCGGCGCGGTCGGCGTCCGCGTCGGCGATCCCGACGAGGTGCGCGCCGGGGAGCTCCGCGTACACTCGCGCGTGGTTCCGCCCCATCGCGCCGACTCCGATGACGCCGACGTCGACGTCGCCGCCGCCGTCGACCGTCATACGATCGCCCCCGCGGTCGCCTCGGCGATCCTGTCGAGGTCCGCCTCGTCGAGTTCGGGGTGAACGGGGAGCGACAGCACCTCCTCCGCGCAGCTCTCCGCGACCGGATACGACCCCGAGACGTCCTCGTACGCCGGCTGCTCGTGGATCGGGATCGGGTAGTACACACCCGACCCGACGCCGCGGCTCTCGAGGTGCTCCCGGAGCGCGTCGCGGTCCGGAACCCGAATCGTGTACTGGTGGTACACGTGCTCGTACCCGTCCGGTTCGAACGGCGTGACGACGCCGGGGACGTCGGCGAGCCGGTCGGTCAACCGGGCCGCGTTCTCCTGTCTCGCCCGGGTGAACTCCGGCAGGCGGTCGAGCTGGGCGCGGCCGATCGCCGCCGCGAGGTTCGTCATCCGGAAGTTGTGGCCGACCGACGCGTGTTCGTAACCGGTCGTCCGACCGTGGTCGACGAACCGGCGCGCCCGCTCGGCGACCGCCTCGTCGTCGGTGAGGATCATCCCGCCCTCCCCGGTCGTCATGTTCTTCGTCGGGTAAAACGAGAAGCAGGCCGCGTCCCCGAAGCTCCCGACGCGCTCGCCCTCGTAGCGCGCGCCGTGCGCCTGCGCCGCGTCCTCGAGGAGCCGGAAGTCGTACTCGTCGGCGAGCTCGCCGATCCTACCGACGTCCGCGGGGAGGCCGTACAGGTGGACCGCGATGACGGCGTCGACCGGCTCGCCGTCGCGGAGCCGCGCTTCGAGCGCGTCCGGGTCGACGTTGTACGTCCGCGGGTCCACGTCGACGAAGTCCACCTCGGCCCCGGCCAAGCGCGCCGCGTTGGCCGTCGCGACGAAGCTGAACGGCGTCGTGAGCACCCGGTCTCCCTCCCCGATGCCGAGCCCGACGAGCGCGGCGTGGAGGGCCACGGTCCCGTTCGCGGTCGCGATTCCGCGGTCGGCGCCGCAGTAGTCGGCGAACTCCGACTGGAACTCCTCGACGACCTCGCCTTCCGCCAACATCCCGGAGTCTATCACCGCCTCGACGCGGCGCTTCTCCTCGGCGCCGAGCGACGGGTTCGCGCTGGGTATCATCGGCTATCGGACCCCGGTTCGTCCCGGATCCGGTTGTCCCCGCTCAGTTCGTCGGGGAGCGGTTCGATCGTCGCGGGACAGCCGACGGCGAGCGTCTCCGGCGGGACGTCCTTCGTGACGACCGCGCCCGCGGCGACGAACGCGCCGCGGCCGACGGTGACCCCGGGGAGCACGGTCGCGTTCGCGCCGATAGAGGCGTGGTCCTCGATCGTCGGCCCGGTCAGCTCCACGTCCTGACGGACCGGGAACGGATCGTTCGTCAACACGGCTCCCGGACCGACGAAGACGTCGTCGCCGATCGTCGTGTTCGACGGTACGTACACCTGGCTCTGGAGGCTGACGCCGGACCCGACGGTGGAGTACCCGTCGATGACCGTCTGCGTCCCGACGAGCACGTCGTCGCCGATCTCGGTCTCCTCCCGGACGAGCACGCCGTGTCCGGTTTGGAACCCGTCTCCGACGACCACGTCGTCGTAGATCACCGAGTCCGAACGAATCGTCGCGTCGGTCCCGATGACCGGCTCGGCTCCGTCCCCGGTTCCGAGCGTCGCGTTCGACGCGACGTCGCCGTCGCCGCCCGACCCGACGTCGCCGCCCGACCCGACGTCTCCGTCCACCGTACCGTTCCCGTCGTCGTCCGACGAGCTCATGTCGTGACCCCGATCTCGTCGCCTGCGTGGCTGTACATCTCGTTGGAACGTTAGGACAGCGACGTTTTGTTATGCTGCGTAAAAACGGAGCGGTAGCAGCGAGCTAACGGACGGGGCGGGTCGGGACCGATCCGACGACCTCACTCGTTCGCCGTCGTCGCGGTCTGGTCGTCGGTTTCGGCCCCGGCGGTCTCGCCGTCGGCGACCTCCCCGTCGGTGGTCTCGTTGCCGTCACCCTCGCCGTCTCGTTCCTGAGATTCGACGAGCGCCTCGAGGGGGTTGTCGTCGATCTCCAGCGGGAGCTCCACGCGGCCGCGCCTCCTGACCGACTCCCACGAGGCGAACGGCAGCTCCGCCGCGTACAGCGACCGATCGCCGCTGGTAACCGGCTCCCGGTCCTCCCGGAGGGCGTCGACGACGTCCTCGATGGCCCGCTCGACGAACGAGGTGGGGACGAACGTGTGTTTATCACCCAACGGAGCTCGTTCGGCGACCTTCCCGAGCCCCATCCGGAGTTTTCCGGGCAGCGGTCGATGGATGCTCTCGCCGGTGTCGACCGTGTTCCACCCGCCGTCGGCGCGGTATCTGAGGTGGGGCCCGTCCTCGACGCCGAGCTCTATCGTCCCGTCGGAACCGATCAGTCGCATGTAACACCCGACGAACTCGGCGCCCATCCCCGGTTCCTCGCCCGAGGAGGCGATGCCGTGAACGCCGCTTTCGGTGTACCACTGCGTGAGCCCCTGATGCTCGTGTCGCGTGCCGAACCACTCGTTCTCCTCGCTGAAGTCGGCGCCCGTCAGCACCCACTCGACTGGCGACCAGTCTGTGAAGTAGCCGGCGAGGTCGAACTGGTGAACGGCGGCGTCGGAGAGGTTCACCTCGCCGAACTCGATCCGGTCGAGGGCGCCGATCACCCCGTCGTCGAGCAGCGACTTCGTCCGCGTGAACGGGGCTCCGAAACGCCGCTGGTGGTTGATCGAGAGCTGCACGCCCTCGCGATCGCACACCTCCACCATCCGACGGCAGTCCCCCCACGTCGTCGCCATCGGCTTCTCGCAGTGGATCGCGAGGGGGACGCCGCTCTCCGCGCAGTCGACGACGATCTGCGCGTGGAGCGCGGGAGGGACGCAGACGCTCACGACGTCGGGCTCCGCGCCGGCGAGCATCGCCTCGTAGTCCTCGTACACGTGCTCGGACCGGATGCCGAACGAGTCGGCGAACGACTCGGCGTTCTCCCGGACGATGTCCGCGCACGCCACCAGCTCGACCCCGTCGAGTCGCTGATAGCCCGGCGCGTGCCGATACGCCATCGCGTAGCCGGTGCGGTCGGGGTCGTCGGTTTTCGCTCCCGTGCCGATGACCGCGGCTCTCATTGCCATTGCTACGTCGTACCAACGATTCGGTCAATAGTATGCGGCTGTTAATCCACCAATGTTTCGACGGCGGCGGCGCGAAGCGGAGCGGCTTCCGGCGTCGGTTCACGGCCGAAGCGGGAGACCGGATTTCGAGAGGCGTCTCAGCACCCGTCGGTGGCGGGATTGTCGACCGAAACCGCCCTGGTAGAAGCGTGTTAACCGCGATTAGACGTATAAATTGGTTTGTAATTTTACTAGACGACCGCGTCCCCACGGTAAAGGTTCAATTCGATGTTCTCCGATACCTGTCCGAAGTCGGCCGACGCGGAATCGACGAGCGTCGTGAGCGTGTCCAGACGGACACTTCTCAGAGCCGTCGGGGCGGGGGCCGCGACGCCGCTTCTAGCGGGTGGATCGAGCACGATATCGAGTGCAGACGACGGGTCGTGGACGATAGTCGCACTCCCAGACACGCAGTATTACGCGGAAAGAGATTCGCTGAACAGGTATGCCTACGCACAGACCGACTGGATCGCCGAGAGCGTCGACGCAGAGAACATCGTCTTCGTCACTCACGAAGGTGACCTCGTCCAAGAGGGTGACGAGACGGACCAGTGGGACGTTATGGATCAGGCGATGTCCACACTGGACGAGGCCGCCGTCCCCTACAGCGTGCTTCCCGGCAATCACGATTACGCCGTCACCCGGGACCGGAGCTCCGGGCTCGTAAACTACACCGACTACTTCGGCGCGTCGCGGTTCGACGATGACGACTGGTACGGCGGGACCGGGCCCGGCGACGAGGAGTCGAACTCCTACCAGCTGTTCACCGCTGGCGGGCACGACTTCCTGCACCTCGCGCTGGAGTGGGAGGCCCGAGACTCGGCGCTCGAGTGGGCACAGGGCGTGCTCGACCAGTACCCCGAACGACCGACGATCGTCACGACGCACGCTTACCTGACGGACGGCGACAAGTACGACGACACGTGGGACGAGGTGAATCCCGGACGTACGCAGTTCCTCGAGGAGGAGGACGGCGACGGCAACCCGGGCGAACAGATCTGGCAGCGGCTCATCGAGCCGAACCCGCAGGTGTTCATGGTACTCAACGGCCACTTCCACGAGAATGGCGGTGAGTACCACCAGACGTCCGAAAACGTGGAGGGTCAGCAAGTATTCGAGATGCTCGCGAACTATCAGCGCAGAGAGAAACGAGGCAACAGCCTCCTCAGACTGATCGCGTTCGAGCCGGGCGAGGGTGACCCGGACCGAATTCGGGTCAGCACGTACAACCCGTATAAAGACGAGTACGAGGAGGATTCGAACAGCGAGTTCGCGTTCAGCCTCGACTTCGCGGGGCGGTTCGCGCCCGCCTCCTCGACAGAAACCGTCTCGTTCGAACAGGGCACCGACGGCTACGAGGGGACGAGTGACACCAACCTCCGGGAAGCGGATCCTGAAGAAGGATACGGAGACGCCCCGACGGTGACGGTCGACACCGAGGACCCGCAGAACACGGACAACCGAGCGCAAGCACTGGTCCGGTTCGACGGCGTCGTCGGAGACGGAGACGGCCAGGTGCCCCCGAGCGCGACCGTGAAATCGGCGACGCTAACGGTCGAGACCGTCGACGAAGGAAGCGGCGGGAGCGTCCATCGACTGCTCAGAGACTGGAGCGAGAGCGACACCTGGGCGTCGCTCGACGACGGGATCGCCGCCGACGGCTCCGAGGCGGTCGCGGACCCCGAGACGGAGACGGGAGCCGTCTCGACGGGGCAGACGACTATCGACGTCACTGCCGGGGTCCAAGCGTGGGTCGGCGGCGAACCCAACCACGGGTGGGCGATCCTCCCGCTCGGCGACGACGGATGGGACTTCTCGACCGTGGAGGGCGAGACGCCGCCGCGTTTGACCGTGACCTTCGAACCCGACGACGGCGATGATGGCGGCAGTGGGGACGAAGGTAGTGACAGCGGTGATGGCGGTAGCGACGGTGGAGATGGCGGTGGAGACAGTGGAGGCGACGGCGACGAGTCCAGCGAGACCCTCGCCGGTGACGCGGACGGCGACGGCGACGTTGACGACGATGACGTCGGCCTCGTCCAGCGCCACATCAACAACGATGACGTCGACATCGACCGCGAGGCGGCGGACATGGACGGCGACGGGGACATCGACATCACGGACGTCGTCGAGATCGTCGGCGAGACGGGGGCAGAATGAGCCGACGAATCGACGGCGGATCGCGACGCGCGACGGTGGTCGTCGCGGCGACGGCGTTGCTCCTCGGAGCGGCCCTCGCGGGCGCCGCCGTCGGCGCCGCCAGCGCGGACGCGCCGTCGGTCGCGCTCACCAACGAGACGGGCGGCAGCACCGCCAGTGCCCCCACCGGAGAGACGGTCACGGTCGCGGTCGGCGCGAACGCGTCGAACGTGTCTGCCTACCAGGCCAATCTCACCTTCGACCCCGACGTCGTGCGAGTCGTGTCCGTGTCGGGGACCGACCAGTTCGGCGACCCAGTGACCAACGTCGACAACGAGAGCGGCTGGGTCGCGTTCAATCAGTACCGCGCGTCGAACGTCACCGATCCGCGGCTCGCGACAGTGACGGTCGAACTCGTCGGGGAATCCGGAAACGAGACCACGCTCGCGTTCGTGAAGTCCGACACCAAGCTCTCCGACGCCGCGGCGCAGGAGCAAAACCCACAGCGGTACGACGGCCTGACGGTCACCGTCGAGCCGGAGTCGGACGACGGCGGTGACGGCGGGTCAGACGATGACGATGGCGATGATGGGAGTGGTGGCGACGGTAGTGATGGAGGAGACGGAAGCGACGGTAGTGATGGAGGAGACGGAAGCGACGGTAGTGATGGAGGAGACGGAAGCGACGGTAGTGATGGAGGAGACGGAAGCGACGGCAGCGATGATGGAGATGGGAGCGATGGCGGCGACGGGAACGACGACAGAGACGACGCCGACGACGACCGCGATAACGGCGGCGGGAGTTCGGGGGAGAGCGCGAACGGTGGGGGAACCGGCGATGCCGGCGAGGGAGACGAGCCGCCCGCGGACCCTCCGCGCGTCGCCTCCGACACCGCGTCGCCGAACGGAACCGCGTCGATCGTCACGACGTTCAACGGGAGTAGCCCGACGATCGACCGAATCGAACTCCTGCTCGAAGCCGGCGCCTCCGGCGACTACGTCGCGACCGAGTTCGAGCGGCCCCCAGGCAACGCCGCCGACTCGAGGGATGACAACGCCAGCGAGGTAGTCACCGTGATGAGGTTCACTTCGCCCGAGGCGTCCGACAGCGCGCCGAACCAGCTGACGCTCGCGCTCAACCGGAGCGCGGTCGAGGCGTCGGACACGAATGCTACGCGGCTGCGGATCGAGCGCTACGACGCGGTGACGGAGGAGTGGGAGACGCTCGCGACGACGGTCGACGAGTCGGACGAGCGGACTGTGACGCTCACCGCCGCGCCGCCGCGCCTCGGGTGGTTCGTCGTCGCGGCGGGGAACTCGTCTCGGGCGGACCACGCAGTCCGCCCTGCGAACGGAACGAACGCGACGACGCCCGGATCGGACGAGAGTCCGAACGGAACGCCGACCGACTCTTCGGGGGCAGGAGACGTCCCGGCGGACGGCTCCGACGACGACGCAGACGAAGCCGACGTGACGGAGGACGACTCCGAGACGATGAGTTCCTCGTCCACCGAAGGAGCCGGCATCACGCAGTCGGAGGTTCCGGGGTTCGGCGTGACCAGCGTTCTCGCCGCCCTCGCGGTGCTGTACGGAGTGCTGCGCGTCGGGCGACGCGAGCGATGACAGCGGCTCGAGAGGAAGACAGTCGGTCGGCGATTCGAGAGGGCGACCGCGACGTGGTTAGCCGGAGGACGGCTGCGTCGAAGTTCAGTCGGTGGCGGGAGCCTGCGTCCGGGTAGAGAGCGATTCGATGCGGTCGACGACTTCTCGGTCGATTCCGTCCGCTTTCCAGTCGGCGGTGCGCGGGATCCACGCCTGATAGGTGTCGACGCCTTCGCACAGTTCTCGGAATGCGTCCTCCTCGGCCTCGACCACGTCGTCCAACTTGTCGGCGAAGGAGGGGCCGGGACAGAGCACGTCGTATGCCAAGAAGTACTCCTTGAGGACTTCGTTCCACTCGTAGTAGCTGATCGCGTCGATTTCTCTCACCATCTGCTCGGACGGCATCTCCTCGACGGCGACGTGGGCGCTGTTTGGCGCCGCTCTGAGCGCGACGACGTTGTCCACCGTCGACTCGGGGACGTGCTGTGAGCCCGGGAACACCGTCGAGACGTCGGTGAACTCCCGGCTGTTCTCCTGCAGATACCGCTCGTTCAGGAAGCTGATGACCTTCTGAACGACGCCGTCGCTGGCGTTTACGTTCATCTCGACGAACTGGCTCACCTCGTCCCGGACGTAGTCCTGAAGGTCGTCGTGTCCGACCTCGATTTCGGGGAACGACCGGATGTTGTACGGTTGAAGGTTAACCGATAACGGGTAGCCGAGGGCGGTGCCGTCGGTGCCGACCCACAGCCGGTCGTCGGAGAGGTAGCCCGCGCCCTCCCGCAACAGCGACAGGAGCGTGTTCGTTTTCCCGCCGCCGCGCCAGGCCGGGAACAGCGTCGTCTCTCCGTCGAGTTCGATTCCGGACGCGTGGATCAGCGCGCGCCCCTCCTTCGCGAGCTCCTGTCTGATCCGGAACTCGACGGGGTAGGTCGCCAGGAACGGCTCCCAGTTCGGCGACACGTAGATGTGGTCCCACCCGGGTTCGACGGTCATGAAGTTCGACCCGTTTCGGACGACGAACCGGTCACCGGTCCAGCCGTAGTGGTCCGAGGGGTCGCCGAGGACCGCGTCGAGGTCCGGTTCCTCGGTCGTCCGTTCGACCACGACGTCCGGCTCTCGCCCCGGATCGTCGACCGCGAAGTGATCGAACATCGTGTAGAACTGTTGGGTCGAGCGGCCGCCGTCGCCGCGAACCTCCAGGAGCACCGATCCGAAGAAGTCGAATGATTGTCTCTTCATATATTTGATACTCCGAGAAGACGTGGTCGAATCGGCGAGGCGGACAATTGTTGACGGAAGAGGTTTCTTCGAAGCATTTGACATGAACTGCACCGCGTTCGATCGGGTTTGTTATAGAGCTGCTATCCCGCTGTATCGCACGCCGGCTCTCCGATAAACTCGCCGCGTGCGACCGTGGCCGGCGAGCGGCAGCGGCGCCGTGTGGGCTTCGGTTCGGTCGTCTTCGCCGCCGAGCCGGAGTCAGGTCGCGGTTTCAGTCGTCGTCGACTCGCGATCGTCCCGTACTGCGAGTCGACTCGGTAAGTACGGAATAACAATTTACTCGTCAGTCGTGGGCGATACCATCCACCCGATAGACGGACTGACCGACGGTGACAGATGGAATCCATGCCCGAACTGAGCATAATCGTCCCGACCCTCAAGCCGAAAGACGAGATCGAGTCCGTCGCGAGGCTCGAACAGCACGAGTTCTCCGACTACGAGGTGCTCGTGCAGAGCGAGAATTCGGCGACGAAGGCCCGGAACGAGGGGATTCGGCGAGCGAGCGCGGAAAAGCTGGTGTTCCTCGACGACGACTCGATGCCCGTTGAAGGATACCTCGACCGAGTCTCCGACCTGCTGGAGCGCGAGGCCGTCGTGACGGGGAAGATCATTCATCCGCGAAACGACGTTATCAAGCGACTGACGGCCCACTACGATCAGGGATCCGATCCCCGCTACGTCACTCGGTTTTGGGGATGCAACGCGGCCTGCCGAAAGGAGGTGTTCGACGACGCCGGGATGTGGAACGAGGACATCACTTGGGGACACGAGGAGAAAGAGCTCGCGGAGCGGATACTGAATCACTATCCGATCTACTACGACCCCGAGCTGCTCGTGTATCACGCCTACGCCGACTCGATCACCGACTACTGGCGCAAGCAGTACGAACTGGAGCTGCAGACGCCGCAGCTCTGGGAGATGAACGACGTCCCGTCGTCGAGTCAGTACTTCCGGACGCTACAGACGGTGCTGAACCCGATGAACTACGTGGGAGTCACGCCGAAACACGCGCTCGTCCGCTCGGGCGCGAACCTGATGCGGTTCGCGGGGCGTGCGGTCGGAATGTACCGGCAGTCAGACGACCGGGACTGACGCCGAGAGCCGCTCGGCGGCCACTCAGGACGCCGCTTCCGGGGAGTCACGACCGCGGTCGCACGTCCGTCGGTCACTCCATGTATCCCAGCCCGCGCAACCTGTCTTCGACCTCGTCGAAGTCGCCGTCGACCTCCGCTTGCGACGCCTCGCGCGGCTCTCCGGCATCGTAGTCCGCGGTCCGGACCGGCCTGTCCGCCGCGAGTACCTCTTCGAGGACGGTCCCGTCGACGTGCGACGGCACCGGCCGGTCGAGCAGGTGCAAGAGCGTGGGAACGAGATCGACGACCGAGGCGCTCGCCGGCCGCGACCCCGCCTCGATTCCGGGACCGTGCGCGAAGAAGATCCCCGCCGATTCGTGGTCCGCGGCCTTTTCCGGGACGGTGAACGGATCGTCGGCGAACTGCCAGTTAACCGTGTAGCCGTTGATCGACTCGACCAGGAGGTCCGGTTCGAGCGCGTCACCCTCGGCGGACGCGCCGCGGGCTGAGTCGTCAGGTTCCCCGTGGTCCGGGTCGAGCACGACGAGCGGCCGTTTCCCCGTCTCCGGGTCCCGGACGTTCTCGAGGAGCTCCGTCACGCGGCGTTTGACCGCCGGAACCTCCGAGGGGGGAACGGTCCCCGACGCGAACCGTGCGGTGTCGTTGACGTAGACGCTCCCGAGCCCGTGGAGGAACGCCTCGGTTCGCGAGAAGTCGGCGTCGTACAGCGCGTGGTTGCCGGGGATGCGGGTGGCCGCCTGGTTTATCAGTCCCTCGGGGAGGTATCGAACTAGCGTCTCCTCGTCGACGCCGATCCGCCGCAGCGCCGCGAGGACGTCGTCCTTGTCGAGGCCGGCGGTCGACATGAGGCCCCGCACTCCCTCCTGTTCCTGTCGTGCGATGAGCCCCTCTCGTCGGAGGATCTCGTTGACGTTCGCCTGCCGCGTCACGGGGCCGAATCCGTGGTCAGAGACGACGAAGAGGACGGCGTTGGCCTCCTCACACCTCTCGACGACCTCGGCGAGCACGTCGTCGAGTTTCTCGTAGTGCGCCTTGAGTACCGCCTCGTCCCAGATGAGGTGCTGGAGTCGGTCGGGCGCGGTGTAGACGAAGAACGAGAGCCGCCAGTCGGTCCGTTCGAGAAGGAGCCGCATGAGTTCCCGACGGTTCGACAGCAGCCCGTCGAGAGCGTCGAGGAACGCCTCCTGCCGGCCGAAGTACTCCTTCCAGTCCAGCCCGATGGAGTAGTCGGGGATCCGGTGGTCGATCGCCTCTCCGAGCTCCGAGGGGTAGGTAAACGCGGCGTCGCCCTCGGGCGTCATCATGCCGGTGGCCATCTCGCCGTCGAACTCCCTCGCCGGGAACGTCATCGGGACGTTGCCGACGACGGCGGGCGAGACGATGTCCCATATCGCCGGTCGGGTTCGATCCGCGGCGGTGTTCGGTCGATGGCCGTACTGTCGGTTCAGCTTCGTGAACTCGAACAGCCCGTGGCCGGCGGGGTCACAGCCGGTCGCTATCGACGGCCACGCGACCGGCGTGTTGGCCGGAACCGTGCTCTCGAACGGCCCCGCGGCGCCCTCTCGTCGGAGCCGCTCGAACGTCGGGAGGTCCCCTTCGTCCATCCACTGCTCGACCAGGTACCACGGCACTCCGTCCAGCCCGAGGACGAACGCCCGCTCGGGTTCGCCCGCGGTCATCGTGTCAAGGCCCCGGTCAAGCGAGCCCACTCTACGGAACCAATAGGATTGGGTATCAGTCGCGTAGATCTCCGTCCGAGGCCCGCTCTGTGGGTGCGTTTGTTCCAACTTGCTCTGGATAGGTGCATGTCTACTCCGACCTCACTATCTTCAGCCACATTGTTACTCCTGACCTATCGCGTGGAATCGACCGGACGGTTGACGATCGTTAGCCGAGGCGTGTTCATAAGCCGAAGAACCGGAGCGTCGATACGTAGCCGAACCAGAATAGATCAGTCTAACCTCACGCAGATATGATCGAATTGGCTCTTTCCCGGACACAATCGCATCTCGAATTAAACGCGTTATCTGGAAAACGCGGAATACGACGTTGTTAACGAAGTAGTCGATGTAGCCATATATGATAAATGATGAGCGACAGAAGGGTCAGCGTTGTCCTTCCAACGTACGGCCGTCCTGAGTATTTAAAAGAGGCGGTCACCAGCGTTGTCGAGCAGACGTACCCGGCAGTGGAGTTGGTTGTCGTCGACGACTGCTCGCCCGAGCCGGTATCTGCTCTGCTCGACGAGATCTACACGGCAGATATCGACGTTACCCTCGTTCGCCACGAGGAGAACCGTGGCGCATGCGCCGCCCGAAATACGGGGATCGACGAGGCGGATGGAGAGTACATCGCGTTCATCGACGACGATGATATGTGGTTAGAGAGAAAAGTCCAACGGCAGATCGAGGTCATGGAGTCTGCCGGACCAAACGTCGGCGCCGTGTACACCGGACAGCGCTTCGTCAAGGACGGCAAGACAACGAACATCCGAACGCCAACCACCAGTGGAGACGTCACCGAGGCGATCCTAAAGGGAGCGTCACTCAATCCTTTCTCTTGTATGCTGGTGGATGCGGCTGTGGCCGAAGCAGCCGGGCCGCTCGACGTACGCTTCCCAAGCTGGCAGGACCGCGAGTGGTACTTCCGTCTATCGACCCACTGTGAGTTCGCCGCGATTCCCGAACCGCTCGTTGTCAGGCGGATGGGTCACGAACAGATCAGCGGCGACTACGAGACGAAACGCGACGTGTCGTACCCGCTGTTGCTGGAGAAACACCGTGGGCTCGCCAAGGAATACGGCTGTGAGGACGAGTTCTTGGCCTACCTGACCCAGTCGCTCGCCAGATCTGCTCTGCAGAGCGGCCGCTACGCCACTGCGATGCGCCACGCGCTCGTATCGCTGCGATACCGACCAACGTGTGGGGCTACCTGGACGACAATGGTAGCCGCGGCCGGCGGGCCGGTAACGCTCGGGGTCGCTCGGCGGGTGAAACGGCTCGGAGCTGCTCGGTGACGGAGTCTAGCTGGAACCCGACCCGATTCAGATCGTCTACAAAAGAAAGAACTGGGTCAGGCGTCGAGATTCTCTACCTTCGAGACAACGTGTTTTTTTTCTGCCTCTGTCGCCCACTCTCGTTCGACAATCGGGCGTCCGATATCGTAAAGCGGGTGATCAGTACCCTGCTGTTGCCATCTCCCGTCCGTCCGGACAGAGACCGATTCGTCCTCAGTCGTCCGTTGATACCGCCAGTCGCGACCTCGGACGACGCGCATCCCGTCGTTGTTCCGCGAGGTCACGTACGGGCGTTCGACCGTCGGTCGATCCCCGACGGCGACCCCGGTGAGCAGCTCCGGAAGGGATTTGAGCGAGACCGGGTCCTCGACGCGCTCGCAGGGGACGTTACCGACGACGAGCGGGACGTTGATAACCGACTCGTGGAGGTATCCGTGACCGTACCGGTCCGCTTCGCCGAACAGCTCTCCGTGGTCCGCGTGGACGCAGACGACGGAGTCGTCGCCGACGTCGTTGAGGAGGGTAGCGATGAACTCATCGGTGTATTCAACCGTACTGTCGTACGCCGAGAGGAGTCGGTCGCGGAGCAGCGGGCTCAGCCGGTCGTCCGCGCCGCCGAAGAGCCAGGCGTTCGCCGCGTAAGTCAGCGGCCACATGGACAGGTACTCGCTCGGGGGGATGTACGGCATGTGGACGTCGACGAGGAACACCCAGAGGAAGTACGGCTCCTCGGCCGACCGTCGCCACTGTTCGATGTCGTCGTAGAACGACTCCCACGACATGAACATCTCCTGGCCCCCCCACCAATCCGAGAGCCGCGTCGCCATCTCTCGGACGGCTCCGGGGTCACTGCCGCCGTCGCGGAATCGATTCGCCATCGTCTCCTCCATGAAGTCCTCGAAGCGATCGAAACCCTTGTCGAAGCCGAACGAGCGTGACGTCCACGGGTTCGCCGTGAATGCGGCCGTCTCATACCCCATGCGTTTGAACTGCTCGGCGATGGTGTCACGAGCGCGAATCTGACCGCGGAGGGACTCCTGTCGGTCGGCTCCCGGGCGCGAGAAAGGGTATTCACCGGTCATAAACGAAGTTGAGGAGCCGCTGGTCGCCCCGGCGGGGGCGATCGCGTTGTCGAACTGAAGGCCCTTTTTTGCGATGTCGTCGATAGTCGGCGTGAGATTTCTATCGCACCCGAGGTAACCGCATCTGTCGGCGCGGAGACTGTCGATCGTGACGAGCACGACATTCCGTGGATCTGCCATCATACCGGTGTTCCTCAGCGCAAGTATTGTTATAGGCGACTTACCCTATGCAGTCTGTGGGTCTCTGATAGGACGGTGTTTCATCGTCTGAGATCCGAAGTCGTGACCGCCGAATCGGCGAGTCGATAAAAGCTTTCGCGCGTGTCAGAGACGACAACCCCGGTGGTCAGGGACGACCGATCACCCTATTAGCGGGGAGATACTGAAGGCCATCTCCCCGCTAGGATCCGTGAAGGAGATTCAGAATGAGCACCGAGATAGACAGCCAGACCGTGGCGATAGAGCAGCACCTCTACGAGCGCGTCGAACGCCGTATCGCGAAGACAAACTTCGAATCAGTAGACGAATACGTGACGTTCGTTCTTGAAGAGATCGTCGCCGGCGACGAGGTAGACGAGACGCACGAGGAGGTCAACGAAGACGACATCCAAGCGCGGCTGCGTTCGCTGGGCTATTTAGACGCGTAGGGTTCGTCCGTCGCCGGGGGAGCCTCGGCGATTCCCCGCGAGGCCGCCGCGAGCGAGTCGTACAGTTCCGCCAGATCGTCGGCCACCGTCTCCCACGAGTGGGACGCTTCGACGCGACGACGGCTCTCCTTGGCCATCGAGTGGATGCGATCCGGATCCGCGAGGAGCGTCCGGAGCGCGTCGGCGAGTTCGTCCTCGTCGCCGGGCTCCACGAGAATCCCGTTCTCTTCGTCCACGACGCTCGGGATGCCGCCGACATCGGTCGAAACAATAGCGTTTCCGCCAGCCATCGCTTCCAGAATGGCAATCGGTACGCCCTCGGCGTATGTGGGAAGGACGTACACAGCGGACTGGTTGAGGATTTCTCGCTTCCGTTCCTCGGAGACGAACCCCACGTACTTCACCCCCGCTCGCGAATTCGCGACATCCTCGACGAGGTGCGACAGTGACCCCTTACCCGCGATCGTGATGTCTACCGGTTTCTCTTCGGCCAGTCGGTCGACGGCGTCGACGAGCTCCCGGATTCCTTTCCGTTCGATGTGATTCGATACAAACGAGATCCGCACTGGTGAGACGGAGAACGACGGGTCGTATTTGGGGATGTCGACCGCGTTGTGGAGAACGACTACCTTCCGGGAATCCACATGCTCTTCGAGTACGTCCGCCCAGCCGTCCGAGAGGGCCACCACGACGTCGCTCGCACGGAACACGGCGGACTGGAGCAGTTGAATTGGAGCCGAGTTCACCTCCAAGAACTCGTCAAAGGACGACCCGTGAACGTGGAGGACGACCGGGCGACGCCACACGAACGCCGCGAACAACACGTACCATGCCGACTGGTAAAACGAGTTCCACTGGGCCGAGTGGACGTGAACGACGTCCGGCGGGCGCCGAAACGGAAACAGCAGCATCTGCTTGAGGGCGACAAGCATCGCGAGAGCAAACCGAAGCAGTCCGCTTCCTGACGGGACCGCCACGCTGTACACGCGCGTCCGGATGCGTTCCGGTAGGTGCTGACACTGTTCTGAGATGTATTGATTCATTCCGCCGCCGCCTCCGGGACGGAACGGCCCGATGACGAGCACATCGACCCCGTCGTCGGCCGACCGAGAGCTCATGCTACCACCCCTCTCTGCGGGGCCCTCGCCGCCCGGTTGAGCAACGGACCGGAGGACGCGATCCGCGGATCTCCGATGATCGGCCCGTCGGCGTACTTTACGTGATAGACGTCGACGCGACCGTTGGTCATGACCTGACTCACGCCGGCCGTTTCGCCAACGCTCGTAAAGTCCGACTCGTTGTACCGAACACCCCTGAATGCAACCAACTCCTTCTGCACTTCTTGATCTGTCTGGATGTAGTAATAGAACTCTCTCGTCGGGAAGTCGTCGCCTCGAAACCGACGCAAGTCAGAGGGTAGCGCCTCAGGTGGGACAGCCCAACTGAGTCTTCGGTCAAGATCCAGTCCCATTGCTCTCGGATACTGACGGGAGGGAGCGCGAGACGACGCCATCGCCGCACCCTCCGCTCGGTACTCCATCGCCGTCCCGTGACCCGCGTACATCTGTTCTGAAACGTGCTGCGTCGGTTGGGCCATGTACGGGGAAGGGAACACGACGAGAATTGACAGTGCCAACGCGATCACGAGCGCGGAGACGGAGACTATCTTTACTAGCTGCGAGGGCGAATGACGCATTTCATCGACATGGTCGCACGCCCTCGTCAGTCCAATCCCTGCGAGGATCGTGACAAGCACCATCCCGAACCCGATGTGTCGGAAAAAGTAGCCGGACACATCACCCACGAAATGCGCCAATGAGTAGATAGCGAGCGCGATCCCCGCGAGCGAAAACGTGGTCGTTATCATCCGGCTATTCCTGTCAAATTCATCTGAGAGAAGGTTTGCTACCACGACAGCTCCTGCGACGAGGGTGTAGAACGCCGGCACCAGAAATAATTTCACGAACAGCTCGCCGATACCGACTCCGACCGACTGTGCGGAGTTCGTTCGCTGTGTCACGACCTCTCCCCCATACGCAGTCCCGAGTAACCAAGCGTTCAGCGAGGCGAGTAGGGTTGAGCCCATCGCAAATATCTCTTGATGCTGGAGGTTCCACAGCACAAAAACCGCGATCAGGAACAGTAACTGGCCGTAGACCGGCGGAGAACCGCCCAAGGTGGTGTCGGAGAAGTACCGACCGTTGAGCCGCTGCATCGCCGCGATTGCACCCAGCACGATGATGACGTTCAGTGCGACTTGCGGGTGGTATAAGACGATCGCGACCGCGGCCACGGCGAAGCCGAGGTCTGTCGAGGAGAGCCGCCGAGGGATCGTCTCGTCCGTACCGCGGTCAGTGATGTGTTTGATCACCACGTAGAGGAGTATCGGGGTCAGGAACGTCGTCATCGAGAACGTGTGGAAGTGCGGGTGGAAGCTGACGTGGTTCAGCGGGAGGAACATAAGCGCCGAGAGCGACGCAATGGCGACCGCGCGTCTGCGGGGCAGTATCGCTCGCACGCAGAGGACGACGAAGACCACGTAGAGGACCGACGTGATGAACACGACGAATAACATCGACTGCTCCAGCGAGATGTCCGAGAGCGTGCTCAAGAATCCGCTGAAGCTGTACGCTGCGGGATACACCTCAGCGAAGAATTCCGTCTCGCCGCTCACAAGTCCTCGGGCGTTCCCTAAGTGCCGAAGCGCGTCGCCGAGGCCGTAAAAGAAGTAGCCGCGGACGAGTGGGAGCGCGGGGACCGACAGCATCGAGAGCGCCGTCAGGACGAGTCCGCCGGCCCACTGTATCCACGAGGCGGCCAGCACCAGCGCAGCGACGCCGACCAGCAGCGAGACGGAGACGCCGAACCAGTAGAGGAGCGGCGTACTGCGATAGATCGACACCTCGTACGCGGTGGCCGGGTTCGCTTCCGCGACGATCACCGCACCTACAAAAGAGAGGCACCCGACCACCAGCGCTATCGACACCGCGGTTCTGTCTTCGCCGGTCGGCGAGAGTCCTCGTGACATCAGCGCGCCCCCGTGACGGTCGCCGCCCGAATCGACTCAGTCACAGTGCGCTCGCTGGCGAGCGAACTGGAGTCGATGCGATCCGCGCTCACCGCCGACGCCGAGGGCCGTTCGAGCGTCCCCGTGACGCGCGCTTGGGCTCCGGCCTGTTCCGACCCGACCCAAAGGGTGAGATTCCGGTACGAGTTGCTGAGAGTCGGCTCCGCGGGGGCCTCTCCCTTATAAATGAGGTAGACGAGCCGGAGCCGCTCCCCCGACATGTCGGAGGTGACTCGGTGGTCCTGCTCCCACGCCGAGCCGGGGTCGACGGTTTGCCCGAACTGGTCGCGGACGGAGACCTCGGTGACGGTCCCGTCGGCGCTCACGCGCTGGAGTTGGACGACGACCTCGTAGTCCACTGCCTGCGACTCGTGGTTCTCGACGCGCAAGATGAGGTCCGCGGTCTCACCGGCCCGGAGCTGGTCCGGGTATCCGTCCGCGACGAGTTCGCCCTCGTCCGTCTCGGTCAGCAACACGGCGGTGGTGTACTCGGGACTCTCGGCCGGGGACGCCATCGCGGCGGTCAGGGTCGCGGTCGCGAGGATGAGCATCACGACCACCGCGACGTTCAGCGCCCGCTTCCCCGGTGTCGGGGCGGAAACCTCGTCAGTGACGGTTTCCGCCAGATACACGAAGGGCGACGGAGGGTCGATCTGGGTCGGAGAGATTCGGTGTCTGATGGCCGCGAGGGCGGTAAACAGCGTCGTCGCGACCGACACGAGAACGATCACGGTCCGCGGTTCGTATCCGGCCCCCGCCACGCCGACGACGTAGCCGTACACCGGCATCAGGCAGACGCCGAATCCGAACGCCAGCGCGATCCGCTCGAACGGATCGAGCGCCGACATCGTCGACTCGGAGTAGCGGCGGTTCAGCGGCGTCTGAGCCTCGTTCTCTTCGGTTCGGCTCTCCGGGAAGACCGCGAGCGTGAGCGCGTATCCGGGGAGGAACAGCAACGCGACGCCGGCCGTCACCAGCCGGAGCGCGGACCCCTCGGGCAGTCCGATCACGAGGAGGCAGCTCAGGAGAACGGCCGGCACCGGCCATAAAAATCCGAGGTTGAGCGCGGATCGAGAGGCTTGACGAGCCGTCATTAATTGTCCACACGTCAGCGTCAGCGTGGCATAGTTATACCTCGTCTAATGGCCCGTTGACGGCGTGTACTCTCGATTATCGGTTTTCCGTGCGAGCTCCGAGATCGGGAGCGTCGCGCTTGTCGCCGCATAACTATGCCGTCCGAACGGGATCCTCTCCGGTAGAAACGCCCGATGAACGTGTTACAGGTCGACGTCGAACCGTGGTACTGCGACCTCCCGAGAGAGCGGTGGGACGCGCGTACCGACCGGGTGGTCGAGAACGTCGACAGGATCCTGGCGATGCTCGCGCGGACGGACAACGAGGCGACGTTCTTCGTGCTCGAGGACGTCGCGACGAATCACCCGGACCTGATCGGACGCATCCGCGACGCCGGCCACGAGATCGGCTCGCACGGGGTCTCGCATCGGCTTCTCTCCGAGCTGTCCCCGGCGGAACTCGACTCCGAGATCGAGCGCTCCGTGGACGCGCTCCGCGACGCCGGCGTCGACGGCGTCGAGGGGTTCCGAGCGCCGAAGTTCTCCCTCAACGAGTCCACGGCGTGGGCGATCGACGTCCTCGAAGACCGGGGGTTCCGGTACGACTCGAGTGTCTTCCCCGTGAAGACCCCGCTGTACGGCGTGCCCGACGCGCCGAGAGGGCCGTACAAGATCGGCGCCGACGACCTGACGCGCCCCCGCGGAGACGGGCTGTGGGAGGTGCCGCTCAGCGCGTATCGGGTCCCCGGTATCGACGTCAACGTGCCCGTCGCGGGTGGGTTCTACCTCCGAGCGCTCCCGTATCGCTTCCTCAGGCACGCGCTCGAACGCCGGGGCGCGGCCGGACACCCGGCGGTCTGTTACATCCACCCGTGGGAGCTCGATCCGACGATCCCGCGCGTCGACGAGTACGCCTGGTTTTACTACCACCGCCTCGGCGGAGCGGCGCGGAAGTTCCAGCGGCTGCTGAACGACTTCGAGTTCACGACGACCGAGCGGTACCTCGATTCGATAGAGGGCCGCTCCGAGCGCGCGGCCGCGGACCTCGAAGCGTAGCGACGAACGCGGAGAGGTCAGCTTCGCCCGGGTTCAACGGAAGGGGGAACTCGAGAGGGAGCCGTCGCGGCGACCGGCCTCACATGTAGCCGAGGTCGCGGAGCCGCTCCATGAGGTCCTCTTTGTCCTGGGCGCGGCCGGCGCGCTCGGTCGTCCCTTCGAGGTCCTGGAGCCACGCGGGCTCTTCGGTCGTCTTGTCGGTGCTGACTTCGCTGCCGAGCGAGCGGAACCCCGCGAAGTACTTCGGCGAGATCGGGACGTCTTCCCGGCTGACCCCCTCGGGCAGGTCCTCGGCCGAGTCGGGGACGTACCCCTCGTCGGGGAAGGCGTCGACGGTGTCGGGGACGACGTAGTTCCAGAACGCCTCCCACACGTCGGCCTCGGCGAACTGCAGGATGGGTTGGATGCGGTCGTGCGGCGGGAACAGGTCCGGGTCGTGGCGCGGCGAGAAGAACGTCTCGTCCGCACGCGCCTCCTGCTCGTCCCACCGCACGCCCGAGATGACGCCGTCGATGTCGTACTCCTCGAGGGCGTCGTTGAGCGCGACCGTCTTCAGCAGGTGGTTGCCCACGTAGGTGTCCAACAGGAACGGGAACGTGTCCTCCTCGTACTCGAGGATGTTCCGCACGTGGTGTTGGTTGTGCTCGGAGAGCGCGTCGACGGGGATGTCGTCGCCCGGTTCGAGCCCGTGTTCCTCGACGTACGCGCCCACGTCCTCGTTGCGGGCGTACACGACGTCGATCTCCCACTCGGCGGCCCACCGCTCCACGAACTCCGTGATCGACTCGAAATGCTGGAAGTGGTCGATGAACACCGCCGTCGGCTTCTCGTAGCCGTACTGTTCGGCCACCTGATTGATGAAGTACAGCGTCAGCGTCGAGTCCTTCCCCCCCGTCCACATCACGGCGGGGTTCTCGTACTGCTCGAGCCCCGTCTTGGTGACCTCGACCGCCTTCTCGAGCTTGTGCTGCAGCGACGGGTAGTCCGCCGGATCCTCGCCCTCGCCGTCGGTGTAATCGACCGCCACGGAGTCCGGAAAGCTTGCGTCCATGTACGGCGGCATCTCTCGACCGACCGGGCAAAGTTAATCCCACGATATTCCCCCTGGGGACCGTCACCGCGCTCGACGCGCGCAGCGACGACCTCCCGTCGAGGCGTCAGTGTTCGTCGTTTCAGCGGTCCGATATCGGTACATAAATGTATCGGCGTGAACGAGACACAGTCACGGAGAAATCGACAGTGAAAGGCGCGTCTCCCGGCCCGATTCGCGAAGTATCGCCCGCGGAGGGGATCCGCTCGTAGAATGTCGGATCGCTCGATGACAAGACGGTGCGACTGGTCGGAGTTGCCGCCGAGCGTCGCGGTCGTGGAAACGGTCGCCGACGTCGACGACGCCGCGGTCGAAGCCCTACCCCCGTTGGGCTACGCCGTGGACGTCGACGCGCTCGACGAGCTGCTTCGCGGAACCGCGACGGCGGACCCGGAGGGGGTCGTCGTCTCGCTCCGGTACCACGGGTACGACGTGTCGCTCTCGTCGTCCGGGTGGCTCGAGGTCGACCGGTAGCCGGGAGTTCGCGCGGCCCCCGAACGCGCCCGACGCCGATCGACTGCGCCCGAACGCGGAGACGCGGTGACCGGCCTCCCGAGCCGTAATGTCCGCTTTAAATGATACCAGAATGACTATTATGCTGGAGTACCATTGTGGTACAATGATGATCGGGGGGGTCGAGAGAGGACGACTCGGGGAGCGGGCCGCCGCCGGAGACGACGGTCGGTTGACGACGACCGACGTGTTCGACGTTCTCAAGAACGACCGGCGACGGGCGGTCATCCGGTACCTCCACGAGCACGGCGGCTCCGCGGAGCTCTCCGACCTCGCCGAACACGTCGCCGCGCGCGAGAACGACACCTCCGTTCGACGGCTCACCTCGCAGGAGCGGAAGCGCGTTCGCATCGCCCTCTATCAGTGTCACCTCCCGCGGATGGACGCGATCGGGGTGATCGAGTTCGACAGGAACCGGGGGACCGTCTCCCTTCGGGACGCCGCGTCGCAGGTGCGGGTGTACCTGGAGTTGGACCCCGAAACCGGCCGGAGAGACGCCGCCTCAGAGCGGACCACGTTCGTGATCGCCGTCGGCATCGCGGCGCTCGTGACGGCGGGGACGCTCGGCTTCGGAGCGCTCTCCGCGATCCCGCCTGCCGGATGGACGGCGGTGAGCGTCCTCGCTCTCGTCGGGATCGCCGGCCGACAGTGGCGGGGCTGAACGGGCACGCCGGATCGGCGACCGCCTCGACCGAGGCGACGGACGCGTGGTGGGTGAGCGGCGGCGCCACTCGGGTGCGCGCGCAGCGGTGAAACCGGGTTTGAATCTTCATAACAAAGCGACGAACCGCCGAACCCCCGGCCATGCCCGATCCCCTTTTCGAACTCACGAGCTTCCAACGGGATCTCCTCTACGTGATCGCGGGCGCCGAGAGGCCGTCGGGACAGGAGATCAAAACGGAGCTACAGGCGTCGATGGAGGAAATCACCCACGGCCGGCTGTATCCGAACCTCGATACGTTGGTCGAGCGGGAGTACGTCGAGAAGGGCGAGAGCGACCGCCGGACCAACTTCTACGAGCTGACGGAGAAGGGACTGAGCGGGCTCCGTGATCGGCGCGAGTGGGAGGACAGGTACGTCGACCTGTCGACGAACGGCTGACGCCGTCGACGCCGCCGTGGGCCGGTCGACCGTCCCGCCGGCGGAGCCGGCCCTCGTTCGCGGCGCGGCGCAGCGGTCGAACGGGGGCCGAAGCGATCAGTCGTCGGCGTCGATGTCGCCCAGCACGCCTCCGAGGAGCTTCCGCTCGGCCGTCCGGAGGTGCCGATTGAACGTCGGTTGGGTGATGTCCATCGCCGTCGCGATCTCCTCGCCGGTGCTCGCTCGCGGCCACTCGAAGTAGCCGCCGAGGTACGCCGTTTCGACCGCTTCCCGCTGTCTGTCGGTGAGTTCGTCCGAGAAGCCGGGACGAGTACCGGAACCGCCGCCTCCCGATCGGTCCCGACGAGAGCGGAGGTCGACGCGGTCGTACCGCTCCTCGAGGTGTTCGACGATCCGCCGCACGTCCACGGGTCGCGGGAAGGTGACCGTCAGGTCCGCGCCGTCGGCGTCGGCGACCATCCGCTCGATGCTTCCCCCGTGTGCGCTCACCCTGTCGGCCACGGTCTCGTCGGTCACCGACGCCTCGAATCGCCCGGTCCGTCCGCCGCCCGTCTCGCGGAGCGACTCCAGGGCGGCCACCGACTCCGTTGCGCCGGACCCGTCCCCGTCGGTGGTGAAGTACACCAGCGACCGACCGTCTCCCCGCGGGACCGTCCCCTCGACGTGGAGCGGTTTTCCGAACGCGGACGCGGTCCGCGACAGGAGCGCGTCGGGGTCGTCGAGACGCAGCTCCAGTTCCACGAGGGAGCCGGTCCGGAGCGATCGCCTGGTTTCGAGGTTGCTGATCGCGTTCGCGACGTTGTCCCCGAGCTCGACGAGCAGGTCGCCGAACTCGCCGTCGAACACCGACCGCCGGTCGGCGTACACCGACATGACGCCGTAACACAGGTCGCCGTACGAGAGCGGGACGCTGAGGACCGAGCGGTACCCGCGCGCGAGGGCGCGCTCCCGCCACCGCTCCTCCCGCAGCCCGTCCGACACGTCGGACACGCGGACGGGCTCGCGCGTCTCGACGGCGCGGACACCGGGGAGTCGGGCGGTATCGGCCGGGCTGGCGTCCCCCTCGCCCGCCGGAGACGGGGGGCCCTCGTTCCGAAGCGAATCGAGGAACCCGTCCGACTCCCCCGCCTGCGCGATCGGGGTCGGATCGCCGCCGGTTCGGTACGTCTCCCCGACCCAGACGAACTCGACGGGACCCGCCTCGACGAGCGTGTCGCAGACGGCCGCCGCGATCTCGTCGAGCGTGTCCGCGTCGACGAGCTCGCCGTTGATCCGCCTGAGGAGGTCGTTGAGCCCGTGGAGGCGCTCGAGTCGCTCTCGGTTCCGGGAGAGCTCGGTCTCGCGTTCGACGCCGTCGAGGGCCGCGACGGCGTTCGCGGCCAGCAGCCCGACCGGCTCCTCCAGGTTCCCCGCCGGCTCCGCCGAGTCGAACTCGACGCGGAACAGGCCGTGGCCGTCGAGCGTCGCGTACAGGGTGCGACCGGACGAGTCGTCCGAGTCGTCCGAGTCGCCCGACCGCTCGACCACGCGCCCCGTCGGCGGGACCGCGTCCGCGTCGTCCGGCGGCTCCGTCCCCGCGGAACCGGGGACCCGCCGGAGCGGCGGGGACCCGTCTCCGTCCGTTTCGATCGAGCGCGCCGGGTCGACCGTCGTCTCGGCGGCGTCGGAGCCGGCGGTGAACACCTCCCAGAGCAGGCTTCCCGGTCCGCGTTCGTCGTGGTCGCCGTCGGACGCGGCCGCCGGGACCAGCCTCGCTTCGGTCGGGTCGAACGAGTACGCCACGACGGTGGCCTCGGGCCAGACCGAGGCGGTCACGTCGACGACGGTTTCGAAGACCGACGCCGCGTCGTCGGCGCGGAGGAGCCGCCGAGCGGAGCGGCTCAGCTCGCGGAGGGCGCTCTCGTTGCGGCGTCTGTCGGTCACGTCCCTGACGACGCCGACGCGCCCGTGACGGCCGTCGTCGAACTCGACCGAGGAGAACTGCGTCTCGATCGGCAGCGACTCCCCGGACGCCGTCCTGATCGACGACTCGATCATGCCGATGTCGGAGCCGTCGCCGCGGAGCATGGCGAGGATCTCCTCGGCCTTCTCGAGCGTCTCGCTCCCCGCGAGCATCGACGCGTGCGACCCGACGAGTTCCTCGCGGTCGTAGCCGGTCATCTCCGGGACCGCCTCGTTGACCGACGTGATGACGAACGCCTCGTCCAGCGTGTACACGCCGTCCTCCAGCGTCTCGAGGACGCGGTTCGACCGGCGGAGGTCGTGTCGCATCTCGGAGTTCCGGGTGACGTCGCGGACGAGCACGCCGACGCCGCCGCGACTCGGGACCGCTCGGAAGCGGAGCGTCGTCCCGTCGTCGAGCGCGACCTCCGCCTCGGCGGTCCGGCCGCTCTGGTCGGCCGCCTCGACGGCGTCCCGGAGCTCCGGACCGAAGCTCGGGTCCGCCTCGCGCAGGTCGATACCGACCGGCGAACCGTCGACGCCGAGCAGTTGGTCGACCGTCGCGTTCGCGTCGGCGACCGCGTGCGAGCCGTTCACGTACAGAAAGCCGACCCCCGCCGAGGCGAGGAACTGCCCGACCGCCGCCCGGTGGTCGGCGTCCGTCAGATCCGTCGTCTCACTGCCAGGAATCGGTCTTCACCTCGGCCCGCGGTCTGAACACAGCGACACGAGCGCCCAGACACATATAAATCTCTCGTCACTTTCACGGAACACTATATTTCCCAGTGACACAAGTTCGAGATACGATCTGAGACAAAAATTGAATTTGAATAAAAATGAATTAAATAGACCGGCCGAGGAGTATGTTCTCAGATATTCATACAAAATTTCGTGATTGTCTCGATTTAACGGTTATTACCACAATATAAACAAGGAACAAAAGGCTTAACATGGTTATGATAATATTTACTGGCATGGCAAACAAGGCTCAAACGGCGGCGGCGAACGACGGGTGGGGGAGACAGGGACCGGGAGAGTATACGCGCCGTGTAAACGAGGTTACGCTACCCCCAACGGCAGGGAAATTCGCGGATCGCTACGCTCGCGTCGTCGGAGGCCGGGATCGGTTCCTCTGGAAATGGATACACAATCTCTTCGATAAGTTTACGTTAACGTCGGTACCCGACCGGGAACGCTCCGCCGTCTACGAACACAAGACGCTGTTGACGATGTTCGTGACGGTGCTCGACGACCTGGCGGAGAGCGAGGGCGATCAGGGGACGTTCACCGCCGGCCGCCGCATCCCGTTCGGCGACGATGCGACCGAACACACGGACGCGGCGACCGACGGGATCGACTACGACGTCCTCGAATACCTCGCGGATCTGTGGGACGAGATCGACGCGGCGATCAGGGACGCGCCGCGACACGGGGAGTTCGTCGACGTCTTCGAGTACGACCTCCGACAGACGTTCAACGCGATGGAGTACTCCGGGCTCGTGAACGACAACCCGACGATGGCGAACCGCGCCGAGACCGAGCGCCACGACGCGTACAACATGACGATGTTCCCGTACGCCGGCATCGATCTCATGCACTCGCCCTCGTTCGACCGGGCCGAGCTGGGAGCGCTTCGAAGCATCCTCTGTGACCTCCAACAGATGGCGCGGATCGGGAACTGGGTCACCACCTGGGAGCGCGAGCTCGGCGAGGGGGACATCAGCTCCGGCGTCGTCGTCTGCGCGCTCCGGCGCGGCGTGGTCGACTACGAGGAGATCGTCGCTGCGGACGGAAGCGACGTCGAGCGACTGGTCGACCGGATCCGGTCTCGCGGTATCGAATCGGAGTTCACCCGCGAGTGGGAGCTCCGCGACCGGACGGTCCGGAAGCGGACCGCCGAGGTGGAGAGCGTCGACGCGGAGAAGATCGTCGACGGCATCGAGGCGGTGATGAACCACCACCTCGCCAGCGAGGGGTACAAGTAACCGCGACGGTCGGCTCGGCCGGGCGACCCGTCAGTTCTCTGCGACCCGTCAGTTCTCTGCGACCCGTTCAGCGTCCGCGTCCGCCGCGGCGTCGGCGTCCGTCGACTCCGAGAGCCGTTCGGCGGCCCGATCGCGGTCCTCCGGATAGCCCACGTCGATCCGCCAGCCGTCCAGTCGGATCGCGTCGATGGTGCGGCCGGACTGGATGAGGAGGTCGATCGCGTCCGGGAGCTCGTACTCGCCGCGGTCGGAGGGCTGGACGAGGTGACAGGCGTGGAAGATCGCGTCGGTGAACGTGTAGAAGCCGGTCATGACGAGGTTGCTCGGCGGGTCGTCGGGCTTCTCGACCACCTCGACGACCTCGCCGTACTCGTTGGTGTCGAGGACGCCGTAGCGGGACGCCTCCTCGTACGGGACCTCCTCGACGAGGAAGGCGGCGTCCGCGCGCTCCTCCCGCTGTCTGTTGACCACGTCGGCGAGGTTGCCCCGGAAGACGTTGTCGCCGAGCATCAGCATGAAGTCGTCGTCGACGTGGGGCTCCGCCTGGAGGATGGCGTGCGCGAGGCCCAGCTGCTCGCGCTGGTGAGCGTACGTGATCGGGACGCCCTCGTAGGCGTCGCCGTAGCGGTCGATGATCTGCTCTTTCTTGTAGCCGACGACGACGACGAACTCGGTCGCGCCGCAGCCGATGAGGTTGTCGAAGACGTCTTCGACGAGCGGCGTCCCGTCGACCTCCACGAGCACCTTCGGCTTGTCCTCCGTGAGCGGGCGGAGACGCGTCCCCTTGCCGGCGGCGAGCACGACTGCTTGCATACTTCCCCCGTCTGATCGTTCGGCCAAGAGTATACGCCGGATAACCGGCGAACGGCCTGCCCGGGCCCCGAGCGATCCGGCGGATACTCGCCCGGCGCGACCGCGACGGCCGGAGTGGGGGAAAGGGCCGGCGGTATCCGGCCGAAGACGCGGGGGCCGAACCTTCGACGCGCCGCGCCGGACCGACGGGGAGACCGCTCCCGATCGGTTCGGAGTTCGCCGACGCGGTAATCCGCCGTTGACCTCGGCGAACGGACGGGTATGAAACGAATAACGATGAGGGATGTCAGCGTAGTTATCAGTATGAGCGGAGGAGCGAACGACGACCGCCGGACCGACGGAGGGGCGGCGCGACCGAGCGCGGAGGTGCCCGACCGGCGCCCGATGCTCGAGGGAACCGTCGTGCGGTACGACGACAAGCCGGACGAGTGCACCCTCCACCCGTCGGAGCCGACGGAGCGGGAGTGCACGACCGCGTGGATCACCGCCAAAGAGGGGAGCTACGTCTCCGCGGTCGCGTGGCGGTGAGCGGTCGGGGGCGCCGCTGAGTCGGTCCGACAGTCTGGGGGGGTACTCAGCGTTCGGAACCGGAGCGCCAGTCGTCCGGGAGCCGCGCGCGGTCGCCGTCGAGCCGGTCGACGAACGGCTCGATCTCGCCGAACGCCGGCCCCGCGGAGACGGTTCCGGCCTCGCGGTCCCATCGGATGAGATCGTGCTCCCGGAGCTTCGGTAGGTGGTTGTGGTCCAGCGCCACCGCCACGGGCTCGGAGGTCGAACCTGGGACGGCCTCCTCGACGGGGATCGGTTCGTCTGGGGCCGGGCGGTCGTAAATCGACAGCAACACCGCCCGCCGGTGCGGGTTCGAGAGGAGCGTCAGGCAGACGTCGGCCGACAGCCCCTCGCCGGCGTCTCTCGCGTCGGTCACCGGCGTTCACCCCCTCCGCGGGCTCGGCCCGCCGAGAGGGGCGCTCCGACGGCACGAACGCCCGTTATTCTCCGCGAAACGCGAGTTTCCATGTTCGACGCGACGGGATCTGCGCTGATTAGTAACCGCCGCGTATCGCGTCGGAACGGGGCCGGCGAGCGGCGGTTGTAACTGCTTAACAATATCGCTACTCTCCCTAGGAGAGAGATCATGAGCGCGAGGTTCCCCGCGATCGGACGGAGAGAGGGGTCGGCGACCGCGCCGCCGGAACGGGACCGCTCCGGGAGGTGGCCGTCGTGACGGAGTTCCTCGAGGTCAGGAACGGACGGGTCGTCACGCCGTCGGGCGTCGTCGAGAACGGTCGCGTCGTCGTGGCCGGCGAGCGCATCGTCCGGGTCGATCGGGCGGAGGACGTCTCGGCGGACGGAGGCACCGTCATCGACGCCGACGGCCGCGTCGTCATGCCGGGGCTGATCGACCTCCACGGGGACGACATCGAGGGGCAGTTCGCGCCGCGGTCCGGCGCCGAGACCGACCCGACGACCGCGCTCGCCACGACGGATCGGATGAACGTCCTCCACGGGGTGACCACGAAGTTCCACGCCCTCGCGTTCGAGGAGGCGCCCGACGACGGTCGGAGCCTCGAGAACGCGGCCCGCCTCGCCCGGGCCGTCGAGCGCGGGGCGGACACGCTCGGGGACAACCGCGTGCACGCGCGCTGCGAGCTCGCGGACGCGAGCGCCGCCGCGGTCGAGGAGCTGACGGCAGAGGTCGACGTCGACCTCGTGTCGGTGATGCACCACGCCCCGGGCGACGGCCAGTACGACGCCGAGTCGTTCGAGCGGCACTACGTCGAGGACCGGAACTGGCCGGCCGACGCCGCCGAGACCGCCGCGGAAGAGCGGGGCGGGATGGACGACGCGAGCCGGAACCGGCGGATCGACCGGGTCGCCGGGCTCGCTCGGCGCGTCGACGCCCCGCTCGCGTCCCACGACGACGAGTGCCGGGCGGACGTCGAGACGATGGCGGACCACGGGGCCGCGATAAGCGAGTACCCGCTCACGCTCGACGCGGCCCGGCGCGCGAAGGCCCTCGGCCTCGCGACCGTGATGGGCGCGCCGAACCTCGTGCGCGGCGGGAGCCTCTGGGACAACCTGAGCGCCGCCGAGGCGATCGAGGCGGGCGTTCTCGACGTCCTCTGTTCGGACTACCACCCGGCGTCGCTGCTCGCGGCGCCGTTCGTCGACACCGGGGAGCCGCTGTCCACTCGCGTCAATCGAGTCACGCGGAACCCGGCCGACGTCGCCGGCCTCCCGGACAGGGGACGGATCGAGGTGGGCGCCCGCGCGGACCTCGTCGTCGTCGACCCGTCGCCGACCCCGACCGTCGAGCGAGCGCTCGTCGCGGGGGCGGAAGCGATCCGAACCGGCGACGCGACGGCCACCAGATCCGCTCCTCGGCCGGTCGGGCGCTGACCGCCTCGGCCGGGGGCAGACGCCGACCGACCCGGCAGGGAGCGAGCGCGAGCCGGTCGGCGGGCGAACGTGTCGAGTTAACGGGGGACAAATCCGCGTTCGCGTTCGACCGGCCCCGCTATCCGGCGTATAGTAAAATAATCTCCTTTCCCTCCGAGAGGTATGACAGAGCCCGAGACCGCGACGGACGTCAACCGTCGCTGTGGTCGGTGCGGGGCGGCCGTGAGTCGGAGATTCGTTCGCGTGTTCGGGATGGGAGACACGGTTCACGGCTGCCTCGACTGTCTCCCGCGGAACCGGCTCTCGAACGGCGAAGCGGCGCGGCGAGACGACGCGGACCGAGAGCGGTCCCTCCGAGCGCCGTAACGGCCCCACCGAGCGCCGTCGGCGTCCCGGACGCCCCCGGACGACCTCGCCGGGTCACCGGTCGCGGCGGACGATCTCGCCGGGCTCCGTCCGCGCGCCCGCAGAGAGCGTCACGCCGGCGTTGATCCCCGTCTGAATGCCGGTCTTCACGCCGGGGCCGAGCACCGCGCCGAACTTCCTGCGGCCGGTCGATACGCGCTCTCCCTTCACGGTCGCGGCGACCGGCTCCCCGTCGTGCCGCAGGTTCGCGACGTTCGTCCCGGCGCCGAGGTTCACCGACGGACTGAGGAGGCTGTCCCCGACGTACGAGAGGTGTCCGACCGTCGCGTCCGCCATCAGGACGCTGTTTTTGATCTCCACCGCGTGGCCGACGCGCGCTCCCTCACCGATCAGCGTCGCGCCGCGGACGTACGCGTTCGGCCCGACGGAGCAGCCGGACCGGAGCAGGGCCGGCCCCTCGACGACGACGCCGGGACCGACCGTCGCGCCCTCCTCGACGACCACGTCGCCGCGTATCGTCGCGTTCGAATGGACGTCGCCGCGTATCGCCGCGTCCGGACGGACGCCGTCGTGGCCGCCGCGCGTCTCCGAGTCGCCGCCGGGGAGTCGCCGCTCGTTGGCCTCCAGCAGCTCCCACGGCCGGCCGACGTCCATCCACTCCTCTAAGACCGCGTAGCCGAGCTCCTCGCGGGCCATCACTCGGGCCAGCACGTCGGTGAGCTCGCGCTCCCCCCGCTCGCTCTCCGACACGTCGAGCAGGTCGACCGTCTCGGCGGAGAAGGAGTACGCGCCGGCGTTGACGAGGTCCGTCGCCGGATCGGACGGCTTCTCGCGGACCTCGGTCACCGCGTCGCCGTCGACGGTCAACACGCCGTACTGGGAGGGGTCGTCGACGCGGAACGCGCCGATCCGCGGCGGCGACTCGAACAGGCGGGCGAGGTCCGCGCCGCGGTACAGCGAGTCCCCGTTCAGCACGGCGAACGCGCCGTCGACGTGGTCGGCCGCCGCCGCCAGCGCGTCCGCGGTCCCGCGCTGTGACTCCTGTACCGCGTACCGAACCGGGACGCCCCGATGGGCGTCACCGAGGTGCTCCCGGAGCCGGTCGGCGCCGTAGCCGACGGTCACCACGAGCTCGTCGGCGCCGGCCTCGACGGCCGCGTCGGCGACGTGTTCGACGAGCGGGGCGTCGGCCACCGGCAGCATCGGCTTCGGCGTCGTCTCCGTCAACGGGCCCATCCGCGTGCCCCGTCCCGCGGCGAGAATGACTGCTTGCATGGGCCGCCGATACCGCGGAACGGGAGTTTAGTATGCGGCCGCTATCGGGGACCGCCGCGCTCGCCGTCGCGACGTCCACGTCGCGTTCGACTCTCAGATGAGATTCTGGCTCGACGTCAACGCGACTCGGCCCGCCGACGCGAACGACTCCGGCGACCGACCTGCACGCGGTCGCGACGAGCGGCGACGAAGCGTCTCCGAGGCGTCTGCCGGTGGAGCCGACGTCACGAAGAAACGGAGGCGGGGGCCGTACCGCAACTGACGCGGGTGTCCGGGGTCATGGGACAGTCTACCTCAGCCACGGTACGGTCGAGACGTCTTCCCGCCGGATATTTACTATACGCGCCATACTCGGAGTACGCTCTAATTATCAAAAACGACCGTGACGTGCACCGCGAAAATGTCAGCGTTTAACACGAACAAAACGACCGCTCGGACGGGGTCGTGCGCACGAAACACCCGCTCGGACGGGGTCGTGCGCACGAAACACCCGCTCGGATGGGGTCGTGCGCACGAAACGACGATCGATCGGGGGTGACGCGAACCGACGGCCGAACTATCGAGAGCGACGCGAACCGACGGGCGAGCGATCACGCAGACCCGGCGCTGTCGGGGCCGCCGATACGGGATCGACACTATTTATAGAATCGGCGACGTGCCGTGTTCAAGGACTCAAAGCACACGATGTCCCACGCCAATAACCACCGTACACTCGCCGGAACCGACACGACTATCATCGAGCGCGCCCCGACCGAGGCCGACACGTCGACGACGGTGACGATAGTCCGGGCGGTAGCCGAAGCCGAGTCCGTCAACCCGGGCGAGCTGCCGGTTCTGGCCGACGTCATCGACCCCGAATCGATCGAGGGGCTCTTCGATTCGGACCACGCCGTCGGGCGGTCCGGCGTACGGCTCTCCTTCGATTACTGCGGCTACGTGGTCGAGATCACCGACGACCTGGTGACGCTCCGCCAGTAGCGACGGGACCGCGGTCGCCGCCGACGCCCTCTCGATCTCCGCCGCCGTCGATGCCGCTTTTCGTCGCCGTCGATTTCCTCTTCGTCGCCGTCGATTTCCTCTTCGCCGCAGTCTCCCCTCCGTCCGTCGAAACCCGTGTCGGACCGACAGCCGCGGTAGGACGGACATAACGGACGTTCTGCGTTTCGGTCGTTCGACCTCCCGCTCGGCGGGTTCCGAAAGGTTCCGCATTACAATGCTCACCCGTACGGCAAGGGATGGCATGGATCGATACGTCCTCCACGGCAGGGAAACGCAGGCGAACGTGCGCGTTAGCGGTGCGAGCGTGCTCGTCGGCGGGGCGTCGGCGGGCGACGTCGCGGCGCGCGACGCAGGGGTCGAGAGATGAGCGCCCTGGATCAGGCGGTCGTCCTCGCGGCCGGCGAGGGTCGGCGTGTCAGGCCGCTCACTCGCTACCAGCCGAAGCCGATGCTCCGGGTCGCCGGACGACCGATACTGGAGTACCCGCTCGACGCGGTGGTCGAGACCGGCGTCGACCACGTCGTCCTCGTGGTCGGCCACGGGCGGAACCGGATCCAGAACCGGTTCGAGAACTCCTACCGCGGGGTCGACCTCACTTACGTCACGCAGTCGACGCAGCTGGGAAGCGGCCACGCGCTGCAGGCCGCGGCCGATCACGTCGACGGGGAGTTCCTCGTGGTGAACGGGGACAACGTCATCGACGAGACGATGGTGCGCGTCACCGCCGAGCGGTACGCCGAGTCGGACGCCGCCGCCTGTCTCGCGGTCGCCACGTCGGAGCGGACCGACGAGTACGGCACGGTGGGCGTCAAAGACGGGCTCGTCGACCGGATCGACGAGCGCGGCGACGGCGTGTCGGCGCGGATCAACGCCGGCGTGTACGCGTTCGACGAGTCGGTGTTCGACGCGCTCGAGCGGACCGAGTTCGAGGACGGGGAACGACCCCTGACCGGAGCGATCGCCGGGCTGGACGGCCCCGTGATCGCCGCGACGCCGAACGGCGTCTGGTTCGACCCCTCCTACCCGTGGGACCTCCTCCGAACGAACGAGCGGATCCTCTACGCGCACCCGACGCTCGCGGACGCGGCCGAGCGGGTGAAGGCGTCGGCGCGGGTCCACGAGTCGGCCGTGATCGGCGAGAACGTGCTGATCGGCCCCGACTGCAAGGTGTCGGCCGGCGCCGTGGTAAAGGGCGGCACCTGTCTCCTCTCCAGTACGATCGTCGGCGAGAACGCGGTGATCGAGGGGTCGATCGTCGGGCCCGACTCGCGGATCGGCGCGAACGCGCTGCTCCGAGACACCATCGTCGGCGGCGGGGCGACGATCGGCGACGGGACGGTCTCGCCGGGCCGGTCGGCGACGCTCGTCGTCGACGGCGTCGAGTACGCGGACCGCCGGCTCGGGGGCGTCGTCGCCGACCGCGCCACCGTGGGCGCCAACGTCACGATCACGCCGGGCTGTCGGATCGGGCCGCGGGGGACGGTGGCGCCGGGAATCGCGCTCCGTCGCGACGTCCCCGAGAACGCGGAGGTGGTGGCGTAATGTGCGGGATCACCGCACGCGTCGGCGAGGGGCCCGCGATCGCGGAGCTCCTCACCGGGCTCCGCAACCTGGAGTACCGCGGGTACGACTCCGCGGGGGTCGCCACCGTGACGCCCGACGGGATCGAGGTGGTGAAACACGAGGGCGAGATCGACGTCCTCTGCGACGCCGTCGACCAGTCGGCCGTCCGCGGGGCGACCGGGATCGGACACACGAGGTGGTCCACGCACGGGCCGCCGACCGACGCGAACGCGCACCCGCACACCGACTGCCTCGGCCGGGTCGCCGTCGTCCACAACGGGATCATCGAGAACTACGCCGAGCTGAAGACGGAGCTGACCGCACACGAGTTCACGAGCGACACCGACACCGAGGTGGTTCCGCACCTCCTCGAGGAGTTCCTCTCGGCCGGATACGGACCGGAGGCGGCGTTCAGGCGAACGGTCGATCGGCTCTCGGGGAGCTACGCCATCGCCGCGGTGTTCGAGGGCTCCGACACCGTGTTCGGCACCCGAAGCGGGTCGCCGCTCGTGCTCGGCCGCGCGGACGACGCGTACTACCTCGCGAGCGACGTGCCGGCGTTCCTCGAGTACACCAACGAGGTGGTCTACCTCCGCGACGGCGACGTGGTCGCGATACGTCCGGACGGGTACTCGATCACCGACACGGACGGGGAGCCCGTGGAGCGCTCGTTCGAGACGGTCGACTGGGACCCGAACGACGCCGGCAAGGGCGGGTACGACCACTACATGCTCAAGGAGATCCACGAGCAGCCGGCCGCGCTGCGACAGACCATTCGGGGTCGCATGGACCCCCTCGAGGGTCGCGTCGAGTTCGAGGAGCTCCCTGAGGACGCGTTCGACGGGGTCGAGTCGGTACACCTCGTCGCCATGGGCACCTCCTACCACGCGGCGGTGTACGCGACGACGCTGCTCGCGGACCGCGGGATCCCGGCGCAGGCGTTCCTGTCGGGGGAGTACGGCTCGAACCCGCCACCCGTCGACGACGGCACGCTCGTCATCGCCGTCACCCAGAGCGGGGAGACCGCCGACACGCTCTCGGCGATACGGAGCGTCCAGGGGACGGGCGCCCGCACGCTCGCCCTGACGAACGTGGTCGGGTCCACGATCACGCGGGAGTGCGAGCACACCGTGTGCATCCGCGCGGGACCGGAGATCGGCGTCGCCGCGACGAAGTCGTTCTCCTCGCAGGTGGCGGCGCTGATCCTGCTCAGCGAGCGGCTGAGCTACGACACGAACGGCGCGAGCCCCCGCGAGTCGAGCGAGCTGCTCAGCTCGCTCGCGGCGCTGCCGGACGACGTCCAGCAGATCCTCGACGAGCCGGCCGCGGAGTCCGTCGCCGCCGCGTATCGGGACGCCGACTCGTACTTCTTCATCGGCAGGGGCGTCGCCCATCCGGTGGCGCTCGAGGGGGCGCTGAAGTTCAAGGAGATCACGTACGACCACGCGGAGGGGTTCTCGGCCGCCGAGCTCAAACACGGTCCCCTCGCGCTCGTCACCGAGAACACGCCGGTGTTCGCCGTCTTCACCGGACGGAACGACACCAAGACCCTGCACAACGCCAAGGAGGTGAGCGCGCGCGACGCGCCCATCATCGCCGTGAGCGCCGACAACGACGCGAGGATCGACGACTACGCGGACCACGTGCTTCGGATCCCGGACACGCACCACGACGTCGCCGGCATCCTCGCGAACGTCCAGCTCCAGCTGGTGTCGTACATGGCCGCGGACGAGCTGTCGCGCGCGATCGACAAGCCGCGGAACCTCGCGAAGAGCGTCACCGTCGAGTGAGGCGGCGGCCGGGGACGAATCGCGGCCCCTCGGTGCCAACGCGCGGTCACGCCGTACGAACGCGCGATCCCGGCGGAGAACCGGAATCGGCCGGAACCGGGGGAACCGGACGGACGCCCCCGATGACCGAGAACGGGTCGGAGAAACGTCATATTAACAACGCATTATACGGTTTCAAGGCTCGGAGCGCCGGCAGCGGAGCGGCTCGGGTTCGGTCGCGATCGACGTTCTCACTGCGAGATAACGCCGACGAGTAAGGTCAACGAGAGTTAATTTCCGTATATCTAAGGTAGGGGTACGTGTAACGCAGGTCAATGTCAGCGGGAAAATCGGGGTCACCTAGCGGGCAATCGACAGGGGGTACAGTCGCCGAATCGTCGGGGACGGACGTCGCTAACTTGGACGATATCGGCAAGACGTCACGCTCGGGCGGCGCGGAGTTAACCAAGGGGGAAATATTCGATCTGCTGAAGAACAAGCGGCGGCGGACGGTTATTCGGTACTTACGGGAGAACGACGGAGAGGCGGTGCTGAACGACCTCGCGGAGCACATCGCCGCGAAGGAGAACGACACCACCGTCCGACAGCTCTCCTCCGACCAGCGGAAACGCGTCTACATCGGGCTCTACCAGTGTCACCTCCCGAAGATGGACTCGCTCGGGGTGATCGAGTACGACAAGAACCGCGGGACGATCGAGCTGCAGGCGTCCGTCGCGCAGCTGCTGGAGTACATGGACCTCGACGAGGACGACGGGGAGACGGCGGAGGGGACCGAGAGGGCGTGGGCGATCCCCGCCGTCGCGGGCGGCGTCGTCGCCGTCGTCACGGCCGGCGCCCTCGGCCTCGGCCCGCTCGCCGCGGTGCCCGCGGTCACGTGGACGCTCCTCAGCGTCGTCGGCATCTTCGTGATCGTCGCCCTGCAGTCGGCGACCTGACCGCGAAGGGGGCTCAGTCGCTGACGAGCTGCTCGAGGAAGTGGTACTCCCGCTGCTTGAGCTCCGTCTCGTAGTACTGAAACGCCGCGAGAGACAGCAGCGCGGCGGCGAACGCGACGCTCGTCACCGGCGGAGCGAGCCCGATAAGCTGGACGACGGCGAGCGCGCTGCCGACGACCGCGAGGGCTCCGTAGTACACCGGCCATCGGCGGCGCGGCTCCGATTCGGACTCCAAGATCGCTTCGACCTCCTCGATCCGGTCCGTCAGCGACACCGCCTTCGTGTCGCTGTCGTACCGGACCAGACCGACCTCCTCCAGCTTCGGAACGTGGGTCTGGTACAGCGAGATGTAGAACCGCTTGACGATGTCGTCGTCGACCTCGCCGTCGCTCTCGGCCTTCGCCGTGTCCTTTGCGAGATCCCGTAACACCGCCCTGCCACCGCGTCGGTGGAGATGGTACAGGATCAGCCGTCGCCGCGAACTACTCAGCACCTCGAACACCTCGTCTTTCGTGATTTCCTCCATGGGTTCAGATCTCCGCTTCGCGCGCAGACGACGGCCACCGTTCCTGCGGTCGACTTGGGTGAACGGGTACCCGATCAACCCATACTCAGTTTGTTATCACCCCCATATCGGCGCTATTCACTCCCTGATTGCCCGCGTCCGGACCGGGACGGCGATCGGTCGATGCGGGCGTCCCCGGCTCCGGAACGACGCGAGACGGTGACGGGCGAGCGACGGAGCGAGCCGAGTGCCCGCCCGGAGGGCGGCGTGCACGACCGGTCCGCGCACGGCGCTGGCTCGCGCGGAAATCCGACGACTGCGACGGGAGCGAGGCGAACGATCGCCGACCGTCGGCAGGGGCCGAGAGGCCGGTTTCGCCCCCGGGACGAAGCGGAGACCGGACGATGTCGACGGGTGAGGCAGTGTATAACAAAAGCCGTGTCAAAGCGTTGTCGTGGTATGCTCCGCCGGGCGGGTCCGAGCGCGGACTCGGCCCGGGGGGACCAACACGGAGCCTCCGACATGACCACTAGCACGCGCCGAACGAAGCGGAACCGACGGCCCCTGCGCCCCCGATTCGGAACGGACCGACGCGGGGACCGCGGCGGGGACCGAAACTGAGATGTACGACGGCGAGACCGTCGGCGTTGTCGTCCCGGCGTACAACGAGGCCGGTCACGTCGGCGGGGTGATCGAGACGATTCCCTCCTACGTCGACCGGATATACGCGGTCGACGACGCGTCGACCGACGAGACGTGGCCGGAGATACGCGAACACGCGCGGCGTCGGAACGAACGGGCGGCGACTCGAAACGGGGCCGGCGGAACGGCGGAGGAGACGACCAGCGTGGTACCGATCAGACACGAACGAAACCGCGGGGCGGGCGCGGCGGTGAAGACGGGCTACGCCCGCGCGCTCGACGACGGAATCGACGTGGTCGCCGTCATGGACGGCGACGGCCAGATGGATCCCGCACACCTCGAGCGGGTCATCGAGCCGGTCGCGGCCGGCGAGGTGACGTACGCGAAGGGGAACCGGCTCCGGGCCAGTCGCGACTACGCCTCGATGTCGCGCTGGCGGCTGTTCGGGAACCTCCTCCTCACCATGCTGACGCGCGTCTCGAGCGGGTACTGGGAGCTGTCCGACCCGCAGAACGGGTTCACGGCGATCTCCAACGAGGGCCTCCAGATCGTCCGTTTCGACCGACTGTACGACCGGTACGGGTTCCTCAACGACCTCCTGTTCGCGCTGAACGTGAACCGGCAGCCGATCGCCGACGTCGCCCACCCGGCGCGGTACGGCGACGAGCGGAGCACCATCCGGTACTCGACGTTCGTGCCGCGGCTCTCGGCGCTGATCGCGCGGAACTTCCTCAAACGGATCGGCCGGTCGTACGTGCTCCGGCGGTTCCACCCGCTGGCGGCGTGTTACGCGCTCGGCGCCGTCGTCCTGCTCGCCGGCGTCGCCGCCGGCGGCTACTCGCTGTGGAGCGCCGGCGTCGACACGTTCCTCGGCGGCATGACGTCGTTCGTCGTCGCGACGCTCGGACTCCTGCTGGTGCTGTTCGGGACGTGGCTCGACGTCGTGGAGAACGAGGGGTTGGTTCACGACATCGGCCCGCTCGGAATCGACGGGAGCGCTCGCGTCGGAGCCGTCTACGACGACCGGGGACTGGACATGGCTCACGACGGCGGAACGACCGGCGACGACCCGGAGGCGGACGGTCGATGACGGAGGTCGCGTTCGTGCTCGGCACCGGGGCCGAGGCGATCAGGCTCGCGCCCGTGATCCGGGCGTGCGAGCGGCGCGGCGTGGATCACGCGGTGATACACACGGGAGAACACCGCGCGGAAACGCTCGAGCGGGCGGCGTTCGACCGGTTCGACCTGTCGGCCCCCGACATCACCCTCGACGTCGGCCCGGGGCCGCACGGGAAGCAGACGGGGATGATGTTGGCCGGGGTCGAGCGGGCGCTCGCGGAGACCGACCCGGCGGTCGCGGTCGTACACGGAGAGACGAACAGCGCCCTCGCCGGCGCGGTCGCGGCGAGCAAGATGCGTCCGGAGGTCGCTCACCTCGAGGCCGGGCTCAGGAGCTTCGACCGGTCGGCGCCGGAAGAGACGAACAGAGTGGTCGTTGATCACGTCGCCGATTACCTGTTCGCCACGACGGAGAAGGCCCGGTGGTATCTCGTCCGCGAGGGGGTCACGGAGCTGCGGATCACCGTCACCGGGAGCACGGCGGTCGACGCCCTCGAGCGCGTCCGTGACCGTTCGCCCCCGGAGAGCGAGGTGCTCGACGAGTTCGGCCTCCGAGCGGGCGGATTCCTCCTCGTGGACGTCCATCGACGGGAGAACGTCGACGACCCGGAGCGCTTCCGCTCGCTTCTGGAGGGGGCCGCCCGCTCCGGGAGCGCACGCGGCCTGGAGGTCGTCCGTCCGGTCCGTCCGCGCGCTCGCGACCGCTCGGGGGGCTCCGGTCTCGACGGAGCCGTTCCGGTTCGGACCGTCGACTCGCGGGAGTACGCGACGTTCGTGCGGCTCCTGTCGGCTTCGGCGGCCGTCGTCACCGACTCGAGCCGCGTGCAGGAGGAGGCGTGCATCCTCGGGACCCCCTGCGTGACCGTGCGAAACGAAACCGAGCGGTCGGAGACGACCGAGGTCGGCGCGAACCGACTCAGCCCGTGCGATCCCGACGGGGTCTGCCGTTCGGTGACCGAGGCGCTCGACGCGGACGGGGAGTGGCGGAACCCCTACGGGACCGGCGGGGCCGCGGAGCGGATCCTCGACGCGCTTCCGGTGAGCACGGAACGCGAGGAGGTGGTACGGTGAGGACGGTCCGCGTTCGGTTCCGGTCGGGGGCTAGTTCGGAGCGCTCGCTCGGACGGTCCGGTCCCCGGTCACGGTGACGAAGCAGCCGGCCATCCGGAACGAGACGGAGAGCTCCATCGAGTCGGCGCGTTGAGCCTGCTCGACGAGGCGCGCCAGCGATTCGACGTCGACCACGTCGTACAGGCGGTCGTCGATCCGGTCGGGTTCGATCCCGCGTTCGTCCGCGACGGTCGTGACGATGTCCCAGCAGAGAGTGTCGGCGAGGTCCGGGGTCATGTGCGTGGATGTATCCAACGGCTACGGGGGCATCTCGGTTGTGACGACGTGTATGGCATGTCAATCGAGCGGGCACTACACACGTAGTACCACGTCAGGCGATGGCGCGGCGTCGGAGAGATGCCCGCCGCCCACGTCGTCGTCGCGAGCCGCCGCTCAGAGCGTCGCGTCGAACTCCGCGGTCCGCTGATCGTCGGCCCGGCGTACCCTCCGTCGGCCCGGCGTACCCCCCGCCCCGCTCGGACTACTGACCGCCCGCCAACCGGCTCGCGACGCCGTCACGGTCCGTGCGTATCCGCTCCGCGAGCTCGGAGACCTGCGCCAACACGGGGTAGAGGGGCCCGTCTGTCGGCCCGTACAGGTACTCGTAGAAGGCGTGGTCCCCGTCGACGTCGACCGCGGAGTCCGGCGTCATGGGCGGGTCGGTGATCGCCTCCTGCCGCTCGGCGGCGATCCCGTCGCACTCGCGTTCGAGGTCCTCGAGCCGCTCCCAAACGTCGATCGCCGCGTCGGTCCCGGCCCCGGAGACGCCGTCGAGGTGTTCGAGGAGCCGCCTCCGACGGCGGTCGACGCAGGAGAGGTCGTCCTCGAACGCTCGCAGCGCCTCGATCTCCTCGCCGATCGCCTCGGCGAGCGAGGAGCGCGCGTCGGCCGCCCGTCGGCTCCGACCGACGAGCGCCGACTGCGCCGCGTCGGACAGGGTGCCGTTCGACGCCAGCGCGGTCGCCGTGTCGGGACCCAGCTCCGCGGCGAGGCTCTCCGGGACCGTCTCGTCGTACTCCTCCCTGTAGTGCGGCACCGACATCACCGTGTCGCGGTACGCCGCCAACACGCGCCTGAGCCTGACGTCGCCGCCGGCGCGGTCGACCGTGCGGACCGTCGCCATCGGCCCGTCGAACCCCGACGCCGTCGACTCGGCCGGCGCCGGATCGAGCGCGTCGATGCGGTCCGCGAACTCCTCGAACGCGTCGCGCTCGGCGAGGACGCGCCGCCGCTCGTGCTGGCCGGCGTCGACCGCCTCGCGGACGTACGCGAACGCGAGGAACGCCGCGAGCCCGACGACGACCGCCGCGACGACGACGGTCGGCTCGCTCGCCGCCGCGCCGACCTCACACGAGAAGCTCGTACACTCCTCCATCGCCGCCGGGTCCGAACCGGGGATCCGAAAGGCGTTGGCGGAGCCCGAATACACACTCATTGTATCCGTTAACACGGTGCACACACAAAGCATTTACGTCCGTTTTCCGGCGTAAAGAAAGATTCCTCGCACCGCGACGGGATCGGCTCCGCGACGGCCGGAGCGACGGCGGTCGGGACGGCGCAGTTCCGCCGCTGCTGATCGGCCTCACGTAACGGGTGAGCTCGGCCGGCAGTCGGGTCAGAGAAGCGGACGGCCCGGCTACTCGACGACGCCGTCGTCGGTGATCACGGTGTCGACCATGCCGATCGGGGTGGCGTCGTAGCTCGGGTTCTCGATCTCGACGTCCTCGACCGGCTCGCGCATCACCTCGACGGCGTCGCGGAACTCGTTCTCGAAGCGGAACTCCTCGATCGTCTTCGCGCCCGAGCCGACCGCGGTCACCGGGACGCCGAGCTCGCGAGCGGTGACGACGACCGGGAAGGTCCCGACCCGGTTGTAGTAGGTGCCGCCGGTGATACAGGTGATCCCGAGGAGGACGTGGTCGCAGTCGCGCAGGGCGTACCCCATCGCGCTGTCGACGACCATGTGGACGTCGACGCGGGACATCCCGGCGAGCACTCGCGCCGTCTTCCGGCCCAGGGTGCGCGGGCGCGCCTCCGTGACGTAGACGGTCAGGTGCGCGCCGTCGCGGGCGGCGGTCTCGATGGACTCCAGCACCGTCGTGGAGTAGTCGTGGACCAACAGCGTGTCGCCGTCCTCGATGCGTTCGGCCGCGTTGGCGGCGGCCTCCCCCTTCGCCGTCTCGATGTCGTCGGCGACGCGGTCGATGGTCTCCTGTAGCAGCTGTTTGGCGTCTTCGACGCTCGTCGGCTCGCCGATGATGGAGCGCTCGACGTCGCGCATCGCGTTGTGGAGCGCGGCGTGCGAGGGGTTCGACCGGCGCAGCACGCCCGCGTTGTGCTCCAAGTCGCGCTCGAACTCGTCGACCGTCACGTACTCGCGGTCGAGCAGCTCCGCGAGCGCGCGCGTCGCCTTCACGGCCACCGCCGACGTGCTGTGGGTCCGCATCGCCCGGATCTCGGCGACGGTCTCGTCGATCATACCGATATCCTCGTTGCGACCGTTCAAAGGGGTTCCGGGGTTTCGTCGATCGCTCGCGGCGACGAATCCGGCCGACGGCGAGGTCGACGTACCTCCGTCACGGACGCGGTGGCGCGCGCCTGCGAGGCCGCGAGTCGCGGCCGAGCAGCGTGCGCGAGGGAGTCGCTGGCGCCGGCGGCGCCAGCGACGAGGCTGGGGAGGCGTGAGGCCGCGGTGCTGTGCGGTGCGGGGCGGGACTCAAAGGGGCAGCCGCGAGGCGGGCGCAGGCGACGCAAGCACTGGAAAGAGCGAGCATCGCGAGCGATTGAAGCGCGCAGCGAGCGTGCGCCCGCCTCGCGGCTGGGGCTTTGGAGGTGTTCACCGCTGGTCACCGAGTAGTGAGGTATAGCCGAGCGGCTGGGGCTTTGGAAGTGTTCACCGCTGGTCACCGAGTAGTGAGGTATAGCCGAGCGGCTGGGGCTTTGGAGATGGCCACTGCAGATCGCCGAGTGACGATGTACGACCGAGCGGTTGGAGTTGTGAAGAAGTCCCGACGATCGAAGAGAGTCGCAGCCGAAAAGACGCGCTCCGTGAGGTATCAGGCGTACTTCGCGACGACGTCGAGCACGTCATCGAGCTCGTCGCCGTCGAGCGAGTACCGCTCTTGGGCGAACACCGAGCGCAGCTCGGTGCGGTCCTCGGGGAGGAGGTCGGCGATCTTCACCGCGGTGGGGACGTCGATCTGCTCTAACTCCGTCAGCTCCTCGACGAGCTCGCGGGACTCCTCGGCGTCGAGCCGGGCGAACCGGTTGACGTGCTCGATCGCGCGGGCGAGCTCGTAGCGGAGGTCGCGGTCCTCGTCCTCGGCGCGCTCCGCCTCGATGTCCACGAGGACCTCCTTCGCCTCGGAGATGGTGACGTACTCCTCGTCGACCTTCTCTTTGAAGATCGTCATCTCAGTTCTGCTGGGCGCTCATGTGGGCGGCGCGGACGATGAGCGTCTTCGTCTTCCCGCCGTCCGGAATCTCGACTTTGAACGCGGCGCCCTGCTTGCCCACGACGGTGCCGGTCCGGCCGTCGAAGCGCGGGTGGAAGCGACCCTCCTGGACGCTGGGGTCGATCTTGAGGTGGACCTGCGAGCCACTCTCGAACTCCTGGATGGCTCGCTGCGGCGGCGACGTGCCGCGGTCGCGCGGTTTGTTCGAGAGCTTGTCGCGAGTCGCCTTCTGGGGCCCATTGGAACTCGGCATGGTCTTGGGCTACGTTCCGCTGCCGCAGGTATAAATGGTGCGTTACGGGCGTCGCCCGAGAGCGGGTACCACACCGCGGGACGCCACCGCAGACGCGTCGCCGCGAGTCGGCGAACGCCGGTCGGCGTCGACCCTCGATCACGCGGCCGAGCACGGCTCGAAACCCCTCGCGACGGGCGCGAGAACTACCCTATGGGAGACCCCCTATCGAAAGTGCTAATCCCGGCAGTTCCCTACCGTGTTCGTAATGAGCCATCAGCTGCCGGACGTACAGGCGTCGGCGCCCGACGTCACCGTCGGCCTCTCGCAGGTCGGCGTCACCGGCGTGGAGAAGCTCGTCAAGCTCGCCCGCGGGGACAAGCGCCCCATCGTCCTCATGGCCGAGTTCGAGGTGTTCGTCGACCTCCCGAGCGGGCGCAAGGGGATCGACATGTCGCGGAACCTCGCGACGATCGACGAGATCTTAGAGGAGATCACCCGCGAGGAGGCGTACCGCGTCGAGGAGGTCTGCGGGGACGCCGCCGAGCGGCTCTTAGAGAAGCACGACTACACCACCACCGCCGAGGTGTCGATGACGGCGGAGCTGGTCACCCGCGAGGACACGCCGGCGTCCGGGATCGAGACGCAGAGCACGTCGACGATCATCGCCAGCGCGACCGCGACCGAGGCGGGCACCCGCGAGGAGATCGGCGCGGAGGTCACTGGGATGACCGTCTGCCCCTGCTCGCAGGGGATGAGCGAGTCCCGCGCCCGCGAGAAGCTCGCCGACCTCGGCGTCGACGAGGAGACGACGGAGGCGTTCCTGGAGGCCGTCCCGCAGCCGGGCCACTCCCAGCGCGGCCACGCGACGCTCACCGTCACCACCGACGGCCACCCCGACCTCGACCTGCGCGACCTCATCGACGTCGCCCGCGACTCGATGAGCGCGCGGATCTACAACATGGCGAAGCGGCCGGACGAGGACCACATGACCTACGAGGCCCACGCCGACGCGAAGTTCGTCGAGGACTGCGTCCGCGCGCTCGCCGAGGGCACGGTCGAGGAGTTCGACCACCTGCCGGAAGACGCCGTGGTCCGCATGAAACAGTCCAACGACGAGTCGATCCACCAGCACAACGCCCACGCCGAGCGGGAAGTCACGATGGGCGACCTGCGGGCGGAGCTGAACGCGCGGTAGGTGAGGTCCGGGACTCGCTCCCCGATCGGCCTCCCGTCGCAGCCCCGTCGAAATCCCCCGCTAGAGGCGTATTTCGATCCGAAATCACCGGTCGCTGACGACGGCGAATTGGACAAGCCGCGCGGGACCGTCGTTGGGAGGTCTACGCCGATCGCTCGAATTCGACGTGAAACGCCGCTCCGGTCGGGGTATTCTCAGTCACCCAGATGTCCCCGCCGTACTGCTCCATGAGCGTTCGAACGAGGTAGAGTCCGATACCGGTTCCCGTACTGTGTATTCCCTTCTGGCCTTCCTTGAAAATCGAGTCACGCATCTCGGGGGAGATCCCCGGACCGTTGTCCGCGATGGCAACAACCACGGTGTCAGTCTGAGTCTCTACACGGACGTCGACGACGGGCTCGTCCGTATCGTTGTGCTGTACGGCGTTGTTCAACAGGTTCCGGAAGACGGAAGAGAGCATCTCGTTCGCGATCACTTCGACGTCCGTGATCTCGCCGTCGGCCCTGAACTCCGCCTGGGGGAAGAATTCGCGTCGCAGTTGGACCTCTTTTTCCAGGGCGGCACGGAGCGAAACCGGTCGGGTTTCCATGTCCCCACCGCTCGCGATGGTTTCAGCGTAGTCACGAGCGATCTCAGTGAGCTCCACCACGTCGTCGGCAGCCGACAGCATCTTCTCTAACAGAGCGCCTCCGTCGTCATCCACGTGTGCTTCGAGGAATTCGCCCCATCCGAGAATAATGCTCATGTCGTTACGGATGTCGTGACGGAGGATGCGATTGAGCGCTTCGAACTCCTGCTCACGTCGCTTTAGTTCAGTGATGTCGGTACAGATACCGACGATCCGCTGCAGGTCGCCGTCACCGTCTCGGATGGGAATCTGCCGCGTGTGGATCCAGCGGACCGTCTCGTCCGGACGGACGGCGCGAGCCTCGTACGACTCCTCGGAGACCTGTTCAGGGGCCGTTTCCATGTACGACAGAACCGTCTCGAGGTCGTCCGGATGGATCCGATCGAGCAGCTCGGAGGGGTCCTCTCGTATGGTTTCCGCAGAGATTCCCCAGATCCCCTCCGCACCGGCACTGACGTAATCGAATGTTCCCGGGTCGGAAACGATCCAGATCGAGATGCCGTCGAGATAATCGATCAGCGACCGGAAGTCGGGCTCCGTTGGACTGTCCATAACCTGTAAGCGAGGACTCCGGACACCAGTAAAAAACTCCGATTAACTGACGTCGGTCCGCAGACCCGCTCCGGACGGAGCGGTTCGGTAATACGCTGCATCGACCGTACTCGGATCGGGAGGCCGCGGTGGTCGAGCAGCGAGAGCAAGCCGGCTCACCCGAACGACAGCGGCTCCGCCTCCGACCATCGCGGCTCGAACTCCTCGCTCACGCTCGTCGCGAACTCCGCGTCCTTCACGTCGATCATCGCGAACGGCTCGTCGCCGGAGAGCGGGTGCGGCACCTCGATGCACACCTCGATGCCGTCGAACACGTTGAACGTCCCGTCGACGCCCGCGGTCGTCCGGACCTCGAACCCCTCCATATCGGACATATCCGCGGTGTAGCGTCGGCCGACGCTCCGCGGCAGCGCGTCCACCGTCTCCGGCGACAGCAACACCCGTATCTCGACGCCTCGCTCCAGTGCCGACTCCAGCTCCGCGGCCACCTGTTCGCCGATCGTGCCGAGGTCGAAGCCGGTCGCGGGCGCGCCGACGACGACGACCATCCGGCGCTCGGCGGCCGCGATCCGCTCCAAGAGGAGGTCCGTCGCCTCCTCCGCGCCGACCGCCGCGGTCCAGAACTGGCCGTCCACCGGCTCCCCGGCGTCGAGCTCCGTCGAGAGGTCGGCGACCACCTCCTCGTACTGCTCCGCCTGCGTCTCCAGCTCGCGCTTCTTCTCGTCGAGCAGGCGGTCGAGCGCGGCGTCGGGCTCGACCGCCGCGTACTTCTTCGGCCGACTGGCGGCCTGGCTCCGGACGAGGTTGTGCTGCTCCAAGCTGTTGAGCACGTCGTACACCCGTCCCATGGGGACCTCGCTGGCTCGCGAGAGGTCCTTCGCCGTCGTCGGCCCGGTGCGCAGCAGCGCGCGGTAGGCGCGAGCCTCGTACTCGGAGAGCCCCAGGTCCCGGAGAGATGCCATACGCGTCGATCACGCGGCATCGACATAAACACGTCGCCCGTTTACACGCGGGTGCAGTGGTGAGAGGCGAATCCCCGCCGAAGGAGGACCGACCGAACCGCCGCAGACGACCGGTGACGGACGACCGCGCCGGACGCGGCGCTCTACTCCGCGGTCTCGGCGACCCGCCGCATCAACTCGTCCGGCGTTTCCGCGGGCTCGGAGACCGCGTCGCCGGCGATCACGACCGCCGACCCGGCGGGGACCGACCGCGGCGCGGGCGACCCCTCCGCGCGGGCGTTCGGGGCGACGACCTTCTCGTGGTCGGCGACCCGCCACGCCGCGCGGTGGAGGTCGCTGCCCGGCTCGTCGCCGACCGCGACGACGGTGGTGCCGCGGAGGAGCCGCCCGACGAGGCTCCCGTAGCCGGCGACCTGCACGCCGAGCCGCTCCGTGGCGCCCGCGAACGACGCCGCCGTCTCGCGGGCGACCTCGCGGTAGCGGTCCTCGCCGGTCAGCGCCGCCAGGTCGAGCAGCGCGGTCGCCATCTCGACGTTGCCGTCGAGCGGGCGGAACGGGCGGTCGAGCAGGCCCGGCCCCGACCGCGGCCCGTCCACGAAGGAGCCGTCGACGCGGAGTCGGTCGATCGCCCGGTCCGCGACCGCGCGAGCGATCTCGGCGCCCTCGCCGAAGACGCCGGCGGCCCGCACGTACGCGCTCACGACGCGGGCGACGTCGTCGAGCAGGTCCGACTCGCCGACCTCGTCGCTGCCGCGGTAGCGGGTCACCTCGCCGGAGTCGGCGTCGATCAGGTCGCGCTCGAGGCCGTCGAGGATCCGCTCGGCGTACTCGCGGGCGCGCTCGTCGTCGGTGTACGCGGCGACCGCGAGCAGCGCGTCGGCCGCGAGCGCGTTCCCGCCCGCGAAGACGGTGAGGTCGCGGCGGGGCGGGTCGAGCTCGGCGCGGTCGTCGGCGGGCGCGGCGTAGTAGGCCCGTCCCAGTCCGGGGCCGAGGCTGCCGCCGACGCCGTAGCCGGTCCAGAGGTCGTCGGTGAGGAAGTCGACCGCGTCGGTCGCGGGCGTCAGGTACGCCTCGTCGCCGGTGTAGAGGTAGGCGTTCGCGAACGCGCGGGTGACCGCCGCGTTCGTGTCGATCGGCTTCTCGTAGGCGACGTCGCCCCAGTCGCGGGTCCCCGCGAACCGGAAGAAGCCGCCAGCGACGTCGTCGGCGAGGTGGTCGCGCACCGCGTCCAGCGTCCGGAGAGCGCGGTCGCGGTCGCGCTTCAGGGCGAACTCGACGGTGCGGGGGAGCGGGAACTTCGCGTCGGTCCCCCAGCCGGCGTGCTCCTCGTCGTACTTGACCTCGACCTGCCCGGCGAGGTGGCTCTCGATCGCCTCCGTCAGCTCCCCGCGCGGCGGGAGGTCCGCGTCGAGCGCGCGGGGGACCCGCCCGGCCGAGCGCCCCTTGTCGGCCCACATCTGGCGGACGGACTCGAGCACCTGCCGCATCCCGTCGACGTCGAGGTAGCCCGCGCCGGTGAGGAGTTCGCCGTCGGGCGTGAGGAACGCCGTGGTCGGGAAGCCGCCCATGTTGTACCGTTCCCGCACGCGCGGGCGACGGTCGACGTCGACGCGGACCGGGACGAACCCCTCGTTGACGTTGGCGGCGATCCGGGGCTCGGCGTACGTGACGGCGTCCATCTCGTGACAGCCCTCGCACCACGTGGCGGACAGAGAGAGGAGCACCGGGCGGTCCCGCTCGTCGGCCTCGGCGAACGCCTCGGACCCCCAGTCGCGCCACTCGACGTGCGTCTCGTCGGTCATACAGAGGGTCGGACCGGCCCGTGGGTAAGCGCTTCGAGACGGGGCGGGAAGGAGAGAAGACCGGAGGGCGAGAGGACCGGGAGGGTCGCGTTCGAACGGTTCGGTGCGTCTGGAGGGCGGCGCCTCGGGTCCGCGGTCAGCGCTTGTAGTCGTGGCCGAGCGCGAGCGCCAGCGCGTTCGCGAACAGGAGGGCGACGAACAGCTGCCCGGTGCCGCCGTCGAGGCCCGTGTACAGCAGGACGGGGTACGTCGCCGGGATGGCGATCGCGGCCCAGAAGGCGGCCGCTTTCACGGTCCCGGTCATCAGTCCGGCGACCTGTCGGCCGGAGGCGAGGCGCGTGGGAGCGGGGATTGACATTGACACCTACGTGTATGTTCGGGTACCTCATATATCCGGCAGAGGGTTCGGGGAATTTCACCACATTTCTCGGGGGGTTAGGAACGTTTTAACACGCCCTCAGAAACGTTTTGATTGTTTATAGCCCCCTCTCATCCTTTTCTGCCGTGATCGGCCGTCGTCCCCGGTCGCCGGGGCCGCCCCGCCGGTGCGGCGGGGACGCGGCTGCCGCGGGACCAACCGCTTTGGTCCTCCGGGAGTACCGAGGGGTATGACGAACACCGAGCCGACGACGGAGCGCGGGGCGCGCGACGGGAAACGGACCGCGACCGACGGCGGGGCGAAGCCGCGCGTCGCCGTCGTCGCCTGCGGCGGCACCATCGCGTCCGAGCCGGACGACGGCGGCGCGGCGCCGGCGAAGACCGGCGACGACCTCGTCGCGGCGGTCCCGGGCGTCGAGCGGTACGCGACCGTGAGTGCCCGCGAGGTCTGCTCGCAGCCCGGGTTCGACGTGCGGTGGCGCGACGTGCTCGCGACCGCCGCCGCGGCGCGCGAGGCGGTCGCCGAGGGGGCCGACGGCGTCGTCGTCACCCACGGCACCGACACGCTGGCCGACACCGCGTTCGCGCTCGACCTGCTCACCGACCTCGACGCGCCGGTCGTCGTCACGGGGGCCCAGCGCCGGCTCGACGAGGCCTCCAGCGACGCGCCGGCGAACCTGACTCTCGCGGTCCGGGCCGCTGCGGACGACCGGTTCTCGCCGGGGGTCCACGTCGCGTTCGACGACGAGCTCCACGCCGCCCGCGACGCGGTCAAGAGCCACAGCAACGCGCTCTCGACGATGGCCTCGCCGGGGACCGGCCCGGTCGCGACGTTCACCCGCGCCGGGTCGCGGCTCGTCCGCGAGCCCGGGCGGGGGGTCGACGTCGACCCGCTCGCGGACGCGATCGAGGGCGCGGAGCGGGTCCCGGAGGTGCCCGTGATCCACTCCGGGACCGGCGTCGGCGCGGGCGCGGTCGAGCGCGCCGTGGACGCCGGCGTCGGCGGACTCGTGATCGAGGGGACCGGCCTCGGCAACGCGACCGCCGCGATCGGCGACGCCGTGGCCGAGGCCCTCCCGGAAACGCCCGTCGTCGTCGCCGGACGGCCCCCGGCGGGCCCGACCGAGCCGGTGTACGGCACGCCCGGCGGCGCGGTCACGCTGGCGGAGCACGGGGCGACGTTCGCCGGCCCGCTCCCGGCGTCGAAGGCGCGGGTCGCGCTCGCGCTCGGGCTCGCGGCCGGCCTCGACCGCGACGAGGGAGACGCCGAGGGCGACGCCCTCGCCGCCCTGTTCCGGGCTCCGGGAGGGGTTGAGAGCCCGAGATAACACAGGGAGCCGTTTGTGTCTACGGGAAGCCCTTATGCGCGCCCGGCGTAGCGACGACCATGATCCGACGCACGCGCCGGGCGGTCCTGTGCGGCTTCGGCGCCGGAGGCGTCGCTGCGCTCGCCGGCTGCACGAGCGAGGGCGATCCCGGAACCGGCGGCGGGAGCGACGGTGGCGACGGCGACGGGAGCAATGGGAGCGACGGCGGAGACGGAGACAGCGATCCCGACCCCGAGACCGCGGTCCATCAGGCCGGCGGACCGCTCTCCGGCCCGGCGTGGAGACGCGAGGAGCGCCGCGGCCTCTGCGCGCTGATCACCGAGGAGAGCGACGCGGCGTGGCTGCTCCGAGAGGCGCCCGCGGAGACGGTCGCGTTCGTCGAGGCGACCGACTTCGACGAGTCGGTGCTCGCGTACGTCGAGTCGGTCGGGCCGACGACCTGTCACGACGCGATCTCGTTCGCCGACGTCGCGGTCGAGGACGGGACGCTCGTCGCGAGCGCGACCGTCGAGGGGCTCGGCGACGAGACCGTCGCCTGCGGGCAAGCGATCACCTTCCCCGGGGCCTTCCTTCGGGTCACGACCGACTCCCGTCCCGAGTCGATCCGGGTGTCGGTCACGGACGGCTGGGGCGAGACGAGCGAGGTGACGGGCGAGGACGGGGTCCGCGACCCCGAGGCGCTGCCCGGCGGCGTGCGCCCCGACGGGGACCCCGAGGCGCTCCCCGCGTCGTTCGAGTGCGAGCGCGAGGGGTTCGAGCGCCACCCGCAGGCGTACGACGGCGAGGTCGACTGGGGCGGCGGCGGTGGCGTCGGCGGGGACGACGGCGGCGATACCGGGACCGGTGACGGGGGCCCGCTCGCGCTCCGAGCCGTGATCCCCGGCGACGACGACCCCGCCTCGGAGCCGCTGGCGGTCGGTCGCGGGACCGCCTTTCGGATCGAGCTGACGAACGTCTCGGCGCGCGAGGTCCACGTCAGCAACCGGGGGAAGTACAACCTCGAACTGCGCACCGAGGCCGGCTGGACCGAGATCCGCGGCGGCGACGAGGACGCCACCTTCGAATACACCGACGAGGCGATCGCGGTCCGGCCGGGCGAGACGCTCGCGTGGGAGTTCGAGATGACCGAGTCCGGTCTGATCGAGGGCGGCCCCCACGCCGACGCGCTGCGAGTCTGCCCCGATCTGGTACCGGGTCGCTACCGGTTCGTCTTCTTCGGCGCCGACGACCTCGCGGTCGCGTTCGACTACGCGGGCGAGTGACCCGGCGGCGCCTCGCGCGTCCGCGGCCGCCTAGACGCGCACTTCTATCAGGAGGTCCGACTCGGGCGACTCGCCCATGACGTCGCGCACCCGGTCCCACGAGAGGCTCGCGCGGGCGGTCACCGTCTCGGCCGCGATCGCGCCGCAGGCGTTGCCGACGAGCAGCGGCACCTGGTAGTCGCGCGGGTCGTGCGAGAACCCGCCGTCGACGACCTCGGGCTCGCGGAGGGCCGCGCCGAGGAACCCGGCCGCGAAGGCGTCGCCCGCGCCGGCCGTGTCGACCGGGTCGACGTCGAAGCCGGGGTGAGAGACGTCGCCGTGGGGGGTCCGAACCGTCGCGCCCTCGTCCCCGAGCTTGATCGCGACGACGCGGTCGTCGGGCTCCCACGGGTCGATGTCGGTCGAGTCGGCGAGCGCGTCCGCCTCCCGAGCGTTCAGGAAGAGCACGTCGGCCGCGTGGAGCGCGGCCTCGAACTCGCGGTCCCCGACGCGCCGGCCGGGGTCGAAGCTGCGGGTCGCGCCCGCCTCGCCCGCGGCGGTCGCCAGCGCCGCCGCCGTCGCCGGCTGCTGGCCCGTGAGGTGGAGGTGGTCGGCCGCCGCGAGGGTGTCGCGGTCGAGCCCGGCCGCCGTGAACGACTCGTTGGCGCCGTCGTTGGCCAACATCAGGAGCTCGCCGCCGCCGTCGACGATCACGTACTTCACCGAGGTGGGCTCGTCGGCGTCGACGAGCACCTGCCCGGGGTCGACGCCGGCGCTCGCGAGCTCGCGGAGCGCGAGCGCGCCCGACTCGTCGCCGCCGACGCTCCCGTAGACGACGGACTGGCCGCCGAGGTCGACGAGGCCGACCGCAACGTTCGCGGCGCTGCCGCCCCCGGACTGCTCGAGCCGCTCGATCCGCGTCTCCCCGTCGGGCTCCGGCAGCCGGTCGACGTGGATCGTCACGTCCCAGTTGATGTGGCCCGCGGTGACCACCTTCGGCGCGCGGCTCGACTCCTCGGGCGAGAGGTCCGGGTCATCGTCGACGGGCTCGGAGCCGTCCGGCCCTCCCGCGCCGTCGGCCGTCTCGGCGTCGCCCGACTCCCACTCGGACACCTCCTCGTCCCACTCCGCGACCTCCTCCTCCCAGTCCTCGGTCCCGTCCCCGGTCGTTGCTCCGTCCCAGCCCGTCTCACGGTCTCTGTCCCTCTCGTCCCCGCTCATGGCTCCGCCCACGGCTCCGCGGCGCCCTCGCCGAACAGCTCCCGCATCAGCGTCACGATGCTCTCGGGCGGGAACTGCCCCTGCTCGGTGACGATCGCGTCCATGTACCGCGGCGGCGTCACGTCGAACGCGGGGTTCTCGACGGCGATCTCGCCGATCTCCTCGCGGGCCGCGGGGTCGATCACCTCCGCCTCGTCGCGCATCTCGATCTCGACGGTGTGGCCCGTCAGCGTCTCCGGGTGGAGCTTGATCGTCTGGGCCGCGGTCATGATCGGGACCCCGCGCTCGCGGGCGTTGACCGCGAGCCCCGAGGTGCCGATCTTGTTGATCACGCCGCCGTCGGCCGCGATCGAGTCGGCGCCGACGACGACGTGGTCGACCTCGTCGAGGTAGCGCCGGGCCGCGGAGTCGACGATGAGGGTCACCGGGACGCCGGCGTCGCGGAGCTGTTCCGCGGTGATGTGGCCCTGCTGGCGCGGGCGCGTCTCCTTGACGACCGCCGAGATCGACTTCCCCTGCTCAACGGCGGCCTCGATGCACGCGAGCGCGTCCGTCGAGTGGCAGTGGGTCATCACCGTGTCGCCGTCGGCGAGGCGGTTCGCGCCCACCCGCCCGAGGTCCTCCTGCGCGCGGTCGAGCTGGCGGACGAACGCCTTGCTCGCGTCGACCACGCTCCGGCGGAGCCGATCGACGTCGTCGCCCTCCATCCGCTGGAGGACGTACCGGAGGGCGTTCGGCAGCGAGACGGCCGTGGGGCGCGTCTCGCGGAGGGTCCGGGCCGCGGAACGCATCGACGCGCGGAACGCCGCCGGGTCGCTCGCGGTCGGCCCGCTCGCCGCGGCCGCGCGCGCCTGCTCGGCGAGCGCCTCGGCCGCGGCGGACGCGATGGTCGCCGCCCCGCGGATCTCCATCGTCGCGATCGCCTCGGCGGTCTCGCGCACCGCGGCCGCCGGCTCGTGCTCGGTCATACCGATCCGGTAGCCCGTCCGGATATTTATATAACCGGGCGACTGGAGCGACCGTCGAGGCGGGCGGCCGCGGCTACTCCCCGTCCGCGGTCGGCTGCTGCCCGTAGCTCTCGAACCGCTCCTCGACGGTCGCCAGCTGGTCGTCGGTGAGGACGGTGGGCTCGCCGACCGCCGACGCCCGGAGGTAGAGCCGACAGAGGTCCTCGACGTGGTGCGTGTTCTCCACGGCGGTCTCGATGTCCGGCCCGGTCACGACGAGCCCGTGGTTCGCGAGGATCGCCGCGTCGGCCTCGGCCTCGGCCATCGCGGCGACGGCGTTCGCGGCCAGCTCCTCGGTCCCGTACGGCGCGTAGTCGGCGAGCGGGACCTCGCGTCCGACCGCGACGATCATGTAGTGGACGGGCGGCAGCTTCCGACCGAGCGTCGCCATCGTCGTCGCCCACGGCGAGTGGGTGTGGACGATCGCGCCCGGCCGGTCGTGTTTGTAGATTCCCGTGTGCATCGGCACCTCGCTCGACGGCGCCATCCGGCCCGCCAGCCGCTCCCCGTCGAGCGAGACCACCGGCACGTCGTCGGCGTCGAAGGAGTCGTACGGCACGCCCGTCGGCGTCACCGCGACCGCGTCGCCGTCGCGGACGCTGAGGTTCCCGGTCCGGCCGGGCGTCAGCTCGGCGAGCGCCGGCGCGTACTCGACGACCGCCTCGCGGGCGCCGCGGAGCAGGTCCGGGTCGGAGTCCGGCGCGTCCCGACTCACAGCGCCACCTCCGTCAGGTCGGCGAAGGCGTCGAGGCGGTGGTCCGGACGCCGCGGTCCACGCAGCTCGGCGTCGCTCGGCGCGTCGCCGCCGGCGACGAACAGCGCCGTGTCCATCCCGACCGCGTTCGCGCCGACGACGTCGGCCTCGACGTTGTCGCCGACCATCAGCGCCTCGCTCGGCCGGCAGTCGAACCCCGCGAGGACGGTCGTGAAGGGGAGCGCGCTCGGCTTCTCGCGGCCGACCTCCTCGGAGGTGACGAGCCGGTCGATCCGGTCGTCGACCCCGAGCCGCGCGAGCTTCTGCAGCTGGACCCGAGTGGTGAGGTTGGTCACGACGGCGACGTCGACCCCCGCCGCCGCCAGCGCGTCGAAGACCGACTCCACGCCGTCGCACAGCTCCATCTCGGTCGCGTACCCCTCCCAGTAGGCGTCGCCGAGCGCGAGCGCGGTCGCGGCGTCCCGCTCGCCCGCGTGGCGCCGGAGCGCGCGCTTGAAGTAGATATGGCGACTGTGGGAGGCGGCGGTGACAGCCGTCTCGCGCTTCGCCTCCCGGCGCGCGGTCGCGTACAGCTCGTCGAACGCCTCGCGGTCCATCTCGTACCCGCGCTCGCGGAACGCCGCGAGCGCCGCCCGCTTGCCGGCCTCGTTGCAGGGCGGGTACGGGTAGAGGGTGTTGTCGAGATCGAAACACACCGCCTCGTAGCTCATGCCCTCACTCGACCTGGCGGCGACTTAAGCGTGGTTCGGCGCGGGCGCTCCGTCGTTTTATAACCGATACCGCGGCCAACGCGCCCGTGAACTGACCGACCGTCCGCGGCGGCCGAGGCGGGAGCCCGGCGCACCGCCGCGGAGCGGGACCGCGCCGGCTGTTCGCTAACTTCCGTCAGCGATCGGTCCGACCGCTCACTGCTCGTTCATCGCCTCGCTGGCGATGTTCCGACCGCGGGAGTTGAGCGCCACCTCGCGGCGCACCCGCACCTCCTCGACCACGTCGAGCTCGACGAGCCGCTCGAACGTCTCCTCGACCGCGTCGACGTCCATCCCGAGGAACGAGGGGATCTCGAACGGCGAGACGCCGGAGTACAGCGCCATCAACACCTCCCGGTCGCGGCTGGAGAGGTCGACGTTCGTCGACGAGCGCTCCTCTCCCTTGCGGAGCCACGCCTCGACGAACCGCATCCGGTTGGGATCGCCGGCGACGTGCGTCTCGATGCTGGTCCCCTCGTCGTCGGTGTGAGACACCTCGATGACGGGCTTCTTCTCGCCGTTGACCGTGCGTTTGGCGGCGTCGAGACCGCTGATGTCGTCGAGGTCGAACTCCACGAACGCGCCGCTCTCGAGGGCGGCGTTGAGCCCGTTCTCGTCGATCTTCACGCGGGCCTGCTCCCACTCGGTCTCCTGGACGACGCCGCCCTCGATCGCGGGGTGTTTGGCGGTCACCGTTCGCTGGTCGAGCAGGGCCCGGTAGACGTCGCGCTCGAACGACTCGTGGTCCGACGCGGCGACCAACAGCACCTGGTCGCCGAGGTCGAAGCTCACGTAGTTGGAGACGCGCGCGACCGACTGGTTGGCGTCGTGGCGCCCGCCCAGCCCCCGGAGCTCCGAGAGGGGGATCGTTCGCTTCCCGTCGTTGCCGGCTAAGATCAGCCGCCGGTTCGAGAGGAGCACCCGGCCGGGCGTCCACGAGACGTCGCTCACCTTCCGCCCCTCGCGGACGGCGACCGCGAAGCGCCCCTGGGTGTCCGTGACCTTGTACTCGCCGCCGCCGTCGGACATTTACGGCCCCCCCGCCCGGAGCTTGGACACCGCGGAGAACACCCGCTGCCGGACCGCGGAGCTCTCGTCGTCGGTGAGCTCTTCGAGCCGGTTCAGCGTCTCCTGGCCGCCGACCTGCCCGAGCACGAACACCGCCTTCGCTCGGGCGTCCTCCGGGTGCTCGGTCCCGAGCCGGTCGAGCAGGCGGTCCTCGACGATCGGCCCGCCGAGGCTCTTGAGGCTCGTGGCCGCGAACTGAGCGGTCTGCGGATCCTCGTCGGCGAGCGCGCCCGCGAGCGCCTCGACCGCGTCCGCCGACTCCGGCTCCGCGACGCGGCCGAGGATCCACGCCGCGTTCCGCCGCTGGCGGTCCTGCTGGCCGTCCGTGAGGATCTCGACGAGCGGCTCGACGACCGTGGCGTCGTCCGCCGACTTCAGCTCGGAGACGACGCGGTCCCGCACCGCGTGGCTCTGCTCGGTCGGTACGTTCGACAGCAGCTCGATGACGGAGTACACCGCGGCGTTGCGGACGACCGCGCTCTCGTCCCCGAGCGCGCGCGCCAGCGGCTCCACCGGCTCGGGGTTGTTCGCCTTCCCGAGCGCGCCGGCCGCGATCCGTCGGAGCGACTCGTCGCCGTCGTCGAGGAGGTCGAGCAGCGGCGAGAGCGCCCGGTCCGTCCCGACGTTCCCGAGGGCGTTCGCGGCAGCGCGCCTGACCCGCGGGTCGTCGTCGCCGAGCCGCTCCGTCAAGGCAGGCACCGACCGCGGGTCCGCGAACGTCCCGCAGGCCTGACAGGCGCGCAGCCTGACCCGCGAGTCCCCGTCGTCGAGCGCCTCGACGAGGTGTCGGAGCCCGCTCGCGTCGTCGAGTCCGCCGAGCGCGTTCGCGGCCGCCATCCGGAGCTCCGGGCGATCGGCCTTGAGCGCGCGGGCGAACTTGCGGGCGGTGACCCACTCCGCCTCGGAGCCGCGGGTGCCGGTGAGCGCTTCGAGCAGCTGTTCGAGCGCCGCCTGCCCGAGCTCGTCGAGCGCGTCGACGGCGGCCCCGCGGACCTCCGCGTCGTCGTCGCTCGTCGCCGCGCGGAGGAGCCCGTCGACCGTCGCCTGGTCGTCGACGTCGCCGATCTCGCCGAGGAACTCGGCCGCCCGGCGACGGACCGCGGCGCTGTCGCTGCTCAGCGCGTCCCTGAGCCGCTCCGCGTTCCCGTCTCGGGCGTACTGGTACAGCGACATCAGACCCTCCCGAACACCCGTCGGCGCTTGTCGACCGGCTCGTACCTGTCGGACCGGTCCGGCGGGACGCTCTCGGTCATTCCGAGCACGAGCACGCCGTCGTCGGCGAGCGACGCCTCCAGCGTGTCGAACAGCGCCCCCTTGTGGTCGACGTCGATGTAGATCAGCAGGTTGCGGCACAGCACGACGTCGAAGGGGTCGCGCGCGCCGTCTCGGATCAGGTCGTGCGTTTCGAAGTCGACGAGCCGCTGGACCGCCGGCCGGACCCGGAACGCGTCGCCGTCGCGCTCGACGTAGCGGTCGGGGTCCGAGAGCGGCTCCAGCTCCTCCGCGATGTCCGTCGTCCGGGTCGTGTGATAGACACCTTCGCGGGCGTTGTCGAGCGCCTCCTCGCTGATGTCGGAGCCGAGCACCTCGACCCGGGACTCGTCGATCTCGGGGTCATCGCAGGCCAGCATCGCGACCGAGTACGGCTCCCGACCGTCCGCCGATGGAGCCGACCAGACCCGGACCCGCCGCCGCTCGTTCGTCCGCTCGCGGAGCACGTCGCGGAGCACGTCCCACATCTCGGGGTTGCGGAAGAACTCCGTCACGTTGATGGTGAGCGCGTCCATTAGCGCCTGCCGCTCGTCGTCGTCCTCGCGGAGCAGGCGTTCGTACTCCGCGTGCGACTCCGTGTCGCGGCGGCGCATCCGCGCCGTGATCCGCCGGTCGAGGTACGACTCGTTGTAGTAGCCGGGCTCGAACGGGACGGTGTCGTCGATCTGGCGGAGGACGCCCTCGAAGGCGGTCTCGCCGCTCATAGGCTCACCACGTCGAGGACGGCCACGACGTCGCCGTCGCCGAGGACCGCCGTGCCGCTGAGCCCCGGCGTCCCCGACAGCGGGCCGTCGAGCGGTTTCACCACCACTTCCTCCTGATCGAGCACGGCGTCGCAGTGGAGCGCGACCTGGCGCGTCTCCTCGCGGATCCGCACGAGCATCCCCTCGTCGGCGACGCCGCCGTCTGTCGTCGCGGTCCCGGGGTCGCCGCCCGTAGCGTCGCCGTCCGCGAGGTCGGCGCCGCCGGCGCCGCTACCGCCGGGACCACCGCCCACCCCCGACTCGGCCGCCGCGGCGCCGTTCTCCGCGAGGCGCTCGTTCAGCCGGATCACGGGGTACAGGTCGTCCTCGTGGCGGACGATCTCGTCGCCGTGGACCTCCTCGACGTCGTCCGCGCGGGCGACCTCCGCGATCGACTTGATCGGGATGCCGTACTCCGTGCCGCCGACGTCGACGAACATCACCTTCACGATGGCGACGGTGACCGGGAGCCGGAAGCGGACGGTCGTCCCCTCGCCCGGCTCGCTCTCGACCGCGACGGAGCCGTCGAGGTCGCGGGCGGTGGTCCGGACGACGTCCATCCCGACGCCGCGCCCGGAGACGTCGGTGACCTCCTCCGCGGTGGAGAAGCCGGGGTGGAAGACGAGGTCGTAGGCCTCGTCGTCCGCCATCGCCTCGACCGCCTCGCGGCTCTTGACGCCCTCGTCGACCGCCTTCTCGCGGAGCTGGTCCGGGTCGAGCCCGCCGCCGTCGTCGGCGACCTCGATGATCACGTGGTCGCGCTCGCGCTCGGCCGTGAGCCTGACGTGCCCGGTCGGGTCCTTCCCGGCGGCCTCGCGCTCCTCCGGGGGCTCGATCCCGTGGTCGACCGCGTTCCGCAGGACGTGGACGAGCGGGTCGCGCATCTCCGTGAGGATCGTCCGGTCGAGCTCGACGTCGTCGCCCTCGATCTCGAAGTCGATCCGCTTGTCGAGGTCCCGCGAGACGTCTCGGACGAGCCGCGGGAACGAGTCCGACACCTGCGAGAACGGGATGAGCCGCATGTCCATCGCGGTGTCCTGCAGGCTGGACGCGAGCTTGTCGAGCTCGTCTAACGTGTCCGACTCGGCGTCCGCCGCCTCCAGCTCGCGCCGGAGCTTGATCCGGCTCGTCACCAGCTGCTCGACGAGCCCGTACAGCTCGTCGACCTGGTCGACGTCGACGCGGATCGACTTGATCTCGTCGCGGTCGGCCTTTCCGGACGCGGAGTCCGGGCGCTCGTCGGCATCGACGCCCTCCGGATCGGTGCCGTCCGCGGAGCCCGCTTCCGGCACCTCGTCCGCGGAGGGCGCCTCCGGTTCGGCCGGCTCCCACTCGTCGCCGTCGCCGTCGACGGCACCGGCCGCCTCGTCGACGAGCGCCGTCGCGACCGACTCGACCTGCGTGAGCGCGCCGAGCCCCTCCACGACCACGTCGGGGTCGGCGCCGGAGACGAACGCGTCGAACCCCTCGTCGTACTCGCCGTCCTCGAGCGCGTCCGGGCCCGGAACGGTGACGTGGCCGTCGAACTGCCCGTCGAGCGCCTGCAGGACGAGCGCGGCGTCGACCCCGGCCATCGCCGTCTCGCCGACCGTCACGTCGGCGTACACGACCGGGGCGTCGAGCGCCGCGACGGCCGCGGGGAGGTCGGGGACAGAGACCTCGGAGGCGTCGTCGCCGTCGGCGGTGTCGCCGTCGGCGGCGTCGTCGACCGGCGTCGCGTCGCCTTCCTCACTGCTATCGGCGGCTCCGACCGAGCCGTCCTCGGCCGAATCGCCGTCGACGGTCCCGCGCTCCTCCATCTCGCGGAGGCGGCGCTCCAGGTCGGAGGGATCCGTCGACACCTCGCCCGAATCGGCGATCTCCGCGACCATCGCCTCGACGGCGTCGACCCCCTCGAAGAGGAGGTCCATCAGCTCTGGCGTCACCTCGCGGTCGCCCTGTCGGACCGCGTCGAGTAAGTCCTCGAGGGCGTGCCCGAAGTCGGAGACGCCGTCGTACCCCATCGCCGCGGCGTTCCCCTTCAGCGTGTGGGCGACGCGGAACACGTCGTCCATCGCCTCGGCGTCCTCGGGGTCGGCCTCCAGCGCGAGCAGGGCGTTGTTGAGGTCGGTGATCCCGTCCTCCGCCTCGGCGACGAACGCGGCGCGGTGGGAGTCCATCAGGCCGCACCTCCCACGATCGCGCCGGCGACGTCGTCGAGGTCGTGGATCTCGTCGACGCCCCCCGTCTGCACCGCGCGCTTGGGCATCCCGTAGATGACGCAGGTGTCCTCGCTCTGCGCGATCGTGCGGGCGCCGGCGTCGGCCATCGCGCGGATCCCCTCCGCGGCGTCCGACCCCATCCCCGTCAGCACGACGCCGACGAGCGGGTCGTCGACGACCGCGGCGGCCGAGCGCATCGTCACGTCCGCGGCCGGCGTCACCGACTGCGAGTCGTCCTCGTCGAGCTTGACGCGGAGCCGCCCGGCGCGGTAGCCGTCGATCCGCGTGTGGCTCCCGCCGCGGGCGACGACCGCCTCGCCGGCCCCGATCCGGGCCCCGTCGCTCGCCTCGCGTACGTCGTACGCCGAGGCCTCATCGAGCCGGTCGGCGAACCGCGAGGTGAACGCCTCCGGCATGTGCTGGACGACGACGACCCGGCAGTCCGCCATCGGCAGCGCCGACAGCACGCGCTCGACCGCGTTCGGCCCGCCGGTCGACGCGCCGATCACGACCGTCAGCGGCGCGTCAACGTCGACAGCCGTCGCGGTCGGCGAGGCGCCCGTGCTCGCGCCAGTCGGACCCGTCGAACCGGTCGCCGAGCCGCCCGGTCCGCCGCCGGTGCGGTCGCGCTCGCGCCGGTCGCGCGTCGCCGCGTCGAGGTCGGCGTCCGCGACCGATCTGACCGCCTCGACCAGCCGGTCCGACTCGCGGGAGACGCCGGTGGACACCTCGCCGCCGGGCTTCGAGAAGAAGTCGACCGCGCCGCGTTCGAGCGCCTCGAAGGTGACCTCGGCGCCCTCCGCGGTGTGCGCGGAGAGCATCAGGACGGGCGTCGGCGTCTCGTCCATCAGCCGCTCGACGGCCTCCAATCCCCCCATCCCCGGCATCTCGACGTCCATCGTCACCACGTCCGGACGCGTCTCGGCGACCACCGACAGCGCCTCCGCGCCGTCGCCGGCCTCGCCGACCACCGCCACGCCGGCATCCGTCAGGAGATCGGCGATCAGCCCACGCATGAACGGCGAGTCGTCGACGACAACGACCCGCAAGGAGTCGTCGCGACCGCCCCGCCGATCCGTCGTCCTACTCATGTGCGGAAGCGGACTCAGAATCGGCATAAACCCACGGACCCAGTAATCACCCCTGATAATTCAGGGGACACGGTTATTGGTCGCTTCGCCGCAGGTCCGCCCATGGCAGCCACCGAGACGGAGGCCGAACCCACGAAGGTGTTGGAGTTCGGGCTGGGCGACGGGACGTACTGTCTGGACATCGGCGTCATCGACGAGATCGTCGACGCCGGCGAGCTGACGCGCATCCCCAACTCGCCGGACCACGTCGAGGGCGTGATGGACCTCCGCGGGCGGACGACGACGATCGTCGACCCGAAGACGCTATTCGACATCGAGGCGGAGGGCCCCCGCGAGCGCATCGTCGTGTTCGACGACGACGAGATCGACGAGGGCGGCACCGTCGGCTGGATGGTCGACGAGGTGTTCCAGGTCCGCGACGTCGCCCCCGAGGACGTCGACCGAGGAACGACCGTGGACGACGAGGGGATCCGCGGGATCGTCAAGTCGGACGACCGCTTCGTCGTCTGGGTCTCGCCGGACGTGGAGGAGATCGCCGATATCGACGCCGGCGACATCGTCTCCGAGGAGCCCGAGCCGTAGCGAGGGCCTGAGCGGGCGGCCGAAAAGCGGCGGCGACGCGACCGCGACCGTTCTCACCCCTGAGAAACGGGAGCCAACCCTTATGCGCCGACCGACGAGTGGCTTCGTATGCGCGCCACAAGCGGCGTTCCCGGGTTCGACGACCTCGTCGACGGCGGCTTCCCGGAGAATCGCTTATACGTTGTCAGCGGCCCTCCCGGCAGCGGGAAAACGACGTTCTGCTCGCAGTTCGCCGCGCAGGGGGCCCGCAACGGCGAGGACGTGCTGTACATCAGCATGCACGAGACCAAGGAGGGGATCCGCCGCGACATGAGCGGGTACGAGTTCGGGTTCGACCGCGCGCTCGACACGGACCGAGTCACCTTCCTCGACTCCTTCTCCTCGGACGGCCGCCGGTTCTTCGGGCTCCCGGGCGAGCGCCGGGACCACTCCGGCGTGACGAACCGGCTCACCGGCTTCATCAACTCCCGCGACATCGACCGCGTCGTCTTCGACTCCACCATGCTGTTGCGGTTCCTCCTCGACGACGACGAGGACACGATGATCCAGCTGCTCTCCTCGCTGAAGCGGACGGACGCGACGACGCTGCTCATCTCCGAGATGACCGACCCGAGCGCCTACTCGGAGGAGCACTACCTCGCGCACGGCGTCGTCTTCATGCACAACTACCTCGAGGACGACGGGATGCAGCGCGGGATCCAGGTGCTGAAGATGCGCGGGACCGACGTGAACACCGACATCCAGGGCGTCGAATTCACGGACGGCGGGCTCCGCGTCGGCGCCGCCGCGACGGTGACCCACTGATGTACGACCGGACCTTCGGCACGGACTGGGACGACCTCGACCGCGAGGAGGCGGTCCGGCGGGCGTTCGCCCTCGGCGTCGCGGCCGGCGTGGGGAACAGGCGCCCGGCCGAGCTCGACCGCGTGATGGAGGCGTTCCCGAGCGCGTACGACCGGAGCCTCGTCGAGCTGGCGTACGACGAGGGGCGGACCAAGGCGCTCGTCGCCGCGGACGACGCGGACGACCCGAGGGAGGTCTGGGACGCGCTCGTCGACGGCGCCGGGACGCCCCGCGAGCCGCCCGTGCGGGCCGCGCTCCCCGGAGCGATAACGGATCTGACACTGACGGAGCCGCCCCGAGAGGGTCCCCCGTCGTCACTTAATTTCCCCTCGATGCTGCGGAAGTGATCCCTCGGAAGGGTTTTACGCGATACCCCCTCAATCCAGACACATGACCGTGCTTCCCGACGCTGTCCGTGGCGCCGACAGCGTGCTCGTCAGCGGCCCCCCGATGAGCGGGAAGTACGACCTGTTCAACCGGCTGCTCGCGGAGTGGACCGACGAGCCGGTCGTCATCTCGACCGGCCGCACCGCGGAGAAGGTGCGCGACGACTACGAGACGATCACGGGGCGGGACGGCACCGACGTGACCGTCATCGACTGCGTCACCCACGAGCAGGGCGACAAGCGCGAGGACACGCCGACGACCAAGTACGTCGGCAGCGCCGGGAACCTCACCGACATCGGGATCAAGTTCACCGACGTCGTCGAGTCGTCGGCCGGCCGCGACCGCGCGGTCGGCGTCTACTCGCTCTCCCAGCTGTTGATGTACTGGGACCCCGAGCGGATCTACCGGTTCACCCGCGTCATGACCTCCCAGACCTCGGGCGAGGGCTGGCCCTTCGTCGGCGTCGTGGGATCGACGGCACACGACGAGCAGGTGGTTCACACCCTCCACGAGCCGTTCGAGCTCGTCGTCGAGACGCGCGTGGAGGGCGACGACCGCGAGTTCCGCGTCCGCGGGCGGGTCGGCGGTCCCTCCGACTGGACCGGGTTCTAGCCGGAAGCGACGGCGCCCGGGCGACCGCCCGCGACGACGACCGCGCCGCTCACCCGATCAGCTCGAACTGCGCCCCGAGCGGCGGCGCGTCGACGATCCCCCAGTAGACGAACCGGTACGTTCCGGGACCGAGCGGCGGGCAGACGGCGAGGTCGAGGTCGGGCACCGCCGAGGCGATCGCCTCCTCGTCGAGGTCGATCGACCAGCTGTACGCCCCGGTCGAGCCGAACGTCTCCTCGGAGCGGGGGAGTTCGACGGCCTCCCCGGTCGTCGAACCGCGGACGTCGAGCCAGCCCGACGCGGTCTCCCGTTGGATCGAGTAGGCGTGTTTCCCGAGCGCGGTCGCGGGCTCGTCGCCCGTGTTCCGCAGCACCAACCGGAGCGACTGGCCGTACGTCTCCGAGTTCCCCTCGGCGGAGAGCTCGACCGTCGTCTCGCCCGCCTCGACGAGCGTCCCCTCGACCGCCCCCTCGAACGGCTGCGCGAGCCGGACGAACTCGTCGTCCTCGCAGGACAGCGTCTCCGGGGTCCCCGCCGGTCCCTGCGGCCCGTCGCCGGCGGCGAAATCGAGGCAGCCGGCGACGCCGGCCGCCCCCGCGGCGGCCAGCGTCGCCCCGGTCCGCGCCAACAGGTCGCGTCGCGTGCGCTCCATACGAACCGTAGGGGCGGGACCGGTTTCAAGGGCACGCGTTCGGGCGGCCGACGCCGACCGACTCTCTCCCGGACCGGCCCCACCGGCTCGCCGCGTCCGGGGTTCGGAACCGCTTTCCCGTCGGCCGGCGCATGACCGTCCATGGAGCTGTTCGGATCCAGCGGCATCCGCGGTGTCGCGCTGCGGTACCTCACGCCGGAGCTCGTCCTCGACATCGCGAAGGCGGCCGGATCGGTGTGGGACGCCGACCGGGTCGCCGTCGCCCGCGACACCCGCACCACCGGCGAGCTGTTCGCCAACGCCGCCGCGAGCGGGCTGGCCGCGGTCGGCTGCGACGTCGATCGGCTCGGCGTCGTGCCGACGCCCGCGGTCGGCAGCTACTGCGAGTCGGCCGGGATCCCCGCGGTGCTCGTCACCGCCTCGCACAACCCGCCGGAGTTCAACGGGATCAAGCTCGTCGGCGACGACGGCGTCGAGCTCTCGGTCGACGTGCTCGAGCGCGTCGAGCGCCGCGTCCTCGACGACGACTACGACCTCGCCGACTGGCGGGACGCCGGAGAAACGACCACCGTCGAGGGCGCGGTCGACGACTACGTCGACCAGCTGATCGACGCGGTCGACCGAGAGGCGATCGCCGACGCCGGCCTGACGGTCGCGGTCGACCCGGGCCACGGCGCGGCGTCGGTGTCGTCGCCGCGGATCTACCGCGAGCTGGGCTGTGAGGTGCTGACGGTGAACGCGACGCCGGACGGCCACTTCCCCGGACGCGACTCCGAGCCGGTCCCGGAGAACCTCGAGGCGCTCTCCCGGCTCGTCGCGACCTCCGACGCCGACGTGGGGATCGCCCACGACGGCGACGCGGACCGCGCCGTCTTCGTCGACGAGGACGGTGGCTTCGTCGACGGCGACACCTCCTTCGCGGCGCTGGCCGACGCCTGTCTCGACCCCGGCGACACCGTCGTCAGCGCCGTCAACGTCTCCCAGCGGCTCGTCGACGTCTGCGACGCGAACGACGCCGACCTGGAGCTGACGCCCATCGGCGCGACGAACATCATCACTCGGACGCGCGAACTCCACGAGGAGGGGCGGTACGTCCCCGTCGCCGGGGAGGGGAACGGCGGGCTGTTCTTCCCGCCGTACCGGCTCTCGCGGGACGGCGCGTACATCGGCGCCCGCTTCCTCGAACTGCTCGCGGACGCGGGCGACCCCGCCAGCGAGGTCGTCGCCCCCTACGCCGACTACCGCTTCGTGCGCCGGAACGTGGAGTACGCCGACGCCGACGAGCGCGACGAGATGCTCTCCGCGGCGCGGGCGTACGTCGAGACCGCCGACGCGAAGCCGAACACCACGGACGGCTACCGCCTCGACTACGGCGACGCGTGGGTGCTCGTGCGTCCCTCCGGGACGGAGCCGAAGATCCGGATCTACGCCGAGTCCGCCGACGCGGACCGCGCCGAGCAGCTCGCGGCCGACATGCTGGTGGCCGTCGAGAGCGGGCGATAGTCGGAGACGGGGGCGCCACGCCGGAAGCACGATGAGCGACGTATCAGGAACCCGGGGAGCGACGCGTCAGGAGTCCGAGGAGCGATGCAACCGAAATCCGGTGAGCGGCGCGACGATAGATACCTCAACAAAATTTCATTAAAGAAAACCGTCACCTACCGGTAGTAATATATTAACTCGTCCTGTAGTAATAATCGACATGGCCGCAAAGAAGCCCGTTGTCGCATCGCGCGTCGACCAACACGGTTCGACCGCACCGACCGATCTGGTGCGGACGATGGAGAGCGAAACGGAGACGATCACCGGCGCCGTCGCGTCCGGAGCGGTAACGCTGGAGGACCTGGACCGGTTCGTCCGGAGCGTCGAGCGCGGCGAGGTCGACTGCTGCGGCGGGACCGACGCCGTCGTTCGGATCGTCCGGTCCCTGTTGAGCGACCGGCGCCCGAGCTGGGAGGAGATGGAGCCGGCCGGGCAGGCGACGGGCGCCTGACTCCGAGCCCGAAATAATCGGTTATCTGCGGTCCTGCGAATCTCTCGGCGGCTTTTTCGCGCGCGTCCGCTCTCGTCTCATCGTTCGGACCGCGCCGTTCTCTCGCGTCGTCCGCTACCGGTCGAGCGCCGCGAGCGCCTCGGCCGCCTCGCGGGCCGCCTGCAGGTGATCGCGCGCTCGTCGAGGGTCGTCCGTCTCCTCGGCGGCGTCGGCGAACTGGTTGAGCGTCCGGATCAGCGACGCGCGCGCGTCGGCGACGCTCCCGGACCCGGCGGCCGTCGTCGCCGCGGAATCCCCCTCGGACGCGCCGGCGGTCGGAGCGGACGCCTCGGTCGACGGCTCCGGGGGCGTCCCGGCCGACTCCCGGTCGGGCCGCCGCGGCTCGGCCGCCCCGTTCGCGCCGGTCGCCGGGGACTGCGCTCCGTCCGTCGGCGGTGTCGGCGATCGGTCGACCGCGTTCGCGCGGGCGTCCCCGGACGCGCTCTCGGTCGAATTGTTCGCGGCCGAGTTGCCCGCGGCCGAGTCGTCTCCCTCGACGTCCGCGGCGTCGACCGTGTGGCAGGTCGGACAGAACTCCTGTCCGTCCTTCCGGAAAATCGGGTCGCCGCAGTCGTCGCAGTGGCGGTTCGTCATCGTCGCTCCCTGCAAGAGGAGCTCCGACATCCGCTGGGTGTGCTCGCGCTTCTCCTCGTCGTCCGCGAGCTTCTCGCGGAGCTTCTCCCGTTCGGCCTCCTTGTCGAACCCGTCGCTCATACGCGGACGAACGTGGTTGACGAGCAAAAGTCCGGTGGGCTCGGGACGCCCGCGCGCCGAGGGCGACCGTCGCCGCCGCGGCGTTGCGGTCCCGTCACGGCGCGACGGCTACTCCTCGGTGATCGTGCGGTCGTCCGCGTCGAGCTCGCCGCGGTGGATCTTCGAGCCGTCCTGCGCGACCTGCCGGCCGAGCACCGCGCACTTCACCCGCATCGGGGAGATGTCGACGCCGAGCATCTCCGTGACGTCGTCGGTGTCCATCTCGTGGAGCTCTTCGACCGCCATCCCGTGGAGTCGCTCCGAGAGCATGCTCGCGGAGGCCATCGAGATGGCGCAGCCGTCGCCGGTGAACCGCACCGCCTCGATCGTCTCGCCCGCCTCGTCGAGGTCGACGTCCATCCGGATCGTGTCGCCGCAGGAGGGGTTCTCGCCGACGTGCGTGAAGTCCGGCTCCTCGAGCTCCCCGTAGTTGCGCGGGTTCTTGTAGTGGTCGAGGATCTGCTGCCGATACATGTCCGAGCCCAGTCCCATATCGCTCTGTGGTAGGCCGGTGCGGGTCAAAAGGGTTCCGTCGGTCGCGACGAACGACCGACTACTCCTCCGAGGGAGGCGCTCCCGCGGCCGCCCCAGGTCCGTCCGGTGAGACCGTCGTCGCCGTGCGGGAGCTCCGGGCGTCGCCGCCGACGAGTCCGCGGAGTCGTTCGAGGAGACGGTCGTACTGGCCGCGTTCCGACCGCTTCGAGAAGTAGGCGTCCGCGCCGGCCTCGAGCGCCCGCGCTTCCGCCTCGCTCTCGCGCCAGGTGGTGTGAAACGCGACCGGCACGCCGCTGCCCCGCTCCCGGAGCCGTTCGACCAGTTCGACGCCGGAGCCGTCCGGGAGCCGCTGCTCGGTCACGACGCAGTCGGCCGCGCCGAGCGCCTCCAGCGCCGCCCCCATCCCCTCGACCGACCGGACCGCGAACCCGTCGACGAACCGCTCCGCAAAGGCCGCCAGCAGCTCCGCGGAGTGCGCGTCCGGCTCGACGTGAAGCAGGACGACGGGGTCCCCGCCTTCCGCCGGATCGCCGCCGCTGGCGGTGTGCGTGTCTGGCTGCGCATCGGACGCGGTCGGAGTTCGTGTGGAATCTGTCATGAGCAGGAGATATCGACGCGAAATGGTCGGCCGTTCGTGACGGTCCTCGTCGCGGCCACGCCCTCGCCGAGCGCCGCGAACTCCGGGCGTCGTAAGCCGCCGGCGCGGGCGTCCCGAGAGCGGTCGCCGCCGAGCGAGAGATCGGTCACGGTGGCTCGGCGAACGCGCCTCGTACACGTATAACTGGAAGACGCTCAGTCCGGTTTGTCCCGGATTAAGCCCGTTTTATCGTCGCGTGTCGCGTTCGGTTATAACCGGTCACCGACCGCTCCCGCGAACGCTCCGGCGACGGGGTGGCGGACGGTCGAACGCGGCCCGGTCAGACGGTTTCGGCGCGATGCCTCTGGGGACGTGGAGCGGGGAACACGCGGCGCGGACCTCGATCTCCGGCGCGCGAGGCCGGCGTCAGGCGAACAGGTCGCGCGCCTCGCCGACGGCCTCGACGAGGGCGTCGATCTCCTCCACGGTGTTGTAGAGGTAGAAGGAGGCGCGCGCCGAGGCGGCGACGCCCATCTCGTCGTGGAGCGGCTGCGTGCAGTGGTCGCCGGCGCGGATCGCGATCCCGTAGTCGTTGAGGATGCTGGAGAGGTCGTGCGCGTGGACGCCCTCGACGTTGAACGCGACGAGCCCGCCGCGGTCGTCGCCCGGCGGGCCGTAGATCTCGACGCCTCCGAGCGCCGACAGCTCGTCGTAGGCGTACTCCGCGAGCAGGTCCTCGTGGGCCTCGACCCGGTCCATCCCGATCTCCTCGAGGTACTCGATCGCGGCCGCGAAGCCGATCCCCTGCGCGATCGAGGGCGTGCCGGCCTCGAACTTCCACGGCAGGTCCTCCCACGTGGAGTCCTCGAAGGAGACCCGCCGGATCATGTCGCCGCCGTAGAGGTACGGCTGCATGGAGTCGAGGAGCTCCTCGCGGCCGTACAGCGCGCCGATCCCGGTCGGGCCGCACATCTTGTGCGCGGAGAAGGCGAAGAAGTCGACGCCGAGTTCTCTCACGTCGACCGCGCGGTTCGGCACCGACTGCGCGCCGTCGGCGAAGACGTACGCGTCGTGCTCGTGCGCGAGGTCGGCCAGCTCGCCGATCGGGTTGATCGTGCCGAGCGTGTTCGAGACGTGGACGGCCGACACCATCTCCGTGTCGTCGTCGATGAGATCCGCGGCGTCGGCCATGTCGAGCCGCCCCTCGTCGGTGACGTCGACGAACCGCACGTCGGCGCCGGTCCGCTTGCCGATCTGCTGCCAGGTGACGAGCGAGGCGTGGTGCTCCATCTCGGTGAGGACGACGTTGTCCCCGGGACCGAGCTCCTCGAGGCCCCACGCGTACGCGACGAGGTTCATCGCCTCCGTCGTGTTCTTCGTGAAGACGATCTCCTCGCGGCCCGCGGCGCCGACGAAGTCGGCGACGGTGTCGTGGGCCTCCTCGTAGGCGACCGACGCCTCCTGGCTCAGCTGGTGGATCCCGCGGTGGACGTTGGAGTTGTAGCTCCGGTAGTAGTCGGAAATCGCGTCGACGACCGGGTCGGGCGTGTGCGACGTCGCCGCGTTGTCGAGGTAGACGAGCGGCGTGTCGTCGCCCGGTCCCTCCCCAGGCGACTCCGGGTCCCCGCCGACCTTCCGGTCGAGGACGGGGAAGTCGGTCCGGAGCGCCTCCACGTCGAACGGGTACTGCTCCTGAACTCCCATTACGCCGAGTTGGGCCCCGAGGACTAACACGTCTTCGGTTCGGTAGGTGTTGCTGATAGCTCGGAGCGGTACTGACACTTATAAATCGTTGCCGTCGGCGGTGCGACGAACACCTCCGAAGCCCCAGCCGCTCGGCGATACGTCGTTGCTGTCGACGATGCCACGAACACCGCCAAAGCCCCAGCCGCGAGGGCTCGCGCACCTCGCTGCGGTCCTCAGTCGCTCGCGTTGCTCGCTCCCTGCGGTCCTTGCGTCGGTGGGCTTCGCCCTCGCGACTGCCCCTTTGATTCCCACCCGCACCGCAACCGCAGCCTCACGCCTCCCCAGCCTCGGCGGACGGCCCGGCGCGGGCGACGCCGCGCCGGACCGCCGCCTCCCTCGCGCGTGTTCCTCGGCCGCGGGGCGGCCTCGGAGGCACGCGCCAGATACAGGTATAAAAGATCGCGTCGGAGCTTCCCCTTCCACCCGCGTTCCGCCGCCACGCCCGAACTAATGCCCTTTTGAACGCGGGGACCCTCCGGTCGGGTATGACCGAGACCCTCAGGCTCGCCACGCGCGGGTCGGACCTGGCCCTCCGGCAGGCCGGGACCGTCCGCGACGCCCTGTCGAGCCGCCGACGCGACGTGGAACTGCGGCGCGTCGAGACCCGCGGCGACCAGATCCCCGACGAGCTGATCCACCGGCTCGGGAAGACCGGCGCCTTCGTCCGCTCGCTCGACGAGGAGGTGCTCGCCGGCGACGCCGACCTCGCCGTCCACTCGCTGAAGGACGTGCCGACCGAGGGGATGGACGACATGGTCGTCGCCGGCGTCCCCGAGCGCGCCCCCTCCGGCGACGTGCTCGTCCACCCCGACGGGCTCGGGATCGAGGACCTCCCCTCGGGCGCCGTCGTGGGGACCGGCTCGCTCCGGCGGACGGCGCAGATCAAGGCCACGCGTCCGGACCTCGTCGTCGAGCCGCTCCGCGGCAACGTCGACACCCGGATCGAGAAGCTGCTCGCGCCCGGCCTCCAGGCGGAACACGAGCGCCGGCTGATCGCCTCGGGCGAGGCGAGCGCGATGACCGCCGAGGGGGGTGGCGCTGACGGCGAGGGCGACGCGGAAGACGGCTCGGGAGACGCCGAGGGCGACGACCCCGAGGTCGACGAGGAGTTCGAGACCACCGTCGAGGAGTGGTTCGACTCCCTCTCCGACCTCGAGCGCTCGGCGATGGAGCGGAAGGTGGAGACGGAGTACGACGCCATCGTCCTCGCCGAGGCGGGGCTCCGGCGCTCCGACCTCTACCACGACGTCCCGACGACCCGGCTCCCCCGCGAGGAGTTCGTCCCCGCGGCGGGCCAGGGCGCCATCGCGGTGACCGCGACCGACCCCGACGTGATCGAGGACGTGCGCTCCGCGGTCGACCACCCCCGGACCCGGGTCGCGGTCACCGTCGAGCGGACGATCCTCGGCGAGCTCAACGGCGGCTGCGTCGCCCCCATCGGCGTCTCGGCGCTCGTGCAGGGCGAGCACGTCCACACCCGCGTCCGGGTGCTCTCGACGGACGGCACCGAGGAGGTGGCCGACACCCGCGACCTCCCGATCCGGTCGCACGCGAAGGCGGCCGAGTCGTTCGCGGCGGACCTGGCGGACCGGGGCGCTGCCGACCTGATCGCGGCCGCCCGCGAGGAGGCGGAGACGGACGAGGGAACCCGACAAGAGGCGGACGATGAGTGAGGGGGACCAGTCGAGCGAGGAGGCCGACCTCGGCACCGTCTACCTCGTCGGCTCCGGCCCGGGCGATCCGGACCTCATGACCGTGAAGGCCGCCCGGCTGATCGAGTCGGCCGACGTGGTCCTCCACGACAAGCTCCCCGGCCCGGAGATCCTCGGCGAGATCCCCGAAGAGAAACGCGAGGACGTCGGCAAGCGCGCCGGCGGCGAGTGGACCCCGCAGGAGTACACGAACCGTCGGCTCGTCGAGCTGGCGCGCGAGGGGAAGTCGGTCGTCCGACTCAAGGGCGGCGACCCGTTCGTCTTCGGCCGGGGCGGCGAGGAGGCCGAGCACCTCGCCGACGCCGGGATCCCCTTCGAGGTCGTTCCGGGCGTCACCTCGGCGATCGCGGGCCCCGCGGTCGCCGGGATCCCGGTGACCCACCGCGACCACGCCTCCTCCGTCTCCTTCGTCACGGGCCACGAGGACCCGACGAAGGCGGAGTCGGCGGTCGACTGGGACGCGCTCGCCGCGACCGGCGGGACGGTCGTCGTGCTGATGGGCGTCGGGAAGCTCCCGGCGTACGCGGCCGAGCTCCGCGACGCCGGGCTCGCCGGCGACACCCCGGTCGCGCTGGTCGAGCGCGCGACGTGGCCGGAGATGCGGGTCGCGACCGGCACGCTCGACACCATCGTCGACGTCCGCGACGAGGCGGGGATCGAGCCCCCCGCGGTCACCGTCATCGGTGACGTGGCCGCGACCCGGGAGCGCGTCGTCGAGTTCCTCCGGAACGACGAGCGGAGAGGTGAGGAGGCGTGAGCGACGCCGAGAGCGAGGTCGACGGCGTCGGCGAGAGCGAGGGGCGCAAGCGCGCCGATTTCCCCCGCGTCGCCGTCTTCCGCCCGGCCGACGAGCGAATCGACGACGCCGCGGCGCTGTTGGAGTCGCTCGGCGCCGAGCCGGTCGCCGACCCGATGCTCGCGGTCGAGCCGACCGGCGCGGTTCCCGCCGCGGCCCCCTGGGTCGTGCTCACGAGCAAGACCGGCGTCGAGCTCGCGGCCGAGGCGGGCTGGGAGCCGGGCGACGCGACGCTCGCCGCCATCGGCCCCGCGACCGCCGCCGCGGCGCGCGAGGCCGGCTGGGCCGTCGACGTGGTCCCCGAGGAGTACACCTCGGCGGGGCTCGTCGAGGCGCTATCCGGGCGCGTCGACGGCGAACGCGTCGAGGTGGCGCGCTCGGACCACGGCAGCGACGTGCTCTTGGAGGGCCTCCGCGCGGCGGGCGCGACGGTCAACGAGACGGTGTTGTACCGGCTGACGCGGCCGGACGGGGCGGGCGAGTCGGCCGAACTGGCCGCCGCGGGCGACCTCGACGCCGCCGCGTTCACCTCGTCGCTCACGGTGACGCACTTCCTCGACGCCGCCGAAGAGCGGGGAGTCCGCGACGGGGCGATCGCGGGCCTCGCCGACGCGGTCGTCGGCGCCATCGGTCCGCCGACGGCGGAGACGGCGGCGGAGCACGGGATCGACGTCGACGTCGTCCCGGACGACGCCGACTTCGCGGCGCTCGCCGAGGCGGTCGTCGCAGCGGCGGCGGACGGTCAGGGGACCACGGACGCCGAGACGACCGACGACACCTCATCGAGCCGTTAGTTCTCAGCGACGAGAGTCGACTCCTGACAGAACGGTATCCGATCTTCGAGAGGTGTTTCGAGACCCCTCGCGGCGTTTCGAGCCGACCGTACTGGCAACCGATTTATCAGACGAGATAACTAGGTCCGTGCATTTATCATCCGACAGGTACGGATTAGTGACATGCAACCGAGCGAGCGCTGGGCGCTGCGGACCGACGACGAGGTGTTAGTCGTCGAGTTCCCGCACGGGACGGGGCTCAGTCCCGCCGACGGCGAGGCGCTGCTCGACCGGTGGCGGAGCGTCACCGCCGACCGCGCGGTCGACGCCGTCGTGCTCGTCGTGCGGACGAGCCGCCCCTGTTCGGACGCCGGCCGGCGCGCGCTCCGCGAGTCCGCGCAGATCGCCGTCGCCCGCGGCGTGGACCGGTTCGCGGTCGTCGGCGAGCGCTCGAAGCGCCGGTACCTCAAGCGGACTATCGACGTCGAAGGGGTCGACACCGAGGCGTTCAACGACACCGCACCGGCGCTGCGCTGGGCGAAGCGTCAGTCGGCGACCGTCCCCTCCGTCGAGACGTCGTCGTAGCTAGCTGTCGTCTTCGACCGCGGTCTCGTTTTCGGCGTCGTCCGTCTCGTTTCCGCCGTCGTCGGTCTCGTTTCCGGCGGCGCCGTCGTTCTCGTCGTCCGATCCGTCGGCCTCGTTTCCGCTCTCGTCCTCTTCGTCCTCGTCCTCACCGTCATCGTCGTCGTCATCGTCGTCGATCTCGTTGACGTCGACGTCCCGGCCCGCGACCCCGCTCCCCGAGATCACGGGCTTGAGGATGTAGCCGTTGTTCGGACCGCGCTTGACGACGTTGATGTCGAAGACGAAGCTGACCGGTTCGTCCGGGTTGACCTCGAACCCGTTCGTGATCTGGAGCTTCTCGCTCGGGAGCTTCACGTCGACCGCTTCGCCGTCGACGATCCCCTCGACGGCGGAGACGGAGAGCTCGATCTTCTCGTAGCTCCCCGCCGGGATCTCGCCGTCGAACACGGCCGTCGCGTCCTCCTCGATCACCTGCGTGAGGTCGACCGTCGCGCCGTCGAGGTCGACGACGGTGAAGCCGCGGTCGTCCTCGCTCTCGTCGTCCTCGTCCCCGTCATCGTCTTCTTCGTCGGCGTCCTCCTCGCCCTCGTCGTCTCCGCCGTCTTCCTCCTCTCCGCCTTCCTCCTCGGCGGTTCCGTTGGGAGAATCGGACTCCGACTCGGTCTCGTTGCCGGTCTGATTCGTCTCGTCGTCTTCGTCGTCGGACTCCTCCGCCTCGTCCTCGCCGTCCTCGTCTCCGTCGTCTTCGTCCCCTCCCTCGCTCGCCTCGAAGATTCGAGCCTCGCTGAGCGTGACGTCCAGTCGGTCGAAGTCGGCGATGTCGGCCGGCGCGTCGCTGATGAGGAGTCGGAAGTTGCCGGTGAGCGTCTCCGACCCGTCCGATCCGTCGGAGCCGTCGGAGCCGTCGGAGCCGTCCGACGAGGGGAGCGCACCGTCGCCGGCACAGCCGGCGAGCAGCGTCGCGCTCGCGCCCGCGCCGAGCGCCACGAACTCCCGGCGCCGGAAGCCGTCGGTCGAGGTGTCCTGCGAGCTGTCGCCGCCAGTCGTCTGCGGTCGGTCCGTCATGGTGAGTCGATCAACGGGCCCCGGACGGGTATATAACGGAGATCCTCAGTCCGAATTAATACGGATCAAACCCGTTTTCAGCGGTCGGGAATCACCGGGAAGACCCCGACGACGGCCGCCCGAACGACGGGTTACGTCGCGGCCGTGTCGATTCCGGCCTCCTCGACCACGCGCTCCGCCTCCCGGGCGGCGCGCTCGCGGACCGCGTCGGCGTCGGTCCCGACGTGCTCGCCGTCGGCGTACCGGACCTCGCCGTCCACCATCGCGAACACCACGTCGTCGCCGTGGGCGGCGTACACCAGGTGCGAGAGCGGGTCGTGAACCGGAGTGGCGCGCGTGCGATCGGTGGTGAGCCCGATCACGTCGGCGCGCCGGCCCTCGCGGAGGGTTCCGAGCCGGTCGAAGCCGGCGGCGCGCGCGCCGTTCGTCGTCGCCATCTCCAGCACGGTCTCGGCCGGGAGCCGCGTCGGGTCGCGGGCGTCCACCTTCCCGAGGAGGCTCGCCTGGCGCATCTCGGTGAAGGGGTCGAGCGTGTTGTTGCAGGGCGGGCCGTCGTTGCCGAGCGCGACCGTGATCCCCCGATCGAGGTAGTCGTGGACCGGGGCGACCCCGGAGGCGAGTTTCATGTTCGAGGAGGGGCAATGCGTGACGACCGTGTCGGTCTCGGCGAGGACCTCGCGCTCGCGCTCGTCCGTGTGGACGCAGTGCGCGAGGGTCACGTCCGGCCCCGTGAGCCCGACCTCGTCGAGCCACAGGACGTTCCGCTTGCCCGTGTCGGCCTCCACGGTCGCGATCTCCTCTTCGTTCTCGCTGGCGTGGGTGTGGATCGTCACGCCGTCGTGGCGGTCGGCGAGCTCGCGGCAGCCCCGCAGGCACGCCTCGCTGCAGGTGACGGCGAACCGGGGGGTGACCGCGTACCGGACCCGGCCGTCGGCGGCGCCGTGGTACTCCTCGATCAGGGCCTCGCTCTCGGCGAGCGCGGCGTCGGTGTCCTCTATGAGTCCGTCGGGGGAGTCCCGGTCCATCAGCACCTTCCCCAGGCGCGCGCGGATCCCCGTGTCGATCGCGGCCTCGAACGCCTGCTCCGCGTGGTTGACGGAGAGGTGGTCGACGACGGTCGTCGTCCCGCTCTCGAGGCACTCCAAGTACCCCAGCTCGGCGGCGGCGCGGGTCGCCTCGGCGTCCATCGCGGCCTCCAACGGGAGCACGGCGTCGAACAGCCAGTCGAGGAGGGCGGCGTCGTCGGCGATCCCCCGGCCGAGCGACTGCACCGAGTGCACGTGGCCCCCGATCAGCCCGGGCGCGACGACGTCGACCTCGCGGCGCTCGCGGTCGGGGTACTCCTCGCGGAGGGCGGCGGCGTCGCCGACCGCGGCGATCGTCGCGCCCTCGACGACGACCGCGCCGTCGGGGATCACGGTCTCGGGGTCGGCGATGACGGTTCCGGCGATCAGCATGTCCGTCCGTTCCTGACGGTCGTCTCTTAAGAGCGTGTTCCTCGCGGGCCGGCGGCGTTCGGTTCGGCGGCCCGCGACGCAGACGTCGCACGCGCTACCGCCACCGCCGCGCGCCACCGCCCGCTACTCCGGTTCCGTCTCTCGCTCGCGGCGCTCGCGGGACTCGCGCCGATCCGCGGCGTCGGGGCCGATCCGGCCCTCCGGCTCCTCGGTCTCCAGCAGCCGGTCGAGCCGTCGCTCGAACTCCGCCTCGCCGATCTCGCCGGTCGCGTACCGCTCGCGGAGCGTCGCCAGCGGGTCCTCGGTCGTCGCGGTCGCCGACGCCGACTCCCCGTCGGCCCCCTCGGACTCGACGAGCGGGAAGTCCTCGCCGAGCACCAGCACCAACGGGATGAGCACGAAGAAGCCGAGGATGAACGTGGCGGGGATCAGCGCCGACAGCACCTCCGGGAGGAGGACGGCGAACAGCGACGTGAGCCCGAACGAGAGGACCGCGACGAGTCCGATCAGCCGCTTCTTCTCGGACGTCGGGAGGGGCATACGCGGGAGATTTCGACGAATCGACAAAAACGTACTGCCGACCGTACGGATCGTCGCCGCGCCCGCCGCGTCCGCGCGCCCGTCGCCGACCGACGGCTATTCGTTCCGGCCGTCCCCAGCCGGATCCGTGCTCAGATACGTGACGACGAACCCCGGGAAGGTGCGCGAGGCGGAGCGCTACCTCCCGGACGGCTCGGTGGAGCGGCTCGACTTCGACTACACGGAGATCCAGGCCGACGAGCTGGGGCCGATCGCGGCCCGCGGCGCGCGCGAGGCGTACCGTCACGCCGGCGGGCCGGTGCTCGTCGACGACGCCGGCCTGTTCGTCGAGGGGCTCGACGGGTTCCCGGGCCCGTACTCCTCGTACGTGGAGGAGACGCTCGGGATCGAGCGCGTCCACGAGGTCGCCGCCGGCCTCGACGACCGTCGCGCCGCGTTCCGCTGCACCCTCGGCTACTGCGACGGCGAGGGGTTCGCCGCGAGCCCGGACCCCGTCGATCGGGGGGACCGGGACGCGGCGGCCGCGGCCGGCCCGGACGGCGGAGAGCGGGACGGCGACGCGGGAGACGGCGACGGCGCGGGCGACGCGCTCCCGGTCAAGCTGTTCGAGGGGTACGTTCCCGGGCGAATCGTGGCGCCGCGCGGCGACGGCGGCTTCGGCTACGACCCGATCTTCGAACACGACGGCGAGACGTTCGCCGAGATTGACACCGACCGGAAGAACGCGGTGTCGCACCGCGGCCGCGCCTTAGAGAAGTTCGCGGAGTGGTACGCGGACCGGTGAGTCGTCGCCTCAGGCGGTCTCGGCGATAGCGGAGGTCAGCAGGTCGGCGCCGAGCTCGATCTCGCGCTCGGTGACGTCGAGCGGCGGGAGGACCCGGAGCACGTCGTGGCCGCACGCCAGCGTGAGCAGGCCGCGGGAGAACGCGTTCTTCAGGACCGCGTCGCGGCGCTCCTTGGAGTCGAACTGGAGGGCGAGCATGAGTCCCTTTCCGCGGACGTCGACGACGCCCGGGAGGTCGGCGTCGCGCATCGTCTCTTTGAACTGTCGGCCCCGAACCGTGGCGTTGTCCATCAGGTCGTGCTCGCGGATCGCGTCGAGGGTGAGCGCGCCCTGCGCGGAGGCGATCACGTCGCCGGCGCCCCACGTCGACGAGAGCCGACTCTTCTCCTCGGGGAACACGTCCGAGCGGGAGATCGTCGCGCCGACGCGGAGCCCCTTCGCGCTGGAGATCACGTCCGGTTCGAGCGCGTAGTGGTCCGAGCCCCACAGCTCGCCGGTCCGCCCGACGCCGGACTGGATCTCGTCGGCGATCAGCGTGATGTCGTGCTCGTCGACGAGGGCGGCGACCTCGTCGGTGAACGCCTCGGAGGGGAACCGGTAGCCGCCCTCGCCTTGGATCGGCTCCAGGATGAGATACGCCACGTCGTCGGGGTCGACGTGCCCGCGATCGGGGTCGAGCTTCTCGCGGAGCCGGGAGACGCCGCCGGCGAAGAAGCCGCACGAGCAGGTCTCCGGGGTGCAGGTCCGGTCGTCGCAGAACGGGACGTCGTGGACGCCGCTGATCTCCGGGAACTCCCGGCGGTAGACGGCCTTGGAGCGGTTGAGCGAGAGCGCGCCGAGCGTCCGCCCGTGGAACGCGCCGTCGAACGTGATCGCGTGCTTCGCGCCGCCGGAGTCGTCGTACGCGATCTTGATCGCGTTCTCGACCGCCTCCGCCCCGGAGTTCGAGAGGAAGACGGTGTCCATGTCGTAGTGGGCGGTGACCTCGGTGAGCCGCTCCATCAGCCCGGAGGAGCCGGGAAGCCCGTCGCCGGGCGACTCGCCGCCGGCGACGTAGAAGTCCTGGCCCGCGATCTTCAACGGGTCGACCAGGTCGAACTCCGCGAGTGGCTCCATGACCAGCGGGTTGTTGTACCCGAGCGGCGCGGCGGCGACGTGGCTCGTGAAGTCCATGAGGACGTTGCCGTCGACGTCGGTGCAGAACGGGCCCTCGGCCGGGGCGGTGCGGTCCCAGACGAACTCGTAGACGTACGTGCTCGGCGCGGCCGACTCGTGGTGGTAGTCGACCCACTCCCGCGCGTGCTCGCCCGGGAGGTCCGTGACGTCGGGGGTGGCCGTGTGGCGATCCATGGTGACGCGACGCACGCGGGCGGAATAAATGCAGGGCGATCCGGCCGGCGTTGGAGAAACGTCCAACTGCGGCTCCCGAAGGTGGGTGAAACGGACGAGAGAAGGGTCCGCGTGGCCGAACCCGACCGGTTAGTGGTCGACGTACTGCGTCTCCCACTCGGTCCGGGCCTCGATCTCGCGTCGACCGCGGCGGGTCAGCGTGTAGTAGTTCGTGCGCCGGTCCCGCTGGCCCTTCTCGACGAGGCCCTTCTCGACGAGCGTGTCGAGGTTGGGGTAGAGCCGGCCGTGGTGGATCTCCTTCTCGTAGTAGTCCTCGAGCTCCTCTTTGATCGCGAGTCCGTGTGGCTCGTCCAGACCGGCGATCACGTAGAGCAAGTCACGCTGAAAACCCGTGAGATCGTACATGCAACTGTCAATACATTCCTATTCCAAATAAATAAACATACCGTTATAAACAACGTCGATCCGCGCTCCGACCCGCGGAGTCTCTCGATACCTGCGGTTCCGTCGTGTCAGTCGAGCAACTACGATGCGCCGGTCCGGGGCCGAACTGCGCCCTCGATCGAATGCACGGGAGATGATAGATCGGCCCGGAACGACGGGAGATCGGGACGGTCGCTGGGATCCGGAGTCGGCGGGCGCTGGACTCGGTGGTCGGCGGGCGCCGGACTCGGAAGGTGGCAGTCGCACCGCTCTCAGCGTGGCGGTGTCTGAGTACGCAGAAAGCCGGCGCGCCCGACGCGGAAAAAAGCCGCGTCGAGCGGCCGATTGGTCCCCGCTGACGCTTCGGCCCTCCAGACGAAGCGTCACCAGTTGATACAGGGTTCGAATTGATAAAGCTAACGAGGGCCCGCTGTTGGTGTAGCCTCCGTAACACGTTACCGAGGTCGAGGCGGGTGGGCGGGTCCGCGCCGGGCGGCCCGGGTCACATGTGCTCCTCCTCTAGCACCCAGCCGAGCGCGCGCTTGTAGTGGGTGAACAGCTGCTCGACGCCGCGGTGCGACATCTCCTCGTCGTCGAGTTCCTCGCAGAGGAACTCGTACTGCTCCCGGATCTCGTCTTCGGAGCGCATGGGCGCGGCTACGGCGCGTGCCGGGATAGTGTTGGGGCCGAAGACGACGTACACGAGGCGCGATGCGGATCGGCGGCGAACACCTCCAAAGCCCCAGCCGTGAGGCTGCCCCTTTGAGTCCCACCCCGCACTGCGACCGCACCGCAGCCTCACGCCTCCCCAGCCTCGCGGCTCCCTCCGGTCGCCGCGTCCCTCGCGCGCGCACCTCGCGGCCGCCGAGGACGGCCGCTCGGCGGCGCGCGCCTTCCGCAACCGCCGCGGTTCTATTTATAAATGGTCGCCCGCGAACGATACGTTGATACGTCGACCGCCGGTACCCGATGAGACGATGGACGACCGGACGCGCGAGTACCTGAAGGGGCGGTTCGGCGACTACTACCGCCGCGCCTCGCCGTCGCTCCCGCCGGACGCGAACCTCCGCGAGTGGGGCCACATCCCGTGGACGCCCGGCTCCGGGACGACGATGGTCCGCCACCAGTCGCTGTTCGACCTGGGCGACGTCGACACGTTCTTCGCGGACAACGCGCCCCGGCACGCTTACTTCTCGGCCGCGCGCTACGACGACCCCGGCGCCTCGACGATGTCGAAGAAGGGGTGGCTCTCCGCCGACCTGATCTTCGACCTCGACGCCGACCACCTCCCGGGGGTCGACCCCGAGACCACCTCGTACCCGGAGATGCTCGCGGAGTGCAAGGACGCCCTCCTGCGCCTGCTGGACTTCCTCGACGACGACTTCGCGTTCGACGACCTCACCGTCGTCTTCTCCGGCGGGCGCGGCTACCACGTCCACGTCCGCGACGAGAGCGTGCGGGGGTTAGACAGCGAGGCGCGCCGCGAGATCGTCGACTACGTGCGCGCGATCGACCTCGACACCGAGGGTCTGATCCGCACCGTCTCCGAGCGCGGCACGACGAAGCGCGTGCTCCGCACCGAGGGCGGGTGGGGCGCCCGCGTCCACGAGGCGCTCGTCGCGTACGCCGACGACCTCCGCGACATGGACGAGGACGAGGCCCGCGAGCGCCTGATGGAGCTGGACGGGATCGGCGAGGGGCGCGCGGAGACGATCCTCGGCGCGTTCGACCGGAACCCGACCGCGGTCCGCGAGGGCAACGTCGAGGCCGGCGGCCCGGGCGTGCGCCGGCTCGTCTCCGCGCTGGCGTCGCGCGTGGCCGCGACCGACACCGCGCCGATCGACGAGCCGGTGACCACCGACACGCGGCGGCTCATCCGGCTTCCGGGGACGCTCCACGGCGGCTCCGGGCTCGTCGTCACGCCGATCGAGCGCGACGGGCTCGCCGGCTTCGACCCGCTGCGGGACGCGGTGCCGGACCGGTTCGTCGGCCGCGAGATCCGGATCGAGACCGACGCGGATCGGACGGTAGAATTAAACGGTGAGCGCGTCAGAGTTGAACCCGGTAGAAACACCGTGCCCGAGTTCGCCGGGGTCTTCCTCATGGCCCGCGGCGAGGCGCGGAAGGCATCCGAACAATGAACCTCGACGAGCTCAGATCGGCCCAGGCGAAGGAACGCCGCAAGGACAGCCTCCAGCACCTGCGGGACTCCTTCTACGACGACGTGGCCGCCTACGTCGCCGACCTGCGCGCGGCCCGCGACCGCCGCGCCGAGCAGGTCGACAAGCCCTTCTCCGACGACGACGTCCGCCGCCTCTCGGACGAGGTCGAGACGGCCGAGGAGGTCGCCGAAGCGCTGTACGAGCGCCGCGTCGGCAAGGTCGTCAAGCTCGCGTCGTTCGCGGCGGCCGACATGCCGGTCGACGCCGACGGCATGACGACCGAGGAGCGGGAGCTGTTCGACGACCTCGTCGAGCGGATCGAGGCGAACAAATCCAGCGTGCTCGACGTGCTCTCCGGCGAGGTGTCGGTAGACGAGTCATCGTCCGGGTCGACGGCCGCTTCCGCATCGGCGTCCGCTTCCGCGTCCGTACCCGCGCCGGACCCCGATTCTCCGGATCCGGCGGATCCGACCGGGCGGACGGACTCGACCGACGGCGGAGCGGACGAGGTCGCCGACGCGCTCGCCGGCGCCATGGGCGGCGCGGACGACGAGGTGGCGGACGCCCTCGACGCGACCCCCGGCGAGACGGGAGGGGCGTCCGAACCGCCGCCGGCCGACGCGCCGGAGCACAGCGCGAGCGACGGCGCCGTCGACGCCGCATCGGAGGGCGCCACCGCCGACGGCGGCCCGACCGCGGTCCCGCCCGAGCCCGCACCGCCCGGCGCACCGGGGGTCGACGACCCGGGGGACGCGGGCGAGGCCGACTCGTCCGACTCGGCTGACGGCGTCGCCGGCGCCGGCGCCTCCTCCGAAACCGACCCGACCGTCGACGACCGCACGACCGTCCGGATCACCCGCGACGTCGGCGCCATCTTCGGCGTCGACGAGCGGGAGTACGACCTCGCGAGCGAGGACGTCGTGACCCTCCCCGTCGAGAACGCGGAGCCCCTCGTCCAGCGGGACGCCGCGGAGCGGCTCGACTGAGCCCGTCGACGGACGCCGACGCCGCGACCGACGAACACTAATGCCGCGGCGCGGCACGCCGACGCCGCGACCGACGAACACTAACGCCGCGGACGGCTACGGACCGGCAATGGAGGTCGAGTTCCTCGGCGGCGCCCGCGAGGTCGGTCGGAGCGCGGTCCTCGTCGACGACGCGCTGCTCTTGGACTACGGCCTGTTGACCGCGGACCCGCCGCGGTACCCGGTCCGCGACCCCGAGCCCGACGCGGTCGTCGTCTCGCACGGCCACCTCGACCACGCGGGCGCGGTGCCGGCCCTGCTGAAGGGCGATCGGCGGCCCGCGGTCCACTGGACGCCGCCGACCGCCGACCTGACGCGGACGCTCGCGCGTGACACGCTCAAGCTGCACGGCAACAGCCCGCTCTGTCCCTTCTCGGAGGAACACGTCGCGCGGCTCGGCGAGGTCGAGGAGCGGCACGGCTACCGGGAGCCGTTCGTCGTCGAGGCCGGCGGGACCGACTACGAAGTGACGCTGTTCGACGCGGGGCACATCCCGGGGTCGGCGCACGTGCTCGTCGACGATGGAGACGTCCGCCTGCTGTACACCGGCGACTTCCACACCGACGACCAGCGGCTCGTCTCGGGGACGACGGCGCGGCCCGACGCCGACGCCGTGATCTGCGAGTCGACGTACGCAGACGTGACCCACGAGGACCGCCGCGCGGTTGAGGACCGCTGGGCCGAGAGCGTGCGGACGACGATCTGGGAGGGAGGGACCGTCGTCGCGCCGGCGTTCGCCATCGGGCGGACGCAGGAGCTGATGCTCGTCGCCGAGGCGAACGACCTCACCCCGTACGTCGACGGGATGGGGACCGAGGTGACGCGGCTCGTCCGCCGGCACCCCGAGTTCCTGCGCGACCCCGAGGCGCTCCGCCGGGCGGCGGGCGCCGCGCGCTTCGTCACCGGCCGCGACGGCCAGCGCGAGCGGATCGCCGCCGACAACGAGCTGATAATCACCACCTCGGGGATGCTCGCCGGCGGTCCGGTCCACTCGTACCTCCCGGAGATCCGCGGCAGCCCGACGAACCTCGTGACGCTGACGGGGTATCAGGTCGAGGGGACGCCGGGCCGCGAGCTCCAAGAGCGCGGGCGGCTGGCGATAAACGGTCAGGTGCGCCCGGTCAGCGCCCGCGTGGAGTCGTACGACTTCTCCGCGCACGCAGACCGCGAGGGGCTGGAGTCGTTCCTGGATTCGTACCGCGGCGCGCAAGTGCTGGTCAACCACGGCGACCGGTGCGAGGCGTTCGCCGGGGACCTCCGCGCGGACGGGGTCGACGCGAGCGCGCCCGAGATCGGGGAGCGGGTCGAACTGTAGAAGCGATCAGTCGTCGTTTTCGTCGACGACGGAGGTGTTCGACACGGTCTCGGCGTTCAGCGGAACGTCCCCGGATTCGACCCCGTCTCCCGCGCTCGGGTCGGCGTGTTCCGCCCCGTTCCATCCCGGGTGGAAGTAGGCGACGCCCCGATCCCGGAACTCGACGGCCGCCACGCGCTCGTTCGATACGTCGGGGAGCTGCGGCCGCACGGGGTTCGAGGTGTTCAGGTCCTCGACCGTCACGGAACGGATCGCTCCCTCGGGACCGCCGCTCCCCGGATTCGCCGCCGTGAGCCAGACGGTCGCCTCGACGGTCCCGTCCGCCCCGTTCGTCTCGACGTGTGCGTTCCCCACGCCGCTGTACGTGACGCCAGTCACCGTCGGCCCCGTCGGCACGCAGGTCACGGCGTGGGTGCGGTTCAGCGAGACGCCGACGCCGGCGCCGTTCGCGTCGACCTCGAACGCGAGCGGGACCGTCTCTCGATCGGGGCAGCGCAGCGTGACGTCGACCGCGGCCGCGCTCTCCCGATCGAGAGACGAGGGCGGGTCGACCGACTCGATCGTCGCGTCCGTCGCTCCGGGGTCCGCGATCGAGACGTCGACGTCGAACTCGTCGAGGTCGGTGCCGAACCGGTTGCGGTACTCGACGACGGGCGCGGGCTCCCCGTCGCGGACCTCGTCGGCGAGCGGCTCGTAGCCGAGGTACGCGCTCGCGTCGTCGGTCACGTTGACCGCGAGCCCGCGGTCGGCCTCCATCGCGGTGAACCCCGCGGTGCCGAAGACGAGCCCGACCGCCGCGGTGAACGCGAGCACGAGGCTCAGCGTGCGGATGGCGCTCACGCGTCGCGTCGGTGACAGACTGGCAGTGCTCATTCTCGGGTGCGGAGCTCCGGCGGTTTCTCCGTGTCGCCGAGGCGCGCTCGGCGGCCGACGACGTGGTGGGCGGCGGCGGAGATACCGAAGGCGGTCGCGGTGAACGCCCCCACGTCGAGCGCTTCGAACCCGGCGAACCCCGGCGCCCCCGCGGCGACGGCGATCAGGAGAGAGACGGCGACGCCCGCGAGCCCGACGTAGTAGAGGCTCCACGGGATCTCCTTGCTGCGGAGCACCTCGACGTAGATGTCGAGCTCCTCCAGCTCGGGCGTCGGCTCGACGAGGTTCTCCTCCTCGTCGACCGTCACCACGTTCTTCTCCTCTAACTTCGGGAGGTGCGTGCGCCGGAGCGTGCTGTACACGTTTCGGCGGTCCTCGTACCGGACCTCCTCCGGGTCGACGTCGCGCTCCCACGCGGTGACGTGCGTGGAGAGCTCGGAGACGTGGAGCGGCTCCTCGGTGTGCTTGAGCGCGTGGATGACGAAGCGACGCCGCCTGTTCGACAGCACCTCGAAGACCTCGTCCTCGGACAGTTCACCCCCGTTTCGGCTCGATCCGTTCGTCGTGGCAGCGGTAGATAGCATCGATGTGAACACCCTCGTTCGACGCCGGCGGATCCCCCTCTTCGAACCGGCGGTTTTCGTTTGTAGCGTGTGAGGGAAACTACCATAAATAGGTAGGATAGTTAACCTATCAATGAAATTTTCCTGTCACGAACAGGGGCAGATCGTCGGTCAGACGAGGGAAAACCGAATCCGGTACGCATCTCCGACCGGATCTTCAGGGGGTCGTTGATTACCGAAGCCGCTTCCTGAAACGAGTTAGGAGCTCTTTATCGGTGTCTCAGAGTTGCCACGATGCGGAGACGAGGAGCGCCCGCGGCGTATCGAGGCGCGCACGTCACGCAACGAGGAGCGCACGTGAACATGTCGAGAATATCATAACGAAGTACCACCACCCGTATGTGTTATCCAAGCGCTCCCGGCCCGGACGCCCGGGCTGCGGGGGTGCGAGAACACAGGTGAGATACGACATGGAACGACGCAAATTCGTGATCGGTCTGGGATCGCTCGCTGCCGGCGGGGCAGCTGCAACGGGGACAGGTGCGTTTGCGAGTGTCGAGGCCACTCGGAGTGTCAATGTCAATGTGGTGGGTGACGGAAGTGCATATCTCGGCTTAGAGGACACGTCAGCGTACGCCGATATGGACGGCAAAGAACTCAAGTTGGATTTCGCTGCGAACGGCAACGGTGGCGCTGGTATTAACGCGGACTCCGTTTCGACGTTCGATGGGGTGTTCAGAATGGTGAACAACGGCCCCAACGACCTCGATATCACTATCGACAAGTCAGGACTGGCCAATCCGGATCGGTGGCACTTCGTTCCGAAGGAAGTCTACGAGGAGTACAGCGGCAACTACCCCGAAGACAGCTTCTACCCCAGCTGGGACGACTTCGGAGGATACGATACCACCAACGCGAGCGGCGGAGGCCTAGACTCGGGCGGCTCCACGAAGGTCGGTGTGGCGATTGATGCGCGCGACAGGAGCGGCCTGCCGGGCGGAGAGATCACGTTCGCCGTTACGGACGAAGACGGTCCGTACGGGAGCAACTCATCGTGACGTAGCGGGAGCAGTAGCAGTTAACAGCGGTACGAGATATTTTGGTCGCAGTGAGTTAGAGGATGAGGGATTCAGTCATCGAAGACTGACTGTTTCGGTACCTCCAGGTGGGCCCTCGCTACTCCTGTCATCCCGGAATTAGACGAACTTTCACGTACCCGCCGGGATCGTCCTCGCGGTCCCATCCTAGTGCGACACGCACCGCGGTGACCGCGACCGAAGGAAACGCCCCCGGTCGCTCTTTGACCCACGAAACGACGACTTCCGAGGCCGAATACCTTCGATCTGACGCTCTCGCAGCGGCGCAGTCAGCAGACTAGACGAGGTAAGAGAAAGGGGAGGGCTGGGAGAAAAAAGGACGGACGACCGCGATCAAGCGGGTCGCCTACGCCCCGCCGTCGGTGTACGCCCAGTCGTCGAGCACGCGCTCGGCGGTCGCGTCCGCCTCGGCCGGGGTGACCCGGTTGCCGGCGACGACCTCGTCGGCGAGGTCGCAGGCGAGGTCGTACACGGCCGCGCCGTCGGCGCGCTCGGCGACGCGCTCGAACGTCGGCCGGTAGCCGGCGGCCGCGCGCTGTCCGGTCTCGTCGAGGGCGGCGTCGATCGCGTACTCGAGCTGACGAACCGCTTCCTCTGGTTCCATACACGGGTGATCGCATCCGTCGTACTTAAGTGTACTCGGATTCGGAATTGAGTTAATACTCTCGCGACGGTCGCGCTTCCGCGGGGGAGAGCCGTGGAACTCGGAGCGCGGATCGACGTTTATACGCGTCGGGGCGCCGCAGAGCGCCCATGACCGAGGCAGGCGAGCGCGCGGCCGTCGCCGAGCGCGCGGCGCGGGCGGGCGGCCGCGTGGCGCACGACCACTTCCGGAGCGACATCGCCGTCGAGAGCAAGGGCGAGGACGACGTGGTGACGGAGGCCGACCGGGCCGCCCAGCGCACAGTGATCGAGTCGATCCGCGAGTCGTTCCCGGACGACGCGGTCGTCGGCGAGGAGGGCGAGGAGCGCAAGACCGTCCCCGAGGAAGGCGCGTCGTGGGTGATCGACCCCATCGACGGGACGCACAACTACGTCCGGGACATCCGCGTGTGGGGCACCGCGGTCGCGGCGGTCGTCGACGGCGAGCCGGTCGCGGCCGCCACGGTCTGCCCCGCGCTCGGCGACGTGTACACCGCCGACGGCGACGGGGCGTACCGCAACGGCGACCCGATCGCGGTCAACGACGTCGCCGACCCGCGCCGGGCCGCCGTCGACCCGACGCTCTGGTGGGACCACGACTCCCGCGACGAGTACGCCGACGCCTGCGAAGCGATCGTTCGGCGGTTCGCCGACATGCGCCGGTTCGGCGCCGCGCAGGTCGTGCTCCCCACCGTCGCCGCGGGCGGCCTCGAAGGCGTCGTCTCGAACCTCCGAGCGAACCCGTGGGACTCGGTCGGTGGGGTTTTCATGATCCGGCAGGCCGGCGGGCGCGTCACCGACCTGGAGGGGAACCGCTGGCGACACGACTCGACCGGCCTCGTCGCCTCGAACGGGACGCTCCACGACGAGGTGCTCGCCGCCGCGCGCGAGATCGAGAATTTGGACTAAGCGCGATTATTTATAAACGAGATGCGGTGGCGCGCGCCGGTGAGCGCCCACCGGGCGCGAACCGCGCGTGCGACGAGGCTGGGGAGGCGTGAGGTGCGGTACTGTGCGGGGTGGGACTCAAAGGGGCAGTCGCGCTCGGCGAACCCCAGCGACGCAAGGACCGCAGGGAGCGTAGCGACCGAGGACCGCAGCGAGCTGTGGGAGCCGAGCGCGACTGGGGCTTTGGAGGTGTTCACCGGGAAGCCGTCGTTCACGTACAGCCGAGCCGTTGGGGATTTGGAGGAGTTCCCCGCCTCGTCAACGACGTATAGCCGAGGGTTCAAATCCGGTCCCGACGAACCCCGAGACATGTACGCGGTCGTCGGCTGTAACGAGTGCGCGGCCATGTGGCTCCTCGCCGACCCCCGGACCAGCGACAGCGCCAACTGCCCGCGCTGCGGGAAGACGCACCGGACGGCGAAGCTCAAGCGCTTTTACGAGTCCGAGGACCGGGCGGCTGCCCGTGAGGCCCGGGCCGCGCTGCTCGCGAAGAAGCGCGACGAGAGCGCCGCGTTCGCCGAGATCGACCACGTCTCGGAGCTCGAACGCGCCGTCGACGACGCCGGGGTCGACGACCGGGAGTACCTCGAGGCGAGCGGGATCGACGCCGACGCCGTCGACGAGGCGGGCGCCCGCGCCGAGGGCGGCGGGCCGGCCTCGCGCACCCGGACCGAGATCGTCCGCGACGCGGTCGAGGCGGTCGAGGAGCCGACCGAGGGGAACGTCGTCGCGCACGCGAGCGAGCGCGGCGTCCCCGCCGAGAAGGCCCGCGAGATCCTGACGAGGCTGACGCGGCGGGGCGAGCTCTCGGAGTCGCGGGGGCGGTACAGGGTGTTGTGAGCCGGCCGCGGGGGCAATCGACGTCGCCGTCCGGCGACCCCGAACTCGACAAAGCACTTATATCGCCGGTCTGACGTGCGACGTATGGACACGCGAACTGCCCTCCTGGCGGCCGCGGCCGCGGTGCTCGTCGTGAGCGCGGTCGGGGTCGTCGCCGCGCCGGACGCGCTCGACGATCCCCGCGAGGAGAACGAGCGCCCCGGCGACGTGCGTATCGCCGGCATCGTCGTGTCGCCGGGCGAGGTCCGCGGCGAGACGGCCGAGCTTCGGCTCGGGGTCGACCTCCGGCACCGCGGGCCGACCGTCGAGAACGTCACCGTGCGCCACCGCGCGATCGGCGCCGACTCGGGGCTGCTCGTCGACGAGACGACGGTCGACGTCGGCGACGTCGACGGCGGCGGCGAGCGGACGATCAACGGCTCCGTCGACGTGGAGCGCGCTGGCGGCTACCGGATCGAGACCGTCGTCTTCGTCGACGGGGAGCGACGGGAGAGCCGGACGACCCGCGTCGGCGGCGTGGCCGCGCTCACGCCCGACTACGCCGACTCTCGCGTCGGCTTCACCGAGGGGAACGTCTGGCCGACAGTCGCGGTGAGCGTGCGGGAGGCCGACAACGCGACCGCGACGCTGTCGGTCTCCGTCTCCGTGACCAACCGCGGCGACGAGGCGTCCGAGCCCCTCGATCTCCGCCTGTTGATGCGGCAGGCCGAGTCGAACGTGATCGCCGACGAGGCCCGCGAGACCGTCGGGTCCGTCCGCCCCGGTCGGACGGACACGGTGACGGTGACGGTCGAGGTGCCCGCGAACTACAACTACTACGTCGACGCGGCGCTGTGGAGCGACGACGTCCTCATCGACGAGACGCAGGGCGTCGCCAACCTGAATCCCCGCGAGACGATCTCCGCCGACGAGAGCGTCGAGGAGGTGGAGTTCTCCGTCGAGGACTTCGCGGGCGGCGGTGGCGACGGTGCCGACGGGGCCGACGGCGAGAGGCCCCGCGACGACGGGAGCACCGACGACGGCACGCCCGGCTTCGGCCCGGTGGTCGCGCTCGCCGCGCTCCTCGCCGCGGCGCTGTACGCGCGGAGGCGACCGTGACGGGCGAGGACCGACCCGCGCCGGACGAGACGGGACCGAACACCGACCGCGACGACGACCGACCCGCGACCCAACCCATGACCGACACCGACGACGACGCGACCGAGACGGGCGAACCGACCGCGGCCACCGGCGCGGCCGCCGAATCGACGGACGACGACCCCGACCGGTCGACCCGCCCGAACGGATCGACCGACCGCGGGATCGGCCGGCTCCCGACCGGCCGCCTCCGCGGGATCCTCGACCGGGTCGGCCTCGCCGCGCTGGTCCTGCTCGCGCTGATCGCCGGGTGGGGGTTCTACAGCCAGACCGGCGCCGCGATCCGGACGTGGCTCGATCCGGCCTACCAGCCGATCGCGCTCGCGGCGTTCAACCTCGCGATCCTCTTCGTCGCGCTCGCCGGCGTGGCCCACCAGCTCTCGCGCATCCGGGCGAACGAGTAGTCGGGACGGCGGGTCGAATGCGCGCCGCCGCGACGCCTCACTCCTCCGGGAGGTCGTCCGTGTCGGCGGGGATCCGATCCACCTGTCCGGCGAGCGTCGCCGCGTCGCCGGCGACCGTGGAAGGCTCGACGCCGGCCACGTTCGAGACCAGTCGGACGTGCGCCGCGAGCAGTGCGATCGCACGGAGCCCCTCGCCCTCGGGCTCGTCTTCCGCCCGCTGTGCGAACGTCGTGTCGACCTCACCGTCGCGGATGATGCCGACGTGCACCGCCTCGATATCGTCGCTATCGAGCAGGTCTCGGGCGCGGGCGAGTTTGACGGCGAACGCCCCCTCGTCGGGGGTCTCGCCGGCGATGGACTCGCCGTCGTTAGAAGAAGATTCGTCGGCGGCCGTCTCGTCGTCGTCGCTCATGAACGACCGTACGCGGAGCCGAGTCAAAAGCGCGGCGTTCGAACGACAGAAGGAGAGAACCGCAACGCGGGAACCGACGAAGCCGCGGAGCGATCGGCGGTCGAACGGCGGGTTACTCGCTCGGGCGCGGGCGGGCGATGAACAGCGCCTCCTCGAGCGTGAACGGGTCGTACGTCGACTGGTGGCAGACGCAGTAGGTCCCGTTCGCGGCGTCGTACCGGGCGGACTCCTCTAACACCTTGTAGTCGGGGATACAGCAGAAGTGCGTACAGACGTTGAGGTACGCGATGAACCCCTGGTCGGTGGACGCCTCGAGCCACTCGCCGTTCGAGTTCGCGACGGCCTCCTCGATCCGCGGCGAGCGGATGACGATCGCGTTCAGGTTGGTGTCGGCGTCCTCGGACCGCCACGTGACCGAGGCCGGCTTCCCGACGCCGTCGTCGCCGATCCCGTTGCCCCACGTGTCGTAGTCCGAGAAGTCGTCGACGTGGATCCGCTCGCCCGCGTCGTACGTCTCGTCCTGCCAGTCGTACTTCCCGGGCGCGGCGCGGAACAGGTTGTCCGACTCGAAGTCGGGCGCGATGTTCGCCTGCGACTCGACGCCGCAGTACTGGAACCACTCGCCGGAGTACGTCTTCCCGCCGAGGTCCTGTTGTGCGATCTGGATCTCTTGGCCCTCCTGCGTGACCGTCGTCGTCTCGGGCCAGATGCCCTCGATGTACCCGTCGTCGGTCACCTGCAAGGGGATCTGCGGGAGCCCGCGCGGCGCCGGGCCGCCGGTCTTCGCGATCGTCGTCGCGACCGTCGCCCCGCCGCCGACCCCACCGGCGGTCGTCAGCGTGTTCACGGTCGCCGACCCCATCGCCCCGACGCCCGCGAGGGCCGCGCCCCCGACGACGCCCTTGACGAAGCGCCGCCGACCGGACTCGGCCGGATACTTGTCGGACTTACTCATACGCGTGGTTCGGGATGGATCGGTAAAAAGGGTGACGAACCGCCCACGCAACTGTTCGGACGGGGGGATCGAAGACCGAGACGGCGGAGCCTCCGAATGCCGGCCCTAAATCGGCCGCCCGGCGGAGACGGCGCTCGGAGACGATCGGAGTCGCTGAGCGAGGGGACACCGTGCGACCCGACGAGACGCGGAAGCCGCCTCCGCGCGATCTAAATATCATTTCTTGAGATAATATTTATTTTCGAGGTGTATGACGTCCAACCGAGCCGAGCGACCGTTCACAGGCGAGTTCGGGACACCGGCCGCTAACCACGGGCCGACGGCGTCCGGATCACGTCGCGGTCGGTGAAACCGCGATCCGGATCGACGATCGGCGTCGCCGGCGGTACGCCGCCGGCGATCCCCAGCCGAGGAACGCGTCGGAGAAAGGCTCTAATTCGGGCGCTTTTGGTGGACGTCACGGGCCTCTCCCGGGCGCTTGGTATCGACTCCGTGGAAACGGCGGGTGGACGAGACGCCCCCCCACGTCGGTGAGGTTCCGTGACGCCACGCGACGGGTCACCGTCACGGACCCCGGTTCCGACACGAAGCGGCTGGGGACAGCCGCGCCGTCAAATATGTATACAAAAAATAAAAAGATAGGAAGTACCAATTTTAAGTAATTTATAGACGGCGATCCGGAAACCGTCGAAGCGCGATTCCGAACGACCGTCCCGTCGGACAAAGGCCGGTCCGAGGGACGCCGCCGTCGACGGCGACGATCCGAGAGGGGATGAGCCGACTGATCCGTGCGATTGTACCGCAAGCCTAACCGATCGGGCCGCCCGCCGGCCGCGAGCCGACTGACGGTCACGTCGAGTGCGACCGACGCGCTTCCGTCGGATTCGGGGGTTTCGGCGCGCGTAAACCGCACCGAGCGAATCGGATGTGCGGACCGAAGCGGCCGTGGATTTCTCTCGGAGGTTTCAGTTACGACCGCGTGAACCGCGTTTTAGTCGCTCCGATCGCTGAATTGCGCCAACTTTCACGCGGCTGAGTGAGTGATTAATAAAGAGAGTGCCGATCCAAGGTCGGGATATGTACCGACGAACGAACCGGGCTGACGCGCCGGCGACCGGGGAGAGCCGATGACCGAACTCGTCGAGATCCGGGACGGCCGGATCGTGACCCCAAACGGCGTCATCGAGGGCGGACGCGTCGTCCTCGCGGACCGTCGCATCGCCGAAGTGGGCCGCGCCGGGACGGAACCGGTCTCCGGGGCGACGGCGGTCGACGCCGACGGGAACGTGGTGATGCCCGGGCTCATCGACCTCCACGGAGACGACGTCGAGGACGAACTGTATCCGCGTTCTGGCGCGCGCGTCGACGCGCGAGAGGCCGTGATCGCCGCCGACCGCGGGAACGTCTCGGCCGGGATCACGACGAAGTTCCACGCGATCGCGTTCGAGGAGACGCCGTCGGAGGACCGCTCGATCGCCGACGCGACCGACCTGAGCCGGGCGATCGCCGACGCGGAGGAGACGCTGGGCGACAACCGGATCCACGCGCGGTGCGAGCTCTCGGAGGAGAGCGTCGGGGCCGTCGAATCGCTCCTCGAAGAGGTCCCCGTCGACCTCGTCTCCGTGATGCATCACGCCCCGGACGGCGCGCAGTTCGACGAGGAGGAGTTCAGCGATCACTACGTCGAACAGCGGGACTGCACGCGGGAGACGGCCGCGGCGCTCGCGGTCCGGCGCCGGAACACGTCGACGCGGCAGCGCGCCGAGTACGCCGGTCGGGTGGCGGCCATCGCCCGCGATCGGGGAGTTCCGCTGGCGTCCCACGACGACGACTCGCCCGAGGCGGTCGACAGAATGGCCGCGATGGGCGCGTCGATCAGCGAGTTCCCGGTGACGCTAGCGGCCGCGGAGCGAGCCGCGGAGGAACACGGGAGCGCGACGACGATGGGCGCCCCGAACCTCGTGCGCGGCGGGAGCCTCTGGGGGAACCTGAGCGCGCGGGAGGCCGTCGACGCCGGCGTCGTCGACGCCCTCTGTACGGACTACCACCCGCGGTCGCTGCTGAAGGCCCCGTTCGTCGACACCGGCGAACCGCTGGCCGACCGAGTCGCCCGAGTCACTGTCAATCCCGCGGAGGCCGTGGGGCTCTACGACCGCGGCTGCCTCCGGAAGGGCGCCCGCGCCGACGTGCTCGTCGTCGATCCCGACCCGACTCCCACCGTCGAACGCGTGTACGTCGGCGGGCGGGAGGCGGTGCGAACGACCCGCCCCGACACCGCCCGCGAGCGCGTTCCGACCGCCTGAGCGGAGCTTCCGACGCGCGAGCCGCGAAGGAGGAACGGGAACGTCTCGCCGTCGTATTTGAGCGCGTCCCGAACGCGACGGCGGTTCGCTTCGTTCAGGTCCTCGACGCGGACCTCGTCGCCCGGCTCGGCCGCGTCGGCCGCCACGTCCTCGTTGCGGGCCACGCGGAGGTCGATCCCCCACTCGTCCGCCCACCGCTCCACGAACGCCACGACGTCCGGGAAGTGCTGAAAGTGGTCGAGAAACACCGCCGGCGGTCGGTCGTACCCGTGTCGGTCGGCGACCGCCCGGACGAGATAGAGCGTCAGCGTGGAGTCCCTGTCGCCGGTCCAGACGACCGCCGGGTCGTCGTACGCTTCGAGCGTCCGGCGAGCCACCTCGAACGCCTTGTCCGCCTTGTCGCCGAGCGTCGGATAGTCGGCGGGACGTTCGGTCTCGCCGTCGCCGTAGTCGACGTCCGCGCGCTCCGGGGTCCGTGTCACACCGTTCGGGTTCACAGGGCCGACGCATATTATGAGGCGGCCCCTAAATCGGGCATTCTCAGGGCCGCGTGTCATCGTCGCCCGAGCTCGACGGGTCGGCCGACCCGGCTGCGTCCGCGGCTACCGCGGTGACGTCTCCCCGCTCACCGTCCGAAGGCGGGGTTTTCGGGAGCGTGAAGTGGAACTCGGAGCCGGTCCCCGCCTCCGACTCGACGCCGATGGACCCCCCGTGGCTCTCGACGATCTTCTTGCACGTCGCCAGTCCGATTCCGGTCCCCGCCTCGTCGTGGCCGCTGGAGAAGAGCTCGAAGATCCCCTCCGTCTCCGCCTCGGTCATCCCCTCGTTTTCGTCCGCCACCGCGAACCGAACCATCTCTCCGGCGGGTTCCGCGGTGACGTGGATCCGCGGCCGATCGTCGGCGTGCGTTATCGCGTTATCCACGAGGTTCTGGAACAGCTGGACGACGAGCGTCCGGTCCGCCGCGACCGTCGGAAGCGACCCGGCGGTGAGCTCCGCGTCGGACTCGTCGATCGCCAACCAGAGGTTCCTCGTCACTTCCTCGAACACGGCCTCGGTGTCGACCGTCTCGAAGGACATATCGCTGCCGACGCGGGAGTATTCGAGCAGGTCGTCGATCATCGACGACATCCTGACCGCGCCGTCGACCGCGAACTCGACGTACTCCGTCCCGTCGTCGCCGAGTTCGTCCGCGTAGCGGTTTTCCAACAGCCTGAGGAAGCTCTGTACCGTCCGGAGCGGCTCCTTGAGGTCGTGGGAGGCGACGTACGCGAAGCGCTCCAGCTCGTCGTTCGACTGCTTGAGCTCGTCGACGACGGACTCGATCGCCGCTTGCATCTCGACCCGCTCGGTGATGTCGCGTCCGATCCCACAGACGTACAGCGGGTTTCCGGCGTCGTCCTCGACGAGCGAGGCGGAGAACTGATACGGAACCTCCTCGCCCTCGTTCGTGACCAGCTGGAGTTCGATCGAGTGTTCGCCGTCCGACCGAACCACCTCGATGGCCTCGACGACGCGTTCGCGATCGTCGCGGTCGAACAGCTGGAACGCGCTCAACTCGCCGAGTTCGACGTCGCTGTAGCCGGTGACCTCGGAGACGGCCTCGTTCCAGTTCACGAGCGTGCCGTCGAAGTCGACGACGAAAACCAGGTCGCTGAGCCGGTCGAGGTACCTCCCGTCGAACGCGAAGTCGGGTTCGTGGGGCTCTTCGAACAGCAGGAACCGGTCCTCGTCGATCGGACGGACCGTGACCGAGCGCGACGAGGGGCCCTCCGAGACCACCGTGCGCCGTTCGGTTCCGGTCCGAACCGCGTGCGCCAGGAGCTCCGGCAGGTCGGCGGCGAAACCGTCCGGCGGAGCGTCCCGCAACGAACGGCCGACGACGTCCGCGTCCGGTCCGTCGCCATCCGCGTCCGGTCCGTCGATACTGTCGGCCATGGGGTCGTTCACCCAGAGGTACGTCCCGTTCCGATCGACGCACGCGATCCTGTCCGCGGACCCCCGGAGGGACCCGTGGTCACCGCCGCTGGGCGCGGTCGATCGCTCCCCGGAAACCGGCCCGGCCGCCGTTCCGTCGGCGGGGTCACCGACGGCCGCGAGCGGTCCGTTCGACTCGGGGTCGTCCGGATCGAACGCCCCGTCGACCAGCGCGGTCAGATCGCCGGCGAGCGAGTCGTTCACCGCTCGGTGAGCGAGCGTCGTCAGCGACGGATCGGCGTCCGCCAGCCGGAGCAGCACCCGAACGTCGCGCGCCTCCGTGCCGGAACCGAGCAGTAACCGATCGAACCGGCCGTCGACGAGTCGGTCGACCGCGTCGCTCACGCTCGTCGTCGCGAAGACGTTGGGACGGTCCGCCGGCTCCCGGTCGTCGATACTCCTTCGCAGCGCTTCGGCGTCCGTACCGACGTACAACACCGTTTCGTTCATCTGTCGTCGTGTCTTGGCAGTGGTGACAGATCGGACGGCCCGACGATCCCGTCCGCGCGGACGGGACGCACACCATGTGTGGAGACACCGCCGTTAGATAAGGATAAGCCTTCCGCGGTGCGCGCTCGTGTCCCGAAGCCGAACTGACTGGCGGCCGTCGCTTCGATCGCGGAACTGGCCCCGCGCGATCGTCGGCCGGCGCGGCGGCCCGGCGAGCGGCGCGGGGGCGCCGAGCTGCGCGGCGGCGGAACTGCGGGCCCGGTCGTCGCGGATCGGGACGAATTACCTGACTGATAAACAAGGGCCACCGGCGCGATTTGGAGCCATGCGCCAACCACTGACGGAGAGCGAGCCGAGGGATTCGAGCGTCGATCGAACGCGGAGGTCGGTCCGTTGATGCGCTACGCCGACGTCGTGACGTTACAGACGGGCGGGTTCCTCGAGATCGCGCTGGTCTTCTTCGTTCTCGCCGTCCTGGCCGCGGTGGTCGGACTGCGAGGCGTGGCGGGGGTCTCGATGCGCATCGCGAAGATCCTCGTGCTGGTGTTCCTCGTTCTCTTCGTCGTTTCGCTGCTCCTCTGATCCCCCTCGCGGCCGCTCGAACCCCTTCTTCACTCGAGTGGTCGAGGTACCGGTTCCCACGAGACCACACGGCTGTCGTGCAGTGACGGTCGTCGCCGCGAGCGGACGACCGGCCCGACTCGGTCGCGTCCGACTCGCGCGTGCCCTTGACTCGCCGCTCAGGCCGGTCCGCGCTGTCGCCGGTGAGCCGCGCGTTCGCCGACTGGCGGGTGGAACCCCGCGGCTTCGGTCGCGAGCTCCCGACTCCCGGAGCGGAGCCCGTGACTCCGGCGTTTACCACACCGATAATAATACTGGTGCCGGGCGTAGCGTTCGATGCCGAAGTGGACGACACTTCCGGCACGGCCGATCGGAGTTGAGTACCCTGCCGCTCCGAAAGGGGGGAAGAGTCACAGGATCCGCGCACATCCGCCGCTACCGACACCCTCCTGCTTTTTGCTCGAAAGTCCCGTCGACTCCGCGCGTCCGATACCCTATCGTCTCGCGCCTTCGACCGCGGTCCCCGCCGGCGACCCGAAAGGAGCGTCGCGACGGCGGCGCGGGGAGGCGGACGGCCGGGCGGCGTGTCGACGGCTACACGGGCGCGTACTCCTTCCACGAGCACCGGCGGAAGGCGACGTCGTAGCCCGTGGTGTCCCGGACCGCGTCGAGACCGTTCCGCAGCGCCGCCCACTCGTCGTCGGTGAGGTCGAGCCGCTGCTGGGTCCCCATCTCCCCGGTGTTCGCCGGGTCGTCGTCGTGGCAGAGAACGAGGTGAGCGATCTCGTGGAGGGCGAGCCGCGCCTGTTCGCGGGGCGACTCGCGGTGGCCGACGACGGCCCTGTTCCCGGCATTCATCCCGTTGACCCACCCGTTGTTCCACCGATCGCGCAAACCGTCGGAGAGGTGGCAGTAGACGCGCCCCACGTGCGGCGGTTCGCGCCGCCCCGGAACGACGACGAGCTGGAAGGCGACGTTTTTCAGATCGGCCTCGACCTCGCGGGCGTAGAAGCTCTCCCCGGCCCAGAGAATGCTGTGCACGTCGTTCCCGTACGCCTCGAGGAAACGCCCTTCGTCGATCCGGTCCGGGTGGTCGAGCCACTGCATGTGGATGCCGTTGTCGCGGAACAGCGTCTCCAGGCGCCGCTTGACGGACTCGTCCACCGTCGCGTTCCCGACGTATCTCGCGTCGACGAGGAGGTCCGCCCGGCCGACCTCCAGCCCCTCGAACGAGTCGGCGCCGAAGCGGTCGGCGAGCCGGTCGTGAAACGCCTCCGACCGCTTCAGCTCGTCCGGGATCCCGTCGCCGCCGCCGTTCTCGGACGCCCGGCCGCGTCGGTACGTTCCGACGCCGCCGGCGACCGCGCTCCCGACGCCGCCGATCAGGGCCGCGCCGACGCCCCCGAGAGAGCGGAGCACCGACCGCCGCGACCGACTCTCCGTCTCGCCTTCGGGCTGGGTCTCGCCTTCGGGTTGGTCCGCCATCGTGTTCTCGCATCGACAGACGCCTCCCGACTACAAAAGCAATCACTAACAGGACAGTAACTGGGGCGGTTACCGCCGATTAAGCGGGCGGACGCACGGTGAGAGAGCCGTCGGGAGCAGGGAGAGAGCCGGCGGGTTCGACGGCGGGGAGAGAGCGACAGAGGGGAGAGGGAGCGACGGCCGTCGAACCAACGGGAACCGGCGACGCTCACTCGTCGCTTCGGCCTTGCTCCGGTCCCCCGCCGATCTCTTGGAGGTCCCGATTCTCGTTCAGGTCGAACACCATGGTCATCCCACTGTCCGCCCGAGTGGGTGATCGACCGGTCGTTCGACGGGCTCGAGACCACGTACGAGCCGCGATACTTCTCCGAGGCGACGTACGTGGCCGACTCCGGGCAGCGCTGGCGCGAGAGCCACCCCTTCGACGCGCGGCTGGCGGAGCGGGTACAGCTCCTCACCCACCCCGGACTGTGGGGCGAGGCGGACCTGCCGTACACCGAGCGAGTGACGTCCAGCATCGCCGAGAACGTCGGTTACGCCGAGCGGTTGCTCACCGACCAGCACCTCCGCGAGGAGTTCGATCCGCCGGTCGAGTTCCCCGAGTCGGTGGCCGATCGGTGAGCCCGCCCGTTCGCCGACGGTCCCCGCCGACGCGACGCGCCTGAGATATCCCGTGTTTTATGTTGACGCTTAGTACTGTTTCGTCGCGGATAGCCCCTCGATAGTTAATGGCTCCCGAGCCGATCGTCGGGACGTGATGGTCCACCGACCGAGTCCGACGACGGAGTACGCGGCGACCGATACCGTCGCCGAGATCCTGGAGCACGACGACGAGCCGGACGAGTGCATCATCTTCCGTTCCCGCTCCGAGGCGGACGGGGACGAGGGAACGGCGTGGGTCTCCGCTCGGGGCGACTGGTTCGTCTCGCTCGACGAGGTGCGGTGACCCGGCGCAGACCGCGGCGCGACCGCTCGGTGCGAGCGCGACCGCCCGCCGGCCGAGTTCGGCGAGGTCGCCCACCGATTCGCGGGTTCGCGGTGTCCGAATCGGCGACCGTTCCGTCGGGTGTCCGTTCCGGCGGTCGTCCGATTCGTCGATGCCGGTTTGCTCGCTACTCCCGGCGGTTCGAGAGCTCGACGTCGCCCTCGTCGGATTGCAGGTCCACGACGTTTTCGCGACCGATCCGGACTCGGCTGACGACCCCCTCTTCCTCCAGGTCCGACAGCACGCGGCTCACCTTCGCCTTCGACCACTCCGTCGACTCGATGATCTCGGTCTGTCGCATTCGCCCCTCGTTCCGGTCGAGCAGCCGGCAGACGACCTCCTCGTTCGTCAGGATCGACTCGTCGATCGGCGGCCGCTCCTCCCCGGCCTCCCCGTCGGCAGCGGGCTGATCCGCCCCGGCGCCGTCGGCGTCCGGCGCATCGGATCCCCCGCTCGCGCTCGCCTCCTCGCCCCCGTATCTGCGGACCGTCAGCACGCCCGCCCAAGCGATCGCGATCAGGGCGAGGAGCGCCGCGGCCACGTACCGGTGGAGGAGGTACGGCTCGGTCGGATCGAGTCCCAACCGAACGAGCGTCGCGTCGTTGACGCCGTCGCCCGTCGTGTCCCGCACCAGCGGGTTCGTTCCGTACGTTTTCACCTCCTCCCAGTCGGTCAATCCGTCACCATCCGTGTCGGGTGTCGTGATGTCCGTCCCGTGCTCGAACTCCTCCGCGTTCGTGAGCCCGTCTCCGGTGAGATCGCCCTCCTTCTCGATCACTCTCACCTGAAAGGTCGTTTGGTCGACGACTTGGTCGTCGCTGAGGCCCGGGTCGGACAGCTCCAGGAGGACGGTGTGGTTCCCGGTCGCGTTGTCCGGCCAAGAATCGGTGGAGAGGAGGACGTTCCGGGTGGAGTCGGCGGAGAGCTCGACAGCCTCGCAGTCGAACGAGACCGATGAGTTCTCGCTCTCGCTGAACCCCCGTCCACAGAGGTCGAACGACCCGCTGTCGTTGTGAGACGCGACGGTGACGTTCAAGCGGAGCTCCTCCTCCTGCCAGACGAACGGGGGGCCGGGGTGGTCGTCGATCGTCTCGTACTGCGACTCGTTGTAACCGGGGCCCTCGAGCGTCACGTTCTGGATCGCTGCGCCGCCCGAGTCGACCTGGGCGGTCCCCGAAGTCACGTCCTGGGCAGTCCCCGAGGTCGCGCCTCCCGCCAGCGACGCCTGCCCGATGCCGGCCGCCGCGCCGGAACACACGACCGCGACGAGAAGGAGGGAAACGACGGCGGATCGCCCGAACTCGCCGGCCCCGCTCATGGTCTCAGACCCCGCGGCCCACGGCGGACGATCGACGTCGTTGCCCGCGCGCTCGACCGAGGAACGGTGCACGTGGCCGCGGCGCGTTCGAAAGCGGCCTGAGTGCGGGACAGAGCGGGGGTGCTGCGTGTTCGGGGATAATGCGTGTTCACGTGTGGTCAGTGGGATCAGTTCGAGTGGGCTCTACGACGAACGTTTTCGTCTGTTCGAGGTAGGTCGTTGGGCCTAAATTAATGTTTCCCCCGGCGATACCGCCGCGCGCTGTCGCGGGACGACTCGACCGACGACGGAACCGACCGCCGTCGAACGCGACGCGAAGCATCCCTGTCGTCGGGCGTCGATCCGGGGAGGCGTCGGTACGGCGTGAGTTCGCCGCCCCCGCGAGCGAGCGATTCTCCTCGGCCCCCACCGCGTCGACCGGGGGTCCACCCGCCGTCCGCGGATAGTCACTGAACGCGCCCCGAGAGACGCGGGACGCCGGGAGCACCGGAGGAGGGGAAGAGACGAGAACGGAGACGTCGCCTCCGAGGGAATCGCGGGCCTCGTTCGTTTCAGAAAGTCCCATCTGGGCGGGTGTCGTCGCCCGTCCGTATTATTATGACACTCCTCAGGCGGCCGTGGGCGACTCGGGAGGCGGCCCGGCGGTCGGTTACGTCTGACGTAACGGCCCGAGTTTCCGCGGACGGGACATCGGGGGCCCGAACGCGTCGGACCCCGATCTGGCGCTCGTCGCTCCGGGACGTGGCCGCGACGCGAGAGCGACGGATGCGGCCGTCCGGGTCGGGACGACAGCCGGCGAATTAACGAACTCATAACTTACTCTCGGGACCGTCGAGATGGGGTGATGCCACAGCAGAACGAGTTCACGGAGTACGCGCTCCTCGCGGACATCCGGACGGCGGACGTGCAGAACCCCCAGGAGCTCGCCGCGATCTGGGGACCGATACGGAAAGAGTGTACGGAGGTCGGTGCCGAGGTCACGGACTCGTACGCGGTCCTCGGCGAACACGACTTCCTCGTCTTGCTGGACGCACCGACCCGGGACGTCTGTTTCAAGGCCTCGCTGATCATGGAGCGCCACGGCCTCGACGTCCAGTCGATGGAGGTGGTCCCGACCGAGGCGTTCGGCGAGCTCGTCGAGGACCTCTGAGTCGGGGCGGCGACCGGCCCCCGGACTACCGCATCGGATACCGCCGTTCGGCCCTCCCCGTGTCAGATCGCTCCCGAAACAAAGAGTCGTCGCTCGGCGGGTGTCGGTCGCCGTTCGGTTCTCGGCGGGTATCGATCGCCGTTCAGTTCTCGGCGGGCGACGGCACGAGTGCGGAGCGGTACGTGTACGCCGTCGCGGCTACGAACATCGCGAGCACGCCCGTCGCGACGGCGATCCCCGAGAGGAAGGTCGTCAGCACGCCGACCCAGCCGGCGGCCACCGCGAGCGCGGCGCCGCCCGCGGCCCCGAGGACCGTCTTGCGCCGCTCGCTCTCCTCCGCGGACGCGGACTCCCCCTCCGGTGGACTCTCTCCGGGCGGTCCCGAGTTCAAGTACCGCTGGACCCGATCGAGCCGGGGTCGGGGCTCGACGTAGCCGCGCGGTTTGTTGTAGTCGATGAGCCCCAAGCTGTCCAGCTTCGGCAGGTGGGACTGATACAGCGCGATGTACACGCGCTGGCGCTGGTCCGAGTGCAGCTTCTGTACCGTCGTGTCGTTCTCCAACGCGGCGATCTGTACGGCCATGTCGCGCATCTCGACGACGTCATCGTCGACGTCGTCCAGGTAGCGGAGGACGTTTCGCCGTCGCTCGTTCTGTAAGACGTGGAACACGTCGTCCAGTTCGAGCGATTCAGAGTCGGAGTCAGCCTCCTCGATACCCGGAAGCGACTCGGCGGACACGCCGCCGGCCCCTGGTTCCGATCCCGTCGGTTCGTCCCCTTCGGATTTGGATGCTGCTTGCATCTGTGGCTCACCCTCGAGTGGACGCAATTATCCACAGATAGATAAATGGGAGATACAATTTCGGGTGGTTACACCACATTTCTCACCCTTTCACCGAGTTTCAGTCAACTCGGTATGGTTGCGTCTCTGATTCGTCTCGCGAACACATACGCGAATTCGTCTCGCGAACACATACGCGAAGATACGTTGGTGACGCCGGACGAGGCCGCTCCGTCTCGTGGTTTCACCGTGAACAGTTAGAGGAGACGCCATTACAGTAGTATCGGTGTAATTCCACAGCGGATCGCTCGGTTTGGATCGACCTAAGAGCACGAGCGTCGGCTCGCGTCCCGGACCGGTGAGAGACCGGTCATAGACTCTCGGACGGTGATCGAACTCGCGTCGCGTGCGGGCTCCACGCGCGCCGGGACCCGTGCGAACCGACGCTCGCCCCGTCGAGGCGCGCGTCGCGAAGGGAACCGAGACCGCCGGCCCTCGGCGTCGGACACGTTGTCGCCGTTGAGAACGGCGAATCGACCGGACACGCGATCGGCCGCGGCCCGCACGGCGTCCGCCGTGCCGAGGAGCTCGTCCTGTTCGACGTGCGTCACCGGAACCCCGTCGTACCGCGACCCGAAGTGCTCCCGAACGGACTCCCCTTCGTAGCCGACCACGAAGACGAGCCGCTCCGCGCCGGCGTCGACGGCCGCGTCCGCGACGCGTCCCGCCATCGGCTCCGACCCCACGGGTGGCATCGGCTTCGGAACGTTCTCCGTGAGGGGACGCATCCGAGTGCCGCGACCGGCCGCTAGGACGATGACTTGCATTCGGTGCCGCGGTAGTCGCGTCGCGCTCATACTTGTCCGGGATCGAATGGGTCCGGCCGCGGTCGACGAGGCGACCCCGGAGACGCGATCGCCGTCCTCGACCCGTGATCTTCGTCGACCCGTGATCTCACCGCTCCGTCGGTTCGAATTCCGATGACGTGTCATCGGAAGGGGAGTGGACGGCCGGGCTCTCCGCGTACTGGAACCAGTGTTTCACGAGCACGGCCGTGAGATCGAGGAACCCCTCCCACCCCTGTGGTTTACTGATGAACGCCTGGGCGTTCAGATCGTAACACAGGCGTGCGGCGGCGGGATCCGACGTATCCGAGACGACGACGACGGGGATCCTGCCGAGGTCGTCGGAGGCCATACGCCATCTGAGGACGTCGTGCCCGCTCTTCAGCGGGAGGTTGAGGTCGAGAAGCACGAGATCGGGAGGGTCGGCCCCGTCCTCGACGCTCGCCAGCCGTTCGATCGCGGCGATTCCCGTGTCCGCGAACTCGACGGTGACTTCCGGTGCGATCTCCTCGAACGCGAGTTCGAGGAGCCGGATCGTCGGCGAATGGTGCTCTGCGATCAGCACCGTCCCGGAGTGAGTGGTGTCCTTGTCCATGTTGACCAGCAGCCACCCTCGTGACTCGGCTCGGTGATAGACGTGGTATGGTTATAATTATGGGAATGATTTCGAGTGGATTACAGCCAGTTTCGTCGGATTCGTTCCGAGATCGGTGTCGATCGATACCGAATCGCGGGCGTAACCGCGACCTCAACCGCGGCGGTTACCTGCAAGGTGGCAAAGATTAACAAGACCTGGACCGAAGTTCCGAGTATGGATCCCAACTATCGCGGGCCTCCTTCGCCGTCAGGGGGCGGATACGTCCACCGGTTCCCGCCGGACTGGCGTGCCGACGAGGAGGAACTCACGCGGTTCACGCACGCGATCGCCATCGTCAAGGACCGACGACCGGAGCAGTTCGACGCGGGGATGCAGCGCATCGTCGATCCCGACGCGCTCGATCGGCTGTTCACGTCGGAGGCCGGCGACGAAGACGCCCAGCTGTCTCTCGTCGTCTCCGACCTCACGCTCAAAATGCGGTCCGACGGCGCTATCTTCGTGATCGAATAGCGGTTACAGACCGGCTCGAACCTCAGGAGATCGACGGCGACGGCGGTCGAGTCCGCGCGGACGTCGGATCGCGGCGGCCGTGCACCGACTCACCGAACGTCGGATATCGGGACGTAAGAACCGTAGGAGGCGGAGATCCAGCGACCCTCTATCTCGGAAGACGCGTCGTACATCACCAGTTCGTTCGGCTCGAAGGAAACTCGCGGAGCGACGTCTTCCGGACAGTACGTGTGGCGGATGCTGAAGACGGGCCAGTTCATGTTCGTCTCATCGGACGGGGGAGACCGACCGCCAACGGCGTCCTCGCCGGTCATCGACCGTGCTCCGCGGCGTGACGCACTCGATCGACGTGCTCGATCGCCTCAAGGACGAGCGCCCGCTGTTCCGACGGCATGCGAGGGTGTCGCTGTTCGACCGCGACCAGCAGTTCCCTCGCGGCGACGAGGCGGGTGTCCGCCGAGCAGTCAGACATCGGTGACCTCGTCTGCCGCGAGAACGGGCCCGAAGTGCGGCGCCATCGCGTCGACGGTCCGAACGGAGGATCGGCGGCTCCCGTCGTCGCGCGCCCGGTCCCGCTTACGGACCTGGCTCGCCGTCCGGCGTGCCCGGTCGCCGGTGGACCGAGCCGAGAAGCCCTCTGACGGCTCTGTGGAGACCGAGCGCTCGGCGGGGGGCTGTACCTGCGGACGTCCGGACGGGATCCGGCTGTTGCGCATCTGTACGAGAACCCGAGGCGACCACCTACATATATCTCTGACAACGCGCGTGTGACTCGTTCGGTTACCTCGCGGTAAGACGGGCGAAACCGCGCCCGTTCGGCCGGCCGTCGACGTACGGCAACGGCTAATTCGGGCGGCGAGCCCGCAACGCGTCGGCGGAAAGCGCTGGTGCCCCGTGACTCTCTGGTCGGTCTCGGAGTATCGACCGTTTCAACCGTCGTATCACGCAGTTACACCGGGTTTCACGGCGCCATTGCGGATTAACAGTTCGGTTATTTCCTTATCTGACTCGTAGCAATGTGGACGGAGCACGGACGGTTCGATGGGGTACAACCCATGGTACGCAAAGAGCTCGACCGCCGGAAGTTCGTTAGCATCGTCGGTGCGGCCGGAATAATCGGCCTCGCCGGCTGTTCAGACGAGCCGGAAGGACCTTCGAACGGGACAGGAAGCGGCTCCGATGGCGGTACCGGAACCGACGGAACCGACGGCGGTACCGACGGAACAGATGGTGGCACCGACGGAACCGACGGCGGTACCGACGGGACTGACGGTGGCACCGATGACGGAACTGATGGCGGTACCGACGGGACTGACGGCGGTACCGAGGACGGAACTGACGGCGGTACCGACGGAACTGACGGCGAAACGGGTAACGAAACGGACGGTGAAGCGGGTAACGAAACGGACGGCGAAATGGGCAACGAAACCGACAGCGAAACGGGCAACGAAACCGACAGCGAGGCGGGCAACGAAACCGACGGCGAGACGAGCGGGTAACCGACGCGACGGCGTGGACCGGCCTAGAACCATCGGTATTTTTCGAAGAATGGAGCTCGCTGCTCGTAGACGGAGGTGAATCCAACGCCCCCGTCACGTCTCCGTCGATAGCGGGGCGGATGTTCCACGCCACCGCAGGTCGGAGAGCGGCTTCCTCGACGGATAGGCGGATCGCGGCGAGTCTCCCGAGACGCCTCGGGCTCGTTCACGCGACCCCGGACGGGTCGGTGGTCCGCCGCAGCGAAACGAGGAACACCGTTCCGTCGGGGTCGTTGTCCTCGATGGATATCTCGCCGCCGAACTGCGTGACGAGTCGGTGGGCGAGCGTCAGCCCCACGCCGAGCCCGGTGCTTTCGGCCCCTTTCGTGTTTTCGGCGAAGACGGCCTCGCGATGGTGTTTCGGGATCCCCGTCCCGTTGTCGGCGACCCTGATCGTGACGGTGTCGCCGTCGGCCACCGCGTCGACGTGAACGGTCGGCGTCTCCTTGTCGTTGTACAGCACCCCGTTGTTGATCAGGTTCGCGACGACCGACGAGAGCAGCCTGTTCGCCTTGACGGACGTCTCGGGGACGGACCCGAGCGTCACCTCCGCGCCCCCGTACAGGCGGGTCGCTTTCTCGACTTCGTCGCTGAGGATCTCCTCGAGGTCCACGTCGCCGAGCGAGTCCCGATCGTCGGCCATCGCGTCCAGGGCCTCACCGATCATGTCCGTCAGCTCGAGGACGTGGGTGCCCGACTGTCTGATCTCCTCGAGGATCGACTGTCCGCGCGGGTCGACGTGGTCGGTCAGCTCCGAAGCCCGACCGACGATGAGGCTGACGTCGTTTCGAACGTCGTGACGGGTGAGACGGTTCAGGATCGCGAGCTGGTTCGTGCGTCTCCTGAGCGTCCGTTCCGTCTTCTTCCGTTCGATGGCGTACTGGACGGTCAGAAGCACCATCTCGGGCGTCAGCTCCCCCTTCACCAGATAATCCTGCGCCCCCCTCGCGACCGCTTCCCCGCCGAGCCGCTGTTCGGGCATCCCCGTCAGAACCACGATCGGAACGTTCGGGTCGACGTCGACGACGGCGTCGACCGTTTCGGCGCCTTCGCTGTCGGGAAGCTGGAGGTCGAGGAGGACGACGTCGTACGTCCCCTCGCGGAGGCGTGTCGTTCCCCCGTCGACGGTCTCCTCGTGGGTAAACTCGACGCTCTCGAAGCCGCTCCTGTCGAGGATGCGTTCGAAAAGCCCCGTCCGCTTCGCCGTTTTGTACTGCTCCCGGAGGATTCGCGCGTCCGCGGGATTGTCCTCGATCAGCAGCACGGACATAACCGTTTCGTCAGTCATACGTTGTTGTGAGACGGTAAAACCGCGTCATGAGTCGCCGTTCGGCTCCAGGGCCGTGACGAGCCGGTCCGGGTCGTCGAGCCCCTCGGTCGGATCGTCGATCTCCGACTCGAGCGTCGCCAGTCGGGCGAGCAGATGTTCGTATCGGTCGTCGCGCGCCAGCTCCCCCGCCGCGAACTCGCTTTCGAGCAGCGCGCGCTTCGCGTTCAACACCAGATACTCCTGCGTCCGGTCGTCGTAGGAGTCCCTCGTCAACACGTCCGTGACCAGCTGCGTGAGCTGTTCTTTCGTCCCCGGTTTCGTGAGGTACGCGTCGAAGGGCATGTCGAGGATGTCCAAGTCGGGGGTGATCGCGGTGAGCATGATCACCCGCGTGTCGAACCCCCAGTCGCGTATCTGTTCGAGGACCTCCTCTCCGGGCATCCCCGGCATCCGTCGGTCGAGCAGCACGACGTCGACGTCTTCGGACAGCTTCGAGAGGGCGCTCTCTCCGTGATACGCCCGCACGACCTCGTACTCCTCCTCGAGCCAGCCGGCGTACATGTTCACGAGACGCGGATCGTCGTCGACGATGAGGACGATCGGATCGGGGTCGAGGTACCGTTCCCCCCAAGCGGCCAGCGAGGAGAGGATCGACTGCAGATCCCGTCCGTCGTCGGTCAGGGCGTACTCGACCCGCTTCGGGGATTCGCTCACGACGGTCCTGTCGAGGAGCCCGTTGTTGACCAACTCCTCGAGGCTCTCGGTGAGGACCTTCGACGAGATCCCGTCGAGGCGCTCTTGGAGTTCACTGAACCGTAGCGGCCCGTCGGCGAACAGCCGCTGGACGATGACCGGGTGCCACTTCTTGGAGATGACGTTCATCGCCACCGTGAGCCGCTCGACGTCCCGGTCGGTTCCGTCTCCCGTCACGTCGGGTAATTCCCCCGTAACCGGTCTTATTATGCGGGTGGTAAGCGGCCGAGCATCCGCCCGCTCCCGAATCGATCTCCGACCTCGCGGCTCGGAGCCGGATTACCGGAGCCATAGTTTTTCCGCGGGAGGTCGAACCGCGACCGATGTGGCCGTGGGAACACGTCGCGTTCGGCTATCTGCTCTACTCGGTGTACGCACACGTCAGGCGCGGGGAGCCACCGGACGCGCTCTCGACGGTCGCAATGGCGATCGCGGCCGTCGCTCCGGACCTGATCGACAAGCCGCTCGCGTGGGAGTTCGACGTGTTCGCCACGGGATACGCGCTCGGACATTCGGTCTTCCTCGCGGTTCCGCTGCTCGCCGGCGTCGTCGCGGTCGCGCGGCGCACGGACCGCCTCGCCGCGGCCGACGGCTTCGCGGTCGGGTAAGCGTCTCACCTGCTCGGCGATCTGCTACCGGAGAGCGTTCGGAGCGGCGAACTCGTCGTCGATCCCCTCCTCTGACCGTTCGGATCCGCCGCGCCGGGGTTACCATCGCCGTAATAACGTGTCTGTGGATCGTGAACCGGACATGAAACGACGGGCAGTCCTCGCCGCGGGCGCGACGGTAGCGGGCTCCGTGATGGCCGGCGCGACGCTCGGCGCGACGGCCGGCGGCGATCCCGGGCCGCGCCAGCCGTCGCCGGCGGCGGAGACGACGGTCGAGACGGGAGCGCTGCGCCCGGGGACGAGACGGGAGACCCCCTACTTCGAGGTCGGCTCCGGCGACGGCGGGCCGACGGCGGTCGTCGTCGGCGGGGTCCACGGAAACGAGGTGAGCGGCTACCGAGCCGCGGAACGGATCGCGGAGTGGCAGGTGACGGACGGGTCCGTCGTCGTCGTGCCGTGGGCGAATGTCGTCGCCGTTCGCCGGAACGAGCGCGAAGGTCCGGACGGCGACCTCAACCGACAGTTCTCGATCGGCGGGGAGCCCGAGACGCCGCTCGCGCGGAGCCTCTGGGAACTCGTCGCCGCCGTGGACCCGGACGTCGTCGTCGACCTCCACCGGTCGCGGGGCATCTACGGGACGCACGGTCGGTGGGTCGGGCAGGCGCTGTTTCCGACCGCGGCCGGCGACGCGACGAGCGACGCGGACGCCGTCGCCGACCGCGTGAACGAGGCGGCGGTCCCGGCGTCGATGTGGGCTCACCGGTTCCGGCGCGGTAACACGCTGAGGGGGACGTCTCCCATGTTGATTCACAAGGTGAGCGCGGACCTCGACACCGCCGGCGTGCTCGTCGAGCTCACGGAGTTCTACCTCGACGTCGACACGCAGGTCCGGTGGACGGAGCTGATCGCCGAGCGGTTGCTGTCCCGGCACGGTATCGAACGACGGGGGTCGGCGTTATGACGACTGCAGGCGACGACGTGACGAGCGAGAGCGACGGAGGGCCGGGAGCGGACCGTGACGACGCGATCGCGGACCGCGGCGGCACGACGGCTGACCGCGACGCGTGGTGGGTCGCCGTCGCGGGACCCGGCGTGGTGTGCCTCTTTTCACTGCTCACGGTGCCGCCGGTCCTCGGGACGCTCGACGCGCGGTTGCACTCACCGCTCGCCGTGCCGGGATACGCGCTGTTCGTCGCGCTCACGGTCGTCGGGGAGCGCGTCGTCCCCCAGTTCGTGTTCCGGCTCTACTGGCCTCCGTTCCTGCTCTGCAGTTACGGGGTCGCCGTCGCGGGGGCCGGCGTCGGTCGCGCCTGCCTGCGCGGCTCGGACCGGCTCCACGACGCCGCCCGCGAGTGAGACCGCGGTGCGCGACGGGGTTAGCCCCCGTACCCCTCGGCGTCGATCGGACCGCTGAACACGCCGTAGAGGTACTTGAAATACCACAGCACCAGCAGCAGGACGGGGAACCCGAGGACAGTCACGAGATTCAGCGCCAGCGGCGAGACGACCGCCTCTCTGACGGTCAGCCCGGTCGGCGGGTAGATCGTCGGGTACAGCAAGAGCCCGAGCAGCACGCTCAACAGCGCGGGGAGCGCCAGCGCGCTCGCCAGCCAGGCGCGGTACTCGCCGCGCCTGGCGAGGACGCTCCCGCCCAGCCCCGCGGCGATCGAGAGGGCGACGATCGCCGCCGCGGGCGGCGAGAGGATCGTCTCGGCGGCGCCGGCCGCGTCGGTCGCGACGGCGGACGCCAGCAGCGCGACCGTCCCGACGAGGTACGCCAGCGTCGCGGCGACGCCGTACCGGCGCAGGTCCGACGCCAGGTCCGGTTCGCTTTTCGCCGCGAGGAACGCCGCTCCCGTGGCGACCGAGACCGCGGTCAGGCAGACGCCGGTGAGGAGCGCCGGAAGCGACAGCGTCGCCGCGTCGAACACCCAGCGACCCGCGAGCACCCCGAACAGAAGCGGTGCGAGAACGCTGCCGCCGACGAAGGAGTAGTCGCAGTACCGCTTCCACCGCTCGTCGTCGCGCTGTTCGCGGAGCTCCGGCCCGACCCCGCGGAACAGCAGCGCGAACACGAACCCGAATACGAGCAGGTAGTGATCCGCAAACAGACTGGAGTACACCCGGGGGAACGCCGCCAGCAGCATCGTCCCGAAGGCGATCAGCCACACCTCGTTGGCGTCCCAGACCGGACCGAACGCCGACAGGAACGTCTCTCGCTCGTGTTCGGTCGTCCGGGTCGCGTACAGCATCCCGATTCCGAAGTCGAACCCGTCGAGGACGACGTACGTCCCCAGCGCGAACACGACGGCGCCGAACCAGATCTCCGGCAGCGAGGAGACGAGATAGGCGTCGACCGGCAGCAACGACTCAGTCATCGCCGCTCACCTCGGGGAGCGGGCCGCGCCAACTGTCGTCGGCCGACTCGTCCGCGCCGAGCGTCCGGAGCTCGTCTCGGACCAGCCATTTCAGGACGTACAGCGCCGTTACCACCAGCCCGACGTAGACACCGACGAACCCGATCAGCGACAGGGTCGCCTCCGCCCCGGTCAGCGTCGGGGAGACCGCCTCACTGGTTTTGAGCTCGCCCTGAATGACCCACGGCTGGCGACCGATCTCGGTGACGTACCACCCCGTGAGCAGGGCGGCGTATCCGAGCGGCGACGCCGCGACCATCGTTTTCAGATAGCGGTCGCTGTCGGAGAGCCGCCCGTCGTACGTGAGATAGCCGCCCCACAGCGCCAGCGCGATGAACAGGAAGCCGAGCCCGACCATCACGCGGAACGACCAGAACACGAGGGCGACGGGCGGGTTCTCCTCGTACTCGTTCAACCCGATCACCTCGGCGTCGAAGTCGCCCCCGCTGGCGAGGAACGACCCGACTCGAGGGAGGCTCACCGTAACGAGGTTCTCGGCGCGGGGATCGTTGAGCGCGTCGACGTCTCTCGGGAACGCGAGCAGATGTAAGTCGGCTTCGTCCGTCTCGTAGTGGGCTTCCATGGCCGCGAACTTCTGCGGCTGGGTGTCTTGGACGTGGCGGGCGTAGGCGTCGCCGTGGACGGCCTGCATCGGCGCGGTAACGAGCAGGATCACCACGGCGAGCTTCAGCGCGGTGTTCCACGCCTCCGTCTCGCGGGACTTCCAGACGATGTACGCCGAGACGCCCGCGACCAGCAGCGCGACCGCGATCACCGACGCGTTGATCATGTGGACGTACATCCACGGCATTCGCGGACTGAGGAACGCGGCGCTCGGGTCGGTGAGCCGGGCGACTTCCATCCCGTTGCGGGAGACCATCTCGTATCCCCTCGGCGTCTGCATCCACGCGTTGACGATCAGGATCCAGAACCCCGACAGCCACGCGCCGACGCCGACGAGCACCGACGAGAGGACGTAGGTTCGATCCCGGACGCGCTCGCGCCCGTACAGCAGCACGCCGAGGAAGACGGCCTCGAGGAAGAAGGCCATCTTCGCCTCGAAGGCCAGCGGACCGCCGATGAGCTCGCCCGCCACCGCCGAGAACCGCGGGAAGTTCGTCCCGAACTGAAAGCTCATCGGGATCCCGGTGACCGTCCCCATGACGAAGCCGACGGCGAACACCGTCACCCAGAACGAGCGCAGTCGCGCGAACCGCTCGTCGTCCGTTCGCACGTCCTTCCAGGTGAAATAGATGATAAACGGCGCGAGACCGATCGAGAGAGACGCGAAGAGGATGTGAACGGAGATCGTCCAACCGAACTGTGCACGGCTCGCGAGCTCCGGGGAGAGGAGCGCCACCCACCCCGGATCGACGCCGCTGAATAGCGTGCTCGGCGACATTGCGCCTCTTTTGGCTCGGAGCACTAAAGAAGATTAACCCGACTCCCCGTTTCGAGGACCGCACTGCAACAACTTATCAGTGTCAAGCCGTAGCTCTGAATGGACAGCGTCCGGGTTACGGTCGACCGACGAGGCGGCGGACGTCCGCGAATTCGGGCTCGGAATCGACCGCCTCGCCGGCGACCGCGACTGAGTCACGAGAGCTCTCGCGGAGCGAGAGGGTCGCGCGGGACTCCGCGGAGCGGGGGAAGGCCGTGTGAGCGAGCTATCGAAGCTATCCGTCCGCGCGCGACAACTGTAATTTTCGTATACATTCGCTTTTTAGTATGAATTTGGTGTTGAACGCGGTCGTCCGACGACTCGTAGTCGGGCCCGAAGAGGCGACCGACAGCCTGCAGACGGAAGCGATCCGCATCACGTCGCACCCGAGAAAACCGCGAGTCGGAACGGCGATCGGCGCGATCGTCCGGACGCGCCCGTCGATCTGTGATCGATGAACCGTCTCCGACTGGCCTCTTGACGTCGATATCGCTGTCTCCCACGGAACCGGGTTACCGAACTCCGCGCGAAACGGCGGCCGGACGTCGCGGTCTCCCTCGCGACGGGGCGCCGCGGGCCCACGTCGCCGTCACGGGTCCACGTCGCCGTCACGGGCTCCGATCCCGACGCGAAACGGATGGAAGTCGGAACGCCGATGAACGTGTTATCAAACGGTAAAAACGAGAAACGTACCGCTTCGCGAGTACGTTCGAAACGGAGATTCGATCTCCTCGATCGGCGAGACGGACGAGCGATCGCCTCCCGCGACGCACGATCGATCGGGATATTCACTCGGAACCGAGGCAAACATTCGTTCAGACATCGCTTTTAACCCGCCGCGACGGGTGTGACTGTGTCATGGAGTTGCACAATCGAGACGTGCGGACGGACGTCAGGGAGCTCGGCGCGCTCGTGGGCGACGTCCTCGCCGCGCAGGCCTCCACGGAGGCGTACGAGACGGTGGAAGACCTACGGAATGCGGCGATCCGGTACCGCCGCGGCGACGCGGAGAGCCGCGACCGGCTCCACGAGACCGTCGGCGACCTCTCGTCGAACCGCGAGGAGATCGTCGCCCGCGCGTTCACCACCTACTTCGAGCTGATCAACCTCGCCGAGGAGCGCGAGCGCGTCCGCGCCATCCGGAACGCGGACGACGAGGGCGCCCTCCACGACTCCTTCGAGGCGACGATCGCGGAGTTCGCCGAGCAGGGAGTCGGGCCGGACGAGCTGCGCGAGCTGTTGGAGGACGTGCTCATCGAGCCGACGTTCACCGCCCACCCGACCGAGGCCCGCCGAGCGACGGTGAAGGCGAAGCTGCGGTCGATCGCCAACCACCTGGAGGCGCTCGACGAGCGCAACCTCACCGAGCGCGAGCGCAACGCGATCTGGCGCGACGTCACCGCCGAGGTGACGAGCCTCTGGGGCACCCGACAGGTGCGCCAGCGCCGCCCGGAGCCGGAAGACGAGGCGCGAAACGTCGGCTGGTACTTAGAGAACACCCTCTTCGACGTCGTCGGCGACGCCTACGAGGAGTTCGAGGAGACCATCTCCGGCGAGTACGACGACGTCGACTGCCCGAAGCTGTTCGAGTTCCGCTCGTGGGCCGGGTCGGACCGCGACGGCAACCCGTTCGTCACGCCCGAGGTCACCGACGAGACGCTCGAGCGCCAGCGGGCGGTCGCCATCGAGAAGTACCGCGACCGGTGTAAGCGGCTCTCGGCCGTGTTGAGCCAGGACGGCGAGCGGTACGCGATCGACGACCGGCTCACCGAGTCGCTCGCGGCCGACGCCGAGCGCTTCCCGACCGTCGTCGAGGAGGCCCGGGAGCGCTACCCCGACGAGCCGTACCGCCAGAAGCTCCGGCTGATGCGCGAGCGGCTCGATCGCGTCGACGACGTGCGCCCCGGCGAGTACCCCGACGGCGACGCGTTCCTCGCCGACCTCGACGTCATCGCGGAATCGCTCCGGGCCGACGGCCAAGACGCCGTCCGCGAGTCGTTCGTCGAACCGCTCCGCCGACAGGTGGACACGTTCGGGTTCACGCTCGCGTCGCTCGACCTCCGCGACCACCGCGAGAACCACACCGAGGCCGTCGCCGAGGCGGTCGCGAGCGAGGGCGTCGACTACCGCGAGATGGACGAGGAGTCGCGCGAGGAGTTCCTCACCCGCGCCATCCTCCAGGACGACCCCGTCGTCGACGCCGACGAGCCGGGCGACGTCTCCGACACGACCGAGCGCGTGTTGGAGCGGTTCAGCGAGCTCGCCGAGTGGCAGGAGGAGTACGGCCAGCAGGCGATCGACACCTACTGCATCTCGATGACCGAGGAGCCGAGTCACGTGCTCGAGGTGCTCTTCCTCGCCGACCAGGTCGGCGCCGTCTCGCTGCCGGACCACTGCGGGCTCGACGTCGTTCCCCTGCTCGAGACCGAGTCCGCGCTCAACGGCGCCGAGCGCATCCTCGGGACGCTGTTCGACAACGAGGCGTACGCGACCGCGCTGGCGGTGCGCGACGACGTGCAGGAAGTAATGCTCGGCTACTCCGACTCCAACAAGGAGAACGGCTTCCTCGCCGCGAACTGGGACCTCTACGAGAACCAGCGCCGGATCGCGCGGTTCTGCCGGGAGGAGGACGTCACCCTCCGGCTGTTCCACGGCCGCGGCGGCTCCATCTCGCGCGGCGGCGGCCCGATGAACGAGGCGCTCCTCGCGCTGCCGAACGAGACCGTCACCGGACAGGTGAAGTTCACCGAGCAGGGCGAGGCGATCGCCGAGAAGTACGCCAACCCCCGGATCGCCGAGCGCGAGCTGGAGCAGATGCTCGACGCGCAGATCCGCGCCCGTCACGAGGCCGACGAGGAGCCCACCGAGCGCGTCCCCGACGCGTGGGTCGACGCGATGGAGACGATGGCGCCCGCAGCCCGCGAGACGTACCGCGACCTCCTGAACACCGACGGGTTCGTCGACTACTTCGGGCAGGCGACGCCCATCTCCGTCGTCGAGGACCTCAACCTCGGCTCGCGGCCCGCCTCCCGCTCCGGCGAGCGCACCGTCGAGGACCTGCGCGCCATCCCGTGGGTGTTCTCGTGGACGCAGACGCGGCTCATTCTCCCCGGCTGGTACTCGCTCGCCTCCGGCATCGACGCTTACCTCGACGAGGTCGGCGAGGACGAGGGGCTCGAAACGCTCCGCGAGATGTACGAGGAGTGGCCGTTCTTCCGCACCACCCTCGACAACGCCGGGCTCGCGCTCGCCCGGACGGAGCCGGAGATCGCCGCCGAGTACGCCGACCTCGCCGACGACGAGCTCCGCGACCGCTTCTTCCCCGAGCTGATCGGGGAGTACGAGCGCGGCCGCGAGCTCGTCCTCGAAATCAGCGGCCGCGACGGGCTCCTCCGGCGCGAGTGGCTCGAAGAGAGCCTCGACCGACGGAACCCGTACGTCGACCCGCTGAACCTGCTGCAGGCGAACCTGCTCGGACGCACCCACCGCACCGAGGAGGAGGAGCGCACGCTCCGGCTCACGGTCAACGGCATCGCCGCCGGGATGAAGAACACCGGATAGCGCGTCGCCGACGCGTCCGACGTACCGTCCACCGTTTTCCGTCGGTTCGGGCCGATAGCCGCCGCTTCGGCGAACAGGTCGCGACGACTCCGAGAAGATGGGCTCGCCGATGGCCAGACATTTCGTATAGCGTTATTCAATATACCACTTCGAATGCGGGGAGAACCGCATCGAGCGTCGACACGCGGTAGCGGGCGCTCTGCGGCCGGAAATAGAGGGCTGAACGGCGAGTGTCCGCGAGAGCCGCCGCTCGCCGGACGGGCGGAACGAGAAAAGCGAATCGCTATCTACGCGTAGCGTACGAGTTCCGGGCGGTCGAGGTCCTCGAAGACGTCGGCGGCGATCTCGGAGAGGAACGCCTCGCCCTCGTCGGAGACGCGGCGGCCCTCGCCGGCGGCGGTCGTGACGAGCCCCTCGTCTTCGAGGGCCTGCAGCGACGCGCGGATCAGCTTGCGGGAGCCGGCGGAGTGGCGGCCCGGTCGGACGATGTACCGGTTCGATCCGCGCTTCTTCGAACCGTACTCGGTGGCGAGCCGCTCGATGCCGATCGGCTCGTTCTGGGCGACCTTCCGGAGGAGGCTCGCGGAGCGCACGTACCAGAAGTCCTCCTGTTCCGGCGGGAGTTCCTTGCCGGAGCCGCTCTTGGCGAACTCGACCCACTCGGGCTCGTCGATCCGATCCTCGAGTCGTGCGGCGACCTCCTCGATGAGGGCGTCCGCCGGCACGTCGTAGATGGTTACCATTGAGTACCGATTCATCCTAGCGTCGTTTAAAGCCATCGTATCGGAAGAGCCCCGTGTTAGCCGTTTTCACGGGATTGCGAGCTTCTACCGGGCCCTCGGGAGGCGGGGGCGCGGGCGGATCGCGGCCGAGACGCGCTACTCGACGTACTCGTACTTCCGCTCGTTCATCCGCCCCCACCCGGTGAAGACGAACTCCCCGTCCGGCTGCGTGAACTCCTCGATCTCGCGTTCGACGTCCATGTCGTACTCGTGGACGTCGTGGACGTCCTCGTACTCGTCCCACGAGAGGTCGTAGCGGGCCGCGAGCTGGTCGTCGATGTCGAGCCCCTCGATCTCCTCGCGCCATCCCTCGCGGATCGTCTCCGCGTGGATCTCCGCCTGCGCGCCGGAGCCGTACGACGCGACGAGCAGCGTCTCGTCGACGAACGACGTACCGCGCGTCAGGGCGTCGCGCAGCGCGCTGACGCGGGCGATGTGAACCGAGCTCGTGTACCAGTTGCCGACCTCCCGGGAGAGCCCCAGCGTCGGTTCCACGGCGGTGTCGTACCACGTCTGGTACTGCTCCGTCGTCTTCAGCTCGTCCATGTAGTCGCTGATCGCCTCCTCGTACGCCTCGCGGTCCGCGAAGTCGCCCTCGCGGGGCTGGCGGCCGATCTCCTCGGCGAGCTCGTCCTCGTACTCCGTGTCGCGGATGACGTGCCGGTACGCGAGCAGGGCCGCCTTCCGGACCATCCCCGGGAACGGCGTGTGGAACGGGGCGTACGCGAAGTCGTCGAGCTCGATGTCGTCGGTGACGGACTCGTAGTCCTCGAGCGCCTCCCGCATCCGGGCGAGGTACACCTGCACGGAGCGTTTCCCGTCGACGCTCGGGAACTGCTGGTTCGGCTTCAGGAAGTCCGTCTCGTCCTTCGAGCCGTACCCCTGATCGGTCGAGAGCGCGACGATGGAGGGGTCCTCGTCGATCAGCATCGCGACGGCGCCGGCGCCCTGCGTCGCCTCGCCGGGGTCGCCGCGGGCGTACAGCGCGGTGTCCGTCGTGATGACGAGCGCGGGCCGGTCGCGGTTCCGGCCGGCGCGGATCCAGTTGTACGCGTCGTCTATCGCCTGCGTCCCGGCCAGACAGGCGAACTTGCGCTCGCCCTTGTTGGCGTGGGTGAAGTCGCCGTCGTACACCTGCTCTAAGCAGCCCGCGATGTACGTCGACACCGGCTTCGAGTGGTCGAACGCCGACTCGGTGGCGACGTCGATCCGGCCGATGTCCTCGGGTTCGAGCCCCTTGCGGTCCATCAGCCCCTTCGCGGCGTTCGCGCCCATCGTGACGATGTCCTCGTACACGTCCGGGAACGAGGAGTTGTTGAGCCCGAGCCCCTTCGTGTACTTCTCCGGGTCGTCGCCCTTCTCCGGCGCGAACGTGCCCGGCAAGTCGAGCTTGAGCTTTCCGGTCCAGATCTCGACGGCGTCGATGCCGACTTCGGTCATACACGGTCGTTCATTGGGCCGGCATTTGGCTTTGTCGATGGGTGTTTACGTCGATTGACGATATGGTGACCGCAGTGATTGAAGCTCTAGTGGTTGTGAGCGGTAGTACAGAGGACAGAAGTTAGGTGGTGACATCAATTGTCTTCTCGGTTCCGTCGCTGAATATCAGCTTCACGGTGACCGTTTTATCGGTCATGTCAACGTAGCCACCCTGTTTGGTATCATCGTAGAACCGCGTTAGCGAAATAACGGCATCGTTTCCAGGTACGATGGACACAGCCGGAGAGAGTGTCGCCACGTCGCCGAGCGGATACTGTTTGTTATTGTTTACCTTATAAGTTCCTTCGGTGGCCCCAGATACGGTAATTACTGTTTCTTGATTCCCACTCTCCCTATCGTCTAGTAGGCCCGTCGCGTCTCCGGGGGTCTCCTCTACCACAACCGACTCAATCTCAACAGTTTGGCCCCCAACATTAGTGATAGTAAATTCGACACCGCTGTTATCATCTAAAATGGTTGTTCCATCGTTATTGTACCGTATGATCGAGGACTGTTCGCTTGGACTCCCGTCATCGTCTCGAACCGCTGCGTTACCGTTTTGCGCCGCTTCCTCAGGCGCTTCACCCACACCAACGGTGTCCACGGTCAGATTTTCGGCGCTCGTATTGAGCGTCAGGTTGTAGACGCCGTCGTCATTCGTGTCGTCAGTAACGCCGCCGTAGACATCGCTATCTGTCGGCAGATCGGTCTTGGTCTCCCAGTTGTCTTCGCTCAATCGCGTCGGAACAGTGACCGTGAGATTACCCTCGGGAAGCGTCTCAGTAACTTTCTCTGCCGGGCGAAATTCGAGCGTCACCCGACCGGTCCCGCTCCGGCGGAACTCGTTCTGGAGAGCCACGACCTGTACCCCTCCTTCGGAATCCACGAGCTCCTGATCTTCGATCACCGCGATTCCGCCTCCCTCGTCACGAGCGTCGACGTAGAGCACGGAAGCGTCGTACCACGTCGGCGACTGGTCGATCTCGTTGTAGCCCGGCCGGTACTGGATGAATCGGGTAGAGACGTTGATCGGATCGCCGGACTCGGGGTCGATCGTGATGTTGTATGAGTCTGTCGTCCGTATCGTCCCGGCTGGTGATGGCGGATTGATCGCAAATATGCGGGTGGGATAGGTAGTACCCAGCCGAACCGTCTGATACTGCGGTCGGTCAGTGCTTCCGGCTTGCAGAATCCCGGCTCTGAGCTCGACGAGGTCGTTCCGGACCTCCTCGAAATGCTGGAACTCGACCTGTCCGTTCTGCTGCGGGACCACCTGCACCTGATACAGCGAGAGCGCGAGGATCAGGAAGCCGAACAGAATCACCGTCCCGATCACGACCGACTGGCCCCGACGGTCGTGGCTGAAGCGCATTATGACGTATCGAACCCGGATGCGTATAAAAGCCTCCGCCCGCCGTCTCAGTCGCGATAACCTCGTGACCGCGCGGGAGGACTCAGTCCTCGCCCGCTCCGCGCCGCTCCGTGAACCACGCTGACGCGGCGGCCACGACGCTCGCGAACCCGCCGACCAGCACGGCCTGCGTCCAGTTGGCCCCGAGGAAGAACCCCGCGACTAGCGTGACGAGCGCGAACGCGATCACGACGGAGCCGATAATCGGAGCGATGGAGTCGGTCATACCCGGATCTGCCGCGCCCCGGCGATAAAGCGGCCGATCCGCCGAGCGTGGCGGGGCGGTCGAGACGCGGGAACGAGCCCGCGTCGGCTTGATAAATCTTATATCGCGATACTAAATCCGCTTCGCGGCGCTCACCCCGCCTTCCGACCGGTCCGTTTTTGCGCGCGGCGGCTGTCCCGGCGCGTATGGCGAAACAGCCGCACCTGCTGGTCGAGGAGGGCGACGTCCACGAGATCGCGGTCATCCCGGGCGACCCGGGCCGCGTCGACCGGATCGCGGACCTCTGTGACGACAGCGAGCTCGTCGCGCAGAACCGCGAGTACAAGGTCGTCAACGCGAGCTACGAGGGGACCGACCTCACGATCTGCTCGACCGGGATCGGCTGCCCGTCGGCCGCGATCGCCGTCGAGGAGCTGTCGCGAGTCGGCGTCGAGACGTTCCTCCGCTGTGGCACCTGCGGGGCGCTGCAGGCCGACATGGAGGTCGGCGACATGGTGGTCGCGACGGGCGCCGCCAAGGAGGAGGGGACGAGCAAGCGCTACGAGTCGGTCGAGTACCCGGCGGTCCCCGATTACGACGCGCTCACCGAACTCGTCGGCGCCGCCGAGGACAACGGCGAGGAGGTCCACGTCGGTCCGATCGTCTCCGACGACGCGTTCTACAACGAGGACGAGGAGTTCGTCGACGACTGGAACGACGCGAACCTCCTCGCGATCGAGATGGAGGCCGCGACCGTCTTCGCGCTGGCGCGCCGCAAGGGGCTGCGGGCCGGCGCGATCTGCACCGTCGACGGCAACCTCGTCGCGGGCACCCAGAAGGGCGCGGACTCGGACGACGAGCTGCCGGAGAAGGCCAAGGACAACGTCGAGCGCGCGATCCGGATCACGCTGAACGCGGTCACGGCGCTGTAAGGGGCCCCGCCGCTGTTCCTACTCGTCTTCCGCCCGGAACTCCACCAGCGTCAGCTCCCGGTCGAGCGCGCAGGTGTCGTGCGGCGGCTCGCCGAGCACCTGGTCGATGACGCGCTCGTCGTCGAAGCCGGCGCCGTCGGGCACGCAGTAGCCGTGGCTCGGGCACTCGGTGTGCGGACAGGGGCCGGCGAGCGAGACGCGGCTGCCGGCGTACGCCTGCTTCGACGGGACGTTCGCGGGGACGGGCGCGGGCTCGACCTCGACCGCCCGGACGCCGGCGTCGTGGACGGCGCAGTCGAGCGTCTGCGCGTTCTCGCGGATCCCCGTCACGCGGTACCGGGTCCCCTCCGAGAGGTTGAGACACTGGCTCCGGTAGGGGCACCCCTCGCAGTCGGGCGACTCCCCCTCGTAGACGAACTCGCGCCCCGTGTCCGCGAGCCGCGTGCCGATGAGCGTGACCGTGGTCATGCCCGAGACGAGGCGCCGCGCCGCCGTAAGCCTCCCGCCTCGCCGAGGGCGTGACGGCGACCCGTCGACCGGGACCCGAAACGCGAACGGCCGAGCGGATCGGAGGGCAAGACACATCCCCGGTCCCCGGCAACGACGACCGAACGAATGATCGCGGGGCTCGCGCGGGACGCGAAACGGGAGGCCGAGGCGGCGAACGAGCGGCGCGTCCTCGTGTTCGCCGGCGACCGCGACCGCGGGATCGACGCGGCCTACACCGCGATCGAGGCGGTCGGCGGCGGAAGTGAAGGCGCGTCGACCGCCGTCGTCTCGACCCGCGAGGGGTTCCGGTTCGAGGAGCATCGGCCCCGGAACGCGGACGAGCTGCTCGGGGGCACCCGCGAGCTCGTCGTCCTCGACTGCCACGAGCGGTTCGTCCCGAACGCGCTCGGGCGGTGCGTCGGCGCGGTCGACGGCGGCGGGCTCCTGATCCTCCTGACGCCGGCGCTCGACGACTGGCCGGCGATTCGCGACCGCTTCGACGACTCGCTGGCGGTCCCGCCGTACGAGGTCGGCGACGTGACCGGCCGGTTCCGCGAGCGGTTCGTCGACACGCTCCGCGCGCACCCGGGGATCGCGATCCTCTCGCTCGGCGCCGACGGGCCCGAGGGCGACGTCGTCGAGCGCGACGGGCTCACGGGAGAGCGGGGGGGCGGAGTGGGAGCGACGGCGGGGAGAGACGGGAGGGGAAAGCCGACCGCCCCGCCGGACGCGACGTTCCCCGCCGCGGCGTACGAGGCGTGTCTCACGACCGATCAGGCGCGGGCGGTGCGGGCGTTCGAGTCGCTCGCGACCCCGGGAAACGCGGTCGTCGTCGAGGCGGACCGCGGGCGCGGGAAGTCGAGCTCGGCCGGGCTCGCGGCCGGCGCGCTCGCGCTCGCCGGCGCCGACGTGCTCGTCACGGCGCCGGCGTTCCGCAACGCCGCGGAGGTGTTCGCGCGGGCGGGCGAGCTGATCGGGTCGGGAGGCGTCGACGGCGGCGAGACCGCCGCGGGGGACGGAATCCGCCGCATCGACGCGCCGGACGGCGGGCGCGTGCGGTACCTGCCGCCGGCCGAGGCCGCGGCGCTGCCCGGCGCTCCGGACGTCGCGATCGTCGACGAGGCGGCCGCGCTCCCGGTGCGGCTGCTGGAGGGGTTCCTCGACGGGTCGCTCTCGGTCGCGTTCTGCACGACGGTCCACGGCTACGAGGGCGCGGGCCGCGGGTTCGCGATCCGGTTCCGCGAGCGCCTCCTCGAGAGCCCCTTGGCGGTGCGGGACCTCCGCCTCGACGAGCCGATCCGGTACGCGCGGAACGATCCGGTCGAGGCGTGGGCGTCGCGGGCGCTCCTGCTCGACGCGCGGCCGGCGGTCGACGAGGCGGTCGCGGGGACGGCGGTCGACGAGGCGACGTACCGCGCGCTCGCGCCCGACGACCTGCTCGCGGACGAGGCGCTGCTCGGGGAGGCGTTCGGGCTGCTCGTCGCCGCCCACTACCGGACCGAGCCGAACGACCTCGCGCGGCTGCTCGACGCCCCGAACCTCTCGGCGCGCGCGCTCGTCGCCGAGGGGCGGGTCGTCGCCGTCGCGCTGCTCGCGCGCGAGGGCGGGCTGGACCCCGAGACCCGGCGGGCGATGTACGAGGGCGAGCGCGTCCGCGGCAACATGGTCCCGGACGTGCTCACGAGCCAGCTCCGCGACGAGGCGGCCGCCGAGCCGCGGGGGATCCGGACCGTCCGGATCGCGACGCACCACGCGGTCCGGGATTCGGGATTCGGCTCCCGGCTGCTGGAGGAGGTCCACGCCGAGTTCGGAGCGAAAGCCGACTACTTCTCGGTCGGCTACGGCGCGACGCCGCGCCTGCTCCGGTTCTGGCGGCGGGCGGGCTACCGGACCGTCCACCTCTCCACGTCGCGAAACGACGCCTCCGGCGAGCACTCGGCGATCATGCTGCGGCCCGCGGGCGACGCCGGTCGGTCGCTCCTCGACCGCCACGCCGTCGCCTTCCGAGACCGCGAGCGCGACGGGCTCTCGGACGCCCACCGCGACGTCGACCCCGACGTGGTCGCCGGCGCGCTCCGCGCCTGCCCGGCGCCGGTCCCCGTGGACCTGACCGAGACCGAGTGGCGCTCCGTCGTCGGCGCGTCGTTCGGCCCCGGGATGTACGACAGCGCGCCCGGTGCGTTCCGAGACCTCGCGATGGCGACGCTGGTCGGGGGGGAGGGAGACACCGAGAGCCCCGCCCTCGACGACCGCGAGCGACGCCTCCTCGTCCGGAAGGTGTTACAGGGCCGCCCGTGGGAGTCGGTCGCCGACGAGCTCGGCTACGTCTCGACGGCCGCCTGTATGCGCGCGCTCGGGGACGCGTACGAGCCCCTCGTCGAGCGGTACGGGACGGCGTTCGCGCTCGCGGAGCGGGAGCGGTTCGCCGGCGAGTGAGCGCGGCCGCGGCGGTGCGGGGCCAACACCGAAGGCGGTCGCGGACGGAGGGTCGGGTATGACCGCCGAGGCGGACGAACCGCCGATCTGCACGGAGCCGGACTGCGACCGACGGGCGGCCGTCACCCTGCGCGTCCCGTGGGAGGCGGACCGGGCCGTCTGTCCGGCCTGTGCGCGAGGGCTGGTCCAGCGGGACGGCGTCGTCGCGGAGCCGCTTCCCGGTCGCGAGGACGCGTGGCCGTAGCCGGGTCGCGATCCGGCTACAGCGACCGCGCCATCATCACTTCGTCGACGTACTCGCCGTCGATCCGGTAGTGGTCCTCGCGGGTCGCCTCCGTGTGCCACCCGTGCGCCTCCAGGAACGACCGGGCCTCGTCGTTGGTCGCGGGGAGGCTGTTGTACAGCTTCTCGAAGTCGTTCTCGCGCGCCCAGCCGGACCCCTTCTCCAGCAGCGTCGTGCCGATGCCGCGCCCGCGGTACTCGTCGAGGACTCCGAGCGTGAGCTTCGCCGTGTGGCGGAGCTTCTCGGTCTCGGGGAGGTCGAGGTGGACCCAGCCGACCACCTGATCTTCCACGGTGGCCACGAAGAACATCCGGGACTCGGCGCTGTTGTTCCGCAACAGGATCTCCTCGTAGTCGATCAGGTCGGCGACCGTCTCCGCCTCGATGTACGACCCCTCGTTCGCCACCTGTCGGATGATGCCGACGAGCCCCGAGAGGTCCGCCTGCCTCGCGGTTCGGATCGTGAATCGAGCGTCGTCGAGCTCGTGGACGGTCCCGGTGTCGGTGTCGAACGCGATCTCCAGGTCGCCGTCGTCCTCCCGCACGTAGCCGTCGCGTCGCAACACGGCGAGGTGGTGCCCGAACGCCTCCTCGTCGAACCCCAGCTCGCGACGCACCGCCTCCGCCGAGACCGACCCGCGCCGCTCCACGTACTCGTAGATGTCCTTCCGGTCACGGTTCTCGATCGAAACGCGTTGTGCGAGCTCCATGGCTTGCGGTAACACGTAACAATAAATAAGCATTCCCCACGAACGATCGTGAGGGACGGGGCGTCGGGTCGTTCGCGTAATGTCGCGGCTCGCGTGATACCGCGGCTCCCGCGAGTCCACGCCTCACGGAGCGTCGCGGTGCGTCCCCGTGAGCAGCGCCGCCACGTCGGTGACGTCGTGCGTGTCGACCAGCAGTTCGGCGGCCTCGCGGACGGTCGCGTCCGGGTCGGCGTCGACCCCGCGGCACCGGGCGTACACCGCGAGCCAGTCGCTCGTCGCGTCGTGAAGGCGGTCGAGCTCCCGCCCGGAGAACCGGACCGGCTCGTCGGCCGCGCGCGCCTCCACGTACGCGCCGACGACCGGGCCGAGCCCGTCTCGCGCCGCGACGAGCGCCGCCTCCCCGGGGTCCGAGACCTCGGTTCCCGCGAGTTCGATCCCCGCGTAGCGCCACGCGTCGGGCGCGCTCTCCGGCCCGCCGGCCGCGTCCGCCGACTCGTTCCCGGCGTCGCTTCGCGGGGAGTCGAACCGCTCGCGCGCGGCGCGGGCGTCCGCCGCGAGCGACGCGATCCGGTCGGCGTACCGAGAGCGCGTCTCCGTCACGTCACCCCTCCTCGAACTCGACGCCCTTGCCGCCGCTGGGATGTTCCCACTCCGTGTCGGCGACGACGGCGCAGGTGCCGCACTCGACGCACGGCTGCGTGTCGAGGCTGACGACGCGCTTCTCCTCGCCGTTGGTCCGGACCGTCTCGTCGCGGTAGCAGCCGCCGCCGAACGCCTCGGCGCTCACCGGGCAGGCGGTCACGGCCGCCCCGCTCGCCTCGTAGCTCTCGTCGCGGAGCTCGATGTGCGGGTCGCCGACGTCGTAGGTGAGGTCGCCGATCCGGTCGGCGAGGTCCGGCGGGCGGACGCCGGTCCGGTCGTCCGCGTCGGCGGCGCCCGAGTCGGCGGGCGAGCGCTCCTCGATCGGCTCGCCGAGGACCTCCGCGATCCGCGTCGGCACGTCGACGTACGAGAAGCGGGTGTCCGGCACCATCCCGAGCAGCAGCGGGGAGTTGAACGCGCGCTCCGCGAGCCCGTCGAAGGCCCGCAGGCCGGCCGCGCCCAGCGGCGAGTCGATCAGGACGCTCCCGAGCCGGTTGACGGCGTCGTGCTCGGAGACGGCCCGCGTCGCCCGGTAGCGCCGGGGGCGGAGCTTCTCCATCACGCCCTCGTCGCGGAGCTTCCGCTCGTAGAGCTCGCCCGCCTTCGAGGCGTCCCCGCGCGTCCGGGCCTCGACGAAGGCCTCGGCGGCGAGCCCGCCCGCGGTCACGGCGTGGTTCATCCCCTTGATGATCGGCCCCTGCGCCTGCATCTGGCCGGCGGCGTCGCCGACGAGCAGGAGCCGACCGCGGTGCGGCGAGGGATGCGCGACCTTCTTCGAGTCGGGGACGAGCTTCGCCGAGTACTCGCGCTCCTCGTACTCCCCGCGGAACCAGCGGTCGAGGAGGGGGTGAGTGAGGAGCCCGTCGAGCAGCTCGTGCGGCTCCGCGCGCTCCGCGGTCAGCGAGTCGAGGTGGAACACCGTCCCGATCGACAGCGAGTCCTCGTTGGTGTACAGGAAGCCGCCCCCGCGGACGCCGTCGAACAGGTCGCCAGAGAACAGGTGGGCCGCGCCCCCGTCCGGCTCGACGCCGAACCGCTCGTCGATGACGTCCGGCTCCATGTCGACGACCGCTTTCACGCCCTGGAACCAGTCGCCGGGGTCGTCCCAGTCCATGAGCCCGGCGTCGCGCGCCAGCTCGGAGTTGACGCCGTCGGCGGCGACGATCAGGTCCGCGCGGATCGGGTCGATCTCGTCGCAGGTGACGCCGACGATCTCGCCGTTCTCGCGGAGCAGACCGTTGACCCGCACCTCCGTGAGCAGTCCGCCGCCGGTCTCGCGGGTCAGCTCGTGGACGCGCTCCGCGAGCCACGAGTCCATCCGGCGGCGCAACACCGCGTCGCACCAGTCGGTGTCGCGGTGGTGGACCCGTTCGAGGTCGAACGTCTTCACGCGGTCGCCGGCGACGTTGTGCATGTAGTACTCGTCGACCGGGCGCTCGGACGCCGCCTCGCGGAAGTCGGGGAACAGCCCGTCGATCGTGTACGGCGCGGACTCCTCGGCGTAGATCAGCCCCCCGGAGACGTTCTTCGAGCCGGCCTCGATGCCCCGCTCTAACACGAGCGTCTCGACGCCCTGTCGGGCCAGCGCCGCGGCCGCCGCCGCGCCGCCGGGGCCCGCCCCGACGACGACCGCCTCGTAGTGCTCGTGGTCGGCCGCGCCGCCGGCGTCGACCGCGTCGGCGTCAGTCATCGGCCACCCCCTCCATCGCCGCGACGGAGCCGTCGCCCTCGACCGCCGCCGTCAGCCGGGGCAACACCTCGAAGAGGTCGCCCTCGACGAAGTAGTCCGAGAACTCCCGGATGTCGGCCTCGGGGTCCTCGTTGACCGCGACGATCGTGTCGGACTCGTCCATGCCGACCTTGTGCTGGATCGCGCCGGAGATGCCGGCCGCGACGTACACCGCGGGCTCGACGACTTGGCCGGACTCGCCGATCTGTCGCTCCTCGCTGACGTAGTCCTCGACGTGGCCCGCGAACTCGTAGGAGGCGGTGATGACGCCCCGCGAGAGCCCGAGGGCGGCGTCGTCGAACGCGTCGACGAGGTCCAAGCCGAGCTCGATCCCCCCCGTGGGGTCGTCGCCGATCCCCCGACCGAGCGCGACGATCACGTCGTGGCCGGTGAGGTCGACCCCCTCCTCCAGCCGGTCGTGTTCCAGCACGTCGACCTGGAACCAGTCGTCCGGGAGGTCCAGGTCGTGTTCGACGACCTCGCCCTCGCGTTCCGGGTCCGGGTCGGGGAGGTCGAAGGTCCCGGGGATGACGCTGGCGCCCTGCGGGTGGAAGTCGCGGTGCGGCTTGTCGATACAGAGGATCGTCGAGTACTCGAACCCGGAGAAGTCCGGGCGGGGCATGTGGAGCACGCGCTCGAACTCCTCGCTGTCGCCCGCCGACCCCGTCTTCGCGGGGTTGGAGATCATCGCCTCCTCGATGTACAGGTCCGAGCAGTCGGAGGCGAGCCCGGAGTCGAGCTCGGCCTGGACGAGCGCGGAGAGGTCGCGGCCGTTGTGCGTCGCCGGGAACACGTTGTAGCGGGGCTCGTGGTAGTCGCGCCACTCGGCCTCGAAGTCGCGGCACATGTGCACGAACAGCTCCGCGTACGGCTTGTGCCGGAACCGGTCGAGCCGGTCGTCCTCGTGGTACACCGCGCGGTCCGCGCCGCAGGCGATCGCCTCCTCGGCGAGGTCGGCGACGTCGTCCCCGATCAGGACCGCGATCACGTCCTCCTCGTCGCCGTACCGCTCGGCGTAGCCGTCCATCAGCTCGTCGGCCTTGCCGAGGATCTCCTTCGACGCGTCGACGAGCTCCCCCTGCTGGGTCTCGCAGTACACCCACATGTCGCGGTACGTCTCGCCGGCGACGCCCTCGACGTACGTCTTGTCGGCGGTCGGGTGGTCGAGGTCCGGGTGTTTCTCCTCGGGCGACACGTACTCGGCCTCGGCCTCGTCGTCCCCCTTCTCGGTCCCCTCGATCGCCTCAATGCGGCTCTCGATCCGCGTGACCGCGCCGTCGCGGTCCTCGCCGTCCCGTTCGCGGTCGAGCAGGTCCCGGAGGACGTCGGGGTCGTCCACCCCGCGGACCATGTTGGCGACCTCCGCGATCGACAGCTCCCCGGGGTCGACCGCGGCGGGGTCGACCGCCTCGTCGCCGCCTTCCGCCTCGGACTCCAGTTTCTCGATCCGGCTCTCGATCAGCGTCTTCACGGGGTCGCGGTCGGGCCCCTCGCGCTCCAGCTCCAGCATCGCCTCCAGCTCGCCGAGGTCGTCCACGCCGTTGACCTTCGGGCCGAGGTCCGCGATCTCGTGGTCGGTGGGGTCGACGTCGACCACCGTCAGTCACCCCCCGCGAACGGCGCCAGCTCGTCCACGACCGCGCCCATCCCGTCGGCATCGTCCGGGGAGACCATCGTCGCCTCGCGCTCCGACGGCTCCTTCGGGATCGGGTCCACGCCCGCGACGATCGTCGGCGAGCCGTCGAGTCCGATGAAGTCCGGGTCGAGGTTGAGGTCGGCGTGGTTCCACGTCGTGAGGTGGTCCTCGTACGCCTCGGCGCGCTCGGTCGTCTCCTCGCGGAGGTCCTTGTGCCGGAGACGATGGGCGGCCTTCCGGTAGCTCGGCTCGAACTCCGGGTCGGTGACGACCATCGCCGGGAGGTCGGTCTCGACGGTCTCGATCTCCGCCACGTCGCCTTTGACCAGCCGCTTCGCGCGGAGCGTTCCGGCGTCCGGGTCGACGTCGATCGCGATCGCGTGGGTGACGAGCGACCGGTCGGGCAGCTCGTCGTTCATGTGGTGACACCAGGTCGTCTGCGGCCCGGTGTGGCCCGTCTCCCCGTCGGCCGTCTTGAAGCCCGCGACGACCAGCTCCGGCTCGGGATCGAGCTTCGAGAGCCCCGTCGCGACGGTGATCGAGGTGGCCCAGGTGTCGGCCGCGGCCATCTCCCGATCGGAGAGGAGATAGAGGTCGTCGGCGTACACCTCTCGCATGCCCTCCCGGAGGACCTCCTCGTACCCCGGCGGCCCCATGCTCAGCAGAGAGACGGTTCCGCCGTGGCGCACCTTCTCCTGAAGCGCCGCCCGCAGCGCGACCTTGTCGTTCGGATTCATGACCGTGGGCGTCTTCCCGCGCTCCAAGTGGCCGTCCTCGTCGAACGCCACCTTTCCCTCGCGGAAGTCCGGCACGCCTTTGGTCAGAACAACTGTGTGCATAGTTACCTTTTCCTCGGGCGGTGATTATCACGATTCCTAATAGTCTTTTGCGTGAAACGACACGTTTCGGCGAGAGCCGAGGCGAACGGCGTCGGAGCCACGATCGGACCGGCGGAAGGCGTCGATCCCGAGCGGTCGGGACTAGCCGTCGAAAGTGACGGGAGGAGAACCGCGGCGGTGAGCGACCCCAGGGCGACGGTGGGCGACCCCAGGGCGACGGTGGGCGACCCCAGGGCGACGGTGGGCGACCCCAGAGTGACGGCGGTACGACCCGCCCTCAGATCCGACCGGTTCGGCCGGGGTCGACGTCGATCGCGTCGACCGGACACACGTCGACGCAGAGCATGCAGTCGATACACTGGTCCTCGTTGGTGGGGTTCGCCTTGATCTCGCTTTCGGGGTGTCCGGGCGTGTCGACCCACTCGAACACGTCGACCGGGCAGTCCTCCAGACACGCCCCGTCGGCCAGACAGATGTCGAAGTCGACGGCGACGTGGGTGCCGCGGATCCCCTGCTTCTCGGGCGGTTCGACGGGGCCCCACACCGCCACGCCGTTCTCCTCACCGACCTGTTCGCGGTTCTCCTCGAAGTTCGGGTCGATGGCCATACGTACGTGATCGTCCCGCCCTCGGTACATAAATTCGGCGGCAGATGGAGAGACGCCGGGGAACGGGTGACAGCGGTTTCGATCAGAGCGGACGGAACGGCGCGACGGGGGCCGGACTGCCGATCCGCTCAGCTGGCGGACCGGAGGCGGCTCACGGGTGCGCGTAGTAGGCGACGAGGTCCTCCTCGCCGGTCGGCCCGTACGCCTCGCCGGTCGGCTCGGGGTCGAAGTTGTCGAGGCGGGCGAACCCGACGCGCTCGAACTGGACCAGGTCGTCGACGTCGGCGTCCGCGACCGCGGGCTCGGCGACCCCGCGAACGTCGCCCTCGACCGCGCGCACGAGCGTCTCCAGGCCCTCCTCCGCGGGGACCCAGTGGACCACGTCGACGTCGCCCTCGCGGACGACCTCGATGTCGTCGCCGACGTACTCGAACGCGTTCCGGGTGTACCGGACGCAGCCGAACCCCTTGAGCCAGACGCGGTCGCCGCGCGCGGGGAGGTCGGACTCCTCGATCAGCACGCGCCCGGCGGGGACCGTGCGGGTGCCGCGGTCCTCGTGGTCCGGGTGCAGCGGCGGGTGGCCGGCGTCGGGACCGCCGGCCACGTCGAGCGCGACGGCCGGGTCGTCCTCGCGGTCGCGCACGAGGAAGTACCGGTTCGCGTCGTCGTCGACCAGGTCGCGGTTGTTCGCGTACACCGACGACATCGCGAGGTCGACGTCGGAGGTGGACATCCCCAGCTCCGTCATCGAGTCGACGAGCGCCTGTCCCCGGATGCCGCGGCGGCGCATCGAGCGGATCGTCGGCGCGCGCGGGTCGTCCCAGCCGGTCAGCTCGCCCGCCTCGATCAGCGCCTTGATCGTCGACGTGGAGAGCTTCACGTCGTACTCGTCGACCTGCACGTGGCCCCAGTGGAGCACCTCGGGGTACTCCCAGCCGAAGTAGTCGTAGACGAACTGCTGGCGCTTCGCGGAGTCCTGGAGGTCGATGCCGCGGATGATGTGGGTGACGCCCGTGAGGTGGTCGTCGACGCCGGACTGGAAGTCGAGCATGGGCCAGCAGCGGTAGTCGGCGGCTTCCTCGCGCGGGTGGGGGGTGTCGATCAGCCGGAAGGCGACCCAGTCGCGCAGCGCGGGGTTCTTGTGCTCGATGTCGGTCCGGACGCGGAGCACCATCTCGCCGGCCGTGTAGTCGCCGTCGACCATGGCGTCGAACTCCTCGCGGACCGTCTCGGCGTCCTTCTCGCGGTGGGGGCACGCCTCGGCGTCGTTCTTCAGCGCGGAGAAGGTCTCGCCGGAGCACGAGCAGGTGTACGCGCCGCCGGCGTCGATCAGGTCGCGGGCGTGCTCGTAGTAGGTCTCCAGCCGGTCGGACGCCTTCAGCACGCGGTCGGCCTCGAAGCCGAGGTACGCGATGTCCTCCAGGATGGCGTCGTACGCGTCCAGGTCGGGCCGCTTCGTCTCCGGGTCGGTGTCGTCGAACCGGCAGATGAACTCGCCGTCGTACCGCTCCTTGTACGTCCCGATCACCGCGGGCATCCGGGCGTGGCCGACGTGCCACGGGCCGTTGGGGTTCGGCGCGGCGCGCATCACGACCTCGCCGCCCTCCGCGTTCGGGAGCTCGGGGAGGACGTACTCGTCCTCCTCGTCGTCCGCCTCCAGCTCCGCGAGCTTGTCCGGCGCGAGCTCGCCCAGCCGCTCGCGGCGCTCGGCCTCGTCCATGCCGGCGACCCGGTTCACAACCGGCGCGACGACCCCGGGGATCTCGTCGCCGTGCGGTCGGAACTCGGGGTTCTCGCCCATGAGCGGGCCCATGATGGCGCCCACGTCCGGGTCGCTGCCGTGTTTGAGCGCGTTGAACAGCGCGGCGGCCTCGCCGGCCGCCTCGACGCGCTCGCGGAGTTCGTCGTCCATGCCCGTCGGTTGTCGGGGTCGGCTCAAAAGCGCCGCGGAACCGCGGAGGGAGGAGTCAGCGCGGGTAGGGGCACCTGCGACCAGCGCGCGGGCGGACTTAAACGACCGAGACCGTTCACGGAGAGAGGCCGATGAGAGCGGCCGAAACGCCCGTGAACGGTCGAGAAGCTTATCAGGCACGACGGGTTACGTGTCCGATCTACGGCCGCCGATCGCCGCGGTTCGCCGGCTTGATATCGCGTCGCGCCCTGGGTGGGGCATGAACACGGGAGCGACTCGACGCGCCCTCCGACCGGCGGAGGGGTCGGCGTGGTAGGACCCATGTCGGACGCGGAGCGCGACGCGGGGAACCGCAAGATCAAGGTCGGCTTCCTGCTGCTCGTGGCGGTCTCGCCGCCGCTCATCGCCCTCCAGTGGAACCCGACGCCGCTGGAGCTGTTCGCCGCGCTCGGCGCCGGGGTCCTGTTGGGAGCGCTGCTCGTGTGGTACCTCGGCCGGCTCGCCGACGAGTTCACCGGCGGCTCGCGGCGACCGAGGCGGCGCCGGTAAGCGCGGTCCGGTCTCCCCGAGGCCGCGTCGGACCTCAGTCCCCGTCCGGTCGCGGGGACGGTTCGGCGCCGACCGCGACGACCTCGCCCGCGCGGTCGCCGGCGACGGACCGCGACGACGACAGCGGCGAGACGCTCACCTCGCCCTCGACCGCCGCGAGCCGGTCAGAGCCCGGGTCGTCGGCGACGTCGCCGCGGAGGAACTCCCGCCAGAAGCGGTCGCGGAGCTCCATCCCCATCTCGCCGCGCCGCTCGCCGAACTCCCACCCCTCGGGGACGTTCTCCTCCTCCGGCCCCTCCTCGCCCGGCCGGAACTCGATCACGTCGAAGCCGCGCGCGGGCTCCGTCAGCCGGTAGGTCGGGTCCGGGGCGACCTCGTCGTCCGCGGCCGGCGCGTTGACGTTCAGCACGTCGGCGCCGAAGGGGAGGGCCACCGATCCCCCGTCCCCGGCGCCTTCCCCGCCCCGGTCCTCGGCGCGGTCGAGCAGGTCGAGCACGGCCTCGGCGGCGAGCGCGAAGTCGGCGGCGTCGAGCGTCGGCGGGACGGGGAGGTTCCCCCGGTCGTACAGCGAGACGGCGATCGCCGGCGTGCCGAGGAAGGCGGCCTCCATCGCGGCGCCGACCGTCCCGGACTGCCCGAGGATGTGCGCGCCGATGTTCGGGCCGTGGTTGCAGCCGGAGACGACGACGTCGGGGTCGAGCCCGAGCGCCACCTCGGCGACGGCGACGCAGTCGGCGGGGGTCCCCTCCACCGCGTAGCCGGCGTCCGTCTCCGTGTACTCCACGGTGGTGTCCCACCAGGACCGGGCGCCGCCGACCCCGGACTGGTTCCGCTTCGGCGCGACGACCGTCACGTCGTGCTCGCGCGAGAGCGCGTCCGAGAGCGCCCGAATCCCGACGGCGTCGATCCCGTCGTCGTTGGTGAGGAGGATCTCGCGGGTCATGGAGGCCACTGCGGGGGGCCGAGACAAAACGTCGCCGGTAGCGGGCGATAAGACGGACGGGGGATCCGACGCGGGAACCGACAGGCGTCGGGCGGGTGGTACTCCGGGGTGGTCAGCTGAAGGGCGCCGCGGGCGGGGGAGTCGGCGCTCTCGAGGCGGTGAGCGCGAGGGCGGTCAGTCGGCGGCGACGTGCGGCGTCGACTGCGCCAGGTCCAGGACCTCGTCGAAGAAGCCGAGCGAGTCGTGCGGGCCGGGGTTCGCCTCGGGGTGGTACTGGCGGGTGATGACGTCGAGCTCCTCGCTGTCGAGTCCCTCGACGGTGTCGTCGTTGACGTTCACCTGCGTCACCTCCAGCGGACCGGTGTCGTCGACCGTGTAGCCGTGGTTCTGCGTCGTCATCACGACCTTGTCGGTGCGGAGGTCCTTGACCGGCTGGTTGACGCCGCGGTGGCCGAACATCATCTTCTCGGTGGAGCCGCCGAGCGCGCTCGTGATCACCTGCTGGCCGAGGCAGATTCCGGCCATCGGCAGGTCGCCCGCGAAGGCGTCGACGACCGACTGGGCGGCGACGAAGTTCTCCGGGTCGCCCGGGCCGTTCGAGACGAAGAGGACGTCGGGCTCGACCGCGGCGACGTCCTCGGGGGTCGCGTCGTACGGGAGGACGTGGACGTCCGCGCCGCGCTCGGTGAGCGAGGAGATGATCGAGCCCTTCGCGCCGCAGTCGAGCATCGCGACCGTGGCGGCGCCGCCGCCCTCGTGGACGGTCGGCTCCGTCACGGACACCTGCGCGCCGATGTCGACGTGGTCGCTCATCGGCTCGCACGCCTCCATCTCCGCGACCGCGTCCTCGGGGGTCGCGTCCGGCCCGGCGGCGATCCCGCAGGCCATCGCGCCCTCCTCGCGGACGGTCGTGACGATCTCGCGGGTGTCGACGTGGTCGACGGCGGGCACGTCCTCGCCGGCGAGCCACTCGGCGACGTCCTCGGTCAGCTCGCGGGCGATCGCCGCGCGGGGCTGGACCGACTCGGACTCGAACCGCTCGGTTCGGACGCCGTAGTTCCCGATCAGGGGGTACGAGAAGGTGAGGATCTGTTCGGCGTAGGAGGGGTCGGTGAGCGACTCCTCGTAGCCGGTGTACGCGGTCGTGAACACCAGTTCGCCACGGGTACGCCCCGGCGCACGGGCGCGCGCTTCGAGCACGCGTCCGTCGGCCAGCGCGATGTAGGCGTCCGACATTACGAGAAACGTACGCGCAGATGGTAATAAATGCGTCGTTCGTAGGTTCGTTACGATATTCGTAACGAGTAAGTCGTCGGGGAGAGTGGGTCGGGTATGGACGACCTCGACCGCCGGATCCTCTCGATCCTGCGCCGGGACGCGCGGACCCCGTACACGGAGATCGCCGACCGAGTCGGCACTTCGGAGGGGACCGTACGCAACCGCGTCGACCGCATGACCGAGGAGGGGATCATCGAGCGGTTCACCGTCACGACCCGCACCGGCAACGTGAAGGCGATGATCGAGATCTCGGTGGAGATGAACGTCGACACCGCCGCCGTCGGCGACCGCATGGTCGAGTGGGAGGAGGTGGACTTCGTCTGGCAGGTGTCCGGCGAGGACGACGTCGTGCTCGTCGTCGACGCCGTCGACACGCGCGCCGTCAACGAGCTGATCTCGCAGGCCCGCGAGATGGACGAGGTGAAGTCGACGAAGACGCGGCTGATCCTGGACGAGCGGCTCGGCTGAGTCGGCTCAGCGCCCGCCGGAGCCATTACTGATGGGTGGAAAAACGGGAGAATTCGGACGAGCGACGCGCCGCACCTCGTCGGCCGGAAGCGACGGACGAAACGCGTCTATTCGAGCGTGCCCTGGCTGACGAGGGTGTCGTCCTCCAGGTAGTGCTCGATGTGGTGGCCGTGCTCCTCGACGTCCATGAGGACCTCGCGGAGCTGTTCCTCGGTGTTGTAGTCGCCGAGGTTGTTGGCGAGCTGGATGTGCTCGCGGAGCTGTTCGATGATGTCGCCGAACATCTCCAGGTCGTTCTCCAGCGACGTCCGGATGTCGTAGGCGTCGGCGTCCTCGGGACTCACCGGCGCGTGCTCCTCGTAGTTCGCGCCGCCCGACAGCGGCACGCCGCCGAGCGCCTGCGCGCGTTCGGCGATCACGTCCGCGCCCTCCTCGAGGTCGGCGGCGACCTCGCCGAGGTAGACGTGGATGTCGTGGAACTCGGCGCCCTCGACGAGCCAGTGGTGCTTCTTGATCTGGTGATACAGCACGTACGTCGCCGCGAGGTCGGTGTTGAGCGCGTCGACGAGCTGCTCGGCCTTCTCCTCGGGGACGCGGAGCGCCTCGCTCTCGTGGACGTCGCCGTAGCGTTGACGGGCCTCTTTCTGGGTGCTCATGTCTGCCTCTACGTACGCGCGCGGGTCACTTAACTGTTTTCACGAATGTAACCAGAGTTCAAGATATAGAAAATTATTTTTCTTATTATTCACATCCGCGACAGAGTCGCGGGGGTCAGCGGGAAGCTCTCCGCCCCGAGGGGCGCGCTCGGGTCCCGCTCGCCTCGGCCCGGGGCGGGTTCGCCCGCGAAGGGAAACGTCTTAATGGACTACGCGCGCAGTTCGTGGTGTATGAGCAACGGCGACGACGACCCGGCCGACGCCTCCGAGGAGGCCGACGCCGCGGACGACGCGGAGGAGGCGGGGGGCGCCGGCGAGTCGACGGACGCGGCCGCCGCGCCGACGCTTCCGGACGAAGCGACCGAGGACTCGCTGAACGAGTACCTCGACGAGATCGCGGCGCTCCTCGACGACGCCGAGACCGAGGCGGACCTCGACGACGTCGACGCCCTCCTCGACGACGCCGAGGCGGGGATCGAGGAGGCCGACCTCCCCGAGCCGGACGAGGACGACGAGGACGCCGACGACCCGCGCGGCGACCTCGAGGACCGCGTCGCGGAGCTCCGTGAGGGCGTCGAGGCCGCGCGCGGCCCCTACGCGGAGGACGTCGTCGACGCGATCGAGAGCGCCGAGGCGACGCTCGAGGAGACCGAGTGGACCGCCGCCGGCCGCGACGACGCCGCCGACGCGGTGACGGCCTTCGTCGAGGCGGCCGCGGACGCCGTCGACGACGAGGTCGACGCGGACGCGATCGAGACGGACTCGGACGCGGTCGACGACGCGTCGGCCGACGAGGGGAGCGACGGGGACGAGACCGACGAGGGCGAGACCGACGAGGGCGATCGCATCGCCACCCTCGTCGCCGCCCTCGACGCCGTCGCGGCGGGCGTCGCGGACGCCGACCTCGACCCCGACGACGACGCGGAGACGATCGCCGCCCTCGTCGAGGCGACCGACGCGCTCGAAGCCGGGCTCGAGGACGCCGAGGAGTGGGACGACCTCGAGACCCACGAGCAGCTCCGCGCGCAGGGGTACTACGACGTGCTCGGCCACTACAAGGACTTCCCGGTCGAGTGGTCGGCGCTGAAAGAGCACGAGACGCGCGGCAACGTGGACATGATCCTGCTCGCGCTCGACTCGCTCACCTCCGACTTCATGGAGCGGCACTGCCTCGAGGCGCTCGAGCGCATGGGCAAGCGCGGGAAGACCGACGCCGCCGTCGAGGAGCTGCTCGGCCGCGCGGAGAAGCGCGACCAGTTCGCGATCAGCATCCTCGGGAAGATGGCCGCCGACGAGGCGACCGAGACCCTCGTGGAGTACGTCCCGGAGGAGTCGAACCCGCAGCTCCAGAAATCGACGTTCAAGGCGCTCGGCGAGATCGGCGCGAGCGAGGCGGTCCAGCCGCTCGCGGACGCGCTCGTCGACGACGACACCGAGGAACTCGTTCGCCCGCACGCGGCGCGCGCGCTCGGACTCGTCGGCGACGCCCGCGCGGTCGACCCGCTCGCCGACGTGCTCGCCGGCGACGGCACCGACGACACCCGCGCCGCGGCGGCCTGGGCGCTCCGCCAGATCGGCACCCGCGAGGCCCTCGAGACCGTCGCCGAGTACGCCGACGAGCGCTCGTTCATCGTTTCGACCGAAGCCGAGAAGGCGCGGCGCTCGCTCGACGCGGCGTCGGCGCCCGCCTGACGACGATCGCCGTTCGGCCGACTCTTTTTATCGGATGCCGGGGGCAGACCCCTCGTGTCGCCCGCACCCTCTCGTCCCGAGACCGCCCCGGTCGCGAGCGAACCGACCGCGAGCGTCGCCGCCGTCGCGCTCGGACTGCTCGTGTTGACGGCCGCCGCGCCGGTCGCGGCGGCGGGCGACGCCGAAACCGGCGCGGCGGTCGCCGGATCTGACCGGAACGGCGTCGTCGCGCAGTCGAGCGACGAGCCGGAGAACCGGACGCTCGTGGCGGAGCAGCCGCGGATCCTCGAGCTGTTCCCGAACCCGACGGCGGCGGAGAACCGCGGCGAGTACCTCGTCGTCCGGCTCCCCGAGCGCGGGAACTGGTCGCTCTCCGACGGCTACCACGAGGCGGCGATCCCGGCGAACGCGAGCGGCGTCGTCGCGCTCTCGATGGACCCCGCGAACGCGACGCCCCTGCTCGACGACGAGACCGCGGTCGGCGCCCACGGCGCTCACGACGACGGCGCCGGCACCCCCGAACTCCGCGCCCTCGACGACCACTTCCCGCTCGCCGCGTCCGGCGACCGGGTCGAGCTCCGCCGGAACGGGACGGCGGTCGCCGTGGTCGACTACGAGAGCGCGCCGGAGGGACACCGATGGCGCGCGGACTGGGGCGAGTGGCGGCCGCGGGGGTACGACGCGCGGTCCGCGACCGGAACCGCGAACGCGACCGTGCGGCCGTTCGTGCTGCCGGACAGCCCCGGGATGCCGGTCGAGCCGCTACGCGGCGCGGAGGACCGGCTGCTGCTCGCCGGCTACACGCTGGGGTCCGAGCGCGTCGCCGACCTGCTCGTCGCCGCCGCCGACCGCGGGGTCGAGGTGCGCGTCCTCGTCGAGGGGTCGCCGGTCGGCGGGTTCTCCGCGCGGAGCGCGCGGCTCCTCGACCGGGTCGCCGCCGCCGGCGTCGAGGTGCGCGTCCTTGACGGCGACCCCGAGCGGTTCCGCTTCCACCACGCAAAGTACGCCGTCGCCGACGACCGCGCGGTCGTCCTCACGGAGAACTGGAAGCCGTCCGGCACCGGCGGTCGGACCAACAGGGGGTGGGGCGTCGTCACCGGGACGCCACGGTCGGCGGCCGCCGGCGAGACGGCCGCGGACGACCTCGCCGCCCTGTTCCGCGCGGACGCCGCGGCCCCCGACGCCCGGTCGTGGGAGGCGTTCCGCGCGGATACGGAGTTCCACGAGGGGGGCGCGGCGAACGGGAGCTACCCGACGCGGTTCGAGGCCCCCGCGCCGAGAGCCGCGGACGTCGAACTCCTGACGGCGCCCGGGAACGGCGCCGACCGGTTGGTTGAGCGGATCGACGCCGCGGACGACCGGGTGCTGGCGCTCGTCCCGCGGACCGGCGGCCCGGACAACCGCCTCGTCCGCGCGCTCCGGCGGGCCGCCGAGCGCGGCGTCGACGTCCACCTGCTGCTGTCGAACGCGTGGTACGACCGGGAGGAGAACCGCGCGCTCGTCGAGGCGCTCGCGGACGAACCGATCGAGGTCGCCGTCGCGGAGCCGCGCGGTCGGTACGGGAAGGTCCACGCGAAGGGCGTCGTCGTCGACGACGCGGCGGTCGTCGGGAGCCTCAACTGGAACGGGGGCGCCGCGACGGAGAACCGGGAGGTGCTGCTCGCGATCGAGGATGAGGCGGTCGCCGACTTCTACGCCCGGGCGTACGCGGCCGACTGGCGCGGCGGCGGGGTTCACCTGCCGGTCGGATTCGTCGGCGGGCTCGGAGCCGCAGTAGGGGGTGCCGTCGTCGTCGCACGCCGGGAGGTGACGTTCGCGTGACGGGCGAGAGGAAGGAGCGACCGGGACGCTCAGTCGTCGAGCGCGGCGGTCGACGAGAGCGCCTCGTCGATCTCGGCCTCGGCCATCTTCTCGACGAGCGTCTCGATGACGGCGCTCCGGCGGCCCTTCACGAACTTGATCGAGCCGACGACGAGGTGGCCGCCGCCGGAGACGCCCGCCTCCGGGAGCTCCTCGTTCAGCTCGGTCACCATGTTCGGGATGTCGAGGCGGACCCCGTCGGACCGGAGCACGCAGAAGTCCGGCCCGTAACCGATGGTGATGACGGGATCGCCCGTCTCCCGCACGCGGGTGTCGTGGAGCTCGCCGGTCGTCTTCCCGGGCGCCGGGTAGGTGAACCGGTGGGCGTACTCGTCTAAGTCGATCCGATAGAGGTGCGCTCCGGAGGCGAGCCGCTCGTGGTCGACGTGGTCGTCGAGCGCGTCGAGCTGCCGGTCGACGTCGCGTTCGGCGCGCTCGGAGAGGAACTCGACCAGCTCCTCGTGGCGCTGCTCGTCCTCGCAGCCGACGTTCAGCGCGTCGTTGACGAGGGTCTTCCCCTCGGAGTAGCGCAGCCAGTGGGCGGCGTAGTCGAGGGCCTCGCCGATGTCGAGCAGGTCGGACTCGTCGTAGCCGGCGTCCGCGGCGAGCGCGACGTAGTCGTCCATCGCCTCCGCCTTCGAGCGGTCGGAGAGCCCGGCGACCGCGGGGACGTGTTCGAGCTCCTCGGTGATCGACGGGTCGATCAGCCGGGCGAGCTCGACGCACATCATCCCCGTGGTGACCCGGTAGTCCTCGCCGTGGAGGTACGGGTTGACGTGCGCGTCGAGCAGCGGCTCGACGGCGTCGGGGTCGGGGTGGTGGTGGTCGACGACTGCGATTGGGATGTCGTAGTGCGCGAGGTTCTCGTAGGCGGGGACGTCCTCCTCGGTCGACCCGTTGTCGAGCATCAGCAGGAAGGGGAGCTTCTGCCCGTGGCGGGCGCGCCCCTCCAGCGCGAAGTTCAGGTCGCGGGTGACGTCCTCCATCTCGTAGTACGGCGCCTTGCTCGGGAGCCGCTTGAACAGGTGGCGCGCCGCGTCGGGGTCCTCGTGGACGTCGGTGACGAAGTTCTCTAAGGCGAGCTGGACCGGGATCGCCGCGCACATCCCGTCGCCGTCGGCGTGGTGGCGGACGCGGAGCGGGCGCCCCGAGAGCACGGTCCGGCGGAGGAGCCGGGCCAGCTCGCGGAGCTCCTCGTGGATCGGCTCGAACGCCTCCCACTCGACGAGGGGGTCGACGTCGGCGGGCGCGGCGCGCTCGTCGAGGGCGGCCTCAAATCGCTCGCGGGCCTCCGCGGCGCGCTCGTCGGGGAGCCGCCGCAGGGAGTCGACCTCCAGCTGGAGGGCGTTCTCGCGGGTCTCGACCGTCCCGCCGACGTGGACCATGTCGCCGACCGCGACCTCGGGGTACGCGCGGACGCCGGCCTCCTCGAAGGCGGCGCAGGAGACGACGCCGGAGGCGTCGGCGACGGCGAAGATCGTCGGGCCGCCGGTCTGTTTCGCCTGGACGACCTCGCCCTCGACGGTGACCTCGTCGCCCGGGGAGAGCCCGCGGACGCGCGAGACCGTCGGCTCGTGGTCGACGGTCTCGGTGCGGTAGTCGTCGAGAGGCTCGTCGTCGAACGCGACGTCGCCGTTCTCCTTCACCTCGGTCAGCCGGACGATCAGCCGGTCGCCGACGCCGTAGTCGCCGTCGAGGTTCGACTCGTGGACGAGCCCGGAGAGGGCGTCGGAGACGTCGACGAAGACGCCGTAGTCGACGACGCCGTTGACCTCGGCGTGGTACAGCGCGTCGACCGCGGCGTCCTCGAGGGTGCAGTCGGGTGCCAGATCGTAGACGGTCGGCCGGTCGTCGGCCGTCCCCTGCGCCGCGGCGGCGTCGGGTTCGGGGCTCGAATCGCCCCGCGTGCCGGAATCCCCGGCGGTGTTCTCGCTCATGGAAGGCCTTCGGGAACGGGCGGTGTTAAGCCTGTTCTCTCGCGTCTCCGCCGCTCCCGACGTCCGAGCCGACGCCGCCGATCGCGGCGGTGGAGAGAGCCCGCCGTCGTCCGGTCCGGAACCCCTATGGGGCGACGGCGCCTTCGCTCGCGTATGCGACTGTTCCGCTCGGACGAGCTCCTCGGGATCGCCCGAGAGACGATGGAGTTCGTCCTCGAGGCGAGCGAGGAGACGCACCCCAACGAGTACATGGGGTTCCTCCGCGCGGACGACGCCCGGAAGCTCGATATCGACCGAGACGGACAGGTGATCACCGACGTGCTCGTCATCCCGGGCACGGAGTCGAATCCCACGAGCGCAAGCGTGCGCACGCACATGAAGCCGAACGACATGCGCGCCGTCGGGTCCGTCCACTCGCACCCGAACGGGGCGCTCCGGCCGAGCGCGGCCGACCTCGCGACGTTCGGGCAGGGGGAGGTACACGTCATCGTCGGCGCCCCCTACGGGTGGGGCGACTGGAAGGCGTTCGACAACGAGGGGAACCAGACGACGCTCGAGGTGCTCGACGTCGAGGTGCCCGACGAACACTTCTTCGACTTCACGCAGGAGGACATCGACGTCGAACTCAGCGAGGAGCGCCGCGACGACGGCGGCTTCCTCTCGTGGTTCCGATGACGCGGGTCGTCGCGCAGGGGACCTTCGACCTGCTCCACCCCGGCCACGTCCACTACCTCGAGGACGCGGCGACGTACGGCGACGAGCTCCACGCCATCGTCGCCCGCCGCGCCAACGTCACCCACAAGCCCGAGCCGATCCTCTGCGCCCGCCAGCGGCGCGACATGGTCGCCGCCCTCGGCGCGGTCGACGAGGCCCACCTCGGCGACCCGGAGGACGTGTTCGTCCCCATCGAGCGGCTCGACCCGGACGTGATCGTGCTCGGGTACGACCAGCACCACGACGAGGCGGGCATCGCCGAGGCGCTGGCGGCCCGCGACATCGACTGCCGGGTCGAACGGGCGTCGGGACGGGAGCCGCGGTACGAGGACGAACTCCTCTCCAGCGGCGACATCGTCGAGCGCGTCCTCCGGCGACGGGGGGAGCCCGGCGGGACCGGCGACGGCGGGCGGCGGTGAGATAGCCGCGCTCGGCGCGGATCCGCAGAAGCGCGGGACATATATGGGTCCGTTCCCAAACTCGGGCAAGTGACGATACCCGACCGATTCCCCGCAGTCCTCGCGGCGACGGCGATGGGCGTGTACCTCCTGCTCGTCGTCGGCGCCACGACCTCGCTCACGGAGGCGGCGGCCGCCTGTTCGGGCTGGCCGCTCTGCGGCGGCGGCGGCGCGCTCCCCACGGAGAGCGCCGGCTGGATCGCGCTCGGGCACCGCGCGATCGCCGCCGTCGTCGGCGCCCTCGTGGTCCTCTCGGTCGCGCTCGCGTGGCGCGACGGGGCGAGTCGCCGGGTCCGTGGCGCCCTCGCGGCCGCGCTCCTGCTGTTCCCGGCCCAGTCCGGCGTCGGCGCGCTCGTCGCCGTCGGCGACCTCCCGGCCTCGCTCGGCCCCGTCCACCTGCTGCTGGGCGTGACGATCTTCGGCGCCGTCCTCGCCGCGCTCGCGTGGTGGCTGGAGGCGGAGACCGGCGCCCCCGACGACGCGCCGGTCGACTTCCAGCCCGGGACCGACGACCTCCCGCCGGTCGAGGAGGCGCCGGAGCCCGATATCCCGACGGCGACGCTCCCGCGGCTGAAGGCGACCGCGGCCGCCTACTTCCGGCTGATGAAGCCCCGCCTGATGTGGCTGCTCTGCCTCGTCGCCGCCGCCGCGATGGCGCTCGCCGGCGGCCGGGGATTCACCCCGTACGTCGTGGGCGCGACGCTGGCCGGCGGCGCGCTCTCGATCGGCGCGTCCGGGACGTTCAACCACGTGTTCGAGCGCGACATCGACAGGCGGATGCAGCGGACCAACGACCGCCCGCTGGCGACCGACCTCGTGCCGGTGCGCAACGCGCTCGCGTTCGGACTGCTGTTGGCGGCCGTCTCCCTCGGCCTCTTCTGGACGGTGAACCCGCTCACGGCGGCGCTCGGGCTGGTCGCCATCGTGTTTTACAGCGTCGTCTACACGCTCGTGTTGAAGCCGAACACGGTCCAGAACACCGTCATCGGCGGTGCGGCGGGCGCGCTCCCGGCGCTCATCGGCTGGGCGGCGGTGACCGGCGAGGTCGGCGGCGGCGGGCTGCTGCTCGCGCTCGTCATCTTCCTGTGGACGCCCGCGCACTTCTACAACCTCGCGCTGGCGTACAAGGACGACTACGAGCGCGGCGGCTTCCCGATGATGCCCGTCGTCCGCGGCGAGACGGCGACGCGCCGCCACATCGTCTGGTACCTCGGCGCGACGCTCGTGGCCGCCGTCGCGCTCGCGGCCGCCGCCGAGCCGCTCGGTGCGCTCTACGCCGCGGTCGGCGTCGCCCTCGGCGCGGTGTTCCTGTGGGCCGTCGTCCGGCTCCACTACGAGCAGACGGAGGCGGCGGCGTTCCGCGCGTTCCACGCCTCGAACGCCTACCTCGGCCTACTGTTATTCGCCGTCGTGTTCGACGCTCTCGTGGTCTAGAGGCGGCGTCGAGCGGTCGGGATAACGCGAGCGGGCGTGGCGAACTGACGCGAATGAGCGTCGCGGGCAGAGCCGACCGCGCGCCCCATTTTAAGTCCGTTCGACCCGAACACGGGGCGTATGACCCGAGTCGAGATCGAGTTCTGCGTGCCGTGTGGGTTCTTGAACCGCGCTCAGGACGTCTCGGAGGCGCTGCTCAAGCAGTTCGGCGAGGAGCTCGACGAGGTCGCTCTCGTCACGGGCGATAGCGGCGTGTTCGTCGTCCGCGCGAACGGCGAGGTCGTCTTCGACAAGACCGAAGACGAGTACGACGTGGACGCCATCGTGCGCGCCGTCAGGCCGTTCGTCGGCGCGGCGGCGTGACGCGTCACTCCTCGGTATAAACTGCGCGCGCGGAGTTCGTCACCACGAGGACGCTGCTCGTCGCCATCGCGAGCGCCGCGAGGAGCGGGTTGAGCACGCCCGAGATCGCCATCGGGATCGCCACCGCGTTGTAGACGAACGCCCAGCCGAGGTTCTGCTTGAGCCGCCGGTTCGTCCCGCGGGTGACCGCGAACAGCTCCGGGATCGCGGAGAGGCGGTCCTCCAGGAGGACGGCGTCCGCGGCGTCGGCCGCGAGGTCCGTCCCGCTCGCGACCGAGACGCCGAGGTCCGCCGCGGCGAGCGCCGGCGCGTCGTTGCTCCCGTCGCCGACCACGGCGACCCGCTCGGTCGCCGCGAGCCGCCGCACGGTCTCGGCCTTCGCCTCCGGCGGCACCTCCGCGAACGTCTCGTCGATCGCGGGGTGGTCCGCGAACCGCCGGGCCGCCTCGGGGGAGTCGCCCGTGAGCACCACGACGCGTCGCCCGCCGTCGGCGAGGTCGGTGACGACCGCTTCCCACCCGTCACGGACCTCGTCGCCGACGACGAGGACGCCGACGACCGACCCCTCCCAACCGACGAAGACGGGGACCCGCCCGTCTTCGCGGGCCGCCTCGCCGGCCGCGTCGAGCGACGCCGGCACGGCCCACTCCGCCCCGTCGAACAGCGACCGGTGTCCGACGACGACCTCCTCGCCGTCTATCCGCCCGGTGACGCCCCGGTCCGAGACGGTCACCCCGGCGGCCGACGTGCCGTCGGTGGCGGCGTCGCCGGGCGCGTCGGCGGATCGCTGCCCGTTTCGCTCGTCTCCGGCCGCCACGCCGCCGTCGGTCGCCGTCACCGAGGCGTCGTCCGCGTCGTCGCGTGCGGAACTCCCGTCGTCGTCGGCGACCGCGTCCACGATCGCCTCGGCGACCGGGTGAGCCGAGGCGCGCTCGACCGCCGCGGCCCGGCGACGAACCTCCTCCGGCGACGCGCCGTCGGTGACGGTGTCGAGCAGCCGCATCTCGCCGTCGGTGAGCGTCCCCGTCTTGTCCAGCACGACGGTGTCGATGTCGGCCGCCTCCTCGAAGACAGCGTCCGAGACGATCACGATGCCGCGGCGGGCCGCGTCGCGGATCCCGGCGGCGATCGCGAGCGGTGTCGCGAGCCCGAGCGCGCAGGGACACGAGACGATAAGCACCGTGAGCCCGACGAGCGCGGCGTCCACGGGCGCCGATCCGAGCGCGAAGGTCGCCGCCGCGCCGAGGACGGCGACGGCGAGGACGAGCGGGACGAACACGGTCGCGAGCTTGTCGACCAGCCGCTGGATACCCGACCGCGAGCTCTGGAGCTCCCACAGCAGCCGGACGAGGGTGTCGAGCGTGCTCGTCGCGTCCTCGCCGACCGCGACGACGACCGGCGCGTCGGTGACGACCGTCCCGCCGCGGACCTCGTCGCCCTCCCGCTTCGTCGCCGGGAGCGACTCGCCCGTGACGAGCGCCTCGTCGACGGCGGCGGTCCCCTCGGCCACGGTCCCGTCGAAGGGGACCCGCTCGCCGGGGCGCACGAGGAGCCGATCGCCGGGGTCGACCGCCTCCGCCGCGACGGTCTCGCCGGACTCGGTGCGGACCGTCCGGTCGCCGGCCGTCGTGAGGTCGGAGAGCATGCCGGTCGCGCGCCGTTTGATGAGCGACTCGTAGTGGTTGCCGGCGGTGACGACGAGGATCACGGCGATCGTCACGTCGAAGTAGAGGTCGGTGCGGCCGAGGAGCATCGCGAGCGTGCTGTACGCGTACGAGCTGGCCGCCGCGAGCGACACCAACAGATCCATGTTCGGCCGGCGCGCCCGGAGGCTCACGTACGCGCCCCGCAGGATCGGGTAGCCGGTGTAAAAGAGGACGATCGAGGCGAACACCCACACCTGCGCGAACAGGTAGGTGCCCGAGACGCCGCCGAGGTCGAGGATCGGCTCGTACCCGAAGTAGGTCGGGTAGAGGAAGAGGACGTACCACAGCATCGCCATCATCCCGAAGAGGCCGCCGCCGATCAGGAAGCGGACGACGTCGTCGTCGCGGTCCGGCTCCGGGTCCGCTCGGTCGCTCGCGGTGTACCCCGCGACGGAGAGCCGCTCGGGGAGCTCGTCGGCGCTCACCGCGTCGGGGTCGTAGTCGACGCGGATCGTGTCGGTGGCGTAGCTCGCCTCGGCGGCGGCGACGCCGTCCTGCTCGCCGGCCGTCAGCTCCAGGAAGGACTCGCAGGTCGCGCAGTGCATCCCGTCGACGCGGAGGAACGTCGTCTCGCCGTCGAACGCCTCGTCGGCCTGCGCCTCGGAGCGACGTTCGTCGAGGTCGTCGACGTCGTCGACGTCGTCCAGAGAGCGGGCGACCGCGAGGCAGCCGCGACAGCAGAACTCGCCGTCGACGTCGGGGGCGGTGTGGGGGTCGTCTCCCGTCGGAAGGTCACAGAGGGTACAGTTCGACATGGGGGTTCGGGTCCGGCGGTCGACCGACGGCGCTACGCCTCGTCGGGATCCGCCGCGTCGGACGAGGCCGACCCGGGGCGGAGGCTCCCGCCGGTCGCGACGTGGAGGCTCCCCCAGATGATCAACACGTTCACGAGCGTCACGGCGACGAAGATCTCCGCCCGGTCGGCGATGAACACCGCTGCCGGGACGAGGCCGCCCAACACGAGGAGCACGGCCCGCTGGAGCGAGAATTCCATATCGAAACGTACGGGCCAGCCAACATATATAACGTCCGTGTTTTCAGCCCCCGAGAACGGGTCGATATTATATGTCTTCCAATCTATAAGCCGACCTATGGGGCAAAACCAAGCCGCACACGCATCGAGTGACGATGTGAGCGGTGAAGAGGAGTTCGACCCGATCGGAACCCTCACGCTCATCGGAATCTACTTCGTCATCCTGTTGCTCGCGTGGGTGTACATCTACTACATCGAGTTCCTCGGCCGCGACCTGGTCGTCGTGGGGTGATCACGCATGCACATTCACGCCTACGAGAAGCTGTGGCTCGCCGCGTCGATACTCCTGATACTGCTGCTCATCGGCTCGGTCACCTACGGCGCCGTCGGACCCGGCGTCGCCATGGTGTCCGACAGCGAGCCGCCGATCGACGCGCAGGCGCTCGACGAGGACGACCGCTTCTCCGAACCCCGCGTCGAGCAGGTCGGCGAGAACGAGTACGCGGCGTACGTCGTCGCCTACCAGTTCGGCTTCGAACCCAGTCCGATCGTCGTCCCCGAGAACAGTACGGTGACGTTCTACGTCACCTCTCGGGACGTGATCCACGGGTTCGAGGTCGTGGGCACGAACGCGAACACGATGGTCGTCCCCGGCGAGGTGTCGGAGCTCACCGTCGAGGTCGAGGGGCCACAGGAGTACGGCCTCCTCTGTAACGAGTACTGCGGCGCGGGCCATCACGTGATGGAGGGGAAGGTCAACGTCGTCAGTCAAGCGGAGTTCGACGAGCGGAACGAGGGGGGTGACGACGCGTGAGCGAGGCCATCGAGGCCGAGCGCTCCTTCGTCGACGAGTTCCCCCAAGAGGCGCGGGTCGTCCGCGCCGCGCTGCTCAGCTCCTTCCTCGCGCTGGCGCTCGGGGCGATCTTCGGGATCATTCAGACGCTCCATCGGACCGGGGTCTTCCGGGGACTCATCTCCTCGACCGACTACTACACGTCGCTCACCGCACACGGCGTGTTCCTGGCGATCAGCTTCACCACGTTCTTCCTCGTTGGACTCTTCACGTGGGCGGTGACTCGAAGCCTCGACCGGCCGCTGATCGACATCAGGATCACGTGGACGTGGTACGCGATCATGGCGGTCGGCATGACCATGACCGGCGTCTCCATCCTCGCCGGCTTCGTCCCCGCGCTCGACATGAGCGCGGACGTCCTGTTCACCTTCTACGCGCCGCTGCAGGCGCATCCCATGTTCTACGCGGGGCTCGCCGTCTTCATCGTCGGCTCCTGGATCGCCGGCGCCGACTGGTTCCGGACGTTCCTCGCGTGGAAGCGCGAGCACCCCGACGAGCGGATCCCGCTGCAGACGTTCATGGTGCTGACGACGATGGCCATGTGGTACATCGCCTCCTCCGCCGTGGCCGCGTCCGTGCTCATCTTCCTGCTCCCGTGGTCGCTCGGCTTCATCGACTCGGTGAACCCCACGCTGACCCGGACGCTGTTCTGGTTCTTCGGGCACCCGGTCGTGTACTTCTGGCTGATGCCCGCGTACCTGCTGTGGTACACCGTCCTCCCGAAGATCGCCGGGGGACGGCTGTTCAGCGACCCGCTCGCGCGCGTCGTGTTCGTGCTGTTCCTCCTCCTCTCCACCCCGGTCGGGATCCACCACCAGTACCTGGACCCCGGGATCGCCGAAGGGTTCAAATTCATCTCGATGACGAACACGATGTTCCTGCTGCTGCCGAGCCTGCTCACCGCGTTCACGGTCGTCGCGAGCGTCGAGTACGGCGCCCGCCAGCGCGGCGGGACCGGGCTCCTCGGCTGGCTCACCGACCTCCCGTGGCGCGACCCCGCGTTCACCGGGATGATGCTCGCGGGGCTGATGTTCGCCGCCGGCGGCTTCTCCGGCATGGTGAACGCCGGGATGAACATCAACTACATGATCCACAACACCATCTGGGTGCCGGGTCACTTCCACCTCACCGTCGGCACCGCCGTCGCGCTCACGTTCATGGCCGCGACGTACTGGATCTGGCCGCAGATCTCCAACAAGCCGGTGTACAGCCGGTCGATCGGGCTGTTCCAGGTGGTCGTCTGGTTCATCGGGATGGCGCTGATGTCCAACGCGATGCACGCGCAGGGGATCATGGGCGTGCCGCGCCGGACCGCGGAGCCCGAGTACAGCGGCTTCGACTACCCGACGATGTTCGGCGGGTTCGAGGAGCTCAACGTCCAGATCGCCATCGGCGGGACGCTGCTGTTCGTCTCGACGGTGCTGTTCATCGGGAACCTCGTGCTCACGATGGGGAACCCGAAGGTGTCCGGACTCGCCGAGTCGCTGCCGCCGGCGCTGTCCGGACCGGACGACGCCCCGCGGGTGCTCGATAACCTCCGGCTCTGGGTGGGGATCGCGTTGACGCTCGTCGTCCTCGCGTACGCGCTCCCGCTGGCGGCGATCGTCAGTCGCGGCGGACTGCTCGGCCCGGGCGTGGGCACGTATCCGGCGCTGGTCGCTCCGATGCTCGACGCACTCGCGGGAGCGGTGACGCCGATACTCGGTGCCGTCGGCGGCGCCGCGGGCTCGCTCGTCGAGGTGGTCGGATGAGCGTCGACGTGACCCGCGGCGGGCTCCTCGTGGCGTTCGCGGTGTTCGGCGTGATCGTCTACGAGTTCCGAACGGTGCTCGACTTCGTCGGGATCGAACTGCCGCTCCTCCCGTACATGGCGGCCGTCTTCGTGCTCGCCGGCGTGCTCCTGTGGGCCGTCACGCTGACGGGCGGGTGGCGGACCGAACCCGAGGAAGACGGACCGGCGTAGCGGCGCGGAGCACTCCGGTCGGACCGCCTTCGTACGACCCTCACACCGCGGGGGTTTTGTATCGCCTGAACAATACCAACCATGGAACGGACGCGCGTGGCGGTCCGATGTGTCGACTGCTCGTTCGAGACGGAGTACGACGGGCTCCCGGCGGCGCGGACCGCGCTCGACGACCACGAGTCGGCGACCGGCCACGAGGTGACGTGGGAGATCGAGTCGCTCGCCGAGGGAGTCTCTCGCGCGGGCGACGACGCCGGCGTCTGCGGCCGCCCCGAGTGCGCCAACGAGGACTCGCCGCTCGTGAATCCCGAGCCGGCTGATCGATAGCGCGACGCGGACGAACGTCGGGCGAGACGGGACGGAGTCACCGACCCTTTTTGTAATTCGCGCCGTCGGTGGTCGCGTATGTCACCACGAAACGGTCCGCTCACCTTCGGCGTGCTCGGGACGGCGGGGATCGCACGGAAAGCGGTGATCCCGGCGATCGCGGCGAGCGACCACGCGGTCGGCGCGGTCGCCTCGCGCGACGGCGACCGGGCGGCGGCGTTCGCCGAGACGCAGTCGATCCCGCGGAGCTACGGCTCCTACGAGGCGCTTCTGACCGACGACGGGATCGACGCCGTCTACGTCCCGCTCCCGAACGGCCTCCACGCCGAGTGGACGACGCGCGCGGCCGACGCCGGGCTCCACGTGCTCTGCGAGAAGCCGCTCGCGGTCGACGCGGCGGAGGCGCGCGAAGCGGTCGAGCACTGCGAGGACCGCGGCGTCACGCTGATGGAGGGGTTCATGTACCGCTACCACCCCCGCACCGAGCGGGTCCTCGAACTGGTCGACCGGGAGCTCGACGACGTGCGCACGGTGAGCTCGACGTTCCGGTTCCCGCTGTACGACCGACCGGGCGACGTGCGCCTCGACCCGGCGCTCGCCGGCGGGTCGCTGATGGACGTCGGCTGTTACCCCGTGTCGCTCGCAAGGACGGTCCTCGGCGAGCCCGACCGGGCGTACGCGCACGCGAACGACACCCGAGACGCCGGCGTCGACACGGAGCTCGCGGGCGTGTTGGAGTACGCGGACGGTCGGTCGGCACAGGTCGCCTCCGGCTTCGACACCCGGCTCGTCCAGCGGTACCGGATCGACGCGACGAACGGCTGGATCGAGGTCGAGCGAGCGTTCGACGCGCCCGACGACGAGCCGGTGGAGCTGACCTACGAGGTCGACGGCCGGCGCGGCGTCGAGACGTTCGACCCGGTGGACCAGTACCGGCTGCAGGTGGAGCACTTCGCCGACCGCGTCGCCGACGGCGCGAACCCGCTGACCGACGGCGCGGAGGCGGTCGCGAACATGCGAGTCATCGACGCGCTCGCCGAGAGCGCCGCCGAGGGCGGCGCGGTCGACGTCTCCTGAACTGAGCTGGCGCGCGCCGACCCGTCTGACGGGCCGCGTCGCTCCGGGCGAGGGTTTATACTCGCCCGGCACCAATAATGTGTATAATGACCAATACCGCTGCCGATACCGAGCCGGACGCCGACGAGGGCGCCCGCCGCCCGACGTCGCTCGACGACGCGGACGCGCTCGACGCCTTCGTCGACGACGCGGACGCCGCGCTGGTCGAGTTCTACACGGACGGGTGCGGCATCTGTGCGAGCATGGAGCCCGTCCTCGGGAACGTCGCCCGCGCGCTCGACGTCGACGTCGCCCTGATAAATCCCCGCGACGATCCCCCGCTCGTCGAGCGGTTCGACGTGCGGAGCGTCCCGCTGTTCGTGCTGTTCGTCGACGGCGAGCCCGTCGCCCGCCGCGCGGAGGGATTCATTCCCGGCGAGGAGCTCGCCGCCTGGGTCCGCGAACGCGTCGAGTGATCGGACGCGGCCCGAGAGGGGCTCGTCGCTAGCGAAGCGTGAGGAACGGAGCGGAACGAAAAATACGTCCGGGTCCCGCGAGTTCCGGGTCGAACCCCGGTGGGTCGGCTCTACAGCCGGCCGACGTTTTCGACGGCGACGGACTCGACGCCGTCAACGTCCGCGAACGCCTCCTCGACCGCCTCGGTGCCGCCCGCGCCGTCGGGGACGATGACGGTCGGTAGGAGGGCGACGAGGCCGAACGCGACGTCGTCGCGCTGGAAGCCGCGGATCTTCGCGCCCTGCGGGAGCGACTCCTCGAGTCGGTCCTGCAGGTCGTCGAGGTCGACTTCGGGGCTGTTCGGCATGACCTTGATCTTGGCGGCGACGTCTCCCATACTAGGGCCCTCGGAAACCGCAGTCGTGGCACTCGTAGAGATTGCTCTGCTTCCGGCACTTCGCGCACCGGTGGATCGTCGCCCCGCAGTCGGGGCAGGAGAACCGCGCGGCGTTCATGCCGGCCACCTGGATACCACAGGAGACACACTGTCGGGTGCCCTGCGTTTCACTCTCGCTCATACACTGAACCACCACCGCGCGACTTTTAACCGTTGTTCTTTGCGGTCGGCGGCGGACCGCGGCTCGAGACGCGATACCGCGGCGCGCGGGTCCGAGCGCTGTCGACGACGGTGCGGGCGATCGACGGGCCACCGTCAACCGACGATCAGCGGGCCGATCAGCACGCCCATCAGGTGGACCCGCCGGGCGCCGACCCGCGGCGGGACGAGTCCGAGCGCGGCGGCGACGGCGAAGACGCCGACGCCGAACGCTCCGGCGAACAGGAACGAGACCACGGCGAGAAGCGCCAGCACGGCGGTCGACAGGCGGGTGTAGTCGGCGTTCCCGACGACGCGGAGATAGGCGTCGCCGAGGAGCAGCGCGAGCGCGAATCCGCAGGCCGCCGCGACGCCCGCGGCGACGAGGAGGACCGGGAGCGCGAACGGGACCGCGGCCCGGTCGATCGCGACCATGACGCCCGTGCGCGGCGTGCCGAGCGCGACGAGTGCGAACAGCGCGAAGATCGTGTTCGCCGTGTTCGCGCCGCTCGTGGCGACGACGAACCCGCGATCGGCCTCCGAGCGGGGCACCGCCGGCAGCGCGGCGACAGCGGCGATGGCGGCCGAGACGCCGGGGACGTAGCCGACCACCGCGCCCGCGAGCGACCCGGCGCCGGCGCTCACGCCGAGGTCGCGGGGAGCCATCGTGATCCGCGCGTCGGCCTGCGGCGGGACGCCCTCGCCGCCGAGCGCGTCGACGAGCACGGGCGCGCCGAACAGCCCGGCGAACAGCGGCGCGAGGACGCCGCCGGCGTCGAGCGGCGCGGCGGGGTCGACGTCGAGGGTCGCGAACCCGAGCGCGGCGCTCGCGAGGAACGCGAGGAGCCCGCCGACCGCGGCCCGCTTCGACGACTCGGTGAACACGAGGAACGCGACGACGCCGGCCAGGAGCAGCGGGAGGTGCGCCCGCACCGTCGGGTAGCCGCGCACCATGGCCCACGTGATCGGCACGGCGAGGGGGACCGCGAGCGCGACCGCGAGCCCGGAGCCGACCGCCGAGAGCCGGATCGCCTCGCGGCCCCGCCCGGCGATCACGAGCCTGTGGCCCGGCAGCGCCGCGACCGCCGTCGCCGCGTCGGGCACGCCGAGCGCGAGCGCGGGGACGATGTCGAGGAAGGAGTGGACCACGCCCGCGCCGAGCATCGCGACGCCGACGAGCAGCGGGTCGGCGGAGACGGCGGGCGCGAACCCCGCGAGCAGCAGCGCGAAGTTGTTCGCGTGGAGGCCCGGGACGAGCCCGCTCAGGGTGCCGAGCGCCACGCCCCCGCAGAGGAACGCGAGCGCGGCGGCCGCGAACGTCGGATCGACGACCGGGCGGACGAGGGCGTCCATCGCGGCGAGGTGGCCGCGGCTTCGGTGATAAACGGTGGGACCGTCGACGGAGCGATCAACGCGGCTCGGGAGAGTCGAAGCGAACGGTCGAGAACTCGAACCCGCTTACGCCTTCTGGGCCGCCTGCGCCTTCTTCTGGGTGACGTAGCCGGCGATCCGGTTGCGGACGCCCTTCGACTCGACGGTGGTGAGGGCGGTGACGCTCTCCTTGTTCGTCTCGAAGTCCGTGTTGAACGAGTCGGGGTACCGCTCAAGCAGGACGTTCCCGAGCTGCTTGATGTACTTGGGTTTGATGGCCATACCGAGCGATACCGCCGGGCCGAACTAAAAGGGTTCGTTCCGCCGCGAGCGGTCGCGAGGCGGTATCACGGCGGTCCGTGGCGCGATCGAACACTCACGCGTCGCCGTCGCGGTCGGCGTCGGCACGCCGCTCGTCCTCGGCGAGCTCCCGCCACCCGGTCGCCTCGTCGATCCGGGCGAACGCCTCGCGCTCGGCCGGTCCGCCGCAGCGGTCGACCACGTCCGCGAAGTACGCCAGCCGGTCGAGCAGTTCGTCCGTGTCGAATCCGGGTACGTCGAGCCGCGAGGCCGCGACCGTCGCGTCGACGACCGCGCCGAACCCGCGGTTGACCGTCGGCACGCGCTCCCGGATCACCGCGCTCTCGACCGGATCGAGCGCCCACGTCCGGATCGTCGTGTCGCCCTCGGTCTCGCGCCCGACCTCTTCGGCGGTCACCTCGACCCAGGCGTCGGCCGTTTCGAGGACGGGCTCGTCGACCTCGCGGACGGTGAGCGCGGCGTCGACGAACGTCCGCGGGTCGGACGTGAACTGGACGACGCCGCCGCCGCGCTCGGCGAAGTTCCGCCACGTCCGGGTTCGGCCGTAGGTCCGCGCGGTCACGGGGTCGGCGGGGTCGTCCGGCGCGTGGAGCCCGAGCGCCGCGACGTTCCACCGGTCGTTCGGGCCGAGCGTCGTCACGACCGACTCGGTGACGCCGCGGAGCGCGATCGGCCAGCCGTCGGCGGTGACGGCGTCGTCGCCCTCCGCCGACGCTCCGCGGTCCCCGTCGGGTCCGTCGTCGGTCACGGCGCCACCTCCGCGCCGCGTCGGAGCGCGACGTACAGCGCCGCGCAGGTGAGGTCCGCCGTCGTCCCGGGGTTGATCCCCTCGTCGACGAACGCCGTCGCCAACCCCTCGGCGGCGTCGAGGTCGGCCCCGTGGACCGCGTCGGCGTCGATACCGCCGACGCCGGCGGCGCCCGAGCCGACACCGTCCGCCCCGTCGAGCAGCGCGGCCGCCCGGGCGCTCGCCTCCCGCGCCGTCTCGGGCCCGTGAACCGCGGCGACCAGCGTGTCGGGCTCGGCCGCGAGGAGCCCGAGGAAGGCGCGCGCGGCTCGATCGGTCAGCGGCCCCTCGTCCGTCCGGATCCACTCGGCGGCGCGGAACGTCCGCGGGAACCCCTCGACCCACTCCCGCGCGTTGCGGTCGGGAACGCGGTCCGGGTCGTCGGGATCGGCCGAGATGGCCAGCACGTCGCGTAGGGTCAACCCCCGCTCGCGGAGCGTCGGCGCCGCGTCGCTCCCGCGGCGCACGTCCAAGTCGGTCGCGTCCGCGGGCGGGTCAGCGACCGCGACGTCGACGCGCTCGAACGCGCGGTAGAACGCGACCGCGTCGGCGACGGTCGTGTCGCGGGTCACGCGGTCGACGGCGTCGGGGGAGGGAGCCGGCGCGGAGCGGCCCGCGGACGCGTCCCCGCCCGCGACGGTCGCGCGAAGCAGCGGGACGAGCAGCAGCAGACAGCCGAACTGGGTGTTCGTCCCCGCCCGGTCGGCCATCCCCGCCACCGCGCGCTCGAAGGCGTCGCCGACGGGAGCCGCCTCGTCGGCCGCCAGTTCCAGCCCCGCGCGGGCGCCGACCGCCCCGCCGAGGAACGACTCGAATCGGAGGTCGCCCAGGTCCCGCCGGCGGTCGACGTTGCCGGGCTTGGGCGTGCCGGCGACCTCGAGCAGGAGCGCGAGGGTCGCGTCGTCGACCGGGTCGGTGTCGGCGGTCACGGCGACGCCTCCCGGCGGGGGGTCGCCTCCTCCCCCGGTAGCTCCCCGTCTCGCCACGCGCGCACCGCCTCGGCGACGCGCGCGAGTTCCGCCGGGCGTTCCGTCGGCCGCCCGACGCTGACGGCGTCGGCCCCGTGCGCGGCGTACTCGGCGACCGTCCGCCGGCCCCGGACGCCGTTGTTGGCGATCACGGTGAGGTCGGCGCGGGGCGGTCCTCCGTCGTCCGCGGTGAGGTCACCGACGACGCCCTCCGAGTCCATCGCGTCGACGTGGAGCCACTCCGCTCCCGCCTCGGCGACCGCGTCTGCGACGGCGACGAGGTCGACGCCGGGGACCTCCGCGCGGGCCTTCACGCTCGTCGCCGCGCCGGTCTCGGCCGCGGCGGCGACGTACTCGGCGAGCCGGTCGGGCTCGCGCAGGAGGGACTCGCCGCAGCCGACCGCGCGCAGCTCCGGCTGCCGGCAGTGGGCGTTGACCTCGCAGACCGCGTCGCGCGCGGCGCAGACCGCCGCCGCCTCGCGCACCGGGTCGACGGTCGCGCTCCGGAGGTTGACGCCCGGACGGACCGGCGCGTCGGCGAGCGCGGCGAACTGCCGGTCGACCCAGGCGAGCGGGTCGTCGGGGAGGAACTCGGAGCGCCCGCGGGCGACGAGGTCGCGCGCGGCCGCCCGGCTCGCCGGGTCGAGGGCGATCCCGCCGAGCATCGCCGCGTCGACGTGCGGGGCCGCGGCGCGCGCCCAGTCGGCGTCGGCCGCGCCGCTGAGGCTCGCGGCGACGAGGAACGGGAGGCGGTCCTCGTCTCCGTCCGCCGTCACTCCGCCACCTCCGCGTCGGTCGCCGACGCGTCCGTCGCCGCCGCCAGCGCGCGCTCGCAGGCCCGGGCGACCCGCTCGGCGTCGTCGGCGTCGTCGATCCGGGTGTCGGTGCGCTCGACGTGGCGCTCGGGGAGCTCGGTCGGGTCCGCGGCGTCGAGGACGAACGCGTCCGCGAACGGGTACGCCGCGGCGACGCCCGCGGTCGACGGGTCGCGGCCGACGCCGGCCATCAGGTCGGCCGCCGGGCCGGAGAACACCTCGTCGCCGACGAACGGCGAGACCGCGACGACCGGGACCTCCGACAGCGCCGCCTCGAAGCCGGGGAGCGCGAGCATCGGGCCGACGCTCGTCACGGGGTTCGACGGGCCGATCACGACGGGATCGGCGAGCGCGTCCAGCACGGCGTCGGTCGGTTCGGCGTCGTCCGCCCCCCTGAACTCCACGTCGGCGACCGCGGGCTCGCCGCGGCGCGCGACCCAGTACTCCTGGAAGTGGATCGTCTCGCCGGCCGTGGTGTGTATCAGCGTCGAGACCGGGTCGTCGGACATCGGGAGGAGGTCGACGTCGAGGCCGAAGGCGTCGGCGAGCGTCCGGATCGCCTCGGTGAGCGTGCGCCCCTCGTCGAGCAGGCTCGTGCGCGTGACGTGGACCGCGCGGTCGCGGTCGCCGATCTCCATGAACTCGCCGACGCCGGAGAAGCGCCGCCAGCGGGCGATCTCGCGGCCCGCCGTCTGCGCCTCGGCGTCGAGGTAGCGCGGGGCCGCGCCGAGGCCGAGCTCGTCGGCGAGCCGTCGGAGCTCCGCGTGCGTCTCGGTGGTGTCGTCCGCGATCCCCCACCACGTCTCGCGGTCGAGGACGCCGCCGCCGGCGAACAGCACCGTGTCGACGTCGGGGCACACGAGGTGGCCGCCGAGCTCGACGTCGTCGCCCGTGTTGGCGACGACCGCAACCTCCGCGGGGTCCCACACGCGGGTCGCCCCGTCGAGGAGCTTCGGCGTCCCCGTGCCGCCGGCGAGGAACGTGACCATACCGGCGCAAGGCGGCGGGCGGATTTGTATCCTCGCCTCCGCGGGCGACGACGCGGATCGGCGTCGGGGGCACCCCTCGGGAGGTGATGGACCACAGAGGCCTCGCTGAACTCGCCGTCCCCGTCGGTTAGATAATCGATAACCCAGCGATGAGGACGACGGAGGCTCGATACGACTCACCGGACGCGCGTCGGCGATCTCCGCGCGATCGGCGTTCAAACTTAACCGGTTGTTTGTGCTTTAGTAGCCTATTTAATATGTATCTGCGTACACCTATCCGAGAACGATGCACCTGCTACGGACCGTCTACCCGTTCTCTCTGGCGGGTGCAAACGTCGCTATGGGTTGGCTTCTCTACCGGCTGTCCGAACCGATTCTCGGAGTCTTACTCGTCGTAATCGGGGTCTTCGTCATACTCACCTCGATAGGGAGCGCCGTCAGCCAGCATCGACCCGTACAGGGAGAATCCACGTGACGTTCTTCCCGAAGCCGTCGCGCTATCCTCCCTGAGCCGTCGCGCTGTCCTCCCTGAGCCGTCGCGTTGACCCATACTCCCGTATTCATCGCGATCCCGATCAGCGACTACTCGCGAGCGACGCTCGTCTGCATCCCGTCCGTGTTGAACGCGCTCCCGGCTCCGTCGTCGTCGAGGACGATGACGCCGGCGCCCGACCCGGTAATCTCATCGAACTCCTCGATCGCCCGGTCGGCCGCCGCCTGCGCGCCCACGCCCTCGTCGAGGAAGTCGACGGCGCGCCGCGAGAGCGTGACGCGCGCGATGTCCTCGCCGGCCCCCGTCGCGCTCGCGCCGCCGGCCTCGGTGCAGAAGAAGCCGGAGCCGACCTGCGGCACGTCGCCGACCCGCCCCGCGAGCGCGAACGACCGGCCGCCGGTGGAGGTCGCCGCCGCGAACGTCTCGCCGTCCGAGGCCACGGCGCCGACCGTGTCGTGGTCGGGGGCGCGACCCGATTCGTCGTCTGCCCTCTCGCCCCCCGACTCCCCGCCGGCCTGATCGCTCCCGGACCCGAACCGCGTCGCGAGCCAGTCGAGGTGCTCGCGGGGGCCGCCCCGGGGCGGGTCCTCCGCCTCGTAGCGCTCGCGCGTCTCGTCGGTGAGCAGGTCGACGCCCGTCTCGACGCCGAATTCCTCTGCGAGCTCGACGGCGTGCTCGCCCGAGACGAAGACGTGCGGCGTCTCGGTGTGAACGACGCGGGCGACGCTCGCGGCGTGCTCGACGCCCGGCATCGAGCAGGCCGCACCGATCTCCCGGTCCGAGGTCATCACGCCGGCGTCGGTGCGGACGACGCCGTCGGACTGGACCGCGCCGCCGACGCCGGCGTTGAACCGGGGGCTCGACTCGAGGGGCGCGAGCGCCGCCTCGACCGCGTCGATCGGCGTGCGGGCGTCGGCGCCGCGCTCGGCCGCCTCGTTGAGGACCGCTTGTCTGGGCGCCGGAGAGTCGGGGACGCCGCCCGCGCCGCCGTGGACGACGACGCGCATCGAGGGTCGCTGTGGCATATCCGGGGGTTTCCCGGCGGCCGGATAAGCGTCCGGGAACCGGCGGGCGGCGACGCCGAGCGAGGGGCGGGGCCCTCCGACCCGCCCGCCGCCGCAAGACCTATTCCCGCTCCTCGGAGAGTCGCCACCACCGTGGACGACCGCCGAGGACGCGCCGCCGACGATCCCTCCGAGGATCCCGAGTCCGGCCCCGTCGGAGAGTCGACCGGCCGGGTTCCGCTCCGGCGCCGCCTCCGAACCGCGGTCCGGGCCCGCGTCGGGATCGATCCGCGCGCTCTGGCGGCGTTCCGGGTCGCGCTCGGCGTCGTCCTCCTCGTCGACCTCGCGCTGCGCGCCCGGAACCTGACGACTTTTTATACCGACGCGGGGGTGCTCCCGCGCTCGGCGCTCGCGGAGGCGTCCCCCCTCGCCGCCCGGCTCTCGCTGCACGCGCTCTCCGGCGCGACGTGGTCCGTCGCGGGCCTGTTCCTCGTCGCCGGGGTCGCCGCCGCCGCGCTCGCGGTCGGCCACCGGACCCGGCTCGCGGCCGGGGTCTCGCTGCTCCTGCTCGCGTCGCTGCAGGCGCGGAACCCGTTCGTGCTCAACGCGGGCGACAAGCTGCTCGTCCACCTGCTCGCGGCCGGGCTGTTCTGCCCGCTCGGCGCGCGCTGGTCGGTCGACGCCGCCCGCGGGCGAGCGTCGCTCGGAGAGCGCGTCCGAGCGGCCCGCGGAGACCGCTTCGCCGGCCCGGCGTCGGCGCTCCTGTTGGCCGTCGTCGTGGTGGTCTACGTCGCCAACGCGGTCGAGAAGCTCCGGGGGACGGCGTGGACCGGCGGCGAGGCGGTCGGACAGGTGTTCCGGCTCACGTATCTCCACGGTCCGCTCGGAGGGGTGCTGCCCGAGGCGCCGGCGCTGCTCGCGGCCGCCACCTACGGTTGGCTCGCGCTGCTCGTCGCGTCGCCGCTGCTCGTCGCGTCCGCCGGGCGGGTCCGGGCCGCGCTCGCGGGGACCCTGCTCGCCGCGCACCTCTCGATGGCGCTCACGCTCCAGCTCGGCGTCTTCCCGCTGATATCCGCGGCCGCCCTGCTCCCCTTCTTCCCGCCGTTCGTCTGGGACCGCGTCGAGGGAGGCATCGGCCCGCCGAGCGAACGACTCCGTGGGTCCGTGGAGTCGACGCTCGGTGGCTCGAACGGCGTCAGGTACGGAAACGGCGGGCGTGACGTCGGCGGCTTACCGGACCGAAGGACCCGCGAACGCGCCCTCGTCGCCGTCGCCGCCGTCCTCCTCGCCTCGCTGCTCGCGTGGAACGGCATGGCGGCCGGGCTCGTCGACGCGCCCGAACCCGTGGCGGCGACCGCGGACCCGGCGGAACACGGCTGGGACATGTTCGCGCCGGACCCGAGCTCGATCGACGCGCGCTTCCTCGCGACGGCGACGACCGCCGACGGCGACCGGATCGACGCGCTGTACGGCGACCCCGTCGTGACCGACCGGCCCCCGTCCGACGCGCGGGCGTATCCCACCGCCCGCTGGCGGAAGTACCTCACCCTGCTGGCGGACGACGAGGCGCCCGCTCGCGTCGACGCGCTGCTCGCGCACCTCTGCGACCGCTCGGCGGGGTTCGCGGGCGAGGAGATCGAGTCGGTGAGCGCCTCGGCGGTCGAGGTCGACGTGACGGAGAGCGGCGAGACGCGGGTCCGGGAGCTCGGAACGCGGGAGTGTCGGGCGGGGTGAATGTCGGAGCGCGAGGGCGACGACCGGACCGAACGGACGATCGACTGGCCACTTATGCGTCCGCCGCCCGAATCGGTCGGCGTGACAGAGAGCGACCGGACCCGCCCGCCGACGTCGGTGCTTCTCCCGACGGTGCGCTGGACCGAGGCGTGTTCGGAGGTGGCCGCCCAGCTCGGCGAGGGAGACGAGCTGCTGGTGATCTGCGACGCCGCCGACGACCCGGTGGCGGAGCGTCGGGACGGGAGCGGCGGAGGAGAGAGTGAGGGTCTGGTCGGCGGGGAGGCCGACGATCTCCCCGAGGGAGTCAGCGTCGTCGTCGCGGGGGAACCGGAGGGCTGTTCCGGAAAGGCGAACGCGATCGCTGCCGGGATGGAGACCGCCGAACACGATCGGATCGTCTGGACCGACGACGACTTCCGACACCCGCCGGGATGGCTCGCGGAACTCACCGCCGACTACGACCGACGGGGACCGACGACGGAGGTCCCCGTGTTCGTCGGGGCCGACCCGCTCGGGCGGTTCTTCGAGCCGGCGTACGTCATCGGCGGGACGCTACCGGTCTCCCGCGGCGGGATCGCGTGGGGCGGCGCGGTCGTGTTCGAACGGGACGACCTCGACGAGGACGCCCTCCTCGCCGACCTCCGCCGGACCGTCAGCGACGACGGGACGCTCGCGCAGCACCTCGACGTGAGCGCCGCCGACCGCATCCGAACCGTCGCGGCGGGCGGGTCGCCGCGGGAGTCGCTGGAGCGGTTCGTCCGCTTCTTCCAGATCACGCGACACCACGCGCCGGCGGCGACCGCGTTCAACGTCGCCCTCTCGGTCGGCCTCTCCGCGCTGTGCCTGCTCGCGCCGGTCGCGGGCGTGACCCTCGTCACGGCGCTGGCGGGCGCGGCGTACGCGCGGTTCGGGATCCGGCGGGCGACGTTCCTGCTCGCCGCCCCGTCCGTGATCGCCTCGCCGTTCTTCCTCGCGTACGCGCTCGCGCGGCGGACGTTCGTCTGGGGCGGTCGGCGCTACCGGTGGCGGTCGCTGTACGAGGTCGAGGTCGAGCCGGCCTGAGACCGGAACCGGCAAAGCCTGCGAGCGCGGCGCTCACGCCGAAAGCGGCAGGCACTTTAAGCCGCCTGCAGAATCCACGAACGTTCATGAGCTACGATAAGGTCGACGTCCCCGACGACGGCGAGGCGATCACGCTCGCCGACGAGGACACCGGCGAGCTGAGCGTCCCGTCCAACCCCATCATCCCGATCATCCACGGCGACGGGATCGGCACCGACGTCGGGCCGGCCGCACAGCAGGTCCTCGACGCGGCCGCGGAGGCCACCGGACGCTCCATCGCCTGGATGCGCGTCTACGCCGGCGCCAGCGCCCGTGAGATGTACGACGAAAACCTCCCCGACGACACCGTCTCGGCCATCCGCACCCACCGCGTCGCGATCAAAGGCCCGCTGACCACCCCCGTCGGCGCCGGCTTCCGCTCGCTCAACGTCGCGCTCCGCAAGACCCTCGATCTGTACGCCAACGTCCGCCCCACCTACTACATCGACGGCGTCCCCTCGCCCGTCAAGAGCCCCGAGAAGATGGACATGGTCACCTTCCGGGAGAACACCGAGGACGTCTACGCCGGCATCGAGTGGGAGGCCGGCACCGACGAGTCCGAACAGGTACGCGAGTTCGTCGAAGACGACATGGGCGTCACCGACATCATCCACGACGGCCCCGTCGGCATCGGCGTCAAGCCCGTCTCCGAATTCGGCTCGAAACGCCTCATCCGCGAGGCGGTCGACTACGCGCTCGCGAACGACCGCGACTCCGTCACCCTCGTCCACAAAGGGAACATCATGAAGTTCACCGAGGGCGCCTTCCGCGACTGGGGCTACGAGGTCGCCGAAGAGGAGTACGGCGACGACGTCATCACCGAGGACCACCTCTGGGAAGAACACGACGGCGAACAGCCCGACGGCACCCTCGTCGTCAAGGACCGCATCGCCGACAACATGCTCCAGCAGCTGCTGACCCGCACGGACGACTACTCCGTCATCGCGACGATGAACCTCAACGGCGACTACATGTCCGACGCCGCCGGCGCCCAAATCGGCGGCCTCGGCATCGCCCCCGGCATCAACCGCGGCCACGGCCGCTGTCTCGCCGAACCCGTCCATGGCTCCGCACCCAAATACGCCGGCGAAGACAAGGTGAACCCCACCGCGATGATCCTCTCCGGCCGCGAGATGCTCGACTACCTCGGCTGGTCCGACGCCGCCGACCTCGTCCGCGACGCCGTCGAAGAGACCATCTCCTCCGGGAAAGTCACCTACGACCTCCACCGCCAGATCGAAGGCGGCGAGAAACTCGCCACCAGCGAGTTCGCCGACGCCGTCGTCGAAAACATCGAAAAACTGTCGTAGACAGTTTTTCGAGCGCTCGGAAATCTTCGATTTCCGAGAACATCGAACGGCTCGCCTAGGCGAGCCGTCCGAATTCTCAACGAAATATCGAAGCGGGATCCCGACGTCATCAGGGACTGTTTCCCACCCAGACAACGCAGGAATCGGAGATCTCTCGGATTCGATGTCAGGCCTCTTTCTTGAAGTAGCTTTTTAACTTCGTCTCGTCACTCAATAACGTATGGTACGTAAATACGACCCATCTGAGATACCGTCGGTGTACAATCTCGCCGATGCTCCTGTCGCGAAGGAAGGACCCGGATTCGAGCAGGTCGTCTTCCGAGGCGTCGACCAGATGGTCGGCATGACGACGATCGGGCCCGAACGGGAAGACAAGCCGCAACACAGTCACCCGTGGGAGCAGACAACGATCGTTATCGAGGGAGAAGTCGACTTCCTCGTTGACGGGGAACGAATCTCGCTCAGCACCCACGAGGCGGTGGAGATCCCACCGGACGTCCCGCACGCATCTCGCGCTGTCTCCGAGGAACCAGCGCGCCTACTGGCGTTCTGGCCCCTTCGGGAGGACCGCCTCGACGCGACCGACTATCAGACAGAGTTCAATGTCTAGCCGAATTACGATCGAACGAGTGCGACGAAACGGTGGGAACATATGGATCTAATGGGGAGGACCGCGCTCGTCACCGGATCGAGTCGAAATATCGGTCGGGCGACGGCGGTTCGGCTCGCAGAGGCCGGAGCCGATGTGGGAGTCACGGCCCGGACCGACGAGGAGGGATGCGAGGAAACGGCCCGTCGCGTTCGAGAGGCCGGTAGCGAGACCGCGGTCGCACTCGGCGACATCGGTGATCCGGACGACGTCGAGTCGGTGGTCGAGAAAATCCGCGATCGGCTCGGCCCGATCGACGTGCTCGTGAACAACGCGACTTACCGTCCGTCAAAGCCGTTCCTCGACGTGGAGACCGAAGACATCGATCGCGTGCTCGACGTGAACTTTAGGGGCGTATTCCAGACGACACAGGCGGTCGTCCCGGACATGAAGGCTCGGGGCGGCGGCTCGGTCGTGAACCTGATCGGTGCGATGGTGTATCTCGGCAGCCACGGACACGCTCACTCGTACGGGTCGAAGCTGGGGATCGAGGGGCAGATACGGCAGCTGGCAACCGAGCTGGGTTCAGATGGGATCCGCGTCAACGGCGTCTCGCCCGGTCTCATCGACGTGAACCGGGCCCGGACCGACGAGTGGGAGCAGATCGAGCGAGAGGTACTCCGTTCGACCCCGCTCGGACGGCTCGGCGAGGCCGAAGAGGTCGCTGACGCGTGCTGCTTCCTCGCGTCGGATGCCGCATCGTTCGTGACCGGACAAGTGCTGCACGTCAACGGCGGAACGTATCCGACGCCGACGCTGGTTCCCAAGGAGTAACCACTTGCAGGTAGATCGCGTCTTGCGATCGCTGCGGGGCCGACGATGAGCTGCGAATACTCACCGCCCGACTACAAGAGACGAGAACTCCACCCGCCGTCAACGGGGAGCACTGATCCAGTAATGTACGACGCGGCCGGTGAGGAGACGAAGGCGACCGCCTTGCCGAACTCTTCGGTTGTACCCATCTCCGGAAGAGGGAGCTCCTCGACGCGGAGTTCTCGCACCGACGCCTCCGTTAGCCCCTCGCGCTCGGCCCGCGCAGCGATTTTCGACTCGATCCGGTCGGAGAGCACACCACGGGGGGCGACGCAGTTCGATCGGACCCCGTTTTCTCCCTCCTCATTAGCGAGGGCCTTCGAGATCCCGTAAATACCCGGCCGGAACACGTTTCCGAGAGTACCGTGTGGCGTCGGCTCTGCCGCAGAGGCGGCGACGAGGTGTGTGATCGCACCGCCGCCGTCGCGGAGCGCGGGTAGAGCAGCCTTACATTGAATCACTGTGCTCCGGAGCACGTCGTTGTACCCCTCGTCAAACGCCTCCAAAGAGGTCTCCGCGAAAGAGGCGTTATTCGGACCACCGTGGTTTGTGACCAGTACATCGAGCCCGCCGTACTCTTTCGCTGCTGCCGCGATGCCGGATTCGATCTCGTTGCGGTCGGCAAGGTCCATCTCGACGGTGAACACCGCGTGCTCCTCCCGGTCAGTTTCGTCGAGTATCGTCTCGCGAGCACGAGCGAGGTTGTCCGCGCTGCGGGACGTAATCGTGACGTTCGCTCCCTCCGTAGCGAACTGGACGGCCGCCCCCAGTCCGAGCCCTTTGCTTGCCGCGGCTACGAACACCGACGCTCCGTCAAGTTCCAAGTCCATGCATTGATGTTTCATGGAAAGAAGGTAACAATGCCGCTCACGGCGAGATCCGTGACACGCTCAGAGAACATGCGATACGCGTGTCGGTTAGCGGGCCTCGTCGGACCACCGATTGTCGCCGTCACAAATAAACCACTATTGACGCGCTTCTTTCACCCGTTCTCGGATGTCAGCGACAAACGGATCGAACTGAGGGTTCCCGTCCTCACGGATCCACCGATACGTGACGATCCCGTCCGAGTCAATTACGAAGACGCTTCGCTGGGCAGATTCGATCGACCCGTACATGTCCTCGTAGACGACATCGTACAGGCGGATGACCTCGTGGTCCCAGTCCGAGAGCATCGGAATATCAAACCCCTCCTGTGCTATCCAGACGTTTTGAGCAAACGGAAGGTCAACGCTAACGCCGTATACCGAGGCGTCGAGCGCCTCGAAAGTACCTAATTCACTCCCGAATGTACACATCTCCTCAGTACAGCCACTAGTGAACGCACCTGGAACGAATGCGAGCACAATCGGTCCGTCTCCGATCGCCTCTGATAAAGTGAATTCAGAGACGTGATCGTAGCTGTCTCCACCGGCCAGCGGGAGAGTGAAGTCGGGCGCGGGGTCACCTTCGGAAACCATGATACACTGTAGTATGGAGAATGACGTAACGTTGGCGGGTTTCTGTCGGGACACGGAAACATGCGGCGTGTGAGTAGGAAAACAATTAGGAGCAGCATCGGATCCGGATTTTATCTACGATCTTTTCGTTTGGAAATTACTGCGTTGTTGAGTCCGGTGACGGCGTCAGAGTCACTGTTTGAGAGCCCACAAGTGAAGTGTTACATCCTTTCACCGGGGAAATCAGTTGCCAGTCGGATCACTCACCGCCGTTGGACTGGGTCGTGTTAACTTAAGTATCGGTTCCAGCGGACGGGGTCCTGTTAAGTTAAGCATCGGTTCCAGCGGAGGACGAAGGCTCGAAGCGATGATTCTGCCGCGGCCGGCTCCGCATTTCTAAACGTGTTTGAAAACAAATATTTTCGTCGTTTTGCTTCTTTAAATATATGTTCGACGGCATTCCGAGTCCATAACGAGTGATTTAAAATCGAAGCGAAGTCCGTGAGAGTGATGCTGTGAGATGTCCGCCGGCATCAACGAGAAACGACGCATCGTCGACGTGATATTTCTCTCTGAGATCGGGGAGAAACACCGGCGTAAATTGTTGATTTTGAACTGGAGATAGTCAACGTGAAAGAATTCGTTTGGGTGGGGATCGACGGCGGCATACAGCCGGAATCTGTCTGAGTCGATCTGAATCGCAGTCTCATCGACCGCAACGCGATTCGGGCTCGCACCGTCAGCTGGCTGTAGGTCGGCCTCTTGAATCCAGTTGTGAATTGCTGTTCGACTCCGATCGACATCGGACTTCTCAAGATACTATTTTGTATTTGAGAATGATAATTTAGCGAGATAGAACTGAATACCCGTTTCAATGATCTCGTTGGGTGTCCGCTCTCGCTCCACAAACTCCGAGGCTATCCATTCAGTACAGCAAGTGATGCGGTTGGGTTCAGACATAGAGCATTCGAAACACCGACCGCCTCGTTCTCAACGTAACATCCCTCTTCCGGCTACCGTGGAGGTTTTTTAGTGCAACGGCCGGAGCGCTGACGATTCGGGACGGCGACGCGAATCGGGATCGGGACCCGAGATCCGTGATCGAGGGCGAAAAGCCCGCGGTGCGCCGCCGAGCCGAATATAAACGGTACCACGAGAGTGGGAGTAACGCTCCCTGTGCGGGCGTGCGTGGATACGGACGGGTTCCGACATGAGCGTGTCAGACCGCTCCCGGAAGACTCGTGAACCGGCCGGTCAACCTCGACCGGAAACGCGCTGGCGGACCGTCCGCGACGGGCTCGTCGGCGGCACCGTCTCCGCCGCCCTGTCGTTTCTGCCGCTGTCTGAGGTTCTCGCGGCGCTGCTCGCCGACCTCGCGGGAGCGGTCGCGGGGCTCGTCGCCTTCCTCCCGTACCTCCTCGGCCGGCTCCTCTGATCGGCGGTGGGAGTCCCGTTCATCCCTCGGATCACGGATGCGAGCGTCACGACCAGTCTCGTCGTCGGCGACGACTCTGCGATCGATCGGTGAATATTTCGCGGGACCGCGTTTCGCTGGACGCGAGCGTTCAGATCACCGAGAAGACGGGGGACCGGTCTCACCGACCCGCTCGCGACGGCGACGCCGACCGCGCCGACCACCGGGAGTAATGACGCGGGCGGCCGAAGGGCGACGCGAATGTCGTTCGACCCCGACCGCGTCCGGACGGTGACGTTCGACTCGTACAGCACCCTCGTCGACGTGGAGGCGGCGGAGACCGCGCTTGCCGACCGCGTGGCCGACCCCGAGCCGGTGTCCCGGCTCTGGCGGTCGCGGTCGCTGGCGTACACGTTCGTCGCGAACGCGATCGACGCCTACCAGCCGTTCTACGAGGTGAACCGAGACGCGCTGACGTACGCTTTGGAGGCGCACGGCGTTGACCTCCCGGCGGCCGAGCGCGACGAGATCCTCGCGGTGTACCACGAGCTCGAGGTGTTCGACGACGTCCGCTCGGGCATCGAGCGCCTCCGCGAGGGGGGATACGAGCCGTACGTGCTCTCGAACGGGAACCCGGCGATGCTCGAGTCGATGGTCGAACACGCCGGGATCGAGGACCTCGTCGCAGACACGATAAGCGCCGACGAGGTGGAGACGTTCAAGCCGGCCGCGGCGCTGTACCGCCACGGCGCCGCCCGGACCGGGACGCCGATCGACGAGATCGTCCACGTCACCGCCGGCTGGTTCGACGTGATGGGCGCCGCCCACGCGGGGATGCAGGCGGTCCGCCTCGACCGGAAGGGGACCCCGTGGGAGCCGTTCGACGGCGACCCGGACCGCACGGTCGAGTCGATCCACGAGGTGGCGGACGCGCTGGGGGTCTGAGCCCCGATGCCCGAGCGCGACGCGGACCCGGGAGAACGGCCCCACCCACCGACAGACGCGCTCCCGGACCTCTCGGGGAAGGTTGCCGTCGTCACGGGCGGCGGCCGCGGGATCGGGGAGGCCATCGCGCTCGGGCTGGCGGCCGCCGGCGCGACGGTCGTCCCCGCGGCGCGGACGGAGGAGGAGGTCGAGGCGGTCGCCGCGGCGGCGCGTGATCTGGGCGTCGAGGCGCGCGGGGTCACCGCCGACGTGACGGACGACGCCGACGTCGAGGCGCTCGTCGACGAGACGGTCGCGGCGTTCGGCTCGCTGGACGTGCTCGTCAACAACGCGGGGTTCAACCCCGACGACGCGCTCGGCGATCCCGCCGACATCGACGCCGCCGCGGTCGACGACGTGCTCGACGTGAACCTGCGGGGGGCGTTCCGGACGCTCCGGGCCGCGGGCCCGCACCTGCAGGAGTCGGACGGAAGCGTCGTCAACGTCGCCAGCGTCGCGGGGGAGGTCGGCCTGCCGAAACAACACCCGTACGTCGCCTCGAAGCACGGGCTCGTCGGGCTCACGAAGAGCGCGGCGATCGACTGGGCGCCCGAGGTCCGGGTGAACGCGGTCGCGCCGGGCTACGTCGCGACCGATCTCACCGAAACGCTCCAGGAGAACGAACGGCTCCGGGAGTCGATCCTCGACCGGACCCCGCTGGACCGGTTCGCCGACCCGATGGAGGTCGCCGGACCGGTCGTCTTCCTCGCCAGCGACGCCGCGAGCTTCGTCACCGGCGAGACGCTGGCGGCCGACGGCGGCTGGACGGCGCGGTGAGGGGACCGGTCGAGCGCGGCGTCGCGACGGCGCATCGTCACGTGGTCGCCGGCCGAGCGGAGCCTCACGCCGACGTCGGCCGGCCGTCGAGCGCGACGTCGAGCGGGTCCTCGATCTCGCCGACGACCGCCTCCAGCGCGTCCGTCGCCGTGATCAGTCCGACGATCGTCCCGTCGTCGACGACGAGCGCGAGCTCCTGGTTGGCGTCCTGAAACCGGTCGACGGCGTCGCTGATGTGCACCTCGGACCCGAGAGTCATCGGCGGGGCGGCCACGTCTTCGAAGTCGACCGTCCCGCCGCGGAGCGCGTCGATTCCGTCGACGACGGACGGGACGTAGACGATTCCGCGGAACTCGTCCGGGTCGGCCGGGTCGTCGCCGACCAGCGGGAACCGGGTGTGCGGGCTGCCGCCGATCCGGTCGAGGTTCTCCGCCACGCTCGCCGTCGTCGAGAGGAAGACGACCGCCTCGCGGGGCGTCATCACCTCGCCGACCGCGGTGTCGCCGATCGTGAGGGCGTTGAGGACCTCCTCGCGACGCTCGGCGGTGAGGTCGCTGCGGGAGAGCAGCGAGCCGAGCCGGTTCCGCAGCTCTGCGCGCGACTCGACCCGGTCGGTCTCGGTCTCGAGCCACGCCCCCGTCATCTCGACGCCGAAGCGGCGGAGCGTCCACTTGGCGACCGCGTCGCCGATGACGATGACCGGGTACAGCAGTTTCGCGAACCAGTAGAGCGGCGTCGCGCCGTACCGGGCGACGAACTTCGTGCGCTCGACGCCGAGGTACGTGGGGGTCTGCTCGCCGTGCGTGAGGTGGAGCAGGTTGATGATCACGAACCCGACCACCGCGCCGGCGCCGACCGACGCGAGCGCCGTGTTCGCGAACAGCGGCTCGATGAGCGACGCGAGCGCCGGCTCCGCGACGATCCCGACCGCGATGCTCGTCGCCGAGATCCCCACCTGACAGCTCGTGAGGTAGATCTCGAGGTCGTGCGTCATCTCCCACGCCCGCCGGAGTCCCGGCGCGTCGAACTCCGACTCCGGGAACTGGCGCACTCGGGTCAGGGCGAACTCGATCGCGACGAAGAACCCGTTCGCGAGAATAAGCAGCATCCCGGCGGTCAGACGGAGGGCGACCTCGAACCCGTACATACGAAAGGGTGGCCGCGTCGGCGTGATATAGGTGGCTACGATCCCCGCGCGGTCGGAGCGAGAGCCACGTCTCTTAATCAGAGTTTCGGCGCCGGTAGTGGGCTCGGGCGGGTTCGAACCGAAATCGGACGTGCTCGCTCACTCCGTTCGCTGCGCGCGACCGATAGGATTCGAACCGCGCCCTCGAACACGCATACCGCCGTCGCTCGCGATCTGCTCGCGACGGCGAGAAATGGGCTCGGGCGGGTTCGAACCGCCGATCTCAGCCTTGTAAAGGCCGCGTCATAACCAGCTAGACCACGAGCCCTCACGGGTTTCAACCCGCCCGGAGCGGAAAACGGTTTCTTTCTCCGACGCGAGGATCGACCGTGAATCGCCGCCTCGTCGGGGTCGCCGCCGGCCTCGCGCTGATCACCCTCGTCGCGATCGCCGTCGCGGCGACGAACCCCGCCCTCCTGATCACCGGCTACGAGACGACGACCGTGGAAGCCGTCGACGGCGAGACCGGCGAGTCGCTCGCGACCGTCGAGGCCCGCGTCGCCGACGGTCTCGTGAAACAGTACGTGGGGCTCTCGGCGACCGAGAAACTCGACGAGGGCGAGGGGATGCTGTTCGTCCACGAGGACGCCGCCGAGCGCGCCTACGTGATGCGGGAGATGGCGTTCGCGCTCGACATCGTCTTCGTCGCTCCGAACGGGACGATCACGGCGATCCGCGAGGCGGAGCCGGAGTCGCGCCCCTACACCCGACACCGCGGCACGGGGCGGTACGTCCTCGAAGTGCCGCGCGGGTGGAGCGACCGCCACGGCGTCGAGCCGGGCGACCGGATCGTCGTCGACGTGGAGTGAGAGACGTCGCCCGAACGCGTCGGCCGAGCGCGACGAAACCGATTTCCCCCTCGCAGTCGTCGACCCGATCATGACCGGGCTCCCCGCACGGATCGCGTGGAACCTCCGCCACCGCTGGCGGCGGGTGTTCGCGCTCCTCGTGGTGGGCGGCGGCGTCGCCGCCCCGTTCGTCACCGGGCTCTGGTGGACCCTCCCGCTGGTCTGGTTCTTCGGGCTGTTCGTCGCGCTCCCCGTGCTCCACACCCTGACGCGGCCCGTCCCCGACCGCGACGCCGGCGACGAGCGGAGCGACGCCGACCCCGCGCTGGAGGCCCTCCGGGAGCGCTACGCGCGCGGCGAGATCGACGAGCTGGAGTTCGAGCGGAAGCTCGACCGCCTGCTGGAGACCGAGAACGCCGAGACCGCCGACCGGACGGGCGACGACGTCGCCGACCGGGTCCGCGAGGGGATCCGGCGCGAGGTCGAACGGGTCCGAGAGTGACCGACGTGCGACTCCCGCCGCGAGCGCGACCGACACCGGTTTGCGGGCGGCCGGAGGGCGAGTGATGTTCCTCGAGGCCCTCCGGTACCCGTTCGCCGAGCGAGCGCAGCGGAACGGCACCGCGAAGTGCCTCGCGGCGCTGCTGCTCGGCGGCGCGCTCCTCCGGACGGCGGCGGGGCTCTGGCCCGACTGGGCGCTGCTGGCGCCCCTCCTGCTCGCCGTCGCCCCGGTCGTCGCGTTCCTCGGCCTCGTCGGCGGCGTGCTCGCGGGCGACGGGTTTCCCCCGGTCGCGACCGCCGCCACGGCGCGGCTCGCCGGGCGCCTGCTCGGTGCGGGCGCCGTCTACCTCTCGCCCGCGGTCCTCACCGTCACCGGCGTCAGCTACGTCGTCGCGGTCGGCACGGTGCCGGGCGCGCTGAGCGGCGTGACGGTCGCGACGCTCGCGACCATTGCGCTGCTCGTCACGGTCGTCTGCGCGTACCTCTTCCCGTCGGCGGCCGCCGCGAGCGTGCGGGAGGGGCTCCGCGCCGGACTCCGGCGGGACGCCCTCCGCGGGACGGCCTCGAGCTCGTACTTCCTCGCGTGGGTCGGCGCGACCGTCCTCGTCGTCGTCGCGTGGACCGCGCTCGCGGCGACGGCCGCGCGGAGCGTCGCCGCGCTCCTCGCGCTCGGGTGGGGCGCGTACGCCCACGTCGCCGCCGCGGCGCTGCTCGCGGACGGCGTCGACCGGACCAAGTACTGGTGAGCGGTGGGACGAGCGAGATACCGCGAGAGGGAACGGCGACGGAGAGCGGCCGGCTAGAGGTCGATCTGGTCGGCCGCGTCCGCCATCGACCGGTTGTGGAGCGCCTCGCCCGTGGTCCGGTCGAAGAGGTGGATCGCGTCCTCCGGTATCCTCGCGGTCACCGCGTCGCCCTCGCTGACGCGGTTGAACCCGTCGATCGTCGCGACGAGGGTCGCCGCGTTCTCGGGGTCCGCGTCGGGGTCGAAGCGGAGGTACACCGTGTTCTCGTCGCCCATCGGCTCGACGACGTCGACGGTCGTCTCGAACTCGTGGGCGCCGCCGCGGTCGACGAGCTCGACCGCCTCGGGGCGGATCCCGAGGACGAGGTCGGTCGCGCTCCCGAGGCTCGACCGGATCTCCTCGTCGATCGGGTACTCGAACGCCTCGCCGACGAGGCGGTCGCCGTCGAGCGTCACGTCGAAGAAGTTCATCGACGGCTCGCCGAGGAAGCTCGCGACGAACTGGTTGGACGGCTCGTGGTAACACTCCAGCGGCGTCGCGATCTGCTGGAGCTCGCCGCCGTCGAGGATGGCGATCCGGTCGCCCATCGTCATCGCCTCGGTCTGGTCGTGGGTGACGTACACCGTCGTCACGCCGAGGTCGTTCTGGAGCCGCTGGAGTTCGGTGCGCATCTCCGCGCGGAGCTTCGCGTCGAGGTTGCTGAGCGGCTCGTCCATCAGGAACACCTCGGGGTCGCGGACGATGGCGCGGCCGAGCGCGACGCGCTGCTGCTGGCCGCCCGAGAGGTCGCTCGGCTTCCGGTCGAGCAGGTTCGAGATGCCGAGCATCTCGCCGGTCTCGGACACCATCCGGTTGATCTCGTCGTCGGGGAGATCCGTCGACTCCTCGAGGCCGAACGACATGTTCTGCCGGACGCTCATGTGCGGGTAGAGCGCGTACGACTGGAACACCATCGCGATGTCCCGGTCCTGAGATTTCACGTCGTTGACGACGCGGTCGTCGATGCTGATCGTCCCGGCGGTGATCGTCTCGAGACCGGCGATCATCCGGAGCGTCGTGGACTTCCCGCAGCCGGACGGACCGACGACGACGAGGAATTCGCCGTCGTCGATCGACATCGAGACCTCGTCGACCGCCACGATCTCCTCGTCGCCGTCCCGGAACGTCTTCGTTATCGAGTCGAGTTCAAGCGTTGCCATATCTGTGAGTTGTGGTCGGTGTCGAGTGGTCGTTCGTGGGCCGCGCCGCGGCTTCTCTCGGGCGGTCCCGGTCGCCGGACGGGGTCGGCGTGCGGGTCACGCCGCCACCCCCTCGGCGAACTCCTCGCCGAAGAAGATGTACACCGCCAGCGTCGGCAGCGCCGCGAAGAACGCCCCGGCCATCCGGAGCGCGAAGTCCTGCCCCTCCATCGAGGTCCCGAGACCGGCCAGGATCAACACGACGGGCGCCGCGGGGCTCGATTCCGTCGAGACGAGCACCAGCGTGAAGAGGAGGTCGTTCCAGATCTGGGTGAACTGATAGATGAGCACGACGGCGAACATCGGCCCCGAAAGCGGGAGGACGATCCGCCGGTACACCCGGCGGAGCGTCGCCCCGTCGAGGCGGGCCGACTCGATCATCTCGTCGCTCATCGTCTTGTAGTACGTCCGGAACAGGAGCGTACAGATGGGGATCCCGTAGGCGACGTGGGTGATCACCAGTTCGATGATGCCGGCGTAGTCGTTCGGGACGCCGAGCGCCCAGACGAACGACAGCGTCTGGCCGAGCTGGACCCACTGCGACCAGAACTGGGTCAGCGGCACCAGCACGGCCTGGTACGGGATGAAGATCCCGGCGATGATGAGCATGAGCACCAGCGCCTTGTACGACCGGTTCCAGGTCGGGATCGTCAGGCCGTACGCCGTGACGCTCCCGACGAGCGCCGAGACCACCGTCGCGGGCACGGCGTACAGCAGGCTGTTCCCCATTCCGCGCAGCAGGGCGTCGATCGCCATCCGCCACTTCTCGAAGGTGAGCCCGGACGGTCCCGGGGGAGCGAACGGCGCCGTCTCGATGATCGCGGTGCCGGTCTTGAACGAGGTGACCAGCCCGGACTCGATCGGGACGAGGTAGAACGCCGCCGCGAGGATCAGGACGACGTACAGTCCGGCGTCCTCGACCGTCATCCGCTCGAGGTTCCGGCGCAGCCGCGCCGTCGTCGTCGCGCCGCCGTCGGTTCGAAGTTCGTCGTCGCTCATAGGTTATCCCTCCGGTATTCGTACACGAGGTACGGACCGATGACGCTGAGCGCCATCGCGAACAGCACGATGGCGATCGCCGACCCGTACGCCCAGTTGAGGTTCGCGTACGCCTCGCGCACCATCTTCGTCGCTAAGATGTCGGCCCCGTTCGGCGGTCGGTACCCCCCCACCAGCGAGTAGAGGAAGTCGAAGGCCTTCATCCCGAACACCATCAGCACCACGGCGGCGCTGATGGTCGCGCCCTTCAGCTGGGGAATGATCACGCGCCAGTACATCTTCAGCGTCGACGCGCCGTCGACCTTGGCCGCCTCGTAGTGTTCGGTCGGGATCGCGCGGAGGCCCGCGAGGTACACGACCATCGCGTACCCCGAGAACTGCCACATCAGCGCGAAGATGATCGCGTAGAGGACGATGTCCTGGTTCCCGAGCCAGCTTATCGGGCCGAGCCCGAACGTCCCGATCACGCTGTTGGCGATCCCGTTGTTGTAGTTGTATATCCACAGCCAGAACTGGGCCGTCACCACGAACGAGAGGCTCATCGGCAGGAGGTAGATCGTCCGGAACGTGTTCTCGAATCGGATCCCCCTGTCGATCAGGATCGCTAGCACGAGGCCGACCGCGAGCGTCCCCGCCGTGAACGCGACGAGCAGGATGAGCGTGTTGATCGCGGCGTCGATGAACCCGGAGTCCGCGAGCGCCCGGGTGTACATCTCGAAGTCGAGGTTCGAGTAGTCCGGGGCGTTCGCGAAGCGCTCGTAGTCGGTCAACGAGATGAGGAGGTTCCAGATGACCGCACCGTAGACGAACAGCCCCATCAGCAGGAACGGCGGGAGCCAGAAGACGGACGACTCGATGAAGTCGCTCCCGAAGCGGCGGTCGAGCGCCGACTTAATACGGCTCACGAGGTCCCGCTCCGGTTCGGCCGCGGACCCGGCGGCGCCGTCGCTCACGACGCCGCCGTCCGCGCGGACCTCTCCGTCGTCGTCCCCCGAGGAGGGCCTGATCGTCCGGTACAATCGACGGTAAAAATCGAGCATCGCGTGAGGCTCAGTTCGACACCGCGTCCAGGAAGCCCTGCGTCGCCGCGTCGACGTTGTACGGGCCGGTGAACTCCGAGCTGATGACCTCGTTGAGCGCGGTCATCTTCTCGGAGGTGACGCCGAGCCCGTGCTGGAGGTTCGGCGGCCGGTACTCCGCGTTGGCGAAGTCCTCGGCCGTTTCCTGGAGGTACGGACCGAACTCGTCCATGCTCACGTCGGTCCGGGTCGGGATCGACCCCTTGAACTGGTTGAACGCGATCTGGGCCTCCGGACTGCCGACGAACGCCTCCCAGGTCTTCGACGCCTCGGGCGTCGGGTTGTCAGCCGGGTAGAGGAACGAGTCGAAGTGGAGGGTGTACATGCCCTCGGTTCCGGGGAACGTCTTGAAGCCCCAGTCGTCTTCGTACTCGAAGTCCTCGGCGTTCCGGAACGCGCCGGCCGCCCAGTTGCCCTGGTGGATGAAGGCGGCGTTGCCGTTGATGATGTTCTGGTTCGACTGGGTCAGACCGATCGAAGACGCGTCGTCGCTGATGTAGTTCTCCAGCATCTCCGCGGTCCGCTCGAACGCCGCACGGACGGCGCTTTCGTCGCCCTCACCGCTGAGGAAGTCCATGTACGGCTGGTAGCCGTTCTCGCCGAGCATCACGGCGCCCCACAGCTGCGTCGTCGTCCACGTGCCGGACATCCCGTGAGTCATCGGGATCGCGTCGGTCTCGCTGGAGACCGTCTCGAAGGCGTCGATGAGCGCCGAGGGGCTGTTGAGGGAGTCGACGTCGATCCCCGCGTCCTCGACGACCGAGACGTTGTAGAAGAGGCAGTTCAGTCGGTGGGAGCCGAGCGGCACGGCGCGGTAGCTGCCGCCCTGCTGGTGGAGGTCGATCGCCTCCTCGACCATCACCTCCTCGAAGTCGTTCTCCTCCCAGACGTCGTCGACGCTGCCGAGGACGCCCTCGTAGCGGAGGAGGTTCGGGCCGGGCCAGTTGGCGAACGACCCGGGCGGGTCGTTGCTCTGGAGCCGGTTCGCGACGACCGCGTCGAGATTCTGGTTGCCGCCGCCGCCGATGGGGTTCATCTCGAGGTCGGTGTCGGAGTGGGCCTCGTTGAACGCCTCCTCTAACGCCTCGGCCGCCGCGGCGCCGTCGCCGCCGGTCCAGCCGTGGAGCACCTCGACCGGGTCGCCGGAGCCGCCGTCGCTCCCGTCGGAACCGTCGCTTCCGTCGGAGCCGTCGCTCCCGTCACTGCCATCACTGCCGTCGCTCCCGTCGCCGCCGTCGCCGCCGCCGGAACAGCCGGCGATCCCCACGGTTGCGAGGGTCCCGGCGCCGGCCACGTAGTGGCGACGGGTGAGTCGGTCCTCCGAACTTGCGCTGTTGTCACGTGACATGTGTTCGCGGGTTCGGATGCCCCATACTTAACGATTGATGTTTATTTACTCAAAATATTATTAAAAAACGGATCGCATAGTAAACCGCCGTAAACGGACTCTCCGTGGGAAAGAAGAAATAAACGTCTTCTTCGGAACGTCGTCGACGATCCGTTTTTGAACGATTTAGTCGGGGGTGATCGTAACGAATTAGCGCCGATCGGGCGTTCGCTCCCCGCCTCGACGGCGAGCCGGCTCGGCGCACCGACCGACCGATTCTTGAGCGCCCGGCCCGGACCCACACGGCATGGACGGACCGCTGTGGATCGACGCGCACGCTCCCGCGCTCGACGAGATCCGACAGGACGAGGCCCGCGAGCGGCTGGAGCGCGCGGTCGACGAGCCGATGAACCTCGTCGTGCAGGGACCGCCGGGGGTCGGGAAAACGGCGGCGACGCGGGCGCTGACCCGGGCCGCCCACGAGAACCCCGAGGGCGACCTGATCGAGATCAACGTCGCCGACTTCTTCGGCCGGACCAAAAAGGAGATCCGGAGCGACCCCCGCTTCGAGGGGTTCCTGCAGGGGCGGAGCCGGATGGCGAAACGCGACATGATAAACCGAGTTCTGAAGGAGTCGGCGTCGTACGCGCCGATGTCCGGCGAGTACAAGACGATCTTGCTCGACAACGCCGAGTCGATCCGCGAGGACTTCCAGCAGGCGCTCCGGCGCGTGATGGAGAAGCACCACCGGACCACGCAGTTCGTGATCGCCACCCGCCAGCCGTCGAAGCTCATCGCGCCGATCCGGTCGCGCTGCTTCCCGGTGCGGATGCGCGCGCCGACCACCGACGAGACGATCGACGTCCTCGAGACGATCTGCGACCGCGAGGGGGTCGAGTACGACGGCGACGGGCTGGAGTTCGTCGCCAGCGCGGCCGGCGGCGACCTCCGCGAGGCGATCCTCTCCGCGCAGGCGACCGCGGTCGAGGGCGGCGAGGTCACGATGTCGACCGCCTACGAGACGCTCGGCGAGGTCGGCGACGACGACGCGATCCGCGGGGCGCTCGGCGACGCCCGCGCCGGCGACCTGAAGGACGCGCGGTCGACCCTCGACGACCTCCTCGACGACGGCGGCTACGACGGGGAGGAGCTCCTCCGGGAGGTGCTGCGGGTCGCCCGCGCCGGCTCCGAGTACGGCGGCGACGACCTCGCGCGGCTCCACGTGCTCGCCGGCGAGGCCGACCTCGACCTGACCGACGGCCTCGACGACCGGACCCACCTCACGCACCTGCTCGCGGCGTGGGCGGCCGGCCGCACCGAGCTCCGACCCGACCTCCGGGACCCGGTGGAGGCGTAACGATGGGACGGAACCCGCCGCTCGCGCGCGTCCTCCCGTTCCCCGTCGTCGACGAGGCGTGGCGGCTCGCGCTCGTCCCCGCCCTCGTCGGGGCCGCGACGCTCCCCCTCCTCCCCCCGGTCGGCGCCGCCCTCGTCGCGCTCGCGCTCGGGGTCCTCTGGTTCCACCGCGACCCCGACCGCGCCCCGCCGGACGCGGAGGGCGTCGTCGTCGCCCCCGCCGACGGCACCGTCTCGGTCGTGCGCGAGGAGGGGAGCCGCCTGCGGGTGGGCGTGTTCATGAACGTCACCGACGTGCACGTGAACCGCGCGCCGCTCGCCGGCGAGGTCCGCGAGGTGCGGCACCGCCCCGGCGCGAACCGGCCCGCGTTCAGCAAGGAATCCGACCGCAACGAGCAGGTCGCGATCGACTTCGGCGAGTACGAGCTGCTGGTCATCGCCGGCTGGTTCGCCCGTCGGATCCACCCGTCCGTGGAGCCCGGCGACGCCGTCGACCGCGGCGAGCGCGTCGGTCACGTCTCGTTCGGCTCCCGCGCCGACGTAATCCTCCCCGCCGACGTCGACGAGGACGACCTCCTCGTGCGCGAGGGCGACGCGGTCCGTGCGGGCGAGACGATCATCGCGGAGCGGGAGTAGATCCTCACGGAGCGCGAGTAGGGCGTCGCTCCCGAACTCCGCCGGTTTACAGGACGAACGGCCCCTGCTGCCGGATCGGCTCGCCGTGCGGCCGGCCCGCGACCGCGACGAGTCGGAGGTCGCCGTCGGTCGCGACCGCGAACTCGCCGCCTTCCCGCGTGGTGAAGACGTCGCCCTCCCCGAACGCGTCGCCCTCGACGGAGCCGCTCCCCGCGACGCCGTAGAGGAAGCCGGACCACCCGTCCGGCACCGCCCACGTCCACGCGTCGTCGACGCGGACGTCGAGGTACTCCATCGGGGTGTGGAGGTCGATCGGCGACCCCTCGCCGACGACGGTCGTGACGGTCGCGCTGTCCGGTTCCCGCGTCGGGAGCTCCGCCGCGCTCGCGTCGACGTAGTCGGGGGCGACCTCCTTCTCGTCCCGCGGGAGGTTCACCCACAGCTGGAGTCCGTTGCAGGCCTCGCCGTCGGTGGGGAATTCGGAGTGACGGATACCTTTCCCGGTCGTGATCCGCATCGCCTCGTCCTCGCGGGCGGTGTGTTCGACGCCGAGCGAGTCCGCGTGGTCCATGCCCCCATCGATCATGTACGAGACGATCTCGAACCCCTTGTGCGGGTGCATCGGGAACCCCGTGTCCGGCTCGATGTAGAACCGCTCGAAGAGGACGAACGGGTCGAGGTTCGTCGGGTGACTCTCGGTCGGGAACGCGCGGTTCGAGTTCACGCCCGTCCCGTGGCGAACCGGCTCGCCCGAGACGACCCCGTCGCCGCCGTCGGTCGTCGCGTCAGTCTTCATAGGCGATCTGATTGGTCCGGCACTGATAAGCGTCTCGTCGGCGGTAGGTGAGAACCAACATAATTCTTATAATAATATCCTCAAAATCGTTTGAACGGGTTGAAAGAGCCCAAATAAACGGTATCACAGTAGTCTGCCCTCTTACTGGAACGCGTTACAGAGAACGTTCATGTGCCCGGCGAGCATACGACTGGTCGTAGACATGAGCTACGAACTCGATCCGCTTCCGTACGATTACGACGCGCTGGAACCGCACATCTCCGAGCAGGTGCTCGAATGGCATCACGACACCCACCACCAGGGGTACGTGAACGGCTGGAATTCGGCCGAGGAGACGCTCGAGGCCAATCGCGAGGAGCACGACTTCTCCTCGTCGGCCGGAGCGATCCGGAACGTGACCCACAACTCGTCGGGTCACATCCTCCACGACCTGTTCTGGCAGAACATGTCGCCCGAGGGCGGCGACGAGCCCTCGGGTGCCCTCGCCGACCGCATCGCGGAGGGCTTCGGCTCCTACGAGGCCTGGAAGGGCGAGTTCGAGGCCGCCGCCTCCGGCGCCTCCGGCTGGGCCCTCCTGGTGTACGACACGTTCTCGAACCGGCTCCGCAACGTCGTGGTCGACAAGCACGACCAGGGCGCCATCTGGGGCGGTCACCCGATCCTCGCGCTCGACGTCTGGGAACACTCCTACTACCACGACTACGGCCCCGCCCGCGGCGAGTTCGTCGACAACTTCTTCGAGGTCGTCGACTGGGACGAGCCCGCCAGCCGCTACGAACAGGCCGTCGAGCTCTTCGAGTAACGTTTCACGCCGGACGTGTCCGAGACGCGCCCGATCCCGCGTCGGAGTCGCGCCCGAAGGCGTCGCGGCCCGCCCCCGGTATTCTACTGCGGTCCCGCCTTACTCGACGAGCGTCGTCTCGATCACGGAGCAGGTCTCGTCGAGCAGGACGCGGAGCTCGTCGCCCGCGCAGGGGAGCGTCAGCCGGACGCGGAGCGGGTCCTCGGAGACGACCGTCGTCAGCCGGTCGCTCACGCACCAGTCGAACTGCCAGAACGGGGCGGTGTTCAGGTCGACGCCGCGATCCGAGTGGAAGACGAGCGTCTCGGCGTGGTCGAGGAGCGTGACGCCGATCGTCGACCGCAGTCGGTAGCTGCACCGCCGGCAGACGTGTTCGACGGCGACGTCGAGGTCCTCGTCGTCGGGGTCGAACACGAGCGTCGTGTCGATCGAGCCGGTGCACTCGGGGCAGACGCCGTCGGCGGCCAGGCAGTAGTGGTGGCGGACGTAGTGGTGGAACGCCTGTAACAGCTCGTCGGTAGTCCGGTCGTCGAGCCCGCCCGAGGGGAACGGGTAGCTCACCTGGACGGTCCCGCAGTCGGCGCAGCCCACGGTGAGCTCGTCGTCGACGTACCAGCCGTGGAGGTCGCCGCCGCAGTCGTAGCAGGCGCCGTCCGCGGGGAAGAAGCCGAGCTGCGCGCGCTCGGTGAGGCTCCCGGTGAAGATGGCGCTGACAACCTTCCGGCCGGGCGAGCGGAACTCGTACCCCTCGTCGCTCCGCCGGATGAAGTGGCCGGTGAGCTGCCGGAGGTGGTAGCTGAAGTTCGCGCTGTCGTCGACGTCGACGCGGTCGAACAGGTCGGTGAAGCTCACCGGCGCCTCGTCGGCGCCGAGCTCCAGGAGGGCCCGGAGGACGGCGACGCGGGTGTCGTTGCCGAGCGTCGCGAACACCTCCGCGGGGAGGACGCGCGACTCGGTGCGTGGGGTCGCCGGCCCGTCGCGGTCGGCCTCCGGCTCCCCGGCCGCGGCCGACCCGTCGCCGTCGACCTCCCGGTCGCCGCTCGCGTCCGGTCCGGCGCTCCGATCGAACTGACTCACGCCTCGGACGTGCGCCGGGGGCGGCTAAAGCGTATCGGGGTCGACGACGACGACGCATCGACGGGGGGTCCGGGCATAGCGTTTTGTGTACCGCCCCCGAGGTGAAACGCGTATGCCCGAAGAGACGATCCACGAGTCGAAGGGGTCGCGGAGTCGACAGGCGCTGGCCACCTACTTCCGCCGCATCGCGAAGGCGCTCGGCCGCGGCGAGCCGATCCCGGTCGACGACGCCGGGACGGTGACGGTCGACCCCGCCGCCGAGTCCGAGGTCGTGATCGAGCTCGAACGCGATGACGGCACCGTCCACTTCGAGGTGGAGGTGGAGTTCGACGAGGCGGAGGGCGCGGTCGACGTCGACGCCGCCGCGAGCAGGGCGGCCTTCGAGCTGTACGCCGACAGCGCCGACCAGTGGCGCTGGCGGCTCGTCCACGACAACGGGAACATCATCGCCGACGGCGGCGAGGGGTACTCGGACAAGCGCGACGCGAGGTCGGGGATCGAGAGCGTGCAGCGGAACGCGCCGGGCGCCCACGTGATCGACGAGAGCCGCGGCGAGGAGCCGCCCGAGGAGGGCGGAAGCGACGCCGTCTTCGAGCTGTTCCGAGACAAGGCCGACGAGCACCGCTGGCGGCTCCGCCACGAGAACGGCAACGTCATCGCCGACGGCGGCCAAGGGTACGCCTCGAAGCAGAAGGCGAAACAGGGGCTCAACAGCGTGAAGTCGAACGCGCCGGGCGCGCCCGTCGAGGAGCTCGACGGCGACGAGCCGGCCGAGGACGACGAGGAGTAGGTCGGCGATGGTCCCCGACGACTCCTCCACCGGCGACGCGGGAGTAGAGCCCTCCACCGGCGACGCGGGAGTAGAGCCCTCCACCGGCGACGCGGGAGTGGCGACCACCGCCGGCGGCGCGCAGAGCCGGGACGCCGAGGACCGCGGCGTCGCCGCCGATCGATACGATCCGGACGACGACTCGGGCGGGTACCTCTCGCCCGGGGACGACGCGCCCGCGGATCTGGGCGATATCCTCCTCTACGGCGTGCTGGGCGGGATCGCCGGGTCGGTGCTGTCGTTCGTTCCCTTCGCGACCGTCCTCGGCGGCGCGCTCGCCGGCTACCTCTGCGGCGGCACGTCGGCCGACGCGCTCAAGACGGGCGCGGTCGCCGGCGCCGTCATGACGCTCCCGTTCGTCGCGGTCGTGTTCGTCTTCCTGTTCCTCCTCGGGTTCGCGGGCGCGCCGGCCGAGTTCGGGCTCGTCGTGCTCCTCGCGGTCGGGCTCGGCGCGGCCTACACCCTCGGCTCGGGCGTGATCGGCGGCTACCTCGGGCACTACCTCCGCGGGGAGCTGTAGCGCGGCCGCGGACCGCACCGCTTATTCGACGCCCGTCGCTACCTCGGGTCGGACATGGACGCGCTCGACGCCAAGTACCCGTTCTTCGCGGCCGCCCGCGAGGCCGTCGCCGACGCCGCGGTGTCGCTGCCGGAGCTCGTCGCGGCCGACGCCCCCGCCGTCGATCGGGGCCGCGAGCGCGTCGAGCGCGCCCTCATGGACGGGACGGTCGAGTCCGAGAGCGGCGAGTTCCCCGGGGAGTCCGACTACGACGTGCAGGCGGAGCTGCTCTCGTACCCCGTCGCGCGGATCCTCGTCTCGCTGCTCGACTCCGAGCCCGCCATCGAGAAGTACGCCGCCGCGGAGGCCGCGACCGCCGTCGCCCGGATCCGCGGGGACCTCGCGACCGACGACGAGCTGCGGTCGGTGTCGACGCCGACCGTCGAACTCGACGACGTGCTCGCCGAGTTCGACCTCGCCGACGCGGTCCGCCCGGAGTCGGTCGGGGGGAAAGCGGGGGCCGGCGCCGACTCCCCCGGCCGCGACCCCGCCCACTACTGGATCGACGTCGGCCCGTACCTCCGGCTCACGTCGCCGTCGTGGGGCGAGTCGTGGCGGCTCGTCAACCGCGCGCTCGCCGACGGGGCGGTGCGCGTCTCCCGCGAGGAGCTGCTCGACGCGCTGGAGGCCGCGGTCGAGGAGCGGGTGCGCGAGGGGCTCCCGTTCGAGCTGGCGGCCGGCGAGGGGATCGCCGCGGAGTTAGAGGAGGGCGTCGCCGACCTCAAGCGCCTGCTCTCCGAGCGGAGCTACGCGGGGCCGGTCGACGTCGTCGCCCCCGAGCTGTTCCCGCCCTGTATGACGAACCTGATCGAGAAGGCCGAGCGCGACGCCGACCTCTCGCCGCCGGAGTCGTTCGCGCTGATGGCGTTCCTCGTCGGGATCGGGATGACGCCGGACGAGGTGGTGGCGTTCTGCGCCGACACGAGCCTCGACGCGGAGGGGATCCGCTACCAGACGGAGTACCTGAAAGACGACCGCGGGACGCAGTACCCCCCGCCGACCTGCGAGACGCTGGCGAACTACGGGATCTGCCACAACGAGGAGGACCACATGCAGGTGGCCGCCGACCCCCTCGCGTACTACGAGAAGCGGGTCGCGGCCGCCGACGAGATCACGGACTGGCGAGACCGCGAGGGCGACGTGGACGAGCGGGAGAGCAGGGGCGAGAACGGGCGGGAGAGCGAAGGGGAGACCGGGGAGGAGAACGGAGAAGCGCGGGCGGCGAGCGAGACCGCGGAGTCGGACGGAGCGGAGTAGGCGAGCCGCCGACCTACTCCTCGCCGTTCGCGCGGATGAGGTACGCGCCGACGAGCGCCATCAACAGGACGAACCCGACCAGCAGCCCGATGAGCGCGATCGCGCCGGACTCCGGCAACTCGGACGACCCGCCGAAGGTGACCCCGATGCCGACCAGCCCGGTGACGAAGACGGCGGCCGCCAGCAGCGAGACCGCGATCTGCCGACGGAGCTCCGCGTCGATTTCCATGCCCGCGGGTTTCCGTCGCCGCTAAAAAAGCACTTCGATGAGGACGGCCGGGTTCCGGCGGCTCCCGGCGACTGACTCCTCGATGGCGCCGGCAGCCGAACCCCAGATTTCGGACGCTCGACGCCCTCCGGCGGCGAATTTAACCGTTTTCGGCGCCTATCTCGACCCGAAGCGAGGGCCACCCTCGCGGTCACTCATGACGCATCCCCGAACCCCGCCCGCGTCAGCGGCCACCAATCCGGACGCACCGCGAGCCGCGCCGCCGGGGGAGCGGTCCCCGGAGCGAGGCGTCTCCGCCGCGGTCGACGACGACGATCCCGACCGCGCTCCGAGCGCCGACGTCGACGACCGGTCGGCGCGCGCCGCCGCGGAGGAGATGACGGTGCGTCCCCTCCGCGACCGGCGGTACGTCGTCGAGACCGACGGCGGCACCTACGTCGTCGCGCTCGACGCCGGCACCTGCACCTGCCCCGACCACGCGATCCGCGGCTCCCGGTGTAAACACCTCCGGCGCGTCGCCATGGAGGTGACCGCGGGGTCGGTCCCGGCCCCGGACGAGCGCGTGGGCGCCTGCGCGGTCTGCGGGACGGAGACGTTCGTCCCGCTCGACGACCCGGGGGCGCACCTCTGCGCGCGCCACGCGTTCGAACCGGGCGACGTCGTCCGCGACCGGGAGACCAACGAGCGGCTCGTCGTCGTCGCGGTCACGACCGAGCGCGCCGACGCCTACCGGACCGAGGAGGACCGGACGGTCGACGAGTACGCCACGAACGCCGCGTACGGCGCCCACGAGCCCGTGATCGAGGCCGTGTACGTCGACGCGGTCCGCCCGGGACGCGGCCTGTCGGACTGCGAGCGGTACGCCTTCCCGGCCTCGCGGCTCGCCCGCCCGCGCCGGGAGTGACACGACGCGGTCGCGGCCCCGGCTCGCGAGCACGACCTCCGCGAACGCGGTCGGATCAGCCCGCGAGGTGACTGATGTCGCGCCGCAGCGTGTATCCCTTCGGGACGCCGACGGCGCCGAGACACCCCTCGCACAGCGCTCTCTCGTAGTCGCGGTTCGTCTCCTTCTCGAGCAGCGAGACGTCTCCGATGGGAAGCACCGACTCGCAGCGGTCGCACTCGACCTTGTCGCCGTCGACGATCTTCATTGAACGGGGACCACTTCCGCCGATCGGTATAAAAAGGCGCGCCCGGCGTTATCACTCCGGATAGCGGCGTCGGTATAAAAATGGGTGCGGTCGGCGCGACGGTCGGTCGCGGTGCGTCCGAGGTTAGCCGAAGAGTTCGCCGAGGCCCTCGCCGCCGTCCTCGTCGTCGTCCTCGTCGGCCTCGTCGGCCGCTTCCTCGGCCTCGTCGGCCTCGTCGTCGCTCTCGTCGGCCTCGTCGGCCTCCGCGGCGTCCGCGGAGCCGCCGGACGCGGCGCCGGCGGCGGGGGCCGCGGCGGCCGTCTCGATGGCCTCCTCGATGTCGACGTCCTCCAGCGCGGCGACGAGCGCCTTGACGCGGGACTCCTCGACGTCGACGCCGGCGGCTTCCAGCACGCCGGTGATGTTCTCCTCGTTGATCTCTTCGCCAGTCTCGTTCAGGATGAGCGCAGCGTAAACGTATTCCATTGGTGTGTCCTCGTAGTGTTAGCCGAACATCGCGCCGAGACCGTCGCCGCCGTCGTCGCCGTCGTCCTCGTCGGCGTCGTCGTCGGTCGTCTCAGCGTCGTCCGTGTCGTCGTCTTCCTCCGCCTGTTCCTCCTCGTCGGCGTCGTCCGTCTCCGGAGCCGGGGCCGCCTCGACCCCCTGCAGCTCCTCGGGGAGCGCCTCCTCGTCGTCGATCTGGGCCGCGAGCGCACGCAGCTGGGCGTCGGCCTTCCCGATGAGGTCGGGCACGACGTCCGGGCTCTCGATCTCCGCGAACAGCCCGACGGACTTCGCCTCGCCGGAGGCCTTCGCGAGAAGGCTGCCGACCGTGGCGGCCGTCGGGTACTCGGCGTTGATCGAGAGGTTGCGCGCGGCGGCGGCGGCGGACCGGATGTCCGCCGCGTACTCGTCGACGTCGATCGCGAGCTCGTCCGGCTCGAACAGGACGCCCTCGGAGTAGACGCCCTTGAGGTCGAGCCCGACCTCCTTCGGCTCGATGCCGAGCTCGACTAAGACGTTCGCGAGGTCGTCGTCGACGACCTCGCCCTCCTCGAGGACCGTGGAGTCCTCGGTGACCATGATCGAGCCGTCCTGGATGCGCGCGGCCGCGCCGATGGTCTGGAGCTCGCCGACGAACGGTCCCGGGTCGACGCCGGTGTCACCCTCGGGGATGACGACGTCGTTGGGGGCGACCTCGCCCGCGTTGATCGGGGCGGGGGTCTTCGAGGCTTCCAGCTGCTGGAAGAGGCCGAACGGGTTGTCGTTCGTGCCGATGAGCGCGACCTGACCCGAGACGTACTGGGTCAGCTCCTCGACGCCGTCGTCGACCTCTTCGAGGGCGCGGACGGTGAGCGTGTTCCGGCTCACGCGGACGTCGGCCGAGCCGTGCAGCTCGCGGCGCATGGCCTGGAGCTGCCGGCTCGGAATGCCGCCGACGCCGACGATCCCGACGGAGTTGAACGAGTCGATGAACTCGACGAGCTCGTCGACCTCCTCCTGTTTCCACTGCGGGATCGTCTCGGTCTTGCGGACCGAGCTCATACGGGCACCTCCTTGGCGGGACCCATCGTGGTCTTCACGTAGATCCCGTCGATGTTGAGCGGGCCCTTCTCGAGGCTCGCTTCGAGCCGCCGGACGATGACGTCGATGTTGTCCGAGATCGCCTCGGCGCCCATGTCCTCGGCGCCGACGCGAGTGTGGAACGTGCGCCGGTCGCGGGACCGGAGCTGCACCGTGTTCTTCATCCGGTTGACGGTCTCGACGACGTCGTCGTCCGGCTGTAGTGGGGTAGGCATCTTCCCGCGCGGACCGAGGACGGTACCGAGGTACCGACCGATGTCCTGCATCAGGTTGGCCTCCGCGACGAAGAAGTCGGTTTCGCCGGCCAGGTCCTTTGCGCGGTCGTCGTCGTCTCCGAGGTCCTCGAGGTCGTCGCTGTCAAGCACTTGATCAGCAACTTCCTGAGCGCGGACGGCGGTTTCGCCCTCCGCGAAGACGACGATCTGTGTCTCCTGCCCCGTTCCAGCCGGCAGCACGACGGACTCGTCGATGCGGTTCGACGGATCGTTGAGGTCGAGGTCTCGCAGGTTGATCGCGATGTCCACGGTCTCGCGGAAGTTCCGCTCGGGCGCATCGTCGAGTGCGAGAGTTACGGCCTCTTGTATTGTGTCTGCCATTTTCACCTCCGTAGTACGCAGGTCGCTCCTACGGGTCAGTGAAACAGGCGAAGCCTGTCTCACCGGAGAGTGGTCCATCGGAGGTTTAAAAGCGTCGAACCGCCCGTGCCCGTGCGAAGCGGCGACAGGGCTCGTTCGGGCGGTCGAGCGCGGCGTCGCGGGGCGTTCCGGAACAGTAAGGCGACCCGTTGCGGCCCTCCAGTTCGACGCGCGTCGAACTCCGAAACGTCGCGTAGGGGAACCCTTTTGACGCCGCTTACCGACCCACGAGGTAATGACTCAGGGTGGTCCGGCGTGACGATGGACGACCGCATCGAGGACCTCCGCGAGCGCCGCGAGCGGGCGGCGAAGGGCGGCGGCGAAGACCGGATCGAGTCCCAACACGAGAAGGGGAAGATGACCGCGCGCGAGCGCATCGATTACTTCCTCGACGACGGGACGTTCCACGAGTTCGACCGGTTCCGCACGCACCGGACCCACAAGTTCGGGATGGAGGAACAGCAGATCCCGGGCGACGGGGTCGTCACCGGCTACGGCGAGGTGAACGGCCGGAAGACGTTCGTCTTCGCGCACGACTTCACCGTCTTCGGCGGCTCGCTCGGCGAGGTGTTCGCCGAGAAGGTGTGTAAGGTGATGGACAAGGCGATGGACGTGGGCGCGCCCGTCGTCGGTCTCAACGACTCCGCCGGCGCTCGCATTCAGGAGGGCGTCGCCTCGCTCGGCGGCTTCGCCGAGATCTTCCGGCGCAACACGGAGGCGTCCGGCGTCATCCCGCAGATCTCGGCGATCATGGGGCCGTGCGCCGGCGGCGCGGTGTACTCGCCCGCCATCACGGACTTCACGTTCATGGTGAAAGACACCTCGCACATGTTCATCACCGGCCCGGACGTCATCGAGACGGTGACGGGCGAGGAGGTGAGCTTCGAGGAGCTCGGCGGCGCCGTCACCCACTCGTCGACCTCGGGCGTCGCCCACTTCGCCGAGGAGAGCGAGGAGGACGCGTTAGACGACATCGCGCGGCTGCTCTCGTATCTCCCCGCCAACAACGTCGAGGACCCGCCCCGCGTCGAGCCGTGGGACGACCCCGAGCGCGCCGACGAGGAGCTGGCCGAGATCGTGCCGAACGCCCCCCGGAAGCCGTACGACATGAAGGAGGTGATCGGCAGCGTCGTCGACGAGGGCTCCTTCTTCGAGGTGCAGGAGAACTTCGCGAAGAACGTCGTCGTCGGCTTCGCCCGGCTGGACGGGCACTCGATCGGGATCGTCGCCAACAACCCCCGCGTGAACGCGGGCACCCTCGACATCGAGTCGAGCCAGAAGGGCGCCCGGTTCGTCCGGTTCTGCGACGCCTTCAACATCCCCATCCTCACCTTCGAGGACGTGCCCGGCTTCATGCCCGGCACCGACCAGGAGCACAACGGGATCATCCGCCACGGCGCGAAGCTGCTGTACGCCTTCTCGGAGGCGACCGTTCCCCTCCTCACCGTGATCACCCGGAAGGCGTACGGCGGCGCCTACTGCGTGATGTCCTCGAAGCACATCGGCGGCGACGTCAACTACGCGTGGCCGACCGCCGAGATCGCGGTGATGGGGCCGAAGGGCGCCGTCAACGTCCTCTACCGCGAGGAGCTGGCCGCGGCCGACGACCCCGACGCGCGCAGACAGGAGCTCATCGACGAGTACCGCGAGGAGTTCGCGAACCCGTACAGCGCCGCCGACCGCGGGTTCATCGACGACGTCATCGAGCCCGCGGAGACGCGCGCGCGGCTGATCGACGACCTCCAGATGCTGCGGGGGAAGCGCTCGGACCGGCCCGAGAAGAAACACGGCAACATCCCGATCTGATGGCGACCGACTCGCCCGGACCGGAGGCGGGCTCGCCCGAGCCGGAACGCGATACGTCCGGCCCGACGGTCGCCGCCGTCCTCGACGGCCTGACGATCCCCGACGACGCCGACGACGCGGAGGCCGCCGCCATCGCCGCCGCGGTCGCCGCCCACCTCCGCGACGGGGAGCTGGCCGCGGCCGCCGCGGCCGAGACGGACGCGGAGACCGGTTGGGAGGGCGAGCGGTGGGCGTTCGCCGGACGGGTCGACCGACTCAGCGGTCGCTCGGTTCGCGTCCCGGAGAACGCGCCGACCGACCCGTGGACGGCGGCCGGCCGCGCCGACCGCTTCTGAGGGGCGGGAGAGCCGCGACGGCGCCGCCGCTCGCTCGGTTTCCGAATCACCCGCTCCCGGACGGAGACCGCCCGAGCGCGTGCATTCCCCCGGCGAGGCGCCGCGGCGGCCCCGCCACGCCAACCCTTCGCAGGGTGCGTTCGAATATTCGTTGGATAGGTTATATATCTGTGGTCACGCCTCGGGCGGCTCCTCGACGCCCTCCTCCGCCGCGGCCTCCGCGGTCGACCCGCCGAGGATCCGGTTGAGGACGATCGGGACGACGCCGGCGAGGAGGACGAGGAGCCCGATCCGGACGAGGATCGAGGCGTCCGTCAGGAGCGTCGCGGCGAGGTACGCGCCCGCCGCGACCAGCGTCGACGGCAACACGTAGGGGTTTCCGGGCGAGAGCATGTCGGGATCTGGGTGCGGGCAGCCCCTTAACCGTCCCGGGGAGATCGCGGCGAGCGCCGACGGAGTACGACGATCGTCGTCACCGGTCGTCGTCGCGGACCGATAGAATGAGGTGGGTTATGGTGGAATGACGGTGTAAGAATGTTCGACAAGGTTCTCGTCGCGAACCGCGGGGAGATCGCGGTTCGGGTGATGCGCGCCTGCGCCGAACTGGGTGTCGACACCGTCGCCGTGTACAGCGACGCGGACAAACACGGCGGCCACGTCCGGTACGCGGACGAGGCGTACAACGTCGGCCCGGCCCGCGCCGCCGACTCGTACCTCGACGGCGAGGCGGTCGTCGAGGCCGCGCGCGCGGCCGGCGCCGACGCGATCCACCCCGGGTACGGCTTCCTTGCGGAGAACGCCGACTTCGCGGCGCGCGTCGAAGCCGCCGACGGGATCACGTGGGTCGGCCCCGCCAGCGACGCGATGGAGCGGCTCGGCGAGAAGACCCACGCCCGCCGGGTGATGGACGACGCCGACGTCCCCATCGTCCCCGGGACGACGGAGCCCGTCACCGAGGTCGAGGCGGTCACCGACTTCGGCGACGAGCACGGCTACCCGGTCGCGATCAAGGCCGAGGGCGGCGGCGGCGGCCGCGGGATGAAGGTCGTCGAGAGCGCCGACGGGGCCGCGGAGGCGCTCGAATCCGCCAAGCGCGAGGGGGAGGCGTACTTCTCGAACGACTCCGTCTACCTCGAGCGCTACCTCGAGACCCCCCGCCACGTCGAGGTGCAGATCGTCGCGGACGCGGGCGACGAGAGCGAGGGCCCCGCGGACACGTCGGACGTGGTCCACCTCGGCGAGCGCGACTGCTCGCTCCAGCGCCGCCACCAGAAGGTGATCGAGGAGGGGCCCTCCCCCGCGCTCTCGGACGAGCTCCGCGAGCGGATCGGCGAGGCCGCTCGCCGGGGCGTCGCCGCCGCCGACTACACCAACGCCGGCACCGTCGAGTTCCTCGTCGAGGAGGACCTCGACCGCGACCCGGCGGAGCCGCTCGGTCCGGACACGCCGTTCTACTTCCTCGAGGTCAACACGCGCATTCAGGTCGAACACACCGTCACGGAGGCGCTGACGGGGATCGACATCGTGAAAGAGCAGCTCCGGGTCGCCAGCGGCGAGGGGCTCTCCGTCTCGCAGGGCGACGTGGAGCTGGAGGGCCACGCCATCGAGTTCCGGATCAACGCCGAGAACGCCGCGAACGACTTCCAGCCCGCCAACGAGGGGCGCCTCGACACGTACGACCCGCCGGGCGGGATCGGCGTCCGCGTCGACGACGCGCTCCGGCAGGGCGACGAGCTTGTCACCGACTACGACTCGATGATCGCGAAGCTGATCGTGTGGGCCGGCGACCGCGAGGAGTGTCTCGCCCGGTCGAAGCGCGCGCTCGCGGAGTACGACCTGGAGGGCGTCGTCACGATCGTCCCGTTCCACCGCCTCATGCTCGACGACGAGCGGTTCGTCGCGGGCACCCACACCACGAAGTACCTCGACGAGGAGCTCGACCGCGAGCTGGTCGCCGAGGCGCAGGAGAAGTGGGGCACCGAGTCGTCGGCGGGCGACGACGGCGACGAGGAGGTGACCGAGCGCGAGTTCACCGTCGAGGTGAACGGGAAGCGCTTCGACGTGGAGCTGGAGGAGCGCGGCGCGCCCGCGATCCCGACGCCCCAGAGCGGCGGCGGGAGCGGCAGCCAACAGCGACCGCCGCAGGCGAAAGACGACGACGGGGGCGACGACGGCGTCGACGTCGCCGAGGGCGGCGAGGCGATCGAGGCGGAGATGCAGGGGACGATCCTCTCGGTCGACGTCGCCGAGGGCGACGAGGTGGCCTCGGGCGACGTCGTCTGCGTCCTCGAGGCGATGAAGATGGAGAACGACGTGGTCGCCGAGCGCGGCGGCACCGTCGCGAGCGTCCACGTCGGCGAGGGCGACAGCGTCGACATGGGCGACGTGTTGGTCGTGCTGGAGTAGCGCCCGGACGAGTCGGGCCGGTCGCGTCGTCCGCGCCACCCCCCGCTACCGTCCCCGGAGCCCCAACAGCTCTCGCGTCTCCGCGGGCGTCGCCACCGGCCGCCCGAGCTCCTCCGAGATCCGCGCCGCGCGCGCCACGAGCTGCTCGTTCGTCGCCAGCTCCCCGCGCTCGTAGTACCGGTTGTCCTCCAGTCCGACCCGGACGTGGCCCCCGAGCAGCAGCGACTGGGTCGTCATCGGGAGCTGGTGGGGGCCGAATCCGATCACGTTGAACTCGACTCCCTCCGGGAGCGCCTCGACCCGGTTCACCAGGTTGCGCGGGTGCGGCGGCGACGTGGTCCCGCCGCCGAACAGGAAGTTGAGGTACGGCGGGTCCTCGAGCTCGTCGAGGATCGCCAGCGACTCGTTCAGGTGCCCGTCGTTGAACACCTCCAGCTCGGGCTTGATACCCCGCTCTCGCATCTCCGCGTGCAGCGACGCCACCAGCTCGCGGGTGTTCTCCGAGGTGAGCCGGTCGTAGCGGTTGAGCGGCCCCATGTCGAGCGACGCCATCTCGGGGGCCGGATCGGTCCGGAGCGGCTCGTGCCGGATCGCGTCCGGCGCGGCGGTCCCGCCGGTCGAGTGCTGGAGGACGGCGTCGTCGGTGGCCTCACGGACCGCGTCGGCGACCTCCTGAAACCGCTCGGCCGAGAAGGCGCGCTCGCCGTTGTCGCGGCGCGCGTGCAGGTGGAGCACGCTCGCGCCCGCGTCCTCGCAGGCGGCCGCGGCCGACGCGATCTCCTCTGGGGTCTCGGGGAGGTCCGGGTGCGCCTCCTTCCCGTGGACGCCGCCGGTGAGCGCCGCGGTGATGATCGCGGGCTTCCCGTCGAGGTAGTCGGCGTAGGTCATCGGTCGGCGTCGGGGGCGTCGCTCTCGTCTTCAGTCGACTCCGGCTCGACGTAGAACTCGCAGTCCGTCGCGGGGTCGAGCCCGTACCGGGCGTTACAGACGTCGGCGCGCATCGGCTGCACGAACGACCCCGTCACGGTGCAGAACGCGCGGGCGGTCTCGAACGACTTCCCGTCGCCCTCCTCGCGGTACGCCAAGTGCGGACACGTCTCGGCCATGGGGGACGGAGGCGAGCGAGCGGCTTGAAACCACGCGTCGACGGGGATCGGAGCCGGTCGGCGGCGCCGTCCCCGGGACCGACCCCGGTCTGACCGACGCTGTTTAACCGAACGCCCGAGAACGGGTGGCCATGGAACCGGTCGACGACTGGCGGGCGGCGATCGCGGAGGCCGGGGAGCTCACCGGCCCGATCGCCGCCGGGATCGTCGGCGACCACGGCGACCGCGGGCAGCGCGCGATCGAGGCGGTCGGCGAGGGGCGCGTGAAGCGCTACCGCGATTTCACCGTCGTCGTCGGCCACGACGACGAGTACGTCGTCGAGGACGGGGAGTGCACCTGCGCGGACGCGACGTACAACCTCGACGCCGAGGACCCGAGCGAGCGGTGCTGGCACGCGATCGCGGTCGACGTCGCCGACGCGGTGGGCGCGGTCGACCACCACGACATGTGGTACTCGGAGGTCCGCGAGTTCCTGTGAGCGAGTCTCGGTCGCGAGCGGAGTCGGAGTGCCAGATCGGTCGCCGTTCAGCCGGATGAGGCGCCGAGACTCCGGATTTTCCACCCCCGCCAGTCGAAAACGTTTACAACGGCGGCCGGTCTCTCCTACGGTATGGCGGACTGTCCACTCGCCGACGAATGCCCCAGTTTCGACGAGCGAATCGAGGGGATGGGGTGTCAACACTACGGCAACAAGGGCGGCGCGGAGTGGTGTAACCACTACGACATGCCCATCTACGAGCTGAAACAGCAGCCGGTCCAGCCCGGCGAACAGGTGATCGTCGAGGTCGACGACATCCACGAGAGCGGCGCGGGCGTGGGCCGCACCGACGACGGCTTCATCATCCTCGTCGACGGGCTACTCCCGCCGGCGCGCGCGGAGGTGCGGATTCACCGGGTGAAATCGAGCCACGCGACCGCCGAGGAGGTCGTCGAGCGCCTTCCAGAGGATCCGGACGCTGAAGACGAGGACGGCGACGACGCGGCCGACGCCGACGCGGACGGCGAGAGCGAGGACGACGAGGGCGACCGCCGCCGCGACCGCCCGGACCGCGAACGGCTCGGCAGCCGCGAGAACTTCTGGGGCAAGTGAGCGCGTCCCGGGGTGGCCCCACCCCACGGACAGTCCGGACGCCGCCGATCGGTCTCTCCCGACCGTACCCCTCGACGCGGAGCGCCGAAACCGCCGTTTTTTGAGCGAGCGTCCCCTCGAGCCGAGTATGGTCGCAGACGACGGTCCGGCCGACGCCGCCGAGGAGGCCGACGACGTCGACGCCGCCGAGCTGCTGGAACGGGCCGGGTTCGACGCCGACGAGAGCGTCCTCACCGACCGGCAGGCGGAGGTGCTCGCCCTCCGCGAGCGGGGGCTCCGCCAGTCCGACATCGCCGACCGGCTCGGCACGTCGCGCGCGAACGTCTCGAGCGTCGAGGCCAGCGCCCGCGACAACGTCGATCGGGCCCGCGAGACGGTCGCGTTCGCGGAGGCGCTCGCCGCACCGGTCCGCGTGGAGATCGAGGCCGGCACGGACCTGTACGACGCCCCGAAGCGCGTCTACGACGCCTGCGACGAGGCGGGCGTGAAGGTGAACCAGACCGCGCCGGACCTGATGAAGACGATCGGCGACCGCGCCGGCGACGCGGTCCACGGCCGCGAGGTTCGCAGCCGGCTGTTCGTCACCGTCGACGCGAACGGGCAGATCCGCGTGCGACACCCGTGAGCCCCGGCGGCGCCGCGGTCTCCGAATTCCGACTCTCGCTCCGCCGGCCGCTCCGCGGCCTCCGGATCCCCCCTCACTCCTCCAGCCGCTCCGCCACGCCGACGATCGTCGCGCCCGCGGTGACCGTCGCCTCGCGGGCTATCGAGTAGACGATCCCGTCGCGGTCGGCGGTCGCGGTCTGCAGCGGTTCGAACGTCGTCGGGTCGTGGACGACCCCGAGCCGCTCGCCCTCCGCGACTTCGTCGCCGACGGCGAGGTCGCGCTCCGGGGTGAACAGCCCCGACTCGGCGGCGTTCACGCGCCCGAGATGGTTCCGCGCGACGGTGCCGTCCCACGGCTCGGGCTCGCCGGGGAGCAGTCCCTCGCGACGGAGAACGCCGAGAGTCCCTTTTAACCCGTCCTCGACCGCCTCGGCGACGACCTCGCGGCTGTGCGCGAGCTCCGGCGTGATCGCGGGAATACTCTCCCGAGTGGCGGCGACGCGGAGCTTGCCGGCGAAGCCGCGCTCGCTCCACTCCGCGTCCGCCTCGTCGCCCGCCGCCTCCGCGAGCAGGAGGTCCGTCCCGAACGCCTCCGCGAGCGACCGACAGGCCTCGTCGCCGCGCATGTAGACCGCGTGCGTGAGCATCGCCGGCGACCCGGTGTGGAGGTCGACGATCGAGTCGGCCGCGCTCGCGAACGACCAGAGGCGGGCCGCCATGCGCTCGTGGAGCGTCCCCTCGTCGTCGCCGGGCCAGCAGCGGTTCATGTTCGAGTGGGTCGCGTCGAGCGACTCCGGCGTCGTGTACGAGACCCGGTCGAACGTGAGCGGGTCGGCGACGGGGACCGTCACGAGGGTCCCCTCGAGGTCGCCCGCGTCCGCGGTCGTCGGATCCCCGCCCGTCAGCCGCTCGTGGAGCCGACGGAGGACCGCGGTCCCGTTCACCTCCCGGCCGTGTTGGGCCGCCTGCGCGTAGACGACGGGACCGCCGTCCGCCGGGAGGTCGAGCGCGGGCCCCTCCGGCCCCTCCGCGAGGCCTCCCTCGCCGTAGACGTGGACGGTCGTGCGGACCGGGACGCCCGAGGGGAGCCGCGCGAGGACGAGTTCGCTGGCGTCGTGCATACCGGAGGGTCGGGCCTGAAGCGCTTATAAATCGGGGGCGGCGGGCGTCGTCGACTGTCCCGCCGGGCGGCCCGCTCGACCGCGGACGCTAAGTCGGTGGGTCGACGAGACGGAGCCGAGATGCGGGTCACGCTCCTCGGCACCGGCGACACAACCGGGACGCCGACCGTCGGCTGCGACTGCGACACCTGCGCCGCGGCCCGCGAGCGAGGGGTGTCGCGCTCGCGGTTCTCGGTCCACGTCGCCAACGAGCGCACCGGCGAGTCGCTGCTCGTCGACTTCAGCCCGGACTTCAGACAGCAGTTCCTCGACGCCGACGTTCCCCTCCCCGACGCCGGCATCGTGACGCACATCCACTTCGACCACCTCGACGGCCTCGGCAACGTCTACCGGCTGGTCGACGGGCTCCCGGTCCACGCGCCGAACGAGACCGACCCCGCCACAGACGAGAGCGTTGCCGAGACGATCCGCGCGAAGTACGACTACCTGGAGGACCGGATCGGCGTCCACGCCCGCGAGCCGTTCGAGCCCTTCGAGACGTGCGGGCTCGAGGTCCGGTTCGTCCCCGTCGACCACCCGCCCCTCCTCTGTTACGGCGTCGTGATCGAGGACCCGGAGACGGGCACGACGCTCTCGCTGACGGGCGACACGAGCTACGACGTGCCCGAGCGCTCCCGCGAGGCGCTCGCCGGCGCCGACCTCCTCTTGGCCGACGCCATCGTCCCCGCCTCGCTCTGCGAGCACCACCCGATGGGCGGGCGCCACGAGGGGCCCGACGGCGTCCCGCGCACGTTCGGCACGAAGCACATGACCCGAGAGGGGGCGCTCGCGCTCGCCGACGAGCTGGACGCCGACCGGACGCGGCTCGTCCACGTCGCGCACTACTACCCGCCGGACGAGGCGTTCGCGGAGCCGCTCGCGGTCGACGGCGAAGTGTACGAGCTATAGCGTCCCGGTTGCACCGATCTTCCGCCTCCGAACGACCGCGAGCCCGCCGATCGACAGCAGTCCGAGCAGCGCGCCGACGGCGAGCGTCGGGAACGCGAGGGGGTACCCCGACCGGTCGAGGACGAGTCCGAAGACGACGGGCGAGATCACGGTCGTCGTGAACCCGACCAGCGACTGAACGGAGAGAGCGGTTCCGACGTGCGCGTCGTCGACGACCTCCGTCACCATCGTCGAGGTCGGCGCGCTGTCCATCGTTATGACGACGCCGTACGCGAGGACGATCGGGACGAGCGCGGCGATCGGAAGCTCCCCGAGCAGTCCGAAGACGAGGCTCAGCGACGCGCTCGCGGTCAGCCCGATCGCGATCGTCCGCGGACGTCCGATCCGATCGCTGAGCCAGCCGCCGGTCAGGTTTCCGACGCTACCGAGCGCGATCATCGAGCCGACGACGAACCCCGGGAGCAGCGCCGACTCGGTGGCCGCGAACGCGGGTGCCGCCACGAGGAACGCCAAGAGCCAGTTCCGCGCACCGAACAGCTCCCAGTTGTGCCAGGCGTAGACGCTGACCGTCAACAGGTACTCGCGGTTCCGCAGCACCGAGCGATCGAACCCCGTGCCGCCGCCCGCCCGATCGGGGTGATCGCGGGTCAAAGCGAGCATGAACGGCGGCACGAACAGCGCGCCGGCGCTCGTGGCCGCGACGGCGAGCCGCCAACTGACCGCGTCGGCGATCGCGGTCGAGAACACGAACGAGAGCCCGGACCCGAGCGAGAACGCGCCGATGTACAGCCCGAGCGCCCGGCCGCGCGCCGATTCGGGGAACCAGTCCGTGACGAACCGCATCCCCGGGACGTAGACGCCGGCCATGAACAGCCCGGAGAGGAACCGGAGTCCCGTCCCGGCGACGAACCCGTCCGCGACGCCGGCGAACAGGAGGCTCGGACCTCCGGCGCCGGCCGCTCCGACCGCGATCACCCACCGAGGCGAGTAGCGGTCCGCCAACCAGCCAGCGGGCACGATCGCCACGAGATAGCCCGCCTGGAACGCCCCGAAGATGATCCCGGCTTCGGTCCCCGAGAGCCCCCACTCGTCGACGACGGACGGCAGGACGGCGGAGTAGTTGAACCAGACGAGGACCGAAAAGAACAGCGACGCCGCGGTCACGACGAGCACCCGGCGGCGTTCACGCATCCGTGTGAGGTCCTCCTCGACGGCGGCGATGGTTCTTTGGGTTCCGGCGATCGGTCTCCGCCCCGAGTGTGCGAACCGAAGCAGCGTCGACGGGCTGTACCCTTTTGCCTCGGTAGCACGTAGCGCGGTCGAGATGGGAACGGGGTCCGGAATCGCCGGGAGGGTCCGCGAGGCCGTCGACCGCCTCGAGCCCCCGCCGCGCGCGGTCGACTGGTCGCTGTTCGCGTTCGTGACCGCGGAGGTCGTCACCGGGCTCGTCTCGTTCACCGTCGGCGTCCCCGAGGGGTGGCCCCTCTTTTGGCTCCACCGCTCGCTCGGGCTCGCCATCGTCGTCCTGCTCGCGTGGAAGCTCGCGCGCGTCCGACGGCGGCTCACGGACCCGACCCGCTGGAAGCGGTCGACCGCGCTGTCCGTCCTGACGCTCGTCGCAGCGCTCGGCGCGCTCTCGATCGGCGTCGTCTGGGCCTTCGGGCTCGACGTGCGGCTCTCTTACTGGACGCTCCTCTCGGTCCACGTCGGTTTCGGCCTGGTCCTGCTCCCGCTCGTGGCCGCGCACGCGACGACCCGGTTCCGGCTCCCCCGGCGGGTCGACTTCGAGCGCCGGCGGACCGCGGTGCGGTACACCGTCCTGCTGGCCGCGGGCGCGGCGATTTACCGACTTCAGCAGGGCGTCAACGACCTCCTCGACACGGCCGGCGCGGACCGGCGGTTCACCGGGTCGCAGCCCCGCGAGGGCGAGGGGAACGGCGCGTTCCCGGTCACCTCGTGGGTCGCCGACGACCCCGACCCGATCGACCGGGATGAGTATCGGCTGCGGATCGACGGGCTCGTGAGCGACCCGGTCGAACTGACCGCCGACGAGGTCGCCGCCGGCCACGAGACGGCGGCCCTGCTCGACTGCACGAGCGGGTGGTACACGGTGCAGGAGTGGGGCGGGATCCGCGTCGGCGACCTGCTCGACGCGGCCGGGGGGCCGGAGGCGGCCGGCGGCTCCGGGGACGCCGGCGACTCGGACCGCGAGCCGGCCTACGTCCGGTTCACCTCCGTCACCGGCTACCGCTGGAGCCTCCCGCTCGACGAGGCGGAAGACGCCCTGCTCGCCACCCACGTCGGCGGCGAGCGATTGAGCCACGGCCACGGCGCGCCGGCCCGGCTTGTCGCCCCCGACCGGCGGGGGTTCCAGTGGGTGAAGTGGGTGACGCGCGTGGAGGTGCGGACGGAGTACGACCTCGGGCAGTGGGTCGTGACGCTGGTGAGCGGGTTCGAGTAGCCGGTTCGTCCGTGAGAAGACGGTCGCTACTCGTACTCGCACCCGACGACCTCGCGGATGCGCTCGGCGGTCACTGGGCCGACGCCCTCGACCTCCAGCAGGTCGTCCTCGGGCGCGGTCATCACGGCCTCGACGGTGCCGAAGTGCTCCAGCAGGGTCCGTGCCGTGACCGGGCCGATGTCGGCGATGGCGGAGACGACGTACTCCTGCTGTTCCGCGCGCGTCTTCGTCGTCTTCTCGCCGTGGACGCTCACCTCGCGGTCGCGCGTCTCCTGCTCCCGCTTGGCGATCGTCGCGAGCAGCTCCGTCGTGTCCGACTCCCCCTCGGTGCGGAGGACGCTCACGTCGAAGTCGACCGCCAGCGACGCGAGCGCGCCGCGGATCGCGTTGGGGTCGATGTCGCGCTGGCCGTAGAGGTTCGTCCCCTCGACGACCATCACGGGACGGGCGTACGCCCGCGAGAGCTCGCCGACCTGCTCGAACATCGAGCGGTCGGCGTCGAGCATCGAGTCGACGAAGTCGGCCGCCGACTTGCGCTCGACGGCGACTCGGTCGGAGAGCACGTAGTCGCCGACCGCGAGCGTCTCCAGCCGGGTGACGAGCCCGTCGCGCGTCGAGAGGTCCTTCGCGATGGAGGAGTCGAGCTCGCGCTGGTCGACGACGACCTCGACGCCCTCGTCGACGCCGGCGGTCGCGACGACGCCGTCTGCGTCGCCCTCGGCTCCCGCGTCGCTCTCGTCGTCCGTCTCGTCTCCGCCCGCGCGGGCCTCCGCCGCGAAGTCAGTCAGTCCGGCGTCGTCGCTACCGTCGTCGGCGGCGGCCGCGTCGTCGCTACCGTCGGCGGCGTCGTCGGCGTTCCCGTCGGGCTCCGGCTCGGCGTCGCGCTCGGCGGATCCCCCGGCGAACGCGTCGAGCCCGGCCTGCCCGTCGTCGCCGACGGTCTCCTCGATGTCGTCGGTGGCCTCCTTCAGCTCGGCGAGCTGGCTGGCCATCTTCTTCTCGCGCCGCCGCGAGATCCAGAAGAACGCCTCGTCGCGGGTGTCCTCGGCCATCAGGACGACCACCTTCCCCTCGGCCTGCCGGCCGGTCCGGCCCTTGCGCTGGATCGAGCGGATCGCGGTGGGGACGGGCTCGTAGAAGCAGACGAGATCGACCTCGGGGACGTCGAGCCCCTCCTCGGCGACCGACGTGGAGACGAGCACCTCGAACGCGCCGGCCTTGAACTCGTCGAGCGTCTCCTGCTGCTGTTTCTGCGTCATCCCGTCGGAGCCCTCCTTGTCGCCCTGTCCGACGAACTTCCGCACGTCGAAGCTCGCGGAGAGGAACTCCACGAGCGCCTCGGCGGTGTCGCGGGACTCCGTGAACAGGATGGCGCGCTCGCCCTCGTTGATCCCGAGGGTTTCGGCCAAGAGGATCCGGGCCTTCGAGAACTTCGGGTGGAGCCCGTCGAACGCCTCCGCCTTCCGCATCGCCTCGCGCACCTTGGGGTCCGCGACCATGCGCTGGCTCGCCTTCGACGCCCCCGAGGAGCGGGCGGCCTCGCGCTGGCGTTCGAAGTAGCGCCGGACGGACTCGACGGACTGGGTCTCGACCAGCTCGGTCGCGCGCCGGAGCTTCATCACCTCGGCGTGGGTGCTCATCCCCTTGTACCCGTCCGACTGGTCGTTGTCCATCATCTGCTTCAGCTGCCCGCGCATCTTGTTGAGGTCCTTCTGCGAGAGGTCCGGGTTCGTCGTGTTCGTCACGCCGAGCGACTTCAGCTTCTCCAGTCGGTCGGTGATCACCTCGTTGAGCGCGTCGCGGATCTCGAGGACCTCGTCCGGGAGCGTCACCTGCTCCCACTGCACGTCGGTGTCGTGGGTGTACTCGTCGACGTCGGCGTCCGCCTCGGTCATCACCTCGACGTTCGAGAGCCCGAGGTTCTCACAGACCGTCTCGATCTCCTCGGTGTCGCCGCCGGGCGAGGCCGACATCCCGGTGACGAGCGGGTCGGCCGCGTCGGCGTGGTACCGCTCCGCGATGTAGACGTACGCGTAGTCGCCGGTCGCGCGGTGGCACTCGTCGAACGTCAGGTGGGTCACGTCGCGCAGCGAGATCCGGTTGCCGACGAGGTCGTTCTCGACGACTTGGGGGGTCGCGATCACGATCCGGGCGTCGTCCCAGAGCGCGGCGCGGTCGTCCGGCTTCACGTCGCCGGTGAAGACGACGATCTCGTCGTCCGGGATCGAGAGCGCCTCGCGGTAGAAGTCGGCGTGCTGCTGGACGAGCGGCTTGGTGGGGGCTAAGAAGAGCGCCTTCCCGCCGACCTCGTGGAGGCGCTCGGCGGTGACGAGCAGGCTGACCGTGGTCTTGCCGAGGCCGGTCGGGAGACAGACGAGGGTATGGTCGCGGGCCGCGGACTCCGCCAGCTGGAGCTGGTAGCGGCGCTCCTGGAGGAAGTCGTCGACGAGCAGGGGTCTGTCGATGCCGGCGGCCTCGGTCGCCATCGGCGACGCTTCGCCGCCGTCGGCCTAAAGCCTTCGCGAAGCGGGGTGAAAGTTATCGCTCGGCGGAGCGCTCCTCTCGGTGCTCCTCGGGTACGTCCTCGTCGACCAGCTCCGCCCACTCCGCGAGCCGGTCTCCGGATGGTGTTTGCGCGCTCATCAGGGGACGGATCTCCGTGGTCCGTATTAACAGTTATCCCGATTCCACATGATATAACACCGGTCCGACATCGGTCGGGCTCGCGGCCGACGACAACCTCACCGACCACTCGACCGCGACTCGCACGCCTTTTACCGTTCACGCGCGTCGGACCGGCATGAGCAAACTCGACGAGTTCCTCGCCGGCGAGCGGCTCGACGACGTCGTCTTCTACCTCAGCGACGCGTACCTCGACGACGACTCCCGGCTCCGGAACGTGGGGACCGAGACGGACGGCGGCGTGCGGCTGATCCTCGACGGCGAGACCGGCCGGTCGGCGTTCGAGGCCGGCACGGGGATGGGCGCGATGGAGTTCGCGAAGACGGCGATGGGCGCGGAGGGGACGATCGCCCGGTCGCTCGACGGGGGGGAGTGCCCGTTCGCGGATGACGCAGGGGAGACTCCCGACGAGGACCACGACGTCAGCTTCGTCTTCGCGTTCGCGGAGGCGCAGAACGAGGAGGTGGGCGGCCTCTACGCCGAGGGCGACGTGGTCCACGCGTACGCCCACTGCGCCTGCGGCGAGAGCTACTCGCACAAGTGGATCGTCGGCGACCGCGACGAGTAAGAGTCGGAGACCACAGCGGGCCTGGTCTTATCCCTGCTCGGGCGCGTCCTCCTCCGGCACCGACCCCTCCACGAGCGACTGGTCGGCGTACCGCTCCCGGAGGTCCTTCTTCGAGAACTTCCCGGTGGCGGTCTTCGGCACCTCGTCGATGAACTCCACCGCGTCCGGCACCCACCACTCCGGGTACTCGTCGCGGAGTCCGGACTCGATCGCCTCGACGAGCGCCTCGCGGTCGACGCCGTCGGCCGCGACGACGAACGCGACCGGGCGCTCCTGCCAGCGCTCGTGGGGGACGCCGATGACGGTCGCCTCGCTCACGCCGTCGTACGCCATGATCGCGTTCTCCAACTCGACGCTGGAGATCCACTCGCCGCCCGACTTGATCACGTCTTTCGTCCGGTCGACGAGCTTGATGTAGCCGTCCTCGTCGACGGTGACCACGTCGCCGGTCTTCAGCCAGCCGTCGACGAACTCCTCCTCGCTGGCCTCGGGGCGCGCGAAGTACTCCTTGGTGACCCACGGACCCCGGACCCGGAGCTCGCCGAAGTCCTCGCCGTTCCACGGCACCTCCTCGCCGTCCTCGTCGATCACCTCGAACTCCAGCCCGGGGGCGACGAGCCCCTGTTTCGACCGCTTGTCGACCTGCGTCTCGTAGTCGGCGTCGCGGAGGTCGTCGGTGAGGTGAGAGACGGTGCCGATCGGCGACATCTCGGTCATCCCCCACGCGTGGAGCACCTCGACGCCCCGGTCGTCGTACCACTCGATCAGCGCCCGCGGGGCGGCCGCGCCGCCGACGATCACGGTGTCAAGCGTCGAGAGGTCGACGTCGTTCCCCGCCGCGACGTACTCCTGGAGCCCGAGCCACACCGTCGGGACGCCCGCGGAGACCGTCACGCCCTCCTCCTCGATCAGCGCCGCGAGGTCGGCCGGGTCCGGCGACGGGCCGGGATAGACGTGTTTCGCACCGGCCGCGGTCGCGGTGAACGGCATCCCCCACGCGTTGACGTGGAACATGGGAACGACCGGCATGACCACGTCGGAGTCCTCCATCGGGATCCCCTGCGGCGTCTGGGAGGCCATCGTGTGGCTCCACAGCATCGACTGCGTGTACTCGACGCCCTTCGGCTTCCCCGTCGTGCCGGAGGTGTAACAGAGCCCGGCCGGCTGGTCGCTCGGGAGTTCTGGCCAGTCGTACTCGGTCGGCTGATCCGCGACGAACTCCTCGTAGGGCGTGGCGTCGAGCTCGTCGATCTCGGACGAGCCCATCACGACGAAGTCGACGTCGGCGAACTCCTCGGCGCCCTCGGCCGCCGCGGCGAGCTTCGGAGCCAGCGACGGGTCGACGAAGATTATCTCATCGGCGGCGTCGTCGACGATGTACCGGATGTGCTCGTCCGGCAGCAGGGGGTTGATCGTGTGGAGCTGCGCGCCGGTGTTGGGGACGCCGAAGTACGTCTCGAAGTGACGCGTGTGGTTCCAGCAGAACGTCGCGATCCGGTCGCCGCGCTCGATCCCGTGGTCGTCGAGAGCGTTCGCCAACTGCGCCGTCCGGTCGGCGTACTCGGCGTACGTGTGCCGCGTCCGCCCCTCGTGCGTCCGAGAGACGATCTCCGTGTCGGGGTACAGTCGTTCGGCGCGCCACAGGAACGGTCGGAGCGTCTGCGAGTGTCCACCGGGCATACCTTACACACCATGGCGTCGAGAACTATGAACATTGCCATGATTGATGGTGATGGATCGGCGGCGTGAGAGGCTCGGCCGATCGTGTATAAATAGCTGACCGCACGATCAGCGGCGAACGCCGCCAAAGACCCGGCCGTTCGCTTATAAGCAATTGCTGATGGAACGACGGCGAACACCGCCAAAGCCCCAGCCGTGAGGACTCGCGCGGCTCGCTGCGCGCTTCACTCAGTCGCTCACTACGTTCGCTCCCTCGTTCCAGTGCTTGCGTCGCCGTGCTTCATCCTCACGGCTGCCCCTTTGAGTCCCGTCCCGCTCCGCATGGCACCTCACGCCTCCCCAGCCTCGTCGCCGGCGCTGTGCGCCGGCTGCCAGAGGCGCAAAGCGCCTCGCTGCCGCGGCCGCCGCCGGCGGCCGCGGGCTCCCTCGCACGCGCTCCTCGTGGCCGCCAAGGGCGGCCACTCGGAGGCGCGCGCCGACCGCACGATAGTATTTGAAAGAGTCCGCTATCCCCGAAAGAGGCTCGCGTGCACCGGCGCGTGGTCGGACTCGGGGCGCGCGGACTCGTCGCCCTCGCCGCCGTCGTCGGAGACGGCCCGGCCCTCGACCCCCTCCGCGAGGAAGTCGCTGAGCGGCGGGCCGACGTGCTCGGGCTCGACGAGGAAGGCGTCGTGGCCGTGGTCGGAGTCGATCACGTGGTGGGCGACGGGGACGTCGCGGTCGCGGAAGGCGGTCGCGAGCGACGCGGACTGCTCGACGGTGAAGTGCCAGTCGGCGGTGAAGCTCATCAGCAGCGCCTCGCCCTCGAAGGCGGCGAGGGCGTCGGCGTCGGTGCCGTGGCCGGCGGAGAGGTCGTACTCGTCCATCGCGCGCGTGAGGTAGAGGTAGCTGTTGGCGTCGAAGCGCTCGCTGAACCCCTCGGCCTGGTAGTCGAGGTACGACTCCACCTCCCGGTACGGGAAGAACGCCGCCGTCGGCTCCGGCGGCAGCCCCAGATCGCCCTCCTCGCGGGTCAGCGAGTCGCGGCCCGCGGAGCGGCGGCCGAACTTGCGCTCCATCGACGCCTTCGAGAGGTACATGATGTGACCGATCTGGCGGGCCAGCGCGAGCCCCTCGTCGGGTGAGGGGCGGCCCTCGCCGTAGTAGTCGCCGCCGTTCCAGTTGGGGTCCGCGCGGATCGCGCGGCGGGCGACCGCGTCGAGCGCGAGGCACTGGGCGTCGAGCCGCCCGGCGGTCGCGATGGGGACGATCCGGTCGACGTCGTCCGGGTACCGCTTCGCCCACTCCAACACGTTCATCCCGCCGACGCTCCCGCCGACGACGGCGCGCAGGCGTCCCACGCCGAGCTCGTCGAGCAGGCGGCGCTGCGCGCGCGCCCAGTCCTCGACCTGCACCGGCGGGAAGGCGGTCCCCCACCGGTCGTGGTCGGGCTCGTCGGGGAGGTCGAGGTCGGCGGGGCGCTCGCTCGTCGGGCCGGTCGTGCCGTAACAGGAGCCGGGGACGTTCGCGCAGACGACGAAGTACTCCGTCGTGTCGATCGCCTTCCCCGGCCCGACGATGTCGTCCCACCACGCGCGGGCCTGTCCGGCCTGCCCGGCGTCGCGCTCCGGCGACGGCGAGCGAGCGACGTTCTGGCTCCCGGTGAGCGCGTGACAGACTAACACGACGTTGTCGCCGTCGAACTCCCCGTGCGTCTCGTAGGCGACCTCCAGGTCGGGGACCGACTGGCCGCACTCGAAGACGAACTCGCCGAGCGAGACGGTCCCCTCCTCCGAGGGCGTCGCGCTCATCTCACTGCCCCCCGGTCGCGCGCTCGCCCGCCGCCAGCCCGCGGTCGAGGTCGGCGATCACGTCGTCGGGGTCCTCGATCCCGACGGAGAGCCGGAGCATGTCGGGGAAGACGCCGGCGAGCCGCTGCTGGGTCTCGTCCATCTGCGCGTGCGTGGTCGAGGCGGGGTGGATGACGAGCGTCTTCGCGTCGCCGACGTTCGCGAGGAAGCTCGTCAGCTCGACGGACTCGCACAGCGTCTTGGCCGCCTCGTAGCCGCCGTCGACGCCGAAGGTGACCATCCCGCCGAACCCGTCCAGGTACTCGGCGGCGTTGCCGTGGCTCCGGTGGTCCTCGAAGCCGGGGTACGCCACCCAGCCGACCCGGTCGTCGTCCCGGAGGAACTCGGCGACCGTCCGCGCGTTCTCGCAGTGACGGTCCATCCGGAGCGGGAGCGTGTTGAGCCCCTGGATCGTCTGCCACGCGTCGAAGGGCGACTGTTGGCCGCCGGTCGGGCGCACGCCGCGTTGGCGGGCGACGTTGCCGAAGGCGGCATCGCCGAACCGCTCGACGAAGTCGATCGGGAAGGCGGGCGACTGGCCGTCCAGCTCGGCGTAGTCGGCGTCCGGGTGGTCCCACGGGAACTGTCCCCCGTCGACGAGGACGCCGCCGACGGTGGTCCCGTTGCCGGTGATCCACTTCGTCGTCGACTCCCAGGTGATGTCGGCGCCGTGTTCGAACGGCCGACAGAGGTACGGGGTCGCGAACGTGTTGTCGACGACGAGCGGGACCGCGTTGTCGTGGGCGATCTCGGCGAGCCGCTCGAAGTCGGGAGTGACGAGCGAGGGGTTCGCGATCGTCTCCACGTGGACGAACGCGGTGTCCTCGTCGATCACGTCCGCGTACGCCTCGTAGTCGAGCGTGTCGACGAGCCGGGCCTCGACCCCGCGGCGGTCCGCGATGCCGGTGAGGTACGCCGCCGTCCCGCCGTACATCTCGGAGCTGGCGACGACGTTGTCGCCCGCGCTCGCGAGCACGGTCGTTATCGCATCGAAGGCGGCCATCCCCGAGGCGGTCGCGACCGCGTCCGTCCCGCCGGAGAGGTCGGCGATCCGGTCCTCTAAGGCGTTCACGGTCGGGTTGGAGAGCCGGGAGTAGATGTGGCCCTCCGCCCGGAGCGCGTACAGCTCCGCCGCCGTGTCCGCGTCGTCGAAGACGAACGACGTCGTCTGGTGGATCGGGGTCGCGCGCGACCCGGTCGCCGGGTCGGCCTCGGCGCCGGCGTGGAGACTCCGGGTGTTGAACCCACGTGTCATGTGTGTAGTGCATATATCTGCAAAGGTCTATAACCGTCAGTTACGGCAAGTGATGCCTCGGTCTCCACCGCCGAGGTGCGCGGCGTCGCACCGTCTCCCCCGCCGCTTCGTCCGGCCGCGCTCCGCCGTTCCGCCGAAGCGTGAGTTTATCCCCGATCGGGAGCCAACGGGAGGCAATGGCAGTCGCCGACTCACCCGTGCCGGACCTCGCCGGACGCGCGAGCGCCTGCGCCGACCGCCTCCGCGCCGCCGACCGGGTGCTGCTCGCGTCCCACATCGACGCCGACGGGCTGACGAGCGCCGCGATCGCCTCGTCGGCGCTCGCGCGCGCCGGGATCGACCACGAGGTCGTCTTCGAGAAGCAGCTGGACGCCGAGTCGATCGCGGGGATCGCCGCCCGCGAGTTCGACGTGGTGCTGTTCACCGACTTCGGCTCCGGCCAGCTCGACGTCATCGCCGAGCACGAGGCCCGCGGCGCGTTCGTCCCCGTCATCGCCGACCACCACCAGCCGGCCGACCGCGACACGGAGTTCCACCTCAACCCCCTCCTGGAGGGGATCGACGGGGCGAGCGAGCTGTCGGGCGCGGGCGCCAGCTACGTGCTCGCTCGGGCGCTGGAGGGGCCGGACGGCGACAACCGCGACCTGGCCGCGCTCGCGGTCGTCGGCGCGGTGGGCGACATGCAGGACTCCGACGGCGGGCTCGTCGGCGCCAACGAGGCGATCGTCGCCGACGGCGTCGACGCCGGCGTCATCGAGACGCGCACCGACCTGGACCTGTACGGGAGACAGACGCGCCCGCTCCCGAAGCTGCTGGAGTACGCCTCGGACGTGAAGGTCCCGGGGATCTCGAACGACGAGGCGGGGGCGATCGCGTTCCTCACGGACCTCGACGTCGACGTGAAGCGCGACGGGGAGTGGCGCCGCTGGGTCGACCTCGACGGCGAGGAGCGGCGGGTCCTCGCGTCGGCGCTGATGCGCCGCGCCGTCGCCTCCGGCGTCCCCGCCGACCGGATCGAAGCGCTCGTCGGCACCTCCTACACGCTCGTCGACGAGGAGCCCGGAACGGAGCTGCGGGACGTCAGCGAGTTCTCCACCCTGCTCAACGCCACCGCCCGGTACGAGCGCGCCGACGTCGGCCTCGCGGTGTGCCTCGGCGACCGCGGCGACGCGCTCGCCGAGGCGCGGCGGCTCCTCCGGACCCACCGCCGGAACCTCTCCGAGGGGCTCCAGTGGGTGAAGACGGAGGGCGTCACCGAGGAGGAGCACCTCCAGTGGTTCGACGCCGGCTCGCGGATCCGCGAGACGATCGTCGGGATCGTCGCCGGGATGGCGATCGGGTCGCCGGCGGTCGACCGCTCGAAGCCCGTGATCGCGTTCGCGGAGGAGAGCGCCGAGGAGCTGAAGGTGTCCTCGCGGGGCTCGCACGCCCTCGTGCGGCGCGGGCTCGACCTCTCCGCGGTGATGCGGGAGGCGAGCCGGGCCGTCGGCGGCGACGGCGGGGGCCACGACGTCGCCGCGGGCGCGACGATCCCGATCGGCGAGCGCGACGCGTTCCTCGCCGAGGCGGACCGGATCGTCGGCGAACAGCTCTCGTGACCTGACCGCCGGGCGCCGAGGCGCTCACTCCCCGACCGTGCGGCGGACCCAGCCGGACGCGCCGGTCGGCGACGGGTCCGACGGCTCCCGGGTCTGTCTGTTCCCCTCGCCGTCGACCGCGCGGACGACGACCTCGTGGGCGCCGTCGGGGTCGAAGGCGTGGCGCCACTGCCGCCAGACGTCCGCGTCGGGGAGCGGGTCGGAGAGGGCGGCGTCGGTCCACGAATCGCCGCCGTCGGTCGAGACCTCGACCCGCTCGATCCCGCGCGTCCCGGCGTAGGCGTGACCGGCCAGCTCGATACGGCCGTCGTCGAGTTCGGTTATCCCCTCGTCCCAGAGCTTGGCGACCGTCTTCACCTCGCCCGTTCCCTCCCAGCCGCGCTCCTCCCAGTAGCCGTCGTCCTCGACGTTCAGCAGCTCGATCTCCGAGAGCCACTTCACGTTCGTCTCGCCCCAGTGGCCCGGGATCAGCACTCGGACCGGGTGGCCGTGGCCGGTCGGGAGCTCCGTCCCGTTCATCCCCCACGCGAGGAACCCCTCGGCGAGGACGTCGACCGGGAACTGGACGTAGTAGCCGTCCTCGCCGCGCAGCATCGCGCAGTCGCAGTCGCCCTCGGGGTCGACGGACTCGAGCAGCGGGCGGATCGGCGTCCCCGTCCAGACGGCGTTGTCCAGCTTGCGGCCGTTCAGGCTCTCGCCGACGCACCGCAGCGTCACCGCGCGGTGCTCGACGGGCCGGTCGATCAGTTCGTCGAAGGCGACCGTCCGGTCGGCGCCGGTCTCTCCGGTGAACGTCAGCGACCACTCGGCGGCGGTGACCTCCGGGTCGAACTCCGCGATGTCGACGTTGTAGAACTCGCCGATCGGGCTCACCATACCGTGGAGGTCGTCGCTCTCGACCGCCAGCGAGGCCGATTCGACCTCCTGCAGGCGCTCGCTCGCACCCTCGGAGCGCGGGGCGTCGGCGAGCGTCTCGTCGCCCTCCGACGCGGGCACCCGCCGGCCGATGACCGCCGCGAGGACGAACCCGAGCGTCCCCGCGGCGACGCCGAGCGTCCGGCGACGCACCGCGTCGACGGTCGTCGTCGGGTCGGCCGCGACCGAGGGTCCGTCTCCGGACGCCGGGTCGGGAGACGATGACGACCGAGTCGACGCCGGGGGGAGCCCGCCGAGCGCGACGACGGCCGCCGCGGGGAGCGCCACGCCCAGCGCACCGGTCGGGTCACCGGTCAGGCCGGCGGCGAGGGGCCACGACGCCAGACCGGTCGCCGCGGCGCCGACCGACGCCCGATCGAGGCGCGCGGAGAGTCGGAGGCCGGCGAGCGCGACCAACCCGAACAGTCCGATCACGGCCGCGAACGCCATGGCGACGTGGATCAGGTGCCCGGCGTCGCCGACGGTCTCGATCACGAAGGTCACGATCGGTCCGGGCGTCAGGTTGACGATGGCCTGATCGACGGGCCGGACGACGAACGCGGGCGACCACCCCGTGACGAGGTACGAGCCGGCGACCCCGGCGGTCCCGGCCGCCGCCGCGAGCAACGCGTCTCGTCGCTCGGTAACGTCCAACATAGTTTACCTCGGGGTTACAGTCACTTGAACCACGTCCTCGGCGGCCGGGTGCCGGCGGCCGTCGTCGACGTCGCGTCAGGCCTCGCCGAGGTCCCGGAACATCGCGCGGTAGTCGTCGGAGGACAGCGACTCGCCGAGGTCGTCGATGTCGGCGTCGAGGTCGTCCAGCCGGTCGACGAGCTCGGCGTACGCCTCGTTGCCCTCGCGCTGGGCGGCGGGTTTCTGCGAGCTGAGCACCGCGCGCTTGCTCGCGAGGGCCGCGGCCTCTTGGACGAGGGTGTCGTACTCGCTGCGGGTGAGAAGGGTGTCGATCGCCGCCAGCAGCTTCGAGCGGCTGACGGGCTTGGTGAGGTAGAGGTCGAACCCCATGTCGATGATGTCGAAGTCGGGCTCGACGGCGGTGACCATCGCGACCCGGCAGTCGTAGCCGGCCTCGCGGATGTGTTCGAGCACGTCGTCGCCGCTCCCGTCCGGGAGTCGGCGGTCGAGAAGCACCACGTCGACGCTCGCGTCGACCCGGTCGATCGCCTCCGCGGCGGTCTCGGCGAGGTCGACGTCGTACTCCCCCTCGAGGAAGCCGGCGTACAGCGCGGCGATGTCGGGCTCGTCCTCAACGACGAGGACCGAGGGGTCGCTCACCGCCGATCACCGCCGGGGTCGACGGGGGACGCTTCACCAGGCATATACGAACGGGCGGCGTGTCGAAAAATAAAGCTGTCGCCGTCGATTCGGTCGACCGGTCGCGTCGGATCGTCTTTTATATACTCCCGTCGCTAATGGTGGGACGAATGTCAGAACTCGTCTCCACCGGGGTCGAGGGGCTCGACTCGATCCTCACCGGCGGCATCACGGAGCGGTCGACGGTGCTCGTCTCCGGGAACCCCGGGACCGGAAAGAGCATCTTCGGAATTCAGTACCTCTATCACGGCGTCGCGGAACACGGCGAGCGCGGCGTCTACGTCTCCTTCGAGGAGGACGAGGCGGACATCCGCGGCGCCGCGGAGTCGATCGGCCTCGACGGGTTCGGCGACGCCGTCGACGACGGCGACATCGTGATCTTGGACAAGCGGGAGATGCTCCGCGAGACCGACTTCTCGACGGCGGTCGACCGGCTACTCGACACCATCGAGGACGGCGGGTTCGACCGGCTCGTGCTCGACTCGCTGTCGATGTTCCAGCTCTTCTTCGACGCCGAACAGGAGAAGCGGACGTACCTCCTGAAGTTCTCCGACATCCTCAAGGCGAACGGGCTGACCTCGCTGCTCATCAACGAGCAGGGCGCCGTGTTCCCGGACACGGAGGTCGGGCTGGAGAACTTCCTCACGGACGGGAACATCTACTTCATCCAGACGCCGACGGACTCGGGCGTCAACCGGTACGTCTGGGTGGCGAAGATGCGGAAACAGGACATCGACACCGACATCTTCCCGATGGAGATCGGCGAGGGCGGGATCACCGTCCACGAGCGGGCCGGCGGGTTCTCGATGATGGGGCGGTCCGACGAGCCGTCGTTCTGATTCGGACCGGGGGAGAGACCGCAGGTATCGACGGCGCGGAAGGGGAACGGGGCGGTCGCTGCGGCGCTACTGACTCGACGAGAGGTCGCGCCACACGTCGTCGAGTCGATTCTTCACCGCGGAGCGCTCTTCGACCTCGACCGTGAGCCCGTCGCGGAAGTCGACCTCGACGCCGTCGACCTTCCGGCGGTACACCTTCACGCGGCGGTGTTCGTCCGAGAGCGGACGGTCGTGGAGCTCGAGCAGGTCAGCCTCCTCGAGCTCGTTGATCCGGCGGTAACACGTCGCGATCGGGACGTCGAGCTCGTCGCTCAGGTCCTGCGCGGACATCGCGTCGCCGGTCGCCGTCAGGATGTCCGTGTTGTACTTGTTACCGAGCACCGTGATCAGGTCGTCCCCCACCATTCACGTTATCGCTGTTGATTTTTGCGGCTTAAAAGGATACCGGTGGTTACGGGCGCCACAGATCCCGGGACGAGCCCGCGACGGTGGCCGTATCGGGTTCTGCGACCCCGCGGTCGCGAAAGGCGATGTTATCGCCGGTGATAGCCGCCACCGTGGGTTTATGTGTCGACTCCGAGCAGGCCGGGTATGGAGCTCATCGAGGGGTTGTATCTCGTGACGACCACCGTGTTGGCGGGCGCGAGCGCGACGCTGGCGGCGTTCGCGGTCGCCGCGTACCGGTCGTCGGGCCGCACCGCGATGGCGTACCTGGCCGTCGGTTTCGGTCTCGTTGTCGTCGCGGCGGTCGCGACGCCCGTCGCCGGTTTCCGGACGTCGTTCGCCAACGCGGAGGCGCTGCTTTTGATCAACACCGGGCTGCTGGCGGCGTCGATGGCGCTCGTCGCGGGGAGTCTCGCCGTCTACGAGCCCGGGACGCAGGAGTTCGTGATTCCCGAGTCCGAACTCGCGCGGATTCAAGACCGGTAGCGGCCCTGGAAGGCGCGGAGCGGGAGGAGGATTCGTCTCGGCGAATTTTCACGGTTCAAACGCGACATCCGCCGGCCAGCCTCGGCTCTCGATCGACAGTCGCGTCGACAGTCGATCGCCCGGTATCTGCGCGCCCGTGCATCGACGCCCGGATTATCTGGTCCGATAACCGAGGCGACATATCGTTGATAATTGTAGAAATTACATACTCGTAAATATCTCTATAATCGCATGACTGCAGCGTTTTATCAGGTCGAATAATCGGCACGGAGTCTTTAATAGGGAAATTCCGCACTCAACTGATAACGCCCGCCGGGCAGGCCGGGGGCCAACGCAACACACAATGTTCGAAACCATACTGGACGAGGAAGAGCGCGGTCAAGTGGGGATCGGGACCCTCATCGTGTTCATCGCGATGGTGCTGGTGGCGGCGATCGCCGCCGGCGTCCTGATCAACACGGCCGGCTTCCTCCAGACGCAGGCGGAGGCGACGGGCGAAGAGAGTACATCACAGGTGAGCGACCGGCTACAGGTCGTGAGCCAGTCCGGCATCGTCAACAGCAGCGGCGATCAGATCAACGTCACAGACATTGATTTCGTCGTCGCGAAGGCTCCGGGTGCGGGCAGCATCGATCTCAACCAGACGAGCGTCGAACTCATCGGTGCGAACGGGCAGGAGACGTTCCAGCTCGACGAGATCGGCTCCGAAAACGTCGAGATCTTCACGAGCCCGGACCAGGACACCGTCGTCCTGACGGACAGCAGTGACCGGGCGGAGGTCAGCGTCGACCTCGACGACCAGGTCACGTACGGGAACCTCTCCACCGGCGACCGGCTGTCGGTGACGTTCACGACGGCGTCCGGCGCGACGACGACGACGGAGATTCGCGTGCCGACGACGCTGACGAAGGACCAGACCTCGGTGAGGCTGTAACAATGTTCGAATTTATCAACAACAACGACGAACGCGGCCAAGTTGGTATCGGCACGCTCATCGTGTTCATCGCGATGGTGCTCGTCGCTGCCATCGCCGCCGGTGTGCTGATCAACACCGCCGGCTTCCTGCAATCGCAGGCTGAGGCGACCGGGCAAGAAAGTACGGACCTCGTCTCCGAGCGCATCGACGTCACGAGCACGGTCGGCATCGTGAACGAGACTGACGGTGCCTCGACCGGCGATCTACAGGAGATCCGCGTGGGCGTCGCCGGCGCGGCCGGCTCCAACCAGATCGACTTGAGCTCCGCGACCATACAGGCGGTCGGCCCGAACGGGCAGCGGAACCTGATCTTCACCGACACGAACGTGACCGGTGACTCCGGGACCCCACTGAGCGACCTCTCCGAGGGGTCAAAGATCAGTGCGATACCCGACGGCACGTTCGCGGTCCAGAACTCCTCCGGTAACTTCGTCAACGCGAGCGAAGCGGTCCTGAATGACGAGGAGCGGTTCACCGTCGTGTTCAACCCCGAGACGGAGCCGTTCGGTACCGGTGCAGGGAACGGCGTGTACTTCGGTGAAGGCGACACCTCGTCGCTCGACATCGTCTCGCCCTCGGGCGCGACGACCTCCGTTGAACTCCGTGCCCCCGACCTCTTCAACGAGGACGGCGAAGCGGTCCGGCTCTAACGAGCCTCGAACAGCCCCCTAACTAGCGTCCCGGCGGATCCCTCCGCCCGGAACACCTATTTTCTCGCACTACGACGACTACGCCATGAGTGACTACGACGCACCGGCGGCCGACCCGGACGCGCCGCCCGCGGACCCCGACGAGCTCGACTTCACCGACGACGAGAGCGTCGTCGAGATCGGGGAGGGGCGGTACGTCGTCGGGACGAACGGCCGGCCCAACGTCGGTCGATCGCGGCCGCAGCGGCGACCCGCCGACGAGTCCGGGTTCACCGCCGCGGACCCCGCAAGCCCCGCGGAGCGCCGCCCGCCGGGCGCGGACCCGGGGGCGAACGCCGCCGGTCCGAGCGTCGCGGATCCCGGTGCGACCGAGGGGGATCGCGGCGACCGCGGCGGCCGAACCGCCAGCCCGCCCGGCGGCGACGCCGGCGTCGACCGACAGGCGGTGAGCCGGTGGCTGGCGAGCTCCTTCGACGGCGACGGCTTCACCTACGGGATCGACGCGACGCTCCACGCCGACGGCGACACCAGCCGCCAGCGAATGGTGTCGAACGACGTGACGGCGACGTTCGACTCGCTCGTGACGTGGTTCGCGTCGAACGCGGGCCCGAGCTCGCCGACGCCGGAGGCGCTCGGGCTCCTGCTCGTCGCCTCGGAGACGACCGTCGACGTGCCGCCGGTGGCGATAAAGCGGTTCGCCGCGAGCCAGGGGCTCACGGCGAGCGACAGCATCGGCGACCTCGTCCGCGCCGCGGAGGAGGCGGACGGGTTCCGGATCGAGTAAGACCGACGGCGGGAGTTACAGGAAAGCCAGCAGTACCGCGCCGAGCAGCGCGAAGATCGCGTACAGCCCGGCCATCACCTCGCGCTTCAGCGGGCTCCCGAGCGGCTCCGCCGTCAGCCGGCGGACCGGCGGGAGGATCGCGATCCCGCCGAGGATCAGCAGGAAGGCGCCGATCTGCGGGACCAGCGTGAGCGCGACGACGATCGTCCCGTACCCGGCGACGTAGCAGCCGCGCCGCCAGAGCTGTTCGCGGTCGGTGAGCTCTTCGGTCGGGACGAAGCCGGCGACGCCGTCACCGCCCGAGTCGCTTCCGTCACTACCTCCACCTCCGCCGCCCGCCGCCCCCGAGTCGGCGGCGACCTGCCGGGCCTGTTGCTGCACGTACTCGTCGAGCTCCTCGGCGGCCGCCTCGGTCTGGGGGGCGCCGCAGTCGACGCAGTAGCGGGCCTCGTCGTCGATCGACGACTCGCACCGGGGACAGGTCTTCATCCTCATCGGAACGGCACCGCGGTCGGGCTTAACTCTTCGGGGCTCGTCCCGGCGATCGATCCGGCCGCGGTCGGTCGATTCACCGCGACTCACGCCGCGGCGGTCGTCGCCGGTTCTCCGAGGCGATAATCGGGAAGGTACGCTTTAGTCGATGAGATCCCGACGATGTAGCAACACGACGGCGCACCGTTCGCGCGGTTCGGCCCCGTTGCGACGAGAGCGACACCACGATGACCGCCTCGACACCACGATGACCTCCAGAGCTCCACCGGACGGCGCGGATCGGTCCGAGAGGACGACGAGCGCCGGTTCCGGAAGCTGCCGGCGCGAGGAGGTGACGGAAGACGAGAGCGGGGGAGCCGCGCTGCGCGCCCGGCTTTCGACTCTCAGCGTCGTCCTGGTCGCTCTCGCGGTGTGCCTCTCGCTTTTCGGCGCCGCGGCCACGGCCCCCGCCGCGGCGACCGTCTCGGGGGAGAACGCGGTGGCGGTCGGGGGAGGCGACGCCGCCTCGGCGATCGAGACCGACGGAGCGGCGGAACGGGGCGACGCCGTCAGTCGCGAGATCGACGGGTCGTTCAGCCGATCGACGTACACCGGGACGGCCGGGGACGTCGTGGAGATCAGACACGCGGTCGACGCCTCGGGGGACGACACGGCCTACCTGCTCGTCGGCGGGAACCGCCTCACCGACTCCGGCGGGACGATCGGCTTCGTCGACGTGCTCCGGGTGAGCGGCGGATCGACGACGATCAACACGCGGCTCATCGGGACGAACGAGAGCGACGTCGACAGCTGCAGCGACGACGACGTGTCCTGCGACCTCGAGTTCAGGAACGAGGACGGCGACGTGATCGCCGAGAGCCTCGGGAACCTCTCCGGGGTCGGCTCGACCGGCGCGGGCGGCCTCGCGCGGCCCCTGGTCCCGGAGCGGTACCGGCTCGCGATCACCAACGGCACCTTCGTCGTCCGTGACTCGGGAGCGGTCGATCCGGTCGAGGTGGCCGCGGAGTCCGACCTCGTGTTGCGGGAGCCGTCGTTCGGCGACGAGGCGGAAGTGTTCACCACCGCTGACGCCGACGTGATCGCTGACGGCGAGGGCGACGGGACCGAGTCGATGGCGGCCCTCAGGGAGAACGGGCTCGACCGCACGGCGGTGACGAAGGGCGACCGCGTCGTGCTCGGCTTCGAGGCGACCGGGATCTGGGGCGCCCTCTCGCACTTCGCGGATCGGCGGTCCGGCGAGTCGGGCGAGGACGGGACCGCGATCGAGGCCGGGACCGCGATCGACCATCGCGTCCTCGTCGACCTCCTCGAGGCCGAAGAGGGCGTCTCGCTGACGGTCCGGCAGACGAACCCCGGTCGGAACGAACGGCGCGCGGAGCTGGACCTCGCGGACGCCGACCCCGACGACGTCACCCTCTTCCTCGCGGAGGCGGAGCAACTCCGACGCGGAGACGCCGACAGGAGCGGACTGCCCGGTCGGTTCTACCTCGCGATAGACACGAGCGACGGCGGACCGTTCACCGAGGACGTCGAGCCGGGCGACGAGTTCGCGGTCGAGTTCGCCCTGGAGGGGACCGAGGGCGAGCGCTACGCGTTCCGGGACGGGGGGGAACCGCCCGCGGCGTTCGACCCGGCGTCCGCGACGGACGACCGGATCTCGGAGCAGTACCCGTATCACGGGACCGACGACGGTCGGGTCAGCGCCGAGGCGTCGTTCGGCGTCCGGGACCGGTACCTCCGGTACGACGACGTCACCGACGACGGCGATCTCCTGGTCGAGACCGACGACGGGACGATCACCGGGACGACCTCGATCCTCCCGGTTACGGAGTTGTCGGCGACGATCGTTCGGGACACGAACGAGACCCCGAACCGGACCGAGTCCGAGCTGGCGATCGAGGACGGGAACTTCACCGTGGACAGCGGACTCGCCGGCGTGCCGCCCGGTGCGAGAGCGAGCTACCGACTCTACAGGGGCCAGTCCCTGCAGGACAGCCGGACGGTCATCGTCGTCGAGAACGCCTCGGACCCCGACCGGTTGCGGCTGGCGAACGCGACGACGACGACCCTCACGGTGACCCGCGGCGAGTCGCTGGGGAACCTCTCCGCGGCGGTGCGGAACGTCGGCCAACTGCGGAACAGGGAGCGCCTGACGCTCGACGTCGACGAGGGGGCGATCGTCGAGGAGCGACGCGTCACGGTCGCGCCGGGAGACGAACGGAACGAGACGTTCGAGGGGCTCGACGCCGACCTCGAACCGGGCGAGTACCCGTATTCGCTCGCGATAGACGGGGACAGAGTCAACGGAACGCTGATCGTGGAGGCCGACCCCGCGGTGACGCGGGTGGACGACGACGCGGACGGTGAGGGATCGACCGACGAAGCTGGGGACGGTACCGACGGCGAGGAGGAACCGAATGACGCCGACGGTGACGGGAGTTCGGACGAAACCGACGGCGACGGAAGCTCGGACGACGGATCTGGAGAGGAATCCGACGCCGACGGAGAGGCGCCGGACGAAGGGCCTCCCGACGAGGCGCCGGCGACGCTCCTGCCGTTCGGGATCGGAACGCGCGAGACGTTCGGTGGGACGGTCCTCGTCGGCGCGACGTACATTCTCGGTCACTGGGTCTGAGCGCGTTAACCTCGGGCGTCGACAGCGGTGGTCGAAACCCCGCCGGCGTCGGCGGTTCTCATCGCTGAGAACCGCAGGGGAGCCGTTAAGTGATCGCTGCGCCCCGCTTCAGACAACAATGGCAACGCGCGTGCTCATCGCGGACGACTCGGAGTTCATGCGGAACCTCCTTCGGGAGATCCTCGAGGGGGAGTTCGAGATCGTCGGCGAGGCCGAGAACGGCGTGGAGGCGGTCAACATGTACGAGGAGCACGGCCCGGACCTCGTGATGATGGACATCGTGATGCCGATCCGCGACGGGATCGAGGCGACGACGGAGATCCTCGAGGGGAACCCGGAGGCGACGGTGATCATGTGCACCAGCGTGGGCCAGGAGGAGAAGATGAAGGCCGCCATCAAGGCCGGGGCGGAGGGGTACATCACGAAGCCGTTCCAGAAGCCGAACGTGCTCGACGCCATCGGATCGGCGGTATAATGCGGGTCGACGTCCGGGCGCTCGGCGCGTGCAACCGCCTGGCGGAGCGCGGGGCCGAACAGGCCGCCGGCGCGCTCGCCGACCTCACGGGGACCGACCTCGCGGTGGAGGTCACGGGCGCGAGCGTCGCCAGCGGCGAGGACCTCGCGGAGGCGTTCGCGGGCCGCGAGTCGATCGGCGTGAGCGTCGGGCTCCGCGGCGGCCTGGAGGGGGAGGCGGTGCTCGCGTTCGACGCCGCCAACGTCGACGCCCTGCTCTCGCTTTTACCCGGCGGCGCGTCGATGGAGCGCAGCGCGGTGACCGAGGTCGGCAACATCGCGCTCGGCGGCTTCCTCGACGGCTGGGCGAACTACCTCGGGAAGGCGATCGACATGACGCCCCCGCGCTACTTCGAGGCCGACGGCGCCGCCGTTCTCCCGGACGGGGCGCTCGCCGGCGACGGCGTGTTCCTCTTCGAGAGCCGGCTGGACGCGACGTCGACGGACCTGGACTTCTCCATCTACATGCTGCCCGACTCCGGGCCCTTCCGCGACCTCGTCGTCGGGAAGACCGCGCCGGCCGCGACCGCGGGCGCCGAGGCGGCGAGGGAGGGCGCGGCGGGAGGCGACACCGGAAGCACCGCGGTCCCGTACGAGTCGCTGTCGACGTTCGCGTCGCTGGCGAAGCGGGGGTCGGCGAACGCCGCCGACAACATCGCGATGATGACCGGCCTCGACACGACCGTCGACGTGAGCCGCCTGCGGTTCGTCCCGCTCGCGGACGTCCCCGCGGAGGTGGGCGTCGAGCCCCACGCGGGCACCGTCTTCGAGCTGCAGGGGGAGCCGAGCGGCTACCTCGCGATCCTCTTCGAGGAGGAGTCGGCGGCGAAGATCGCGGCGTCGATGCTACCGAGCGAGCCGGACGAGCCGCTCGGGGGAATGGCGGAGAACGCGCTCTGCGAGCTCGGAAACGTGATGACGAGCGGGTTCATCGACGGCTGGGCGAACGTGCTCGGCACCTCGATCAGCCACTCGCCGCCGGAGTTCGTCCACGACATCGGCTCGGCGGCGATCAGCCCGCTGGTCGCCAAGCTGAGCCGCCGGCAGGACTACGGATTCGTGATCGACGCCGCGATACAGACGGAGGGCGTCCAAGCGCGCTGCGACGTGTACGCGCTCCCGGACGAGCGCGAACTGGCCCGGGCCCTCGACCGCCTCTCCGAGACGTGAGCCGCCCCTCGTCGTCCCGCGATCGCGGGTCGCGAGACCGGGACGGCAGCGACGACGAGGGGCGGCGCGGCGACGGCGGCGGGGGGCGCATCAGGGTCGGCGTCGGTGAGCTGGCCGTGGCGACCGACGGGGAGACCCTGACGACGAGCGGTCTCGGCTCCTGCGTCGCCGTCGCGCTCGCCGACGAGCGGGCGGGCGTCCGCGGGCTCCTCCACGCGATGTTACCCGCGAGCGACGAGACGCGGACGGCCGCCGCCCGCCGGGGGAAGTACGTCGACGCCGGCATCGACGCGCTCGTCGACGAGCTCGTCGCGGCCGGCGCGGCGCCCGGGCGGCTGGAGGCCCGCGTCGCCGGCGGCGCCGAGATGCTCGACCTCACCGACGCCGTCGGCCCGCGGAACGTCGAGCGGGCCGAGCGACGCCTCGCGTCGGCCGGCGTCCCGATCGTTGCCAGCGACGTCGGCGACGGCGTCGGGCGGACGGTCCGGTTCAGGGCCGACGGCGGGCTGGTCGTCCGGGCGGCGGACGGGTTCGAGCGCACCCTGTGAACGCGCCGGTCGGCGCACCCGCCGAGCGGGACGGTCCTCGCCCCGTCACCGGCGGGACACGCGCTCGCGGTCCCCGAGTTCTGTTCTTCTCACTGTTGATATTTTGAGGGGTGAATTGAAGTGTGTTCTGCGGGTCGTACTCGGTAATGGGCCTCGAACTACCGGTGTGGGGAGCTCCAACGGCCGCTTGGGCAGTCGCCACGCTGGGGCTCGTCGGTGCGAGCGTCCTCGATCGCTTCCTCGACGACGGCGGCTCCGACGACGACTCGGGAGGCATGGGCGGCGACGACGATCCCTTCGGCGGCGGAGGGATGGGCGGCGGTGGCGGCATGGGCGGCGGCGGCATGGGCGACGACTTCGACGACTTCGACGGGATGGACGAGTGGGACGACGGCTTCGACGACGGCGGCGGTGCCGGCGGCGCCGGGGCCGACACCGACGAGCTGGAGAAGCGGCTCGACGACCTGGAGAACGAGGTCGCCTCGCTCTCCTCGACGGTGTCCACGGTCCGGTCGGAGAACGAGGAGATCTCGGCCGCGGTCGACGACATCGAGGAGGACGTCAGGAACCTGCTCGACATCTACGAGATGGTCACCCGCGGGATCAACCCCTTCGTCGACGACTCCAGCGGCTTCGACAGCGTCAGCGGCGGCGGCGAGGGGTCGTTCGGCCTCTTCGACGACGACGAGGCGGACGACGGGGGAGACGAGCTCGACGAGGACGTCGCGAACGCCGACGCCGACGGGTTCTTCGACGACGAGATGCTCGACGACGGATTCGACGACGGCGGCGACGGGTTCGACGAGCTGGACGGGGAACCGGGCGACGACCACACGGACGACGGCGATTCCGCCGACGCCTCGTCCGAGGCCGCGGCGGCGGACGAGGGAGACGACATGAACGACGACGGAAAGAGCTTCAGCGAACTGAAAGAGGAGTACGACGCCGGGGAGGCCGACTGGGCCGACGAGGAGGGGGACGACGGCGACGCGGACGCCTCCGCGGACGAGGACCCGTTCGAGGACGAGGCCGGCTCGTTCGACGACGGGGACGACTCGTTCGACGACCTCGGCGACGATACGGATCCGTTCGACGGCGAGGACGACTCGTTCGACGACCTCGACGACGACGTCGACTCGTTCGACGAGGGAGCGGCGACCGACGCCGAGCCCGCGACGAACGGCCACGAACGAGATTCCGAACCGGAACACGAGCCGGCGGCCGAGCGGGCGCGCGGTCCGCAGCCCGGCGGCGATCCGGCCGAGGCGAACGGCGGCGGCTTCGAGTACGTCGGCGAGGACGACCTCTCCGGGAGCCGCGGGAAGCCGTACCTCACGTCGCTTCCCGGCGACTACGTCGGCGACCTCCTCGTGATGGAGTGGCTGGAGTTCCTCGTCTCCGAGAGCGACGTCACCGACGCGGTGCGCGCGATCAACTACTACGAGCGCATCGAGTGGGTCGGCCCGGAGGCCGCGGCGCGGCTCCGGGACTTCCTCTCCGGCTTCGGCACCATCGACCGCAACCTCGTCGATCGGCCGGGGACCGACCGGCTGGTTCGGGAGCATCACACTCGTAGCCTCCGATACGTGACCCAGCTCAACGGGACGAGCGGCCACCTGCTGCTGCTCGACCGGTGGGACGACCTCGCCGGCGGCTCGCTGGTCGGCGGCGGCCCGCCGTCGGTCGGCGGGCGCGACCGCGGGCGCGGCCGACGCGAAGAACGCGGCGGGCGGCGCCGGGAAGGCTCCGAGGGGCGCCGGCGTGACGACTCCGCGGAGCCCCGAGCGAACGGCCGCGGCGACGCGGGACGACGGGACGAGCGGGCGGGGCGCGGCGACGACCGGGCGGATAGCCGCGAAGAACGGTCCCGCGGCGACGACCGACCCGACGGACGCGATCGGAACGGCGGCTCCCCGCGACCGATGAACGACCCGAACCCGCGTTCCGACCGCGCCGATCCGGCCGACGGAGGGTGGGGCGATGGGCGTTAGCGTCTCCGCGTCGACGGCGATCATCGTCGCGGGGCTGTTCTTCGCGTTCACCGCGTTCTACCCCGTGGCGGCCAACGGTTTCGACCGCGTCACCGACGCGCAACAGGGGATCCAGGAGCGCTCGCTGGAGCGGCAGAACACCGACTTCGCCGTGACGAACGCGACGTACGACGGCACGACGCTGACCGTCAACGCCACCAACGACGGCTCCGTCGGGCTGATCGCGACCGACGCGACGCTCGTCGTCGGCAACGAGTACGTCGACGTGGGCGGGCCGAACGCGACCACGACCGTCGACGGCGACGGCGACACCGAGCTCTGGCTCGGCGGCGAGACGCTGACGGTGACCGTGAACGAGGCGGACCTCTCGACCGACGTGGTCGCGAACGAGACCCGTGTCGTCCTCGTGGTCGAGTCCGGGGTCCGCGACGCGGCGGAGGTGAGCGCGTAGATGGCCAGCGTTCCGGTGTCGCACCTCATCCTGTTCATCGCGAGCCTCGTGATCGCCGCGGGCGTCGTGGGCACGATCACGACCGGCGTCGACCGCGTGAGCGCGGCCGTCGAGGACGCCGGGATCGACGCGACCGAGCAGCTCCGGACCGACGTGACGGTCATCTCCGACGCGAGCGCCGGGGTGTACAACGCGAGCGGGAACGAGAACGTGACGCTGCTGATAAAGAACACCGGGACACAGCGGCTCAACCCGGACGGCTCCGGGATCGACGTCGTCTTCGACGGGAGCTACGTCCCGCCGAGCGCGACGGAGGGGGAGCTCGTCTCGGCCGGCGCGGGCGCGGCGTGGGACCGCGGGGACGTCCTGCGGCTCACGATCGACACCAACCGGCTGGGCGAGACGAACGAGGGTCTCGACCCGGGGACGGACCACCGGGTGTACCTCACGGTGAACGGCGACGAGGAGCTGTTCCAGTTCCGCACGGAGGCGAACTGAGATGCCCCGCACCGACAACCTGCTCTCGATCGGACTCGGCGAGCGCGACCGGCTGAACAAGGAGCTCGGCGGGGGGATCCCCCGCGGCAGCATCGTCCTCATGGAGGGCGACTACGGCGCCGGCAAGAGCGCCATCTCCCAGCGGTTCGCCTACGGGCTCGTCGAGGAGGGGGCGTCCGTCACGATGATGTCGACGGAGCTCACCGTCCGCGGGTTCATCGACCAGATGCACTCGCTTGAGTACGACATGGTGAAGCCGCTCCTGAACGAGGAGCTGCTCTTCCTCCACGCCGACTTCGACTCCGGGGGCGCGTTCTCCGACGGCGACGGCGAGCGAAAGGAGCTGCTCAAGCGACTGATGAACGCCGAGGCGATGTGGAACTCCGACGTCGTCTTCCTCGACACGTTCGACGCCATCTTCCGGAACGACCCGACGTTCGAGGCGCTCGTCCGGAAGAACGAGGAGCGGCAGGCCGCGCTGGAGATCATCTCCTTCTTCCGCGACATCATCTCGCAGGGGAAGGTCGTCGTGCTCACCGTCGACCCCTCGGCGGTCGACGACGACGCCATCGGCCCGTTCCGGTCGATCGCGGACGTCTTCCTCCAGCTGGAGATGATCGAGGTCGGCAACGACATCCGCCGGCAGATCAACGTGAAGCGCTTCGCGGGGATGGGCGAACAGGTCGGGGACACGATCGGGTTCTCGGTCCGATCGGGCACCGGAATCGTCATCGAGAGCCGCAGCGTCGCGTGATGGCGCCGACCGCCCGCGACGGGACCGCCGTCTCGGGCGGGCGAGAGGCGAACGACGGAGAAGAGAGGAGACCATGACCGAACACGGAACCGCGAAACCGTCGGAAGAGCTCCGGAAGGCCGCCATGCGGCGGCCGCACCTCCGGGAACACCTCCGGGAGTTCAAGCAGATCACGGGGGAGTTCCCGCAGTTCATCGAGGAGCCGAAAGACGAGTACGAGTCGAACCGCCCGAACGTCATCTACCCCGTCGGCGGGCCGATATACAGCCACATCTACGGCGACCTCGGGCAGGACACGAAGTACTACGCCATCGAACCGGAGGTGTCCGGCCCGCAGGCCGAGATCCTCAATCAGGTGAAGAGCCGGCTGCTCTCCGCGAGCGGCCAGCACAGCGCTCCCGACTCGGAGGCGGAGTACGACGACCTCATCGAGGAGCTGTTAGAGGAGGTGACCCACGTCGACGACGGGACCACCGGGTGGCGCCGCGGGCTCTCGAAGATCCGGAACTTCGGGAGGCTCTCCGTCACGGAGGAGACGTACGAGAACATCCGCTACCGGCTTAACCGCGACATCGTCGGGCTCGGCCCCCTCGAACCGGTGATGCGCGACCCGGCCAACGAGGACATCCACGTCATCGGCCCGAAGGAGTGCCACGTCGACCACGGCACCTTCGGCATGCTGGAGACGACCGTCGACTTCGGCACCAAAGGGGAGTTCGACAACTGGCTGCGCAACATGGGCGAGCGGATCGGCGACCCGCTCTCCGACTCCGACCCCATCGTCGACTCCACGCTGCCCGACGGGTCGCGTATCAACATCATCTACTCCGACGACGTCTCGCTGAAGGGGTCCTCGCTCACGATCCGGCAGGGCGACGAGGTGCCGCTGTCGATCAACCAGATCACCAACTGGGGGACGCTGTCGCCGCAGCTGGCGGCGTACCTCTGGCTCTGTCTGGAGAACGAGCAGACGGTGTTCGTCGTCGGGGAGACGGCGTCCGGGAAGACGACGACGCTGAACGCCATCCTCTCGTACATCCCCGACGACTCGAAGATCTACACGGCGGAGGACACGGCCGAGGTCATCCCGCCGCACAGCACCTGGCAGCAGCTGCTGACCCGCGAGGGGGGAGGCGAGGGGAGCTCCGACGTCGACATGTTCGACCTCGTCGCCGCCGCGCTGCGGTCGCGCCCCGACTACATCATCGTGGGCGAGGTCCGGGGCGCCGAGGGGCGCATGGCGTTCCAGGCGGCCCAGACCGGCCACCCGGTCATGCTGACGTTCCACGCGTCCGACATCGTCTCGATGATCCAGCGGTTCACCTCCGAGCCGATCAACGTGCCGGAGACGTTCATGGACAACGCGGACGTGGCGCTGTTCCAGAACCGGGTGAAGCAGGGCGACAAGGTGTTGCGCCGGGTGACGAGCGTCCAGGAGATCGAGGGGTACTCCAAGGAGATGGAGGGGGTCGTCACCCGCGAGGTGTTCAGCTGGGACCCCGTCGAAGACGAGATCGTCTTCCAGGGGATGAACAACTCCTACGTGCTCGAAGAGCAGATCGCAACGCTGCTCGGCTACGCCGACACCCGCGACATCTACGACGACCTGGAGTTCCGCGCGGAGCTCATCGAGCGGATGATCCAGGAGGGCATCTTGGGCTACCACGAGGTGAACGACGCGATCAACTCCTTCCAGCGCGACGGCGTCGAGGGGCTCCCCTTCGACATGCACCGGAACGTCAGGTGATCGCGGCGATGGTCGAGTCGACCGGGACGGCGGAGATGAAGGGGGTTGCACGGTAGCATGTCGGTGAAAGGAGTCGGCAACGGGCTCGCGACCGCGGCCGAGTTGACCTCGGCGGTCATGGAGTCGTACGACAGGCTCGACATCTCGAAGCGGAAGTACGTCGGGCTCGTGTTGCTCCCCGCGGTCCTCGTGTTCGCCGCGAGCGTCGTCGGCCTGTTCGTCCTCCCCCTGCCGTTCGCGGCGCGGGTCCCCGTCCCGATGTTCGGCGGGCTCGTGCTCGTCGCGGCGGTGATCTACCCGAAGATCTACCTCTCCAGCTTAGAGAACCAGATCGACAACCAGCTCCACCTCGTGATGACGCACATGACCGTGCTGTCGACGACGAACATCGACCGCATGGAGGTGTTCCGGACGCTGGCGAACGAGGAGGAGTACGGGGTCGCCGCCGAGGAGATCGCCCGCGTCGTCCACCTCGTCGACACGTGGAACCAGAGCCTCGACGACGCGTGTCGCCGGCGGGCCGAGGAGGTCCCCTCCGACGCGATGGCCGACTTCTTCGACCGGCTCGGCTACACGATGGGGGCGGGCCAGTCGCTAGAGGAGTTCCTCGTCTCCGAGCAGGACGTCATGCTCGCGAAGTACGAGACGGTGTACGAGTCCTCGCTGGCGAACCTGGAGGTGATGAAAGACCTGTACATGTCGATGATCCTCTCGATGACGTTCGCCCTCGTCTTCGCCATCGTCCTCCCGATCCTCACGGGGAACGACCCGACGGCGACGGTGGCGGCCGTCATCGTCCTGTTCGTCTTCGTCCAGCTCGGCTTCTACGCGATGATCCGGGCGACCTCGCCGTACGACCCGATCTGGTTCCACCCGGAGGAGCGCGCGCCGGGCGACCTGAGGCTGTGGGCGTCGCTCGGGGTCGGCGGCGGGCTCTCCTTCCTGATCATCGGGATCACCGCGGCCGGGATGTTCGGCTACGGTCCCGGGCTCCCCGGGCTGCTCTGGTTCGTCGACGACGTCCGGCTCCCGCTGTACCTCGCGGTCCCCATCTCGCCGCTGATCATCACGGGCGTCGTCCTCAGGCGGGAGGAACAACAGATCACGGCCCGCGACGGCGAGTTCCCCTCCTTCGTCCGGGCGCTCGGCGCCACCGAGAGCGCCAAACAGTCGACGACGACGGACGTGTTGACCACGCTGCGCGAGAAGAACTTCGGCGACCTCTCGCCGGCGATAGATCGGCTCTACCGCCGGCTCAACATGCGGATCAGCACCGAGGGGGCGTGGGAGCAGTTCACCTACGACACGCGGTCGTACCTCATCCAGAAGTTCTCCGAGATGTACCTCGTCGGCCGGCGGATGGGCGGGGACCCGAAGCAGCTCGGCGAGCTGATCTCGAAGAACATGAACGCCGTGAACCAGCTGCGCGAGCAGCGGCGGCAGGCGGCGATGACGTTCATCGGGCTGCTGTACGGGATCACGGCGGCGGCGACGTTCGCCTTCTTCATCGGGCTGGAGATCGTCGCGATCTTAGCCGACCTTACCGCGGACTTCGGGCTCGAACAGATGGACATCGGCCAGATCGTCTACCCCGGCGCGTACGACATCCCGCTGATCGAGTACCTGCTGCTCACGGTGGTCCTGTTCAACGCCGCGCTCTCCTCGCAGATGATCCGCCGGATCGACGGCGGTAACCCCGCGAACGGGTACATCCACTTCGTCCTGCTGACGTGGCTCGGCGCGGCGACGGCGATCGCGACCCGGACGCTGGTCAACGCGATCCTCTCGATTTAGGGATGAAGTGAAATCACTGTTCGTCCGGGTCAAGCGTCAATCCCAGCTGATCGCACACGTCTCCGAGCACGGAAACGAGGGTGTCGGCCTGCGCCGATTCCGAACCCAAGTCCCAGCTCAGGGGCCCCAGTCCGGTCGCGCCGCCACCGGCCATCACCGTCACGGACGCCCGGTCCGCGGCTTCCCGTTCGATAACGATGGTCGCTTGGAGGTCCGAGTTCGTCCGCAGGTAGTACTGTTCGGCCGCGATGACGTCGAATCCGTCGCCCGAGTGCCTCACGACGGATCCTCCGTCGCTCTGATCCGGACTACCGTACAGCGACCCTCCCAGCTGTACCGTTCTCTCCGCTTCCCCGTCGGTCTGACTGAGGGTATCGTACAGCGACTCCGGCAGCTCCTCCACCGCCGTCCCGCGTACTTCGACCGCCCTTCGATCCATTGCCCTTTCCGTGTCGTCTACGCCGAATAAAAACCACCGTCTCTATCGCTCGAACAGCGTCGGTTCGCTGACGTCGTCGTCCGCCGCCTCCCGCCACGACCGACTCGGCTCCCACCCGAACAGCCGGTCGGCCTTCGCGACCGCGTAGGCGCCCCGGTCGTCGCCCTCGGCGAGGGCGTTGCCGTCGATCGCGCAGTCGTCCGGGACCTCGCCGTACGACTCGCGCAGGAGGTCGAGCAGGGGACGGTCGAGCGCGTTGTCCGCCGCGACGCAGTTGACGGCCTCGTGGGTGCCGGGCGCCACGGACGGGTCCGGCCTCGCGGTCTCCTCGAGCGCGGCGGCGACGAGGTCGGCGACGTCGCGAGCGTCGACGTACGACCAGAAGTTGCCGGCGCCGGCGTCGAGGTCGTCGACGTATCCGTCGCTCCGGCAGGCGTACGCGCCGGGGTACTGGATCCAGGACGGGCGGACCGAGACGGCCGGGACGTCCTCGCGGCGCGCGACCGCGCCGGCGGCCGCCTCCGCGGTCACCTTCGAGAGCCCGTACGGATCCTCCGGTCGGAGGAGGTGGTCCTCGGTGACCGGCAGTTCGTCGGGGAACGGGGTCGGCTCCGCGAAGAAGAAGCCGTACGCGCCGTCGCTCGACGCCTGCACGATCCGGGCGTCGGCGCGGCCGGCGGCGTCGAGGACGTTCTTCGCGGCGTGAACGTTCGTCTCGAACACGCGTCCGTCGGGGTGGGTTCCCGCGACCGGGATCGCCGCCCAGTGGACGACCGCGTCGGGGTCGACCGCGTGGACGACGTCGAGCGCCTCGCCGCGGTCGGCGAGGTCGGCGGCGCGGAACGAGACGTGCGGGGCCGGGTCGGCGGCGAGTCCCGGATGCTCGTAGTCGGCGACGACGACCTCGTAGTCGCCGGCGAGTCGGTCGACGACCCAGCGCCCGGAGGCGCCGCGGCCGCCGGTGACGAGGACGGTCTCCATGCGTGCGGGTCGCCGCGGCGAGGCAAAAGCGCACCGTCGTCGCGGTCGGGCGAGATCGGTCGCCGTGTCGGAACCCCGGCAGGCTTTAATCCGGCGAACGGTAAAACTCGGGTATGGAATGGAAGACCGACTGGGGACTGCGTGGACGGATGGGGTTCACGATGTTCCTGCTCTTCGCCCTCTACGTCGTGTTCATCGGTGTCCTGATCGAGGTGTTCAACGTCGGGATTCTCTTCACGCTCGCGATGTTCGGGGCGTTCTCGTTCGCCCAGTACTTCTTCAGCGACAAGCTCGCCCTGCGGAGCATGGGCGCCCGCGAGGTGAGCGCCGACGAGTACCCGGACCTCCACCGCCGGATCGAACGCCTGAGCCAGCAGGCCGACCTCCCGAAGCCCGCGGTCGCCGTCGCCGACACGCAGGTGCCGAACGCGTTCGCGACCGGTCGGAACAAGAAGAACGCGACCGTCGCGGTGACGACCGGGCTGCTCCGGTCGTTAGACGAGGACGAGCTCGACGGCGTGCTCGCCCACGAGCTCGCGCACGTGAAGAACCGCGACGTGATGGTGATGACCATCGCCTCGTTCCTGTCGACGATCGCCTTCTTCATCGTCCGGTGGGGGTGGCTGTTCAGCGGCGACAACCGACAGGGCGCGCCCGTCATCGTCGCGATCCTCGCGTCGATCGTCGTCTGGATCGTCTCGTTCCTGCTGATCCGGGCGCTCTCGCGGTACCGCGAGTACACCGCCGACCGCGGCGCCGCGCTGATCACGGGGAAGCCCGGCGCGCTCGCGTCGGCCCTGATGACGATCGACGGACGGATGGACCGCGTCCCGGAGGAGGACCTCCGTCAGGAGGCGGAGATGAACGCGTTCTTCATCATCCCGATCCGCTCCGGCTTCATCGGCAAGATCGCCTCGACGCACCCGTCGACCGAGAACCGCGTCGAGCGGCTCCGCGAGCTCGAACGCGAGATGGAGACCGCCTGAGTCGGCGGGATCGATCGGTCGCGGTCCGGCGGCCGGTCGGGTGAGCCGTCCGGACCCGGCAAACGCGAACGCGAAGTGCGCCGTTTTTGTCGTCGGGCCGAGCACGGCAGCCATGGGTCTGCTCGCCGATCCGACGAAGCGACGCTGGCTCGGGTGGGGGTCGCTCGCGGTCGTCTTCCTGCTCGTCAACGTGCACCGGCTCTCGACGGCGGTGCTGTCCGAGCGGCTGATCGACGCGTTCGGCATCACGGCGGCGCAGCTCGGGACGCTGCACGCCTCCTTCTTCATCATCTACGCCGCCGTCCAAATCCCGACCGGCGTGCTGGCGGACCGGTACGGCGCGCGGTACGTCGGGGCCGCGGGCGCGGTCGTGCTCAGCGTCGGCGCGATCGGCTTCACGCTCAGCGGGAGCTACCTCTCGGCGTTCCTCTTCCGCGGGGCGATCGGGCTCGGGAGCGGCGTGATCTTCGTCTCCACGCTCCGCTTCTGCGCGAACTGGTTCCGCGTCGACGAGTTCGCGACGATGACGGGCGTGACGACCGGTATCGCCGGGCTCGGCGCGATCTTCGCCACGGTTCCCCTGGCGGTCGCCATCGACCGCGTCGGCTGGCGTCCGACGGTGCTCGCGCTCGCGGCCGTCGGCTTCCTCGCGGCCGTGGCCGTCTTCGCGCTCGTGCGTCGATCGCCGCGCGACGCCGGGCTCGCCCCGATCGAGAACGTCCCGGAGCAGCCGTCGATAACGCTCGACGAGACCGTCGGGCACCTGCGCGCGCTGCGGTCCGACCCCGACCAGTGGCTGCTCTCGGTCGTGTTCTTCTCGGCGATGGGCTCGATCCTCACCGTGATCGGGCTGTGGGGCGTCCCGTACCTCGTCGTCGTCTACGGGCTCGACGTGACGACCGCCTCGTCGTTCACGCTCGTCGGGGCGATCGGCATGCTGCTCGGCGCGCCGGCGACGGGGCGCGTCTCGGATCGGCTCGGGACGCGTCTGGGCCCGATGATCGCCGGGCTCGGCCTGTTCACGCTCGTGCTCGGAGTCGTCCCCGTCTTCGGCGACCCGCCGCTTCCCGTCGTCGGCGCGACGTTCTTCCTGATCGGGTTCAGCCTCGGGTTCGTCATGCTCGCGCTCCCGATCATCAAGGAGAAGTACCCGGCCGGCGCGAGCGGGGTCGCCACGGCGACCGTGAACGGGGCCGGATTCGTCGGCGGCGCGGTCCTCCCGACGGCCATGGGGTTCGTCCTCGACGGCTACCGGACGGGCGACGTCGTCTCCGGGGCCGTCGCCTACACCGAGCTCGGCTACCGGATCGCCTTCTCGCTCACGACGGTCGCCGTCGGCCTCGCCTTCTGCAGCGCCGTCTGGCTCGCCGTCCGAGAGCGACGGCGGCCGAGCGCGGGCGGTCGGTGAAGCCCCGGACGCGCTTCCGCCGTCCCGGTCGGTGATCCCGCGATAGTTCGAGATAGTACCAAAAATACATACACTCACTGATTTTGATGTATAAGTCGATCGAGTACGACCGGAGACAGGAGATCCGAGATGAGTCCGCGAGCAGACGGTGAGAGTCCGACTCGCTCTTCGAACGAACGGGGCGAGCGGGCTCGGCAGAATGAATCAAACGCCCGGATGAAATCGGGATGAGGCGGACATATTTAAATAAAACATGGATAATAGATCGATCTGTCACTTCAAAGCGCCGCCGTGAGGCGTCCGCGATCGATGCCGACGCACTCCGGGAACGCGTGCGACGGCCTCTCCACCGGCGAGCGCTCGCGGAACGAGCTAGTACGAAGTTTACGAGATGTGAGCGTATTTTCGATACATCATATTGTAGTTAGATCCTCGTGGCAGAGCTTCGGTCGAGATACGCGGGCGCGGATCGACCCTCGCTGGAAACGGTCGGCGTCCGAGTGAGGTCAGAATAACAACAGTACTCGTGTTAGTCGAAGCCGCGACGGAGCGCAAGCGGGCCGCCGTCGGACGGCGGACCATCGCATTCGAGCACATCGAACGGAGAGGCGGCCGCGGACGGCCGCAGTCCGGCGCTACGAGTGCGCGATGTTGAGTTCGAGCTCGTTCGCCGCGCCGAGGAGGAGATCCGGTATCTCGGACTCGAGTCGGTCCCCGTTCAGGCGATGAGAGGGGCCGGTGACGCTGAGCCCGCCGATCACCTCGCCGTCGGGGCCGCAGATGGCGACGCCGACGGCGTGGGTCCCGCGGAGCGACTCCTCCCTGTTGAAGAAGTAGCCGCGCTCGCGCCCCGCCTCGATCTCCGCGCGGAGCTCGTCCGGGTCGGTGATGGTGTGTTCCGTCACCGGATCGAACGACATGCGTTCGAACATGTCGGACAGCTCTGACTCGGGCAGCTCGGCGAGGATCGCCTTCCCGGCCGACGCCGCGTACAGAGGGATGCGACTGCCGATACCGGGGTCGGTGCGGACCGCTTGGTCCCCGACGGCCCGCGCGAGGTACACCGCCTTCCCGTGTTCCTCGACGAAGAACTGAGCCCGCTCCCCGGTGACCGCCGCGATCTCCTCGACTTTCTGGCGGACGAGGTCGTACCCGCGGTAGCTGCTCCGGGCCGTGACGCCGACCTCGAGGAACCGGAGCCCGACGTGGTAGCCGCCGTCGCGCCGGACGACGTAGCCGAGGTCCTCCAGCGTGTGGAGGTGGCGGTGCACCGTGCTCTTCGCGTAGTCGAGCTCGGCCGCCAGCTCGGCCAGCGACGCGCCGTCGTTGTCGACGAGCCGTTGCACGACGTCGAACATCGTTTCGGCGGTCCGTACCGCGTCTCGTTCCGGCTCGTCGGCGCCTGTCGGCCGTTCGTCCATACACACGCGTCGGACTCCGGCCACATAAGCGTTCGATTCTGTCGAACGAATACTGGCGGTCGCGGCCGTCGCCGGCGGCGACGCGCCGACACGCGGCCGACTGCCCCAACGCGTAGGTTTAATTCGGGCGACCGTCTGCGGCCAAGCGTGGTATCGTTCTCGTCGATCGCGGGAGCCGACTCGGGGATCGTCCGGGAGCGGCCCTTCCAGCTCCTGCTGCTCATCAACGTGCTCCCGCCGCTCGGCACCGCGCTCCTCTCGCCGGTGCTCGGCTCGCTCGTCGAGCCGCTGGGCGCGTCGACGGCGAACATCGGGCTCATGATGTCGGCGTTCACCGCGCCGTCGATCGTCGTCATCCCGATCGCGGGCGTGGTCTCCGACCGGTACGGGCGGCGCCCGGTGCTGATCTTCGGGCTCGTCTGGTTCGGGCTCACCGGCACCGCCATCGCCTTCGTCTCCACCTTCGGCGCGGCGCTCGCCCTCCGCGCGCTCCAGGGGATCGGCTTCGCCGCGCTCACGCCGATCATCATCACAAGTCTCGGCGACCTGTACGCGGGGACGAAGGAGGCGACCGCACAGGGGCTCCGGTTCACCGGCTCGGGGCTCTCGCAGACGGCGTTCCCGCTGGCCGCGGGCGTCCTCGTCGGGATGGCGTGGCAGTACCCGTTCCTGCTGTACGCCGTTGCCTTCCCGATCGCGGCGGTCGTCTACCTGTACTTCGAGGAGCCGCTCGACGAGGCGGCCGACGAGGGGTCGGAGGCGGGGCTCCGGGCGCAGCTCGGCGACATGCGCGCGCTGGTCGCGCACCGCCGGGCGTGGACGATGGTCGTCGCGCGGGGGAGCGCGAACGTCGCGTGGTTCGGCTTCCTCACGTACAACTCGATCCTCGTCGTCAACGTCCTCGGCTACACGCCGGCGGAGGCGGGGGCGCTCGCTGCGCTCGCGAGCCTCACGTACGCGCTCGCGGCGACGCAGGCCGGCCGGATCGCCGACGTGTTCGACGACCGGCTCTACCCGCTCGTCGCCACGAACCTGTCGATGGGGACCGGTCTCGCGCTGGCCTTCCTCGCCCCGTCGCTCCCGGTCGCCGCCGTCGGCGTCGCGTTCATGGGGATCGGGTTCGGGCTCGTGCTCTCCATCTACCGGAGCGTCATCACGACGCTCCCGCCCGCGGACCTGCGGGGCGGACTCGTCAGCCTCGGCGAGGGGAGCGGGCGCGCGGCGGCGACGGCGACTCCGGTGTTCATGGGCGTCGCCGTCGCGGTCGCGACCGGACCGCTCGGGTTCGAGACGGCGGTCCGCGCGGTCGGGGTCGGCACGGGCCTGCTCGGCGGGGGCGTCGGAATCGTCTGCCTCCTCCTGATGAGCGCGTCGCCGCCGATCCGGATGGGGGAGTAGCGCTCGGAGGCGACCCCGCGGCGTCGACCCGCGACCCCGACCACCGGCACCCACGGGTACTTTATCGGCCGACCGCGACGCGTGGACCATGTCCGCCATCGACGTCGCGGTGCTCGACGACGACGCGCACGGGATCCCGGCCGCCGACTACGCGGAGATACTCGACCGCCGCCTCCCGGACCGCGAGGTGCGGCTCGCGGCCACGCCCGACGAGCACGACCGCTACCTGCGGGAGGCGACGGTGATCGCCGGGAAGTACATCGACGCCGAGGAGGTGGCGGCCGCCGAGAACCTGCGGCTGTTCGCGTGTAACGCCGCCGGCGTCGACCACCTCCCGCTGGACGCGCTCGCCGAGCGCGGCGTCGCGGTGACGAACGCCTCCGGGGTCCACGGGCCGTGCATCGCCGAACACGTGCTCGGTTCGGTGCTGACGTTCGCGCGGCGGCTCGACGAGGGGCGCCGCCGCCAGCGACGCCGGGAGTGGCGCCGCTTCCAGTCGTTCACCGAGCTCGCCGGCAGCACCGTGACCGTCGTCGGCCTCGGCTCTATCGGCGAGGCCGTGGTCGAGCGGTTCCGCGGGTTCGACGTCGACACGATCGGGGTCCGCCACACCGTCGCGAAGGGCGGCCCGACCGACGAGGTGGTCGGGTACGACGACCTCGCCGACGTGCTGCCGGGGACGGACGTGCTCGTCCTCGCGTGTCCGCTGACGGAGACGACCGAGGGGCTGGTCGGCGAGGCCGAGCTCGCCGCGCTGCCGACGGACGCGATCGTCGTCAACGTCGCGCGCGGCGGCGTGATCGACACGCCGGCGCTCGTGGACGCGCTCCGGGCGAACGCGCTCCACGGCGCCGCGCTCGACGTCACCGACCCGGAGCCGCTCCCGAGCGACCACGACCTGTGGGGGTTCGAGAACGTCTTCCTGACGCCCCACGTCGCGGGCCACACGCCGAAGTACTGGGAGCGGTGCGCCGACATCGTCGTCGAGAACCTCGAACGGGTCGGCGAGACCGGCGAGTACGAGGGGCTGAGGAATCAGGTCGCGTAGGCGAGAGAGCGGCCGAATCGGGGGAGAGCGGGAGAGAGCGTTACTGGTACGCCTGCATCCCGGTGAGGTCCTCGCCGAGGATCAGCGTGTGGATGTCGTGGGTTCCCTCGTAGGTGTACACCGTCTCCATGTTCGTCATGTGGCGCATCGGCGAGTAGTCGGCCGTGATCCCGTTGCCGCCGAGCATCTCGCGGGCGATCCGCGACTGGTCGCGGGCGGTCCGGACGTTGTTGCGCTTCGCCATCGAGACGTGCTGCGGCCGCATCTCGCCCGCCTCCTTGAGGTCCGCGAGCCGGTGGGCGAGCAGCTGCGCGAGCGTGATCTGCGTCGCCATCTCCGCGAGCTTCTGCTGTTGCATCTGGAAGCCGCCGATCGGCTTCCCGAACTGCTCGCGGTCGGTGGCGTACTGCCGAGCGACCTCGAAGCAGTCCTGCGCGGCGCCGACCGCGCCCCACGCGATGCCGTAGCGGGCCTGGGTCAGACACGACAGCGGGCCCTTCATTCCCGTCACCTCGGGGAGGACGTTCTCGGCGGGCACGTGCACGTCCTGGAGGCTGATCTCGCCCGTGATCGACGCGCGCAGGCTGAGCTTCTCGTCGATCTTGTTGGTGGTGACGCCGTCGCGGTCGGTCTCGACGAGGAAGCCGCGGACGGGGGTGCCGTCCTCGGTGTGGTCCTTCGCCCAGACGACGGCGACGTCCGAGATGGGGGAGTTCGTGATCCACGTCTTCGAGCCGTTGAGCACGTAATCGTCACCGTCGGCCTCGGCGCGCGTCTCCATCGCGGAGGGGTTCGAGCCGTGCTCCGGCTCCGTGAGCCCGAAGCAGCCGACCGCCTCGCCGGTGCCGAGCTTCGGCAGCCACTCCTCCTTCTGCTCGTCGCTGCCGAACGCGTGGATCGGGTACATCACCAACGCGCCCTGCACGCTCGCCATCGAGCGGAGCCCGGAGTCGCACGCCTCGAGCTCGCGCATCAGCAGGCCGTAGGCCGTCTCGCTGACGCCCGGCAGGCCGTACCCTTCGAGGTTCGGCGCGTAAAAGCCCATCTCGCCCATCTTCGGGATGAGTTCTTCGGGGAACGTGCCGTCGATCCAGTGCTGGCCGATGTCGTCGACCTCGCCGTCGATGAACGACCGGGCGGAGTCGACGAGCATCCGCTCCTCCTCGGACAGGGTCGACTCCATGTCGAAGTAATCGAGCATACGAACGCTTGCGATCCCAAGGATAAATAAGTATAGTCTCGCCCGTCGAGCGGCCGGGAGCGGGGGTCGCCGCGGGCGCCGAGGAGCGGCCGAGATCGGAGCCCGAGGGCGCCCGAAACCGCCTCAGAACCCGTCTGTTCCCTCGAGGAGGTGCTCCTCGACGACATCCATGTCGAGTTCGATCCCGAGGCCGGGCGCCTCGGGGACTTCGATGCGGCCGTCCTCGATCAGCGGCTCGTCGCGCGCCAGCAGGTCGTCCCACCAGTCGACCTCCAGCGCGTGGTACTCCAGGAGGTCGAAGTTCGGCGTGGCCGCGCCGAGGTGGACGCAGGCCATCGTCCCCACCGGGCTACAGACGTTGTGCGGGGACATCGGCATGTAGTTCTCCTCGGCGCGGTCGGCGATCCGCATCGTCTCCGTGAGCCCGCCGACCGTGGCCGGGTCCGGGGTGACGACGTCGACGCCGTGCTCGTAGATCAGGTCCGACAGCTCGAAGACGCGGAACCGGTTCTCGCCGGTCGCGACCGGCGTCCGGGTGGCCTTCGTCACCTCCTTCTGGGCCTCCATGTTCTCCGGCGGGATCAGGTCCTCTAACCACATCAGGTCGAACTCCTCTAACTCGTGGGCGAGCCGCTTCGCGCTCTCGACGGAGTAGTCCCAGTGGCAGTCGAAGGCGAGGTCGACGTCGTAGCCGATCTCCTCGCGCACGGCGGCGACGATCTCCCGCTTCTCCCGAATCGCCGCGTTCGTCAGGCGCCCGTTGTACGGGTCGTTCTCGTTGTCGGCCGGGAGGTCGAGGTCGAACTTCAGCGCCTCGAACCCCATGTCGGTGACGCGGGCGGCCTCGGCGGCGTACGCCGCGGGGGAGTACGCCTCGGCGTCGGCGTAGGCGGTCGCACCGTCCTCGACCGCGTACGCCTCGCCGGCGTGGCAGTCGCAGTAGAGCCGGACCTCGTCGCGGTACTTCGAGCCGAGCAGCTGGTAGACGGGGAGCCCGAGGATCTTCCCGGCGGCGTCCAAAAGCGCGATCTCGATGCCGGACGCCGCGGTGACGACCTTCCCGGTCGTGCCGCCGTGGCCCGACATCTCCTGGAAGATGTACCGGACCAGGCGCTCGACGTCGAGGGGGTTCTCGCCGACGAGGAACCGGTTCGTGTACTCGACGAGTTCCGGGACGCCGCCGCCGCGGTACGACTCGCCGATCCCGGTGACGCCGGCGTCGGTCTCCACTTTGATCAGGTTCCACTCGAAGTTCCCCTCGACGACGCAGGCGTCGATGTTCGTGATCTGTACGTCTCGGTCCGGGTCGCGGGTGTCGATCTGGTCTGAGTAGTCTCGCATGTGTGGTGGTCGTGGTCTCGTGGTCGGTCGTCCCGATGTCGGTGGTCTCAGGTCGTCTCGGAGTCAGTCGTCCCTGAACCGCTCCAGCGCGTCCTCGTCCAAGGGGACGCCGTGACCGGGGCGGTCCGGGAGGTCGATGGTGCCGTCGTCGCCGGGCTTCACGGGATCGGCGACGACGTCGTCGAACGCCTTCACGTCCATGTCGCGGTAGAAGTACTCCACCCAGAGGCCGTTCTCGATGGCGCCGAGCAGGGAGGCGTGGATGTTCCAGTTGTAATGGGGGGCGATCTGAATGTCGTACGCGGAGGCGTGGTTCGCGATCTTCAGCCACTCCGTGATCCCGCCGCAGACGGTGACGTCTGGCTGGAGGATCGTCGCCGCGCCCGTGTCGGCGAGCCGGGCGAAGTTGTGCCGGGTCCCCTCCAACTCGCCGGTGGCGACGGGGTAGTCGATCCCGTCGTTCACCTCGGCCATCGTGTCGACGCGGTCGATCATCACGGGCTCCTCGATGAAGTAGGGGTCGTACGGCTCGAACGCCCGGCAGTTGCGGAGCGCCTCCGTGCTGGACTCCCAGACGCCGTTGGCGTCGAGCAGGAGGGTGCGGTCGTCGCCGATCTCGTCGCGCACCGCGGCGACGCGCTCGGCCTCTTCGTCGGCCGACAGGCGCCCGACCTTCATCTTCACGACGTCGTGGCCCTCGTCGAGGTAGCGCCGCATCTCGCCGCGGAGCGCCTCGTGGCCCTTGTCGTCGCGGTAGTAGCCGCCGCTGGCGTACGACGGCACCGACTCGGAGTGGCCGCCGAGCAGCTTGTGGAGGGGCATGTCGGCCGCCTTCGCCTTCACGTCCCAGAGCGCGATGTCGACGGTGGAGATGGCGCGCAGGAAGAGGCCGGTCCGGCCGATCTGGACGTTGCCCTCGTACATCTCGTGCCACAGGCGCTCGGTGTCGCGGGGGTCCTCGCCGACGAGGATCGGTTCGAGCAGCGACTCGACCGCGTCGGCGATGAGGCCGGCGCCCTCGTACCCCAGCGAGTAGCCGACACCCTCGTGGCCGGTGTCCGTCCGCACGTACGTGATCGCGTGGTCCCGGTAGGTGAGCGTCCGGTTGGAGAAGGAGACGGGCGACTCCAGCGGCAGCTTGATCGGGAACGACTCGACTTCGGTGATCTGCATGCGTGGAGCGGCGTCACACGGGTACAAGTAGACCGCTGTATCGGCAACACTCTCAGCCGCGGCGGCCGTGACCGCTCACCCGCAGCTTTTGTATCGGGGCCGCGAGGGCCCCACATGGAGTTCCCCGACCGATCCGACGTGGACGGGCTCATCGACCCGCAGCCGCTCCCGGGGTTCGCGCGGGTGCGGTACGAGCCGGACACCGACCGCCTCGACGACCCCGTCGGGGCGGCGCGCGAGGCGCTCGACGACCTCGACCTCGACGGCCTGCCCGCGGGCGCGACCGTGGCCGTCGGGGTCGGCAGCCGCGGGATCGACCGCATCGACGAGGTCGCCGCGGCGGTCGTCGACCGGCTCGCCGAGCGCGGCCTCGATCCCGTGGTGGTGCCGGCGATGGGCAGCCACGGCGGCGCGACCGTCGAGGGACAGCGCGAGGTGCTGGAGGCGCTCGGGATCACCGAGGAGACGGTCGGCGCGCCGATCGACGCCCGAATGGCGGCCGCGGAGCTGGCGACGGTGCCCGTCGGCGACGCCGACCTGCCGGTGTACTTCTCGGAGGCGGCGCTCGCGGCCGACGCCGTCCTCGTCGTGAACCGCGTGAAGGCGCACACCAACTTCACCGGGCCCGTCGAGAGCGGGCTCGCGAAGATGACCGTCGTCGGGCTGGGCAAGCAGCGCGGCGCGAAGTCGTTCCACTCGACGGCGATCGCCGAGGGGTACGTCGAGGCGCTGACGGCCGCGCTCGACGTCATCGAGCGCGAGACGCCGCTCCTCGGCGGGATAGCGCTCGTCGAGAACTTCGAGGAGGAGGTCGGGCACCTGGAGGCCGTCCCCGCGGGCTCGTTCCTCGACCGCGAGCCGGAGCTTTTGGAGCGCGCGTACGAGGAGATGCCGACGCTCCCGATCGACGACGTCGACCTTCTCGTTGTCGACGAGATCGGCAAGGAGATCTCCGGGGCCGGGATGGACACGAACGTCATCGGTCGCTACCGCGTCCTCAACGCGCCCGACCCCGAGACGCCAGACGTCGACCTCATCTACGTGCGGGGACTAACCGAAGCGACGAAGGGGAACGGCAACGGGATCGGGCTCGCGGACCTCACTCGGCGGAGCGCGGTCGACCAGCTCGACCTGAAGAAGACGTACGCGAACGCGCTCACCAGCGGGTCGCTCGCGAAGTCGAAGCTCCCCGTGGTGGCGCCGGACGACGAGTTCGCGCTCCGGACCGCGCTGGCGGCGCTCGGGGGGTACGACCCCGAGACCGTCCGGATCGTCTGGATCCGGAACACGCAGGACCTCGGGGAGCTCCGCGTCTCCGACGCCGCCGTCGACGACCTCCCCGCGGCGGCGACGGTGGTCGGCCGGGAGACGGTCGGGTTCGACGACGGGACGGCGGGATTCGACGACGGGACGGCGGGGTTCGAAGACGAGACGACGGGGTTCGCTGACGGAACGACGGAGGTCGAGGGCTCGACCGACGATGGCTCGGGCGCGTAGGACGGTCCCGGCCCCTTGCCTCTAGGGAAACGTTTTCACGCCGCACTCGGGATGGGTGAGACATGGACCTACAGATCGACGGGAACGCGGCTCTCGTCACGGCGTCGTCCAGCGGACTCGGCAAGGCATCGGCGAAGGCGTTGGCCCGCGAGGGCGTCGACGTCGTCATCAACGGCCGCGACGAGGAGCGACTGGCGGCCGCGAAGGAAGAGGTCGAGGCGGTCGCGACCGGCGAGGTCGTCGCGCAGCCGGCCGACCTGACCGACGCCGACGAGGTCGCGGCCCTGGTGGAGACCACGGTCGACGAGTTCGGCACGATCGACCACCTCGTGACGAGCGCGGGCGGTCCCCCGTCCGGCGCCTTCCTCGACACCGACGACGAGGACTGGCAGCACGCCTACGACCTGCTCGTGATGAGCGTCGTCCGGCTGGCGCGGGAGTCGTACCCGCACCTCAAGGAGGGCGACGGCGGCACCATCGTCAACATCACCTCCCGGAGCGTGAAGGAGGCCATCGACAGCCTCGTGCTGTCGAACTCCGTCCGGATGAGCGTCATCGGGTTAGAGAAGACGCTCTCGAAGGAGTTCGCGCCGGAGGTACGCGCCAACGCCGTCCTGCCGGGCCCCCACGAGACCAGCCGGATCCGCGACCTCGTCGAGGCCGCCGTCGAGCGCGGCGACTACGACTCCTACGAGGAGGGGCTCGACGACTGGGCGGGGAACCCGCTCGAACGCATCGGCGACCCGATGGAGCTCGGCAACACCGTCGCGTTCCTCTCGTCGCCGAAGTCCGGCTACGTCAACGGCACCGCGCTCCCGATCGACGGCGGCTCCACGGGGGCGAACCTATGAGGCCGGTCGCGTTCGACGAGGCGGAGACGTACGAGCCTGAGAAGGGGTGGCGGCGCGTGTCGATGGCCGGCAGCGACCAGTTCTCCTTCGAGTGGTTCGAGAAGCCGCCGGGACACAGCTCGCCGATGCACGACCACGAGAACGAGCAGGTGTGCCTCTGCCTGGAGGGCGAGCTCACGGTCGCGACCGAGGACGACGAAGTGACGCTCCAGAAGAACGACTCCGTCCTGCTGGAGTCCAACGAGGCCCACCGAGTGGAGAACACCGGCGACGAGCGCGCGGTCGGTCTCGACGTGTTCGCGCCCGGGCGCTCGTTCGACTTCTGGACGGACCGCGAGGAGTGAGATGAGCGGAGCGAACGCGCGAAACGGGGCGGTTCCCGGATGAAGTACCTCGCACGCACGGTGACCGGCGACCCCCTGATCGGCGGCGACGAGGGGTACGTCCCCCTGGACGCGGTCGAACCCGACCTGGAGAGCGTCCGCGACGCGCTCCCACGGGCGGCCGCGGGGACGCTCGGCGACGTCGCCGACGCGACCGCCGACCCCGTCCCGGCCGAGGACGTCTCGTTCGGCGCGCCGCTGGAGTCGTTCGGGAAGCTGTGGGGGATCGGGCTGAACTACGAGGAGCACGCCGGCGACCTCGACGAGGAGCGCCCGACGGAGCCGGCGAGCTTCATGAAGCCGTCGTCGGTTCTGACGGGGCCGGGCGGCCCGATCCGGCTGCCGCCGACCGAGCAGAGCGAGCGGGTGACCGCCGAGGCGGAGCTGGCGGTCGTGATGGGTCGGACCTGCCGGAGCGTCGACGAGGGCGACGTGGACGACGTGATCGCGGGGTTCCTCCCCGTGATCGACATGACGGCCGAGGACGTCCTCCAGCGGAACCCGCGCTTCCTCACGCGGGCGAAGAGCTACGACACGTTCCTCGTGCCCGGCGCCGCGCTCGCGGTGCCGGAGGAGCCGCTCGACCTGGAGTCGCTCTCGGTTCGGACCGAGGTCAACGGCGAGGTCCGGGCGGAAAACGAGATTCGGAACATGCTGTTCCCGCCGGCGGAGATCGTCTCGTTCCACTCCGACGTGATGACGCTGGAGCCGGGCGACCTGTTCAGCACCGGGACGCCCGGCGCGGCGCCCATCGACCCCGGCGACGAGGTGCGGGCGGTCGTCGAGTCGATCGGGACCGTCGACGCGCCGGTGACGCGGTAGGGGGATCGGACGCGACCCGCGGCGGCGACGGACGGAGCCCCTGCCCGTTGTCGTCGGCCGGCACTGGCAGCCATCTTTATTACCCGCTGTTCGGTTAGGTTCCGGTATGTACCGCGTACTGCTCCCCGTCGGCGGGGAGGCCGAGCACGTACTGGCCGCGGCGGACGCCGTCGCGTCGCTGCCGAACGCCGCCGACGAGGTCGAGGCGGTGATACTCAACGTCTACGAGGGGTTCGAGGTCAGCGGCGAGGGCGGCCGCGTCGACTCCGAGGACGTGTGGAACGAGGAGAACTACCCGGAGAGCGTCGACGCCGTCGAGGACCGGCTCACGGAGGCCGGCGTCGAGACGACGAGGCGGCGCGAGCACGGCGACCCCGCCGAGACGATCATCGAGGTCGCCGAGGAACTCGACGTCGACAACGTCACCATGAGCGGGCGCCGCCGGAGCCCGACCGGCAAGATGCTGTTCGGGAGCACGACCCAGTCGGTGTTGCTCGCGGCCGACCGCCCGGTGACGGTCATCCTCGACGAATAACCCGACGGCCGCGACGTGTTCGGCGGTCGTCACGACGGGGAATATTCTCCCCGTTTAAACTGAAACAAACAGATACATTGTTAATGATCGACTGATTTTACACGGTTGAGCATGGCAGAAAACTCAGTCAATCGACGCAAGTTCCTGTACGGCACGGGCGCGGTAGGCATCACCGGACTCGCCGGATGTAGCGGCGGCGACGGTGGGGACGGTTCCGACGGCTCCGACGGTTCCGACGGCTCCGACGGCTCTGACGGTTCCGACGGTTCCGACGGCTCCGACGGTTCCGACGGCGGCAGCGAGGACCTCTCACTGCGCGTCGGGACGTCGGCCGGTGGGACGCAGGACGTCGGCCTCGCCGTCGAGCGCGCGGTGAGCCAGGAGAGCGACACCCTGAGCTACTCGACGATCGAGAGCCCGGGCTACATCGGGACGATCCGCCGGATGGCGAACAACCAGTTCAACGCCGGCATCACCGACAACAACTCGCTGGCGAAGGCGCTCGACGACAGGGGCGCGTTCGAGGAGCAGGGCGTCGAGCGCATCCCGCAGTACGGCTTCTACGCGTTCCCGTACAGCATCTACGTCATCGCCCGCGACGGCACGGGGATCGAGACGTTCGACGACCTCGCCGGCGCGAACGTCTACCCCGCCGAGCCGGGCTACTCGACGCGCGCGACTACGCTCGACGTCTGGTCGCAGGAGCCGACGGCTGACGTCTACGAGGAGATGAACATCCAGAACATGGGCGTCGACTCCGCGCCCGGCGCGATGGAGGAGGGCAACATCGACGCCTGTATCGCGTACGGGACGCCCGGCGTGCGGTACACCGGGTTCGTTCAGGAGATCGCCTCCCGGATCGACATCCACTACGTCGAGCCGACGGACGCGCTCCGCGAGTCCGCCGAGTCGTACCCGGGCGCCGGGTTCGGCACCACGAGCTACGACGAGTGGCCCATCGCGGACACCGACATCGGCACCGACGAGGTGTTCCACTGGAACCTCGAAGTGAACTACACGTTCAACCCCGAGGCGAACCCGGACGCCGTCTACGAGCTGTGCCGCGTCGTCGACGAGCACAACGACACGGTCAACGAGGGCGAAGCGCAGTTCAACGACTTCGAGTCCACCGCGGACATGCTCGGATCGGCCCGCGAGAACATCCCGGTCCACCGCGGCGCCGTGCAGTACTACAAGGACAACGACGCGTGGGACGACAGCCTGACCGAAGGCGACAGCGCCTGATCGGCCGGTAAAACGGCTTTCCTCCCCGCTCTCCGGGGCGTACCGATCAGTAATTTAAAATCCTCGAACACGTAATCGACAATCCAGACACCAACCATGACACGACCCACCACGCCCGGGCGGACGAATATCATCTCTAACGTACGCTGGCACCAATGAGCACGGAAACGGCCTCGACGGAACCCGACTCCGGACTGCTGCGGGGACTCGACGTCACGGTCACGGCGGCGGCGCTGCTGTTCTGGGCGGGGGTGCTCTACTGGGCCCAGACGCAGGCCATCTCGCAGGTGCGGTTCGCCACCGCGTTCGTCGGCGGCATCCTGACCGTCTACGCGCTCAACGAGACGCGGCTCGCCATCGCCGACGGCGACTGGATCGACGGCGCCGTGTTGATCCCCGCGTCGCTGGCGCTGATGACCGCGTCGGCGTTCTTCGCGATCAACTTCCAGGACGTCTACCTCCAGCGCCAGGGGTACGCGCTCGAGCACGAGTACATGCTCGCGCGGCTGGTCATCCTCTCGCTGATGTACCTCACGTGGCGCGAGTTCGGCAACGTGTTCCTCGGACTCATCTTCGCCGTGTTCGCGTACGCGATGTACGGGAACTACGTCCCGGGCGTGTTGGGGCACGCGGGGATGCAACAGGCGACGCTGCTGCAGGCGACGGTCACGGACCTGTACGGGTTCTACGGGAGCCTCACGCAGATCACGGCCTCGTGGATCGCGCCGTTCCTGCTGTACGCCGGCCTGCTGTTCGCGTACGGTGCGTTCGACCTGATCCTGCGGGTCGCCATCGTGGCCGCGAAGTACATCGAGTCCGGCATCGCTCAGACCGCCGTGCTCTCCTCGGCTGTCATCGGCTCGATCAACGGCTCGTACACCGCTAACGCGGCGATGACGGGCTCGTTCACCATCCCGACGATGCAGGAGGCCGGGATGGCGGGCCACCGCGCGGCCGGCATCGAGGCGGTCGCCTCCACGTCCGGGCAGGTGCTCCCGCCGGTGATGGGCGCGTCCGCGTTCGTGATGGCGTCGTACCTCGGCGTCCCGTACCTCGACATCGTCGTCGCCGGCCTCGTGCCGGCCGCGATCCTGGTCGTCTCCATCTCCATCGCGGTCCACTACCTCGCCATCTCCGACTCCAGCAGCCAGGACATGGAGTTCTCCGAGTTCTTCGACGACGAGCTCTCGACGGAGAAGAAGATATTCGAGGCGCTCCGCTTCGGCGTCCCGTTCGCGCTGCTCATCTACCTGCTCGGGATCGTCCAGTACACCGTGATGACGTCCGCGCTGTACACGGTGGTCGCGATGATGGTCACCGGGGTGCTCATGCCGCCGCTCCAGCGGGTCGTGGACAGTTCGGGCACCAGCCCGGTCGGAGAGTTCGTCACGCAGGTGAAAAACACCGTTCACGGGATCCGGCGCGGCGCCATCATCCTGGCGCCGATCGCGATCATCCTGGTCGTCATCAGCGGCGTCGTGAACCTGTTCAGCACGACCGGCATCCCGGCGAAGATCGCGCTGCTGCTCATCAACATCTCGGGCGGCGTGCTGCTGTTCGCGGTGCTGCTCGGGATGGGCGTCGCCATCCTGATGGGCGTCGGCATGCCGACGGTCGCCGCGTACGTCATCGTGGCCATCCTCATCGTGCCGACCTTCGTCTCGGACTTCAACGTCGCGCCGATCACGGCCCACTACACGATGTTCTACGCGGCCATTCTCGCGGGGATCACGCCGCCGGTGGCGACCGCGGCGGTGATCGCGGCGGGGATCGCGGAGGCGAACTTCTGGCGGACCTGCGGCGCCGCGGTCCGGATCGCCGCGCCGCTGTTCGTTCTCCCGGTCGCGTTCGTATACAACCCCGCCATGATCTCGATGGAACCCGGACTCGGCACGCTGTACGTCGGACTGCTCGTGCTGCTCGGCGCAGTGACGATCATCTACGGGCTGAACTACCCGTTCAAGATGCGCCCCGGACGGAAGCTCGGCGCGCGGGCCCTGCTCGCGACGCTCGGCGTCCTCATCATGACGTACCCGAGCGACGTCGCGAAGATCGCCGGGATCGCCGTCTTCGCCGCCGTCTTCGTGGCCGAGAAGGTGATGATCCGCGGTCTCAAGCTGCCGTTCGGCAGGGGGGCGAGCCAATGAGCGACGACGACTCTCCCGAGGCGGTCGCCGAGCAGTCCGCACAGCAGGCCGGCGGTCTCGGCGAGATCATCCCGGAGCCGCTGATGCCGGTGTGGAACCGGGTCGAGAAGGTGCAGGCGTTCCGCCGGACCCACGGCGAGAAGTACGTCGGCGCCCTCGAGCTGCTCACCGCGCTCGCGCTCACGGTCGGCTACGTCTGGTGGCTGCTCATCTTCCTCGAACTGCTGTGAGGGCGCGGGCGACGTAGCGCCCTCCGAAGTTTTCCGACCTACTCGAACCACTCAGCGGCGCGTTCGACGTCCTGCGGGATGTGGTACTCCCGCTCGCAGACGTCGTCGAGGTACGAGCGCAGCTCCGGCGCGAATGCAGGGTGCGCGCAGCGCTCGATTATCAGCTCCGCGCGCTCGACCGGCGAGAGCCCGCGAACGTCGGCGACGCCCTGCTCGGTGACGAAGACGTCGACGTCGTGTTCGGTGTGGTCGACGTGGAACGTCTGCGGGACGACCCGCGAGACCGCGCCGTCGTCGAGCGCGGAGGGGAGCGCACACACCGTGATCAGCGAGTTCCGGTTGAAGTCGGCCGAGCCGCCGACCCCGTTTATCATGCGCTCGCCGCGGACGTGCGTGGAGTTGACGTTGCCGTAGAGGTCGAACTCGATGGCGCTGTTGACGCCGATCACGCCGAACTGGTCGATGAGCCCCGGGTGGTTGGAGACGTCGGCCGGCCGGAGCACCACGTCCTCGGCGTAGCGCTCGACGTCCTCGAAGAGGCGCTGTTGGCCCTCGTCGGTGAGCGCGAGCGACGTCGCGCTCGCGGCTTCCAGCCCGCCGGCGTCGAGCATGTCGAAGAGGCCGTCCTGAATGAGCTCGCCGAAGTACACCACCTCGCGGTCGCCGAAGTCGAGCGCCTGCAGCTCGCCCATCAGGGCGTTGCCGAGCGAGCCGACGCCGAACTGGAGGTGGACCGCGTCGTCGAAGACGGGGGAGCGCGCCAGCTCCTCGCGGAGGAACGAGCCGAGGTTGGCGGCGATCGCGAGGTCGTCATCGGTCGGGTCCCGGAAGGTGTACGTCGAGTCCGGGATCTCCGTCTCGACGACGCCGGCGAGCTTTTCGGGGTCGAACGCGACGTGTGCGTCCCCGATGCGCTCGCCGGGGGAGGTGAGCGGGATCGGTCCGCGGTTCGGCGGCGCGTCGGGTCGGTACACGTCGTGGAGCGCCTGCAGTTCGAGCGGCTGGTGACGATTCAGCTCGACGTACAGCTCGTCGGCGGCCTCGACGAAGGCGGGCACCTGTCCGAGCGACGTGGAGGGAACGAACCAGTCCTCGCCGACCGCGACCGCCTCGACGACGGCGACGTCGGGGTCGACGAGCCCGCCGTACTGGACCTCGTCGCCGATCGAGGAGGCGTTGCGGTCGCTGAAGGCAATCTCGCGGGCGTCGGTCTTCTCGCGGGCGACCCGCGACGACTGGTAGGAGAACCGGCGCTCGACCTGCCCCGAGCCGACGAGCTCGACGTCGATCTCGTCGCCGACCTTCCCGCTGGCGACCAGCGTGAGCGACAGGTCGCGGGACGACTCCGCCAGCGCGAGCGGGATCGCCTTCGGGTAGCCGACGCTGCCGAAGCCGCTCGTGAGCACCGTCGCGTCGGCGTCGATCGCGGCGGCCGCCGCCTCCGCGTCGACGAGCGGCACGTCGCCGTTGAGCCGGCGCCGGACCGGTCGCCGGTCGGGCCCGCGGCTCATCGGTACCCTCGATTCGGGCGGATGGAGCGCTCGCGAGGGACGTGGCGCTCGCGAGGGGCGATGCGACCGTCGGTGGCGGCCCGAGCGGGGCCGCCGCGGGTCGGGATGGGCGTGCGTGGTGTCATGGGTCCGACGCGGGGCGTGCGGCGGGTCGTCAGTCTCCGGCGCCGCCCCGTGAGTGGTGCTCGCAACGTCGGACGGCCGGGACTTAAACGGTCACCTTCGCCGCGAGCCGCTCCGCGATGTGCTCGCCGAACGGCAGCGAGGAGGTGAGCCCGGGGGAGACGGCGTTGAGGACGTGGACGGCGTCCTCGCGTTCGACGAACAGCGGGTCTTTCACCAGCTCGCCGTCGTCGCTCACGAGCTGCGCGCGGATCCCGGCGTAGCTCTTCTGTAAGTCCTCGGCGCGCACGTCGGGCACGAGCTTCTGGGAGGCCGCCGCGAACTTCTCCTTGCGATACGACTTGTTCAGCTCCGCCCACGCGACCGAGAGCATCAGCGGCGAGGAGAGCAGCCGCCGGAAGCCGCCGTAGGTGAGCGTCTCGAGCAGCTCGCGGGGGTCGACGTCGGTGTTGTCGTACGCCTCGCGACCGAACGCGAGCACCGCGTTCGGGCCGACGATCACCTTGCCGTCGGTGCGGCGGGTGTAGTGGACGCCGAGGAAGGGGAGCTCCGGGTTCGGCGTCGGGTAGATCATCGTCTCGCAGAGCTCGGCGCGCTCGGGGCGCACCTCGTAGTACTCGCCGCGGAACGGGACCACCTGGTACTCCTCGCCGACGCCAACCTGATGGGCCAGCGTGTCGGCGTGGAGCCCCGCGGCGTTGACCAGGTACGGGACCTCGAACCGGCCGTTACTCGTATCGAGTCGGTACCCCTCGGCCGCCTCCTCGATCCGCGAGACCTCGTAGCCCGTGTAAATAGTGACCCCGAGCTCCCGGGCCTCGCGGGCGAGCGCGTAGACGTACTGCTCGGAGTCGACGGAGGCGGCCTCCGGAGCGTGGAGCGCGGCCTGTCCCTCGGCGTGCGGTTCGTGCGCGCGGATCGCCTCGCGGGAGTCGAGCAGCTCGTAGGCGACCCCGTTGGCCTCGGCCTGCTCTGCGAGGTCGTCGAGCCGCGCCTCCTCCTCGTCGTCCGTCGCGACGACGAGGACGCCCAGCTCCTCGCAGGGGACGTCGTGTTCCTCGCAGTACGCCTTCATCCGGGCGGTCCCCTCGGTGGCGAACCGCGCCTTCTTCGAGCCCGGCGGGTAGTTGAACCCGGGGTGGAGCACCCCGGAGTTCCGGCCGCTCTGGTGCGAGGCGAGGTGGTGCTCCTTCTCTAAGACGGCGACGTCGAGGTCGGTGCGCTCGGCGAGGTGTTTGGCGACCGACAGCCCGACGCAGCCGCCGCCGACGATGGCGACGTCGTGGCGCATCATTTGGTGTCCGACGGATCCGGAGGCGGTGGGATATAGGTGCCGTTCGGGGCATACCGGAACGGGTTCGAGGCCCCGTTCGCGAACCGGTCCCGCCGCGACCCGTCGAGGCCACGGTAACGCCTATGTCGCTTCCCGCCCGTGATACCGACGAATGACCGACACGGACGGCGGCCGTCGGAACAAGGTGACGCGCCTCCTCGACGAGTACGGCCTGGACGGCGTCGGCGACGAGCTGGAGGCGCGGTGGACGGCGACCGGCGACGACCACACGAGCCTGCGCGACCTCGCCGCCGAGTTCAACCGCCGGCTCGTCGAGGCCCGACTCGACGAGACCGGAGTGCGGCTGTCGGCGCGGGAGGTGGACGCGGTGGTGCGGTCGCTGACGGGCGACGAGGTCACCGCCGCCGACCGGACGCAGCTCCGCCGCCGGCTCGAACGCGAGGGCGTCGACGTCGACGCGCTCGACTGCGACGTGGTAACGTATCAGGCCGTCCGGAGCTACCTCCGGGACCACCGCGGCGCGGAGTACGAGCGCGACGACGGCGACCGTGCGACGACCGCGGCCCGGGCGATCGGGAAGCTCCGCGGCCGGCTGGTCTCGGTCGCGGAGTCGAAGCTCCGGGGGCTCCGGAAGACCCCGGCGCTCACCCTCGGCGAGTTCCGCGTGCTGGTCGACGTGAGCGTGCTGTGTACGGACTGCGGATCGCGGTACGGCGTCGCCGACCTGCTCTCGTCGGGCGGCTGCGACTGCGAGGCGACGGAGTCGAAAGCGTAGCCCGACGACGGCGCTACAGGTCGTACTGCTCGCGGACCAGCCCGTCGAGGCCGCGCTCCGCGAGGACGTCGAGCGGCGCCAGCATGTCGAGCTGGACGACGCCCGGGAGCCGCCCGACCTGAACGCCGCCGGTGAACGTGCAGCGCCCGCGCACCTCGCCCTCGCTCATGTCCAAGAGCTTCGTCGCGCGGTCGAAGGCGTTCTGCGTGGCGTCGTTGACGGTGGCGCCGGAGCCGACCACCTGGATCGGCGCCATCTCCGTCTCCGTCTCGACGCCGTGTTCCGCGCCGAGCTCGCGGCCGGCCTCGCGCTCCGCGTCGGTGTACGGCGCGCTGATGAAGGGGAGGTCCTCCTCGTTCGGGAGCAGCACGGGGCCGTCGAGCTCGAGCCCCTCGATCACCTCGACGTCCATGGTGACGGTGCCGCTCACGTCGGTGGTGTGGAGGGAGAGCTCGCCGTCCCCCTGGTTCGCGTGGAGGTCGCCGACGTAGATCCCCGCGCCGTCGACGGCGACGGGACAGATCAGCGTGGCGCCCGGACGGACCTCCGGGATGTCCATGTGACCGTCGGTGCGCTTTTCGAGGTCTTCCTCGGTCTCGACCCCGTAGTCGTGGTCGGCCCCGATCAGGCTCTGCCCGAAGTCGCCCGCGTTGTGGGAGTCGGGCATCGTCACGGAGGGCGTCGTCCCGATGTTGCCGATGAACGGGCGGAGGCGACCGAGCGTGCCGGGCATTCCGTCGGGCTCGTACAGGAGGATCGGGTGTTGCCGGGAGTTCTCGGGGATGTCCATCACCTCGTCGGCGTCGAGCGCGAGCCGGTGGGCGCCCTCCTTATCGAGCGTGACGCCGACCGCGTTCTCGTGGTCGAACGCGACGGTGTAGCCGTACTCGAAGCCGAACGAGGAGGCGTTGGCGCCGCACTCGGCACAGCGGATCGCGTCCTCGCCGGTCCCCTCGACGACCGAGTCGGGCCAGGTCGTCCCGCACTCCGGACAGCGGTGGTCGACGAACGGGTCGTCGCGGAACGCCTCCTCGCGCTCGGCCATCGACCCCGTGCTCGTCGCCATGCTCGTCACCTCCACGTCGCGGATGCGGATCGCGACGGCGTCGCCGACTTCGGCGCCCTCGACGCGGATCGGCCGCGTCACCTCGTGGCCGCCCCGGAACGAGGGGGTGACCATCGGCCCCCAACACCCGGGGGGCGTGTACGTCTTCACCGTGCCGCCGTCGGCGACGGTTCCGGCCCACTCCTGGTCGGGGCCGACCAGCCCGAGCGTGTACTGGTCGACGTACAGCTCCTCTTCGATCTCTTGCTGTGACATAACACACCAGGGTACGTGACACACCGAAATAACGCTACTGCTCGCGGAACCGCGGCGGCGGTCGCGCGGGGAGAGAACGTTTCAAAACGGATAGCGAACGAGAGAACCGTCATTCCGATACACAAAACGTCGACGGCCCGGGGTCCGAACGCGAGTCTGAGCCGTACCGCCCGCGTGACGCGTTTTAAATGGATTTCGGAGCGCTATTTCCGGCGAGTTCGGCGGTAACCGGTGTGAGTCGGAGACGCAAGCGTACGCGGGCCACAGTCTGGCAGAAGCGGCGTTTTCGCCGAAACGGCGATGGCGGCTGAGCGTTCGATTTCGAACAACGGTACAATTCGCAGAATACTCGAGTTTCTTATGAATATCGGTGTCGGGATCGGCGTGGTACCCGACTACGCCGCGCGGTCGGCGGCGCCGTCGACCAGCTCCTCGGCGACGGTCGCGGCGTCCATCAGTGCCGGGTCGACCGCGAGGTCGGCGACGGTCGCGACGAACGCCGGCAGCGACCGCTCGGCGTAGGTCACGGCGAGGACGGACGGCTGCAGCTCCTTAGCGATCGGGATGCCGGTCGCCTCCTCGACGTCGGTGAGGACGAAGTAGGCGGCCTCGGCGATGCCGGCGTCGGAGAGCGCGTCGGCGGTGACGAGCCCGTCGATCCGGCGGACCTCGACGCCGAGCGCGGCGAGCTCCTCGCCGATGCCGTGCTCGTCGGGTCCGGCGACGACGGCGATTTCGCCCTCTGCGCGGCCGCCGTCGGGTCGGGCGGGAGTCCCCGCCATCACTCGTACTCGATCGTCGCGGGCGGCTTGTGGGTCACGTCGTAGACGACGCGGGCGACGCTCTCGTTCTCGCCGGTGATCCGGCTCTGGATCCGCTGGAGCGTGCTCCAGTCGAGCTCCTGCGCCCGGGCGGTCATCCCGTCGCGGCTCTCGACCGAGCGCACGGCGACGACCCAGCCGTGCACGCGGTTGTCGCCCTTCACCCCGGTCGCCTTCCCGAGGACGGCGGCGAACGCCTGCCACGGGTCGTACTCCTCCAGCTCCTCCTCGACGACGTGGGTCGCCTCGCGGGCGACGTCGGCCTTCTCCGGGGTCACCTCGCCGACGATGCGGACGGCGAGCCCGGGGCCGGGGAACGGCATGCGCTCGGAGATGATCTCTTCGAGGCCGAGCTCGCGGGCGACCTCGCGGACCTCGTCCTTGTAGAGGTCGCGCACGGGCTCGACGATCCCCTCGAAGTCGACGACCTCGGGGAGCCCGCCGACGTTGTGGTGCGACTTGATGTTCCCCTCGGACTCGATGCGGTCGGGGTAGATCGTCCCCTGGACGAGGTAGTCGGCGTCGACGTCGCGGGCGACCGTCTCGAACTCGTCGATGAACCCCTCGCCGATGACGTGGCGCTTCTCCTCGGGGTCGGTGACGCCCGCTAGCCGGTCGAAGAAGCGGTCCTGCGCCTCGATCACGCGCAGCGACTCCATGAAGGAGAACGTGTCGCGGATCTCCTCGGTCTCCCCTTTGCGCATCAGCCCCGTGTCGACGTAGACGGGCGTGAGCTGGTCGCCGACCGCCTCGTACGCGAGCGTCGCCGCGACCGAGGAGTCGACCCCGCCGGAGAGGGCGATCACGGCGTTCGCGTCGCCGATCGCCTCCCGGATCTCCGCTATCGCCTCGTCGATGAACTCGTCCGTATCGACCATCTATAGCCTCACGTCCGCGTTCCGTTCGGTTGTGTCCGTCGATCCCAGCGCCGCCTCGACGAGGGCGACGAACGGCGGGCTCGCGCGGTCCGGCCGCGACCGGAACTCGGGGTGCGCCTGCGTCCCGAAGAAGAACGGGTGGTCGGGGCGCTCTAAGATCTCCATCCGGTTGTCGGCGCGCCCGGAGAACGTCAGCCCGTCGGCCTCCAACCGGTCGATGTACTCGGGGTTCACCTCGTAGCGGTGGCGGTGGCGCTCCGTGCAGGAGTCGGCGTCGTACACCCGCGCCGCGAGCGTGCCGGGCTCGATGTCGGTCTCGTGGGCGCCGAGCCGCATCGTGCCGCCCATGTCCTCCGTCTCGTACTGCTCGGGGAGCAGATCGATGACCGGGTGGGGGGTGTCGGGGTCGATCTCGGCGGAGTGGGCGCCCTCCAGCCCGAGGACGTTACGGGCGTGTTCGACGACCGCCATCTGGAAGCCGAGACAGAGCCCGAGGAAGGGGACGTCGTTCTCGCGGGCGTACCGGACCGCCTCGATCTTCCCGTCGGTCCCGCGGGAGCCGAACCCGCCGGGGACGACGACCGCGTCGGCCGACGCCAGCCGCTCCTCGTGGCGCTCGGTGGTCTCGTCGGCGTCGACCCACAGCACGTTCACCTCGGTCCCGGTCTGGATCCCGGCGTGTTTCAGCGCCTCGTGGATCGACATGTACGCGTCTTCGAGGGCGTACTTCCCGACGAGCGCGACGTCGAGCTCGCGGTCGCGGTCGCGGGTGACCAGCTCGCGCCACTCCGTCGAGCGCTCGGCCTTCGGGAGCGCCTCCTCGGCGAGCCCGAGCCGCTCCATCACGTACTCGTCTAACCCCTCGTCTTCCACCATCAGCGGGACGTGGTAGATGTCCTCGACGTCGGGGTTCGAGAAGACGGCGTCCGTCGGCACGTCGCAGAATAAGGCGATCTTCTCTTTCGTCTCCGGGTCGAGCCGGTCCTCGGAGCGGCCGACTAAGATGTCCGGCTGGAGCCCGATCGAGCGCAGCTCCTTCACCGAGTGCTGGGTGGGCTTCGTCTTCTGCTCGCCGTTCTTCGAGTAAGGGACGAGCGTGACGTGCGTGAAGAGGATGTCCTCGTCGTCCTCCTCGTGGGCGAACTGGCGGAGCGCCTCGAGGAACGGCATGGACTCGATGTCGCCGACCGTCCCGCCGATCTCGACGAGGCAGACGTCGGACCCCTCGGCGGCCTCCCGGATGCGACGCTTGATGTCGTCGGTGACGTGGGGGATGATCTGGACGGTCTTGCCGAGGTAGTCGCCGGCGCGCTCGCGCTCGATGACGTGCTGGTACGTCTTCCCCGTGGTGACGTTGTGATCGAACGTCATGTCGGTGCCGAGGAAGCGCTCGTAGTTGCCCAAGTCGAGGTCGACCTCGCCCCCGTCCTTCAGGACGTACACCTCGCCGTGCTCGTACGGGTTCATCGTCCCGGCGTCGACGTTGAGATAGGGGTCCACCTTCACCGCGGTGACGTCGAAGCCCGCGTTCGCGAGGAGCCGCCCGGTGCTGGCGGCGGTGATCCCCTTCCCCAGCCCGGACATGACGCCGCCGGTGACGAACACGAACTTCCGACCCAGCGACGGGTCGTACCCTGTGTCGGGATCCGTTGGCATATCGACCGTCCGTCAGGGGCCGGCAAAACCGTTTCGGACCCTCCGTTTCGGGTGGACGTTCGTGACGGACCCGCGACGCGCTCCGGACCGGCGTCGGGGAACACCGCCCCGACTCACTCCGGCGCGGCGAGCTTGTAGCACATCCCGGCCTCGTCGGAGCCCTCCGGAGCGCGCTCGGCGTAGTATATCGCGTCGTCGGTGACGAACGGGGCGCTGGTGACGTCGCCGCGCCCCTCGACCGCCCACGTCACCGAGCCGTCCGCGCGGTCGAGCGCGTAGAGGTGCGCGTCGTACGAGCCCGCGAGCACGTGCTCGTTCGTCGCGGTCACGCTGCCCGTCACCCAGCCGTTCACCGGGGTGGACCACTCCTCCTCGCCGGTCGCGAGGTCGACGGCGTACACGTTGCCGTCGTGACTCCCGACGTAGACCGTCCCGTCGTGGACCGCGGGCGCGCACATGACCATGTCGTCGGTCTCGAACTCCCAGAGCCCGGTGCCGTCGGCGACGTCGACGGCGGTGACCGTCTCGGCCCACGACGGGACCACCGCGATCCCGCGGCTGACCGCGATCGGCGCCTTCACGTCCCCGCCGGTGTCGTACGTCCACGCGCGCTCGCGGTCGGAGACCGACCAGGCGTAGACGTGGCCGTCGTTCGAGCCGAAGAGGAAGCGGTCGCGCTCTAAGTCGACGGCGACCGTCGAGTGCGGGTGGTCGGTCGGCCGGTCGTCGCGCCACTCCACGTCGCCGCTCTCGGCGTCCATGACGACGACGGTCCCGCTCGGCGTCGCGTACTCGACGGCGACGTACAGCCGCCCCTCGTGGTAGGTCGGGCTGGCGGCGGCCGCGTCGCCGACGTCGGTCTGCCACAGGATCTCGCCGTCCGCGACCGAGACCGCGGAGACGACGCCGTCGTAGGTCCCCACGTACGCCGCGCCGTCCGCGATCGCGGGGGTGCCGTGGCTCCCGCGGTCGTCGTCGGAGATCGAGGTCGACCAGTTCGGCTCCCCGTCCGTCGCGATCGACTGAATGCGGCCCGTGTCGTCGGCGACGAGAACGTCGCCCGACGGCGCGAGCATCGGGCTCCCCTTCGAGGCCGTGTGGTCGCCGCGGTTCGCCGGCACGGCCCACTCCACGTCGACGGTCTCGGGGATCGTCGCGTCGATGTGCCCGTGGTTCCGGAGCCCCTGCCGGAACTGCGAGGTGAGCCCCTCGGGCGACTGCGGTCGGTCGTCGAGGTCCAGCGGGAGGTCGGCGCCCTCGAAGTCGGACTCCCCGTCGTCGCCGTCGTCCGACAGGTCGCCGCCGAGCGCGCTACACCCCGCGAGTCCCGCGACGCCGACGCCGCCGGCGACGCGGAGCCAGTCGCGACGCGTCCGTTCGGTCATGGATAGCGGTTCGCGGGTGAGGGTAAAAAGACATACCGCTCGGGAGCGCGGCGGTCAGGGATCGGCGGGGACGGGGGACGTCAGCGGCGGGGACGGGGGACGCCCAGCGAGAGCGGGTCGGCCCACGGTCGGGCGAAAGCTACTCCTCCCTCGCGGAGACAGTCGCACCCGTCCCATGAACCTGTCAGCGGTCCCTCCGCTCGTCGCGGCCGGCGTGGCGCTCGCGTTGAGCGTCCTCCGCCGGCTCCCACCGCTCCTCGTGTCGTCGCCGATAGACGCACCGCCGGTTCAGCGGCTCGGGCTGTACGTCGCCGCCGGACAGCTCGTCTCGTTCCTGCTCGTCTACGGCCTCCTGTTCGGCGTCTCGTTCACCGTCGGGCGGCGACGCGACGACCCGCGGAGCGACGGTCGGATCGCGCTGGCGGCCGGCCTCGCCGCTGCAGTCGTGACCCTCGTCGGCACCGCCGTCGTGCTGCTGATAGCCGAGCCGCGACAGGGCGCCGCGGTGGTCCTCCAGGCGCTCGGGTCCACGCTCGGCGTCGGCGCCCAGCTCGCGGTCGTCGTCTTCGCCGGGCTCGCGCTCGCCCGGTACCGGAACGAGAGCGCGGGGACGGCGTAGCTACCGCTGGAAGTCATACGAGTCGAGGGTGAATCGGGTGTGAGATTTTGCGAGGGAAGAGCGCTCCGAGAGCGTCTTCCGCATCACGGGGGTGGACCCCGACGATGCGAGGGGAGGGATTTGAACCACGGTCGCGCCGGAGGCGCTCCCTGATTCAAATCCCGCCCTCGTGTGCATTCGCGCGTTGTGGACGCGCTCATGCGAGGGGAGGGATTTGAACCCACGGACCGCCGCGAGACGGTCCGGCTCGCTTCGCTCGCCGGCTGCGACTCGCGTGCTCTCGTTCGCTCGCGGTGCTCGCTCACGAGACCTCTACAGGAGCGGATCTTGAGTCCGCCGCCGTTTCCGGGCTTGGCGACGCCAGCGGCTAGGAGTGAATCGAGTGTGAGATGTTGCGAGGGAAGAGCGCTCCGAGAGCGTCTTCCGCATCACGGGGGTGGACCCCGGCGATGCGAGGGGAGGGATTTGAACCCACGGACCTCTACAGGAGCGGATCTTGAGTCCGCCGCCGTTTCCGGGCTTGGCTACCCTCGCACGCAGTCGGCACCAAGCCCTCCGGGTGGTTTAACTCACCGGTTTCCCCGGCCGCGCCCGCGTCCTCCCTCGGAGGAACCCGGCTGCACGGCGATGTCGGCCCACACGAGGCGGTGGTCCGAGGCGTCTGCCACGTCGTCCGCGAGCCCGCGCTTGTTCGCGTTCGGATTCGGCCACACCACCGACGAGGCGCGCTTCGAGAGATCGGGCGAGGGGAGGACCCAGTCGACCTTGGACCCTTCCCCCCCGAAGTCGGCCGTCGCGTACTGGTTCCCTAGCGTGGCGCCGCCCGGGCTCGTCGGGAGGCTGCGGCTGTTGAAGTCGTCGTTGTCGACGAAGTATTTCGTCGCCGGGTCGAGCGGCTCGTCGCCGGGGCCGGCGTTCATGTCGCCGAGCAGCACGTAGGAGGCGTCGTCGTCGAGACCGCCTTCAGTTCCGGAGTCGTCGTAGATGTAGTCCGCGCCGGCGACGTAGTCGGCCCAGAACCGGTTCTCGTCGTGGTTCCAGCGGCCGTTGAAGTTGTTGTCGAAGTCGAACACCGCCGGCGTCGGATGCGAGAACAGGCCGTGGACGGTCTCGCCGTCGACGTCGAACGGGACGTCGATGTGGGTCTTCGAGGAGAGCCGGTACACCTCCAGTTCCTCCTCCGTCAGGTAGATGCTGTCCTCGGTGTCGACCCCCTCGTCGCCTGCGACCGGGATCAGGTTGTCGGGCATGTCCGCCCACAGGAACTTCTGGAACGAACGGATCGCGTCCTCGTCGAAGGGGTACCTGCTCGCGATGCCGAACGCGTACTGGCCGGGATAAGTCCCGAACCCGAACGCGTCGCCGGGACGCCCGAACTCACCGTTCTTGTTGAAGTCGTACTCCTCCTCCGGGAGGACCCCGGTGTTGCTCTCGGGCTGGAGCGTGTGTTCGTACTCGATCCCCTCCAAGTTCTTCCCCTGCGGCTCGCTGAGATAGTTCTCGACGAACGCCTCGATGTTCGTCTGGTCCGTGGGGACATCGTTGACGGTCGCCTCCTGAATGTTGTTCGCGAGCTCGTTGACCACGAGCACGTCCGGGTCGACCTCCTGTATCACGCGGGCCGCGGCCTCCGCCTGTTCGTCGCCCGGTTCCTGTACCTGTTGGGTACCCAACTCGACGACGTTGAACGCGGCGTACCGCGGCGTGGGCGCGTTGCCCCGCCCCGCGGCGGTGCCGACGATTCCGGGCACGGCCGCCGCCGCGCCGATCGCCTTCAGCACGCTCCGCCGTGAGGTCTGGTGTGGCATGCGACCGTGTTTATTATTTATGAAGTATTAAGATTTTAAATATCTCTCAATACGTTGATAGTAATAACTCTATCCGGCGTCGAACGGACGAGTCCAAATCCGCCCTCACAGCGCGATCATCGACACGCCGACGACGGCGAGGGCGGCGGCGACGAGGCGGACGCGGAAGTATCGCTCGCCGAGGACGACTCCGCCGAGCACGACGGCGACGATCGCCTGCGTGTTGATCACCGGCGAGGCGACGCTCGCTGGGAGCGACGCGAACGCGATCGTCGTCAGGTGCTCGCCGAGCGCGACGAGCGCGCCGACGGCGAGGAACTTCGGCGCGTCGTCCCGGGTGACGGTCGGCCGGGTCCGGATCGCGGCGGGCAACAGGACGAGGGCGGAGCCGGCGAGCAGCAGCGGCACCCACAGCGTCCCCGGGATCGCGAGCTCCTGGAGCGCCACGCGCTTCCCGAGGTCGGCGACGGCGAAACACGCCGCGCTCACCAGGGCGAGCTGGGCGGGGCGGGAGTGGACCGCGCTGACGAGCGGCGCGAGCAGGCTCCCCGGGTCGTAGTTCGCGACGTAGACGGCCGCCGTGGCGACGACGACGCCGGCGATCTGGATCGGCGCGAGCACCTGCCCGAGCAGCAGCACCTCCATCGGGAGCACGAACATCGGGACGACCTTGTTGATCGGGGTCACGTAGGAGACGTCGCCCTGAGCGATCGCCCGGAGGAAGAGCACGAACGCGGCCGCGGTCGCCGTCGCGGTGCCGGCGAGGGCGGCGACCGCCGCGGGGTCGACCGCCGCCAGCGACCGCGCGAGCGTCCCGAGCGCGCCGAGCGGGTCGGCCGCGAGCGCCGCGCCGCCGAGGTCGTTCGTCGCGACGGTCACGGGCAGGAACCACGCGATCGCCGCCGCGTTGATCAGCACCGTGAGCCCGGCCGGCGGGTAGCCGGAGAAGGAGCGCTTGAGCACGAAGACGTACACCCCCCAGACGACCGCGGCCCCGATCGCGGAGGGGAGACCGAGTTCCATCGATCGACCCGACGCCCGGTCGGGGAAAGAAGCGTTCGATCCCGGTCGCGGCGCGCGAGCGGACGCGGCGACGGTCGACGAGGACGGGCCGCGAAACGGTTAGGTCGCTGGGCCCGAGAGGCGTTCGCATGGACGAGCACACCCGGGACCCCGGCGTCGCCCCGCCGCTCGGGGACCCGACCGGGTGGCACGCGGCCGACGACGGGTCGGAACGGGACGACGACGCCGCCGGCGACGCGGACGCCGTCCCCGACGACGCGCGGCTCGCCGGCGGCCACTGGGAGCACGCCACGCTCCGCCGGGCGACCGAACACGGGGTCCGGCTGTTCAACGCCGGCGCGTACCACGAGTCGCACGACTGCTTCGAGGACGAGTGGTACAACTACGGGAGCGGGACCACGGAGAGCGCCTTCCTCCACGGGATGGTGCAGGTCGCGGCGGGCGCGTACAAGCACGTGGACTTCGAGAGCGACGACGGGATGCGGTCGCTGTTCGAGACCGCGCTGGAGTACCTCCGGGGCGTCCCGGACGACTTCTACGGCGTCGACGTCGCCGAGGTGCGCGCGACGCTCCGAGACGCGCTCGGCGACCCGGCCGCGATCGACGGCTGGAAGATCCCGCTGGACGACGCCCGACCGGAGGCGTATCCGGCCGACTACGAGTACGCCGAGCGGATCGACGAGGCGCACTGAGCGGCCCGTGCAGCCCGTGCGGCGCGGCCGACCGCGCCGATCCGAACGCGACTTACCCGCCGAGCGCCTCGTGCGGGTATGGACGTGTACGAACTGGGCGAGGGGGAGCCCGAGGTCGCGGTCGTCGGCGCGATCCACGGCGACGAGCCCTGCGGCGCCCGAGCGATCCGACGGCTCCTCGACAGCGACCCCGACGCCGAGCGCCCGGTGCGGCTGATCGTCGCCAACGAGGCGGCGCTCGACGCCGGAGTGCGCTACCTCGACGCCGACCTCAACAGGGCGTTCCCCGGCGACCCCGACTCGGACGCCCACGAGGAGCGGCTGGCCGCCGAGCTGGCCGCCGAGGTCGAGGGGTGTACCACCCTCGCGATCCACTCGACGCAGTCGTCCGCCGAGCCGTTCGCGGTGATCGACTCGATGGACGAGGTCACCCGCGCGGTCGCCCCGCACCTCCCGGTCGACGTCGTCATCGAGACGGACGCGTTCACCGAGGGCCGGCTCATCGAGCACCCGCACACGCTCGAGGTGGAGGCCGGCCTGCAGGGCTCGGAGACGGCGGCGGACAACGCCTACTGGCTGACGCGGGCGTTCCTGGCCGCGACCGGCGCGCTCCCGGCGCCGGGCGCCGACGACGTGGTCGACGCGGGCGGCCGCGACGACGTCGAGGTGTTCCGGCTCCGCGACCGGATCCCGAAGCCGGACGCCGAGGAGTACGAGGTGTTCGCGCGCAACTTCGAGCGCGTCGAGGTCGGCGAGGCCTTCGCGGCCGCCGGCGACGAGCAGCTCCGCGCCGACGAGCCGTTCTACCCCGTGTTGCTGTCGCCGTACGGCTACCGCGACCAGTTCGGCTACGTCGCCGACCGGGTCGGAACGATCGAGTGACCGCGGGCGTGCGGGCGGGATCGCCTACTCGACGAGTTCGATCTCGTCGTCGCCGTTCGGCACCGCACAGATGAACGCGCCCGGCTCGTCGCCGTCGTTCCGGTACCAGTGCTCGACGCCCGCCGGGATGAGGAGCGCGTCGCCGGGGGAGACGACGTGCTCCGTCTCGCCGATCCCCACCACGTACTCGCCGGCGAGCACGTACTGCTCGTGTTCGACCGCGTTCGTGTGGCGGGGGACCGCGGCGCCGGGCGCGAGCTCGAACCGCCGCATCGCGAAGTTCGGGGCGCCGTCCGACGCGTCGAGGAGCACGCCCTTCCGGAGCCCGTCGGCGGCGTCGACCGCCTCGTAACCGATCTCGTCGCCGCGCTTCACGACCGCGTCCGGTGCGCCCGTCGCCGTGTCGTCGGTGGCGTCGTCCATACCGGCCGATCGGCGGCGGAGCGGTTATAAGCGACGGCGAGCGGGTCGGCGTCGCGATTTCCGGAGATCGCCGCACGCCTCGGAGCCGTCGCCCGCCGATCCCGAAGCCGTCGCGCTCCGGCCTCGAAGCCGCCGTCACGCATTCTCGTCGCCACCCCCGGACGTTTAACCGCCCACCCGACTAACTCGATGACATGCGAGGACTCAAAATCGGGACCGTGCTCGGGATCCCGGTCAGGCTCAACTGGACGTTCCTGATCGTGTTGCCGCTGTTCGCCTACCTCATCGGGTCGCAGGTCGAGATGATCGCAGACGTGATGAACGAGGCGCTCGGCGCCGGCATCGACCCCGCCGCGCTCGCCGGCGGGCTCACGCCGTGGATCCTCGGGCTGTCGGCGGCGCTGGGGCTGTTCGCGGGCGTCCTCCTCCACGAGTTCGGCCACTCGGTCGTCGCCATGCGGTACGGCTACGAGATCGAGTCGATCACGCTGTGGCTGCTCGGCGGGCTCGCCAGCTTCACCGAGTTCCCGGAGGACTGGAAACACGAGTTCTGGATCGCGGTGGCGGGCCCGATCGTCAGCGTCGCGGTCGGCGTCGGCTGTTACGCCGTGTTCGTCCTGGCGCCGGCCGGGTCGAACGCCGTGCTGTTCGTGTTCGGCTACCTCGCGCTGTTGAACGTGGTGCTCGCCGGGTTCAACATGCTCCCGGCGTTCCCGATGGACGGCGGGCGCGTCCTCCGGGCGCTGTTGGCCCGGAACCAGCCGCACGCGCAGGCGACCCAGCGCGCCGCCGCGGTCGGGAAGGCGTTCGCGTTCGTCATGGGGATCGTCGGGCTGTTGAACTTCCAGCTGCTTTTGATCGTCCTCGCCTTCTTCATCTACATCGCCGCCTCCGGTGAGGCCCAGCAGACCACCCTGAAGGCCGCCTTCGAGGACGTCACCGTCGGCGACGTGATGACCGGACGCGAGGAACTCCACACCGTGGCGGAGGACACCTCCGTCGCGGAGCTGATGAGCCGGATGTTCGAGGAGCGACACACGGGCTACCCCGTGCTCCGCGGCGACGACCTCGTCGGGATGGTGACCTTAGAGGACGCGCGGTCGGTCCGCGAGGTCGAGCGCGACGCGTACACCGTCGGCGACGTGATGGCGACGAACGTGGTCGCGGTCGGCCCGGAGACGGACGCGATGACCGCGCTCCAGACGATGCAGGAACACGGCGTCGGGCGCCTCCCCGTCGTCGACCGCGAGGAGCGACTCGTCGGGATCATCTCCCGATCGGACCTGATGACCGCGTTCAACATCATCCAGACGGGCGGCACCCCGAGCATCATCAGCGGGCGGCGACAGATCGGCGACGACCCCGACGTGTTCTGAGACGGACCGAGCCCGCGTCGCCTCCGGCGGCTCGGGAGCGGGCGTCGGCCGGGGGCTCGGGGGCGGCCGCCGACTACCGACCGAAAGCGACTCCACGCCGACGGCCCTACCGACGCCATGAGCGATTCGGAGGCGACGGCGGTCCCCGTCACGGTGTACACCCGCGAGGAGTGCACCCTCTGTGACGCCGCCCGGGAGACGATCGAGGAGACCGCCGCGGGGCTCGACGTGGCGATCGACCTCGAGATGGTCGACGTCGACGAGGACCCCGCGCTCGCGGACGAGTACGGCGAGCGCGTCCCCTACGTGCTGATCGACGGGCACCCGGCGTTCAAGTACGAGGTCGACGAGCGCGAGCTGCGGCTGAAGCTGCTCGCGGCGTCCTGAGAGGGAAAAAGCGGTTCGGCGGTCGATCGAGCCCCTACGCGACCGTCTCCTCGCCGGCGCCCGGGGCGTTCGCCTTCACCCTCGTGACGGCCTCGACCGCGTTCGACCGGGAGGCGTAGCCCTCGCCCGAGTCGGCGACGACGTTGCCGTTGCGGTGGCGGAGCCGCCAGCGCCACTCCTCGCGCGCGTCCTCGTAGATCTCGAAGGCCGCGTCGCCGACCTCCAGCACGGACGCGTCCGGCGCGTAGTCGCGGACGCGCTCGACGGCGTCCTCCGCGCCGGACTTCGAGGCGTACCCCTCGCCCGAGTCGGCGATAATGTTCCCGTTGCGGTGGCGGAGCCGCCAGCGGTAGTCGCCGCCCCTGTCCTCGTAGATCTCGAACGTCGCGTTCGCGCCGCCAGCGTCGGCGTCGTCCGCCGCCTCGGCGTCGAGGTCCTCGACCCCGGCCTCGGCGGCGTTCGACCGCACGCTATCGAGCCCCTGCCTCGCCTTCGAGCGCGAGGAGTACCCCTCGCCCGAGTCGGCGAGCACGTTGCCGTTCTCGTGGATGAGCCGCCAGCGCCACTCGCCCGCCGCGTCGCGGAACATCTCGAAGGCCGTCGGATCGACCCGGAGGTAGTCCGCGGCGGCGACGTGCTCGCGGACCCTCGCGAGCGCGCGCTTCGCGTTCGACTTCGAGGCGTACCCTTCACCCGAGTCCGAGATGATGTTCCCGTTGTCGTGGCGGAGCCGCCAGCGCCACTCGCCGCCCGCGTCCTCGAACAGCTCGAACGTCGCCGCGCTCTCGATCGCCTCGTCCTCGCTCGGAACCGCCACGTCCGGCGCCGCGGCGTCCTCGGGTTCCGGGCCGTCGTCCGCCGCGACGGCCGCCGCCTCCTCGACCGGCGTCTCGATCCGGAGGATCCCGGCGCCGAGCGCGTTCCGCCGGACGCCGTGGAGCCCCTGCTGGGCCTTCCCGCGGCTGCTGTACCCCTGTCCGGACGTCGCGACGACGTTGCCGTTGCGGTGGCGGAGCCGCCAGCGCGGCTTCCCGCTCGCGTCCTCGAACAGCTCGAACCGGGCCTTGCTCTCGCGGAGCGACGCGATCTCGGCGTCGAGGACCTCGGCGCGCCCCTCGGCGGCGGTCAACTCCTCGCGCGTCGACGCCAGTTCGTCCTCCGTCGACGCGAGTTCCTCCCGTGTCGCCTCCAGCTCGGCGGTCGTCTCGTCGCGCTCGGCCGTGGCGGCGGCCGTCTCGCCCTGCATCCGCTCGTAGTCCTCGTACACCGGGTCGGAGAGCAGCGGGACGACCGTCCCCGCGAGCCCGATGAGGAGCAGCCCGACGCCGTACAGCGCGATCACGGTCGAATCGCCGGAGGCGGTGAACCACCCCTCCGGGAAGATGTTCACGAACCACACGACGCCGAGGACGCTCACCGCCGTCCCGAGGTAGCCGAGATAGGTCCCCGTTCGACGGAGCGGGAACCGGATCACGGCCCCGAGCATGACGAACGGCGGCGCCAGCGCGGCCAGCGCGTACGCGATGCCGCGGGTCGACGTCGCCGATTCGGTGAGGAAGAACAGCGCGACCCCGGCCAGCCCGAGCAGAACCCCGAACCCGAACAGCCAGTAGCCGTTCACCTCGTCGTTCGTGGTCGGCGTGCCGATCCGCCGCGCGTACAGTCCGCCGCCTCGGTCCGGCCGATCATCTGTTGCCATGAGTTCGGAGACTCCGGCCGCCCGGTTATAAGTGGTGGTGTGTGACACAGTATCATATACCGTGCCGGACTACCGCGATCCGAGCGTTTACCCGTCGAACGGTCCCTCGTAGCGGTATGCACGTTCTCAGAGGCGGACGAGTCGTCGACGCGGCCGGAAGTCGCGGGGCAGACGTCGCGGTCGCGGACGGCGAGATCGTCGCGGTCGGCGACCCGGGAGCGGTCGACGAGGCGGTCGCGGCGGTCGCCGACGGGAGCGACGGCGAAGTCACCGAGGTCGACGCAGCGGGGAAGGTCGTCGCGCCCGGGCTGATCGACGCGCACGTCCACGTGATGATGGACGGGCGACCCGACGTCGCGACCGCGGTCTCCGACAGCGACTACACCGCGAGCTACCGGGCCGCGGGCAACCTGCGGTCGGCGGTCGAGGCCGGCGTCACGACGGTCCGCGACCTCGGGAGCCGGGGAACCCTCGCGCTCGACGCCGGCGAGGCGGTCGCCGCCGGCGAGATCGACGGCGCGCGGGTCCTCGCGTGCGGCCGCAACGTGATCATGACCGGCGGCCACGGCAACTGGTTCGGGCGCGAGGCCGACGGGCCGGCCGAGGTCCGGAAGGCGGCCCGCGAGCAGCTGAAGGCGGGCGCGGACGTGCTCAAGTGCATGGCGACCGGCGGCGTCCTCACCGAGGGCGCGGTGACCGGCGCCCCCGAGCTGACGCCCGAGGAGCTCGCCGCGTTCACCGACGCGGCGGCGCCGACGGACACGCCGACCGCGGCCCACGCCCACGGCGAGGAGGGGATCAAGAACGCGGTCGAGGCCGGCATCTCGAGCGTCGAGCACGGGACGTTCATGGACCGCGAGGCCGCAGAGATGATGGCCGACCGGGGCACCTACTGGGTCCCGACCGCGAGCGCGCTCCGCGGCATCGTCGACAACGGCGTCGAGGCCGGGATCCCCGAGGACGCTGTCGCGAAGGCCGAGGACGCCGCCGACCGCTTCGACGACGCGTGGGACCACGCGCTGGCGGCCGACGTGCCGATCGCGATGGGCACCGACGCGGGCACGCCGTTCAACTTCTTCGAGGACATCCCGCGAGAGCTGGCGTACATGGTCGACTACGGGCTCTCGCCGGAGGCGGCGCTGGAGGCCGCCACCGTCAACGCCGCCGACCTCCTCGGGCTCGACGGCGTCGGCCGCGTCGAGGAAGGATACCGCGCCGACCTCGTCCTCCTCGACGCCGACCCGACCGAGGACGTCGAGGCGTGGCGGGAGCCGGAGGCGGTGTTCGCCGCCGGCGACCGCGTGGCGTAGGGTAGCTCTCCGCGCCGGGGCCGCGAGAGCGAACCCGCGTTTTTAACCCGAGCCGCCGCAAGGATCGGCCGATGACGAGCGCGCAATCCGGGTCGTCGCCCCGGCACGCGGACCCGGACGAGAACCCCTACGTCGAGGCGCCGCCGACCGACTTCGAGCCGGTCGACGAGCTCTCGGCCGAGGCGGCCGCCGAGCAGGCGTCGCTGCTCCGGGCGGCGGTCCGGGAGCACGACCACCGGTACTACGTCGAGGCGGATCCGCTGATCGCCGACGAGACGTACGACCGGCTGTTCGCCCGGCTCGAGGCGCTGGAGGAGGCGTTCGACCTCCCGACGGAGGACTCCCCGACCCGCCGAGTCGGCGGCGAGCCGCTCGACGAACTGGAGACGGTCGAACACGTCGCGCCGATGCGCTCCATCGACAACGCGACCGAGGCCGAGGCGGTTCGCGAGTTCGACGAGCGCGTCCGGCGGGGGCTCGACGCCGAGGGGTTCGACCCCGACGAGGTCGCGTACGTCTGCGAGCCGAAGTTCGACGGCCTCTCCGTCGAGGTGGTGTACGAGGACGGCGTCTACGCCCGCGCCGCGACCCGCGGCGACGGGATCGAGGGCGACGACGTCACCGAGCAGGTGCGGACGATCCGGTCCGTTCCCGGCCGGCTCCGCGGCGACCCGCCGGAGACGCTGGCGGTCCGCGGCGAGGCGTACATGCCCCGCGACGCGTTCGACGCGTACAACGAGGCGCTGATGGAGCGCGGCGAGGAGCCGTTCGCGAACCCCCGCAACGCCGCGGCCGGGACCCTCCGTCAGCTCGACCCCGCCGTCGTCGCCGAGCGCCCGCTCGACGTCTTCTTCTTCGACGTGCTGGCGTGGGAGACCGGCGACGGGGCGGCGGGAGGAGCCGAGGGCGGCGACGACGCCGGCCCCCCGGAGCGCCCCGACACCCACTGGGCGGAGTTCGACGCGTTCGACGCGTTCGGGCTCCGCCGGACCGACCGGGTCGAGCGCGTCGGCGACATCGAGGAGGCGATCGAGTACCGCGACCGCCTAATGGCCGATCGCGACGACCTCGACTACGAGATCGACGGCGCCGTGATCGCGGTCGACGACCGGGCCCACCGCGAGGCGCTCGGGTCGACGTCGCGGGCGCCGCGCTGGGCGTTCGCCCACAAGTTCCCGCCGCGGACCGCGACGACGACCGTCGAGGGGATCACCGTGCAGGTGGGGCGGACGGGCCGGCTCACTCCCGTCGCCGAGCTCGATCCGGTCGACGTCGGCGGCGTCACGGTGTCGCGGGCGACGCTCCACAACCCCGCCGAGATCGAGGCGCTCGGCGTGAACGTCGGCGACCGCGTGCGGATCTACCGCGCTGGCGACGTGATCCCGTACGTCCCGGAGGTCGTCGAGAAGCGCTCCGAGGGGACCTACGAGTTCCCCGAGACGTGTCCGATATGCGACGCCCCCGTCGAGCGCGACGGGCCGCTCGCCTTCTGCACTGGCGGGCTGGGCTGCCCGGCGCAGCTGGAGCGCGCGGTCGAGCACTGGGCGCGGCGGGACGCGCTCGACGTCGATGGGCTGGGTCCCGAACGCGTCGAGCAGCTCCGCGAGGCCGGGCTCGTGGAGTCGCTGCCGGACCTGTACGACCTGACGGTCGAGGAGCTCGCCGCGCTCGAGGGGTGGGGCGAGACGAGCGCCGAGAACCTCGTCGCGGAGCTGGAGGCGACGAAGGAGCCGCCGCTCGACGCCTTCCTCGCCGGGCTCGGGATCCCCGACGTGGGCGCGACGACCGCCCGCGCGCTCGCGGCGCAGTTCGGCGACCTCGACTCGATTCTCGACGCCGACGAGGCGGCGCTGCGCGAGGTCGACGACGTCGGTCCGGAAGTGGCCGAGTCGATCCGCGACTTCTTCGACAACGAGGAGAACCGAGCCGCGATCGAGGGCCTCCGCGAGCGCGGCGTCGAGCCCGAGTCGGTCGAGGTCGAGTCCGGCGACGCGCTCGACGGGCTCACCTTCGTCTTCACCGGGTCGCTGTCGACGACGCGGAGCGAGGCGCAGGCGCACGTGGAGGCGCACGGCGCGAACGCCACGTCGAGCGTGTCGGGCAACACCGACTACCTCGTCGCCGGCGAGGACCCGGGGCGATCGAAGCGAAGCGACGCCGAGAGCGAGGGCGTCCCCGTGCTCGACGAGGACGCCTTCGCCGACCTGCTCGCGGAGCGCGGCGTGGCGTGGCCGCCCGAGGGCGACGAGTAGGACGGGGGCGTCGCCGGCGGAAACGCTCGAAAAAAACGGCGGGTCGGCGTCAGGCGAGCGGGAGGACCGTGGAGACGATCAGCACGGTCACGATCCCGGTCACCGAGATGATCGTCGTGAGGGCGGTCCAGGTCTGGAGCGTCTCCCCCTTGGTGAGCCCCCCGATCTCGCTGACGAGCCAGAAGCCGGAGTCGTTGAACCACGAGAAGATGTTCCCGCCGGCGCCGATCGCCATCACGAGGTAGGCCGGGTGGACGGTCAGCTGTCCGGTGAGCGGCGCCATGATCCCCGCGGCGGTCAGCATCGCGGCCGTGGCCGACCCCTGGGCGATACGGACGATGGCGGCGATGAGCCAGGCCGTGACGAGCAGCCCGATCCCCACTTCCTGGAGCGCGCCGGCCAGGTAGTCACCGATGCCGGAGGCGGCGAGCAGCGCGCCGAACGCCCCGCCGGCCGCGGTGATCGCGGCGATGTTGCCGCCGCTTTTCAGGGCCTCGGTGAGCTCGTCGCTCCACTCGCTCCGGCTCATGGTGTCGTAGCGGTAGAACGTGTACGCGGCCGCGAGCGCGGCGATGGTCAGCGCGACGTTCTTGTTCCCGAGGAAGTCCGTGAACGGCTGCAGCGACGCCAGCGCCGGAACGACCTCCTGGAACGTGTTGACGGCCGTCGAGGACGCGATCAGCAGGACGGCCAGCAGGATCGGCGCCAGCGACTCCAGCACGCCCGGCAGCTCGCTGGTCGGCCGGTCGGCGACCTCCTGCAGCTCCTCCGTCGAGGTCGCCATCGTGTCCCGCAGCGGGATGTCGAGCCGGTTGTTGATCCAGCGGCCGTAGACGAGTCCGGACATGATCGCCGCCGGGATGGCGGTTACGAGCCCGATGACGATCGTCGTCCCGAGGTTGCTCCCGACCTCGTCGGCGACCGCGAGCGGGCCGGGAGTCGGCGGAACGAACACGTGCGTCGTCGCCGCACCCGCGCCGACGACGACGATGAACAGGGTGTAGTCGCGGCCGACCCGCGCCCGCATCGAGCGCGCGAGCGGCGCCATGAGGTAGAACACGCTGTCGAAGAACACCGGGATCGCCAGCACGGAACTGCTCCCGAGCAGCGACACGTCGGAGTTGTCCTCGCCGAGCGCGTTCTGGAACCCGCGGACGATCCGTTGAGCCGCCCCGCTCTCCAACATCCCCTTTCCGATGACCGCGGCCATGAGGATCGGTATCCCGATCCCGGCCATGCCGTTCCCGAACGCCGTCGCGACCTGGCTGCCCGCGTCGGCGGCGGTGAAGTCCGCGACGAAGACCGTGTTCACCACGCCGACCAGGAACGCCGAGATGATCAGCCCGACGAACGCCGGGAGATCCAACCACACGAGCAGCGCGACGACGATTATCAACCCGATTATGAATGTCAGTAACGGACTGTGCGTGAACTGAACAGTTGCTTGGAGTGGTGTCGGAACCATCCCGGTTGACATGGTCAGAATAAACAATTAAATTTTATGGGAGTCGTCGATGGCCCTCTCGTCTGTCGGTTTTCGGATTCTAAACTGAGTTCGTCTTTTTGATCATATTCATATAGAATATTCGAACTATAGTCAAATAGTAGATAAATATTTTTTACTTTAATCTGACTGTCAGTTTAGGTTTCGATAGCGACGCACCGCGAGCGTCCGATCCGAGTGTCGCTCGGCCGCTCCGCTACGCCCTCCGCCGCGGCTCCTCGCACCGACCCGCAACCCTTTATCCGGAGACGCGGGAACGAGGGGTATGACCGCCATCGAGCTGCGTGGCGTGCGGAAGGAGTTCGGCGACGTCACGGCCGTCCGCGACCTCGACCTCACCGTGCGGGAGGGAGAGGTGTACGGGTTCCTCGGCCCGAACGGCGCCGGCAAGTCGACGACGATCGACATGCTTCTCGACCTCGTCCGCCCGACCGCCGGCACGGTGCGCGTGCTCGGACGGGACGCCACGAGCGACGGGGTCGCGATCCGGCGGCGGACCGGCGTGCTCCCGGACGGCTTCTCGGTGTACGACCGGCTCACCGGGCGGAAGCACGTCGAGTTCGCGGTCCGGTCGAAGGAGGCCGACGACGACCCCGACGCCCTCCTGGAGCGCGTGGGGCTGCTCGGCGACGCCGACCGCAAGGCCGGCGGCTACTCGAAGGGAATGCGCCAGCGGCTCGCCCTGGCGATGGCGCTCGTGGGCGAGCCCGACCTGCTCGTCCTCGACGAGCCCTCCTCCGGGCTCGACCCCGCGGGCGCGAAGGAGATGCGCGAGATCGTCGAGCGCGAGGCCGAGCGCGGCGCGACCGTCTTCTTCTCGTCGCACATCCTCGAACAGGTCGACGCCGTCTGCGACCGCGTCGGCATCCTCCGCGACGGCGAACTCGTCGCCGAGGACTCCGTGGAGGGGCTCCGCGAGGCCGTCGGCGGCGAGGAGACGCTGGAGATCGCCGTCGGCGGCGCGAACGGGACGGACGGCGCGGGCGACGCGGCCGTCGAGGCGGTCCGCGCGGTCGAGGGCGTCAGCCGCGTCGACCGCGACGGCGACGCGCTCGTCGTGAGCTGCGCCGACGGCGCGAAGACGCGCGTCATCGCCGCGCTGGAGGACGCCGGGGTCGCCGTCGACGACTTCCACACCCGAGAGGCGTCGCTGGAGGACCTCTTCTTGGCGTACACGGAAGGCGATGCGGCGGAGGGCGACGCGGCGGAATCCGAGGGCGGAAAGCCCGACTCGGCCGCACCGGACGGGGAGGTGGACCGATGAGCCTCGCCGCCATCGCGGAGAAGGACTTCCAGGACGCGGTGCGCTCGCGGGGCATGATCGCCCTCGTGGCGCTGTTCTCGCTGCTCGTCGCCGTCTTCGCGTTCGTCATCAGGCCGACCGGGCAGGGCGAGCAGTTCGCGACGGAGCTGCTCCTCCGCTTCTTCGTCAGGCCGTTCCTCGTGACGACGCTCGTCCCCCTCGTCGCGGTCGTGATCGGCTACAACGCCGTGAGCGGCGAGCGCGAGTCCGGCTCCCTGAAGCTGCTCCTCTCGCTGCCGCACTCGCGGGCCGACGTCGTCTTCGGGAAGGTGGTCGGCCGCGGCGCCGCGCTGTCGGTGGCGGTGTTCACCGGGTTCCTGCTGCCCGCGGTCGTGTTGGCCGTGCTCGCGCAGACCGGGGGGATCGCGGCGTTCAACGCCGGATCGTTCTTCGGGTTCACCGTCTTCGCCGCGGTGCTGGGGGTCGTCTTCGTCGCGATCGCGGTCGGCTGCTCGGCCGCCGCGTCGACGCAGCGACGCGCGCTGATCGGCGGCGTCTCGATCTACGTCCTGTTCGTGCTGCTGTGGGGCGCCGTCACCGGGCAGTTCCTCGGCGCCGCGGGCGGGATCGTCGACCCGCTGCCGGTGTCGACGGAGCAGGTCCGGACGTTCCTCCGGGTGTCGAACCCGACGACCGGCGTCGAGATCCTGTCGAACGCGTTCCTCGCGGAGCAGCTGTTCTCCGGCGAAACCGTCAACAGACAGATCTCGGCGGCGTCGATGCTCGTGTTCTGGACGGTCGCGCCGCCGCTGGTCGGGCTCTGGAAGTTCGACGCCGACGACTTATAAACGAAGGCGGCCGTCTCGCGGCCGGTTACGCCGTCGCGCGCTCGATCGCGGCCTCGAGGTCGGCGACGATGTCGGCCGGGTCCTCGATGCCGACCGAGAGCCGCACCATGTCGCCGGTGACGCCCGCGGCCTCCTGCTCCTCCTCGGTCAGCTGCTGGTGGGTCGTCGACGCCGGGTGGATGACGAGCGTCTTCGCGTCGCCGACGTTCGCGAGCAGCGACGCGAGGTCGGCGTTCTCGACGGTCCCCTTCGCGGCCTCGTAGCCGCCCTCCAGCCCGAAGGTGATCATGCCGCCGTAGCCGCCCTCGAGGTACTCGCTCGCCTCGTCGTGGGTCTCGTGGCTCTCCAGGCCCGGGTAGTTCACCCACGCGACGTCCGCGTGCTCGTCGAGGTACTCGGCGACGATGCCGGCGTTCTCGCAGTGGCGCTCCATCCGGAGGGGGAGCGACTCCGTCTGCTGGAGCGTGTTCCACGCGTCGAACGGCGACTGCTGGTTCCCCAGGTCGCGGAGCCCGCGGGTGACCGCCGCGAAGGTGAACGCCGCGTCGCCGAAGGCGTCGACGTAGTTGATCCCGTGGTACGCGGGATTGTCCTGCGCGATCTCCGGGAACTTCTCGGGGTACTCGCCCCACGGGAAGGAGCCGCCGTCGACGAGGACGCCGCCGACGGTGGTCCCGTTACCGGTGAGCCACTTCGTCGTCGACTCCCAGACGAGGTCCGCGCCGTGGTCGAGCGGGCGGCAGAGGTACGGCGTCGCGAACGTGTTGTCGACGAACAGCGGGACGCCGTGGTCGTGCGCGATGTCGGCGATCCGCTCGATGTCCGGCGTGACGAGGGCCGGGTTCCCGATGGTCTCGAGGTGGACGTAGGCGGTGTCCTCGTCGATGGCGTCGGCGTACCCCTCGTAGTCGAGCGGGTCGACGAACCGCGTCGAGATCCCGCGCCGCTCGACGGAGTGAGTGAGGTAGGTGTAGGTGCCGCCGTACAGCGCCGACGAGGAGACGACGTTGTCGCCCGCGGACGCGAGCATGAACGTCGCCAGGTCGAGCGCCGCCATCCCCGAGGAGGTGGCGACCGCGCCGACCCCGTTCTCGAGGGAGGCGATCCGCTCCTCTAAGGCAGCGTTCGTCGGGTTCATGATCCGCGAGTAGACGTTTCCGGCCTCCTCTAACGCGAACAGCCGGGCGGCGTGGTCGGCGTCCTCGAACTCGTAGGAGGTCGTCTGATAGATGGGCGTGGCGCGGGCGCCGGTCGCCGGGTCCGGATCGGAGCCGGCGTGGACGCTTCGGGTGCGGAACTCGCGGTCGGGCTGGTCCTCGTCGGATGGCATGCGTGGAGGTGTGCCCGCTACCTATTTAAAAACGGTCGCATGGACGTGGCGTTACCGGTTCCTCGGAGACGTCGGCACCGCTCGGGGTCACTCGGAGGGCACTCGGGGTCGTTCGGCGCCGCTCGTCGTCGTCGAGGCCTGCTCGTGCGAACCGTTAACAGCGTCGAACCGTAATTCAAGTTATGGGAACTCAAGGTCCGCGCGGCGACGCCCTCGAGCTGGAGGACGCGGTGGGGGGTATCCCGGACGCCGTCTGGCAGTACACGGCGCTCGGCGCCGCGCTGCTCGTCGGCTTCGCCCTCCTCAGCCAGAGCCTCGTCTTCGGCGTGGCCGCGCTCGCGGTGTTGCTGGCGGCCGTCACGGTCGTCAGCGCGGTCGAGATCGTCGACGCCTACGAGAAGGAGGCGCTCACGGTGTTCGGCGAGTACCGGAAGCTGCTGGAGCCGGGCGTGCACCTCATCCCGCCGTTCGTCTCCCGGACGTACGCGTTCGACATGCGGACCCAGACGATCGACGTGCCGAGCCAGTCGGCGATCACGCGGGACAACTCGCCGGTGACGGCGGACGCGGTCGTCTACATCAAGGTGATGGACGCGAAGAAGGCCTTCTTAGAGGTCGACGACTACAAGCGGGCCGTCTCGAACCTCGCGCAGACCACGCTCCGCGCCGTCCTCGGCGACATGGAGCTCGACGACACGCTCTCCCGGCGCGACCAGATCAACGACCGCATCAACGAGGAGTTGGACGAGCCGACCGACGAGTGGGGGATCCGCGTCGAGGCCGTCGAGGTCCGCGAGGTGAGCCCCTCACAGGAGGTCCAGCGCGCGATGGAGCAGCAGACCGGCGCCGAGCGCCGCCGCCGCGCGATGATCCTGGAGGCGCAGGGGGAACGCCGCTCCGCGGTCGAGCAGGCGGAGGGTGACAAGCAGTCGAACATCATCCGCGCGCAGGGGGAAAAACAGAGCCAGATCCTGGAGGCGCAGGGGGACGCGATCTCGACGGTCCTCCGCGCGCGCTCCGCCGAGTCGATGGGCGAGCGCGCCATCATCGAGCGCGGCATGGAGACCCTCGAAGAGATCGGCAAGGGCGAGTCCACGACGTTCGTCCTCCCGCAGGAGCTCACCAGCCTCGTCGGCCGCTACGGCAAGGCGCTCTCCGGCTCCGACGTTCAGCAGATGGAGGGGCTCGAAGGCAAGGAGTTCGACGAGGAGACGGAGAAGCTCCTCGGGTTGGAGGACATCGAGAGCGCCCTCGAACAGCTCGACACGGTGGCCGACAGCGACCTGCGGACCGACGAGACGCGGGACGCGGACACCGCCCGCGACGTCGACCTCGCCCGGCAGGAGGAGGAGACCCGCGAGGCCGAACGGGATATCGAGCTGGAGGCCGAAAGCGAGCGGCCGGGGACGTAAGCCCGACTCACGGCACCACACGTCGTCGATGGAGCAGGTCGCCACGACCGCGCCGCCGACGTTCCCGGACCCGGAAGACGTCGGTCACCGAGCGGACCGGGACGTCGATCCGGAGTCGAAGACGGAGCGACCGGGAGGGCAGGCGAGCCGACTACGAGTGACGATCAGCTCTCACAGGCTCTACACTCGAGGATGTCTCGACTGAATTTCTGTGCAGCGTTCACGCTGTGCTGATAGTAGAGGCTCTTGACCCCTTTCTTCCAAGCTTCTATGTAGAGCTGATTAATCTCCTTAACGCTCACTTCGCTCGGGTCGATCGAGACGTTCACGCTCTGTGCTTGGTCTATGTACTTCTGTCTCTGTGCCGCCTGGTTTATGATCGCCATCTGTGGTATCTCGGCGAAGGTCTTGAACACCTCTTTCTCTTCGTCCGTCAGACACTCGAGATGTTGAACGCTCCCGTCTTTATTCGCGATGCTGTCCCAGACTTCGCGCGTGTCTTTGCCCCGCTCCGCCAGTATCGTCTGAAGGAATCTGTTTTTTTGCGTCGACTTTAGCTTCGCACCGTCTCGCACGAAGTAGTTCGATTTCAGCGGCTCGATGCTCGGACTGACCTGACCCAGAATGACGCTGCTCGATTTCGTCGGAGCCACGCTCATCGTCGTCGCGTTCCGCCTGCCGTAGCCCTCGAGAACCTCCGGCTCCCCGAACTCATCGGCAAGCGCTTCACTTGCCTCGTAGCTCCGCTCTTTGATGGTCCGGAACATCTCCCCGTTCTTTTCCATCGCCTCCATGCTGTCGAAGGGGATCATGTTGCTCTGGAGATAGCTGTGCCACCCGAGGACGCCGATCCCTATCGCTCTGTGTCTCTTCGCAAACCGCACGGCCCGCTCCATGAACTGTACTCCTTCCGTGCACTGGATGAACTCCTCCATCACTGCGTCCAGGAACCGCGTCAGTGTCTCCACTGCATCGGTATCCTTCCATTCGTCGTAGTGGAGAGCGTTCATACTTGAGAGACAGCAGACGAAGCTCTCGTCCGCCGTGGCCGGCAGCGCTATTTCGGTACACAGATTGGACGCGTTAATCTGGTAATCCTTGTCCTTGTAGACCTGTGGCTTCCCCTCGTTCATGTTCCCCCGGAAGATGATATACGGGACACCGATATTGATCCGGGTCTCGATGATATCCGCCCAAGTCTCTCGCTTCTCTTCGTCGCCGTCAATCATCGCCTGAAACCAGTCGTCACCGATGATGACGCCGTAGTAGATGTCCTGTACTGGGTCCCCTTCGGTTTTGATGTTAAGCCATTCTTCCAGGTCGTCGTGTTCGACGTCGATGTAGCCGGCGAACTGGCCTCGCCGGGTTTCGCCCTGGCTGATGACGTTGATGATCGTATCGAACAGCTCTGTGAAACTGTAACTCCCGTTGCTCTTCCCGTTGTTCGTTATCTGACTGCCTCGCGGCCGCAGCTCACCGAAGTACCCGCTCGTGCCTCCGCCCTGCTTGGTCATTTCACCCACTTCGGCTTGGGTGTAGAGAATACTCTCTATGTTATCCTCCATGTAGCTGCCGAAGCAACTGATAGGAAGGCCTCTGTCCAGTCCGAAGTTGGCCCACACTGGGCTGGCGAGACTGTAGAAGCCGCGGCTCATGTACTCGTAGAACTTGTCCGCGAAGCCCTCCTCGCCGAGTATCTCTTCGGCGCGCTCCGCTATCTGTCTGACTCTCTCTTCCGCATCGACGCCCTCAACCAGGTATCCCTCTCTGAGAAACTCCCTACTGTCCTCGTTCAGCCAGTAGAACGGTTCGTTATGCTGTTCCGCAACTCTGTCGAGTGCTGTTTGTGCCATTGTTAGAACATGTCCTCAGCGGTAACGCTCTGCGTGTGTTTGTTGTACGTGGTCGACCGCTTGCTAAAGAAGTCGTTATCCTTGGTCATCGTAATGTCCTCGTCGAACCAGCGCGTCTCTTCGAGCAGGTCATCGTCCGTCTCGAATATCGGTTCCACGTCGACGTTTTCCAGACTCTGGTTGAACCGGTCTCGCAGGAACGCGTCGACGTGCGCCCTGGGAAGGAACTCCAGCTCGCCGTCATCGAATATCCAATCTAGAATCTCCATCTCTGCCTCGTAGGCCTGCTGACAGGCTTCTTGGACGTCTTCCTCGAAATCATCATCGAAGAGGTCCGGGTTCTCCTCTCTGATCGTCTCCACCAGCTCGACCCCGAACAGACCGTGAATCTGCTCCTCTTTGCTGGTTGCTTCGACGGCGTTCGCTATCCCCTTGAACTTCTTTTCGTGCTTGTCGAAGCTCGTCATTATGAGGAACTGGCTGAATAGCGATACGTGTTCGACGAACGTGCTGAACAGCAGGATGCTCATCACGTACTGCCGTTCGTCGTCGCTCTCGCTCTTCTCCAGATACTCGTCGAGATACTCGATCCGCTTTTTCATCGCCGGCTCCTCAGTTACCTGCTCGAAATCGTCCGTGATTCCTAAGACGTCGAGTAGGTGACTGTAAGCGTCCATATGGCGCACCTCGCTTTCCGCAAAGGTCATACCCACGTTCCCGACCTCGGCTTTGGGCATCTCCTCGTAGATGTCCGACCAGAACGTCTTCACCTGTACCTCGATCTGCGCGATAGCCAACATCGTCCGCTTGATGACGGTCTGCTCAGCAGGAGTCGTGTTGACTTTGAAGTCTTGGACATCTCCGTCGAAATTAAACTCCGTGTGTACCCAGTAGCTGTTCCGGATCGCCTCGACGTAGTCGAGGAACTCGCTGTACTCGTAGGGCTTCAGTTGTCTTCTCTCCGAGAAGATGTCCGTCTCTGTGTCTGGGTCTGTGCTCGCGTTCGCGTTTGGGTTTTCGCTTTCACTCATCGTTGGCCATCTCAAACGTGACCGATTGCGTTGGATTGCCTCTGCCACTCTAGCGTCAGTCTGGTGAGTCCGATCGCAGTCGTGTCGGTCGGGAGACGGTCTTACAGCGTGACGTGAGTTCAGCCGCGTGAACCGTATCAGACCACACAGACTCCACTGGTATAAGTATTACCAATGAAGTTGTAGTATAACAAGTTTGCTTTCATACTGGGAGAGCGGAGTCGTTCCTCCGATCCACGAACGGGCGGTGCCGAGACGGGGACTGAGCGGTGACTTCCGGTTACGGGTGGTCGCTACAATGCCCAACTGGCGGCGTCAAGTCCCTACAGTAGTCCAATTACGAGGGCTCCGTCGAGCAGTTCGGCGAGAAGGGCGACCCCGGAGCCGAGCGCGAGCGAGGGACCGACGGGACGTGAGACTCGGACGACGTCAACCCCGCCCGGCGGGAGGCGGCGACCCGCGAGGCCGACCGCGACATCGAGCTGGAGGCCGAAAGCGAACGCCCAGTGAACAAGGGTCGAAGTCGATCTCGAACGAATCCGGGCGGTCAGGGGCGCCAGTTCACCGGATCGACCGCCCAGAGCGCGCCGACGGCGAGGACGCCGGCGGCTCCCCCGGCGGCGAGCGCGAACGCGGACCCGGGGACCGCGACGACCGACGCGAGCAGCAGCACCGCACCGACGAGCAGCGAGACGGTGTCCTCCGTGGTCGCGGCGCGGACGACGGGCGCCACCGCGCCGCCGGCGAGGGCGCCGGCCGCGACCGCGGCGGGCGGACCGGAGGCCAGCGTCGCGAGCGCGTCCGACGCGGCGAACGCGGCGAGGGACGCCCCGAAGTCGGCGCCGATCCCCGCGCCGAGCGCGAGCGCGCCGACGGCGCCGAGCGCGGGCGCGAGGAGGGCCGCGCGCGCGGAGAGGTCGGCGTCGGCGAGCGCGGCCGCGCCGGAGACCACCAGCACCGATCCGGCCGCGAGGAGCGCTGGCGCGGCCAGCAGCGATCGCGGAGCGGGCACGACGAGGTCGGGGTCGCCGGACGCGGTCGCCGATCCGGGAACGATCGCGGGCGCGACGGCGGCCGCACCCGCGAACGCGACGGCGGCGACCGCGAGTAAGGCGAGACCGAGGAGGCGGCGACGGAGAGCGGTCATACCGACCGGAAGACCGGCGAGACACAAAACGATCGCGGGACTGAGACGGGATCGCCCTCGACACCGAGACGGGCCTACACGGTCACGCCGGCCCGGTCGCCGTCGATCGAGACGACGACGCGCTCGGGCGGCCCCCGCTCGTCCGTCAGTCGGATCAGGAGGGTCTTGACGACCGGGTCGTCGGTCTCGACGTCGCCGCGGACGCCGACGCGGTCGACGGCGATCCGGAGCGATCGGTCGCCGGTGCGGCTGACCGCGCCGAGGCGGAGCTCGACCTCGGGCGCAGTGAGCCGCTGGGCGACGACGAGCACGGCCTCCCCGCCGTCGTCGACGAAGGCGGTCGCGTCGACGAACGCTCCCGCCTCCGCGGCGTCGGGACGGAGGGCGTTCCTCGCCGCCGCGCTCGACCGGAAGGAGGCGGCGTGGGTGACGATCTCCGCGGGGCGATCGCGGACGCTCTGCCCGTCAACCAGCGGGTTGCCGTCGACGTAGCGGCTCCGGACCCCCAGGTCCCGGGGCGTCGACGCCGCGAGGTCGTGGAGGCGGTCGACGCAGCCCGCGGTGGCGACGGTGAGGACGCCGGCCACGACCGCGCGACGGTGCATGCGACGGGCTCCGACGTTCGCGGATAAAAACCCAGCCGTCGCGCTCGCGACGCGTGATAATCGGATTCGAACGACGGGCTACTCGTCGACCATCGGCGCGGGCACGCCCCCGTCGTCGGCGTCGAGCTCGAAGGCCCGACGGAGCTCGGCGATCCGGTCGCGGATGTCCGCGGCGAGTTCGAACTCCAGGTTGCTCGCCGCCTCGTCCATGCGCTCTTCGAGCGCCTCGATCTGCGCTTCGGCCTCGTCTTCGCTCTCCACGTCGCCGACGCTGACCGACGAGGTGTCCGTCTTCGAGCCCGGGAGGTTCGTCTCGCCGACCGGCTTGTCGATCGTCGTCGCCTCGTAGCCGTGTTCCTCGTTGTACTCCAGCTGGATCTCGCGGCGGCGCTGGGTCTCCTCGATGGCGGCCTCCATCGAGTCGGTCACCCGGTCGGCGTAGAGGACGACCTCGCCGTTGACGTTGCGGGCGGCCCGGCCCATCGTCTGGACGAGGGTGGTCGTCGAGCGGAGGAACCCCTCTTGGTCGGCGTCGAGGATGGCCACTAGGGAGACCTCCGGGATGTCGAGCCCCTCGCGGAGCAGGTTGATCCCGACGAGCACGTCGATGTTGCCGAGGCGGAGGTCCCGGATGATCTCGTGGCGCTCGAGGGTGTCCGTCTCGTCGTGCATGTACGCCACGTCGACGCCGGCCTCCTCGAAGTACTCCGTGAGGTCCTCGGCCATCCGCTTGGTGAGGGTGGTGACGAGGACGCGCTCGTCGCGCTCGATCCGCTCGTCGACCCGCCCTAAGAGGTCCTCGACCTGTCCGGTCGCCTCCGTCACCTCCACCTTGGGATCGACGAGGTGGGTCGGCCGGACGATCTGCTCGACGATCCGGTCGGAGGTCTCGCGCTCGTAGTCGCCGGGGGTCGCGGAGACGTAGAGGGTTCGGTCCGTCTTCCCCTCGAACTCCTCGAAGGTGAGCGGGCGGTTGTCGTAGGCGGTCGGGAGCCGGAACCCGTTCTCGACCAGCGAGTCCTTCCGGGACTTGTCCCCCTCGTACTGTCCTTTGATCTGCGGGATCGTCTGGTGGGACTCGTCGATCACGGTGAGGAAGTCGTCGGGGAAGTAGTCGAGGAGGGTGTACGGGGCGTCGCCCGACTCGCGGTCGTCCATGTGGACCGAGTAGTTCTCGATCCCCGAGCAGTAGCCCGCCTCGCGGAGCATCTCGACGTCGAACGTGGTGCGCTCCTCGATGCGCTGGGCGGCGACGAGGTCGCCCTGCCGCTCGAAGTAGCTGACCCGCTTCTCCATCAGGTCCTCGATCTCCGCGATCGCCTGCTCCAGCTTGTCGTCGGGGATCGAGTAGTGCTCCGCGGGGTGGAGCATGACGGCCGGCTCCTCGCTCACGACCTCGCCTTTCATCGGGTCGACCTTGATCATCCGGTCGATCTCGTCGCCCCACAGCTCCACGCGCACCGCGTACCGCCCGTACATCGGGTAGATCTCGACGGTGTCGCCTCTGACGCGGAAGGTGCCCTGCGTGAAGTCGACGTCGTTGCGCTCGTAGTTCAGATCGACGAGCCGGGCGAGCAGCTCCTCGCGACCGACCTCCTCGCCGATCTCTAAGCGGAGCGCCATGTCCCGGTAGTTCTGCGGGTCGCCGAGCCCGTAGATGGCCGAGACCGAGGCGACCACGATCACGTCGTCGCGGGTGAGAAGCGAGCGCGTCGCGGAGTGACGGAGGCGGTCGATCTCCTCGTTGATCGACATCTCCTTGTCGATGAACGTGTCAGTCTGCTCGACGTACGCCTCCGGCTGGTAGTAGTCGTAGTAGGAGACGAAGTACTCGACCGCGTTGTCCGGGAACAGCTCGCGGAACTCCTCGTACAGCTGGGCCGCGAGCGTCTTGTTGTGGGCTAAGACGAGGGTCGGCCGATCGAGCTTCTCGGCGACCCACGAGACGGTGTTCGTCTTCCCGGAGCCGGTGACGCCGAGGAGGGTCTGTTTGTCGGCACCCGACTCGTACCCCTCCACCAGCTGTTCGATCGCCTCGGGCTGGTCGCCCGCGGGCTCGAACGGGGCGTCGACCCGGAGCGGGCGGTCGACGGTCGGGCGGTCCTCCGAGAGGGGGGAGTCGGCGTCGCTCACGATACCGGTCGTTGGCGGCGGAGGCACTTGAGCGGCGCGGGGATCGACGGCGGCGCGGTCCCGTGCGAGCGGTCACGTCCCTCTGCGAATGTCTTTCTTATCGATCCCTCGCGACAACAACCCGATATTCTCGTTCGGCGATCGCTCTCCGGCTCCGGCCAGATGGACGAGCGGGGCGTCCAAGGCGGTCGCGCTCGCGTAGGTCGGCCCCTCGTCGCCGTCATCGTCTCCCTGTCTGCCGAGTACCTTGACGTTCACGGCGTTGAGCCCCTTCCGCCCCTCGTCGGTCTGCGTCAACGCGTGCGACGCCATCGCCTCGATCAGTTCCGCCTTGTTCATCTCGGTTCCCGCTGCCTGAGCGCTGCCGATCACCGACCCGTATCGGCTCCGGTCGCGGGAGAATTCCTCGACGATGCGGTCGTCGAAGTCGTCGCTCTCGATGTCGTCGGGGGTTACGCTCGCGATCTCGGTCGGTCCCTCGTCGAACAGGAGAGTCACCGAATCCTCGTACAGCGCGCCCTCGTCGAGGATCCACCCGCCGGCGAAGACGATCTGCTCGTCGCGGACGATCCGCCGAACGTAGAACAGCCCGGGCAGCGGACACGGGCAGTCCGCCGGCGTCACGGCCACGGGACAGACGAGCGTCGGGCTCACCGAGACGTCGCCGTCTCCCGGCATCACCATATCCCTGTCCTCGCCCAAGATGATCTCGCCCCACGAGTCGAGCGTCTCGGGCTCGCGGAGGGTGCCGTCGGCCGCGACGAAGACGCACTTCCCGTCGGCGTCGGCCGACGCCGGCGCGCCGCTCACGACGGCGCCGCCCTCGGTGCTGTAGCCGACGATACCCCGGTTCTCGGTGCGGTACGTGTCGAGTTCGGCCGAGAGAATCGTCTGACAGGCGAGGTCGCGGTGGAGCGACACGGGGCCGTCGATCTGGATACAGCCGTCGTCGTACTCGACCGCGAACTGCGGACGGTATTTATTGTGGAACGGCGTGTGTCGTCCGTCCTCCTCGTGCGACGCGGCGAAGTAGCTGAGCACGCGTCCAGGCGTGAGTTCCTCGGCCAGCGAGCCGAGGTCGCCCGGCAGACTGGCGTCGGGCAGGCAGACGGTGAAGCGCTCGCCGACGGTCGGTGCGTCTCGCAGGTACTCGATAATGTCGATGAACCGCGGTCGCCCGGGGCGACGTTCGACGAGTACGTCGTCGAGCCGCTCGATGTCTCCGAGGACGATCTCCTCGACGCCCGCGAGCTCTCGCACCGCCATGGCCCAGTTCGCGTCGTCGACGGCTCGACGTGCGATCCGAACGCCCTGTGCCCGAATGTCCGAGTTCTCACGGACGGTCTCACAGACGCCGGTCCCGCACTTGTCGAGTTTCGGTCTGAGGGCAGTCTCGGTGTCGTCGATGAACGCGTCGAGGGCGCGTTTCGCTTCGTCCGGGGCGCGTCGCTCCACGGCGTCCCGTGCGGTCACGACGTGGCCCAGCAGCCCGAGTTCGACCTCCAGAATACCGTCCGCGTCATCGTCGTCGTCGACGATGTCGTCGTCGGGACCGACCACCGACGAGTATTTGTTCGAACGCGAGGAGTTGTAGTCCTGAGCTTTCGTCGCCCCGCTGACCGAAAATCCTTCGAGCTCGATTTTCCGGGAGTCGGCCCGAGCTGTCGCCGGCACATACACGATATCGATCGGGCCGGTGCGGAGGACCTGCGTCTGGCCGCTGCTTCCGCCGTCACCCGCCGAGTCGTCCGACAGCGGCCGCCCGGCGTAAAACGCCGCCGGCGTGGAGACCGTCGTCCCGAGCACCTGCTCGCCGGCGCGGTCCACCAGTCCGTCGAGGCCGGAACACCCCGCGAGCCCGCCGAGCGCGACTACCCCACCGGCGGCGAGAACCGCCCGTCTCGTCGGTCCGAGCCCGTCGGTACTGCCTCCGGTTCGGCGTCTCGCGTCGGTGGGTATTATACTCATACGACATTCATAATGTTTTATAAGTATATAAGATAGAGTATATTAACGCGCTAGCTCGCACGCAGTTCGTCCGGTACCCGGATCCGCCGTCGGTACCGGGTTCGCAGCGACCGAGCCATCGGACGAAAACGTTTCCCCGTCGCCCCGCGAGTCGTCGGGTATGCGCATCGCCGTCCCCAACAAGGGCCGCCTGCACGACCCGACGCTCTCGCTGTTGGAGCGCGCGGGACTCCACGTCGAGGAGACCGCCGACCGTCAGCTGTACGCCGACACCGTCGACCCCGACGTGACGGTGCTGTACGCGCGCGCGGCCGACATCCCCGAGTACGTCCGCGACGGCGCGGCCGACCTCGGGATCACGGGGCTCGACCAGGCCGCGGAGTCCGGGGGCGTGGCGGACGACGCCGCGTCCGCGGCCGACGACGACCTCGTCGACCTGCTCGATCTGGGATACGGCTCCTGTAAGCTCGTCCTCGCGGCGCCGGAGGACGGCGACGTCTCGACCGTCGGGGACCTGGCCGGCGGGACGATCGCCACCGAGTTCCCGGGCGTCACCCGCGACTACCTCGACCGCGTGGGGGTCGACGCCGACGTGGTCACCGTGACGGGCGCGACCGAGCTGACGCCCCACGTCGACATGGCCGACGCAATCGTCGACATCACCTCGACGGGGACGACGCTGAAGGTGAATCGCTTAGCCGTCATCGACGACGTGCTCGCCTCCTCGGTGCGGCTGTTCGCGCGCCCCGACGTGGTCGACGACGCGAAGGTCGGACAGGTGCGCACCGCCTTCGAGTCCGTGCTCGCGGCCGACGGCCGGCGCTACCTGATGATGAACGCGCCGACGGACCGGCTCGACGAGGTGAAAGACGTGATCCCCGGGCTCGGCGGCCCGACGGTGATGGACGTAGAGGCCGACGAGAACGGGAACGGGATGGTGGCGGTCCACGCCGTCGTCGAGGAGCGCGACGTGTTCGCGACGATCTCGGAGCTGAAGGCGGTCGGCGCGAGCGGCATCCTCGTCACCGAGATCGAGCGGCTGGTGGAGTAGGGCGCGAAGCGACTCCTCAGCCGCCGTCGCCCTCGATCAGCGCCTCCTTCTCCGCGCGGGTGAGCGACTTGATCGCGTGTTCCCGCGACATCGCCGCGGACTTCGAGTCGAACGACTCGACGTGTCGCAGCGTCACGGGCGTCCGCCCGCGGGTGTACTTCGCGCCCTCGCCGGCGTCGTGCTCGGCGACGCGCCGCTCCACGTCGGTGGTGTAGCCGGTGTAAAGGGTCCCGTCCGCGCACTCGATCACGTAGACGCAGTGCGGCGCGTCCTGACTCGGCGTCGACACGGCGTCCGGTCGGCGCGGGCGCGAGGAATAGCTGCCGGTCTCGGTTAGCTGCCGGTCTCGGTTCGGACGGGATCGACCGATTCAGTCCCCGGTACGGGCGCGCTCCCGGGAGACCTCGGCGATCCCGGCGTTCGCGGAACAGTCCGGACAGGCGTTCAGGTCGCCGTGCTCGTCCGCGAAGACGCGTGCGAAGCGGTCCGAGACGTGCGACCCGCAGTGGTCACAGCGTGGCATTCGGTACCGGCGTTCACCGGCGGGGGCCCTAGGGATTGGACGAACAAATACCCTTTTTCACCCCCGCCAGATTCCGGAAAAACACGTATAAACGCCCGTCATAGGTCGGATGACTCCGACGCCGGCCCGGGCGGTCAGTCGCCTCGCGCCGCGTCGACCGCGCGGGCGATAAGCCCCGCCTGCGCGCCGGCGACGAAGCCGGCGTCGACGTTCACCGTCGTGAGCACCGAGCAGGACTGGAGCGCGCCGTGGAGCGCGGCGACGCCCTCGCCGCCGGCGCCGTACCCCGTCGACACCGGGAGCGCGATCACCGGCGCCGCGACGAGCCCCGCGACGACCGTCGGGAGCGCCCCCTCGCGGCCCGCCGCGACCACGACGGCGTCGGCCTCGCGGATCCGCTCGCGCTGGTCTAAGATCCGGTCGAGGTTCGCGACGCCGACGTCGTCGACGCGGTCGACGGTCGCCCCGATCTCGCGGACGACGACCGCCGCCTCGCCCGCGGCCGCCGCGTCGGCGGTGCCGGCCGCGACGACCGCGACCGTCGCGTCGAGCGCGGGCGGGTCGAAGTCGGCGGCGTGGACGACCACCGTCCCGGCCCGTTCGTCGCGGTCGACGGTCGGGTCGAGCGGGTCCGGAGTGTCGAGTTCGAGGTCCGCCATCGCCGTCCGGATCGCCGCCGCGTCCTCGGCGTCGGCCCGGGTGACCAGCGCGCGGCCGGTCGTTTCGACCGCGGTCGCCGTCAGCGCAGCGACCTCCGCCGGCGTCTTCCCCTCGGCGAGGACCGCCTCGGGGATCCCCCGCCGGTGTTCGCGGGCGGCGTCGAACCGGCCGGCCGCCGTCGTCGCGTAGCCCGCGAGTCGCGATTCCGCCTCCGCGACGCCGATGTCGCCGGCGTCGAGCGCCTCGAGCGTGTCGCGCATGCGTCTCCGTCGGAGTCGGAACGGGTCGAACTTATCGGTCCGCGGCGGACGAGCGGCCCCGCTCGCCGACCGGTCTCACAAAGCTTATAAGGGAGCGTTCCGGCACCCCCTCGCGAACGGGCCGCAGGGAGCCCCTCGCGGTCGAATTCAGGAACTCTTATTAACTGTCGATGGATACCACCGATCGCATGGCAGACCTTATTGTCAAAGCGGCCGTCAAGGAAGCCCTGGACGACAAGAACGTCGCTTCGGACTTCTACGACGCGCTCGACGACGAAGTGGACGAGCTGCTCGAAGACGCCGCGCGCCGCGCCGAGGCCAACGACCGCAAGACGGTCCAGCCGCGCGACCTCTAAGGCGGACGCGACTCTCGACCCGATTTTTTCGACCGCGCGATGGCCGCCGACCGCCGAGCGGCGCGACTGCGGCGCACGTCGGCAGCGACGTCCCTCCGAGATCAGCGCGTGAGCACCCGCACTCCGGAGTCCGTCCCGACGTGGACCTCGTCGGCGAGGTCGACGAAGAGCCCGTGTTCGACGACGCCCGGAATCGCGGAGAGGGTCGCCGCGAGCGCCGGCGGCTCCGCGATCTCGCCGAACGCGCAGTCGAGAACGAGGTTCCCGTTGTCGGTGACGACCGGACCGTCCTTCCGCTCCGCGCGACGGAGGGTCGGCTCGCCGCCCGCCGCGCGGACCGCCTCGGCGACGACCGAGCGACCGGCGGGTAACGCCTCGACGGGAACTGATCTGTCGAGGAGGGACGTCTCCTTCGACGGGTCGGCGACGACGAGGAAGCGGTCGGCCGCGGCGTCGACCAGCTTCTCGCGGGCGTGCGCGGCGCCGCCGCCCTTTATCAGGGCGTCCGCGGTCGGCTCGTCGCCGCCGCCGACCGCGACCTGATCGGCCCCGTCGATCGCGACGTCGATCCCGGGCGCGTCCGGCCCCACCGCCTCGTCGAGGTCGAGCAGGGGGATCCCCCGGTCGGCGGCGAGTTCGCGGCTCGCGAACGAGGTCGGGACGCCGCGCACGTCCAGCCCGGCGTCGACCCGGTCGCCCAGGCGTCGGATCGCGTGGGCCGCGGTCGAGCCCGTCCCGAGCCCGACGACGTCGCCGTCGTCGACCGCCGCCGCCGCCGACTCGCCGGCGCGTCGCTTCGCCGCGTCGCTGCCGCCGCTCGTCTTCATACCTCCGACTCGACGGGGGAGACCGAAAAGGCGTCGGCGTCGTCCGGGCGGGTTCGACCGATCCCGCGGCGGGCCGCCGCAGACGGCGCCCTCACTCCAGTCGGTCCAGCACCGCCTCGGCGTCGTACGCGAGGGAGAGCTCGCGGGAGCGGCCGCGCCCCTCCACGTCGGCGTACTCGGCCTCGATCACGCCGAGCTGGTCGAGCTTGTTGATGATCTCGGAGTAGCGGGTGTAGCCGAGCTCCGTCTCGTCGCGGAACGCCTCGTACACCGTCCCGGCGCGCTGGCCGTCGTTCTCCGCGAGCACGCGGACGAGGGCGCGCTCGGACTCCGAGAGGCCGCGGAGCGACCGCGAGAGGTGGACGTGCTTCGACTTGTCGTACGCCGACTCGACGTCCTCCTCGGCGATCGTCTTCGAGGCGCGCATCTCGGCGTTCAGCCCGGCGCGGCGGAGCAGGTCGATCCCGACCCGGAGGTCGCCGCTCTCGGCGGTGAGGTCGGCGACCCGCTCCAGTTCGGTGTCGCCGATGACGCCGTCGTGGAAGCCGCGCTTCGCGCGCTCGAAGAGGATGTCGTAGATCTCGGTGGCGTCGTAGACGGGGAAGTACACCTCCTCGGGGCGGAACACCGACTGCACGCGGGTGTCGAGGTCGTCGATCACGTCGAGGCCCAGATCGGAGGAGACGACGATGACGCCGATCTTCGCGCCCGAGTGCGCCTCGTGGGCGCGGAGCAGCGAGTAGAGCGTGTCGGACGCCTCGTTCTCGTAGAAGAGGTAGTTCACGTCGTCTAAGGCGACGACGAGCACGTCGTCCTCCTCGACGAGCCGGTCGGTGATCTGCCCGAACAGCTTCTTGAACGAGATCCCGGAGGAGGGCGGCTCGTAGTCGAATATCCCCTCGAACAGCCGCGAGAAGACGGCGTATCGCGTCGAGTCGACCTGGCAGTTGACGCGGACCGTCCGGACGTCGGTGCGGGCGCCGAGCTCGCCGAACAGCTTCTGGACGGCGGTCGTCTTGCCGGTGCCGGGCGGGCCGCGCACCATCGTGTTGAGCGGGCGGGAGCCGCGCACCGCGGGCCGGAGCGCGTACTTCAGGCTCTCCAGCTGGCTCTCGCGGTGGCGGAACGTCTCGGGGACGTGGTCGATCTCGAACACCGACTCGTCGCGGAACACCGACTCGTCCCACGAGAGCATGTCGCCGCCGGCGTCCCCGGTCATGTGAACACCACGACAGGCCGTCCACTTAACCGTTGCCCGCAGGGGGAGTGAAACTGAAACTTGTCGGCTGCGAGTCTCAGACACCGGTTCTCTCCGACCGGACGTTCACTCTCGGGGCGGTGCGAACGGGCCGATTTCGGGCCGGACACGCGCCGTCGTCGTCGCCGATCGCCCCCGTGACGCCCACGGCGCGCTCACTCCCGGTCGAGCACCAGCACGTGTCGGGTGAGCGACCGGTGAACCCGTCGCTCGAAGGCGGCGTCGACGGTCCAGCCCGCCGCGCGCGCCGCCGCGCGCCAGTCGCGATCGGCGACGACGACGGCGCGGGGCGCGACCCGGGCGGCCTCCGCGAGCGCGCCCGAGACGAGGTCTGCGAGGTCGTGGGTGGCGATCTTCGACTGGCGGCCGTACGGGGCGTCGAAGGCGACGCCGTCGACCGCGTCGTCGCGCAGGGGAAGGGCGGTGGCGTCGCCGCGGGCGACGTGCCAGTCGGGGGCGCCCCCGCCGTCCGGCGGTGCCTCGGGCCCCCCGCCCACGTACTCGCGGAGGTTCTCCCGCGTCCCGCGGACCATCTTCCGCTGAGCGTCGCAGGCGACCGCGTCGCTTCCGACGAGCCCGGCTTCGAGCGGAAGCCCGCCGGTGCCGCACATCGGGTCGAGCAGGGTCCGCCCGGGCGCGGCGCCCGCGAGGTTGACGTACGCGCGGGCGTCGGCCGGCGCCATGCTCCCCGGCTGGAAGAACGGGCGGTCGGTCGGCTTCGGGGCGAAGTCGCGGGCGGCCTCGGCGGCGACCCAGCCGAGCGCGCAGACCGACGCGTCGCCGCCGTCGGCGCCGGGAATCGCGTCGTGGGCGGCGCGCTCGCCCGCGGCGAACAGCGCGCGCAGGACGTGGTCCGGGTCGTCGAGGTCGACGTCGAACCCGCGGTCGACGAGGACGCCCCCGAGTTCGCGCTCGGCGTCGGTCGTCGAGACCGTCGCCGTGTTCCGGACGTTGCGGGCGCGCACCGCGACCGTCCCCGAGCGGTCGAGCGGCGCCGCGTTCAGCGCGGCGACGGAGGCGTCGAGGTCGGCGTCCGTGCGGGCGACCGCCTCGTGGGCGGCGCGGGTGTAGGCGAGCCGGCGGACCGCGGCGCCGTCGCCCCCGTCGGTCACTCCCGGTCCGCTTCGGTCCAGACCGACGCTGCCGGCGCTCGCGATCCCGGGCGCGAGCAGCTCCACGCCGGTCGCCGCGGTCGCGGCCTCACGGGCGGCGAACGCGTCCGTCTCCCCGGCGAGTTCGAGCCAGTACACGCCCCGGAGTCGGGGAGCCGCTCGCAAGAGGATAGCGGTTCCGACCACGCACCTTTTTAAACGATTCAACCGATCGTGTTGGTAGTAATGGCCGATCCGAAGGAGACGATCACGATAGAGAACGTCGTTGCCTCCACGGGGATCGGGCAGGAGCTCGATCTCCAGAGCGTGGCGATGGACCTGGAGGGCGCCGACTACGACCCCGAGCAGTTCCCCGGACTCGTCTACCGCACCACGGACCCGAAATCGGCCGCGCTGATCTTCCGGTCCGGGAAGATCGTGTGCACGGGCGCGAACTCCATCGACGCCGTCCACGAGAGCCTCGCGATCGTGTTCGACGAGCTCCGCGCGCTCCAGATCCCGATCGAGGACCCCGAGATCACGGTCCAGAACATCGTCACGTCCGCCGATCTCGGCGAGAGCCTCAACCTCAACGCGATCGCGATCGGGCTCGGGCTCGAACACATCGAGTACGAGCCGGAGCAGTTCCCGGGGCTCGTCTACCGGCTGGACGAACCGGACGTCGTGGCGCTCCTGTTCGGCAGCGGGAAGCTGGTCGTCACGGGCGGGACGAGCCCGGACGACGCGGCGGCCGCCGTCGACGTGATCGTCGAGGAGCTGAACGGCCTCGGGCTGCTGGCGTAGGCGGGCGACGCCCCGCGACCCCGACCGCTCGCGTCGGTCCGATCCCGCGACCACTTTTACCTGCCGTCCCGTAGCTCGGGTATGCTCCTACAGACGGTGACGCCGATCACGGTGCTGGGGACGGTCCTCCTGTTCGCGCTGTTCCTCTCCGTGACCGCCCACCTCGCCGCCCGGAACGTCCTCGGCGACGTCGACCCGCGCCGCGCCCTCTACGTCGGCCCGCTCCCCGCGGTGATCGGCGTCGTCGGCGGGGCGTTCGCCGTCTCCGAGGCGCTGCTCGTCCCCGCGGCGCTGCTCGTCGACGGCGCGATGTTCGCGTGGAGCTACGACCAGCCCCGGCGGATCGTGGTCGGGATGACCGTGATCCACGCCGTGATCACGACGCTCATGGGGATCGTGTTGCTGGGGATCACGGTGCTGCTCTCGACGATGCCGGGGTAGCCACCCCGCCGAGGCGCGCCGACCGGCGCCCGGCCCGCCTCACGGCTCCGGCGGCGCCCCGCCGTACGCGTCGTGGTCGCCGTAGAAGTTCAGCATCGCGAACTTCAGCTTCTCGGGGTCGAGATCGAGCAGTTCCTCGCGCTCCTCCGGCGGGAACGCGCTCCGGACCGAGTACTTCCCCATGTCGGCCGTCGTGTACCGGCGGTCGGCGAGGATCCGGACGCCGAAGTCGTCGGGGCCGCGGACCACGCGGCCGAGCGCCTGCCGCGTCTTGCGAATCGTCGGGATCTCGACGGCGTACGCCCACCCGGGGTCGCGGGCGCGGTCGCGGTCGGCGAACGCCCGGTCGTACGCGTCCTGGACCGCCTCCATCCGGTCGGAGAGGTGCGGGTAAGGAACCCCCACGACCACCACGGTCCGGGCGTCGTCGGCGTCGAAGCTCACGCCCTCCGCGAGCGTCCCCCACAGCGAGGTGAACAGCGTGGCGTCGTCGCTCTCGACGAACCGCCTGCGCAGGTCCTCCTCGTCCTCGCCGGGGCCGTCGAGGTAGAGGGAGCCGAGGGCGGCGGCCGCGAGCCCGCCGCCCGCGCCGACGTCGGCGGTCGCGCCACTGCCCGCGGCCCCGCCGAGCCGCTCGTGGTAGCGCTCGGCCTCGGCGTACGAGGGGAAGAAGGCGAGCGTGTTGCCCGGGGTGAACCGGATCGCGTCGCGCAGTAGCGACGACACCGTCTCCTGGGTCTCCGGGTCGTTGCGCTCGGAGGCGAACAGGGGCGGCGTGTCGACCGCGAACGTCCGGCGGTTCTCCTCGGGGTACGCCATCCCGTACGCGAGCGACGCGGCGTCCTGCAGGCCGAGCACGTCCTCGGTGACGTCGAAGGGGCGGAGCGTGGCGCTCATCAGCACCGAGGCGGCGACCTCGTCGAACAGCGCCTCGGTCACCCGACGCGGGATGCAGGTGTACAGCTCCGCGCGGCCGTACACCTCCTCGGTGGCGCCGTCGCGGCGCACCGAGACCACCGGGTACTGGCCGAGCTCGGTCCCCTCGTCCATCCACGTCGAGACGAACCGAGCGACCTGGAGGGTCTGGCACTCGGTCCGGGTCGTCGTCTCGCCGTCCCGGTAGCGCCGCTCGTACTCCTCGTCTAACGCCTGCCCGAGCTGGACGGCGAGCTCCGTCTCCGTGTCGATCCCCTTCCCCTCGTAGTTGCGGAGGAACGCGAGCGTGAGGTCGTCCCGCCGGTCGTCGTTGGCGACGGAGAGGTCCTCCCAGTTCTCGCCGACCGATTCGCGTTCGCCGAACCCGAGCGCCTCGTCGTACGTCTCGACCAGGGCGTCGCGGAACGCGCGGACGACGTTCTCGGCCGCCTCGGCGCGGGAGTCGTCGCTGTCGGCGAGCTCCTCGACGGCGGAGTCGAGCGTGGTCTCGGTGAGGGTGCGAGTGGCGTGGTCGCGGGCGGCGTCCTCGACGTTGTGGGCCTCGTCGAAGACGGTGATGATCTCCGAGGGGTCGCGGTCGATCCACCGGAAGAACTGCTCGCGGATGTTCGGGTCGAGCAGGTGGTGGTAGTTGCACACCACGAGGTCGACTCCCTCCATCCCCTCCTTGAGCAGCTCGTAGCCGCAGAGCTCTCGCTCGTCCGCGTACGCGTACACGTCCTCGGGGGTGCGGACGTCCTCGAACAGCCACCCGAAGAAGTCGTCGGTGTCCTCGACGAGGTTGTTCCGGTAGTGCGCGCAGACGTTCGCGGCCTCGTACTCGTCGACGTCGGACTCCAGCTCGTCGAGCTCGTCCATGATCGACTCGCGGGCCTCGGCCGCCCCGGCGTCGCCCTCGCGGCTCTCGGCGAGCAGCTCGCGCTGGCGCGCCTCCAGCTCGCGGACCTCGCTCTCCGTCTCGACCAGCTCGCGGGTGGTGTCCCGGAGGGTCTGACACTCCTGGTAGTCGACGTCGATGTGGCACATCGACGACTTCCCCTTAAATACGACCGCGCGAATGGGCTCCTCGCGGGTGATCGCGCGGGCGTCCTCGACGAACTGCCGCATCTGCTGGTGGACGTTGGTCGTGATCACGACCGTGCGGTCGTGCTCGCGGGCGTGCTCCAGGGCGGGCACGAGCGCGGAGAGGGTCTTCCCCGTTCCGGGCGCGCCCTCGAACAGCACGTCCTGCCCCCGGTCCAGCGCGTTGGCGACCCTGTCCATCGCCTCGCGCTGGTTCGGGTACGGCTCCTCGTACGGGAAGAACCGCAGATGCGGCGACTCTGGCACGGGCCGAGGTTCGTCGCCATCGGCTAAAAGGGGTTGGGTGCCGCGGCGAAAGTGGTTCGGAGGCGCGGCGTTCCGACGATCTGCTCCGTCGGGTTCGTTTCAGTACGTATATATTCGTTTGGGATATGTGCGCAGCCGCCACACTTTACCGGCACCTATTACCGGTTTTCGGCCGACGACTGAACCAACATGGCGACCGAAACCGCGACGGCGACCGACGTATCGACCGACTCCGGACACTGGCAGGCCGGCGTGGTAGGCGGACTGGCCGGGGGGCTCGTGTTCGGCGCGATGATGTCGATGATGACGCCCGGCGTGCTCCAGATGGGGATCCCGGCGATGTACGGCATCGAAGGTCCCGCCGGAGCCCTCGGCTGGGTGATCCACATGTCCCACGGGGCGATCATCGGTCTCGGGTTCGCCGCGGTCGCGGGCCTGAAACCCGGTCTCGGCGACTCGGTCGGAGCGAGCCTCGGCGCCGGCGCGGGGTACGGGCTCCTCGTCTGGGTCGCGCTCGCCGTGGTCGTGATGCCGATCTGGCTGGGCGCCGTCGGGTTCCCGGGCGCGCCGCCGCTGCCGAACGTCGGCGTGGAGAGCCTCGTCGGCCACGTCGTCTACGGCGCGGTCCTCGGCGGCGTCTACTCGGCGATGGCGGGCTGACCGCCGCGACGACACCTCGTTTTTTAACCCCTCACGGCGCGGATCCGTAGCAACGAATGTTCGACGAGATCCTCGAGAAGTTCGAGGGGTCACCGAGCCAGCAGGCCGTCATCCGGCTGTTCTTAGAGCGGGGCTTCTCCGTCAACGAGGAGGGCCGCGTCGTCTCCGGCGGGATCGAGATCCCGTACACCGGGATCGCGCGCGAGCTCGACGTCGACCGGCGGGTGGTCGACTCGACGACGGACGCCATCCTGGAGGACCCCGAGCTGAAGCGCATCTTCACCAACATCTCGTCGGTGCCGAGCCTGATGGACCTGGCGCCGGTCCTCGACCTCACGGTCCTCACGATCGAGGTCGCCGCCGCCGACGAGGCCGGGATCGTCGCCGAGGTGACCGGCATCCTCGCCGACCACGGGGTCTCGATCCGGCAGGTGTTGAGCGAGGACCCCGAGTTCACGGACGACCCGAAGCTGTACGTGATCACCGACGCGGAGCTGCCCGGCGAGCTGCTCGTCGAGATCCGCGAGCTCGGATACGTCCGCCGCGTGGGGTTCTGACCGGTCGAACCGGCCCGACCGACCAGTTTCGCCCGCGGGGAGACGACCCGTTTTCGCCCGGACCCTTACGGAGGAAGCCGACGCATCGCCGAGCGCGTCGCCGGCGCGTGTTTCACTTTCACTCGGGTGTAAACCAGTCTTTATACCGGATGGCGAACAAGGGTCGTGTACATGCCTGAAGACGAACTCGAGGACCTTCCCGGAGTCGGCCCAGCGACCGCGGACAAGCTCGTCGAGAACGGGTTCGAGAGCTACCAGTCGATCGCCGTCGCCAGCCCCGGCGAGATGTCGAACACCGCGGACATCGGCGAGTCGTCCGCCAGCGACATCATCAACGCCGCCCGCGACGCCGCCGACGTCGGCGGCTTCGAGACGGGCGCGACCGTGCTCGAACGCCGCGAGGAGATCGGCAAGCTCTCCTGGCAGATCGACGAGGTCGACGACCTGCTCGGCGGCGGCATCGAGACGCAGTCGATCACCGAGGTGTACGGCGAGTTCGGGTCCGGGAAGTCGCAGGTGACCCACCAGATGGCCGTCAACGTCCAGCTCTCGAAGGAGAACGGCGGGCTGGAGGGCGGCTGCATCTTCGTCGACTCCGAGGACACGTTCCGCCCGGAGCGGATCGACGACATGGTCCGCGGGCTCGACGACGAGATCCTCGCCGACGAGATGGAGCGGCGAGAGATCGAGGGCACCCCGAGCGACGAGGACGCGATGGAGGAGCTGGTCGCGGCGTTCCTCGACCAGATCCACGTCGCGAAGGCGTTCAACTCCAACCACCAGATCCTGCTCGCGGAGAAGGCGAAGGAGCTCGCCGGCGAACACGAGGAGAGCGAGTGGCCAATCCGGATCGTCTGCGTGGACTCGCTGACCGCCCACTTCCGCGCCGAGTACGTCGGCCGGGGGGAGCTGGCCGAGCGACAGCAGAAGCTCAACAAACACCTCCACGACCTGATGCGGATCGGCGACCTGTTCAACACCGCCATCCTCGTCACCAACCAGGTCGCGTCGAACCCCGACTCCTACTTCGGCGACCCGACGCAGGCGATCGGCGGCAACATCCTCGGCCACGCCTCCACGTTCCGGATCTACCTCCGCAAATCGAAGGGCGACAAGCGGATCGTCCGCCTCGTCGACGCGCCGAACCTCGCCGACGGCGAGGCCGTGATGCGCGTGCAGGGCGAGGGGCTGAAGCCGGAGTAGCGGGGTCTAGCCCCGGATCGGCGCCGTCGGTTCCCACTTCGAACGCTGACAGACCGTCCTGATCACAGATCCGGAACCCGACCGCGGATCGGGTTGACGAACGTAAACTTCCTCGGGGAAAGCCGAAGCCTCTCGATATCGGCCGTTTGACGCCGTAACTCCGGGATCGATCGCGGATCGGCGTGGCAAAAATCGCCAGAAGCGACCGCGCCCGGCGCCACGCGCCCCCGAATCGGCCGATCCGAGGACTGATGGCAGTTATTTTACAAAACGTCCGTCCGATTCGATCGCAAAGATTGCGGAGTCTCTCTCAGAAATATGTCCTTATACACCATGTATCCGTCCTTATATCTGACAGACGCCGTATTATCAAACCTCTTTTTTGTGAAACTCAACTCAAACGTTTATATGTTCTTGTTCCCCGGTGTCGAAACGTGATTCAGCACATGAACACGGACGAAATGCGCAGTTCGAAAGACGTATGTTCAGTTGAGGTGACCGAGGCGTGACGGCCGGCGTACTCGCGAGCGTCGACCCGAGCGTCCTCGCCGAGGGCGTGAACCTGATGTGGGTCGCCATGGTCTGTTTCCTGATCTTCTTCATGCACGCCGGCTTCGCGATGCTCGAGGCGGGGCAGGTGCGTGCGAAGAACGTCGCGAACCAGCTCACGAAGAACCTGCTCACCTGGGGCATCGGCGTCCTCGTGTACTTCCTCGTCGGCTTCGGGATCGAAGGCGTCGCCGGCGGCGGCGGGTTCTCCCCGGCCTCGGCCCTCAGCGACGGCGGCTGGATCAACAGCTGGCTGTTCGGCGCCGTCTTCGCGATGACGGCGGCGACGATCGTCTCCGGCGCGGTCGCGGGACGCGCGAAGCTCCGCGCGTACGTGGCGTACACGATCGCCATCTCCGCGGTCATCTACCCGGTCGTGGCGGGCATCACCTGGGGCGGCGGCTTCCTCGGCGGTGCCGGGCTGGGCTTCACCGACTTCGCGGGCGGGATGATCGTCCACGGCGTCGGCGGCATCGCCGGGCTCACCGCGGCGTACATGCTCGGGCCGCGCATGGACCGCTACGCCGAGGACGGCACCACGAACGTCATCCCCGGTCACTCGATGACGTTCGCGGTGCTCGGTACCCTCATCCTCGCGTTCGGCTGGTACGGCTTCAACGTCGGCACGACCGCGACCGTGTTCTCGGTCACCGAGTCCGGCGAACTCGCGCTCGGCGGCTACGCCGCCGTCGGTCGCGTCGCGCTGACGACGACGCTCGGCATGGGCGCCGGCGCCGTCGGCGCGGCGCTCGGCTCGGTGTACCTCACGAAGAAGGTCGACACCCTGTACGTCGCCAACGGCGTGCTCGCCGGACTCGTCGCGGTCACCGGGATCGCGAACCTGGCCACCTGGTGGGGCGCCATCCTGGTCGCGCTCGTCTGCGGCCTCCAGCTCCCGCTCGTCTTCGAGTTCGTCTCGGACAAGATGAAGATCGACGACGTCTGCGCGGTGTTCCCGGTTCACGGCTCCGCGGGCGTCATCGGCGTCCTCGCGCTGCCGTTCGTCAGCATCAACGGCTTCTCCGTCGACCTGCTCGTCTCGCAGGTCGTCGGCGTCGTCGCCATCACGGCGTGGACGGTCGCCGCGACCGCCGTCGTCTTCGGCGCGTTCAAGGCCGTCGGTCAGGCGCGCGTCACCCCCGATCACGAGCGTGACGGGCTCGACGTCAGCGAGCACGGCGTCGAGACGTACCCCGAGTTCGGCCGCGCGAACGTCGCGACCGACGGCGGCTCCTCGGTCGTCGACACCACGAACGACTCCGCGCGCGCCGACGGCGGCGAGGAGGCGGGGTCGCAGATCAAGATGGTCACCGCGGTCGTCCGTCCCGACAAGCTCGGGGCCATCAAGCAGTCGCTCGCGGAGGTCAACGCCCCCTCGCTCACCGTGACGAACGTCTCCGGTCGCGGCAGCCAGCCCGCCAAGAAGGGCCAGTGGCGCGGCGAGGAGTTCACGGTCGACCTCCACCAGAAGGTGAAGGTCGAAGTCGTCGTCGCCGACATCCCGGCCGACGAGGTCGCCTCCGCGATCGCCGACGCGGCGAAGACCGGCGAGCCCGGTGACGGCAAGGTGTTCATCATGCCGGTCGAGGACGCGCTGCAGGTCCGCACCGGCGCGACCGGTCCGGAGGCGGTGTAGGTCGGCACCGGCGCGGACACCCGATCTGTCGCAGTAGCGAACGACCGGTTTCGACGGCCGTTTTTTCGGCGACGCCGCGGCAGCGAGCCGCGGCACTCCCCGGCGCGAGCGTCGACGGTCCGACGGGGGGTCTCGCCGCCGGTCGGCAACTACTTTCACCCCTCCGACCCAACCGCCGAGCATGAACCACGAGCGCTCCCGCGGGCTGTACGACCGCGCGCTGTCGGTGATGCCCGGCGGGGTCAACTCCTCCGTCCGCGCGACGATGCCGCACCCGTTCTTCGTCGAGCGCGGGGACGGCGGCCACGTGATCGACGCCGACGGCAACCGGTACGTCGACTGGGTGATGGGGTACGGCCCGCTCCTGTACGGCCACGACCTGCCCGACCCGGTGGAGGCGGCGGTCCAGTCGCACGTCGCGGAGGGGCCGATGTACGGCGCGCCCACGGAGATCGAGGTCGAGCACGCCGAGTTCGTGGCGCGCCACGTCCCGAGCGTCGAGTCGATCCGGTTCGTCAACTCGGGGACGGAGGCGACGGTGTCGGCGGTGCGGCTCGCGCGCGGCCACACCGACCGCGACAAGATCGTCGTCATGCAGGGCGGCTATCACGGCGCCCAGGAGTCGACGCTCGTCGAGGGGTCGCCGGGCGACGCGCACCCGTCGACGGCCGGGATCCCCGAGGAGTTCGCGCAACACACCCTCCCGGTCCCGTTCAACGACCCGGAGGCGGCGAAGGAGGTGTTCGCGGAGCACGGCGACGAGATCGCCGCCGTCCTCGTCGAGCCGGTCCTCGCCAACATGGGGATCGTGACGCCGATCGACGGCTACCACGAGACGCTCCGGGAGCTGTGTGACGACCACGGAGCGCTCCTGATCTTCGACGAGGTGATCACCGGATTCCGCGTCGGCGGCCTCGGCTGCGCGCAGTCGAAGTTCGGCGTTACGCCCGACGTCACCACGTTCGGCAAGATCATCGGGGGCGGGTTCCCGGTGGGCGCGATCGGCGGGAAAGCGGAGATCGTCGAGGGGTTCACGCCCGCGGGCGACGTGTTCCAGTCCGGCACCTTCTCGGGGCATCCGGTGACGATGGCCGCCGGGAAGGCCGGGCTGGAGTACGCCGCCGAGAACGACGTGTACGAGCACGTCGACCGGCTCGGCCGGAAGCTCCGCGAGGGGATCGCCGAGATCTGCGCGGAGCGCGCGCCCGAGTACACCGTCGTCGGCACCGACTCGATGTTCAAGACGATATTCACCCGCGAGGCGCCCGACGACCCGGACGCCTGCTGCGCGGGCGGCTGTCGGCAGGACCCCGACTGCGCCCGGTACGACTCGTGTCCGAAGACGGGCGCCGACGTCGCCCGCGCCGCGACCGACCGCTGGGAGCGCGTGTTCTGGCAGGAGATGAAGGAGAACGGCGTCTTCCTCACCGCCAACCAGTTCGAGTGCCAGTTCACCTCCTACGCGCACACGGAGGAGGACGTCGAGCGGACGCTGGAGGCGTATCGAGAGGCGCTGTAGGCGCCGATCGGGACGTCCGGCGACCGGCGCCGCCGGGGCCTCGGAGAACGCCACCACCGACCCCGCCACCCGTTCGGCAAGCCTTGCGATCCGGCGGCCGGTGCGGAACGTTTTTATCCCGGAACGGAACTACGTACAGGCGATGAACGCGGAGGCTCGTCTCGACGCCGCCCTTTTCCGAGGCCGACGAGCCCCGCGACCGCGACGAGGCGTCCGACCGCCGCGACCGGCTTCCGGCGCGGCGCGACGACGGGCCCCCTCGGGCCAGTAATCTTCATCCCTCGTCGCGTTCGCGCCGTTTCGTCTCGTAGAGTGACAGCTACGTCCGTCCGTAGCGCCGGCCTCGGCAGTTACTTTCAATATCTAAACCGGTGAATTTAAGGGCGTAAGCCCAGTGTACTCCGGTAATGGCAACCGTTGCACTCGCGTTCAGTGGGGGACTCGACACGACCGTCTGCGTACCGCTGTTGAAAGAGGAGTACGGCTACGACGAGGTCATCGGCGTCAACGTCGACGTCGGGCAGCCGACGGAGGAGTTCGACGAGGCCGAGGAGACGGCCGACGCCCTCGGGCTCGACCTCCACGTGGTCGACGCGAAGGCGGAGTTCGCGGACCTCTGTTTCGACGCGGTGAAGACGAACGCGACGTACCAGGGCTACCCGCTCGGAACCGCGCTCGCGCGCCCCGTCATCGCCGAGGCCATCCTGGGCGTCGCCGAGGAGCAGGGCTGTGACGCCATCGCGCACGGCTGCACCGGGAAGGGGAACGACCAGCTGCGGTTCGAGGCCGTCTGGCGCGGCTCCGACCTCGAAGTGATCGCCCCCGTGCGCGAGCTCGGGCTCACCCGCGAGTGGGAGATCGACTACGCCGCCGAGAAGGACCTGCCCGTCGAGGCCGGCGACGGCGGCGTCTGGTCCATCGACGAGAACATCTGGTCGCGCGCGGTCGAGGGCGGGAAGCTGGAGGACCCGAACTACGAGCCGCCGGAGGACATCTACGAGTGGACCGCGGAGCCGGAGGGCGAGACCACCATCGAGGTCGCCTTCGAGGCGGGCGTCCCGGTCGCCGTCGACGGCGAGGCGATGGACCCCGTCCCGCTCATCCAGCACCTCAACGAGTACGCCGGCGGCTACGGCATCGGCCGCACGGACGTGATGGAGGACCGCATGCTCGGGCTGAAGGTGCGCGAGAACTACGAGCACCCGGCCGCGACCGTCCTGCTGACGGCCCACCAGGCGTTAGAGGACCTCGTGCTCACGAAGAACGAGCGCTCGTTCAAGAAGGGGATCGAGCAGGAGTGGTCCGAGAAGGCGTACCAGGGGCTCGTGTTCGCGCCCGTCGTCGACGCGCTGAACGCGTTCGTCGACGAGACGCAGGACGTGGTGACCGGCACGGCGACGGTGAAGGTCTCCGGCGGCAACTGCCGCGTCGTCGCCCGCGACTCGGAGTACGCCGTCTACTCCGAGGAGATGGCCTCGTTCAACACCGAGGACGTCGCCGGCATCGCGCAGGAGGACGCCACGGGCGTCGCGAAGTACCACGGCCTCCAGGAGCGCCTCGCCAACGACGTGAAGGCGTCGGTGTCGAAGCCGGAACTGGCGACCGACGGGTCGGGAGACGACGAGTAGACACATGGCCGACGACGATCCCGGCGCGGCGGCGGACGCCGACGCGAACGCGGGCGACGACGCGGCCGAGAGCGGCACCGCCGTCCGGCGCGACCGCTTCAGCGGCGGCCCCGCCCGCGAGTTCCTGTCGAGCCTCGCGGCCGACGCGGCCATCTTCGAGGCCGACCTCGCGGTCGACCGCGCGCACACGGTGATGCTCGCCGAGCAGGGGATCGTCGATAGCGCGGTCGCGGGCGAGATCCTCGCGGCGCTCGACGACGTGGAGGCCGCCGGTCACGGCGAACTCCCCGACGGCGAGGACGTCCACGAGGCGATCGAGACGGCCGTCATCGACCGGATCGGCCCGGACGGCGGGCGGATGCACACCGCCCGCTCGCGCAACGACGAGGTGGCGACCTGCATCCGGTACCGGCTGCGCGAGGACCTGCTCGCGGCCGCCGAGGCGACGGTCGCGCTCCGTGAGGCGCTCGTCGAGGTCGCGGGCGAGCACACCGAGACCGTGATGCCCGGCTACACGCACCTCCAGCCGGCCCAGCCGACGACGGTCGCGCACTACCTGCTGTCGTACGAGGGCGGGGTCGCGCGCGACACCGCGCGCCTGCTCGACGCGTACGACCGGGTCAACCGGTCGCCGCTCGGCGCGGCCGCGTTCGCGGGCACGCCGTTCGACGTCGACCGCGACCGCACCGCGGAGCTGCTCGGGTTCGACGGCACGGTCCGGAACTCCACGGACGCGGCGTCGGCGCGCGACTTCCTCGCGGAGGGGGCGACCGCGTGCGCGACGCTCGCGACGACGCTGTCGGGGCTCGCGGAGGACCTCATCGTCTTCTCCAACAAGGGGTTCGTGGAGCTGTCGGACGCGTATTCCTCCACCTCCTCGATCATGCCCCAGAAGAAGAACCCCGACACGCTGGAGCTGACCCGCGGGGTCGCCGGCGACGCGATCGGCGAGGCGACGGGGACGCTGAGCCTGCTCAAGGGGCTCCCACGCGCGTACAACCGCGACCTCCAGCGCGCCCACGCGGGCGTGTTCGAGATCGCCGACGACGTGCGGGAGGCGACCGAGGTCGCCGCCGGCGCGGTCGCGACGGCCGACTGGGACGAGGCGGCGCTCGCGGACGCGGCGGGCGAGGGGTTCTCGACGGCGACGGGCGTCGCCGACCTGCTCGCGACGGGAGGGATGCCCTTCCGGACGGCCCACGAGATCGTCGCGACGGCCGCGGAGACGGTCTCGGACGCCGATTCCCCGGCCGCGGCGGCCGCAAAAGTTGACGAGGCCGCTCGGAACGTGACCGGCGAGCCCCTCTCCGCGTACGTGAGCCGCGAGGACGTGGAGTCGGCGCTCGATCCGGCCGCCAGCGTGGCGAGCCGCGACTCCGCCGGGGGGCCGGCCCCCGAGGCGGTCGGCGAGGCGCTCGCCGCCGTCGAGTCCGGGATCGAGGGAGACCGCGGTACGCTGGCGGCGGAGCGCGACGCGCTCGCCGCCGCGAGCGAGGCGCTGGACGCGGAGGTCGATACCTATGTCTGAGCCGCGACGACCGCCGGGCGGCCCCCGGCTCGATCGGCGGCGTCTCGACCGACGTCGACCCGACCGACGCCGACGACCGTCCCCGTAAGGGGGACACACTTACTACCGAGATCTGACATCCGATCTCGATACGGTTCGATTTCGACGAACTGCTTCCGTTAGCGGCCGATCCGTTTTATGTAAACTATCCAATAAGTTCGAAGCCTTTATGACCGTTCGCGGTCGAGTGTCTGGCACGATGACGAGCGACACCGACACGCTGCTGGCAGAGGACCCGATCACGGGCGAGGAGATCGAGCTTCCGGCCGACGTCGAGGTCGGCGAGATCATCGACAGCCCGGTCACCGGGACCGAGCTCGAGGTCATCTCGCTGGACCCCGTCGTGTTGGAGGAGGCCCCCGAACTCGAGGAGGACTGGGGAGAGTAGATGGCGACGATCGCCGCGGCCGCGACTCCCGAGTGGTCGACATGCGCGTAGGGATCCTCTACTCCCGGATCCGGAAGGACGAGAAGCTCCTGCTCAACGAGCTCCGCGACCGGGGCCACGACGTCGAGAAGATCGACGTCCGCAAGGAGCGGTTCGGGCTGGAGTCGACGACGGCGAACGTCGGCGATCTGGATCTGGTCGTCGACCGCTGCCTGTCGACGAGCCGGTCGCTGTACGCGACGACGTTCCTCGACAGCTACGGCGTCCCGGTGGTGAACTCGCCCGAGACCGGCGACGTCTGCGCCGACAAGGCGAAGAACTCGCTCGCGCTCGCGAACGCCGACGTTCCGACCCCGGCGACCGAGGTCGCGTTCACCAAGGAGGCCGCGCTGGAGGCGATCGAGTCGTTCGGCTACCCCTGCGTGCTCAAGCCCGTCGTCGGCTCGTGGGGCCGACTGATGGCGAAGATCGACACCCGCGACGCCGCCGAGGCGATCTTAGAGCACAAGGAGACGCTCGGCCACTACGAGCACAAGGTGTTCTACATTCAGGAGTTCGTCGACAAGCCCGGTCGGGACATCCGCGCGCTGGCGGTCGACGGCGAACCGATCGCCGCGATGACCCGGTCGTCGGACCACTGGCTCACGAACGCCGCGAAGGGCGGCGAGACGAAGGCGTTCGACCTCGACGACCGCGCGACCGAGCTGGTCGAACGCGCCTCCGACGCTGTCGGCGGCGGCATGCTCGGCGTCGACCTCATGGAGGTCGGCGGCACCGACTCCGGCGAGTACACCGTCCACGAGGTGAACCACACGGTCGAGTTCAAGGCGCTCGACTCGGCCACCGACGTCGACGTCCCCGCGAAGGTCGTCGACTGGCTGGAAGCGAAGGCGGCCGAGGCGGCCGACGACGCCACGGAGGCGACCGCATGACGGCGGAGTCCGGAGCGACCGCCGCGGGCGGCGACGCGACGCCCGCGGAGACGTACACCGCCAGCGTCGTCGGCGGCACGGGATTCACGGGCGGCGAGCTGTTGCGGATCCTCGCCGGCCACCCCGCGTTCGACGTGGTGCAGGCCACGTCGCGGTCGGCCGACAACATGACTGTCGGTCGGTCGCACCCGAACCTGCGCGGGCTCGACCTGCGCTTCTCCGACCCCGACGACCTGGAGTCCGTCGACGTGCTCTTCTCGGCGACGCCGCACGGCGTCTCGATGGGGCGGATCGACGAGTACTTCGAGGTCGCCGACACCGTCGTCGACCTCTCGGCCGACTTCCGGCTCCCGGAGGCCGACGCCTACGACGAGTGGTACGACGGCCACGAGTCGCCGGAGTACTTGGAGCGCGCGGAGTACGCGCTCCCCGAGATCAACCGCGAGAACCTCCCTGGCGCCGACCTGATCGCCGGCGGGGGGTGTAACGCGACGGCGACGATCCTCGGGCTGAAGCCGCTCGTGGACGCCGGCGCGCTCGGCCCCGAGACCGGCGAGGTCGTCGTCGACGTGAAGGTCGGCTCCTCGGAGGGCGGCGCCGGCGGCGGCGCGGCCTCCTCGCACCCGGAGCGCTCCGGCGTCGTGCGCCCGTACGCCCCGACCGGCCACCGCCACGAGGCGGAGATCGAGGCGTACCTCGGGCTCGACGTCTCCTTCACGGTACACGCGGTCGACATGGTGCGCGGCGCGAGCGCGACCTGCCACGTCTTCCCCGACGAGCCCGTCTCGAAGGGGGACCTGTGGAAGGCGTACCGCGGCGCGTACGCCGACGAGCCGTTCATGCGGATCGTCTCCGGCGGGGGCGGCGTCTACCGCTACCCCGAGCCGAAGTCGGTCGCCGGCACGAACCACGGCGAGGTCGGCTTCGAGCTCGACCCCGGCAACCGGCGTGTCGTCGTCTTCTCCGCGATCGACAACATGACCAAGGGGTCGGCGGGCCAGGCGGTCCACGCGGCGAACGTCGCGCTCGGACTGCCCGAGACCGCCGGCCTCGAGTTCGGGGGGCTCCACCCGGTGGGATCGCCATGAGAGACGATCAGTCCGAGTCCCCCAAGGAGCCCCCCGTCGTCGTCAAGATCGGCGGCGCGAAGGCGGTCGACCCGGCCGGCGCGGTCGGCGACGTCGCCCACCTCGCCGCCGACGGCCGCGAGGTCGTCGTCGTCCACGGCGGCTCGACGGTCGTCGACGAGACCATCGAGCGGCTCGGTATGGAGCCCGAATACGTCGAAAGCGCCTCCGGCGTCACCGGGCGGTTCACCGACGCGGACGCGATGGAGGCGTTCACGATGGCGATGGCCGGCAAGCTCAACACCGAGTTGACCGCGCGGTTCCGCGAGGCCGGCGTCGACGCGGTCGGCCTCTCGGGCGTCGACGGCGGGCTCCTCTCGGGGCCCCGCAAGTCGGCGGTCCGCGTGGTCGAGGACGGAAAGAAGAAGATCCGCCGCGGCGAGCACTCCGGCCGGATCGAGTCGGTGAACGCCGACCTGCTGACCGGGCTCCTCGACGACGGCTACACGCCCGTCGTCTCGCCCCCGATGGAGGGGAAAGAGAGCGACGGCGGCGTCACACCGGTCAACGCCGACGCCGACCGCGCGGCCGCCGCGGTCGCGGGCGCGCTCGGCGCCGACCTCGTCCTCCTCACGGACGTGGCCGGCGTCTACGCGGACCCGGACGACCCCGACACGCTGATCGGGTCGGCGGCGACGCCCGACGAGCTGGCGGCGGTCGAAGCCGCCGCCGAGGGGTTCATGGGAAAGAAGGTGATGGCCGCGAAAGAGGCGCTCTCGGGCGGGTCCGGGCGCGTCGTCGTCGCCGACGCCAACGTCGACGACCCCATCGTCGCCGCGCTCGGCGGCTCGGGGACGACGATCGAGCGGGCGGCGCTCGGGAGCGGCAGCGGTGACGACGGCGACGACCCGGACGACGACGGGGACGCGGAGGAGACGGAGGCGGTCGACGCATGAGCGGCTTCGTCTTCTCCGAGAAACCGATCGAGATCGCCTCGGGCGACGGCGTCTACGTCACGGATACGAACGGCACCGAGTACCTCGACTTCGGCGCGAGCTACGCCTGTACGCCGGTGGGTCACTGTCATCCCGAGGTCGTCGACGCCGCGACGAGCCAGCTGGAGGAGCTCATGTACGTGCAGGCGTCGTACCCGCACGCGGCGCGGACGGCGCTGTACGAGCGGCTCTCCGAGGCCGGCCCCGGCGACGTCGACGCCGTCTGGCTCTGTAACTCCGGCACCGAGGCGAACGAGGCCGCGCTGAAGTTCGCCCGGCACGCGACCGGACGCGAGAAGATCGTCGCGACGACGCAGGGGTTCCACGGCCGGACGATGGGCGCGCTCGCGACCACCTGGAAGCAGAAGTACAAGGAGGGGTTCGAGCCGCTCGCGGGCGGCGTGGAGTTCGTCGAGTACGGCGACGCCGACGCGATGCGCGACGCCGTCGACGAGGAGACCGCCGCGGTCATCCTGGAACCGCTCCAGGGCGAGGGCGGGATCAACCCCGCCGACACCGAGTACCTGCGGGCGGTCCGCGACGCGACCGAGTCGGCGGGGGCCGCGATGGTGCTCGACGAGATCCAGACCGGGCTCGGCCGCACCGGCTCGCTGTGGGCGGCGGAGAAACACGACGTGGTTCCCGACGTCCTCACGACCGCGAAGGGGCTCGGCAGCGGGCTCCCGATCGGCGCGACGCTGTGTCGCGACTGGATCGCCGAGGACGCCGGCAACCACGGGTCGACGTTCTCCGGCGGGCCCGTGGTGTCGGCCGCCGCGGGCGCCACGCTCGACGTCATCGATCGCGAGGGGCTCCCCGAGCACGCCGCCGAGGTCGGCGCGTACCTCCGCGGGCAGGTCGAGGAGCGCCTCGGCGACGACGTCCGCGAGGTGCGCGGCGACGGGCTGATGATCGGGATCGAGGTGAAGCGCGGGTCGAACCGCCTGCTTCGCGACCTCGCGATCGACCACCAAATCCTCGCGCTGCCGGCGGGCCGCACCGTGTTGCGCCTGCTCCCGCCGCTGACGATCGAGCGCGAGCACGCCGACGCGGTCGTGGACGCCCTCGCGGAGGTGATCGGGTGATGGCGACCGGGAAGGGGCGCGAGAGCGACGCGGAGTCGGAGACCGGCGGCGAGACGGAGGCGGCCGCCGAGTCGTCCGCGGCCGGGACCGACGTCGTCGCCGGCGGTGGCTACCCCGCGGCCTGCGACACGCCGGCCCGGAAGCTGCTGTACGACATGGTGTCGATCCCCTCGCCGTCGGGCGAGGAGGAGCGCGCGGCGGAGCGGCTCGTCGACTTCTTCGAGGCGAACGGCCGGGAGGCGTGGGTCGACGACGTCGGGAACGTCCGGGCGCCGGCCGACGACGCCGTCCTCCTCACCTCGCACGTGGACACCGTCCCGGGCGACATCCCGGTCGAGGTGCGACCGGCGCCCCCCGAGGGCGAACTGCCGGAGCCGTCCGACGTCCGCGTCGGCGAGCCCGGCGAGCCCGTGCTGTGGGGCCGCGGGGCGGTCGACGCGACGGGACCGCTGGTCTCGATGGCGATCGCGGCGGTGAAGACGGGCGTCTCCTTCGCGGGCGTCGTCCGCGAGGAGGTCGACTCCGGCGGTGCCCGGCACCTCATCGACGACCGCGACGCGCCGGAGGCGGTGATCAACGGCGAACCCTCCGGCTGGGCCGGGATCACGCTCGGCTACCGCGGCCTGCTGGAGGGGACGTACGTGAACACGAGCGAGTCGGGCCACTCCTCGCGGCCGGAGCCGAACGCGATCCAGCACGCGATCGACTGGTGGCACGGCGTCGAGGAGGCGTTCACGCCCGACGACCCGGAGACCGCGGTGTTCGACCAGGTGACGACCAAGCCCATCTCGATCGACGGCGGGCTGAGCGACGACGGGCTCGCGGTGGAGACGACGATGGAGGTCCAGCTGCGGGTCCCGCCCTCGCGCCCGGTCGACGAGATCCACGAGTTGGCGGAGGCGGAGCTGTCGACCGGCTCGGTCCACTGGGGCGACCCGATGCCGCCCGTGATGGAGAGCCCCCGCACGGACCTCGCGCGGGCGTTCCGCGTCGCGATCCGCGGCGCCGGCGGCGACGTGCGCCTGCTCCGGAAGACCGGGACGAGCGACATGAACCTCTTCGCGGCCGCGTGGGACTGCCCGATGGTCACCTACGGCCCCGGGAACTCCGACCTGGACCACGCGCCGGACGAGCGGCTCCCGCTCTCCGAGCTGGACCGCGCCGTGACCGTCCTGACCGACGTCTGTCGGAAGCGACTGTAACGCGATCCCTCGCGAGCACCGACACGCACCCGTTTTCGAACGATACCACGGACCACACGCACACACCACACACGATGCCACTCGCCACCGACGACTTCCTCGACATCGACGACGTGACGCCCGCCGAACTGGACGCCCTGCTCGACCGCGCCGGCGCGATGAAGGCGGGCGAGACCGACCCCCGACTGGGCGACGCGACGCTCGGGATGATCTTCGAGAAGCCCTCGACGCGCACCCGGGTCTCCTTCGAGACCGGCATGACGCGGCTCGGCGGCCACGCGATGTTCCTCGGCCCCGACGACATCCAACTGGGCCACGGCGAGCCGCTGAAGGACACCGCGCGCGTGCTCGGTCGGTACGTCGACGGCGTGATGGCCCGGCTGTTCGACCACGGGGACGTGGAGACGCTCGCGGAGTACGCCGACTGCCCCGTGATCAACGGGCTCACCGACGAGGCGCACCCCTGCCAGACGCTCGCCGACCTGCTCACCATCCGCGAGACAGTCGGCGAGGACGCGACGGTCGCGTGGGTCGGCGACGGCAACAACGTCGGGCAGTCGTTCGTCGTCGGCGCGGCGATGGCCGGGGTCGACGTCGCCGTCGCCACGCCCGCCGACTACGGGATGGACCCCGCGGTCTTCGACCGCGCCGCGGAGTTCGGGCTGGACGTGGAGCCGACGACGGATCCGGAGGCCGCGATCGACGGCGCCGACGTCGTCTACACCGACGTCTGGATCTCGATGGGACAGGAGGACCAGCGCGACGAGAAGCTCGCCGCCTTCGAGGGGTTCCAGGTGAACGCCGACCTGCTCGCCGGTACCGACGCGAAGGTGATGCACTGCCTGCCCGCGCACCGCGGCGAGGAGGTCACCGACGACGTGCTGGAGTCCGACCGGGCCCTCGTCTGGGACCAGGCGGAGAACCGGATGCACGCGCAGAACGCGCTGCTCGTCGAACTGCTGGACGACGAGTAGACCCCGACCGGCACGCCCGTCGGCCGCGGTTTTATGTGGCTTCTCGGTCGTTTCATCCCATGGCTATCCCGTTCGTCGGCTCGATAGTGTCGTTCGTCGTCGCGCTCCTCGTCGGTGGGCTCGCCATCTACCTGAGCGCGCGCGTCGTCGTCGACGTCGACGACTACGGGCACGCCGTGGTCACCGCCCTGCTCGGCGCGCTGGGCTGGGCGCTCACGTCGTGGATTCCGCTCGTCGGGTCGCTCGTCGCGCTGGTCGTGTGGATCGCCGTCATCAACTGGCGGTACCCCGGCGGGTGGGTCAAAGCGGCCATCGTCGGCGGCGGCGCGTGGGTCGCCGCGCTCGTCGTCCTGTTCGTCGTCAACTCCGTGTTCGGTCTCGGCGTCGGCGCGTTCGGCGTCCCCGGGGCGTGAGTCGCCGGAAAAGGGCGCCGCTTCAGCTCCGGGTCCCGCCCGCTCCGGACCAGTCGCCGTCCGTTCTTCGAATGACGGCTCCTGCCGCACGGTCGCGGAGCGGGTTATTTGGCTCTGGTGAGACCCTTATAATCTGATACAAACTGCGTGCGCGATACAGAGGGTGGATACAGCACATAGAACATGATTAGCTACCGGTTTAATTTCCAATTTTCGTGGTTATGGACGACAGCAGGATGACAGGCTGATAGGTAAGACAAGATTACAAAGATTTCCTAATCTCATTGACACTTCATAACAAAGCCAACACGACGTGTTTGTCGCCAACGTGGTTGGGTGGTGAGGAAGCGAATAAGCCGTCCTCAACCGCGCCAACCATGACAACTATGTCTAATAAAAAAGAACGTGAAAGTGGACTGAATATAGATCGACGAACAATACTGAAAGGCGCAGCGGTCGGAGCCGGCATATACGGAATGTCCGGATCAGCGACGGCCAGCGGTTCTGGAGCTCCCTGTTTCAAGGATTTCGAGTGCAGTGACGACGCGACGTATGTCAAGATTGAGTTCGTCATCGAGTACGACGACGACGGCAACATCGTTGATTGCTACTTCGAGGAAGAGACAGACACCGATCTCATCTCCATCGACAGCTACACGTCGAAAGAGGGTGAGACCTGCGAGCCGATCTCGGTCGAATGGAGCGTCGCCGATGGCTATCTCGCGACCAAGGTGATGGCCTACGGCGGCCAAGACTGTGTCACAGTCACAGACCTCCTTTCCACTGGCGGAACGTTCGAGCCCGGATTAGATGGTGCCGGCGGCCAGACGGCTGCTATCAGCAACCTCCAGTTCTGCGTGAAGGAGGAGGAGTGTATCGACATCCTTGCCGACCTCCAAGCTGGTGACGAAATCACCGGGAGCACGTTCGGCAACGTCACGATCACGTCGTCGGTCGCTGGCAACACGATCGTTGCGGCTGAGGAAGGAAAGGACCCCGGGTTCTACGGAGCACCGAACGGTGATGGCTCCCTGACGAACGGGTGCATGGGCGAGACGATCGATATTGGCTTCGGTGACATCAATGCCAAGGAAGCGGGGGCTCCACAGAACCTTGACTTCACGTTCGACAACCCGGTCTCCGAGTTCGAGCTACGGATGCTCGACTTCGGTGACTTCAACCCGACTCGGGCCAGTAAGCACCTGATCGAGATCACGGCCTCCGACAGCGACGACAACGAGGTGGACTCGGAGACAATCGAGTATTATACCGACGGATCCGTGAATCCCACGGAGGGCTACGAAACGTCCGCGCTGGACGAAGTGGTCTACGACAACCTGTTCGAACAGGGAGACGCCTGTGACGCGGAAGACGGTGACCTGGGTGACAAAACGTTCCTGCTCGCTGGCGATAGCGACATCGCAAAAGTCGAACTGCGTTTCCCTTCGGGACACGACCCGAACATCGCGTTCGACCTCCCCTGCACGTCGCAGTAGACCGCAGTATATCGGTTTTTCGGCGAGGAGGGCGGTGATGGCGAACCGGTGTACACCACGTCGGACTGGTACGAGACGATCGAATCCGATGCCGACGTCGCGACCTGTGACTTCGATCCGGATGATCTCGACGGGTCGTAAGTAACACCCCCGATCGGCTCTCTTTCCGATTTTTCCGTGGCGTATATCTCTATACAAAAGTCAGCCGAACTTGCGCTCTTGAACTATTTCGTACGAGATACGCGCCCTCTATTCAGCAGAACGCTGAGAACAGATCACCAATTGAGCACGTCAACAGAGCCGTTTAGGTAAAATCCGAGGACTACGCCTTGATCAGTTCCCGGTCCAGCGCAACACCGCGAGCGTCCCCTCGTACAGGACGATCATCGTGAGCGTCACGATGATCGGCGCCATCCCGGTCGGGTCCGGGCTGAAGAGGAACGCGATCCCGAGGAACGCCCCCCAGAACAGCAGCCGCTTCGCCTCCAGCCACTGCCGGGTGACGAGGTTCATCATGATCGCGAGCATGATGAAAAGCGGGATCTGGAAGACGATCGCCATGAACGCGAGCATGATGACGATGAGGTTGAACGTCTCCGCGAGCCCGAAGGCGATCGTCGCGGCGTCGGAGGTGTAGGTGGTGAAATACGAAAAGATCGCGGGCAACACGAGGAAGTGCGCGAACGCGATGCCGATGCCTCCGAGGACGAGGCTCGTCGGGACCGCTGCGAGGTAGTAGCGCCGCTCGTTCTCGTAGAGGCCGGGCTTCATGAACCGGTAGGTCTGGTAGACGAACGCCGGGAGCCCGACGACGACGCCCGCGAGCCCGGCGACCTTCAGCCGCGTGAGCGGCAGTTCGAGGGGGCCGTACAGCCGCGGGCGGTTCTCCATCGGCGCGGGGATGTGGTAGCTCCAGAAGTAGTTGATGAGCTCCGTCGACTCGGTCACGACGACGAGCGTCGCGAGCCCGCCGAAGAGGAAGACGACGGCGAGCCGCCGCATCATCTCCTCGATGTGGGCCGCCAGCGGCATCTCCTCGTCCGACTCCGGCGCCTCCAGCCCGTCGAAGGAGTCGCGGTCGGTCCCGTCGTCCGCGATCGTCGCGTCCTCGACCGCGCCGGCGGCGGCCGCGTCCTCGGCCGTTGCCGGTGCCCCGCCGTCTCCGAGGCTCTCCGCGGGCGCGTCTTCGTCGCTCGACTCGCCGGTGGCGTCGTCAGCGTCGCCGGTTTCGTCAGCGTCGACGGTCTCGCTCTCGTCTTCGTCGTCGACCTCGCCTTCGTCACTGACCTCGTCGCCACCGGAAGCGTCCGTATCGCCGGCGTCGGCCTCCGAGGCGCCGTCGACTTCGGGCGTGACCTCCGGAGACGGCTCGGATTCGACGGAATTCGTCTCGGCGGAGTCCGGCTCGTCCCCGTCCGCGTCGGTGCCGCCGCCGTCGCTGGTGGCGTCGTCGGCGACCGAGTCGTCCTCGGGGGCCGATGGCTCGTCGCGCGACCGATCCGAGTCGTCCATTCACTTCACCTACGCGACCGGGTGATTATAGGCCTTTTCGGATGGAGCCGAGCTCGACCGGGGCTCGCGGCGCGCGAGGCGGGTCGAAAAGGTTGATAACGGGGACGGACTTCCACTCCCGTATGGCGAGTGCCCTCGACGAGGATACCCAGCAGTCGCTCGCGGAGGGACGCGAGTCGGCGAAGGCGTTCCTCCGGTCGATCCAGAAGGACCTTCAGAAGGTGTTCGTCGTCTTCCTGCTGGGCTTCCTCGCGACGTTCTGGGCGCTCCGCGTGTACGTCTGGGAGTTCCTGTACACCGTTACGAAGTCGAACATGTCGCCCGCGGTCGCCGCCGAGGCCGACGTCATCGCGACCACCCCGTTCGAGGTGATCCTCCTGCAGGCGAAGATCGGGCTGATCGTCGGCGCGATCACCGCGATCCCGCCGCTGATCTACGTCTCCCGCGACGAGCTCCGCGCCCGCGGCGCGTGGCCGCAGTCGCCGATCCCGCGCTGGAAGCTCGCGGGGATTGCCCTCCTCGGCGGCGGGCTGTTCACCGTCGGCGTCGGCTACGGCGTCTACGCCTTCTTCCCGATCATGTTCTCCTTCCTGGCCGGCTTCGGGCTGGAGGCCGGGATCCAGCCCACCTACTCCATCGTGATGTGGACGGAGTTCATCGTCTTCCTCTCGCTGTCGTTCGGGCTCGCCGGCCAGATGCCGCTGCTCATCACCGGGCTCTCGTACTCCGGTATCGTCCAGTACGAGACGTTCCGCGACAAGTGGCGCTACGCGGTCGTCGCCATCTTCGTCTTCGGCGCGGTGTTCTCTCCGCCGGACCCGTTCACGCAGCTGATGTGGGCGTTCCCGCTGATCGCCTTATACGGCTTCAGCCTCTACCTCGCGAAGCTCGTCGTGACGGCCCAGCGGAGCTCCGACCGCATCCACGTGCTCGGCGCCGCCCGGAACCACTGGAACGTCGTCGGCGGCGCGGCCGTCCTCGGCGGCGGGCTCGTGTACGCCTTCTACGAGTACGGCGGCCGAACCGCGGTCAACGACCTCCTCCGAGCGGTCGGCAGCGACTGGCGGTTCCTCGAGCCGGGCGCCGGCCTGGGCGTCGACCCCGCGACCGCCGCGGTGATCTACGCCGCCGTGTGGGCGCTGGCGTTCATCGCCGTCGCGACGCTGTGGGCCGTTTACGCCGACCTCGACACGACGAGCGCGGGGTACCAGTACGGCGACCCGGCCGCCATCGACGTGAGCGAGCTCGACGCCGCCGGCGTGCGGGCAGCGCCCGCGGCCGCCTTCGCGGAGATGGACGAGGAGGAGTCGCTCTCGCTCGCGCAGGCCGCGATCGACGACGACGATCCGGAGAAGGCGCAGGCGATCCTCGACCGCTTCGACGAGGTGAACGGGGAGGGCGACGGAGGGGACGGCGACGAGAGCGACGACGCGGACGCGACCGGATCGGGCGGCGCCGGGGGGGCAGGCGACGCGGGCGGCGCCGACGGTCAGGGCGGTCAGGGCGGCCTGGTGGGCACGATGCAGGACCGGACCTCCCGCGCGAGCTCGACGTTCCTCTCCGAGCTCACCGACGGCGAGGAGGAAGAGGCCGAAGACGACATCGGCGGCTACTACACGGACCTGAAGTTCATCTTCGACTCGCTGCGCTCGCGGTCGTTCCGGCTCGTGGCCGTCTTCGGGAGCGTGATGGCGGCCGCGTTCACGTGGCTGTACCTCGGCGGCCTCGCGACGGTGCGCAACGACCTCGAGTCGCGTGTTCCGGCCGAGATCGAGGGCGGGATTAATATCATCACGCTCCACCCCGTCGAGGCGCTGATCTTCATGGTGAAGTTCTCGGTCCTGCTCGGGATCGTCGCGGTGTTCCCGGTCGCGCTCTACTACGCGTGGCCGTCCCTCCGCGAGCGCGGCTTCGTCGCCGGACGGATCTGGAAGGTGTACCTCTGGGCGGGCGCGCTGCTCGGCGGGCTGCTCGGCGGCTTCGCGCTCGGCTACGCCTACATCGCGCCGGGGCTCATCGGCTGGCTCGTGACCGACGCGCGGCTCGCGGACATGGTGATCACCTACCAGGTGAGCGACTTCCTCTGGCTCGTCGTCTACACGACGATCGGGATCGGCTTCCTCGCCGACATCCCGATCCTCATGATCCTACTGAACAACGCCGGCGTTCCCTACCGCGTCTTCCGGGAGCGCTGGCGCGAGGTCACCGTCGGGATCATGCTGTTCGCGGCGGTGTTCACCCCCGCGGACGTGATCACGATGATCCTCGCGACGCTCCCGCTGATGGCGGCGTACGGGATCGGCGTGGGCGTCCTGTTCCTCGTCACGTTCGGCGGGCGCCGGAACCTCTCGCCGCCCTCCAGGGTCATCGAGCCCTGACCGGCGCGGGGGTCGATACCGACCGAGCGCCGCCGCGACCGACGAGTATTCCCGCGCGCGCACGCTAAGAGCGGACGAAATGAGCAAGGACTACATCGAGGTCCGCGGCGCCGAGGAACACAACCTCAAGGACCTCGACGTCCGGATCCCGCGCGAGGAGTTCACCGTCGTCACCGGGCTCTCCGGGTCGGGGAAGTCGTCGCTCGCGTTCGACACGGTGTACGCCGAGGGGCAGCGCCGGTACATCGAGTCGCTGTCGGCGTACGCCCGCAACTTCCTCGGGCAGATGGACAAACCGCAGGTGGAGGCCGTCGAGGGGCTCTCGCCCGCGATCTCCATCGACCAGAAGAACGCCGCGAACAACCCCCGCTCGACCGTGGGGACCGTCACCGAACTGCACGACTACCTCCGGCTGCTGTACGCTCGTATCGGCACCCAGTACGACCCCGTCACGGGCGAGGAGGTCGGCGAGCAGTCGGCGCAAGACATGGTGAGCCAGATCCTCGAGCTCCCCGAGGGGACCCGCGCGAAGGTCGCCGCGCCGGTCGTCCGCGACCAGAAGGGCGCCTTCGAGGAGCTGTTCGAAGAGCTCGTGAGCGACGGGTACGCCCGGGTCGAAGTTGACGGCGAGCCCGTCGACCTGACGCTCGACGACCCCGAGCTCGACCAGAACTACGACCACACGATCGACGTGATCGTCGACCGCGTGACCGTCTCGCCCGACGCCCGCTCGCGGATCACCGACTCCGTGGAGACCGCCTTGGAGGAGGCCGGCGGCGCGCTCAAGCTGATCGTCCCCGATCCCCCGGAAGACGTCCCCTTCGCCTCCAACACGCGTTCGACCGGGTCGCTCGCCGAGGACGCCGAGGGCGACGACCGACTCGTCGTCGAGTTCTCCGAGGAGCTCGGCAACCCCAACTCCGACTTCCAGTTCTCGGAGATCGAGACGCGCTCGTTCTCCTTCAACAGCCCGTACGGCGCCTGTCCCGAGTGCGAGGGGATCGGCTCCACGAAGGAGGTCGACGAGGGCCTCGTGATAGAGGACCCCTCGAAATCCCTCAAACACGTCTTCGAGCCGTGGAGCTACGACCGAACCTACTACTCCCGCCAGCTCGACAACGTCGCCGACCACTTCGGCGTCTCCCTGGACACGCCCTTCGAGGAGCTCGACGAGGCGATCCGGCGGCAGTTCCTCTACGGAACCGACGGCCTCGTCCACTTCGAGTGGACGACGAAGAACGGCACGCGCGAGAAGACCGAGCGGTTCGAGGGGGTCATCCCGAACTTAGAGCGCCGCCACGTCGAGACCGACTCCGAGCGCGCCCGCGACCACATCGAGGAGTTCATGGCCGTCACGACGTGCCCGGAGTGCGAGGGCACCCGCCTGAAGGAGCAGTCGCGGCACGTCCTCGTCGACGGCACCCCGATCACCGAGGTGAACCGGATGTCGATCGCCGACGCCCGCGCGCACTTCGAGGGGATGGAGGCGCGGCTCGGCGAGCGCGACACGACGATCGCCGAGGAGATTTTAAAGGAGATCCGCGCCCGGCTCGGCTTCATGGAGGAGGTCGGGCTGGAGTACCTCACGCTCGACCGCGAGGCGTCGACGCTCTCGGGCGGGGAGAGCCAGCGCATCCGGCTCGCGACGCAGGTCGGCTCCGGGCTCGTCGGCGTGCTGTACGTCTTAGACGAGCCGTCGATCGGGCTCCACCAGCGCGACAACGACCGCCTGCTCGACACGCTCACGGGACTCCGGGACCTCGGGAACACCCTCGTCGTCGTCGAGCACGACGAGGAGACGATGCGCCGCGCCGACGAGATCATCGACATGGGGCCCGGCCCCGGCAAGCGCGGCGGCGAGGTGGTCGCGCAGGGCGACTTCGACGACATCGTCGCGGCCGACGAGTCGGTCACCGCCGACTACCTCGCGGGCCGGAAGGAGATCCCCGTGCCGGAGGAGCGCCGCGAGCCGGACGGGGAGCTGACGGTGCGTGGCGCCCGCCAGCACAACCTCAAGGACCTCGACGTGTCGATCCCGCTCGGCACGCTGACGACGGTCACCGGCGTCTCCGGCTCCGGGAAGTCGACGCTGATCCACGATGTCCTCTACAAGGGACTCGCCCGCGAGATGAACGACAACACCTCCGTCGACCCCGGCGAGCACGACGCGATCGAGGGGATCGAGGGGGTCGAGACGGTGCGGCTCATCGACCAGTCGCCGATCGGTCGGACGCCGCGGTCGAACCCCGCGACGTACACCGACGTGTTCGACTACGTCCGCGAGCTGTTCGCGGAGACGAAGCTCTCGAAGCGCCGCGGCTACGAGAAGGGCCGCTTCTCGTTCAACGTGAAGGGGGGGCGCTGCGAGGAGTGCGGCGGCCAGGGGACGGTGAAGATCGAGATGAACTTCCTCTCGGACGTGTACGTCCCCTGCGAGCAGTGCGGCGGGGCGCGCTACAACGACGAGACGCTCGACGTCACGTACAAGGGCGCGACCATCTCCGACGTGCTCGACATGAGCGTCGACGAGGCGTACGACTTCTTCGAGAGCCACCAGGGGCTCCAGCGCCGGCTGAAGCTGCTGAAGGACGTCGGGCTCGGCTACATGGAGCTCGGCCAGCCCTCCACCACGCTCTCCGGCGGCGAGGCCCAGCGCGTGAAGCTCGCCGAGGAGCTCGGCAAGAAAGCGACCGGCGACACCCTCTACCTGCTCGACGAGCCGACGACGGGGCTCCACAAGGAGGACGAGCGCAAGCTGATCGACGTGCTCCACCGCCTCGTCGACGGCGGCAACACGGTGGTCGTCATCGAACACGAGCTCGACTTGGTGAAGAACGCCGACCGCATCGTCGATCTCGGGCCCGAGGGCGGCGAGGGCGGCGGCGAGCTCGTCGCGAGCGGGACCCCGGAGGCTGTGGCCCGCGAGGAGGACTCTCACACCGGGCGGTACCTGCGCGACCTGCTCCCCGCCGTCGAGATCGCGGGGCCGCGCGACGACCGCCGGAAGCCCGCGGCCGCGGACGACGACTGAACGCTCCTCTCTCCGCACGGGTCGTCCCGCCGCCCGTCCGCGGCGACCCGCACCTTGATACCGCGGCGCGCCGTCGCTCCGAGCGATGCGAGAGATCACGACAGACGACGTGCCGGAGGCCCTCGGGCCGTACTCGCAGGGGATCGTCTCCGGCGGCACGGTCCACGTCTCCGGGAAGACGGGCGTGGACCCCGACACGGGCGAGGCTCCCGACTCCGCGGCCGAACAGACGACGCAGACGCTCGAAAACGTCGCCGCGATCCTGGAGGCGGCCGGGACCACCTCGGACGCGATCGTGTCGGCGACCGTCTACCTCACGGACATGGACGACTACGACGCGGTGAACGAGGCGTATCAGTCGTTCCTCTCGGAGCCGTACCCGGCGCGGACCTGCGTCGAGGTCTCCCGGCTCCCCGCGCCGCTCGACGTCGAGATCACGGTCACGGCCGAACTCGACTCCGACTGAGGGCGAGCGACCGCCGGGGTGGAGAGACGCCCCCGGCTCAGAACTTCTCCAGCAGGTCCCCGTAGAATTCGGTGTCGCGGTCGCCGGCGAGCTTCTCGACGATGAGCTCCGGCGTCGACCGCGCGAGGTGCCCCTTCTTCGGGGAGCGGTTCACCTGCAGTTCGCCGTCGACGAGCCCCTCGGCCTCGATCCCGTCGACGGCGACGTCGAAGTCGGCGGCGTCGCGGATCTCGCGGGCGAGGTGGGAGACGAAGACGGCGGTCGCGTCTTGGCCGTCGAGCGCCTCCAGGATGCCGGCGATGATCTTCGCGGAGGCGCCGGGCTCCGTGATCGACTCCAGCTCGTCGACGAGGACGAGCCGGCCGTCGGCGCCCTCGACGAGGTCGCCGAAGTCGCGCAGCGTCGCCTCGAACGCGCCCGCGTCGAGGGTCCCCTGCGACTTCGCGTAGTAGTGGACCTCCTCGAAGCGCTCGACGGTCACCGACGCGGCGGGCACGGGCATCCCCATCTGGGCGAGGACGACGACGAGCGCCACGAGGTCGAGCGTCGACGTCTTCCCGCCGGAGTTGACGCCGGAGAGGAGCGTCGCGCCCGACACGGCGTAGTCGACCGGCTCGGCGTCGGCGAAGTCGACGTCGAGGAGGGGTGAGCGGCCGCCCTCGATCCGGAAGCCCGCGTCGCCGTCGGGGCCCGCGTTCGGCCCGACCACCTCGGGCATGACGCAGTCGAAGTCGCGGGCGAACCGCGCGATCGCGAGTTCGACGTCGAGTTCGAGGGCGTCGCGGACGAGCGCCTCCACCGGCTCGCGGAGGTCGCCGAGGTCGCTCGCCAGCTCCGCCTTCAGCCGGGCGGCCCGCCGGTCGCGCGACGCGGCGAGCTCGGTGCGGAGCCGCGAGACGGCGCTCTCGTCGTGGTCGACCGGGAACGAGGGGTCGTCGCCGAAGACGCGGTCGGCGAGCTCCGCCTCCTCCGGCTCCAAGCGGAGCGCGTCCGCGAGGTGTTCGCGGGCGCGGGCCATCGCCTCGTCGTACTCGTCGGCGAGCTCGCGGTCCAGAAGCGAGTCGACGCGGGCGCCCTGCTCGACTAAGGAGAGGAAGTCGGTCCCCTCGATGGTCACGTCGCGCTCGCGGATCGCCTCCCTGAGGCGGTCGTCGGCGACGGATTCCGCGGTCGACACCGCGGCGTCGAGGTCGTCGACGGCGGCGGTCAGCCGCGCCAGCTCCTCGTCGCCGACGATCGTCCCGTCGTCGTCGAGCCGCGCGAGGGCGTCGCGGAGGGCGTCCGTGTCCGCGGCGGGCGAGAGGGCCGCCGCCTCGTGGACCGCCGCGGCGGCCTCCAGCCGCTCGCGGTTCGCGGCGAAGAAGGCGAGCAGGCGCTCGGGAACGGTCTCCGCGGGCTCGTCGAGGGCGTCCGGCCGGACGTGGACGTCGCCCTCGACGTCGAGGCCGGCGAACTCCTCGTCTAACACGATCACGGTCGCGTACGATCGGGCGAGCTCAGAGACGTCGCGCGCGTCCTCGACGGTCTCGACCGAGAGCTCCGGGACCGCGGACTCAGCGCGGGCGAGCGTCTCGGCGTCGGCGGTCGCGAGGCAGCGGTCGCGCACCCGGACCGTCGGCGGATCCGTCAGCGGTTCGACGCCCGCGAGCGCCTCGCGGACCGCGGGGTCGGGGTCGCGCTCGACCGCCGCCTCGACGAACGACTGCGCCTCCTCGATCCGCGAGGCCGAGGCGCTCGGGTAGAACGTCTCCAGGCGCTTGGCGGCGTAGTCGGTGACGGTGCGCTCGCGCAGCAGGTCGATCGCCTCCCGGTACACCTCGCGGGCGCGGTCGGTCGCCAGCACGCGGCCGTCGTCGCCGTGTCGCCGGCGGATCGCGCCGCGGGCGATCCGGGCCGCGCGGGCCTCGTTGACGCCGGGCGCGCGGGCGATCGCGGCGACGTCGCCCGACTCGACGGTCCCGGCCGGGTCGTCGAGCTCGCGCAGCGCGTCAGCCGTCTTCGCCCCGACGCCGGGGATCGCCTCCAGCTCCATCTACTCGCGGCTATCGCGGCAACGCGCAAAAGGATGGGGGGTCGCCGTCGGATCTGGACGAGCGGATTCCGGTCGGCGGATCGGTTTCGAGCCGCGGCCGACGCGCTTTTTCCCGCCGCCCCCGAACGCGGGGCCATGAGCCACCACACCCTCGCCGTCGACGGGGACGACCTCGACCCGGAGACGGCGGCGAAGGCGGCGGCCGCGCGCGACGCCCTCGGCGAGCGCGACGGGGTCCTCGTCGCCTTCTCGGGCGGCGTCGACTCCGCGGTCGTCGCCGCGCTCGCGCGCGACGCCCTCGGCGACGACGCGGTCGCGTGCACGGCACGGAGCGAGACCCTGCCGGCCGCGGAGCTCGACGACGCGAATCGAGTCGCGAGCGAGATCGGGATCCGCCACGAGACGGTCACTTTCTCCGAGCTCGACGACCCGAACTTCGTCGCCAACGACGGCGACCGCTGTTACCACTGCCGGACGATGCGGCTCGGCCGAATGTACGATGCGGCCAAGGAGCTGGGTATCGGCACCGTCTGCGACGGGACCAACGCCGACGACCCCGGCGAGGGGCACCGCCCCGGCCTGCGCGCGGTCGAGGAGCTGGACGTGTTCTCGCCGCTGCTGGACGCCGGGATCGCGAAAGACGAGGTGCGGGCGATCGCCGAGGCGTACGACCTGTCGGTCGCCGACAAGCCGTCGATGGCGTGTCTCTCCTCGCGGATCCCGACCGGGCTGGAGGTGACCGAGGCGCGGCTGACTCGCGTGGAGAAGGCCGAGCGGGTGCTCCGTGAATGGGGGTTCGAGGGGTTCCGCGTCCGCGACCACGACGGACTCGCTCGCGTCGAGATCGCCCCGGACGAGCTGGAGCGCGCGCTTGACCCCGCGTTCGCCGACGCGGTCCACGAGCACCTCTCCGACCTCGGGTTCGACTACGTCACCCTCGACATGGCCGGCTACCGGACCGGCAGCGTGAGTCCGGGCGACGAGGACGGCGAGGGAGGCGCGACAGGCGAGGGAGACGAGAGGGATGACGGCGACGGCGATGGGGGCGGCGACCTCGACCTCGGGCGACAGTACCCGCGCTGAGCGGCGGACGCGTGCGGCCCGCGGTGAGGAGCCACCCGCGTTATCACCCGTGAGAGCCCGACGCGAACGCTTATTAGGAGTGTTGAGGAACCGACAGCTATGAGCGAGGCACAGACGCTCGCGATCATCGCCGGCGGCGTCGGCGGGTCCGTCGGCGCGTTCGTCGGCGTCGCGGTCGGCGGGAGCGCGCTCTCGGTGGCGCTGACGACGAGCGTCGTCGCGCTGGCGGTCGGCGTGGCGGTGATCGCGAGCGCGGTCATCGCCGGCGACGTGGAGTTCCTTGCGGACGCCGACGGCGAATAAGAGGAGCGGAAGTCCGGAGTCGATTGTTTATATGCGGGCAGTTACGGATCGGCAGAAAACACCGCCAAAGCCCCAGCCGCGAGGTCTCGCGCGCTTTGTTCGCTCCTCGCTCACTCCGTTCGCTGCGGTGTTTTCGGCAGCGTGCTTCGCCCTCGCGGCAGCGAGGCGCTTCGCGCCTCTGGCAGCCGGCGGCAACGCCGCCGGCGACTGCCCCTTTGAATCCCACCCGACCGCACCGCACAGCACCTCACACCTCCCCAACCTCGTCGGTCGCCTGCGGCGACCGACTCCCTCGCGCGTGCGACTCGCGGCCGGTGGCCGCTCGTCGGCACGCGCCACGGCAATCCTGAACTCCGATCGATCGCCGCCGTCGCTCGGCGCTTTTTATAAGTAAAGTCGACAGTCGACAATCCGCGGGCCGATTAAAAAACGAGATCGGGACTGCGGCGTCGAACGCGGCGTCCGGCGCTCCTCAGGCGATCTTCTCGTACTGCTCGGAGAGCTTCTCGGCGGCCTCGTCGAGCAGGTCGGCCTCGTACTCGTCGAGGTCCCACTCGACGACCTCCTCGACGCCGTTCGAGCCGAGCTTCGCGGGGACGCCGAGCGCGGTGTCCTCGTAGCCGAACTCGCCGTCGAGCACGACCGAGCAGGGGAGCACCTCGCCGGTGTCGTTGAGGATGGCCTCGACCGTGTGCGCGACGCCGGTGGCGGGGCCCCACTGCGTGGCGCCCTTCCGGCTGATCACGTCCATCGCCGACTCCTGGAGGTCCTCAAGGATCTCCTCTTTCTCGTCGGCGTCGAAGCTGGGGTCGCGACCGTCCACGCGAACCTTCGAGAAGACGGGCGCCTGCGCGTCGCCGTGCTCGCCGAGGATCGTCGCCTCGACGTTCTTCACGGGCGCGTCGAAGCGCTCGGAGAGGACGTAGCGGAAGCGCGCGGAGTCGAGCCGCCCGCCGAAGCCGACCACCTTGTGGCGGTCGCGGTCGCCCGCCTCGTACAGGTGGCGGTTCAGCAGGTCGACCGGGTTGGAGGTGGTGACGGTGACGAAGTCGTCGTTGTGCTCGGCCAGCGACGAGCCGATGTCCTCCATGATGGGCGCGTTGTCGCCCGCCAGGTCGATCCGGGTCTGCCCCTCCTTCCGCGGGATCCCGGCCGTGATCACGACGACGTCCGAGCCGGCGGTGTCCGCGTACTCGCCCTGCCGGACGGTCGTGTTCGAGTCGTAGGCGATCCCGTGGTTCGCGTCGGCCGCCTGCCCGATCGTCGTCTCGCGCTGGTCCGGGATGTCGACGAAGACGAGCTCGTCGACGACGTCGCGCAGCGCGAGGTTGTAGCCGGCCGCGGCCCCGACGGTCCCCGCCGCACCGATGACGCTCACTTTTGTCATACCGTCTGAAACCGCGTCCGGCCGGCGAGTAAACGTTTCGGAACCTCGTGATCGAGCGTGCCGATGTCGCGCGTCGCCCCCGGCGCTGCCGCTCGGTGACCCCGCCGAGCCGTCGCGAAAACCCTAACTCCCGCGGCCGCGCACTCCCACTCAGTGCCGACGTTCCGCTACCCGTGTCCCGGCTGCCGGACGACCAACAGCCTCCACGACGCCGACTGCGACTTCGAGGGCGTGAGCTGGCCGACCATCGAGAAGGCGTACACGGACCTGCTGACCGTCCTCACCGCCGAGCCCGACGGGATGGCCGAGTCCACGCTGCGCGAGGCGGTCCACGGCGAGTGGGGCGGGCTCCACAAGGCCGCGCTCGACGCCTTGGAGCGCGAACAGCGGGTCGTCGAGGAGAACGGCCGGCTCCGACTGCTCACCGCCGCCGAGTTCAAGGAGCTCGTCTCGGAGCCGACCCGCGACCCCATGCGGACCGTCTACGAGTACGGCTCCGTCCCGGGCTGCCACGACAACGCCGTCTTCGCGATGGTGGCGTGGTACGAGATGGTCGGCCTCTCGTGGCCCGAGACCCGCGAGAACGTGATCGAGTGGCTCCGCGAGTCCGGCGCGTGGGACCGCGGCGGCTTCGAGGAGTCGACCCCCGAGGAGCTCGTCGACGCCAAGCGCCACGTGTACGACGAGGGGTACGGCTGGAAGGAGAAGGGACAGTCCGCGAAGCGCGTCATCGAGCGCCACCTGTAGCCCGGTTTAAGTTCCTCCGCGGCGTCTCGCCACCGTGACACACCCGGAGGCCGGCGCGGCGTCGATCGAAGCCGACGCCCTCGACGACGCCGACGTCGCGGCGGAAAACGGCGACGGCCCGTCGCATCCCCCCGCCGTCGCCAACCCGCGGCGCGCGCTCGCGGTCGTGATCGGCGTCGTGTTCATCGATCTCGTCGGCTTCGGGATCGTGATCCCCATCCTCCCGTTTTACGTCAGATCCTTCGGCGTCAGCGACGCCTTCATCGGCCTGCTCGCGGCGTCGTACTCGCTCGCGCAGTTCCTCGCGGCGCCCACGCTCGGCCGGCTCTCGGACCGGATCGGGCGCCGACCCGTCCTCCTCGCGTCGCTGGCGACCGCCGGCGTCGCGTGGGTGACGTTCGGCTACGCTGGCGAGTCGGGCGCGCGGTTCGGGACCGCCGCGGCGCTGGGGACGCTGTTCGCCTCGCGGACGCTCGCCGGGGCGATGGGCGGCAACATCGCCGCCGCGCAGGCGTACGTCGCCGACATCACGCCCCGGGACCGGCGGGCGGGCGCGCTCGGGCTCGTCGGCGCCTCGTTCGCGCTCGGCTTCGTCTTCGGCCCGGCGATCGGCGGCCTGCTCGCCGCCGACCCAGTTGTGGCCCGCGCCGACGCCCTCTTCCCGGCGTTCGTCCCGGCGACGGCGTACTCCCTGCCGAGCTTCGCGGCGGCGGGGATGAGCTTCCTCGCGGTCGGCGTGGGGGCCGCCTTCTTGGAGGAGCCGAAGCGGACGCGACCGGCCGCGGGTGCGAACGGCGCCCGGGCCGGGCGGACGACCGCGATCGGTCAGTTCCGCGACGCGCTCGCCTCCGTCGCGCTCCGGCCGCTGACGGTCGCGTACTTCGTCGTCGCCGTCGCGTTCGCGGGCGTGCAGGTGATGTTCATCCCGTACGTCGCGGACGCGTTCGGCTACGACGCGACCGCGGCGGCGTTCCTGCTCACCTACGTCGGCGTCCTCGGCGCAGTGAACCAGGGCGTCCTCGTCGGGCGGCTCTCGCGGGTCGTCCCCTCGCGGACGCTCGTCGCAGCCGGGTCGGTCGTCCTCGGCGGCGCGCTCGTCGCCATCCCCGCGACCGGGCTCGTCGACCGGTCGCTGGGGGACGTCGCTCTCGGCGGACCGGCGTGGCTCACGCTCCCGCTCGTCGCGCTGCTCGCCGCGCTCGCTGCGCTCTCGCTCGGGAACGCGCTCGTGAACGTCTCGCTCGCGACGCTCGTCTCCGCGTCGGCCGACGACGCCGAGCAGGGGGCCGCCTTCGGGGTGACGCAGGGCGCGTCGAGCCTCGGCCGGACCGTCGGCCCGCCGCTGATGGCGGTCCTCTACACCGTCGCCGTCGCGTCGCCGTTCCTGATCGGCGCGCTCCTCCTCGTGCCCGTGGCGGTCGCGTTCGGACGGTCGGCGAGGTGAGCGGGGACGAGGCGAGCGGGAGGCGAGACCCGCCGCGATAGCTTTACGCCGCGCGTCTCCCTCGTGACCGACAGATGCTCGACCTCGTTCCCGCGTGGCCCGCCGTCGGCTCGCTCGCCGGCGGGGCGGGGGCGCTCGGCCTCGCGCTGGCGATCCGCGAACACCGGGGTCGCCCGGGGGTCGACTGGTTCCTCGGCGTGTTCGCCGCGCAGGCGACGTGGTGTCTCTCGTACGGCCTCGGCCTCCTCGTCGCGGACCCGACGCTCCGGGCGGTCCTGGAGGCGACGACGTGGCTCGGGATCGTCTGGACCGGGATCGCCTTCCTCGGCTTCGCGCTGGAGTACACCGGCCGGAGCGACGTGGTCCGGAGCCGCCTCTTCGCCGCGGTCGTCGGCTTCGGGCTCCTCTCGACGGCCCTCCTCGCCACGAATCCGCTTCACGGCGCGTACTGGACCGGGTTCGGATTCGACCCCGCGTTCGGCGTCGCGACGGTCTCGTACGCGCTCGGCCCCTGGGCGTACCTCGTCGTCGCCGTCGAGACCGTGCTCGTCGCCAGCGCCGTCTTCCTGCTCGTCGACACCCTGCTCAGCTACGGCCCGCTGTACCGCCGGGAGAGCGCCGCGGTCGCGCTGAGCTCGCTGCCGCCGGGGCTCGCGCTCGTCGCGTGGACGCTGGAGCTCGGACCGGTGCCGCAGCTCCAGCTCGCCCCCCTGATGTTCGTCCCGCACGTGCTGCTGGACGCGTACGCGTTCGACCGCGCGGAGATGTTCGACCGAAACCCGACGACCAGCCGCGCCGCCGAGCGCACCGCGATCGACGACCTCGCGGACCCGATCGTCGCGCTCGCGCTCGACCGGCGCGTCGTTCGGCTCAACCCCGCGGCCGAGGCGCTGCTCGGCGTCGACGCCGAGACCGCCCGCGACCGCCCGCTGGACGCGTTCCTCGACCTCCCGGTGGGGACGGGCGGGGAAGACGGCGAGGGCGAGGAGGGCGGCGCCCGCGAGACGGTCGAGGTCGACGCCGGAGCCGGCGCCGAGCGCCGCACGTACGCGGTGTCGACCTCGCCGCTGACCGACCCCAGCGGGACCCGCGTCGGCTACACGGTCGTCTTCTCCGACGTGACGGAGCGGGAGCGGCGCCGGCAGCAGCTGGAGGTGTTGAACCGCGTGCTCCGGCACAACCTGCGGAACGACGCCGGCGTCGTCCACGGCTACGGCGATCTGCTCGCCGACCGCCTGGAGGACCCCGAGCTGGCCCGGATGGCCGACGCGATCGAGCGGCGGTCGGGCGCGCTGGCCGCGCTCGGGGAGAAGGCCGGCACCGTCGAGCGACTCCTCGCCGACGGGACGGCGAGCGCGGTCGCCGTCGACGAGCTCGTCGAGGGCGTCGTCGCTGAGACGCGCGAACGAGAGTCCGACGCGGTCGTCGAGTTCGACGCGGAGCGGGACCCGGAGGCGGGAGACGACGGGAGCGCCCGGGACTGGACCACCCGCGTCAGGGCCGACGCGCTCCGCGCGGTCGTCGAGAACACCGTCGAGAACGCCGTCGTCCACCACGACGGCGAGGGCGTCGAGCGCGCGGACGGCGGTCCGTGGATCCGGGTGACGCTCGAGCGGGAGGACGGCGGGGGAGGAGAAACGGACGGCCCCGCCCGGTTCCGCCTCACCGTCGCCGACGACGGCACCGGGATCCCCGACCACGAGATCGAGGCCGTCGAATCCGGGCGAGAGACCGCGCTGGAACACGGCTCCGGGCTGGGGCTGTGGGTCGCCGCGTGGGGCGCCGCGGCGGTCGGCGCCGACGTCGACTACGCCGAGCGCGAGCCGCGGGGGACGACCGTGACGGTGTCGATCCCGGTCGTGAAAGCGGAGTGAGAAACCGCGTCCGGCGAGCGTCCAGAAATGTCGCTTTCGGCCGCTTCAGTCGCTCTGGATGCGGGGTGCTAACATATACGTTGCGTGCCCGAGCCCCTCCGCGAAGCCGTAGTGGAGCTTGACCGGGAACTCCTCCCCGAGCTCGATGGTGACCTCGGCGTCGCCGGGGATCGCCTTGTTCATGTCCTTCAGGTAGTCGAGGCTGAACAGGGAGTCGGCGGGCCCGGCGGTGAGCGCGATGAGGTCCTCGCGGGTGAGCTCGAGGTCGACGTCGTCGGTGTCGCCCTCGGCCTCGATGAAGAACGCCTCGTCGGTCTCGTCGACGCGGAGGCGGATGTGGTCCGAGACCATGTCCGCGGCCTTGATCCCGCGGTCGATCTGGGCGCCCTCGACGACGATCTCGGCGGCCAGGTCGAGGTCCGGGATGTCCGGCTCCTGGCGGATGGAGTCGGGGTCGATGAGCGCGAGGGTGTAAGAGAGGCCGTCGATCTCGATGTGGAGCTTGCGGGTCTCCTCGTCGAGTTCGAGGTGGATCAGGTCGCCGGAGTTGGCCATGCCGGCGATGTCCTCCAAGCGGGCGAGGTTGACGCCGATGACGCCGCCGTCGGCCTCGTACGACTCGAACGCCGCGGCTTCGAGCGTCAGGTCGACCATACCCACGTTGGCGGGGTCGACGGCGCGGATCGAGAGCTCCTCCTCGTTCAGGCGGATCTTACACTCGTCGACCAGCACGCTCACCGAATCGAGCGCGTCCTGAAACGTCGACGCGCCCACGATGGCCTTGAACATATACGTTCGGCTAGGGCGGTATCACCTAAAAAGGCACCCGATCGGACCGCCACGGAAACGCTCAAAGCGACCGGATGAGGCGGGCGACGACGACCGCGAGCGTCGCCAGCGCCCGCCATAGGCGGAGCCGCTCGAGCCGGTACGCGAGGGGCTCCTCGTCGCCGTCGTCCGCGTCCGGATCGTCGGGCGGATCGACCCCGTCCCGGGACCGAGGCGGCGCCGACCCGGTCGCGGGAGATTCGTCGTCGCGCTCGCGCGAGTCGTCGTCGCGATCCCGCCGGTCGTCGCTGTGCTCGGTCTCCGATTCGGCGATCGGTTCCGTCGTCAGGGGCGCGGGTAGCTCGTCGTGCATGTGACTCGCGGCCGGAGGGCGGCCGCACACGACGGTACGGGGTTAATTTATAAATATTCGAGCCGAATCCAAGGTGGAACTGAAAGTCGTCGGCCCGCCGCGGGGAGTCGGCCCGCCGCGGGGAGTCGGCCGCGCCGGGTCGGGCGCCCTCGGCGGCCCGCTCAGATCAGCGGCTCGACGATCTCGCGGCCCTCGGCGAGCAGCCCGTCGACCGCCTCGTCGCTGTCGGCCTCGGCGTACACCCGGAGCTTCGGCTCGGTGCCGGAGGGGCGCACAAGTAGCCACGAGCCGTTCTCCAGGAGGAGCTTGAACCCGTCGAGCGTGACGACCTTCGCGACGGGGGAGCCGCGGACCGACTCGGGGATGTGGTCTTCCAGCTCGTCGAGGACGCCCTCCTTGCGGTCGTCCGGGCAGTCGAGCGACACCTTCCCGGCCGCGATGTGCCCGTGCTCGTCGAGCAGGCGGTCCACGCGCTCGTCGAACGGCTCCGCGGCGTGGGTGCCCGCGGCGAGCAGCGACATCAACACGCCGTCCTTCTCGCGGACGTGGCCGCGGAGGGTGAACCCGCCGGACTCCTCGCCGCCGAACAGCGCGTCGTGCTCCCCCATCGCCTCGGCGACCCACTTGAAGCCGACCGGCGTCTCGTACACCGCCTCGCCGTGCGCCTCGGCGATGCGGTCGACGAGGAACGTCGTGGAGACGGTCCTGACGGCGGGCCCGGAGTCGTCCTCCAGGAGGCGGTCGTAGCAGGCGGCGTAGAAGAGGTTCGCGTCGAGCACGCCGCGCTCGGGGGTGACGACCGCGATCCGATCGGCGTCGCCGTCGTTGGCGATCCCGAGGTCGACGTCGCTGTCGGGATCGGTGACGCGGTCCGCGAGCGCCTCGAGGTGCTCGGCGGAGGGCTCGGGGGAGTCGCCGCCGAACGTCACGTCGCGCTCGCAGCGCAGGCGGACGACCTCGGCGCCGGCGGACTCGAGGAGCGCGTCGGTCACGCCGCGGCCGCTCCCGTGCATCGCGTCGTACGCGACCGTGAGCCCGTCGAGATCCGCGCCCACGAGCTCGCGGGCCGCGTCCGCGTGGGCGGAGACGAGGTCGACGCGGGAGATATCCCCGCGCTCGGCCTCGGGGAGGAGATCGGGCTCCGCGAGTCTGTCGACCACGTCCTCGGTCACGTCCGGGAGCGCGGGCGCGCCGTCGTGCGGGATGAACTTCACGCCGTTGTACTCGGGCGGGTTGTGCGAGGCGGTGACCATGCAGGCGCCGGCGAGCCCGCGGTCGACGATGGCGTACGCGATCACCGGCGTCGGCGCGTCGCGCTCGGGGAGGATGACGTCGAAGCCGTTGCCGGCGAGCACCTCGGCGAGGCTCTCGGCGAACCCCTCCGAGGTCTCGCGGGCGTCGTAGCCGACCGCGACCGGCTCCTCGCGGCCCGCCGCGTCGAGGTGGTCGGCGACCGCCTGCCCCACGATCCGCACGCGCTCGTCGGTGAACGTGTCGAGCGTCGCCCGCCAGCCGTCCGTGCCGAAGGAGATCTCGTCCATGCGAGTCACGTCGGCGGCGGGGACAATAAGGTCCGGTGCCGGTCGCGAACCTTGCGGGGGCGCTCCGACCGGGACTCGCCGCGCTTTTGCGCGCGCGGGTCGAAGGACGGGCATGACCCGAATCGTCGCCGTCTCCGGCAGCCGGAGCGCGGACAGCACCACGCGGGCCGCGCTGGAAGTCGCGCTCGACGCGGCCGCGGACGCCGGCGCCGAGACCGGAATGATCGACCTCGGCAAGGTCGACCTCCCGCTGTACCACCCGGACGAGGACGCGCAGGGCGACAGCGAGGCGCTGACGCGGCGGGTGCGCGAGGCCGACGGCGTGATCGCCGGGACCCCCGTCTACCGCGGCTCCTACTCGTCGACGTTCAAGAACTTCCACGACTTCTGCGGCTCCACGGAGTACGAGAACACCGCGGTCGGCCTGCTGGCGACCGCCGGCGGCGGCTCCTACGGCGGGACGCTCGAACACCTCCGGTCGACGTTCCGGAACGTCCACGCCTGGACCGTCCCCCACGAGGTCGGGATCCGCGGGGCGTCGGGCGTCGTCGACGAGACGGGGATCCGCGACGACGACGTTCGGCGGCGCACGGAGCGGCTCGGCCGAGTCGTCACGGAGCACGCGGCGCGGCTGCGGCGGTAGTGCGGTAGCGGCAGCGCTCTCGCCTCCCCGACACCGACCCGCCGCCCTTTTGACCGCCTCGCGCCTACGGCGCCCATGACCGAACCGGGTGACGACGACCGTGTCCGCTAACCGGAAGGGCGACCGCCGCGAGCGCGAGCTGGTGAACGCCCTCGACGAGGCCGGCTTCGCCGTGATGCGCGCGCCGGCCAGCGGCGCCGCGACGGAGCGGGAGCTCCCCGACGTGCTCGCCGGCGACGGCGAGACGTTCTACGCCATCGAGGCGAAGTCGAGCGCGGGCGACCCCATCTACCTCACCGGCGAGGAGGTGGAGGCGTTGCTGTTCTTCGCGCGGAACTTCGGCGCGAAGGCGCGGATCGCGGTGCGGTTCGACCGCGAGGACTGGTACTTCTTCCACCCGGGCGACCTGTACACCACCGACGCGGGGTCGTACCGCGTGAAGAAGGAGAAGGCGCTCGCCGACGGCACCGACTTCCCCGAGTTCGTCGGCGAGACCGAGAAGGTGACGCTCGGCGAGGTGGGCGCCGGCGCCGACGGCGACGACGGGGTCGACCCCGAACTCGAAGAGCGGCGGGAGATCCTGACGGCGGTCCGGGACGGACACATGCCGGTCGAGGACGCGCTCGACGTGCTGTGAGCGGTCCGGGAGACGGCGGCCCGCGCTCAAGTCGGCGCCCCCGGACCCACTCGCTTATCCCTCGCGGCGCCGAACTCCCACGCGAATGAGCGAGGAGTTCGTCCTGCTCGAGCCCGACGACCAGCCCGGCGACGAGTGGGAACAGCTGGACGTCTCCGACACGGAGGCGGACCGGATCGCCCGCCGGCAGGACCGGGAGTTCGACGAGTTCCGCAAGCGGATCAAAGACACCGAGCAGTTCAAGCTCCAGGAGTCGGTGTTCGACGACGCGACGCTGGCGGCGGTGTACAAGCTCGTGCAGGACGGCTACGTCGACGCCTTCGGCGGGCCGGTGTCGACCGGGAAGGAGGCGAGCGTCTTCGAGGCGCTCGGCGGACAGGCGGGCGAGCGACCGGAGCCCGGCTCCGAGGCCGCTGGCGGCGGGCCGGAGGGCGTCACGCCGGAGCGCGAGGTCGCCGTGAAGGTGTACCGGATCAACTCCTCGAACTTCCGGCAGATGCGCGACTACCTCGAGGGCGACCCGCGATTCGAGGGGATCGCGAGCGACAAGAAGGCGGTCGTGCTGGCGTGGACCCGCAAGGAGTTCGCGAACCTCGAGCGCGCGCGCAAGGCCGGCGTGCGCGTCCCCGAGCCGATCGCGGTCCAGCGGAACGTCCTCGTGATGGAGCTGGTCGGTCACGCCGAGGACCGCGCCCGGCGGCTGAGCGAGGTCGACGTGGAGAACCCGGAGACCGCCTACGAGGTCGTCCGCGAGTACATGCGCCGGCTCTACCGCGCCGGCCTGATCCACGGCGACCTCTCGGAGTACAACATGATCATCCACGACGGCGAACTGGTGATCATCGACCTCGGGCAGGCCGTGACGGTCCACCACCCGAACGCCGGGGAGTTCCTCCAGCGGGACTGCGAGAACGTGGCGACCTTCTTCACCCGGGAGGGGATCGACGTCGACCCCGACGACCTCCGCGCGTACGTGACGGAACCGGAGCCGGACCCGAGCGGGGAACCGGAGCGGGACGCGGACGCTGGCACCGAGTCAAGCGAGTAGATCTCAGCGCTTCGGCGCTGAACCGCCGAGTATCCCCCGTCACGCGACCACACACCCGAAGCCGGCGGACACGCTTAAAAGGCTTCGCCGGGTATTCCGACGTATGCAACACGTGACGGTTCCGCAGGACCGTATCGGCGTCGTCATCGGCGCCGGCGGCGAGACGATGCGGGAGATCGAAGAGCGGGCGAACGTGCGGATCGACGTCGACTCGGAGTCGGGCAGCGTCGCCATCGAGGAGCGCGACGACCCCGTGGCCGCGATGGTCGCGCCGGACGTGATCAAGGCGATCGGGCGGGGGTTCACGCCGGAGACGGCGCTGTCGATCCTCGACCACGACCTCCGGACGCTCGACCTGATCGACCTCTCGGAGCACACCCGGAACGACAACGACCTCCAGCGCAAGAAAGGCCGGATCATCGGCGAGAACGGCCGGACTCGGGAGCTGTTGGAGGAGCTGTCGGGCGCGAACGTCGTCGTGTACGGGTCGACGGTGGGCGCCGTCGGCCAGCCCGAGGAGCTGGAAGTGGTGCGTCGGGCCGTCGGGATGCTACTGGACGGCGCCCCCCACGGCGCGGTGTACTCGTACCTGGAACGGATGTCGAACGAACTCGACGACGACGTGAGCTTCAACGCGCCGGGGTAATCGAACGCGTTCCTCGGTGTCGCGGTTGGCGTCGTTATTTGTTTATATGCATCTGTTACCGACGATGCGGTGAAGACCGGCAAAGCCCAGGCGCGAGGGCTCGCGCGGCTTGCTGCGGTCCTCACTCGGTCGCTCGTTTCACTCGCTCTCTCGTTGCGGTCCTTGCTGCGCCCTCACGCCTGCCCCTTTGAGTCCTGCTCCGCACGGCACCGCACCTCAGGCCTCCCCAGCCTCGTCGCTCACTCCGTTCGCGATCTCCCTCGCGCGTGCGACTCGCGGCTTCTGGCCGCTCGTCGGCACGCGCCACCGCGTTCCTATATAAATAGCAACGCCCCGGCCCACGGTTTGGTGTTCTATATAAACACCCGTGATAACGAGCCACATACCGGGCGAATACCGGCCACCGTGGTGCGGTTTCGCACGACCTGAACGAAGGGTTTATATAGAATCACAAACAATCAGAGGTTGTAATGTCACAGCGCCAGCGGATGGGCAATCAGCCCATGATCGTACTTTCTGAGGAGTCGCAGCGAACTTCCGGAAAGGACGCTCAGAACATGAACATCACGGCCGGCAAGGCGGTCGCGGAGTCCGTCCGCACCACGCTCGGCCCGAAAGGGATGGACAAGATGCTCGTCGACTCCGGCGGGTCCGTCGTCGTTACGAACGACGGCGTCACCATCCTGAAGGAGATGGACATCGACCACCCGGCGGCCAACATGATCGTCGAGGTAAGCGAGACGCAGGAGGAGGAGGTCGGCGACGGCACCACCTCCGCGGTCGTGGTCGCCGGTGAGCTCCTCGACCAGGCCGAGGAGCTCCTCGACCAGGACATCCACGCGACGACCCTCGCGCAGGGGTACCGTCAGGCCGCCGAGAAGGCCAAGGAGATCCTCGAGGAGGACGCCATCGAGGTCTCCGAGGACGACTACGACACGCTCGTCGAGATCGCCCAGACGGCGATGACGGGCAAGGGCGCCGAGAACGCGAAGGACCTCCTCGCCGAGCTCGTCGTCGACTCCGTCCTCGCGGTCAAGGACGACGACGGCATCGACACGGAGAACGTCTCCGTCGAGAAGGTCGTCGGCAGCTCGATCGACCAGTCCGAGCTCGTCGAGGGCGTCATCGTCGACAAGGAGCGCGTCGACGAGAACATGCCCTTCGCCGTCGAGGACGCGGACGTGGCGCTGTTCGACGGCGCCATCGAAGTGAAGGAGACGGAGATCGACGCCGAGGTCAACGTCACCGACCCCGACCAGCTCCAGCAGTTCCTCGACCAGGAGGAAGCGCAGCTCCGCGAGATGGTCGACCACCTCGTCGACATCGGCGCCGACGTCGTCTTCGTCGGTGACGGTATCGACGACATGGCCCAGCACTACCTCGCGCAGGAGGGCATCCTCGCCGTCCGCCGCGCGAAGTCCGGCGACCTGAACCGCCTCGCCCGCGCGACCGGCGGCCGCGTCGTCTCCAACCTCGACGACATCGAGTCGGACGACCTCGGCTTCGCCGGCTCCGTCGCCCAGAAGGACATCGGCGGCGACGAGCGCATCTTCGTCGAGGACGTCGAAGAGGCGAAGTCCGTCACCCTCATCCTCCGCGGCGGCACCGAACACGTCGTCGACGAGGTCGAGCGCGCCATCGAGGACTCGCTCGGCGTCGTCCGCACGACGCTGCTCGACGGGCAGGTCCTGCCCGGCGGCGGCGCCCCCGAGGCCGAGCTCGCGCTGCAGCTCCGCGACTTCGCCGACTCCGTCGGCGGCCGCGAGCAGCTCGCCGTCGAGGCGTTCGCCGACGCGCTGGAAGTCGTCCCGCGCACCCTCGCCGAGAACGCGGGTCTCGACCCCATCGACTCGCTGGTCGACCTCCGCTCCCGCCACGACGGCGGCGAGTTCGGCGCCGGTCTCGACGCCTACACGGGCGACGTGATCGACATGGAGGCCGAAGGCGTCGTGGAGCCGCTCCGCGTCAAGACCCAGGCCATCGAGTCCGCCACCGAGGCGGCCGTCATGATCCTCCGCATCGACGACGTCATCGCGGCCGGCGACCTCAAGGGCGGCGGCTCCGACGACGGCGGCGACGAGGGCGGCCCCGGCGGCGCGCCCGGCGGAATGGGCGGCGGCATGGGCGGCATGGGCGGTATGGGCGGCGCGATGTAAGCGAGGTTCTTTCAGAACCTCGATACCGAGCGGGGAGCGCACGCGACCCGCGAGGTGTGAAGTTCGGCGAGAACTCACACGCCCCATCCGTTCAGACCTGACGTCGACGCCGTATCGCCTCCCGACCGACCGTCGCGCGCCCCCTTCGGGCCTCGACGACGCGCGATTTTTATCGACGACCGACCGCGGAGCCGGCGGCTCGTCGCTCGCGATGCCGACCCGTTCGTCCCACCCGTCACGAGCCGAGCGGTCGCTCCGCCGACACGACGATAACACCGGTGTCACCACCCGACACGAGGGTTCGCGAGCCGTTAAGTGTCGTCCGCTCCTCGGATCGAACACGAGACGGGCCCCGGCCGCTCTCGACGTGGACTCGGCCACGGAGAGGCGCACCGCGGTCCCGATTCGCGTTCACTTCACCATGCCACAGCAGAAAGCCGACTACGCAGACGACACGGCGATCGACGACGCGCTCGACCAACTCCCCGACGACGAGACCGTCGAAGCGGCGGTCGCGAACCTCGAGGCCAACGGGTTCGACGTCGTCGTCGTCGACTCCGCGGACGAGGCGCTGGAGGCGGTCGAAGCGCAGATCCCCGCGGGCGCGTCCGTGATGAACGGCCACTCGACGACCCTCGAGGAGATCGGCTTCGACGACCTCCTGAGCGAGGGCGACCACGAGTGGGAGAGCCTCCCGGACGAGATCTGGGGTATCGACGACGACGACGAGCGACAGGCCGCGCGCCGGAAGGCCCAGACGGCGGACTACTTCCTCGGCGGGATCAACGCGATCGCGGAGACGGGCGAGCTCGTCGCCGCCGACCTCTCCGGCAGCCGGGTCGGGGCGTACCCGTTCGCCGCCGGCAACGTGGTCATCGTCAGCGGCGTGAACAAGATCGTTCCCACCCTCGACGACGCGCTCGACCGGCTGGAGTCGGTCGCGTACCCGCTGGAGAACGAGCGCGCACAGGAGGCGTACGGGGTCGAGTCGTCGATCGCGAAACAGCTCATCTACCGGCAGGAGGCCGAGGAGGGTCGGACGACGGTCGTCCTCGTGCGGGAGCAGCTCGGGTACTGAATCCCGGCGGTCGTCCGAGTCCGCGCCCCGTCGCGACCGTCAGAACATCACGTTCGCGACGATCGCGGTCCCGATGACACCCATCGCTCCGAGCAACACGTACCGGACTTTTCCGTTGACGCTCGCCCGATCCGTTCGGCAGCGGTCGAAGAGCGCTACCCGCCGTCCGTTCGGCGGGTCGTCGTCGGGCACGGAGCCGTCGTCTCCCCGAGCGTCCCGGAAGCAACCTCCGATCATACCTACTGCCACCGAGCGACGCGTATTAGTTGTTTTGATGGTATATACCGATGGTATATAGATTTGTTAATAGCCGGCTACCACACGGTCAACACCGACGTATCCCCTCGATTTGGGACACATGCGCAGCGTCGTGGATCTGGACGGATATGACACCATGAAAAGGTTAATTAATATTTAGATACTATCGGTATATCACAGCCGTGATCGGAATCGGGCCGCGCGCGGATTTCGGAGCACACGATCGATACATGAGCGGACGTATCTGCGTTCACGCGGCAAAATACGAGAAAATAAGCCAACATTAACGAGAATAGTTAGTGAAACTATCAGTTCAAAAGCTATATATGAATTTAGTTGCAAATCTGAATCAATGGATCACACGCTGGGACAAACCGGCGAGGAGTTGATGAGCGCGGACGGGGACGCTCCCGAGCTCGACTGGGCCGTCGTCAAGTCGCTGATGGACGCGCAGGCGAACACGAACACGTCGCTCGAACGCTACCTCCTGTACGTCACCCACGACGAGTTCGACCTCGACGACCAGCACATGGAGCGGTGTCTCTCGCAGGCGATCACGCACCACGAGCGCGCGCTGGAAGATCTCAGGGTCGCGCGCGAGCTTGTCGTCGAGGGCGCCGACTGAGAGAACGATCCCGGCGTGTATAGTTTACACGTCATGCCTCTTTGTTCATAAGGATATAAATAGGACCACGTCGGTTATCATGTGATGCGGCTGACTGTCCCCACGGATTTCGAGATCTTACAGATCCTCTCGAACGGGAGGCGCAACAACGCCATCAACATCGCTGCCCATCTCGACAAGAACCGGTCTTACGTCAACACCCGTCTCCCGGTGTTGGCCGATTACGGGCTGCTGGACCGCGTCGGGCCGGCGCCGAACAGCGGGCTGTACGAGATCACGGAGAAGGGACGGATCGCGGCGAGCCACCGGGCGGAGTACGAGGACGACGACGTCGACTTCGAGGCGCTGATCGAGCGCAAGCTGGCGGAACACGCCGAGGAGTGAGCGTCGGTCTGGGTCGCGCGGGAACGGACGGCGAGTGAGACGCGGTCGCGTCGCGTACCGAAAACGCCACACGACGAGCGACGAGCTCGGGTCGACAGGGACACCGATAGATACCGATAGCATATCTCATTTTGATCGGAGGCGTGTCCGCGCGACGCGCGCGACGCGACCGGATTCGCCGTCTGCTGTCGGAGGGAAACAGCGTTAACAGTCGCTTAAAACAGCTTTTTTCGCGGGTTTGGCGGAGATCGAGCGACGGCTTCGTCGATCGGTGACGACCGCCACGTCCGGTGATTTTGCCGGTAGTTAGCAACAGCATATACTGACGGTAGATATAAGTGGTTAGCTAGGAAATGTGACAACTGCAACGTGAAGTGGTTACTCGAACGCGATGGCGGAGTACAGAGCGAGGTGATTGCACATCAGTGGCGATGACAGACGACAACAGCGGGGACGACACCGCGGACCTGACGCGGACGACGATCGAGTTGGACCGCGAGGTCTGGCGGGAGGTACGTTCGGACGCCGTGGCGGACGGCGCCAACGTCTCCGAGAAGCTCGAGGAGGTCCTCGTCGACTACTACGGACTCGACGGATGACACGAGGATCCGACGCCCGCGACGTACCCGTCGTGACCCGAACGACCGAGGCGAATCGCGCGACGACCGACACGCAGACGACAGATTACACACACACTACATGACAGACGGTAACAACCGGAAGAAGGCGCAAGCGGTCTTCTTCTCGCTCGTGATGGTGCTCTCCATGGTGGGGGGTTCCGTCGCGCTTGCGGGGAGTGCCGCGGCAGCCGCACCTGATGGCGGTAGTCTGAGCGATACGTACGTTCAGTCTGACGCGACGGTAACGATCGAAGGGATCAACGCAAACGCAGACGGGAACAGTCTCGAAGTCATCGCGCTCAATCAGAGCGGGGATCAGGTTGGCAGCAGCCCGATCTCTGACAGCGACGTCTCCGATACGGAATCCTGGAGCACCGAATTCGCCGTCAGTGACCTCGGCCTATCCGACGGTGACTTCGATATCTACATCAACGATACGGAAGACGGTGTGGATAGCTCGGTTGGAACCCTGACAGTGGACGACGCCGAGCCGACAGTTACGCCCACTAGTCCGGTTGACGGCGACGTGATCAACAGCCAGACGGAGACGATCAATCTGGACATCTCCGACGTCGACGGTGACACGGCGAACGGTGATCTCTCCATTTCCGTTGACATCGACAACAACGGGAACATCAACACCTACAAGATCAATCCGGGCTCCGACACCGCAGACGGTGTGAACTATGACACCAGTACCGGTGAGTTAACCATTAGCCCCGGTACTGAGGTTCCGGAACTGCAAGAAGGGACGGTCAACGTGGAGGTTTCGGCAACAGATCGAGCCGACAACACCAACACGTCCTCGTACGCCTTCGAGGTGGACCAGAACGGTCCAACCTCTCAGTTCAACTCCCCGGCACTGACCAACGATGAGAACGAGACGATCAGCGTGTCGCTGTCACCCTCGGCTGATCGGCAGATCGACGACTCGACGGTCTCGCTTGACATCAACGGGCAAACCAGCGCGTCCTTCGACTACGAAGACGACGAGTACGATAACTCGTCCAACGAATTCACCATCGTGCCCGGTTCGAGCGACGTTCCCTCGCTGGCCGACGACGAGTACAGTGTGGACGTTTCCGCGACCGATGACGCCGGAAACACCCACACGGAAACGTACAACTTCGAAGTCGATCTGAGCCAGATCACGGCGAATGACGTGGTGCTCTCCGAAAGCGTGCTCAACTCGCAGTCGGATGACCCCACACTGACCGTCACTTTCGGCGAAGATGTCGATGCCAGCGAGGTTTCCGCCGATGTGAACATCGACGGAACGACTCAGGAAACGCTCACGTTCACCGCAACGGAGAACTCCGACGAAGCTGAAGCGGTACTCGATCTCGATTCGTACGGTGCAGTCGAGAACGACTCCGCGATCGTCAACGTCACCAGCGCGCAGGACGTTGCCGGGAACGGTCTGATCAACCCCGACGGAGCCGATAGTCAGACCAGCTTCGTGATCGACACTGACGGCCCCTCGGTCAGCCTTAACGAGCCGACCCAGGATCTCAGTGGCTACGTGAACGTTTCGTCGTTCATCGCGAGTACTGACGATGTCAACGGACAGAGCGTTCAGGTGTGGGTCGGCGGCGAGTCGGCTGCGGCAGTCGACATTACCAGCGAAGCTGACGACCTCGACACTCGTGACCTACCCGACGGCACACACACCCTCGGTGTGATCGTGACGGACGATGCAGGCAACGAAGATGTTGCACTGGTTCCCGTCACGCTGAACAACGGTGACGACGTGACCGTCCAGAGTGGCTTCCTCGCAGGCACGTACAACCACGTGTCGAGCGATCAGACGGTGACGAAGCCGTCTGGGAACTACGAGGTCCCGGTTGACGGCCAGTTCAACCTCTCGACGGACGTCTTCGACTACAGCGGCGACGAGTCTGACGTTACGTACTACGTCAGCGGTGTGGACCAAGCAGTCGATCAGGGTACGGACGAGGTCACCGGTGACGACCTCGTCTTCGACGCGAACGACTACGACGACGGCGACATCGTCACGCTCGAAGCCAGCGCTGGCGGAGAGACCGCGACGGTCGACATTCAGGTCGATCGCCTCGAGATCAATAACGTCGCGACTGACGAATCTGAGAACCCGTCCGAGATCACCGTCGAGTCCAACCGCGCTGACCTCGACGAACTGAACGTGACGGTACAGGACAACGACGAGTACGTCGCGCCTGAGTCCGTCGCGCTCACACGTGACGACTTTACGGTGTCGGGTGACGGTCCGTATACCTACACCGCGAACGTGCCCGAACTCCGTGACGGCAACTTCAACGTCACCGTTGACGACGCGGCAGACGGCGCACAGACGGTCACGCCTGACCTGACCAGCGCCGACTTCACGGTCGACAACACTGAGCCGAGTGTCGTCAATGCCGCAGTCGTTGACGGCGACAGTAGCGGACTGACCGTTCAGGTCCTCTTCGACGAGCCTGTCAATTCGCTTAATACGGACGCGGTATCCGTCGAGGGCACCTCGGCGAGCGTAGACAGTTCCGAATGGTACCTCGAAACCACGGAGTCTGGAGCCGCGTTCCTCACCTTCGACGAGGAGTTCCAGACTGCTGACAAGCCGAACGTGACGGTCGACGCGACCGGCGTCGACGACGCATTCGGCACCAGCAACTCCGACAACTCCGAGACGACTGAAACGGGCATCTACACCTCGATTCAGGGTCTCGAAGCGGGCATCAACGTGATGTCGATCCCGGCCGAGACCGGTTCCGTTGCGATCGACGACGTCGAGATCAACGGCGACATCGAGACCATCTGGGCGTACGAAGACGGCGACTGGCAGATGCACAACGTCAGCGAGTCGTCCGACGTGAACGACTTCAGCGCGCTCGAAGGCGGGCAGGGCTACGTCGTGAACGCGACCGAGGATACGACCATCGCCCTCAACGCCGAGAACGTGCCGAGCGAGTCGCAGCAGGCGCCGCAGTCGCAGCAGATCGACGAGGGCTGGAACCTGATCGGTCACTACCAGGAGGGTAGCCAGTCCGTCGGCCAGGCGCTCGCGTACCTCGACGGTACCGGCGCCACCTACGACGTCGAGCGCGGCTACTCCGGCACGCAGGTCACGCAGCTCGACCCCGGTCAGGGCTACTGGGTCTTCTCCAACGCGGAGAGCGTCCACGCGCCCGTGAACTACGGCGGCACGGTCAGTGAACGGCCTGTCGTCGGCAACGTCCAGATGACGGACGACGACGGCGAACTCACGCAGGGTGAGGAAGTCGACATCTCCGCGGAAGTCGATCACGACGCGATCGTTGAGCAGGTCAACGCGAACGTGGAGGGCGAGCTCGGAATCGGTAACGTCGAGCTCACCGACGGAGATGACGACGGCGTCTACGACGCTACCGCGACGGTCGACTTCACTGCCGACGCGACACCCGGTGCAACCTACGAGATCTTCGTCGACGCGACGGACGTGGACGGTAACACCGGCTTCGCTTCGGGTAGTGCGGTCGCAGTCGACTCGACTGCGCCGTCGGTCTCTGGTGTCTCAGTGAGTGACAGTAGTGGGGACAGTATCGTCACTGACGGCGAGGATGTTACTGTGTCCGCAACTGTCACTGACGCGAGCCTCGACACTGTCACGGCTGACGCAAGTGACTTTGGTGCTGGTACGGTCACGCTGACTCAAGATGGCGATACTGACACGTACAGTACCACAATCTCTTCGGCCGAGACGACGGTCGACTCTGAAGGTACTGCCACGGTCAGCATCACTGCGACTGACGCAGTCAACAACGTGAACGATACCAAGTCGGCACAGATTGAACTCGATGGTGTTGCACCGAGTATCTCCGAGGAAAGTCCGACAGGTACCAGTGTCAGTACCGATACGGCTTACACTGCAACGCTTTCTGATTCTGGATCGGGCATTGACGAGGGTTCGATCGTTGTGAGCGTTAGTGACGGCGACTCGACTACTGACAACTCGCTATCCGGCGTTGGAACCGGTAATGATGCAGTTACCTTCAACGCGGACACAGGAGAACTCACCGTCGATACGACACCCTACGACAGTGGTGAGACGATTACTGTGACAGTTGACGTGGATGACAATGCTGGTAATTCAGCAGAAACGTCTACAACTGAATTCACTGTCGCATAGTAGCACAGCCACCTAACCAACCTTCGCGATTTATCACCCATTTTTGACACGTAATCAGAACACATACACAATCACACAATGGACACGAAGAAGCAGCTGATACGGCTGACAATCGCCCTCGTCGCGCTCGCGGCAGTCACCGGCGCGGTCGCACCCGGGATGGCCGTCGCGCAGTCCGACAGTCCGCCGGAGCCGCCCCACCGCGTCTATGGTGACGTGGTGGACGGCAACGGCGACGCCGCCACCGGCGTGACCGTCGAGGTCACGCACGACGGTTCGGTCGTCGCGAGCGCGACCACCGACGCCGACGGCGCCTACGAGATCGACGTCGAAGGCTTCGACGACGGCGACGAGATCACGGTGACCGCCACGGGCTCTGCCGTGACGGACTCCGACTCGCAAACACTCGCGTACTCGACCGCGAGCTCCGATCGCGTCGACCTCACCGTCACCGTTGATGACGGCAGTGACGGCGATGACGGTACTGACGGTGGAGACGGCTCCGACGGGTCGGACGGGTCTGACGGTTCCGACGGTTCCGACGGTTCCGATGGCTCCGACGGCTCTGACGGCGGAGACGGCGGCACCGGCGGCGGTGACGGCGGTGGCGGTGCTGACACCGGCGATGGCACCGATGGCATCGACGGCGACGACGGAACTGACGGTACCGACGGCGAAGACACTGACGGCACCGACGGCGACGATACCACCGACGGCGAAGACACTGACGGCACCGACGGCACCGACGGTACCGATGGTGACGACGGTGCCGACGGCGGCGACGACACCGGCGACGACGGTGGCGACAGCGCCGACGGCGGCGACGATACCACCGACGACGGGATTCCCGGCTTCGGTCCGCTCGTCGCGCTCGTCGCGCTCGTCGCGGCCGCGCTGCTCGCGACGCGTCGCGACGACTGAACAGTCCCGTTCGACCACCCGCGTTCTCCCGTTTTTTCGCGCCCGCGAGCGACCGGTGTAGTGAGCGCGACCTTTGGCCCGCGTAGGCGGCGACTTACGCGCGGGCCGCACTGGAAATCATAAATTAAGAGATGCATACTGATACGACAGGCAACGGTCCGTGCGAGGCATGGGGTCCGTAAGCTCACGCCTGTTATGCCGGGGGCGGCGCGTCGCCGAGGTGACCGGTCTGAAGCCGATGATACGCCCGCTGTATCGGCGGTGGAGCGACCTCCGATACCGGCTGGCCGGCGAGACCTACGACGTCGAAATCGGACGGGCCAGTGCGCGGTTCGGTATCCCGACGCGGAACGAGTGGACGGACTTCCGAACGATTCAGGAGCGACCGGTCCTCGACCACCTCGTGTCGAACCTCCGCGACGACGACGTCTTCTACGACGTCGGTGCCAATCTCGGACTCTACTCGTGTATCGCGGCGGACGTGGTGACCGGCCCCGTCGTGGCGTTCGAACCCCACCCCGGCAACGCCGATCGACTCGAGGACAACGCCGCCCTCAACGGCGCCGACGTCTCGACCTACCGGCGTGCGCTCGCCGATTCCACGGGGGAGGCGGAGCTCGCGCTCACGCTGGACAAAGTCGGATCGGCCGGCCACACGCTGGTGTCCGACTGGGCCGCGGGCGACGATCGCATCACGGTGCCGAAGGTCCGCGGCGACGAGCTCATCGATCGGGAGGGCCTCCCGCGTCCGACCGTGCTCAAGATAGACGTGGAGGGCGCCGAACGGGCGGTCCTCGACGGGCTGGAGTCGACCCTGTCGCGCCCGGACTGTCGATCGGTGTACTGCGAAACCCACGCGGAGCGACTCGAGAAGGAGGGGAGCTCGGTGGCGGACGTCCGCGCCGCGCTCGAGTCACACGGCTTCTCGCTCACCGAGTTCTCCGTTCGGGAGGGGAAAGGGGAGTCGATGCTCGTCGGGACGAAATCGAGCGGCGCGAAGTGAGCGGTGCGGTCCGACGGGGTTCGAAGAGACCTGTCGCTCGCGGACTGCTCGCCGCGAGAAGTACGGGCCGGGAGGGGTTCGAACCAAAGCCAGAGGTTCCTGCTCGCTTCGCTGCGCGGGCTGCCTCTGGCAGGGTTCCGAATCCCTCCCTCAGCACAGCGCTGCCGCTCGCGGTATTCCTCGCGGCGGCACAGCGGGCCGGGAGGGATTCGAACCACGGTCACTCCGCGGGCTCCGTTCCCTGATTCGAATCCCTCTGGCGTTTTCACTGCTCCCGTTGGTCGCAGGAAAACGGGCCGGGAGGGATTCGAACCCCCGACCGTCCGGTTAAAAGCCGGACGCTCTCCCTAACTGAGCTACCGGCCCAGACACGAATCGGTACGGACAGACCACGGATAAACGTTTAGAAACCACCCACGGCGACGCCGAGGCGATCTCGCGTCCGGCGGATCCGAAACGGTTTCCCGGGCGCCTCCGTCGCCGCGAGCATGGACTTCGACATGCGCGCGTTCGCCGCCGACCTCTGTCGGTTCGCCTCCACCGCCGGCGAGGAGGCGGCCGCGGCCGACTTCGTCGAGGGGCGACTCGACGACCTCGGCTTCGAGACGCACGCGTGGGACGCCGACCCCGACCTCCTCGCGGGCCACCCCTCCTTCCCGGACGACCTCGACGAGGCGGACGTGGCGGGGCGGAAGAGCGTCGGCGGCGTCCTCGAACTCGGCGGTGCGACGGCGGCGAACGAGGGGGACGCCGACGACGCGCCCACGGTCGTGCTGAACGGCCACATCGACGTTGTCCCGGCCGAGCCCGCCGAGTGGTCGAGCGACCCCTTCGAGCCGGAGTGGACGGAGGGGGAGGGCGACGGCGAGACCCTCACCGCCCGCGGCGCGGCGGACATGAAATCGGGGGTCGCGGCGTGCGTGGGCGCGGCGCTCGACGTCCGGGCGGCGGCCGCGGCCGGAGCGCTCGACCTCCCGGAGAGCGGGCTTCGGGTCGTCGTCGAGGCGGTCGCGGGCGAGGAGGACGGCGGGTACGGCGCGGCGACCGCGGCGCTCGCGAACCCGTACCCCTTCGAGCGCGACGCGGCCGTCGTGGCGGAGCCCACCGAGCTGCGCCCCGTCGTCGCCACCGAGGGGTCGCTGATGGCGCGGCTGGAGCTGACCGGGCGCAGCGCGCACGCCGCCACGCGCTGGCGCGGCGAGGACGTCCTCCCGCGGTTCGAGGCGATCCGCGGGGCGTTCATGGACCTGGAGACGGAGCGCGGGGAGTCGGTGACCCACCCCTTATACGCCGAGTTCCCGGTGCCGTGGCCGGTGGTCTGCGGGACCGTCGAGGCCGGGTCGTGGGCGTCGACGGTGCCGGCCACGCTCGCCGCGGAGTTCCGGATCGGGGTCGCGCCCGGGGAGACGGTCGACGAGGTGGAGGCGGCGTTCCGCGAGCGGCTCGACGCGGTCGTCGCCGAGGACCCGTGGCTGCGCGAGCACCCGCCGACGTTCGAGCGCTTCTCGGTGCAGTTCGAGGCGAGCGAGGTCGCCGTCGACGAGCCGATCGTCGAGGCCGCGCGGGCGGGGCTCCTCGACGCCGGCCTCCCGAACCCGGAGCCGACCGGGGCGACCTACGGCGCCGACTCCAGGCATTACGTCGCGGCGGGGATCCCGACCGTGCTGCTGGGGCCGGGGACGGTCACAGAGGCGCACTACCCGGACGAGACGATCGCGTGGGACGAGGTCGAGGAGGGACGGGAAGCGATCGCAGCCGCGGTCGGTCGGTTCGCCGAGGGCTACTCCGACGCGCCGGCGAAGTAGTCGTCGAGCGCCTCGGCGACGAGCGCGCCGGGCTCGACGTTCCGATTCGAGGCGCGGCGCCGGAGCTCCACGTACGTGTCGAGGGGGAGCCGGAGACCGATGTGACCGAGCTCGACGCCCGCCTCGCGGACCGCGCTCTCGACGTCAGCGCCGTCGTTGACGGCGGAGGCGATAGAGCGCACCTCGCGGACCGTGAGGTCGCCGTCGATGGCCGCCCACGCGAGTAAGTAGCGGTCGGTGCCGCCCAGGCGCGCGACGTGTTTGGCCGCGCTGGGCGCGATGCGGCCGCCCGCGACCTGGCGGCGGATCGCCTGCGGGAGGTCGTGGACGCGGGCCCACTTGCGGATGAACGCCACGGAGACGTCGTCGCCCGCGCGCTCGGCGGCCGCCTTGTACGAGCCGACGCCGCGGACCAGGGCCGCGCACGCGGCCGCCCCGCGTAACATCAGGACGTTGTCCTCGTCGCCGACGTCGCCGGCGGCGAAGCGGGCCACCGTCTCCGCCGCCTCGGCCACGCTCTCGGGGTCGTCGGGGTCGAAGCCGACCGCCTCCGCGGCCCGCTCGCCCGTCACCTCGGGGTCGGCCCGGACGACGGGCTCGCCGACGGGAGAGCGGCGGTCGGCGCGGGAGTCCTCGTTCATACCTCCATCTTCGGACGTACACACATAAGCGACCGGCACCGGGGCAGGATTCGCTCACGACCGGGACGGACCGCGGGGAGCCGGGAAACCGCCGACAGCGGCCCGGAGCGAGCGACGACGCCCCGAGCGAGACGACGCGGTATATAAGCGATCCGCGGAGCGGCGTCACAGTTATTCATGAGTGGGCGGAGCGCGCCGACGGGTCTCGATAGCTAAACCCCGTCCGCCGCCTCCTGCGCCTCCCGCAGCGTGAACTCGCCCTCGTACAGCGCGGTGCCGACGACGACGGCGGCCGCGCCCGCCTCCTTCAGCGCGACCACGTCCTCGACAGTCGCCACGCCGCCGGAGGCGATCACGGGGGCGTCGACGGCCTCGACCACGCTCGCGACCGCCTCGCGGTCGATCCCCGCCAGCTGCCCCTCGACGTCGACGTTCGTGAAGAGGATCGCGCCCGCGCCGAGTTCCTCGTAGCGGGCGGCCGCCTCCGCGGGGTCGAGGCCGGTCCCCTCCGTCCACCCGCTCACGACGACCTCGCCGCCCTTCGCGTCGAGGCTGACGACGACGCTCCCGGGGTGGGTCTCGTCGATCGCGGCGACGATCTCGGGGGTCTCGACCGCCGCAGTGCCCAAGATCACGCGGTCGAGGCCCAGATCGAGGAGCTCGCGTGCCCCCTCGGCGGTCCGGATGCCGCCGCCGAGCTGGAGGCCGACCGCGTCCGGGACGCTCCGAACGACCGCCTCGATCGCGTCGGCGTTGACGCGCTCGCCCTCGAACGCGCCGTCGAGGTCGACGAGGTGAAGCGTCCGCGCGCCCGCCTCGATCCAGCGCTCGGCGGCCTCGACCGGGTCGCCGTACCGCTTGCCCGTGCCGCGCTCGCCGCCGACCAGCTGGACGACCTCGCCGTCCTGTACGTCGACCGCCGGGATCACCTCGAACTCGGGGAAGCCGCTCATACCCGTCGAGAGTCGCGGGCGGGGATTAAACGGGTCGGTTCGGGGGTATGCTACTCCACCGAGACGATCAGCGCGGAGATCTCCTCGTCGAACGCGGCGGGATCGGTCGCGAGCGCCTCGGCGGTCTCCGCGTCGGCGACCGATTCGACGACGGTCTCGCCGTCGATCGATCCCGGGAGGGCGTCGCCGATCACCGCCGTGACCGCCTCGGACGGGAACGCGCCGCCGGCCACGAGCACGTCGGTGCCGTCGTGCCAGACGGCGAGCCGCGCCGTGACGTCCACGGGCTCGTCGACCGCCGTCGTCGACCCGTCGGGCAGCGGGACCTCCCCGTCGATCGCGAACTCGCCCTCGAAGCGCCACGCGGTCGCGGTGTGGCCGCCGGTGACCGTCGTGGTTCCCTCGTCGACCTCCTCGAGGTCCTCGATGCCGGCGTTCCGGAGCTGCGCGCGGAAGGCGTCGACCGCGGCCGTCTCCACCTCCGCCATCAGCCGGTCCCGGCCGACGCCGGCCGGGAGCCCGTCGAGGGCGGGTCTGAGGTCGATCCGGGTCGCGAAGAACACCACCGGCGACCCGCTCGCGTCGAACGTCTCCGCTAGCGCCTCGGCGATCGAGACGTACTCGTAGATCAGCGTGCGTTCGAGCGCGCGCACGGTCACCGGGCCGTACGCCTGCTCGAACACCGTGCTCTCCGACTCGTCGAGGAGCCGCCAGCCGTCGTCGACCCGGTCGCTCGTCACGGTCGGCTCCGGCACCGGCCCGTCGCGGGTGCCGAGACAGCCCGCGAGGCCGACGGCCGCGGCGCTCGCGCCCGCGGCGAGCAGTCGACGGCGCGTGGTTCCGGTCGCGTCTCCCGTCGTCGGTTCGGTCATACCTCCCCGGAACGCGCGCCCTCGTAAATCGGTGTCGACGGCGGTATCGCGCGTGATACCTCCGGCCCCGCCGCCCGCTCTCCCCTTCGCTCCCGACACGGATCCCTTATAACCACCCAGTGTGACAACCCAGTAATGGCAGACGACACGGACGCGGCCACCGGTCCGGACGCGATCATCGACGAAGGCGCGGGGACCGACGGTGACGCGGCTCTCGACGACGGCCCGAGCGCGTCGCGGACGCGACCGGGGGCCGACCGGCGGACGCGTCGGCGGTTCCTCGCGCTCGGCGGCGCCGCCGGCGCGCTCGCGCTCGCCGGCTGCAGCGCGCAGCGAACCGACGACGACGGGAGCGACGGCGGCTCCGACGGCGGGACGGACGACGAGGACGGAGCGAACGAGTCCGACGGCGACGACGGGTCGGACGACGGGGGAGACGAGGAGACCCCCACGCTGACGGTCGCGACGTACACCAGCTTCATCGACGCCCCCTCGGTGAGCCCGGGCGAGTGGCTCAAAGAGGAGTTCGAGTCGCGGTTCGACGCCGAGCTGGAGTGGGCGACGCCCGACAACGAGCTGAACTACTACGTCGAGCGCGCCGCCTCGGGGGTGTCGGTCGACGCCGACCTCTACGTCGGGCTCACCACGGACGACCTCGTGCGCGTCGACGACCGACTCGACGACGACCTGTTCGCCGAGCGCGGGGAGGTAGACGGGTTCGGCGACGTCCGCGAGGGGCTCCTGTTCGACCCGTTCGACCGCGCGGTCCCCTTCGACACCGGCTACGTGAGCCTCGTGTACGACGGCACGTCGATCGAGGCCCCGGAGACGTTCGAGGGGCTGCTCGCCGACGAGCACTCGGGCGCGCTCATCGCGCAGAACCCCGGCGGCTCCTCGACGGGGCGCTCGTTCCTGCTGCACACGATCCACCGCTTCGGCGACGGCGGCGTCGCGAGCGACGGGGACGGGGAGGCGGTCGAGGGCGGCGACGGCGACCCCGACTACGACTACCTCGACTACTGGGCGGACCTCCAGGCCAACGACGTGCGGGTGCTCGGCTCGTGGGACGACGCGTACACCGCCTGGAGCAACGGCGAGGCGCCGATGGTCGTCTCCTACTCGACCGACCAGGTGTTCGCGGACATGGAGGGCGCGAACTTAGAGGAACACCAGATCCGATTCTTGAACGACCAGGCGTACGCGACCCCCGAGGGGATGGCCGTCTTCGCCGGCGCCGACGAGCCGGAGCTCGCCCGCGAGTTCATGTCGTTCGTGCTGGAGCCGGACGTGCAGGGCCAGATCGCCCAGCGCAACGTCGCCTTCCCGGCGACCGACACCGCGACGCTCCCCGAGGACTACGCCGAGCTCGCGAAGGAGCCGGCCGAACCGGTGACGTTCACGTACGACGAGCTCCAAGGCTCCGTCAGTGAGTGGATCGACGCCTGGGAGCGACAGTACGCCGGGAACTGAGTCCGGCGTGACCGACCGCCGTCGCACGCGCGCTCTCCGCGACCGGCTCGAGGGGCGCCTCCTGACCGCGCTGGCGGTCGTCACGAGCCTCACGCTCGTCGCCGCCTTCTACTACCCGGTCGGCACGGTCCTGATCGAGGCGGTCGTCGTCGACGGCGCGGCCACGCTCTCGGTGTTCGCCGCGCTGTTGCGCGACCCCTTCTACTTCGGGGAGATCGCCCGGCTGTTCGCGGGGGAGTCGCCGCTCGCGGTCGCGCAAGCCTATCTCGCACCCGACCGCCGGCTCGGGATCGTCGGCTTCACCGCGTATCAGGCCGCGCTGTCGACGGTCGCCAGCGTCGCGCTCGGGCTCCCCGCCGCCTACCTGCTCGCGCGCTTCGAGTTCCCCGGCCGCCGGACGCTGCGGTCGCTGACGATCGTCCCGTTCGTCCTCCCGTCGATCATGGTCGCGGTCGGCTTCGTCGCCACGTTCGGCACCAACGGGACCCTGAACGCCGTCCTGTCGGCGCTCGGGCTCCCGCCCGTGGACCTCATGTTCACCCTCCGGGCGATCGTGATCGCCCACGCCTTCTACAACGCGCCGCTCGTCGCGCGGGTGACGACCGCGGCGTGGGAGTCGGTCGACGCGCGCGCGGTCGAGACCGCCCGGAGCCTCGGCGCGGGGCCGACCCGGGCGTTCTACGACGTGGTCGCGCCGCAGGTGTACCCCGCCGTCCTGACGGGCGCGGCGCTCACCTTCGTGTTCACCTTCGGCACCTTCCCCATCGTGCTCGCGCTCGGCGGCTTCCAGCTGGCGACCGTCGAGGTGTTCGTCTACCGGCTCGTCCGCGACCTGAGCTACGCCGAGGCGGCCGCGCTGGCGATCGTCGAGCTCCTGATCTCGCTCGGGGTCCTCCTCGCGTACCTGCGCTACGAGGCACGCAACACGGTCAGCGCGCGCGGCGCCCGCCCGCTCCCGCGCAAGCGCCTGCTCCCCGCGGCGCCGAGCGCACGGGAGGTGCTTCCCCGCGTCGGCCTCGCCGCCTACAGCGTCGCCGTGGGGGTCCTCTTCCTCGCGCCGATCGCCTCGATGGTCCTCGCGAGCGTCACGGGCGGCGACGGCGCGCTCACGCTGGATCACTACCGCTTCCTCGTCGACCGCCAGCAGACGGGGGCGGCGTTTCAGGTGCGCCCGTGGCCCGCGATCCGCAACTCGCTCGCCTTCGCGTCGGCGTCGACGCTGATCGCCCTCCCGATGGGGGTCGTCGTCGCGGTGCTGACGACGCGGCGGTACCGCGGGCGGAAGCTCGTGGACGCGGCCGCGATGGCGCCGCTCGCCGTCTCCGGGATAATCGTCGGCCTCGGTCTCCTCCGCGGGCTCGTCTTCGGCGTCGAGGTCGCGGGGTGGCGGATCGCGGCGACCGGCGCGGTCGCCATCGTCGTCGCGCACGCGGTCGCGGGCTACCCCTTCGTCGTCCGGACGGTCGCGCCCGGGCTGGAGGGACTGGACCGCTCGCTGGTCGAGTCGGCCCGGGCGCTCGGCGCGTCGCGGGCGCGGGTGATCCGCGACGTGGAGCTCCCGCTCGTGTGGCCCGGCGTCGTCGCCGGCGCGGCGTTCGCGTTCGCCATCTCGATCGGCGAGTTCACCGCGACGGTGGTGCTCGCGACCGGCGCCGACGCGTACACGATGCCGGTCGCCATCGAACGGTTCATCGGGCGTCGGCTCGGACCGGCGACCGCAATGGGCGTCGTCCTCCTCGTCGTCACCGGGCTCAGCTTCGTCGTGATCGAGCGGCTCGGAGGTGAGCACCGTGGACTTTGAGCGGTCGGCCACCGACGCCGCGGCCGAGGCGGCGTCCGCCGGATCGTCGGCGGACGACTCCGAAGCCCCGCCGGCCGTCGAGCTCGACGGCGTGACGAAGCGCTACGGCGACGCGGCCGCCGTCGACGACGTGAGCCTCCGGGTGCGCGAGGGGGAGTTCTTCACGCTGGTCGGCCCCTCGGGCTGCGGGAAGACGACGACGCTCCGGCTGATCGCGGGCTTCGAGGAGCCGACCGCCGGAACGGTCCGCTTCGGCGGCGAGTCGGTCGCCGGCGTGCCGCCGGAGGACCGCGACGTTGGCGTCGTCTTCCAGAACTACGCGCTGTTCCCGCACATGACCGTCGGCGAGAACGTGGGCTACGGGCTCAACTTCGCCGACCCGCCCGAGGGGATCACCCGCGAGGAGCGCGTGGCGGAGCTACTCGAGCTCGTCGACCTCCCCGACGCCGCCGACCGCGAGCCGGAGAGCCTCTCCGGCGGGCAACAGCAGCGCGTCGCGATGGCGCGGGCGCTCGCGCCCGGCCCCGACCTCCTCCTCTTAGACGAGCCGATGAGCGCGCTCGACGCGCGGCTCCGCGAGCGCCTCCGGGTCCAGGTCCGGAAGATTCAGTCCGAACTCGGGATCACGACGGTCTACGTCACCCACGACCAGGAGGAGGCGCTGGCGATCTCCGACCGCGTCGCGGTGATGCGCGACGGGACGCCCGAGCAAGTGGCGCCCCCGCGGACGGTGTACCGCGAGCCGGCGACCCGGTTCGTCGCCGAGTTCGTCGGCGACAACAACGTCTTCGCGGGCCGTGTCACGACCGTCGAGGAGGGGGGTGCGGCCGACGGCGCCCCCGCGGTCGCCGCCGTCGACGCCGGCGGAGAGACGCTCCGGGTCGCCGTGGACGACGCCGACGTCGCCGTCGGCGACCGCCTCACCTTCTGCGTCCGCCCGGAGTACCTGCGGATCGACGGCGGCGAGAGCCGGATTCGGGCGGCCGTCGCCAGCGCGGAGTTCCTCGGCGAGACGACGCGCGTGACCCTCGACTGGGGCGGGCGCGACCTCGTCGTTCGGACGCGGGACCCCCTCTCCGGGGACGTCGTCGTGGGCTTCGACCCCGAGGACGCGCACGTGATCGGGGTCGACGGGGCGTGACGAGGATCAGGTATAACTAAATCTGCGGTGGTGCGCGCCCGTGAGCGGCCGACAGGCCGCGAACGGCGCGCGCGAGGGAGCCCGCGGCCGCCGGGGGCGGCCGCGGCGAGGTTGGGGAGGCGTGAGGCTGCGGTGCGGTGCTGTGCGGGGCCGGGACTCAAAGGGGCAGCCGTGAGGCGGGCGCAGGGGACGCAAGCACCGCAGGAGCGAACAAAGTGAGCGATCGAGGAGCGTGGTTCGAGACGCCGGAGGCGTCTCGTCATCACGAAAGGCGCGGAGCGCCTTTCGAACGACAGCGAGCGTGCGCCCGCCTCACGGTTGGGGCTTTGGAGGTGGTCGCCGTATTACCGAGTGTATTAGCTTATAACCGAGCAACTGGGGCTTTGAAGGTGGTCGCAGCTATTCCGGGATCAATTATTCTCGAATCGAAAGCTGCGCTCTAATCCGCGTATAGCGGCGACACGCATTACCGGCCCGAACCCCTACCCCGCGTATGGCCTCGGAGTCGTGCGACGTCTGCGAGCGGTCCGTCAGAATTGCCGGCGGGATCGGCGATCTGTGGAACTTCGCGTTCGAGTCGACACAGGGGATGACGCTCGAACTGACTGACGGCGCCGAGTTCTTCCTCTGTTTCGAGTGCATGGAGGCGCTCCCGGACGACCACGAGCCCACCGAGGCGGACGTCGCCGACCTCCGCGAGCGCACCGACCCGGTCGCGGAGGACGGGAACGACTTCTGGCACTGGCGGTAGGGCGCGATCCGACGCGCGAGCGCCGCACCCGTTTTCGAGCGTACCACAAGGAACATACTGCCTCGCGACCCGATACGATCCATCAGGTGGACACAGTGACGAAGAAACGCGAATACCGAGACGACTACGACGACAAGACGCTGTACATCCCCGGGCCGACGGAGGTCCGCGACGACGTCATCGAGGCGATGACGGAGTCGCCGTTCGGCCACCGGATGGACCGGATGACCGACCTGTACACGACCATCGTCGAGGACACGAAGGAGTTCCTCGGCACCGACAACGACGTCGTCATCCTCACCGCCTCCGGCACGGAGTTCTGGGAGGCGTCGACGCTGAACCTCGTCGACGAGAACATCCTGGTGCCGACCTGCGGCAGCTTCAGCGAACGCCACGCCAACGTCGCCGAGCGGCTCGGGAAGGACGTCGACCGGCTGGAGTACGAGTGGGGCGAGGCGGTCAAACCCGAGGACATCCGCGAGGTCCTCGAATCGACCGACAAGCACTACGACGTGGTCGCGACCGTGATGAACGAGAGCTCCACGGGCGTCCGCAACCCGATCGAGGAGATCGGCGACGTCGTCGCCGACTACCCGGACACGTACTTCGTCGTCGACGCCGTCTCCGCGCTCGGCGGCGACTACGTCGACATCGACGAACACGACATCGACGTCATCTTCGCGTCCACCCAGAAGGCGTTCGCGATGCCGCCGGGACTCGCCGTGTGCGTCGTCAGCGACGACGCCTACGAGCGCGAGGTCGAGAAGGGAACCTCCTCGTGGTACGGCGGCTTCCGACGCACGATCGACTACTACGAGCGCAAGGGCCAGACCCACTCGACGCCCGCGATTCCGATCATGTTAGCGTACCGCAAGCAGATGAAACACATGCTCGAGGAGGGCCACCGCGCCCGCGACGAGCGCCACCGCGAGATGACGGAGTACGTCCACGACTGGGCCGACGAGCACTTCGCGATGTTCCCCGAGGAGGGGTACGAGTCCCAGACGGTCGCCTGTATCGAGAACACGCGGGGGATCGACGTCGCGGCGACGATCGAGGGAGTCAGCGAGGAGTACGACATGGCGTTCTCGAACGGGTACGGGTCGCAGCTCGGCGAGGAGACGTTCCGCATCGGTCACATGGGCGAGCACACGGTCGAGAGCGTGAAGGAGCTCACGGACGCGATCGAGGACGTCGCCGGGCTGTAGCGCGGCCGACCGATTTCACCGCCCCGCGGTCACTCGTCCGACCGCGGCTCGACGAGGTCGATCCGGTACCGTCGCCCGCCGGCGTCCGTCTCCTCGACCCCGACGACGACGAACGCGTGGTCGCCGACGTCGACGATGTCGCCCGGCGAGAGCGGGCCGTCCGGTCCGGGCTCGCCGCGCCGTCGACGGTTCCGGCGCGCGCGCTTCCCGTCTTCGCCCTCCCGCTCGCCGTCCACGACCGCCGGCCCGACGCCGATGACGGCGCGCTCGGCGTCGACCGCGCGGTTCCAGAACGCGTCGGACGGCGGCTGCGGCTCCAGCAGCCCCGCGAGCTCCTCCCTCCCGAGTCGCTTCATACGGGCCGAGTCACAGCCAGAGCAGTTGTGCGTGTCGGGTTCCGCCGACCTCGAGCACCGTCTCCTCGTCGACGAGCCCGGCCTCGACCGCGACGCCGACGGCCTCGCTCCCGACGATGTTCGCGACCTGCGCGCGGGAGAGCCCGGCGACGACCTCTTCGGCGCTCGCCTCGACGGCCTCGTCGCCGCCGTAGAACTCCTCGGTGACGGCGAGCGTCACCTCGCCGTCCTCGTACGTCTCGCCCAGGCAGTCCGCGTCGCAGACGGAGACGAGCGTCCCCTCCGCGGTGTCGCGCTCGCGGAGGAGCATCCCGGAGGCCCGGTCGCCCATCTCAGAAGCCCTCGGGCCCCTCGCCCTGGAGCTCGCGCTCCGGGGAGTCGGCCGACTCGCCGCGCTCGCCCGGCTGCCCGCCCCGGCCGCCTCGCCCGCCCGGTTGGCCACCGGCGCGACCCTGCCCGCCGCGACCGCCCGGTCCGGGCGCCTGCCCGGTCTGTTCCTCGACCATCTGCTCTTCGGCCTCGCGGCGGATCTTGTCGGCGCGGTCGGCGACCTCCTCGGCCTGCTCGTGCTCGCCGGCCTCCTCGAGGGCGCGCGCCTTCTCTTCGAGGACGCCCGCGCTGCGGTAGCCGAGGCGGATCGCGTTGTCGAAGCAGGTGACGGCGTCCTCGGCGAGCCCGCGCTCGACGAGCAGGAACCCGCGGTTGTACCACGCTTCCGCGAAGCGCGGGTCGGTCTCGACGGCGCGCTCGGCGTGTTCGAGCGCCTGCTCGGTGCGGCCGAACTCCCAGAGCGCGTACGCGAGGTTGGTCTCGGCGGTCGCGGCGTGCTCGGAGGCGTCGTCGATCCGCAGCGCCTCCTCGTAGGCGCCGATCGCCTCGTCGTACTCCTCTAACTCGGCGTGGGCCGCGCCCTTGTTCACCCACGCTTCCTGGGCCTCCAGCGAGTCCTCCTCGGCGAAGTGGGCGGCGCGCTCGAACGTCTCGGTCGCCTCTTCGAAGCGGTTGATCCCCATGTACGAGAGGCCAACGTCGATGAGCCGCTCGACGTCGATCGCGTCGCTCTCGACGTTGCGCCGGTCGAGGATGTCGGTCAGCACGCGGGAGTCGACGGGGTCGACCGTGTTCGGGTCGGCGTCGATCTCCTCGGGGTCGAGGGTGAACTCCTCGTAGTCGGCGTCGACGCCCTGCCCCACGGAGAACTCGTGGCGGTCGCCGTCGCGTTCGTCGGTCATATACCCGGTTTTGACGGTCACGACGCGTAAGGGTTGCGTCGCCGACCGAACGGGGGAGGTCGCTGTCGGCGACGGCGCGGCGAACGCTCCCTCGCTCTTGTGAACGGCCCCTCGCCCGTACGCGACGTTCGCTCTCACCCACCGGACCCCGCCACACCCGCAACCGACTTACGAATCGGCCGCGACGGGCCGGTATGAGCGAGCACGACCGGACGGCCGCGGTCACCCGCGAGACGAGCGAGACGACGATCGAGCTCACCCTCGCGGTCGACGGCGACGGCGACAGCGAGGTCAACACCGGGATCGGCTTCTTCGACCACATGCTGGCGTCGTTCGCCAAGCACGGCCTCTTCGACCTCACCGTCAGGTGCGACGGGGACACCGAGATCGACGACCACCACACCGTCGAGGACGTCGCGATCTGCCTCGGCGAGGCGTTCGACGAGGCGCTCGGCGAGAAGCGCGGTATCCGGCGGTACGCCGACCGGCGGGTCCCGCTCGACGAGGCGGTCGCGAGCGTCGTCGTCGACGTGGCCGGTCGCCCGTACTACGAGTTCTCCGGCGACTTCTCGCAGGAGTCCGTCGGCGAGTTCACCAGCGTCATGGCCGACCACTTCGCGCTGTCTCTGGCGCACAACGCCGGCCTGACGCTCCACGCCGCGGTAGAGCGGGGGGACAACGCCCACCACGAGGTCGAGGCGCTGTTCAAGGCGCTCGCGCGGGCGCTCGACGACGCGACGCGGCTCGACGAGCGCCGCAGCGACACGCCGAGCACGAAGGGCGAGCTGTAGCGGAGCGCCCGCCCCGCGCGGTCGACCGGCGGCCGACCCCCGCCACCGTCCCGTTCCGACGGTTTAAATCGGGTCGGGACCCACCCTCCACCAATGCAACCGAGTTCGCTCTCCGGGCTCCCCGCGGGCGTCGGCGAGGCGCTCGAAGCGGAGGGCGTCGCCGAGCTGTACCCGCCGCAGGAGGCCGCCGTCGAGGCCGGCGTCGTCGACGGCGAGAGCCTCGTCGCCGCGGTCCCGACCGCTTCCGGGAAGACCCTGATCGCCGAGCTCGCCATGCTGTCGGCGATCGAGCGCGGCGGCAAGGCGCTGTACATCGTCCCGCTGCGCGCGCTCGCCAGCGAGAAGAAGACCGAGTTCGAGCGCTGGGAGGACCACGGGGTCACGGTGGGCGTCTCCACCGGCAACTACGAGTCGGACGGCGAGTGGCTCGCCACCCGAGACGTCATCGTCGCCACCTCGGAGAAGGTCGACTCGCTGATCCGCAACGGCGCGCCGTGGATCGACGACCTCACCTGCGTCGTGAGCGACGAGGTCCACCTCGTCGACGACCCGAACCGCGGCCCCACCCTCGAGGTGACCCTCGCGAAGCTCCGGAAGGTGAACCCCGGGCTCCAGACGGTCGCGCTCTCGGCGACCGTCGGCAACGCCGACGTCATCGCCGACTGGCTCGACGCCGGGCTCGTCGAGTCCGACTGGCGACCGATCGACCTCCGGATGGGCGTCCACTTCGGCAACGCGATCGACTTCGCCGACGGGAGCAAGCGGGAGGTCCCCGTCGAGCGCGGCGAGGACCAGACCGCCCGTCTCGTCGCCGACGCGCTCGACACCGAGGAGGACGGGCAGGGCGGCTCCTCGCTCGTCTTCGTCAACTCCCGGCGCAACGCGGAGTCGTCGGCCCGGAAGCTGACCGACGTCACCGGGTCGCGACTCACCGACGAGGAGCGCGACCGCCTCCGCGAACTTGCCGAGGAGATCCGGGGCGTCTCCGACACGGACACGTCGGAGGACCTCGCCGACGCCGTCGAGCAGGGGTCGGCGTTCCACCACGCGGGGCTCGCGAGCGAGCACCGGTCGCTCGTCGAAGACGCGTTCCGCGACCGGCTTATCAAGTGCATCTCCGCGACGCCCACCCTCGCCGCGGGCGTCAACACCCCCGCCCGCCGGGTGATCGTCCGCGACTGGCGCCGCTACGACGGGGAGTTCGGCGGGATGAAACCCCTCGACGTGTTGGAGGTCCACCAGATGTGCGGGCGCGCCGGGCGGCCCGGGCTCGACCCGTACGGCGAGGCGGTGCTCCTCGCGAACGACGCGGACACGAAAGAGGAGCTGTTCGAGCGGTACCTCTGGGCCGACCCCGAGCCGGTCCGCTCGAAGCTCGCCGCCGAGCCCGCGCTCCGGACGCACGTGCTCGCCACCGTCGCCTCCGGCTTCGCCTCCACCCGCGACGGGCTGCTCTCCTTCCTCGACAACACCCTCTACGCGACGCAAACCGACGACGAGGGGCGGCTCGCGGCCGTCACCGACACCGTCCTCGACTACCTCGCCGTCAACGGCTTCGTCGACCGCGACCGCGACGGCGGGAACGAGGGCCTGACCGCGACCGGCATCGGCCACACCGTCTCGCGGCTCTACCTCGACCCGATGAGCGCCGCGGAGATGATCGACGGGCTCCGGTCGGTCGGGGCGGCCGGGAGCGCCGGGGACGTCGGTGCGGGAGGCGACGACGGAGGGGAGTTCGTCATGACGGCCGACGGCGACAGCGACGAGCCCGGGTTCGGGACGTACACGCGGGCCGGCGAGGACGGAGCGGGCGGCGAGTCCGAGGCCGCCGCGGACGACGCGGCGACCGACGACTCCGACGCCACGTCGCCCGAGGTCACCCCGCTCGGCCTCTACCACCTCGTCAGCCGTACCCCCGACATGTACGAGCTCTACCTGAAGTCGGGCGACCGCGAGGAGTACACCGAGCTCTGCTACGAGCGCGAGGGCGAGTTCCTCGGCGACGTGCCCTCCGAGTACGAGGACGTGCGCTTCGAGGACTGGCTCGCGTCGCTGAAGACGGCCCGCCTCTTGGAGGACTGGGCGAACGAGGTCGACGAGGACCGCATCACGGAGCGGTACGGCGTCGGTCCGGGCGACATCCGCGGGAAGGTCGACACCGCCGAGTGGCTGCTGCGCGCGGCCGAGACCCTCGCGCGCGACGTGGAGGGGGTCGACGGCGACGTCGTCGTCGCGGTCCGCGAGGCCCGGAAGCGGATCGAGTACGGCGTCCGCGAGGAGCTGCTCGATCTGGCCGGGATCCGCAACGTCGGCCGGAAGCGCGCCCGCCGGCTGTACGAGGCCGGTATCGAGAGCCGCGCCGACCTCCGCGAGGCCGACAAGGCGGTCGTGCTCGGCGCGCTCCGCGGCCGCGAGCGCACCGCCGAGCGCATCCTCGAACACGCGGGGCGCGAGGACCCGTCGATGGACGACGTGCGGCCGGACAAGTCGGCCTCGGCGGCGGCGACCGCCGGCTCCGCGAGCGACGAGAGCGGCGACGGGCAGGCGAGCCTGGGTGATTTCGAATGAGCGACGCGGAGGCCCTCGGCGACGACGGAAGCGACGGCACGCCCCCCGACCCGCCGACCCCGCCGCACCGCCTCGTCCGCGGAACGGTCGCCATCGACGACCTTGACGCGTTCCTCGAACGGCTCGACGAGATCGGCGCCGACACCGGCGCGGTCGTCCAGGCGTTCGACGCCGACCTCGTCGTCTCCGACGCCCACCTCGGCGCCGCGACCCGCCTCGCCGCTCGGGCGATCGCCCGCGGCGAGGCCGTCGCTCGCGACCCGGGCGTGGAGGTCATGCTGTACGCGGCCGGCCGCCGGCAGATCGACCGCGCGCTGACGCTCGGCGTCTCCGAGGGGGATCAGCGCGCGGTCATGCTCGTCGCCGACTTCGGCGGCGTCCCCGGAGCGGACCGGCCCGCCGCGGACCTCGACGCGGCCGAGCGCGCGGTCGCGGAGCTGACGACCGACGCGGGCGCCGACGACGACGGGTTCGACGCGGACCGAGTCAGGGAGTTCTTCGACGTCTCCGACCGCGAGCTCGCGGCGACCGCCGGCGACCTGGCCGACGTGGTCCGCGAGCGCGTCGCGCTGCTCGACGTCGAGAAGTGATCGGGAGCACGGGTGAACGGTTCGCATACCCCTTCGTTTCTACTGGAAACCGCAGTACGTGAGCGTCGTTTGATTCCAGACGAAGGCACGCATCGAGGGGAACGAGGCGATCCGCGCGAAACGGACCCCCGCAAACGAAACGGAGCGGGCCGCCACGGTCGAGGAAGGGCGAACCGCGAGAATAGTCCATCCTGGATTCGAACCAGGGTCGTTGCCCCCAGAAGGCAACAGGATTGGCCACTACCCCAATGGACTGTGCGCAACCACCGATAGCCTGTGCGTGTTTGTAAGCGTTGCGCGTCGCCGGCCCTCTGTCACGCGTTCACAGGCGATGAGAACGCGACGGGCCGCCCGCGACCGAATCCGATCGACGAACGTGCGTATATCGATGCGCTTTACTCGCCCGGATAACCACGAAGCTGTATGTACGTCGGACGATTCGTCGTCGTCGCCCCCGGAATCGGCGCCTACCGCGTCTCCTCGCGCTCGTTCCCGAACCGGCGCGTGCTCGACCGCGACGGGACCCTCACGGTGGGGCCGACGCCGGACGCCCCCGAGACCGACAACCCCTACGTCTCGTACAACTGCGCGCGCGCGGTCAGAACCCCCACGGACGAGCCGCTCGCGGTCGTCGGCAACGGGTCGCACGTCGATCCGATCGCGGAGAAGCTGGAGCTCGGGTACCCGGCCCGCGACGCGCTCGCGACCCCGCTGCTCGCGCTCGACTTCGAGAAGGACGACTACGACACGCCGCGGATCGCCGGCGTCGTCGGGAGCGGCTCGGCGACGATCGGCGTCGTCCGCCGCGACGCGCTGCTCGTCGAGGCCGTCGACGAGCCGACGATCGTCGCCACCTACGAGACCGACAGCCCGGAGCCGTACGCGCTCGAAGCGGCGGAGGCCGACGCGCCGGACGCGGGCGCGGCCGCGACCGAACTCCTCGGCGCCGACTTCGAGCACCCGGTGTGCGCCGCGGGCGCGACCGTCGACCGCGACGGCGTGACGCTGGCGTTCGACAACGGCGGCGAGTAGGGGCGGCCGCGACGGGGGCGACGCCGCCACCCCGTTCCGCCCATTTTCCGGCTTCCGACGCCTTTTGGCCGCGGCGGTCGACCGCTCCCCATGGAGCGCGTCACCGCGGCCGACTACCACGACATCGCGACGCCCGCCGACCCGCGGATCTCGCCCGACGGGGACCGGGTCGCCTTCCTGCGACGCCAGCCGACCGACGACGAGGAGTACGAGTCGACGGTGTACCTCGTCGACGTCGCGGGCGCCGCCCCCCGCCGGCTCACGCTCGCCGAGGGCTCCGACGCGGAGCCGCGCTGGAGCCCGTCCGGCGACCGGATCGCGTTCACTTCGACGCGGGGCGCCGCCGACGACCGCCAGCAGCTGTGGGTGCTCCCGGTCGACGGCGGCGAGGCCCGGCGGGTCACCGACGTCGTCGGCGGCGTCTCGGAGATCGCCTGGTCGCCCGACGGGGAGCGCATCGCCTTCGTGCAGTCGGTGACCGCCGAGGACCGCGAGGAAGACCGGGATCTCGCGGTCCCGGCGGAGTACGAGCCCGAGGAGCATCCCGACCCCCGCGTGATCGACCGCACCGTCTACCGCTCCGGCCAGGAGTACTTCGACGGCCGGCGGTCGGGCGTCTACGTCGTCGACGCGGACGCGGCGGTCGAGGGCGCGACGGCGCCGGACCCCGCCGAGGGCGTCGAGCGGGTGACCGACGGCGACGCCGACTTCGCCGCGCCCGACTGGGGCGACGCCGACACGCTCTACTTCGCCGAGGAGGTCGGCGACGACCCGGACGACTCGTCGGAGATCGCGATCCTCGCGCACGACTTCGAGACGGGCGAGACGGAGCACGTCCACACGACCACCGGCTGGGGCGCCGCGATCGCGGCGACCGCCGACGGGCGAGTGGCGTTCACCCACGCCGAGCCGGAGCGGGTGTCGATGCGGCCGGTCGACCTCCGCGTCGTCGACCGCGAGACGGGCGCGGTGACAGATCTCACGGGAGAGATCGACCGCGGGCTCGGCTACGAGGCCGCGCCGCAGTGGGGCCCCGACGACGCGACGCTGTACTTCGCGACCCCCGACGAGGGGAGGACGGCACTGTGGCACGTCCCGGCCGACGGGAGCGAGTCGCCCGAACGACTGCTCCGACCGGGGACCGTCTCCGGCGCGACCGTCGGCGGCGACGAGGGCGCCGGCCCCGGCGAGGTGACGGTCGCGTTCGCCGCCAGCGAGCCGGACCACCCGGGCGACGTCTTCGCGCACGACGCGTGGAGCGGCGAGACGACGCGGCTCACGGAGCTGAACGCCGATTACCTCGCGGGGCGCGAGATCGGCGAGCCGGAGGAGATACGGTTCGAGTCGGACGGGACGGAGATCCAGGGATGGGTGCTGACGCCGCCGGGGTTCGATCCGAACGGGGAGGGCGAGGAGGGAGACGAGGCGTACCCCCTCGCGGTCGAGGTCCACGGCGGCCCCCACGCGATGTGGTCGACCGCGGGGACGATGTGGCACGAGTTCCAGACGCTCGCGGCCCGCGGCTACGTCGTCTTCTGGTCGAATCCGCGCGGCTCGACCGGCTACGGCGAGGCGTTCATGCAGGCGATCGAGCGCGACTGGGGCGAGGTGACCCTCGCGGACGTGATGGCCGGCGCGGAGACGGTCGCGGAGCGCCCGTACGTCGACGAGACGAACGCCTTCCTCACCGGCGGCTCCTTCGGCGGGTTCATGACGGCGTGGACGGTGGGACAGACGGACTACTTCCGCGCGGCCGTCTCCCAGCGCGGCGTCTACGACCTCACCGGCTTCTACGGCTCGACCGACGGGGCGTACAAGCTCGTCGAGGGCGACTTCGACACGGTCCCGTCCGAGGAGCCCGGCTGGCTGTGGGAGCGGTCGCCGACGGGCCACGCCGACGCGGTCGACACCCCTACGCTCCTGATCCACAGCGAGGACGACACCCGGACGCCGATCTGCACGGCGGAGCTGTACCACCGCATGCTGCGGAAGAACGGGGTCGACACGCGGTTCGTGCGCTACCCGCGCGAGGGCCACGAGCTCTCGCGCTCCGGCGAGCCCGGGCACGTCGTCGACCGCATCGAGCGGATCGTCCGGTGGTTCGACGGCTACTCCGAGCACCACGACGCGCCGCGGGCGCTCGACCGCCCCGACGAGGAGGGGCTGAGCGCCGGGGGCGACGGGGACAGCGAGGAGGAAGGAGAGGCGGACGGAGACGAGGCGGAGTAGCCGCTCACTCCCGTTCGTCCGGGTCGAACGCGTCGATCGCCGCGTGGACCCCCTCGACCCACTCGTCGAGCGCGTCGTGGAGCCGCTCTTTCGCCTCCGGGACCGGGATCGCGGTGTACTGGTAGACGTAGCCGCCGGAGTCGAGCAGCCGACGGCGGCGCTCGACGAGGCCCTTGTCCCGGAGCGTCGACAGCGAGCGGTTCACGTTCGACCGGTCCCGGTCGAGCGTCTCGGCGAGCTCGGCGACGGTGCTCCCCGGGTGATCGAGCAGCGTCAGGTACGTGCGGCTCTCGTGGTCGCGGATGCCGAACACGCAGGAGAGCACGTGTTCGAACGAGGGGGAGACGTCGCCGACGAGGTCCTCGATCTCGGGGTCGCTCATAGGCGCCGTTCGGCTGCGGCCGGGTTAAAAGTCGTCATCGGCGGACCGCGGCCGAGCGTCGGCGCCCGACTCAGTCGCCGTCGCCGCCGGCGCCGGCGCTGGCGTACCCCATTCGGTCGATACAGCCGCGCATCTCGTCCTCCTCCGCGTGGCGGTGGAGGTTCGTCGGCGTGTCGCAGTGATACGTCTCCCCGTCGTACCGGAGCACGACCTCGTGGCGCCCGCCGGCCACCTCGACGTCGACGAGGATCCGACGGCCGTCGTTGAGGGCGTCGATGATCTCGTCGGCCGATAGCTCGCCGGCCTCGATCCGGAGTACCTCGCTCATACGCGCCCTTCGCGCGTCGGCGGATTAAAATTGCGCGTGTCTCGCGCGCCGATCACGTCATCGTGGAGTCCGGGCCGCCCTCCGTCTCAGGGGGTTCGACGCCCTCCGCGGCGGCGACGTCGTCCGTGCGCTTCTCGGTCTCGACGTGCCAGCGGTCGATCTCCGACTCGTACTCCGCGAGGATGTCGCTCACCTCGGCCTTCAGCTCGTCGTCGTTGACGTTCACCTCGAACTCGAACGTCTCGCCGTCCTCGCCGCGGCCGACCTCCTGGATGTTGGCGCTGACGAGTTCGTTGTCGAAGTAGTACGGCGCCATCTGGGTCATCACCTTGCGGTACACCGTGTCCTCCACCTTTCGGAGCGCCTTGCGGCTGGCCGAGTCGGCCGCGCGGGCGACGTGGCCGATCGACTCGCCCCAGCTCTCCATCGCGCTCTCGGTGTCGTTCTCCTCGACCTTCTCGTAGGACTCGGTGAGCTTCTCGCCGGCCGTCTGGAGGTCGTCGCCCGGCGTCTTCCCGGCCTGTTCGCCCTCGCCCTCGGCGACGGACGCCTGCTCGGCGGTCTTCGCCGACACGTCCTCGTCGATGCGCTCGTGGGACTTCGGGCGCCAGTCGTCGAACTCGTGGAACGCGTCGCCGTCGGCGCCCGTCTCGCGGAGCGCCAACGCGATTCGCTCGCCGTGTTCGACGACGTCGCCCCAGTCCCCGCGCACCTTGAAGCCGGAGATGCTCTCTTCCATCGCGTGGACCCCCATAAGAAACGAACGCGTATAAGTCTCTCCGACCTGACGTGTGCTCGCGCACGTCGGCGGTGCTTCCCCGGGCGGCGCTCTCCCGGCCTACTTCCCGTACGAGAGCCGGCGGCCGAGCTCGTCGACCCGGTCTTTGAGGTCGCTGAGGAACCCCGCGGGCGACACCCGACGGATCGAGGACTCGTCGACCTCGATGCGTCCGCCCGCGAACGGATCGTGCTCGGCGCGGTCCTCCGGGTCCTTGTCGCCGTTCACCGCGCCCACGACGGTCGACATCGAACACCGTCCGCACGCCTCCGCTTGGATCTCCTCGTCGGACATGGGTCTCTCTACCGAACGATCGTGTTCGACGGTCTTAAAACCCGACGCCGGAGCCGCTACGTCGTTTTCTCGCCGAACGGAGGGAGCTCCCGAACCGACCGACGCCGGCCCGACGAGCTTTTCAATCGGTCCGTGGAATGAGTTCACATGGGATACCGAGTCGTCGACACGGACGCCGTGGAGCCGAAGCCCGACCGCCCCTGCGAGTGCCGGAAGCTCTCCGAGCCGGGCGGGCTCGACTTCACGGCGATCAACCGGTTCCGCGCCGAGCCGGGCGAGCAGCTCCCGCTCGCGTACCACTACCACGAGACCCAACAGGAGGCGTTCTACGTGCTCGACGGGAGGCTCTCGATCGAGACCCCGGAGGGGACCTACGAGGTGCCCGCGGACGACCTGTTCGTCGTCGACCCAGAGAGCCCGCAGCGCGCGTACAACCCGGCCGACGCCGACGGCCCCGTGACCGTGCTCGCGATCGGCGCGCCGCCCGCCGACGGCGACGCGGTCGCGTACGATCCCGCCGATGAGTGACGCGGTCGACGGCGGCGAGCGCCGCGACTCCGAGGAGCTGCCGGCCGAGATCAGCGAGGCGGTCCCCGACTACGACGACGAGTACCTCGACCGGGTCTCCGACCGGCTGATGTACAGCTACGACCTCGAGCGGGACGTGGTCGTCCACGGCGAGCGGTTCGAGTTCGCGGGGGAGATGCGGATGCGCAACCAGAAGCAGTTCTTCCACCCGGCGCTGAGCTACGCCGACCACGACATCATGGAGCACCTGTTCGCGCGCCGGGTGACGAGCCCGACGGTGGGGGAGCTCGAGCGGCTCGTCGAGGTCGGCCACCGCGTCGCCGACGAGCGGATCACGCCGAACGAGGAGCACTTCGGCACCGACGTCACCTTCGTCCTCGTCGCCGATCGGATCCCCGACGACGTCGCCGAGTTCGTCGACGGGTTCCGGGACCGCACCCTGCTGAAGCTCGGCTACTACGGGCACTACGAGGTGAACCTGATCGTGGTCGCGCCCGACGAGGAGGAGATCGTCGACAGCGAGGCCGCGGACGTCACCGGCGCGTTCCGGCTGTGGGAACCCGTCGAGAAACCGGACGAGGGGTTCCTCTCCCGCTTCGCGAAGCGGTTCTGGCGGTGACCGCGATGCGCCCGATTCGCTCCCCGCGCCCTCGGCGCGCGTTCCTCACCGCGGTGACCGGCGTCGCGACGGCGACCGCCGGCTGCGCGCTCCTCCCCGAGGAACAGGAGCCGATCGAGGCGACCGCCGATCGACCGGCGTCTCTCTCGGACGCCGCGGCCTCCGATCGGGGCTACGAGGAGACCCTCTCGACGGAGACGACGGTGACCGTCTCGATCACGGTCGACCTGTCCGGCGACGTCCAGATCTCGAACACCCGCGAGGTGATCGCCACCGTGTTCCGTCGGGGGTACGCCGCCGACGACGGTCGGCGATTCGGGGTCGTCACCGCGCCGGCCGTGGCGGTGATCGAACAGCCGGAGGTCGTCCGCAATCCGATCGCCGCGGTGTCGGCCGCGCGAGCGGTGGAGCTGGCGACCGGCGCGAACGTCTCGTCGGTCTCGGAGTGGGAGAGCGCGGCGACGCGAACCCTGCTCGGGACCGAGGCGGAGAGCGAGACGGCGACCGCGACCGCCGACGGGACGGCCGTCGAACTGGAGCGGGTCCGGGTGCGGGTCGGGAGCGACGCCGTCACGGCGGTCGCGGTCGCGCCCGACGGCGCCGACGACCCGCCGTTCGGCGCGGTCACGCGCGACGCCTGACCCGGGCGCGCGACGGGCGCGTCGCTGGCCGGTCGGAAAATTAAAAATCGGTCGTCGAAGCCGCAGGCGGCGCCTCAGTCGTCGCTCGGCTCGGCGGCGACGCCGGAGGTTCCGCCGCGGGCGGACTGGATGTTATCGTAGCCGATCTTCACCAGCGAGAGCGCGATGTAGATGAGGACCAGCGCCAGCACCATCTGAACGACGGACGAGGCGATGGAGCTGAGACCCTCGGCGCCGCCCTGGATGAGGTTCTGGTACAGGTTGCTGTAGAACGCCAGCCAAGCGAGCCCCAGGACGGTGATCGTCGTCATGATCGCCATCGGGACCCCCGTCGAGACCAGCTGTTTGGAGTCGTCCCAGTTGGCCAGCCAGACGGTGGCGGTCAGCAGCGCGAGCGCCGCGAGCAGCTGGTTGGCGCCGCCGAACAGCGCCCACAGCGTCAGCCACTCGCCGGAGATGACCATCAGGTACGCCGGGACGGCCTGGACCACCGGGTTGGTGTAGCGACCGCGAGCGAGGCTCGCGAGGGCCGCCCGCGGGCCGTCGGTGAGGTTCTCGAAGCCGGACGCGGTGTCCCCGGTGGGAACCCCGACGATCTCCTCCATCATGTAGCGGCCGAGGCGGACGGCGGTGTCGGTCGACGTGAGCAGGAAGCTCACGAGCACCAGCGCCATGAACGGCGCCCCGTACGACTGCGGCAGCCCGAAGCTGGTGAGGATGATGCCGCCGCCGGTCGCGAAGTTCGGCAGCGCCGCGCCGATCCCACCGGCGGGGTCGGCGAACCCGGCGACCGCCAGCGTCGAGAGCGCGACCGCGGCGAGGAGCCCCTCGCCGAGCATGCCGCCGTAGCCGATCAGCCGCGCGTCGGTCTCCTTGTCGAGTTGTTTGGCCGTCGTCCCCGAGGAGACCAGCGAGTGGAACCCGCTGATCGTCCCGCAGGCGATGGTGATGAACAGGAGCGGGAACAGCGGCGCGAGGCCGGCCCCCTCGACGCCCCAGAAGCCGTTGAACGCGCCCATCGAGTCGGCGATGACGAGCGGCTGCGCGGAGGTGCCGAGCAGCGTGCCGACGATGATCGCCAGCAGCGCCCCTCCGACGCCGGTGTACAGGAGGAACGACGAGAGGTAGTCACGCGGCTGGAGCAGCGTCCACACCGGGAGCGCGCTCGCGATCCCGGCGTACAGCATGATGACCGGGACCCACGCCGCCCGGTTCGGGTTCATCGCGACGGCCGAGGACCCGGGGATCCACTGCCCGCTCCCGAGCCCGAGCACGTCCGCGAGAACGAGCGTTCCGGCGGGGTACGCCGCGTCGCCGACCGCCGGGAACAGCGCGAACGGGAACTCGATACCGAGCCAGACGCCGCCGAAGACGGCGGCGACGAACAGGACCGTCCCCGGGACGAACGGACCGTTCAGCTGGTACAGGTAGACGCCGAACACCAGCGCGAGCGCGATGTACACGAAGCTCGCGGTCGTCACCTGCGGGAACGCGTCGAAGACGATGGCCACCACGAGGGCGAACACCGCCACGACGAGGATGATCGTGAGGAACGCGAACCACAGCAGCATGTTCTTGCCGCGCTCGCCCACGTACTGGCCGATGATGTAGCCGATCGACTTCCCCTCGTGTCGCAGCGAGCTCGACAGCGCGACGAAGTCGTGGACCGACCCCATCAGCGGGTTGCCGATCGCGATCCACAGCAGCGCGGGGACCCATCCCCACACGGCGCCGGCCGTGATCGGGCCGACGATCGGCGCGCCGCCGGCGATGCTCGAGAAGTGATGCCCCAGCAACACCGGCTTCTTCGACGGGACGTACTCCTGTCCGTCCTCGTACTTGTGCGCCGGCGTCTCCGTTTCGGCGTCGAGTTCGACGAACTGGGAGAGGTACCGCGAGTACCCCATGTACCCGAGTGTGAACGTACTCAGCACAGCGACCGTGATCCAAATTACACTTGTCATGAGTTCCCCTGCCTCATAAACGCGGTTCGGAAACAGCGTATTAAGTATTAGCTTCAACCGTGATAGTTACCCGATTTGGTTGAAGAAAGCGGGAAGATAGGCGGCGGGAATCGGTTCGTTTCACGTCACCGATGCTTTATTTCTCGTCTTCGCCACCGGTTCTTACTCGCGCGCGCTCACGGGGTCCCCCGTCTCGACGTCGAGCGCCGCGGCGACCTCCGAGAGCACGTCGCCCCGGACCTCTCGGGTCCGCGACTCGATCTCGGCGACCAGCGGCGGGTCGAACTCCTCGCGGACCTGGTCGAGCCGCTCGCGCTCGGTCGCGACCTTGTCGCGGAGGTAGGTGGCCCCGCGCCCCTCCTCGTCCTCGTCCGGCGACGGGGTGAGCTTGTTCGCGACGAGGCCGCGGACGCGCAGGTCGCGCTCGGTGAATCCCTCGATGGCGCGGCCCGTCTCGTTGACAGACAGCTGGTCGGGGTTCAACACGAGGAAGAAGGCGGCGTCGTTCCGCATCGTGTCGCCCGCGAAATCGAAGAACTCCTTGCGACGCTGGAGCCGCTCTAAGACCGGATCGCCGTCCATCAGGCGCCGCGGCTCCGCGTCGCCGATCGCGGCCTTCTCGAACAGGTCGATCGACTGCTTGCGCTTGTACAGCAGGCGGTCGATCCAGTCGCCGAGGAACTCCGGGAGCCCGAGCAGGCGCAGCGTCGACCCGGTCGGCGCGGTGTCGAAGACGACGCGGTCGTACGGCTCGCTCTCCTCGCGCATCACGCCCACGAACGCGTCGAAGAGGGCGGCCTCGTACGCGCCCGGGGTGCCGTGCGACATCTCCAGCTGCCGGTTGATCTCCGAGACCATCGCCGTCGACACCTGTTCGGAGAGCCCCTCGCGTATCTCCTGGAGGTGTCGCTGCATCTCGTCTTCGGGGTCGATCTCCATCGCGTCGAGCCCCTCGACGCCGTCGACCGACTCGGGGTCGTCGCCGAACCGCTGGTCGAACACGTCCGACACCGAGTGCGCGGGATCGGTCGAGACGACGAGGGTCCGCAGCCCGGCGTTCGCACAGCGGTACCCGTAGGCGCACGAGACCGTGGTCTTGCCGACGCCGCCCTTCCCGCCGAAGAAGACGAACTGCTCCATCAGAAGTGGTACTGCTGGCCCTTCCGTTCCAAGAGGCTCTCGCGGTCCCACAGCCGGCGCTCCCAGGCCTCGAACTCGTCTTCGAGGTACGGGAGCAGCTCGGCGGTGTAGTACGAGACCGGCGAGGGAATGCCGAACGCGTCCGGGAAGCACGCGAGCATGAACTCGTCTTCCGTGTCCTCGGCCTCCTTCTCGATCTTCTCGTAGGCCGCGTGGGTGACCATCCCGTGATACAGGCCGCGGAGCCACTCCTCGAGCGCGGCTCGGAAGGTTTCGATCCGGTCTGCGACTGTCATTATCGGTCGTGACGGTCGGGGCGTGTTAAAAGCTGTCGCGGTCGCGCGTCGGGGGCGGGTCGCGTCGTCGCTCGTCAGACCGAGTTGCCGTCGGCGGCCAGTTCGCCCTGCGGCTCGTCGGACTCGGCCGCCTCCTCCCCGTCGTCGAGCTCCGGCTGTTCGTCCACGTCCGGAGTCGGCGAGTGCGCCTCCCCACCGAGCGCGCCCCAGACGAGGTACAGCATCGCGACGACCATCAGGACGGTCACCACGATCGCCGCGATCCCTGCCGCCGACACGTACTGGAACATGGTCGCCGGTGCGGGGGCGCGACGTATCAACGTATCGGCTTCCGACGAACGAAGGGGAGAGACGGGCCCCGACCCCGGCGAGCGCGACCGTTCTGGCATCCAGCGATCGCGACCGCTTCCGCCGCCGGCGAGCGCGATCGCTTCCGCCGCCGCGACGTTGAAGGGCCCCGCACACCGACCGCCTCGCATGGACGACGACCGGATCCCGGTGACCGTGCTCTCGGGGAGCCTCGGGGCGGGGAAGACGACGCTGTTGAACCACCTCCTGCGGAACGCCGGCGATCGCGACATCGCGGTGCTGGTCAACGACATGGGCGACGTCAACGTCGACGCCGAGCTGATCGCCGAGGAGTCCGAGGTCGACGTCGAGGGCGTCACGGAGCTGTCGAACGGCTGTATCTGCTGCGAGCTCCAGGACGACTTGGAGACCGCCGTGGTGCGGCTCGCGAACGAGCGCTCCTTCGACAACCTGGTCGTCGAGTCGTCGGGCATCTCCGAGCCCGCGCCCGTCGCGCGGCTGTTCACGACCGAGTCGCGCGCGGCGGCCCGCTACCGGGTCGACGCGCTGGTGACCGTGATCGACACGCGCCGGTTCCTCGACGCCTTCGCCGGCGACGACGTCCCCGAGCGCCGCGTCGCCGCGGACGACGAGGAGGCGGACCGGCCGCTCTCGGACCTCCTCGTCGAGCAGGTCGAGGTGTCGAATCTGGTGGTCTGTAACAAGGCCGACCTCTGTACCGACGCGGAGATGGACGAGGCGATCGGGCTCGTGGGCGCGCTGCAGCCGGGCGCGGAGACGGTCGTCGCGGAGTTCTCCGCGGTCGACCCCGACCGGGTCCTCGACGTCGGGCTGTTCGACGCCGGCGAGCTCGGCGAGCTCCCGGGGTGGAAGCGGGCGCTGGCGGAGGACCACGGAGACCACGCCGATCACGACGGTGAGGGCCACGCACACCGCCACCCGGACGAGGTGTACGGCGTCGGCTCCTTCACCTACCGCCGCCGGCGACCGTTCCACCCGGCCCGGATCGCCGGCGTCCTCCGCGATCTCCCTCCCGAGGTCGTCCGCTCGAAGGGGACGCTGTGGGTCGCGGGCACGGACCAGCGCCAGCAGGTCGGGCAGGCCGGCGCGTCGGTGCGCGTCAAAGCGCTCGGTCCCTGGATCGCGAGCCTCCCCGAGGTCGAGCGCGACATGCTGCGCTCGAACCGACCGACCCTCGACTGGAACGACGAGCACGGCGACCGCCTGACGGAGTACGTCGTCATCGGCACGGGCATCGACGAGGCGGCGATCCGGGAGCGGTTCGACGACGCGCTCGTCACCGACGAGGAGTGGGCGGCCGTCGAGGAGGGCGAGGGCGAAATCGCCGATGACGACCCGTTCCCGACGGAACAGGGCGCTGAGGTGGCGCTCCGCGAGCCGTGAGAAGGGGGTCGAGACGCCGGATCTGAGTCGGCGAACTCAGCAGGCGCAGCCGCTTCCGCTCGCGCGCTCGAACCGCATCGAGTCGCCGCAGTCGGGACAGACGGGCGTGCCGTCGCCCTCGCGGTCGAGCCCCTCCGCGTCGACCTCGACGTCCCGGACTCGCACGCCGCAGTCGTCGCACCAGTACGACCCCTCGGAGCCGTCGTCGCCGGCGGTCTCGGCCGCGCGCTGGGTCGATCCCTTCAGCGTGTCCGCCACCGTGCTAAAGATCCCCATAACCGTTTGTACGAGTTCCGCCATCTTACTCTCCCGGTGCTGTGTGAACTGTGCGCACAGCCGCGCTCCCGGCGAGCGCGGGGGCCGGAACCAGCGGTTCACAGCAGCGGAACGGTGAGCGCGACGAGCAGGACGCCGAACGCGGCCCCGCCGTACAGGAGCCGTTCGACCCGCGGGCCGGGCGGGAGCGGGCCGGCGTCGAGCGGCGGGGCGCGGCGGACGAGCCGGTGATAGGCGGCCGCGGCGGCGACCGCGAAGGCGAGCGTCGAGGTCGCCAGCGACGTCGCCAGCGTGAGGCCGTACGAGAGGCCGTATATCGGACCGAACGAGAGCGAGAACGCGAACGCGAGCCCGACGGTGACGAGGAACGGGACGGGGTCCACCCGGTCACCGTGTCGGTTGCGCACGTGCACCTCGAGATCCATGTGGCGAGTACGGGTCGCACGGACAAAGAGCTAAGTGCCGGTCTCCCGGGATGTCTGCCATGAGCGAGGAGCAGAAGGGGATCCGCGAGGGGATAGAGGAGTCGGAGGGCGACCCGCGGCTGATCCTCCTGTTGAACGCGGTCCTGTCCGGTGGGTTCGCGTGGACCGTCCTCTGGGGACTCGACAGGGCCGGGATGGCCGCGCTCACCGCGGCGAACGTCGGGACGCTCGCGCTGATCATCTTCGCCGCGACGTACCTCGTGGTGTTGCGGTGAGTCAGAGCCGACGGCGGCGGACGGCGCGCTCGCGGCGGTTCGCCACGTTTTAAGCCGAACGCGGCCCCTCTCCCGACAATGACGATCGAAGACCGCGACGACGCGTACCTCATCACGCACGCGCTGGCGAAGGACACCCTCTCGCGGCTCCGGGACGTCGAGACCGAGCAGGTCGCCTTCCGGAAGGGGCTCGTGAAGCTCGGCCGCATCTGCGGGTACGAGATCATCGACGGCGCGATGGAGACGGAGTACGTCCCGGTGACGACGCCGCTGCAGGAGACGACCGGCGAGCGCGTGAAGGGGCTCGACGACGTGGTCATCATCAACGTCCTCCGGGCCGCGACCCCGTTCGTCGAGGGACTCCTGAAGGCGTTCCCCCGTGCGAAGCAGGGGGTCATCTCCGCCGGCCGCGACGAGGAGGCCGGGATGACCGACGGGGAGTTCCCGATCACCATCGACTACGTGAAGCTGCCCGAGATCGGCCCCGACGACACCGTCATCGTCGCCGACCCGATGCTCGCGACCGGCTCGACGATGTGCGCGGTCCTCGATCACGTCCTCGGGGACGCCGACGAGTTCGAGGACCTGTTCGTGCTCTCGGCGGTCTCGGCGCCCGACGGGCTCGTCCGCGTGAGCGAGCAGGTGCCCGAGGCGAAGCTGCTGACCGTCGCCATCGACGACTACCTCGACGACGACGGGTTCATCGTCCCCGGGCTCGGCGACGCGGGCGACCGCGCGTTCCGGACGGTCTGAGCCGGGCGCCGGCGACCTCGACGCTCGCACTCGATCTCCGCGGGCCGACGTACTTTTAAGAGCCGTCCCCGCGACCGATCGGTATGAGCAACGCGCCGACGACCGAGCCATGCGACGACTGCGGCGAGCCGACGACGGACGCGCTCTCGCGGACCGTCCGGCTGAGTGTCGACCGGGCGAACATCGACACCCAGCGGCTCTGCCCCGACTGCTTCGCCGACTGGATCCAGCGCTATCAGGACCGACTCGGCTCCGGTCCGGACGAGTCCGACGACACCTCCGAGATCATCGTCGACTGAGCGGGACGACCGTCGTCAACCGAGCCGCGCCGCGGCGGTCGCGCGGCGGGGATGGGCCGCCGCCGAACCGGTTCGCCTCGGTGCGCGCGGACGGCAACGTCCGTCTAGACCGCCCGTCTTAAGCCGCGGCGGCACGGACGGCGACGTAATGGACCTCGCCATCGACGCCCCGGCCCCGGCGGCGCCCGACTGCGCCGCCGACGGGACGTGGCTCGCCTGCATCGAGTGCGACGAGACGTTCGGCCCCTTCGAGGACGTCCGGTACACCTGCGACGCGTGCGACGGGCTCCTGGAGGTGCGCTACGCCGATCCGCCGACGTTCGACGAGTTCGGGTCTGGCGCCTCCTCCGACGGCCCCGAGCGCGGCGTCTGGCGCTACCGCGAGGCGCTCCCGTTCGACATCGGCGTCACGCTCCCCGAGGGCGACACCCCGCTCCACCGCGTCCCGCGGATCGAGGAGTCGGTCGGCGTCGACGCGCTCAGGATCAAACACGAGGGGATGAACCCGACCGGCTCGTTCAAGGACCGCGGGATGACCGTCGGCGTCCGGGTCGCGAAGGAGCTCGGCGTCGGCGCGCTCGCCTGCGCCTCCACCGGGAACACCTCGGCCGCGCTCGCCGCCTACGGCGGGCGCGGCGACATGCAGACGCTCGTGCTCCTCCCGGAGGGGAAGGTCGCCGCGGGGAAGGTCGCGCAGGCGAGCCTCCACGGCGCCCGCATCCTGGAGGTCGACGGCAACTTCGACTCCTGCCTCGACATCGTCCAGGAGCTGGCCGCCCGCGGCGAGGCGTACCTGCTCAACTCCCTGAACCCGTTCCGCCTGGAGGGCCAGAAGACGATCGGCTTCGAGATCTTAGAGGAGTTCTACGCCGACTACGGGGCGTTCCCGGACCGGATCGTCCTCCCCGTCGGCAACGCGGGCAACACCTCGGCCCTCTACAAGGGCTTCCGCGAGCTCGTCCAGGCGGGCGCGCTCGACGTCGACGAGGTGCCCAAGCTCACCGGCGTACAGGCCGAGGGCGCCGCGCCGATGGTGGAGGCGATCGAGGAGGGAAACGACGAGATCCGTCGGTGGGAGGAGGTCGAGACGCGCGCGACCGCCATCCGCATCGGCAACCCGGTCAACGCGCCGAAGGCGATCCCCGGCATCCGCAACACCGGCGGCACCGCCGTCGCCGTCAGCGACGCGGAGATCACCGCGGCGCAGCGCCACCTCGCCGCCGAGGGCGTCGGCGTCGAGCCCGCCTCCGCGGCGAGCCTCGCCGGCCTGAAGAAGCTCCGGCGCTCCGGCGTCGTCGACGACGACGAGCGCGTCGTCTGCCTGACGACGGGGCACCTCCTGAAGGACCCCGAGGCGGCCTACGAGGCCGGCGGCGACCCCGAACCCGTCCCGAACGACGTGGACGCGGTGCTCGATCACCTGCACGGCTGAAGCGCCGTTTTCCCGGCGGAAACGCCCGGTCGCCGAACGGCCGTTCGCAGGCCCCGATCAGCCTAACTCGACCGTCTCGATGTAGTTGAGATAGGATTCGAGCCCCTGATTCACGGTGTAATGAACCGTCTGGGAGTCGGCGTCGTACCGGACGATCCCCACCTCTTGGAGCTTCGGTAGGTGGGTGTGGAGGAGCTCGGTCCGAACCACCTCGCGCGGAGACGAATCGCGAACCGGCAGCGATCGCTCGATGTCGTGGACCTCCTCGACGAGCTCCTCGAGCGGGATCTCGTCCGCCGATTGGTTCTTCAGGTAGTACAGCAGCGTCCGCCGCCGCGGGAACGACAGCAGATCCAGGAGGGTGTCGAAGGAGTACCGCATCGGCACCGTCTCGGGGCGGTCGGGGTCCGTCTTCGCACGTCCGCCCGGTGCCGGCGTCGTCGAGCCGAACGACAGCGTCGATCCCCGTACCACGCTCTCCGTCGGTATCCAGCCGCCTTCCGGGGTGTACTCGAGCACCGCGTCGTACAGCGGGCGAAGCGTCGTCACCGTCTCGTCGTCGAGCCCCTCCGGGTCGACGTGGTGGTGAGCGATCACGTCGTGTTCGTCGCAGAGGTGATTGAGAGCGGTGATCAGACCGAGTACCTGATCGGCGTCGTACGCGGCGAACAGCGTCGTCAGCGAGTGGAGACACATGGCCGTCGTCTCGTCGGCGTTCCGCCAGGCGCCGAGCTGGTTGGCGATGGCGAGGCCGATGTCGTGTAGATCCGGGTTTTCAGGGAGTTCGCGTACGGAGATCGATCCCGCATCCGACGTCGAGAGCGGGCTGTCCGTCGTCTCACCGCTCCCGACGACGATCGCCGTCTGCGCCGGGAGCTCGCCGCCGGACTCGCGCCGCCAGATCGATAGCCGCTCGGCGGGAGACGCGGAGAGCGTAACGCTCAGCGCGTTGGTTTCGCCGGGCGGTTTCCGAGTCATCAGATCGATACAGGCGCGGTCGTCCGGAGAACCGTCTGACGGCGCGAGGAGGAGAATCGTCGACGACCTGGTGATGTGATCATTGAGCGATTGATACGACTCTGTCACTGCCCCCTAGTCGCCAACTGATTGAGATAAGTTTGTCGCTCATTCGGCGGATGTGGGATCGCAACGGACCCGTTCGAGGGCGTATCGGCCGCGATGAGTGCCCGATACGCCGCGTAAATGTCCGATTCGGAACTTCGGGCGTTCGCGGCGGAGGAGCCGCGGTACGGCCCGCGCGACTCTCCGCGGGTCGCGACGGCGTCGACGTTTAAAAGCGCTACCGAACCCTTACTCCGCCTGTCGCTCGTCGGCGTCGTCCAGCGTGATCTCGGTGACCTCGACGATCCGGTCGTCGCCGAGCAGCGTCTCGATCGCGGCGTCGGGGACGTCGTGGTCGAGGTTGTAGACGGTGAGCGCCTCCCCGCCCTGCGTCTCGCGGGCGTTGTACATCCCGGCGATGTTGACGTCGTAGTCGCCGAGGACCGTGCCGATGAGCCCGATGACGCCCGGCTCGTCGGTGTTGCGCGCGACAAGCATGTGACCGTACGGGACCGCGTCGACGCGGAATCCGTCGATCCGGACGATCCGCGGGTCCTCGCCCGCGAACAGGGTGCCCTCGACCGCGATGGAGTCGTCGCCGTTGCGGACGGTGACGCGCACCAGGCTCTGGAAGTCCTCCGTCTGGCGCGTCTTCGACTCGGTGACGTCGATGCCGCGCTCCTCGGCGAGGCGCGGCGCGTTCACCGCGTTCACCTGCCACTCCAGCGGCTCGAAGACGCCCTTCAGCGCGCTCGCGGTGACGAGCTCGACGTCCTCCGCGGCGATGTCGCCCTCGTAGGTCGCCTCCACGCTGGTGATCCGGCCGTCGAGCAGCTGCGCGGCGACCTTCCCGGCGGTCTCCGCCACGGCGATGTACGGCTTGATCCGCGGGAAGGCGGTCTCGTCGACGGAGGGCGCGTTGAGCGCGGTGAGCACCGGCTCGTCCTCGAACGCGGCGAGCACGGCCTCCGCGGTGTCGACCGCGACGTTCTCTTGGGCCGCCTCGGTCGAGGCGCCGAGGTGCGGCGTCAAGACGATCTCCTCGACGTCGAGCAGCGGCGAGTCCTTCGGGAGCGGCTCCTCGGCGAAGGAGTCGAGCGCGGCGCCGGCGAGGACGCCGTCCTCGACCGCCTCGGCGAGCGCGGCCTCGTCGACGATGCCGCCGCGGGCGCAGTTGATGAGGTAGCCGCCCTCCAGCTGGGCCAGCTCGTCCTCGCCGATCATCCCCTCGGTCTCGGGGAGGAGCGGGGTGTGGACCGTCGCGAAGTCGCCGCGCGCGAGCGCCTCGTGGAGGTCCTCGACGAGCTCGGCGCCGAGCCGGTCGGCGCGCTCCTCGGAGATGTACGGATCGTAGACGACGAGGTCCATCCCGAGCGAGTCGAGCCGCTTGGCGACCTCCTGGCCGACGCGGCCGAGCCCGACGATGGTGAGCGTCTTGTTGTTCACCTCGGTGCCGAGGAACTCGCCTTTCGCCCACTCGCCGCCGAGGAGGCGGCCGTGCGCCTGCGGGATCGAGCGCGCGACGGCGAACGTCATCGCGACCGTGTGCTCGGCGGCGGCGCGGACGTTGCCCTCGGGCGCGTTGGCGACGATGACCCCGTGGTCGGTGGCGGCCTCGATGTCGATGTTGTCGACGCCGATGCCGGCGCGGCCGACGATGACGAGATCGGAGGCGGCCTCGAACACCGCTTCGTTCACGTCGGTCCCGGAGCGGACGATGAGCGCGTTGGCGTCGCTCACGGCGTCGAGGAGGGCGTCGCCCTCGACCTCGTAGTCCGTTTCGACCTTGTGGCCGGCGTCTCGGAGTCGGTCCAACCCCGCGTCCGCGATGGGGTCGGTCACGAGTACCTTCATACCCGTATCCTCCGGCGGGGCGAGGTTAACGCTTTCCTCATCGCGCCGTTTTGCCGTCCGATATGATCCGTAATCGTGCGTATCCAACCCCTCTGTTTCCGGTGGAACCTCCTCGTTCGTGCTTACCCGATCGCGGTCGAGGGCACCCGTCCGATCCGGGACCGGGGCGAGACCGCGGCGGTACTGCCTTTTATATCCGGCCGCACGGGCACACATGGACATCACGATCGCGTTCGTCGGCGTCGCCGCCATCCTCGTGTTGACGGGGATCAGCGCCTTCTTCTCCAGCTCGGAGCTGGCCGTCTTCTCGGTGCCGACCCACCGGATCGACTCGCTGCTCGCCGCGGACGTGCCCGGCGCGCGGGCGCTCTCGGCGCTCCGGGAGGACTCGCACCGGTTCCTCGTCACGGCCCTCGTGAGCAACAACGTCGCCAACATCGCGGCCGCCTCGGTCGCGACCGCCGTCTTCGTCCGGTTCGGCTTCTCCGGGGGGCAGGCCGCGACCGGTTCGACGCTGGTCACCTCCGTCTTCGTCATCGTCTTCGGCGAGATCGCGCCGAAGTCGTACGCGGTCGCGAACGCGGAGAAACACGCCCTCCGGGTCTCCCGCCCCGTCGTCGCGATCCAACGAGTCATCCGGCCCGTGCTCTACGTCTTCGAGGCGCTCTCCGGCGTCGTCAACCGGTTCACCGGCGGCGAGTCCGACATCGAGTCGTACCTCACCCGCGAGGAGATCGAGACGCTCGTGCTCTCGGGGCAGGCGGCGGGCGCGATCGACCCGGAGGAGGGCGCGATGATACGCGGCGTCCTCGACCTGGAGTCGACGCGCGTCTCCGCGGTGATGGTCCCGCGCACCGACATGGTGGCGGTCCCGGACACCGCGACCCCGGCCGACGCGCTCTCGACCGCCGGGCGCGAGGGGGTCACACGGATGCCCGTCTACGGCGAGAACCGCGACGACGTGGTCGGGACCGTCGACGTGCGCGACGCCATCGGCGCCCATGAGCGGGGCGAGCCCCTCGCGAGCGCGCTCCGCGAGCCGACGTTCGTCCCGGAGACGCTGCCCGTCGACGAGCTGTTCGACGAGCTGCGGTCGACCGGCCGGCGGATGGCGATCGTCGTCGACGAGTTCGGCGCGGTCGTCGGGATCGTCACGCTGGCGGACGTCGTCGAAGAGATCGTTGGCGAGCTGGTCGGTCGATGGGAGACCGACCACGTCGACGTGGTGGCGCCCAACGCCGCGGTCGTCCGCGGGTGGACCACCGTCGCGCACCTCAACGAGACCCTCGGGTTGGACCTCCCGGTCGACGGAAGCGTGGAGACGGTCGCGGGGCTGATCACCCAGCGGATGGGCCGCGTCGCGGCCGAGGGCGACCGCGTCGCCGTCGGCGACGTGACGCTCACCGTCACCGGCGCGACCCCGACGCGAGTGACGCGGGTCCGGGTCGAGCACCCGGGAGGCGAGGCGGGAGACCGCGCGGGCGACGCGGGCGGCGCCGGCGGGGAGCGAGAGGGCGCGGAGTGACGGAGGCGTCGGGAGGCCCTCGTCAGAGTTCGAACGACGCGACGGTCTCGTACACCGGCCCGTCGCTCGTCAGCGTCGACTTCACGAGCCGGACGTCGTCGACCTCGAACCGGCCGACCTCGGGATCGCGCTCGCGGACGACCTCCCGCACCAGTTCCTTCCCGCGGGCGTCGTTCATCCGGGAGAGCGTGACGTGCGGGGTGAACGCGTGCGCTTCGGGATCGACGCCGAGCGCGGTCGTCTCGGCCTCCAGCGACTCGTGGAGCGCGGTCAGTTCAGCGCTCCCCGCGCCGACTCCCGCCCAGACGACCGAGATGTAATCGAGGCTCGGGAAGACGCCGAACCCCTCGATCGCGCACTCGAAGGGGTCGACGCCGGCGTCCGCGACCGCGCGCTCCCCGGCCGCGATCACGTCGTCGAGGGCGGGGGCGTCGGTCTCGTCGTCGCTCTCGGCGGCGTCTCCCTCGCCGATCTCGCCGAGGAACTTCAGCGTCACGTGGGCCCGCTCGGGGTCGGCGAACCGCAGGCCCTCGGCGCCCTCGAACGCGGCCTGCGCCTCCGCGACGGGCTCCGACAGCTCTTCGGGCAGGTCGACGGCGAAGAACGCTCGCATGGTCGGCCGGACGTCGGTCGCGTTCGGTTATAAGCGCTCGGCGAGGTCCTCGGCGAAGTACGTGAGTATCAGGTCCGCGCCCGCGCGTTTGAGCGACAGCAGCGACTCGCCGGCGGTCGCCTCCAGGTCGAGCCACCCCTTCTCGGCGGCCGCGTGCAGCATCGCGTACTCGCCGGAGACGTTGTACGCGGCGATCGGCCGATCGAACTCCCGCCGGAGGTCGGCGACGACGTCGAGGTAGGGAAGCCCGGGCTTCACCATCAGCACGTCGGCGCCCTCCTCGGCGTCGATCCGGGCCTCGCGAAGCGCCTCGCGGCGGTTCGCGGGGTCCATCTGGTAATGGCGGCGGTCGCCGAAGGCGGGCGCGCCGTCGGCCGCGTCGCGGAACGGACCGTAGAACGACGACTCGTACTTGACGGCGTAGCTCATGAGCGCCACCTCCTCGTGGCCCGCCTCGTCGAGCGCCTCGCGGATCGCCCGCACCTGCCCGTCCGTCATCGCGGAGGGCGCGACCATGTCCGCGCCGGCGTCGGCCTGCGAGACGGCGGTCTCCGCGAGCAGATCGAGGGTCTCGTCGTTCTTCACCGTCAGCGTCGGATCCGTCTCCGCCGACTCCTCGATCACGCCGCAGTGACCGTGATCGGTGTACTCGCAGAGGCAGACGTCGCCGATCACGTAGGCGTCGGTCTCGGCGTCGACGCGGCGGATCGCGCGCTGGACGACGCCGTCCTCGGCGTACGCGCGAGTGCCCTCCGGGTCCTTCGACTCGGGGATACCGAAGAGGATCACGGCCTCGACGCCGGTGTCTCGAACCTCCTCGACGCGGGCGACGGCCTCGCTCACCGGGACGCGCTCGTGACCCGGCATCGTCTCGATCGGGACGCGCTCGTCGGTCGTCGCGTCGACGAAGACGGGCGCGACGAGGTCCGACGCCGACAGCGAGTGCTCGCTGACGAGGGGGCGGACGCCGTCGGTCCGGAGCCGCCGCGGACGGTCGGTGGGGTGCATACCGGAGCGTTGGCTCCGGGCGGTCTTTTATGATCCGTCCGCGGCGAGCCGGCGCGGGAGGAACGGGAGAGCCGGCCGAGGTCGACGAAAAGCGACGGGTCGGAGGGTGCGAGGGGCGCTACTCCGACGACTCGACGTCGATCCGGTCGCGGAGCGACGCGAGCTCGTCCGACTCCGCGAGCTCCTCGACGCGCCGCTTGAAGTGCTCCTCGCAGAGGCCGACGACCACGCCGCTCTGCTCGGCCTCGTACGTGGCCTCCCGCTCGCAGTAGTGACACCGCATGGTCGCTACTCTATCGGCGTCGGGCTTAATCCTGTTCGTCGATCGGGGAGGATCCGGAGCTCCTCACGACTGGGTCGCCGTCGGCTCCGGCAGCCGGTCGCGGACGGGCTCGAACGCCTCGGCGGTGAGCCCCGCCTCGGCGAGGGTCCGCTCGTGTGCGTCGCTCCCGCCCGTCAGGAGGAGGTCGCTCTCGGCGGCGACCCGCTCGACGCGGGCGTCGTCGACCGGGCGACCGTACGGGTAGAACCGCTCCACCGCGTCCAGCTCGCGGGCGACGTCGAGCGCGGCGTCGGCGTCGTCGTACCGGAACGGGTGCGCGAGCCCGACGAACGCGCACGCGTCTCGGAGGAGCTCGATCCCTCGGTCCAGCTCGGTCACGTCGCGGGGGACGTAGCAGGGGCCGTCGTTCCCGATCAGCTCGTCGAAGGCGCCCGCGTAGTCGTACGGCGCCGCCGACTCCTCGATCGCGCGGGCGATGTGGGGTCGCCCGAGACCGGGGCGGGGCTCGACGCCGAGGTCGACGCCGAGTCGCTCCTCCACGGCCTCGAGGATCGCGGCGCCCCGCCGCTGGCGATCCGCCTGGAGGCGCTCGGTCTCGTCGTCCAGCGCCGCGGTGCGTTCGACCGCGTACCCGAGCAGGTCGAGCCGCTCGAAGCCGGCGTCGACGCGCAGTTCGATCCCCCGGACGACCCGGACTCCCTCGCGCTCGACGACGGGGGCGTCGAGGTCGGGGTGGACCCGGTCGTGGTCGGTGACGGCGACCCAGTCGAGCCCCGCGTCGACGGCGGTCGCCGCGAGCTCCGCGACCGTCATAGTGCCGTCCGAAGCGGTGGTGTGCGCGTGGAGGTCGGCGACGATCCGGTCCGTGTCCATGGGTTCCGTTCGGCGACCCCGTACTAAGCGCCGACGATAGTTGCACGTGAACGCACACCAATATAAGGAAATATAATTAGGTATCCCCCGACTAAGGTTGTACATGGACAATCATTAAGAACCGTCGGCGATTCCCGTCTGTTGATGCGCTTGAACGGCGTCGACGACCGACTCGAACGGCACCAATATCCGACGACCTCGGAGGAACTGATCGCGGCCCACGGGAACGCGACCGTAGAGCTCGCGGAGGGCTCCGAGCGTCTCGGCGACGTGCTGGAGCGGTTCGGGGACCAGACGTTCGACGACGCGGAGGACGTGTTCACCACCCTCCGCGCCGGCGTCTGCCACCGCGGAGTCGGTCGGCGGTTCTACTCGGACCGCGACCCGACGACCGACGCCGAGGACGGGCCCTCGCCGGTCTCGTTCTGAACGGAACCGGGGTTCGACCGCTCTTTTCGACTTTTTCGACCGTCGCTCACGTGACGATCCGACTCAGATCCAGTCGATAGCCGGCGACAGGTCGACCGGCACCGATCCCTTTCGGTATCCCTCCACGTGCCCGTTCGGGCGCGCGCGGAGGACGACCGCCGGGCGGTGTCGGACGTCCGGTTCGGCGTCCCGGACCGCGGCCCAATCGTCCGCGGGGAACGAGGTGCAGTCGACGAGCAGGGTGACGCCGCCGCCGTGCGCCTCCAGCTGGCCGCTCGTCTTCGTCTCCGCGGTGTCGCGGACCGCCGCGACGGGACCGCTCGCGGACCGGTTCGAGGCGGGTTGCGGGCGCGTCACCTCGACGAGAAACGCCCGCCCGGTGTCCGGGTCGGTCGCACGGAAGTCGAGCGAGTGCCCGGTCGTCACCTCGATCTCCGGGGTCACGTCGTAGCCGGAGTCGGTGAGGATCCGCGCCGCGGTGAACTCCGCCATCGTCGCGCTCATCCGCACGAGATCGAGCGACGCCGACGTGCCGAGCTTGCCCGCCATCGTCTCGCGGTAGCCGTCGAGGATCCCCGGCCGGAGCGTCTCCTCGACGAACCCGGTCCCCTCCTCGCGCGTCGCGTCCGGGAATCCCGCCGCGTGGTCGCGGAAGAACGCCCGCGTCGTCTCCGCGCCGTCCTTCGAGGAGAAAACGGGGAGGAAGTACCACGAGACGTGCGGGTACGCCGCGAGCCACGGCTCGTCGTCGTGCAGCGCCGCGAGCAGCTCCCGCTGGACCCACCGCGAGACCGGGTACGGGGCCTCGTCGAAGCCGTACTTGTCCGTGCGCCACAGCTCGCTCGGCGTCTCGGTGTTTCCGATCCAGTATCCGACCGGCCCGCCGCTCGCCCCCGCGGGCGGATCGGCGTCGTTCTCGGTCCAGCAGAACAGGGCGAAGGAGCCGTCGTCCATGTCGAACCGCCGCGCGTCGTACCCCGGCGGGGGGCTGAACCACGGGTCGCTCGCCGCGGCCCCGAGGTTGTCGTCGAGCGGCCGTTCGAGCTGCGAGCGGACGCGGTCGGCGCTCCACCGGCCGGGAGCGCGCCTGAATCGGAGCGGTTGTGCCACGGCGGTGCTACCGGACGCCGGGTCTAATCGGTTCCGGTGGCCCGGAGGCGACGCATCGCGGCCGCGACGACAGGGTCGTTTCGGAGAGGAGACAATTCACCGACACATATATGAAGGATTATTTCTAAGGTATGGTGTACCATGTCAATGGGTGCCTATGACGAGGCCGAACACGAGCGTCGCGAAAAGAAGACCAGCGAAGTCGACGCCGACTTCGACGCCGAGCGGCCGGAGTACTCCGGATCGCTCACCTACGACTCCGGCGACTCCGCGGAGGCACTCCTCGACAAGTTCCAGGAGCTGCAGGGCGAGTGAGACGGCGACTCGGACCGCGTTTCTGCGGATCCGTCGGCTTCCTTCCGAACCGCTGATCGGCGAGCGGCGGGACCAGCGAGCCGTGAGAGCGGCGGCTCCGGAGACGGGAGAACAGGCGACCGCGGCGCGAGCGCGCCCGGTCAGGTCAACGCGATCGCGGCCGAGCAGACGATCGCGACCGCGAGGACGTGGCCGACGACGGCCCCGAGCAGGATCGGCTCCTCGAGCAGGAACGGGACGAGCGCCAGTTGAAGCGCCGAGAAGCCGACGTTCTCCGCGTCGAGGCGCCTGACCCGGGACGCCTCGCTCGGGGCGAGGTCGACGTTCACCGCCCGCCAGAGCGCGACGACCGCGCTCCACCACGACGTGCCGATCCGGTAGGTGAGGTCCCAGAGGATCAGCAGGGTGAGGTACACCACCGGGACCGGAGGGTCGAGACCGAACAGGCGCTCGATCAGCGTCCCGTCCCACGCGATCACGTACGTGAGCAGCGCGATGAACGCGAGCACGCCGAGGACGATCTCGATGCTCGACCCGAACAGCAGCCGCTTGTGCTCTGGCGGGGTCGACAGCCGACGGTTGGCGGCGCCGAGCCGGTGCATCTCGACGCTGCCGATCGCCGCGACGAGGACGGCGACCGTCCCCGCGAGGACGGCGTCCCACAGCCCGTAGTACCAACCGAGCGCGAGGACGCCGACCTGGAACAGCAGGAACTGGATCGCGACCGCGAGCGTGCGGGAGATCCCCAATCCGGGGATCCCGCCGACGAGGCTCTCGTACACCCACGTCTCGCCGTAGTTCCGGCTCACAGTTCGACCTCTACGTCGGTCGCCGGAACCTCGTCGGGCGGGTCGCCGCGGCGAGGCCGGTCGATCGCCCTCGCGACGGCGACCTCGAAGGGCGTCTGTTCGATCGGAACGATGTCGCGGATCCGGTCGTCCTCGACGATCACGGTGTTGCGGAGCCCCTCGACGAGCGAGCGGGCGAGGTAGGGGTTCACGTCGGTCACCAGTCGGAGCCACTTCGCCGACAGCTCCGGGCTCAACACCGGCACCCGGACGATCCACAGCTTGTGCCCGAGCTGTCGGCGCGTCCGGCGGAGGATCTCGGCGTAGGTCAAGACGTCGGGCCCGCCGATCTCGAAGGTGTCGTCGCGCGTCTCCGGGGCCTCGAGGACGCCGGTGAGGTACCCGACGACGTCGTCGATCGCGATCGGCTGACAGAGCGTGTCGACCCACTTCGGCGTCGTCATCACCGGGAGCCGGCTCGCGAGCCCGTGGATGACGTCGAAGCTCGCGCTCCCGGCGCCGATGATGATCGCCGCGCGCAGCGTGGTCAGGTCCGGGTCGCCGGACGCGAGGATCCGCTCGACCTCGCGGCGGGAGCGGAGGTGTTCGGAGAGCTCCTCGCGGTCCTCCCCGAGGCCGCCGAGGTAGATCACGCGGTCGACGCCGGCGGCCGAGGCGGCCTCGACGAAGTTGGTCGCGCAGTCGCGGTCCCGCTCCTCGTAGCCGGGACCGCCGTCCATGGAGTGAACGAGGTAGTAGGCGGCGTCGACCGGATCGCCGTCGACCTCGAACGCCGGCGGGAGGGTGTCGGGCGCCAGGAGGTCCCCCTCGACGACGCGGACCCCCTCGGGCGGGGCGTAGCCGTCGGCGTCGCGGACCAAGGAGACGACCTCGTGGCCGCGGTCGAGGAGCGTCGGAACGAGTCGGGTCCCGACGAATCCGGTGGCGCCGGTGACGAGCACGCGCATACCGATCGCTCGGGTGGAACGACCATAAGCACCCGCCACGGCGACCCCGTCGGGACCGGAACATCGAGGCAGCGCCGCCCGGAGGCGCGCGTCGCCGAGACCGATCCCTAAAAGAGGGCGCGCGCCGCTCGTTCGGCCATGCACGCAGGCGAGTACGAGCCGGTTCGCGGAGTGTCTGACCTGTACGTCCACGACACCGGGATGTTCGACACCGACGAGTACGGGGCCGTGTACGTGTACGACGCCGAGCGCCCGGTCGTGATCGACACCGGCACCGGCGCGAACCGCGAGGCGCTGTACGAGACGATAGCCGAGGTCGGGATCGACCGCGAGGAACTCGCGTGGATCCTGCCGACCCACGCTCACCTCGACCACGCGGGCGGGGCGGGTCACCTCGCTCAGCGCTACCCGAACGCGGAGGTCGTCGTGCCGGAGAAGGGCGTTCGACACCTCGTCGACCCGGGGGCGCTCGTCGCCGGGACGAAGTCCGCGGTGGAAGAGCAGTGGGAGTACTACGACGAGCCCGAGCCGGTCCCCGAGGATCGGATCTCGGGGCTCGCGGAGGGGGACCGGATCGATCTCGGTGACCGAGAGCTGGTCGTCCACGAGGCGCCGGGACACGCCCCGCACCACGCGATCTACCACGACCCCGACGCCGGCGTTGTCTTCGCGGCCGACGCAGCCGGGATCTACGTCCCCGCGGTCGACGGGATCGAGCCGACGACGCCGCCGCCGCAGTTCGACCTCGACCAGTGCCTCGCCGACGTCCGGACGATCGAGGATCTCGACCCCGACTACCTCTGTTTCGGACACTTCGGCCCCCGCGAGTACGAGCCGGAGCTGGCCGGCGAGATAAAACGGGCGTACGTCGAGTGGGTGGAGGCGATCCGGGAGAAGCGCGAGGAGCTCGGGGACGACGACGCGGTCGTCGAGCACTTCGAGGCGGCGAGCCGAGACCGCGAGTTCTGGAACCCCGAGCGCGCCCGCGCCAACGCGAGCCTGAACGTCCGGGGGGTCCTCGCGTACCTCGACTACGTCGCGGAGAACGAGGAATGACACCGGAGGCGCGTCGCCGCCACCGACGGAAACCTCCTAAACCCCGCGTCGCCTAGGATCCACTCATAGATGGGCATCTTCGACACGATCCGCGCCGTGCTCGGGACGAGCGCCGAGACGGACGCGACCCGGGAGGCCGACCCCGAGGACCTCTTCGGGATGTCGACCGCGTACATGACGATGGAGGCCGACCTCGGCTACGACCACTGCGGGGAGGCCGCGCTCTGCTTCTCCGGGGTGGACAGCACCCGCTTCGACGACGCCGTCGAGACCGTCGAGGCAATCCTCGAGGCCGGCGAGATCGAGACCGGCACGGGGTTCCACCGCCACGAGGACGACCACGGCTACCAGTGGTTCGTCCTCGAGGACGACGATCCGGAGGACCTCGTGACGAGCGTCCACTTCGCGGCCGACCAGTTCATCGAGGAGGGGTTCGGCTCCCGGCTGCTCGCGGCCGTCTTCGGCTTCGAGCGCGGAGACACCGACGCCTACTGGATCTACTCGTTCCGGCGCGGCGCGTACTACCCCTTCTCGCCGAAGGGGACGAGCGACCGGAACCAGCAGGTCGAGTTCAAGCTCCAGTCCGTCCTCGACGGGGAGCTCGGCTTAGAGGACGACGAGTCGTACTGGTACCCGCTGTGGCCGGACGAGCCCGGGAACCGCCCGTGGGAGTGACCCGATGAGCGCGTCGACGGCACCGGAGGCGAACGACGGCGCCGACGTCGACTCGTCGAGCGGCGAGTTCCGCGGTCGCGACGCCCCGAGGAAACGGGCCGTTCGAGCGGTCGCGGTACAGGCCGCTGTGCTGAGCGCCGCGGTCCACCTGCTGTGGGCGTGGCCGCGGCTGGGCGCGCCGAGCGATCCGCGCCCCTACGTGTTCCTCCTCGGGGGGACGTTCACGGTCGCCGTCGCCGTCGCGACGCTGCGCGCGCCCGAGTACCGGCGGCTGTACGCGCTCGGCGCCGGCGTTCTCGCGGCGTTCCTCCTCGGCTACGTCGGCTGGCACGGCGCCGCGGCCGCGTCGGCGCTCGCGGGCGACCCGCTGGCGATCGTCGCGAAGGGGGCGGAGCTCGTCGGCGTCGCCGCCTTCCTCGCGCTGTATCGGCTCGCGCCGCCGACGAGCGCGGTGCTCGAACGACGAGGCGGATCGACCGCCGAAGGCGACGGCCCCGGTGATCGCGACGACCGCGGCGAGCGCGACAGCCCCGCTGAGGAGGACGTCGACCCGTGACGGACACCACGTACCTGACGGTCGCCGAGCCCGCGACGGCGACGTTCGAGGTCCGCGGATCGGAGTTCCTCGGCCACGTCGCCCCGGTCGACACGGTCGCGGAGGCCGAGGAGTTCATCGAGCGGGTCGAAGAGGAGTACGACGACGCGAGCCACAACGTGCCGGCGTACCGGGTGCCGGCCGGAACGGCGTCCGAGCGGACGCCCGGAGGCGATCCCATGCTCCGAGAGTACTCCTCCGACGACGGGGAGCCCTCGGGGTCGGCCGGGAAGCCGGCGCTCAACGTCCTCCAGCAGCGCGAAATCCGCAACGTCGTCGCGGTGGTGACGCGCTACTACGGCGGGACGAACCTCGGCGTCGGGGGGCTCGCGCGCGCCTACTCGCGGGCGGTGAAGGACGGGGTCGACGAGGCCGGCGTCGTCGAGGAGCGGCCGCACCGGCGGCTGGTCGTGGAGACGGAGTACGACGACTCCGGCACGGTTCGAAGCGTGATCGAGTCCTCCGACGTCGCGTTCGACGCCGACTACGACGAGCGCGTGCGGTTCGAACTCCGCGTTCCGGTGGCCGAGGTCGACGAGCTGGTCGAGCGGCTCAACAGCGCGACGAGCGGTCGGGTCAAGATCGATCGGTAGCCGCGGAAGCGCCAGATGGCGAACAGGCGACGGAGTCGAAACGGAGGGGTTCCGCGGCGGTGCGTCGCGCTCCGGCCCAGTGCGCCGCGGGCGACGGTCACGTCACGGGCGGGATTGGTGGCGGTATCCGACTTCAACTGTCGGCCGAGTGGGCGGGGGTGAAACGGGCGGGAGACCGTCGGGGACTACGCGAACTTCCGCACCGTCATCTCCAGCGTGTCGAGGTCGAGGATGGGGGCGTAGCCCGCGTCGGGGTCGATGTTGACGGACTTCTGGAAGTCGGTCTGCGCCTGCCAGCAGCCGGAGTTGACCGCGAGGACGTTGTGGTACTTCCCCCAGCCGAGCTTGTGGACGTGGCCGGTGTGGAACACGTCCGGGACGTCCTCGATGACGAGGTAGTCGCGCTCCTCCGGCGCGACGCGGGTGTGGCCGCCGAACTGCGGGGCGACGTGACGCTTCTTGAGGAGCTGGTACATCGCCTTGTGGGGCTCGTCGTAGCTCGCCTTCTCCTCGGGGAGCTCCGCGATCACCTCGTCGAGCGAGACGCCGTGGTACATCAGCACCTCGACGCCCTCGACGCTGACGGTGGCGGGGTTCGAGACGACTTGCGCGTCGTGGACGTCCAGGATGTCGCGGATCTCGTCGTTGAATCCGGGCTGCGGCTCGGCGAGCCGGACCGCGTCGTGGTTGCCGGGGATCATCACGACCTCGGTGTCCGCCGGCACCTCCTTGAGGTGCTCCGAGAACGCCTCGTACTGGTCGTAGATGTCGACGATCTCCAGCTCCTCGTCCTGATCGGGGTAGACGCCGACCCCCTCGACCATGTCGCCGGCGAGGAGGATGTACTCGACCGGCTCCGCCTCGGGCGTGTGGAGCCAGTCGGTGAAGCGGCTCCACGCGTCGGCCATGAACTCGTCGCTGCCGACGTGGACGTCGGAGATCAGCGCGGCCTGGACGTGGCGGTCGGCCGCGCCGGTTTGGTGGGTTCGGGGGACGTCCGGGAAGTGCAGCGAGTCGGCGAACAGGATACCGGAGTCGTCGGCGAGCGTCCCCTCGACGGCGACGCACTCGTCCATCAGGATCTCGTCGACGACGTCGGCGAGCCCCTTGTCTTTCATCACCAGCGCGGGGAACGTGCCGGTGGTGTCCTCCAGTTCGACGAGCCAGTGGCCCGACTTCGTCGAGCGCACGTCGTTGACGAGCCCGATCATCGCGGCGTCGCTGCCGCCGGGCATGTCCGCGATCGCCTCCGCGGGACGGTGGTTGACGCGGCCTCGGAGCACCTTCGAGAGGCGCTCGTAGCGGTCGCGGAACGTCCGGACGAAGTCGGCGTACTCGCCGGTTCCGGTGCTCCGTCCGGTCATGTCGTTTCCGACCTCCAGCTCCCGGCGGCCCGGGTCGCGGTCGCGTCGTCCGGCGGTCGAATCGGCTCGGACGTCACGCTCTGACCCCTCCGTTTCGACTGGAGATCGACCCGCATCAAGGGCTGAGTCGGGATTTGAGCCCGTCGGAGTCCCGGAGTCGGCGTCGGGGTCGGCGTCGGAGCCGGACGGGATCTCGGAATCCGCGACGTCGTCGGAACCGACCGCCGCGCGGACGTGGTCGGCGGTGATTCGGAGGGCGTCGTCGGGCGCGCGGTCGACGGCCGATTCGAGGGCTGTTGCGGAGTCGGGCGCGCTCGCCAGCAGGGTCACCGCCTCTCGCTCCGCGTTGTAACCCCGCCTGGCGAGCTCCTTGACGATCCGGGCGTTCGACTCCAGCGGCACGACAGTCGAGAGGGGGGTGCGACTCAAAACGGTTCCGGAGATCCGGTCGGTCGTCCCGTAGACCGCCGAAAGCGCCGACCCGGAAGCTTATCACCGAAACCCGACAACCCGCAGGTAATGGACGAAGGGGATCGGCCGGGATCCAACGGCGATCCGGCCGAGCGAAGGGACGCGTCGGACGACGACGGAGACCGAGACGAACGCGACGAGGCGGAATCGACCGGTCCGACCGACGCACGCGATTCCGACCGCGCCGTCGGTTCGAGCACTCCGCCCGAAGCGTCCGATCCGGGTGAGTCGACCGTTCCGGCCGAGAGACCCGATCGGGTCGATTCGACCGCGCCGACCGAGCCCGCCGATAGCACAGGGTCGGTCGAGCGATCCGAGGGATCCGGGTTCCCGGTGGGCGCCGACGACGAGGGAGCGCCGGCGGGGACGGGTGGTGACGAGTCGCCTCCGGAGGAGGCGGAGAGTCTCGCCTATCGGTTCCGTCACGACAGGGAGGGCGCGCTGATGTGGGTGCGAGAGCTGCTCTCCAGCGTGGCTATCGTGCTGGTGATCGGGCTGATCCTGTTCGGAGTCAGCGGCGTGTGGCCGCCGATGGTCGCCGTCGAGTCCGGAAGCATGGAGCCCAACATGGAGGTCGGCGACCTCGTCTTCGTCACGGAGCCCGGGCGGCTCGCGCCCGACGCGGCGGACAACGACGTCGGCGTGGTGACGTACGAAGACGGACGGACCGCCGACTACCGGACGTTCGGGTCGTACGGGTCGGTGGTGATATACCGGCCGCCGGGACGGACGGCCTCACCGATCATCCACCGGGCGATGTTTCACGTCGAGGAGGGGGAAAACTGGTACGACCGCGCCGACGACGAGTACCACAGCGCGGCCGGATGCGCCGAGCTCAGACACTGTCCGGCCCCCCACGACGGGTTCATCACGCTCGGCGACAACAACGGCGCGTACGACCAGGCGAACGGACTCGCGGCGCCGGTGAGAGCCGAGTGGCTGACCGGTGTCGCGCGGGTCCGCGTCCCGTATCTCGGATACGTGCGGCTGATCGCGAGCGGTCAGGCCGAGCTGAGCGACGTGGTCGCGACGACCGCAGCGGCGGAGTCGGTGGATCGGCGGCAGACGACGAGCGGATCCGGATCGGTCGATGAGCCCATCGTTTCGGGTGGAGGTTCGATCGCGAGCGCGGCGGCGTGATCGCGGTGGCGTGAGAGCGGCGGCGTGATCGCGGTGGCGTGAGAGCGGCGGCGTGATCGCGGTGGCGTGAGAGCGGCGGCGTGAGCGTGGCGGCCTGAGCGCGCCCGAACGGGAGCGGGACGAACTCGACCGGAGCGGGGGCGACGAGGGGAGTCGAGTGTCAGTCGCAGAAGGGCGCGGCCCGAGTCAGTTGTCGAACCGCGCCTGAACGAACGGCTGGGCGTTCTCGATGTCGCCGAGGCGGGAGTCGGACAGCAGCACCGCCTCCGTCTCCTCGACGGGGACCGAGAGGCCCATCTCCTTCGTGCGGCCGTAGCGGCCCTTGGAGACGACGACCGCGTTGACGATCCCGAGCATGTCGAGCTCGCTGATGAGGTCGGTGACGCGGCGCTGCGTGAGCACGTCCGCGTCGATCTCCTCGCACAGGCGCTTGTAGATGTTGAACACCTCGCCGGTGTTGATGTTGTGAACGCCGTTCTTCTCAAGGAGGATCACGGCGAAGAGGACGATCTTGCTCTGGGTCGGGAGCGTCCGGACGACCTCGACGACGCGGTCGAGTTCGATCTTGTCCTGCGCCTGCCGCACGTGTTTCTCGGCGACGATCTCGGCCTGCGAGCGCTCCGCGAGCTCTCCGGCGGTCCGGAGGAGGTCGAGGGCGCGGCGGGCGTCGCCGTGCTCCTGGGCGGCGAACGCCGCGCAGAGGGGGATCACGTCGTCGGTGAGCGCCTCCTCTTTGAACGCGATGTCCGCGCGGTGCTGGAGGATGTCCCGGAGCTGGTTCGCGTCGTACGGCGGGAACACGATCTCCTCCTCGCCGAGGCTGGACTTGACGCGGGGGTCGAGGAAGTCGGTGAACTTCAGGTCGTTGGAGATCCCCATGATGGAGATCCGCGACCGGTCGAGCTCCGAGTTCATCCGGGAGAGGTTATACAGGGTGTCGTCGCCGCTCTTCTCGACGAGCTTGTCGATCTCGTCGAGCATGATCACGACCACGCGCTCGTGGTAGTCGACCGCCTCGAAGAACGTCGAGTACACTCGGTCGGTCGGCCACCCGGTCATCGGGACCTCCTCCATTTCATCTGCGTCGGTTTCGAGCTCGTCGATCCGCGCGTCGAGGTCGTCGAGCGTCGCGAACTCGGTTCCGGTGAGGGCCCCGGGGTCGTCGTCCGCCTCGGATCTGAGCTCTCTGTAGCGGTCGAGGCGGTCGGCGATGACCCGCTGGTTCTTCTCGATGAAGGTGTTCGCGAGCTGGGCGAGGACGCGGTACTGCGTGTCGGTCACCTCGCAGTTGATGTACTCGACCTCGCAGGGGACGTCGTACTTCTGCGAAGTCGACTCGAGCTCCTGCGAGACGAACTTCGCCGACGCCGTCTTCCCGGTGCCCGTCTTCCCGTAGATGAGAATATTTGAGGGTGTCTCGCCGCGGAGCGCCGAGACGAGGATCGTCGCCATCCGGTTGATCTGGTCGTTCCGGTGCGGGAGCTCGTGCGGGGTGTAGGACGGACGGAGCACCTCCTTGTTCTCGAATATCGGTTCCCCGGAGAGGAGGTCGTCGAACAGCCCCTGATTGTCGTCGTCGTCGTCGAGGACGACCCCGTCGAAGTCGACGTCGGTAGAGGAACGGTCGCGGCCGCCGCTTCCGACGTCGACATCCGTGTCGATGGAGACCTCGGTGTCGGCGGGAACGTCGGTGTCGGCGGGAACATCGGTGTCGGCGGAAACGTCGGTATCAGCGTCCGTGTCGGTATCAGCGTCCGTGTCGGAGCGGGACCGTCGGGAGTCGGCGGAGTCCTCGGTACGGCCGTCGGTCTCCTCGATCGAGTCGTCGGATTCCAGCGAGTCATCGGATTCCTCGGCGGAGGAGTCAGGTTCGCGGTCCGTCAGGCTCGAAGGTGGTTCGTCGATATCTCCGTCTGTCGGGGACGAGTCACCGATTTCCCCGCCGCTGTTCTCCGATTCGCCCGCCTGTGGTGTGTTCTCTCCTTCGTCCATGTGAACCCCTCTGTTTCAGGTGGAAATTCGCCATGAGAGGGCAAGGTGCGTCGCGTTCCGACCTGAAACGTTGACATCCGGCACAGTTCGTATTCAGCGATGTCCAGTTGATGCAGTCGAACCAGATGAAGAGGCGGTACAAAAGTGTTGCTCTCCGGACTCGAAACGCACCGCTGGGGGACGGGATCGGCGGACGTGTTTCGGACGGGTCGGACCGGTCGAATCGGACAGTTGACAGACGCATCCGCCGATAGACGGAATCGACGGCGGCCGGAAACGGTGCTACGTAGCGATCCGTCGAAATAGGGCGATCCGTCGAAACGGAAGCTCCCGCGGCAGATCGAACGCGGGACGGGTCGTTAGACAGAACGTATCGGGAGATGGCGCGTCCACTCGGTCCGTCGCGTCGTTCGATGCACCGGAACCGATGGTGGCGAACGAAACTATCGGACCGAGACGGGGAGGACGGCCCCGATCGTCTAGTCGTCGGTTAGGCGTCGACTTGTCGACGGCTCGCCGGCATCTCAAGCGGAGACGGTTCGGCGTTCGCCCGGTTGTACGGTAGTCGATTCTCCGGACCCCCCCACCCCTTTGTTTCGTGTGGAACCCGATTGGGGTGGGTGGGGGTGTTCGGGAGACCGTATATTATATAGATGGTTTTATATGTGAAGTCGTACAACAGTACCCTCGGCAAACCCCTCGATATTTTTGTTGTTGTTTTTAGGTTGTTTGTAGAGAGTATACGTGAGCAATTAAACGAACACTGTCAGATACCCGGGTCACAACCAACACCCGACCCACCCCACCGGACGTCTCCAGTCGAAACGAAGGGGTGGGGGAGGGTCCGAGAACCGAAGACGGTCATCGAGAGGAATCGAGATCCGAGAGATCACCGCTACGCCCCTGTCACCGATCGACGTCTGGACTCCGAGCCGATTCCCTGCACTCCACTTTCTCATCGATTCCCTGCACTCCGCTTTCGCGTCGGCTTCGGGGAGTTCGTTTCCGGTGTTCGAAACGAACTAGATATCGAACGGCTCGAAACCGCATACGTTCAATATCGGCCGATCGGAACGTCTGACGCAGTTCTTAAGTGAGAGGGGCGTGGATTCTACCTTAATTCCCCGAACGAACGCCGGGTGCGGCCGGATCGGGCGGTAACACGCGACACGGCTCGTTCGGGAGAAACCAGGATTGGAGGTCAGGATGGGACTGCTCACGAATCTCAAAGACAGCATATCACGGGTCACCGACGGGCTGTTCGCGGCCGACGAACCCAAGCGTATCGGGATCTACGGACCGCCGAACGCCGGAAAGACGACCCTCGCAAATCGGATCGCACGCGACTGGACGGGTGACGCCGTCGGACCCGAGAGCCACATCCCGCACGAGACTCGGCGGGCTCGCCGCAAGGAGAACGTCGAGATCGAACGGAACGGGCGGAAGGTCACGATCGACATCGTCGACACGCCGGGGGTGACGACGAAGGTCGACTACAAGGAGTTCCTCGACCACGACATGGAGAAGGACGACGCGGTGCGTCGCTCCCGCGAGGCGACCGAAGGGGTCGCGGAGGCGATGCACTGGCTCCGCGAGGACGTCGACGGCGTCATCTACGTCCTCGACTCCTCCACGGACCCGTTCACGCAGGTGAACACGATGCTCATCGGGATCATCGAGTCGCAGGACCTCCCGGCGCTGATCCTCGCGAACAAGACGGACCTTCCCGGAGCGGACGTCCAGCAGATCGCCAACGCCTTCCCGCAACACGAGACGATCCCCCTCTCGGCGCTCGAAGGCGACAACATGGACGAAGTGTACACGAAGATCGCGGAGTACTTCGGCTGATGCCCGGACCGACCCCCAACGTCGACGGCGACGCGTCGGCCGACGACTCCGACTCCGACGACGGCGTCCGGATCGACATGATAAGCGGCGCCCGGATGGAGGGGCTCACCGGCATGGAGAAGATCCGCCTCATCCTCGACGGCGTCCGCGACGGGAACATCGTGATCTTAGAGGAGGGGCTCTCCCCCGACGAGGAGTCGAAGCTGATCGAGGTGACGATGACCGAGATCAGCCCGGACGACTTCACCGGGATCGAGATCGAGACGTACCCGAAGGCGGAGACGTCCGACCAGAGCTTCCTCGACAAGCTGATGGGGCGGAAGTCCGCGCAGAAGCTCACCGTCATCGGACCGGCCAACCGGATCGAGACGCTGCACAAAGACGAGAACCTCATCAGCACGCTCGTCTCCCGTAAATAGATGCCTCACCAGTGTACCACCTGCGGCCGGACGTTCCCCGACGGCTCGAAGGAGATGCTCTCGGGCTGTCCGGACTGCGGTGGGAACAAGTTCCAATTCAAGCCCGCGGGCGCGACGACGGACGAAGGACCGACGACGGACGAAGACCCGACAACTGACGAACAGTCGGCGCCGCCCGAACGACAGACGTCGGATCCGACGGAGCGGTCCTCTCCGACTCCGGACGATCGCTCTCCTCGAAGCGGCGACCCCGATTCGACCGCTCCCGACACGTCTTCCAGTGTCGACGCTGACTCGACGACCTCTGACGCTGACCCGGCCGACCCGGACGAACCGGCCGACCCGGACGAAACGACCGAACCGGACGAACCGACCGAATCGGTAGACGATTCGACGGCCGGAACCGAACACGTCCGCGAACGCAGCGAGGAGGATGTCGCGCAGGCGAGCGCGCGATCCGACGTCGTCTCGCCGGACGAGCTCGACCGGGCGAGCCACCCCGTCGACTCCGAATCCGACGCGGACGCTCGGGAGTCCGCCGGCCCGGACGGCCCCCGTCCCGACATCAACGAACTCCGAGACGAGCTCAACGAGCAGTTCGAGAGCATCCGGATCGTGAGCCCGGGCAAGTACGAGCTCAACCTGATGGAGCTGTACGACCGCCAAGAGTACATCATCTCGCTGCAGGAGGACGGGCGCTACGTCATCGAGATGCCCGACGCGTGGGGCATTCAGGACGAGTGACGGCGACGAGTTTCCGACGAGCGGTGTCCCTCATCCGCCCGCCTTCGAACCGTCGCTCCGGTCGAACTGTACATTCGGGCGACCCTTGTCGAAGTGGACACAGTTATGCGGCTTCCTCCGCTACGGGCGCCCATGTCTGCTGATCACGCTTTCACTTCGGAATCTCGAGCCGTCTCTCGTTCGATCCGACGCGACGAATCCGGCCGGCACGCTCGCGCCGACGACCTGAACGCTCGCGACGAGGTGTGCGTATGCGCGTAGTCGCCAAGTTCGGCGGGACGAGCCTCGGCAGCGGCGACCGCATCGAACGCGCGGCCGACTCCGTCGCGAACGCGGTCGAGGCCGGCCACGAGATCGCCGTCGTCGCGAGCGCGATGGGGTCGACCACCGACGACCTCCTCGACGACATCACCTTCGAGACCGACGACGCCGACCGCGCCGAGATCGTCTCGATGGGCGAACGCACCAGCGTCAGGATGCTGAAGGCGGCCCTCTCGGTCCGCGGCATCGACGCCCTCTTCCTCGAACCGGGCCACCCCGACTGGCCGGTCGTCACGAACGAGCTCGGCGAGGTCGACGTCGAGGAGACGAAGAAGCGCGCGCACGCCATCGCGGAGCGGCTCGACGGCGTCGTCCCGATCATCACCGGCTTCCTGGCGGAGGACCACGACGGCAACGTCACGACGCTCGGTCGCGGCGGCTCCGACACGACCGCGGTGATGCTCGGCAACTACATGGACGCCGACGAGGTCGTCATCGTCACCGACGTCGAAGGGGTCATGACCGGCGACCCCCGCGTCGTCGAGGGGGCGCGGAACGTGGGTCGGATCACGGTCGACGAGCTGCGGAACCTCTCCTTCCGCGGCGCGGAGGTCGTCGCGCCGTCGGCGCTCTCCTACAAGGACGAGGACCTCGCGGTCCGGGTCGTCCACTATCAACACGGCGATCTCCTCAGGGGCGGCACTCGCATCGAGGGGCAGTTCGAGAGCCTGATCGACATGCGCGAGGAGCCGCTCGCGTGTCTCACCATCGCCGGGCGCGCGATCCGGAACCGGTCCGGTATCCTCTCGCAGCTCGCGAACGCCCTCCGCAAGGAGGAGATCAACATCGACGCGGTCGCCTCCGGCATGGACTCGGTCACGTTCTACGTCGACGTCGACATCGCGGAGACGGCCGAGGCGCTCCTCCACGAGGCCGTCGTCTCCGACGAGGCGCTCTCGTCTGTGACCGTCGCCGACCCCATCGCCGTCATCCGCGTGACCGGCGGCGAGCTCCCGAACCAGCCGGGCGTCATCCAGGACATCATCGCACCGCTGGCCGAGGACGGGATCAACATCATCGACCTCATCACGAGCGCGACGTCGGTCGCGGTGTTCGTCGACTGGGACGACAGAGAAGAGGCGCTCGAGATCGTTCAACAGCGGTTCGACTGACTGCTCGGTCCGTCCACCTGCCCGGCCCGACGACACACCCGTCGCTCCGGAACACGCTCCCGTCTTCCTCAATCGTCGTTCCGTCCGTTCAACTCCTCGTACTCGATCCGGTACCGGGTGGTCCGCCGCCCCTCGAACCGCGGGCCTCTCCCCGCGGCAGCGAACCCCGACGCCTCGATGACCTCGCTGGTCGCCTCGTCGTTCGGGACGACGACCTCGACGCCCATCTCCTCCCGGCGAGCGAACCGCCGCGGCTCCTCGAGCAGCCGTTCGATCGTCGACCCGCTCCCGTCGAAGTCGGTCACGTGGACGGTGTCGCCGCGGACGTCGAACGCGACGAAGCCGAGCACCGCCGCTTCCCCGTCGTCGCGTTCGGCGTCGTCGCGTTCGGCGTCGTCGCGTTCGGCGTCGTCGCGTTCGGCGTCGTCGCTGTCATCGCCGCCTTCAACCGCAACCCGAACCGACCGGTCGTGGATCATATTTCTCGCGACGTCTTTTGGCCGACCGGTGACCGATGCCAGCGCCTCGGCGTCCGATTCGAGCGCGTCACGAATCCGCATACCACGGCTACCGGACGGACCCGTATAAACCCGCTGTCGATCGGTTCCCGCGATCGGTCGGAACGTCTCCAGTCCGTCCGAACCCTTCCCCGTCCGCCCGAGGGGTCTCCCGTCCGAAGTAATATAGTTTTAAACGACCGGCGACCCCAGGGTTCGACATGAGCAAATCCACCACGATCGTCCTCGGGACGATCGGCGCCTCGGCGGCCCTGTCGGTTCTCATCATCCTCTCGTACGTGCTCGGCTGATGTTCTCGTCCCGGCCGCTCGACGACGACCTCGACGCGGTCCGCGAGGAACACGCACCCGGATCGCCCGTCATCGACGTCGACGCCGACTTCGAGACGCTCCCGCCGGCGGCGGCCGAGGACCTCGGGCTGTTCGTTGACGGGCTCTCGCCCGCCTCCTTCCCGGCGGCGTGGCTCCCCGACGAGGCGCCTGAGCTCCTCAAGCGGTACGCCGGCGCGACGTTCACCGTCGGACTGCCCGGCGACGGCACGGTCGTCCGGACGACCCAAACGGACCCCCAGACAGTGCTCGTCAAGAAGCGGGCGGAGGGGACGCCGGACGACTTCCTCGCATTCTTGATCGCCGACCGACTGGTTCAGATCGGCGTCTCGCCGTCTCCCGGATCGCTTCCGGACGACGCGTCTCCGACCGGCACGCGCCCGAACGACGCGCCCGCGGATGACGCGTCCCCGAACCCCCTCCCCGAGAGCTTCCTCCCGTTCTTCGGCGAGCGCTACCGCGACCTCGACGCCGCCGTCCGCCAACCGGACCCCGACACCGGCGCCTCGACCACGGGACACGGCCCGAGCGACGTCTTCCAGGTCGCGGCCGCGCTGTTCGACGCCTGGGTCGGGCTGTACACCCGCGACGTCTTCGCGTCGTGGGAGGGGCGCCACCCGCGGCTGTTCGACGCGTGGCTCGACGCCGGCGACCGCCTGGAGGGTCGGCTCGGCGACCTCTCGGGCGAGGTCGCCCGCGGCGAGACCGACTTCGCGAGCGCCACGGAGTACGCCTGCTCGACGGTGCGTCACGGGCTCGACCTCCCCGCGCCGTTCGCCGCGCTCGACACCGCCGCCTACCGCGACCGCGGCGCTCCGTACGCGGTGAAGTGGGCGGAGAAGACGTTCGAATCGATGGTCGACGACGGGGGCTGACCCGCGTTCGTTTTTACGGGTCGACTCGCTTTCGGTCCTATATCTCGAAGCTGACGTTCCCCTCGCCGTCGAGCTCGATGACGCCCTCGAACAGCTCCCGGAACCGGTCGAGCGTCGCGACCTCGTGGACCTCCTCGGAGAGGTGGAAGATCCCGACCGCGTCGTGCTCGTCGAGGAGGTCGAGGATGTCCGCGGCCGCCTCGAACACGGCGTCGTCGTCGGCGTAGTACGCCATCTCGGTGAGCGAGTCGACCGACACCCGTCGCTTCCCCTCGTTCTCCGTGAGGAACCGCTCGACCCGGTCGACGACGCCGTCGAGGTCGTCGGGGGCGGAGACGTAGAAGACGTCGTCGCTGGAGCGCCGCGAGTAGCCGCGCTCGACGGAGAGCGTGTCGAGGATCGTCGCCTTCGTCTCGTCGACGTCGTAGTACTCCAGCTTCTGCTCGACCTCGCGCGCGGTCGTGCGCGTGGAGACGACGAGGAACGCGTCGGTGTCGGTCTTCAGGAAGTCCGTGTCGATCCGGTCCGTCTCGCCGATGCTCGGGTGGACGAGCAGAAGCCCCGTCCCCCCCGGGATCGTTTCCGGCCCGTTCTCGATGGCGAGCGAGTAGTCCATGGGATCGGAAACCGCCGGACCGACTTAACGATGCGGGCCACGTCGGTCGACTACCGCTCGGCGCGACCATCGCCGGCCGACCGGTTTTTTGGATCCCCCTCGCGTTCGCACACACGATGGCCGGCCACGACACCGCGCGCGACGTCTACCGACAGGCGCTGCCGGTGATCCTCGTCAGCCTCGTCGCCGGGCTGTTCGCCGGCACCATCCTCGGGTCCGAGACGATGCGGGCCGGTATCTCGGAGGTCCCTGGCCTCCTCCTCCTGCTCCCGGCGTTCCTCGCGACCCGCGGCGGCGTGTACGGCTCGCTGGGCGCTCGCCTCTCGACCGGGCTCCACCAGGGGCTGATCGAGCCCCAGTTCCGGCTCGACCGGCGGCTCAGGAACGCGATCCTCGCCTCCTTCGTCAACGGGATGAGCGTCTCCGTCTTCATCGCCGTGGTCACCTACCTCTGGCTGACGCTCCTGGGAACGGAGGGGAACCTCCTCCAGCTGATCGGGATCATGGTCGTGGCGGGGTTCCTCTCGGCGGCCCTCATGATTTCGGTGCTGATCGCCGTCATCTTCGTCGGCTACCGCCGGGGGCTCGACCCGGACAACGTGATCGGCCCCGTCGTGACGACGCTCGGCGACGTGTTCGGGGTGTTCTTCCTCCTCGTCGGGATCTACGTCGTGGGGGTCGTGCTGTGACGAACGCCGACGCGGGAGACGGCTCGGCGTCAGGCGGGGGAAACGGGTCGACATCAGGCGGGAGAAACAGCCCCACGTCCGGCGGGGGAAACGGCCCCACGTCCGGCGGGGGCCCGACGATGACGGACGAGTGGTCAATTCGCCGGATCGTCCGGACGATGATCCCGCTCCTCACCGCGCTGTCGGTGCTCCAACTCGTCTCCGGGACCGTCCTCGAGACGTACGAGGCGGTGCTCGTCAGCAACCCGGCGCTGCTCGTGCTGGTCCCGGTCCAGATCGGAACGGCCGGGAACCTCGCGTCGATCACCTGTTCGCGGCTCACCACGCAGCTCTACCTCGGGACGTACGAACTGGACCCGTCGAACCCCGACCTCAGGGCGAACGCGGGCGCCGTGTTCGCCCTGGCGGGGACCGTCTTCGGCATCGTCGGCGTCGCCGCGTGGGCGATCGGGGTCGCGCTCGGCGGCACGCTCGGGCTCGGGCGGATGCTCCTCGTCTCGCTGGTCTCCGGGATGCTCCTCGCCGTCCTCGTCGTCGTCGCCAGCGTCGCCGCCGTGGAGGCCTCCTACCGGATCGGGCTCAACCCCGACGACACGACCATCCCCGTCGTCACCAACGTCTGCGACATCGCCGGCGTGCTGATCCTCTTCGCCGTCGTCTCGGTCGTCGTGTGAGTTCGGACGGCGGTGAGTGCGGACGGCGCTGTCGCCGCCCGGGCTCAGAACACGCTGTCGGCGGTCGCGGCGCCGACGACGCTGAACACCGCGCTGACGGAGACGGCCTTGGCCGTGGTCACCCACAGCTCGATCCCCGTCACGCCCTGATCGATGAGGAACGTGGCCGGCGCGTCGAAGAGAAACACGAGGACGGCCACGGAGCCGAAGGCGACGATCATCAGCGACACGAACCGAGCGGGAATCCCCGCGATCTCCTTCTCGTTCTCCGGGTCTCTGTCGGTGTCCGCCCGGTAGAGTGCGGCGTAGCCGATCAGCGCGACGAGCCCGGCGGTCAGCACCCCTTGAACCGCGCTCATGCCCGCGGCCAGGTCCCACACCTCGCCGGTGACGACGAACGGCCCCGCGAGGAGGAATCCGCCGACCGCCTGCTGTGCGGAGTCCGCGATCCGGAACTTCGGTCGACGGAGGCTCCGCGGGCGTTTCATACTTCCCGAAGGGACGGGAGCCGATAAAACAGCGACGCTTTTTAACGCCGCGTCGCGCGTCGCTGCGCGCGGACGGGTCCCCTCCGAATCGGTTTTCACCCACCCGCCCGTCGTACCGCCATGAGCGTTCGCGAGGAGTTCGACCAGTGGGCGACGTCGGGGAAGGACCGCGGAATGGAGGACAGACACTGGCACACCGCGAAACACGTGCTCGCGCGGATGCCGGTCGAGGCGGGCGACGCCGTCCTCGATTTAGGCACCGGCTCCGGCTACGCGCTCCGCGCGCTCCGCGAGCGCGGCATCGATCGCGGGTACGGGCTCGACGGCGCGCCGGAGATGGCCCGCAACGCCCGGCGCTACACCGACGACGACGCGGTGGGGTTCCTCGTGGGCGACTTCGACGCGCTCCCCTTCGCCGACGACTCGCTCGATCACGTCTTCTCGATGGAGGCGTTCTACTACGCGGCCGACCCGCGCAACACGCTCCGAGAGATCCGCCGCGTGCTGAAGCCCGGCGGAACCTTCTACTGCGCCGTCAACTACTTCGCCGAGAGCGAGTCGACCCACGCGTGGCAGGAGAACATCTCCGTGGAGATGACTCTGTGGAGCCGCGCGGAGTACCGCGAGGCGTTCCGAGACGCCGGGCTGTACGTCGCCGCACAGGACAACGTCCCCGACCGCGAGATCGAGATCCCAGACGCCTCGGCGTTCCCCACCGACGACTGGGACTCCCGCGAGGCGATGGTCGACCGCTACCGGACGTGGGGGACGCTGTTGACGGTCGGCGTCGCGCCCTGAATCGATCGATCATTTAAGAACTGTCGACGGATCGACGGTGAACACCTCCAAAGCCCCAGCCCCTTTGAGTCCCACCCGACCGCAACCGCGCCTCACGCCTCCCCAGCCCCGACGGACGGCCCGGCGCGGGCGAAGCCGCGCCGGGCCGCCGTCTCCCTCGCACGCGCTGACTCGCGGCCGCCGAGGGCGGCCGCTCGCAGGCGCGCGCCACCACAATTCGATTCAGAGTCGACTCCCTCTCGCCGATCCTTTTAATATTGTTAAATGTTAACATGATTAACCAGATGGAACTCCGCTGTGAGGGGTGCGCCGGCTGCTGCGTCGACTGGCGGCCGCTCGCACCGGACGCCGCCGGCTCCGACCGCGCCGGCGACCGCCCCCCGCTCGACGACGTCTACGACCTCGCTCCGCTCTCCCGCGACGAGGTCGCCGCCTTCGTCGACGACGGGCTCGGCGACGCGCTCGTCCCGCGGCTGTTCGAACCCGCGGAGCGCGACGTGACCGTCTCGATCGACGGCGTCGAGGTCGCCGCCGCCCGCGACCGCCCCGTGTTCATGGTCGGCCTCCGGAAGCCGCCGAAGCCGGTCGCGCCGATCGGGACCGACGAGCCCCGCTGGCTCGACGCCTGCGTCTTCCTCGACCCGACGACGCTCCAGTGCCGGATCCACGACGGGGACCTGTACCCCCGGACCTGCGCGACGTATCCGGGGCACAACCTCGAACTCGACGCCGAGACCGAGTGCGAGCGCGTCGAGGCCGCCGGCGGCGGCGACCGCCTCCTCGACGACGAGCCCCCCGGTGACCTCCCGGCGCCCGCGTTCGGTCCGCAGGCGCTCGGAACCACCGTCTTCGCCTACCCCGACCCCGACGACCTCGACGGGGTGGTCGATCGGATCCGGACCGACTCGCTCACCGCCGACGACCGCGCCCGGTTCGTCGGGGCCGCCGTCGGGTCGCGGCCGGGGTCGCTGTCAGTCGACCGCGACCGCATGACCGAGGCCCGGACCCGCGCCCGCGACGCCGACTCGTGGGCGGGGCGCGCGATCCGCGAGTGGACCGAGCGCGCGGGGGACGACGGCGACCCGACCGACCTCGACCCGGAACCCCGCGACCGACTGGTCCGCGAACTGGAGGACGACGCGGGCGCGCCGGGAACGCCGGGCTGGGGCGAGTGAGGGCGTTTCCGATCCCGCCCTCCCCCTTCCTCCTCACGCGTTCGCTCCCGGCCGCCAGACCCCCTGTTTCCGGTCGAGCCACGCGACGACGGCGACGTGCGGGAGCGTCATAGCCGCGATGGCGACGAGCGACACGGCGAGCAGGTCGCCGGGCGCGGCGACCCCGGCGGGGACCGAGAGCCCGACCGCGGCGACGACGAGGAACCCGCCGAGCGTGAGCGGCGCGGCGCCGCGCGCGAACCGGCGGAGCGCGCCGATCACGTCGCCGTCGCCGACCGTCCCCGCCGCCCGCTCGTCCACGAGGACCAGCCGGCCGACGTGCCGGAGCCCGTGCCAGAGCGCGAAGTACACCCCGACGGCGAACACGGGCGCGGCGAGCAGGAACCACGCCCACAGCGCCGCCACCTCCCCGGCGTCGCGGAGCCAGTCGCGTCGCGAGGCCCCCGCCCGAACCCGCCGGTACCCCAGTCCGACCGACAGCGCCGTCGCCGCGATCATGAACGCGCCGACGGCCGCCCGCGTCGCCGGGACGAAGACGGGGTCGACCGCGGCCGTCGCGGCGGCCGCGTCGACGACGAACAGGCCGACGACCCACTCGGCGACCAGCCGGTACTCGCCCGGGTGCGCGAGCAGCGGGACGCCCATCGGGAGCCCGCCTCGGACGACGAGGCTCAGCCAGCGCTCCGCGGAGGTAGGGAGGTGATCGACGCCGGCGACGGCCAGCGCCGCCACGTCGCCCTGCCCCCAGTGGAGCCACGTGAGGAGGATGAACCCGACGAACGCCGCGACCGGCGCGAGGAAGAACGCCGCGACGACCGCCCCGCCGAGGACCGCGTAGACGGCGGAGACGACCGCGATCGACCGCCGGAGCGAGACGTCCGTCGCCGCCCGGAAGGGGACGAGGTGGTCGACCGCGCCGTGGGCCATCCCGACGGCGAGCGTCCCCAGCGCGAACGTCGCGACGCCGACCTCCACCGGAAACAGGGGGGTCACGGCGCCGACCGGGAGCAGCGCCGCGAGCGCCAGTGCGGGGTAGAGCGCGAACCACCGGTCGACCGCCGACCGGGTCGCGGTCTCAGTCATCGACGGGGTCGGGGGACTCGGGGTCCGGTTCGGGCGGATCGGGCGTCGGGTCGAACGCGTCCACCGCCGACTCGATCGGCCGGCCGCGCCGGTCGTTCCAGTCGAGGACCCACTCGAACAGCACGAGCCCGTTCACCGTCATCACGCCCGCCGAGGCGAAGAAGAGCATCTCCTCGATCGGGAGCCCGAGGACGGCGATCCCGGTCGTCAGCTCGGTCGAGAGCCGCCACGTCCCCATCCCGATCGCGATCCGATCGGCGACCCAGAAGTACGCCGCGGGGATCAGCGTCGCCGCGAGCCACGTCCGCGGCGTCCGGACGAGGTACCCGCCGCCGACGCTCCACTGGAGCGCGAAGACGGGGCCGACCCACGCGATCAGCCCGCCGAGGTAGAGGTACGAGGGGTCGAGCGTCACGAGCCAGAGCCCGACGACGACCATCGCGAGGCCGGCGACGACGCCCGCGATCCGCGGCCGCCGGTCGAAGTCGCCCTCGCGGAACGTCGGGTCGAACCCGATCAGGTGGAGCGCGAACGCGGTGACGACGGTCTGGACGGTGAAAAACAGGTACTCCCCGAGCGGGATCGACAGCGCCCGGACGAGCACCGCGCCGTCGGCGTACGACCACGCCCCTCGGCGGATCATGTAGCTGATCCACGGGGTCGTGTACGCGTACGCGATGGCGACGAGGATCGCGATGCCGGCCGCCGCGCGTCGCCGTCTGACGGCGTCGTACCGCGGCGCGAGGTACCACAGCGCCGCGACGACGGGGAGGCTGAAGACGAGATGGAACTGGAGATACGTCAGCGTCGGAAGCATCCGATCACCCCACCGGCGCCGTCCATGACTCCCTGTTCGCTCCGTCCCTTATTAAGGGCCAGTCCAAACAGTGTGATCGACCCCCCGCGGTCGGCGGGATCTCGTCCGTCGGAGTTACGCTTCGGCCGACAGCACGCCGTGGCCCTCCAGCACCTTCCCGAGCCGGAACATGGAGGCGACGACGGCGTCGCAGACCGGGCGCACCGCGTCCTTCGGTACGAAGCCGACCGCGAGCCCGGCCACCTCCAGCATCGGGAGATCGTTCGCGCCGTCCCCGATCGCGACCGTCTCGCTCATCGGAACGCCGAGGTCGGCGGCGAGCCCCGCCAGCGCGTCGTCCTTCGTCCCCTCGATGAGCGGCCCCTCGGCGTCGCCGGTGAGTTTTCCGCCTGCCATCGGGAGACGGTTGGCGACAACCGTGTCGGCCTCGACGCCCGCCTTCGCGAGCGCGCGCTTGACGCCGCGCTCGAACCCGCCCGTGAGCACCGCGACGTGGTGGCCGTCCGCCTGCAGGCGCTCGATCAGCTCCCCGGCGCCCGGCCGGAGCGTCACCTCGTCGAACGCGGCCGCCACGTCGTCCTCGTCGAGCCCGCCGAGCAGTTCGGCTCGCTGATAGAGGCTCTCGGCGTAGCTGAGCTCGTCGTTCATCGCCCGCTCGGTGATCTCGGCCACCTCGTCGGCGACGCCCGCGCGCTCGGCGAGCAGGACCGTCATCTCGGAGTCGGAGAGCGTACCGTCGAAGTCGAACGCGATCAGGCTCATGGACTCCGTTCGGCGCGGCGGGGTTTTGAAGCACCTGATCGCGCAACGGACTCCGCACGGCGGGGACCGTCCCGGAGCGCCGCGCTCTCGGTGGCCTTTTTGCCGGTCGGGACCGTCGCCTCCGACATGGACCGAACCGCCGACGACCGCGCCGACGTCGACGTCGACGACCTGCTGAAGGTGATTCTGGGGCTCGCTATCGTGTGGCTTCTCCTGGAGATTCTCGGCGCCGTGCTGGAGGTCACGTTCGCGCTCTTGGACGCGCTTCCGACGCTTATCGTCCTCGCGATCGTCGTGTTAATCGCCTTACGGCTCACCGACCGGATCTGAGGCGTGTTCAGCCTGAACGTCCCGCTCCCGCCCGCGCTCGGCGAGCTCGCGGCCGATCTCCACCCGAAACTGTCGGGGTTCGACCGCGTGCGCGACCGTCACACCCTCGTCTGCAAGCGACTCGGGATCGGGGACGTCCCGGACCGCGTCGCGAGCGGTGCTCGCTCCGGCCCGCCGGACGCCGCTTCCGGCACCGACCCGACGCCCCCCAAGTCCGATGCGCTCGCGGCGCTCCGCGAGGACCTCCGCCCGCTTGTGTCGGGGACCGACCCGTTCGACGTCGCCGTGACCGGCATCGACGTCTTCGACGCCCCAGCCTCCGGGTCGCGGCCGGTGGTGTACCTCGCCGTCGAGAGCGAGGTTCTCGTCCGGCTCCACCACCGGTTGTGCGCGGCCTACGGCGCGATCGAGGGAATCGAGGGCGACGACTTCGTCCCGCACGTCACCCTGGCGCGCGGCGGGAATCCCGACCCGGGCGTCGTGGCCGACCTCGTGGGTGCGGAGTTCGAGCCGATCCGGTGGCGCGTCCACGCGCTCGACCTGTACGACCCCGAGTTCCGCGAGATCGCCGCGACGATCGACTTATAAATAGTTGTGAGCGGATCGGCGGTGAAGACCTCCAAAGCCCCAGCCGCTCGGCGATACTCTGCCGATTAGGGTTTCGACGGTGAACGCGTTCAAAGCCCCAGCCGCGAGGATGACGCACGCTCGTTGCGCTCCTCAGTCGCTCACTTCGTTCGCTCCCTGTGGTGCTTACGTCGCCTGCGTCATCCTCGCGACTGCCCCTTTGAGTCCCACCCGACCGCACAGCAACCGCGCCTCACGCCTCCCCAGCCTCGTCGGTGGTCCTCCGCTTCGCTCCGGACCACCGACTCCAGCGAGAATCGAAGATTCTCTGGCAGCCGGCGCGTAGCGCCGGCGACCTCGCACACGCTGACTCGCGGCCGCGGGGCGGCCGCTCGCAGGCGCGCGCCGACTGCTATCGATTTATAAATAGCACGTCGCCGGCGGCGGTCACGTCTCGTCGTCGTCCTCGTTGACGCCGCTGTCGCTCCCGCTCGGCTCGTCGACCGCGTGGTGCGGCCCGACCGGGCCGTGCGTCGGGCAGACGCCGGCGATGGGGGTCGCGTTGAGACAACAGGCCCGCCGTTCGCTCGCGATGACGCCCCGCGAGAGGCGCTCGCCGCAGCGCCGACAGTACGACGCGGTCTCGTCGTCGGTCATCCCTACCGCTCGCGGATGCGCATCGGCACCGGGTGGTCCGGGTGCATCGTCAGCGAACCCCGCAGCGAGAGCTCGGGGCCCTCGTACTCCAGGTCGTACTGCGAGCAGACCTCCGCGAGGATCAGCTTGGCTTCGAGCAGCGAGAACGCCTTCCCGATGCAGTGACGCGGCCCGCCGCCGAACGGGAAGTACGCGAACCGCGGGCGCTGACTCCGGCGCTCCGGTTTCCACCGGCTCGGGTCGAACGTCTCGGGGTCGTCGTACCAGCGCGGCGACCGGTGGACCACCCACTGCGACAGCATGAGCGCGGAGCCCTCCGGGATCCGGTACCCCCCGATCTTCACGTCGAGCTTCGGCTCGCGGAACAGGGTGTAGACGGGGGGATACAGCCGCATCGACTCGTTGAGCACGCGCTCGGTGTACTTCATCTCGCGGGCGTCGGCAGCGGTCGGGGCGCCGCCGGCGGCGGTCGGGTCGTCCGCTGCGCGACCGCCACCGACCGCCGCTTCGGCCTCCGCGGCCACCCGCTCGCGGGCCTCGGGGTGGTTCGAGAGCAGGTAGAACGTGTACGTCAGCGCGAGCGCCGTCGTGTCGTGGCCGGCGAGCAGCATCGTCACCAGCTCGTCGCGGAGGTTCTCGTCGCTCTGCTCGCCGCGCTCGCGGGCGCGCAGCAGGACCGAGAGCAGGTCCATCGGGAGGTCGCCGTCGCCGTCGCCGGCGGGGCCGCGCACCGCGACGCCCTCGGGACCGGCCGGGTCCACGGAGGGGTCGCGCTCGGTCCCGCGCCGGCGCTCCACGATCCCGTCGATCACGGACTCGAGGGTGTCGATGGCGGCGTCGAACTCGCGGTTCTCGCGGGTCGGCACCCAGTTCGGGATCAGGAAGCGGCGGGGGTCGGGCTCGAAGCGCGCGCCGAGCGGCTCCAGCTTCTCCTGGACCGTCTTCACTTCCTCGTCGGTGATGTCGGCGCCGAACATCGCGGAGACGATGATCTTGACGGTGAGGCGGGCGACTTCGAGCTGGACGTCGACCACGTCGCCGTCGCTCCAGTCCGCGAGCTGCGACTCGGTGTGGTCGACCATCGTCCCCGCGAGCGCGCCGATCCGGCGGTTGTGGAACGAGGGGTTCGCCAGCTTCCGCTGGCGCTGCCACGCCTCGCCCTCGCTCATCAGGAGGCCGTTCCCGAGCAGGGTGTCCATGGCGTCGTCGCCGAACTGCGGCTTCCGGTAGCGCTCGGCGTCGGCGACGAGGACGCGCTCGACGTCGGCGGGGTTCGTCAGCAGGTACGTCTCCCGGGGGCCGAGGTCGAAGCGGACGACGTCGCCGTAGCTGTCGGCGCAGGCGCGCATGAACGAGAACGGGTCGTCGGCGTACTGGCGGCCGTTGCCGAAGACGGGGTCGCCGATGGGTCCGGGCGGCGTGACGGACATACCAAAAGCAGGGTCTCGGCGAGGTTAAACGTTCGGCGGCGGGGAGAACGCGCACGGCGTAAACCGACCGATCGTCCGACGCCGACCCGCCTACTGCCGGGCGTCCAGGCGCTCGACGCGCGTGATCAGCTCGTCGACGGCGACCTCCTGGTCGTCGGTCGCCTCGACGATGCGGTCGGTCGCGTCCTCGGTGCGGTCGGAGCGCTCGCGGACCGCCTCCAGCGACGACGTGAGCTCCTCGACGGTCGCGGCTTGGTCGTCCGTCGTCCGGGCCACCTCGGCGACGCCCGCGGCCGCCTCGTCGACCGCGTCGGCGATCTCTTCCAGCGAGTCGAGCACCGTCTCGATCTCGGTCCCGGCGTCCTCGATGCGGTCGTGCGAGCGCTCGACGGCGGCCGTGGTGTCCGCCGACTGCTCCTGGAGCTTGTCGAGGCTCTCCGTGATCTCCTCGGTGTAGCCGCGGGTCTCGTCGGCGAGCTTCTTCACCTCCTCGGCGACGACCGCGAAGCCGTCCCCGCCCTCGCCGGCCCGGGCGGCCTCGATGTTGGCGTTCAAGGCGAGCAGGTTCGTCTGCTCGGCGACGTCGGAGATGACCTCGATGACCTCCTCGATGTCGTCCATGCGCTCGGAGAGCGCGCCCACGCTCTCGACGAGCTCGTCGCCGATCTCGACGACGTCCTCGGTCGCCTCGCGGGCGTCCTCGCTGGCGTCGAGCCCCTGGTCGGCGGCCTCGCTGGCGGCGACCGCCGCCGAGTCGACCTGGTCGGCCGTGGCGGCGACCTCCTCCATGCCGGCCGAAAAGGACTGCATCTCGGAGACGCTCTCCTCCAACAGCTCGTTCTGCTCGTCGACGTTCTCGGCGATGTCGGCGGCGGCCCCGCTCGCCTCCTGAACCGTCCGGTCGATCTGACGCGCCTGCTCGTGGACGCTCTCGGAGAGGTTCTGCAGGTTCTCCGCCATCTCGTTGACGACGCCGATGACGGCCAGCAGCTCCTCGTCGAGGGATTCGCACTCCTCGTGGCAGACGGCGCGGGCGTCGAGGTTCCCCTCGCCGATCTCCTCGGCGGTCTCGCGGATCTCAGAGACCAGCTTCTTCGTCGCGTCTCGCTCGTTGACGTTCTCCGTGCGGTCGATGACGACCTCGGTGACTCCGACGAGCTCGTCGCCGTCGTACAGCGGCGTCGCGGTGAATTCGATGTGCTTCTCGTCGCCGTGGCGGTCCACCATCGTGCTGGTGTCGCGGTAGCGGTTCCGGGCCGAGTCGGGGCGCTCGACGCCGTACGCCTCGTCGGCGGTCTCGGGAGCGTCGAGCACCTTGTCGGCCAGCGTGTCGGCGCGGCGGCCGTCGGGGTAGAACAGCTCCGAGACGTGGCCGTGACCGATCGCGTCCTCGCGCTCGCTCCCGGTGAGCGAGGCGATGGACTCGTTCCACTCCGCGACGTTGCCGTCGGCGTCGAGGATGAACGTCGGCACGCTCGTCGCGTCGAACACCTGCTCGAAGCCGGCCCTGGCCAGCGTCTCGGCGCGGTCGACGCCCCGCTCGTCGGTGATGTCGTACTCCTCGCTCCCGGCAGCGCCGCCCCGACCGGCGTCGTCGGCCCCGATCGGCCGCTCGTCGCCGGCGGGGTCGTCGACGACGACTCCGCCGTCCGGGACCGACCGCGAGTCTCGGTCCCGCCCGAACACGCGCCGGAGCAGCCCTCTGACTCCCGTCATATCTACGTCGCCCTCTCCCAAGCGCCTCTATAAACCGTTCCCTCTGGTATTCAGATATGATAATCATCTCGGTCGCTCCCGTCACCTTCCGCCGCCGCGATCCCGCCCGCAGCGTTCAAACGCGTCCGGCGGCTACCTCGGACCGATGGACGCCGACGCCGTGCGCGAGCGGGCCGCGGACCTCCCCACCGAGCCCGGCGTGTACCAGTTCCGGGCGGGGGAGACCACGCTGTACGTCGGCAAGGCGGTCGACCTCCGGGACCGGGTTCGGTCGTACGCGGACCCGCGCTCGGGGCGGATTCGGGGGATGGTCGCGCGCGCCGACCGGATCGAGTTCGCGGTCACCGACACCGAGACGCAGGCGCTCCTGCTGGAGGCGAACCTCATCAAGCGGCTCCAGCCCCGGTTCAACGTCCGGCTGAAAGACGACAAGTCGTACCCGCTGATCGCCTTGACCGACCACCCGGTCCCCCGGATCGAGGTCACCCGCGACCCGGAGGAGGGCGCGGTCGCGTACGGCCCGTTCACCGACAAGGGCCGCGTCGAGACCGTGGTGAAGGCGATCCGCGACGAGTACCGGCTCCGCGGCTGCTCGGACCACAAGTACGCGAACCGCGACCGCCCCTGCCTCGACTACGAGATGGGGATATGCTCGGCCCCCTGTACCGGCGAGATCGACCCCGAGAGCTACGCCGAGGACGTGGCCGCGGTCCACCGCTTCTTGGAGGGAGAGACGGGCGCGCTCGCCGACCCCCTACGCCGGCGGATGGAGGCCGCCGCCGAGGGCGTCGAGTTCGAGCGGGCCGCCAATCTCCGCGACCGGCTCGAGGCGGTCGAGGCGTTCCACGGCGAGGGCGGCGAGGCCGTCAGCGACCGGTCCGACGACCGCACCGTCGACGTGCTCGCGGCCGCGGTCGAGGGGGACGTCGCCCGCGTCGCCCGGCTCCACAGCGAGCGCGGCCAGCTGGTCGACCGGAGCCGCCACCGGCTGGACGCGGCGGCGGTGGGTGAGGAGTCGACCGACGATGAGACCACCCCCGCCAACACCCCCGCCGCGGTGCTGTCGGCGTTCCTCACGCAGTACTACGCCGAGCGGGAGTTCCCGGACGCGGTCCTCCTCGCGGAGCGCCCGTCGGACCCGGACGTGGTCGACTGGCTGGAAGGGGAGGGGGTCGCGGTGCGGGTCCCCGGCGCGGGCCGCGAGGCGAAGCTCGTCGAGCTCGCGCTCAAGAACGCCCGCAAGCGCGGCGGCCGCGACGACCCCGTCGGCGCGCTAGGCGATCGACTCGGGATCGGCCGCCCGGCCCGGATCGAGGGGTTCGACGTGAGCCACGCGCAGGGGACCGCGGTGGTCGGATCCGACGTCTGCTTCGTCGACGGGAGCGCCGAGACCGCCGACTACCGCCGGAAGAAGCTCACCGACCGCAACGACGACTACGCGAACATGCGCGAGCTGATCCGGTGGCGCGCCGAGCGCGCGGTCGAGGGCCGCGACGACCGGCCCGACCCCGACCTGCTGCTCATCGACGGCGGCGAGGGACAGCTCGGCGCCGCCCGCGACGCGCTCGCGGAGACCGGCTGGGACGTGCCCGTCGTCGCGCTCGCGAAGGCCGAGGAGCTGGTCGTCACCCCGACCGGCACCCGCCGGTGGGACGACGACGCCCCCGAGCTGCACCTGCTCCAGCGGGTGCGCGACGAGGCGCACCGGTTCGCCGTCTCCTACCACCAGACCGTCCGCGACGAGGTGCGGACCGTCCTCGACGACGTGCCCGGCGTCGGCCCCGAGACCCGGCGTCGGCTCCTCCGGCGGTTCGGATCGGTCGAGAGCGTCCGCGACGCGTCCGTCGACGACCTCACCGACGTCGACGGCGTCGGCGACGCGACCGCCGAGACGCTCCGCGAACGCTTGTAAGCGCTCGCGGAGTCATCGGGAACCGCTTTCACCGAGCGGCGATCCGGGGCCGTTCACACCACCTGCTCGCCGTCGTCCTCGTACACCTCGATGGCGTCGACCGGGCAGACCCGGGCCGCGAACTTCGCGTCGAACTCCTCGCTGTCGGGCACGTCGACGACGAACAGGTCCTCTTCCTCCTCTTCGCTCCCTTTTAAATCAGCCTTCCCGTCGTTCAGGTTCTTCTCGAAGGCGTCCCACTCGGCGACGCACTGGTACATCCCGACGCAGGTGTCGCGGTCGAACTTCACGTACATGGGTTTCGGTTGGATGAGGCGGTACAAAGCCGTGGCGACGAGCGTTGTGAGACTTCGGTCTATTCGGGTTCGACGACAGGCCACCGGAGAACCGCCTCCAAAGCCCCGGCCGCCCCTTTGAGTCCCGCTCCGCCCCGCACGGCAACCGCACCTCACGCCTCCCCAGCCTCGCGGCTCCCTCGCTTCGCTCCGGTCGCCGCGTCCCTCGCGCGCGCTGCTCGGCCGCGAGGCGGCCTCGCAGGCACGCGCCGACAGCCTTCGGTCGGTCGAGCGCGGGACGTACCCTCGACTTCGCCTCGCGTCGACCGGCCTTTTTAAGCGTCGGAGGAACGGATCCCCGCCTATGACCACGGTCTGGCTCGTCGACCGACAGTTCGACTCGAAGGGGCTCGTGCGGCTCACGTACGCCACGGAGGACGGCGAGCGCGTCCACACGAAGGAGCTGGCCGAGCAGCGACTCGTCACGGGCGACGGGATCACCGCCGGCCGCGACGTCGACGAGAGCGCGCTCGGCGAGAGCCCGGACGACGAGGTCGAGCGGTTCGCCGCGGAGGCGTCGCGGATGGCCGCCGAGCACGACCCGGACGACCGGGTCTGAGCGTCCTGCCCCGGAGTTCCGCCCCGCACAACCGAGTCCGTTAAGGGGGAACCGCCGGAAGATGCGCGTGAAATGCCCAGTGGTGAGTACGACCCCGACGCCGTCGAGCCGCGGTGGCAGCGGCGATGGGTCGACGAGGAGACGTACGCCTACCCCGACGACGACCCGGTCGACCCGAACACCGTCTTCTCCATCGACACGCCCCCGCCGACGGTGTCGGGGAGCCTCCACATGGGCCACCTGTACGGGTTCACCCTCCAGGACTTCGTTGCCCGCTTCGAGCGCATGAACGGCGGCGCGACGTTCTTCCCGTTCGGCTACGACGACAACGGCATCGCCTCCGAGCGGCTCACCGAGGACGAGCTCGATATCCGCCACCAGGAGTTCGAGCGCCGCGAGTTCCAGGCGAAGTGCCGCGAGGTGTGCGCGCGGTACGAGGAGCAGTTCACCGAGAACGTCCAGTCGCTCGGCGTCTCCGTCGACTGGGACCACACCTACCAGACGATCGAGCCGCGCGTCCAGCGCGTCTCGCAGCTGTCGTTCCTCGACCTGTACGAGCAGGGCCGCGAGTACCGCGAGAAGGCCCCCGCGATCTGGTGTCCCGAGTGCGAGACCGCCATCTCGCAGGTCGAGACCGAGGACGACGAGCAGGACAGCCACTTCAACGACATCGCGTTCCCCGTCGTCGGGAGCGACGCCGGCGATGACGGCGCCGACGAGTTCGTCATCTCGACGACGCGGCCCGAGCTCCTCCCGGCCTGCGTCGCCGTCTTCGTCCACCCCGACGACGACGAGAACCGGGACCTCGTCGGCAAGTCCGCCGAGGTCCCGCTGTTCGGCCACGAGGTGCCGATCGTCGCCGACGAGCGCGTCGACATGGAGACGGGCTCCGGGATCGTGATGTGCTGTACGTTCGGCGACCAGAACGACATCGAGTGGTACCAGGTCCACGACCTGGACCTCCGCGTCGCCATCGACGAGTCCGGCCACATGACCGACGTCGCAGAGGGGTACGAGGGGTTACACTCCTCGGAGGCCGCCGAGGCCATCGTCGAGGACCTCGACGACGCGGGCGCGCTGCTCGACCGCCGCGACATCACCCACACCGTCAACGTCCACGAGCGCTGCGGGACGAGCGTCGAGTTCCTCGTCACCGAGCAGTGGTACATCGAGATGCTCGACAAGACGGACGAGTACCTCGAGATCGGTCGTGAGATGGAGTGGTCCCCGGAGAAGATGTTCACCCGGTACGAGCACTGGGTCGAGGGGCTGCAGTGGGACTGGCTCATCTCCCGCCAGCGCTCCTCGGGCATCCCGTTCCCCGTCTGGTACTGCGGGGACTGCGGCGAGGTCGTGGTCGCCGAGAAGGCCGACCTCCCCGTCGACCCCCTCTCCGACGACCCGCCGGTCGACGCGTGTCCCGCGTGCGGGCACGACGCGTTCGAGCCCGAGGACGACGTGCTCGACACGTGGGCCACCTCCAGCCTGACGCCGCTCATCAACGCCGGCTGGGACTGGGACGATGAGGCCGGCGAGTTCACGATGGAGCACCCGGAGCTGTACCGGTTCGACCTCCGGCCGCAGGGCCACGACATCATCAGCTTCTGGCTGTTCCACACGCTGGTGAAATGTTACGAGCACACCGGCGAGGTCCCGTTCGAGGAGACGATGATCAACGGCCACGTCCTCGACGAGAACAGAGAGAAGATGTCGAAGTCCGTCGGCAACGTCGTCGAGCCCGAGGAGGTGCTCGCGGAGTTCCCGGTCGACGCCACGCGCTACTGGGCCGCCGGCACCGCCGTCGGCGACGACTTCCCGTTCAAGGAGAAGGACCTCCGCGCGGGCGAGAAGCTGATCCGCAAGCTGTGGAACGCCTCCAAGCTCGTGGAATCGCTGGCGCCCGAGCCGTACCCGGACGCGCCGGCCGACGACGAGCTCCGCGAACTCGACCGCTGGCTCCTCGCCGAGCTCGACGACCGCGTCGAGCGGCTCACCGGGCTGTTCGAGGACCGCGCCTTCTCGAAGGCCCGAGACGAGCTCCGGAGCTTCTTCTGGAACACGTTCTGTGACGACTACCTCGAGATCGCCAAGCAGCGCGAGGACGACGCCGCGGCGTACACGCTCCGGACGGCGCACCGCCGGTTCCTGAAGCTGTTCGCTCCGCTGCTCGCGCACGTGACCGAGGAGCTCTGGCACGACATGTACGCGGCGGGGGCGAGCGACCCCGAGGCGGTCGACGCCGCGGTCGCCGACGGCGCGCGCGACTCGATCCACCTCGCCGACTGGCCCGAGCCGCTCGGCCTGGAGGCGGACCACGAGGCCGGCGCCGCCGCCACGGCCGTCGTCGGCGCCCTCCGGAAGTACAAGAGCGAGAACCAGCTCCCCCTGAACGCCGAGCTCGACGCCGTCGAGGTGTACGCGGACGTCCGCGGCTTCGAGGACGACGTGACGGGCGTGATGCACGTCGCCGACCTCGCGGTCCACCCCGACGCCGACGCGCCGGTCGAGACGGTGATCACCGGGATCGACCTCGACTACGCGACGGTCGGCCCGAAGTACGGGAACCGGGTCGGCGACATCGAGGCCGCGATCGCGCGGGAGGAGTACGAGATCGACGGCGACGAGCTTCACGTCGACGGCGTCACGCTCACCGGCGACGAGTTCTCTATCGAAGAGGAGCGGCAGTACCGGGGCGACGGGGAGCTGTTGGAGGCCGACGACGTCGTCGTCATCGTCAGCGAGGCGTAGGCCGACCGCGGACCGTCGACGCTCCACTCCGTTCTAACGCTCCGCTCTGTTCTACAGGTCCGCGCCGACCGCGTCGGCGACGGAGTCGAACCCGTCCCGGTCGAGCAGTTCGAGGAGTCCCTCGTTGATCTCGCGGGCGAGGCTCGGCCCCTCGTACACGAGGCCCGTGTACAGCTGGACGAGCGAGGCGCCCGCGCGTATCTTCTCGTATGCCCCCGCCGCGTCCGAGATCCCGCCAACCCCGATCACGGGGACGTCGGTGCGCTCGGCGACGAACCGGATCCGGTCGGTCGCGAGGTCCTCGATCGGCTTCCCGGAGAGGCCGCCCCGTTCGGCGCGGTTGTGGCTCCGCAGCGACTCCGGTCGGGAGGTCGTGGTGTTGGTCGCGATGACGCCGTCGAGGTCGAGGTCGTCGACGACGCCGAGCGCGTCCTCGACCGCGGGCTCCGGGAGGTCCGGCGAGAGCTTCACGAGGAGGGGGCTCGCGCCCGCGTCGTCGAGGCCCCCGAGTATCTCCTCGAGGGCGTCGCGGTTCTGCAGCTCTCGGAGCCCGGGCGTGTTCGGGCTCGAGACGTTGACGACGAAGTAGTCGCCCGCGTCCGCGACGCGCTCGTATGTGTACAGGTAGTCGTCCGGCGCGTCGGCGAGCGGCGTCGACTTCGACTTCCCGATGTTGATCCCGACGGGCACGTCGGGCAGCGGCTCGCGGTCGAGCCGCTCGCCGACGGCGTCGGCGCCCTCGTTGTTGAACCCCATCCGGTTGATCAGCGCCTCGTCCTCGCGGAGCCGGAATAGCCGCGGTCGCGGGTTCCCCGGCTGCCGATCGGCCGTCACGCCGCCGACCTCGACGTGGCCGAACCCGAGCGCGGCGAGCGCGCGCGGCACCTCCGCGTTCTTGTCGAAGCCGGCGGCCACGCCGACCGGGTTCGGGAACGCGTTTCCGAACGCCTCGACCCGCAGTCGCGGGTCGTCGACGACGTACCGCCCGCGCAGCGCGCGCTCGACCGGAGTTCCCTGTGCGGTCCGCAACAGTCGGTGCGTCATGCCGTGTGCCGTCTCCGCCGGCAGGCCGAACAGCGCCGGCTTCAACAGGTCGTACGCGCCCATCGTTTCGGACTCGTCGCGAGCGGGCATCAATCCGCCGACCGACGGAAACGCCGGCCGTGTCTCGCACGCCGGGGTACGGCGTCGCGGTCGCTCGCGGCGGTGAGTCGGCGGCCCGGGGGGAGGTCGAAGAAGGGATCCGATTCAGAAGTCGTGCTCGAGCTGCTCGGGGTTGGAGTCCGCCTTCTGGATGATTATCTTCCCGTCTCGGACCCTGACGAACACCTCGTCGCCGATCTCCATGCCGGCGACGGCGAGCTCGTCCTCGTGGAGGTTCACGTGGACGTTGTGGTACTCCCCCTCGTCGTCCTTGGCGCCACTGGGGCTGAGCTTCTTTTTACGGACCATCGCGGTTGTACTGGTCGCACTTCGCCATAGCAGACACATAAGTGTTGTTTACCCGAATCCGCACTCCTCGGGCACTCCGAGCGGTTCGGGCTCCGATCCGTCGGCTTCGGCTCGCGATTCCCTCTCTGCGGTCGCCCGCCCGAGACGCACCGCGATCGGTCCGTCGCGACCAGTCCGTTCGCGGTGCGTCTCGTCCGACCGCTCTGAATCGGACGATCCCGATCGGTCAAAACCGCTAGCCGGGACGGAGTTACTATATAAATGTTTTGCCGATCAGCTTTCATTTACCCGATATATTTATTACACGCTGTGTGCTGGGTTCGCATGGAGCATAAACCATGGTACGTGAAGACGGTAAGCGAAACTTCGCCCTTCGAGAGGCAGACGGATCGGAACCGAGCGAGTTCTCCGGAAACATGCCCCGTCAGGCCGCGCTCAAAGCGGCTCGAACGCTCGAGCCGGCCCCCTCCGAGGAGGAGGCGGACCGAATCACGCTTCGGCTCCGCGAGAAAGGGACGAAAAAGGTCCACGAGTACGAGGGGTGGGCCTGGAAGGACAGCGCCCCCGAAGTCGACGAGGCGGACGACGACTTCTGGCTCAACGACCTCGACGACATCACGAAAGCCAACGTCTCGAAGCAGGGAATTGAGTACATCGACGAGGAGTAGCCGCCGGGGCCGTTCGACCTTTTTTGCTACCAGCGCCGCGTAGCTGTGAGTCCGTTCACAGTTCCCCGGCATGAAACCGCATGACGTGGCGGCGTTGCTTCGACGGGGTTAAATACAACCCGGGCATCGTAACTAATGCGAAGAACGCATCCGCGAACTCGGGCCGTTCAACCCGGCCCGGTTTCGCTGGACTTGGACCGCTTCGATGGGTTTATGACCCTTCGAAGGATACAATCAAGTCCGCGAAGATGAGGATTTCGCCCCCTGCGCTCCGGCGTAAGAGGAAATCTGATGTGAGCCGTGGTAGTTCGGTGTCATCCAGATCGCTGGCTGGCCCGGACACCACATAGACCATGCAATGGTGTTTTGACTCACCGCGAGTCAAAACCCGCCAACACCCCCTCTGAGCCGGGAACCAGGTTCAGAGGTTATACATTCCGGTTGATCCTGCCGGAGGCC
>NZ_MWTG01000008.1:442429-548893 GCF_059752555.1 Halorubrum sp. B52 | reverse complement strand
CGCGGGGTCCCCACGAGCGAAGCGAGTGGGGGCAAGCGAGGGAACGAGACGAACGAAGAGAGTCGAGTGGACTCGCGGGGATTTGAACCCCGGGCCTTCCCCGTGCCAGGGGGATGATCTACCACTGATCTACGAGCCCTCGTACGCGTTCCATCGTTCCCCGCTGGATATATTAAGGCCTTCGACTCGGCGATGACGCGCCCGTCGCCTCGGACGCGTGCCTTTCGCCCTCAGATCCGCTCGGAGTCGACGTACACGTCGAGGTCGACGCTGCGGGTCGACCCCTCTAGGTCGCGGACGGCCCGCTGAACGACGCGCTCGGCCTCGGTCCGGATGAGCGGGACCGCCTTCTTCACCACCCAGTCGAAGGAGACGAGCCGCGGGAGGTCGAGCGCGTCCGGGCTGGCCGACCCCGGGTCGAACTCGACTTCGAGCGCGACTTCGCAGGCGGGCGAGTCGGTCGTCTCGCCGGCTTCCTCCCCACCGTCCGACTCCACCGGCGTCACGCGCCAGCAGCCGCCGGCGTCGATGTCCTTCGTGATCTCCCAATCGATCCGTTCGGGCGGCTCAACCCCGGTCACCCGCGAGTGGGCCGTGTAGGTGACCTTCCACCACGCGAAGGTGAGAGCGTAGCGGGTGCCGGGGCCGCCGTCGCCCTCGATCGTCCGCACGTCGTCGAGGTACTTCGAGTAGCGGGCGTAGCCCGGGAAGTCGAGCAGGAACTCGTACACCTCCTCGGGGGCGGCGTACACCTCGGTGCTCACGACGAGTTCGTCCACGCACCGTGGTTCGGGCGGCGCGTAATAAGCAGTCCGGCGAGACTACGTGTGAGAGGATCGGGTAGGTCGTCGGCGTGTGTTCGACATGGTCGGAGGCGTCTTCGGTATCTCAGTCGGTAACGAATTAATGAATACCGCCGGGCCGACGGTGAACGCCTCCAAAGCCCCAGCCGCGACGGCTCGCGTGACTCGCTGCGCTCCTCAGTCGCTCACTTCGTTCGCTCCCTGCGGTGCTTGCGTCGTCAGGCGTCGCCCTCGCGGCTGCCCCTTTGAGTCCCACCCCAACCGCACCGCAACCGCGCCTCACGCCTCCCCAGCCTCGTCGGTCGTCCTCCGCGTTGCTCCGGACGACCGACTCCCTCGCACGCGCTCCTCGCGGCCGCCGGCGGCGGCCACTCGGAGGCGCGCGCCACCGCAGTAGTTTATAAAGTATAGTCGTGCTCTCCGGTCTCGGAGTCGAGGAACGCCGTCAGCAGGTCGATCGTCGCCGCGACGTCGTCGCCGTCGGCGGTCTCGGTGACGGTGTGGAGGTAGCGCGTCGGGATCGAGATGGCGCCGACGGGCTTCGCGCCGGCCGTGTTCTGGAACCCGGCGGTGTCGGTGCCGCCCGCGGGCAGCACCTCGTGCTGGTGGTCGATCCCCGCGGCCTCGGCCACGTCGGTCAGGCGACCGTGGACCTTCGGGCTGGTGATCACCGAGGAGTCCTTGAGCTTGATCGCGGTCCCCGCGCCGAGCTCGGTCACGGCGTCGGCTGGCTCCCCGATCTGCGGGACATCGTTGGCGACGGTGACGTCGAGCGCGACCGCGAGGTCGGGGTCGATGTCGACGCCGAGCGCGCTCGCGCCCCGGAGCCCCACCTCCTCCTGAACGGTGGCCGCGAAGTGGATCGTCACGTCGGGGTCGTCGATCCGGCGGGCGGCCTCCAGCATCGCGAACACGCAGACCCGGTCGTCGAGCGCCTTCCCGGTCACGCGGTCGCCCATGCGCGTCGTCGTCTGGTCGAGCGTGACGAGGTCGCCGACGCCGACGAGCTCCTCGACTTCCCCGCCGTCGCGGCCGAGGTCGATGAACACGTCTTTTACCTCGTCGTCCTTCTCCTTCTGTTCGTCCGTGAGCGTGTGCGGCGGCACGGAGCCGATGACGCCGGTGAGGTCCTCCTCGCCGTGGACGGTGACGCGCTGGGCGCGGAGCACGCGGGCGTCGAACCCGCCGAGCGGGTCGACCTGCACGAACCCCTCGTCGGTGACGTGACGGACCATGAAGCCGATCTCGTCCATGTGGGCCGCGACCGCGACCGAGTAGTCCGAGTCGCCCTCGACGGTGCCGACCACGTTCCCCATCGCGTCGGTGCGGACCCGGTCGGCGGTGTCGGCGAGCTCACGGCGCACGATCCCGCGGACGTCGTCCTCGTAGCCCGGAACGCCGCGGGCCTCGGTCAGCTCTCGCAACAGCTCGAAGTCGAAGTCGAACGACATGGGCGACCGTTGGAGTCCAGCACCAAAGGTAGGGAGGTTCCGGTACACTCGTCGCCGTTCTCGCCGTTCCCCCGGGCCACCGACGTCCGCACCGACCCCGCGTCGTCGTTCGAGAACTTCAAACATGTTTATCGTTGTTCCGCAACGCTTTTGCGGCGGCTCGCGGGATGGGAGTGTATGAGTGACGTCAGAGCGGAACTCCGCGAACAGTTCCTCGACGCGTTCGGCGGCGCCGACTTCCCCGTCGAGAACCAGATGGACCTCGTCCCGGCGCTCCCGAACGGCCCGGCCACGAAGTTCGAGGCCGGCGACGTGAGCCTCACGGCGATGGAGATGGCCGCGAAGCTCGGCAGCGAACAGGAGTTCCCCTACGAGACCGCCGAAGAGCTCGTCGACGACATCCTCGACGGCCTCGAGTCGAAGGGGATCATCTGACGCCGGCGTCCCCTTTTTCCGACGGTCGGCTCCCGCCCGGAGCGCGTCGCTCGCCGATCCCCCGCGGTCCCGGCGAGGGGTTGATAGGCGCCGAGCCGTTACCGGAGTCGTGGTCGTCGAGTTCATCGGCGCGGTGCCGCCGTGGATCCTCCTCGGGGTCGCGCTCGGCGGTGTCGCCTCCGCGCTCGCGGCGCTCGCCTTCTACCTCGGGAACCGGTTCGTCGCCCCGGGCGTCGCCGCGGCGGGCGGAGGCCGGTCCGCCGCGGGCGACGAGCGGCGCCGCCGAGAGATCCGCGAGTACCTGACGGCGATCGACGAGCGGTTCCGCGAGGACCACGCGCTCGGCGAGGTGGCCGTCCCCTTCTACCTCCCCGAGCGCGAGGTCGCCATCACGTTCGACGCGCACGACTACTTCCGGCTGGAGGGCGAGGGCGTCTACACCGTCCTCTGCGAGCACGAGATGCCGGGGCGGGGGCTCGGCCGCCGCCTCCCGTTCGACGTGATCGAGCCGGACTGGGGACCGGGCCCGTCCGTCGACCGGGGCGGCCGCGACCCGGTCGCCGCGGCGTTCGCGGAGCTCGACGTCGCCCGCGACGCCGACGCCGACGAGGTGAAACGCGCCTACCGCGAGCGCGTCAAGGAGACCCATCCCGACCAAGGCGGGGACGAGGAGTCGTTCCGGCGCGTCCGCGAGGCGTACGCGACCGCCCGCAACCACGCCGCGAGCGCGGGAGAGGGGAGCGGACGCGGACGCGGGCGCGCCGCGCCCCGAGGCGATCGCACCGATCCCCCGGCGGGATTCGGCCGGTGACGGGGGGCGGTCGATGACGAGGGGCGGCCGATGACTGGGATCGCGTTCGCCGAGCGCGCGGCGTACCTCGGCCGACACGACGCGCTCGTCGTCGCCGACCTCCACGTCGGCCGCGGGGAGGCCTCCGCGGTGTCGCTCCCGATCGGCGAGCGCGAGGACCTCGTCGACCGGCTCCGCGGACACCTCGCGCGCTTCGACCCCGCGACCGTCGTCGTCGCCGGCGACGCCGTCCACACGTTCGACCGCGTCACCGACCGGAGCCTCGGGACCCTGAACGCGCTCCGCGATGCCTGCGACGCGAACGGCGCCGCCCTGGAACTCGTCGCGGGCAACCACGACACGGCCCTCGCGAGCGCGTGGGACGGCCCGGTTCGCGAGGAGTACGTGTTGGACGCCGCTGGCGCCCCCCGGACCGTCGTCTGCCACGGCCACGAGGCGCCCTCGACGGCGGCGGACCGGTACGTGATCGGCCACGTCCACCCGACGATCGAGATCGAGGGCGACAGGCGTCCCTGCTTTCTCCGGGGCGAGGGCGTCTACCGCGGCGCCGGCCTCCTCGTGCTCCCCGCGTTCACCCGACTCGCCCCCGGCGTGGCCGTCAACGACATGCGAGCGGAGGCGTTCGACTCCCCGCTCGTCACCGACGCGGACCGGCTGGCGCCGGTCGTGGTCGATCCGGGAGCGGCGGGCGCAGACGACGCCGGCAGCGCGGACGCCGCGGACGGCGCGGGCAACGTCGGAGAGCCGCTCCGGTTCCCGCCGCTCGGCGAGTTCCGCGACCTGTTGTGAACGCTTTTGACGCTTCGTGCGTACCGTGAGCCATGAACACGGAGAACGCCTGCCTCGGCTGCGGCGAGCCCTTCGACTGGGGCGAGGGCGCGTGCCCCGAGTGCGGCTGGGACCGCGACGAGTGGGCCGCGAGCGGTCGCCACGGGCTGGAGAAAGAGGGACACGGCGAGCCGGAGGAAGACGGTCGCTCGGGCGGCGGCGGGCTCGGAGGGCTCGGACCGATCCGCTGAGACCGAGAGAACGCTGCGGAGAGGGCGAGAACCGACCGGCGGACTCCGTCCGGCGTCGATTTCGGTCGGCGGAGCGCGGCTCAGTCGTCGGTGCCGAGCGTCCACGTCGAGGTGAACTCGTCGACGTCGCCGTCGTACGTCGACCGGTCGCCGTCCGACGGGTCGACGTACTTCGGTCCCGATCCGTCCGGGCCGTCCGGGCCGTGGCGGGCGCGGTGGAGCGCGTCGCAGACGGCGCCCTGCCCGCCCATGTTCACGGTCGCGAGCCGGGACCGCTTCTGGACCACGTCCAACTGGTCCGCCGGGATCGGGTCGCCCTCCGGCGTCAGGAACAGCGTGTCGTCCGGCTCCGTCACGTGTCCGCTCGTCGTGACGCGGTCGAGGTAGTCGGCGATCGGCGCGGCGTCGACGACGAGCGAGAATCCGTCGAGGTCGACGTGCGCCTCGTCCCCGGCGATCGTCAGGTCGGCGCGAACGAGCGAGACGACCTGTTCGGGGTGGGCCCCCGCGTCGAGCAGGGCTTGGACCGCCTCGCGCTGCCTGGAGACGCGGGCCTTGTCGGCGATCGCGGCCCGGACCGCCGCGACGTCGCCGTCGGCGTCCGGGAACGTCTCGCCGAAGCTGTCGCGGGCGTTGACGCCGGCGGTTATCTCCTCGCCGTGCATGTGGTCGCACAGCTCGATCCGCGCCTCGCGCACCCGGTCGAGCGCCTCGACCTCGTCGCGGGCGTCGGTCGCCATCATCCACGCGAAGGCGGGCGAGCACCACGCCGTCGGGAGCGTGAATCGGACCTCGACGCGACCGCCGTCGATCTCGATCGCGTCGATGTAGTCGAGCTCGACGATGGAGCGGGCGAGCTCCGGGTCCTCGACGCGGTCGAGTCGCTCTCTGACCGCCTGAACCCCCGCGGGATCGCCGCCGGCGCCGCTCGTCGGGTCCGCGCTTCTCCCCGACATCAGTCCGCCGCGGCCCCCGCGTCGCCGCCGTAGTGGGCCTCGAGGTCGAACCGCTCGGAGATGTCGTCGTCGCGGAACTGCCGCTTCTTCGCCTCGATGTCGATGTCGTACAGCTCCGCGGCGTTCTCGCCCATGATCTTCTTCATGGTGTCGACGTCGAGCTCGACCCCGTACTCGTCTTTCTGCTCGTCGGTGAGGTCGGCGTTCATCACCTGGTCGACGAGCCAGTCCGGGTTCCACAGCGCGTAGTCGGAGCCGAACAGGATCCGGTCCTCGCCGAGCCAGAAGAGGAGTTCGCCCATGATCTCGCCGAACTTCCGCTCGCGGTGGGTCGACATCGCGGAGGCGACCGCGAGCCCGCCGTACACGTTCGGCTCCTGGGCCGCGATCCAGCAGAAGTCGTCGAGCCGCGGGAGCCCGACGTGGTTGACGATGAAGTTGAGCTCCGGGAACGACGAGGCGGCGTCGTCGACGTCTTTCACGTCGAACGCGTCGCGGTTGAGCGGGCGGATCGTCGGTCCCTTGTGGGCGTTGATGTTCTCGATGCCGAGGTCAGCGCACTTCTCTAAGAACTCGAAGGCATCGTCGCTGTCGAGCCGCCACCCCTTCGAGTCGCCGCGCCACTCGGCGGTGTACAGCTTCACGCCGGGGATGTCGTACTCCTCCTTGAGGTGTTCGAGGTAGCGCAGGCCCTCCTCGCCGTCGCGCGGGTCGAAGCTCCCGTTGAGCACGAACCGCTCGGGGTACTCCTCCGCGAGCTCGGCGTTCTGTTCGGTCGTGTTGAACCCCTCGTCGTAGAAGTCGTCGAGGTACGTCGGCTGGAAGATCGCCATGTCCGCGGCCGCGTTTCCGAACAGGTCCTCGGTCATGCGGTCGGCGCCGTAGTGGCGGTACGTGTCGATGTCCCACTGCTCCTCCTCCGGGGTGAACCCGGTGTGGTAGTCGTAGAAACACTGGAGGAACTGCTCGCCCCCCTCGTGGATGATGTTCTCCTCCCGCGCGTCCCACAGGTGAACGTGGCCGTCGATGACGAAGATCTCCTCGCCGTCCTTCTCGTACATACGAGTGAATGTGTGACTCGACAACACATAACTATAAGGATCGTTCAGGTAAATTACGCACCGGTTTTTCGTTCACGCGTCGGGTCGGCGGTTTCGCTTCGTCGGCGTCGTCCCCGAAGCCGGGAGCGACGCGAGAAGCCCTCACCGTAACGAACGTTTATGATGTAGGCTGCGAGATATTATGTCACATGCAAGCAGCCAGACTCCACGAGTACACCGACGACATGAGCGAGGGGCTCACGATCGACGAGGTAGACCGGCCGCACGCGACGGGCGCGAGCGACGTGATCGTCGAGGTCGAGGGCGCCGGGTGGTGCCAGACGGACAACCACATCATCGAGGGGATGTGGACGGAGTACGTCCCCCAAGAACTTCCGCTGACACTCGGCCACGAGAACGCGGGCACCGTCGTCGAGACGGGCGAGGACGTCGAGATCGTCTCGGAGGGCGATCCCGTGATCTGCCACCCGGTCCAGACCTGCGGCACCTGTCGTCCCTGCCGGCTCGGCGAGACGATGTACTGCGAGAACAACGCGTTCAACGGACTCACCGTGGACGGGGGGTTCGCCGAGTACCTCCACACCAGCGAGCGCTCGGTGATCCCGCTGCCGTCCGGCGTCGAACCGATCGACATCGCGCCGCACGCCGACGCCGGGATCACGGCGTATCACGCCGCCAAGAAGGCGGTCGCCGACCTCGACCCCGGCGACCACGCGGTCGTCATCGGCGTCGGGGGGCTGGGCCACATCGGCCTCCAGTGTCTCGACGCGATGAGCGCGGCCCGGATCACCGCGGTCGACCTGAAGGAGTCCGCGCTCAGCTTGGCTGACAGCTACGGCGCCGACCACCTGATCAACCCCTCCGAGTCGGACGTTCCGGCCGAGATCGAGGGGATCACCGACGGGAAGGGCGCCGCGCAGGTGCTCGACTTCGTCGGCGAGGACGTCACCACCGCCTACGCGCCCGACATCACCGCCGCCGGCGGCGATCACCACATCATCGGCTACGGCGGACACATCCACGAGCCGGCGCAGGCGCTGGTGAACGGCGAGTTCTCCTTCGTCGGCAACATCGTCGGCCGGTACGCCGAGCTCCAGGAGCTGGTCGCGCTCGTCGAACAGGGCGACGTCGACCTCCACACGAGTCGGTACGAACTCGGCGACGTGAACACGGTCGCCGAGAAGCTCGAACACGGCGAGATCGACGGCCGCGCCGTGATCACGCCCTGAGTCGGGAGCCGACTGCCGAGCGCAGGCCCGACCCGCAGAAGATTTTTATCGATCGTTGTGGAGCCTCCGAGTATGGACCGCAGAGCCCTCCTCTCCGCGATCGGCGGGTCCGTCGCCGCGCTCTCCGGCTGCGCCGGAGCCGATCCGGGCGCTGGTCCGGCGCCGAACGGGACCGACGACGGGTCGGCGGGAGCCGACGGCGAGGGGTCGGACGGCGGTGACGAGTCCGGCGCGTCCCTCGACGTCAAGCTCCGAACGGTGCCCCACGTCGTCACCGCCTACGAGCCGTCGCCGAGCCGCGGGATCGACCCGGAACGCGTCGTCCCCGAGTCGGAGGTCCCGGCCGCGCTGCGCGACCCCCTCGCCGAGGCGCGCGGCGGGCGGTTCGAGACCGACGACCCGAGCGACGCGCTGCTGGCCGCCGTCGACGAGTTCCGCGTGTACGACCGCGGCGAGCTCAAGCCGTACGTCGAGCTGGACGGGACGCGCTACGCGTTCGAGCCGACCCTCCCGACGTTCACCGCGGCGCTCGTCGACGAGGAGGCCGAGGGGTACGACGAGGACCGCGTCCTCCGGGAGGCGGGGCGGCGCGACGACCTCGGCTCGGCGGCGGTCGAGACGTTCGTCAACGCGCTGACGGCGTACGGCCCGAACACGGCGCGGGGAGAGTACCGCCGGTGCGTCCGCCCGGAGGCCGTCGCCGCGTTCCTCGACGAGTACGACTACTTGGAGGACGGACGCGGCGTTTCCCGGATCCGCACGACCGTCGAGAACGAGGACCCCCCGTACGCGATCACGGCGCGCGAGCTGGCCGAGACGGACATGTGGGACCGGCCGGTGGTCGACGAGTCGGCGCTCGACGACGAGGTGGCGGCGTTCTTCGAGCGCGCGCTGGCGTCGCCCCACCGAGAGCCGGCGTTGCCGACCCCCGGCCGGAGCCAACTCTTCGCGGACGACGTGCCGGACGCCTACGGAGACGTCGCCGCCGAGTACGACGAGCCGCCGTACTACCGGATCGACGGGACGGTGTACAGCGTCTTCGTGGGGGAGCCGCGGTACGACCGGCTCCCGGTGTCGGTGTCCGTCGCGCCGAGCGAGGACGCGGACCGACGGTTCACGCTCAGAGTCGCGCCTGCGCCCGAGAACGCCGACGGGGACGTCGAGGGGCCGTACACGTTCACGAGCCGCGGCGCGCTGCCGAGCGCCCTCTGGGTGGTCCACGAGGGGGAGCGGACGGAGCTGGACATCGTCGAGACGGAGGGGATCGAGGGGCCCCCGCCGACCCGCAGCGACGGTGAGGCGCTGGAGTCGCTCGACGCGGGCGACGAGATGGCCGCGACGTACGCGGTCCCCGCGGAGCTCCCCGCGGATACGTACGTGAGCCGCGGGCTGTTCGGGGTCTCCTGGAACGTCCCCGATCAGACGCCGGGGGAACACGGGGCGTACCCGTTCGAGCTGGACATCGCGGTCGAGTGAGCGGGGGCGGGGGTCCGCCCGCCGATCGAGGGACCCGCCGTCGCAGCGGAGACACAAGTCGACGTTTCATCCACGGGAAACGTTTTAGTTCGCTTTCACGACGTTCGAGTATGGACGATGCTTCCCGGTCCGAGTCGAAGCCCTCGTCTCCGCAGCGGTGGGTGCTGCTCGCCGGCGTCTACGCGTTCGGCTGCGCGACCCTCACGGCGTTCGTGCTCTCCGACATGCTCGGCCTCTTCGCGGAGGTGATCGGCCTCCCGACCGCGTTCTCGATGCCGCTGCTCGCGACGCCGGCGCTCGTCGTCGGCGCGGGCGTCTGGTGGGCGCTCGTCGAGCGGCGGGGGGCTCTCACCTACCCCCGCGGGGCCGCGTTCGGGCTGCTCACCGCGCTCGTCACCGGCGGCCTCTGGACGGCCCGGTTCGTATACGTCTGGGGACCGGAGATGCTGACTGCCGGCCCCGTCCCCCTGCTCGTCGGGTTCGTACTCGGCGCGGTCGCCGTCGCGGGCGTCCTCGTCGGCCTCCCGATCACGTACGTCCGCCGGCGGAGCCGAGAGCGGTCGGAGGCCGCCGGGACCGCTAACTCCTTGTGACCGGCGCGCACACCGATCGCCCATGGACGAGAACGGCGCCGACGCCGCCGGTTCCACCGATTCGCCTGCCGACCCGTCCGACGCCGCAACCGATCCGCTCGCGGACGCGGACGTCTACCGCGTGCTCGGGCCGGACGGCAGTCCCCTGCCGGACGCGACGGTCCCGGACCTCTCCGACGAGCGGTTCCGCGCGATCTACCGCGACTTGGTGGTCACGCGCCGGTTCGACGAGCGAGCGGTGAGCCTCCAGCGACAGGGCCGGATCGGGACGTACGCGCCCTGCGCCGGGCAGGAGGGGTCGGCGGTCGGCTCGACCCACGCGCTCGCGGACGACGACCTGATCAGCTACCAGTACCGCGAACACGGCGCGGTCGTCGTCCGCGACCTCCTCTCCGAGTACCTCCCCTACTGGATGGGCCACGAGTCCGGGACCGAGGCGATCGCGGAGGGGAACGTGTTCCCGCTGAACATCGGGATCGCGGCGCACCTCCCGCACGCGGTCGGCGCCGCGTGGGCGTTCGACTACCGGGACGAGGACCGGGTCGCCGTCGCGCACTTCGGCGACGGCGCGACCAGCGAGGGCGACTTCCACGAGGCGATGAACTTCGCGGGCGTCTTCGACACGCCGACCCTCTTCTGCTGTCACAACAACGGCTGGGCGATCTCGATCCCGGAGTCGCGCCAGACCGCGAGCGACACCTTCGCCGAGAAGGCGGCCGCCTACGGGTTCGAGGGCGTTCGCGTCGACGGGATGGACCCGCTCGCGAGCTACGCGGTCACGCGGGAGGCGGCCGATCGCGCCCGGGGCGGCGGGGAGGTCTCGGGGGACGCGTCCGCCGGCGGCGACACCCCCCGCCCCGCCCTGATCGAGTTCGTCGAGTACCGGTTCGGCGCGCACACGACCGCCGACGACCCGACCGCCTACCGCGACCCCGACGACGTGGACCCGTGGCGCGCGCTCGACCCGCTCGACCGCATGGAGGCGTTCCTGCGGGAGACCGACCGGATCGACGACGAGGGGGTCGCGGCGATCCGCGACGAGGCCGACGAGGTCGTCGCCGACGCGATCGACTTCGCCGAGTCGGTCGAGGCCGACCCGACCGACATGTTCGACCACGCGTACGCCGACCTCCCGCCCGAGATCCGTCGCCAACGCGACGAGCTGCTCGCGGCGGTCGAGGAGCACGGCGAGGCGTCGTTCCGGCGGGAGGAGTAGGGCGCTCGGGGAGCGTTTCGCGGCGGCTACAGGTACCCGCCTGCCGCGTCGGCCGCCGTTCGCCCGCTCGCTAACGCGCCCTGGATCGACGACCACTCCGTGTAGTCGCCGGCGAGGACGACCGGCCCCTCGGGGTCGTCCGGGTCCGGGAGGTCGGCGTGAACGCCCGGCGGCTGCGCGAACTGCGCGAACCGGACCCGATGGACGTCGAGGGTCTCTAACCCCCCGAAGTCGCGGTCGGGGTACCACGCTTCGAGGGCGTTCCGGACGTCCTCGCGGAGGGCATCGGCGGGGCGGTCCAGCGCCTCCGCCCCGAGGAACGTCGCGGCGAGCAGCGCGCGGTCGTCGGGGGCGTACTCGGGCGCGACCTCCGACATCGGGACCACGGCGTTCGGCGAGTCGTTCGCGGCGTTGAGCAGGATCCGCCCGCCGGTCTCGAACGACTCGCCCGCGGGGAGCGCGTACCAGCCGGTGACGTTCGGGACGCCCTCCGTGGGAATCGACTCGACGCCGGTGAGCCGGCGGGCCTCCGGCGGGGTCGCCGCGACGACGACCGCGTCGGTCTCGCGCGTCGAGCCGTCGGCGAGCTCGACGGTGGCGCCCTCGGCGTCGGCGCGTCCCGTGCGGAAGGGGATCCGCCCCTGACCGGCGGTCCGGACCGACTCCACGTCCGCGCCGGTCTCGATCGTCACGCCCGCCTCGCGGGCGCGGGCGGCGAGCGCCTCGGGGATCGCGGCCATCCCCGCGGCGGGGACCCCGATCGCGCCGCGGCTCATGGCGCGGAAGGTGTACTCGAACACGTGCTTCGAGGTCGAGAGGCTCCGGTCGAGCGTGATCCCGCCGTAGAAGGGTTCGACGAAGTTGGTAACGTAGTCGTCCGCGAAGCCCCAGTCGTCGAGGTACTCGCGGATGGAGTCGTCCCGCCCGCCGAAGAAGTCGCCCTCGTCCCGCTTCGAGAGGTCGTACCGGAGCGCGAGCGTCCGGAGCTTGTCCGAGAACGAGACCTCGTCGTTCAGGAGCGAGGGGATCGCCCCGCGGGGGTCGCGGAGGGGGTCCGAGAGGGTCGACCGCGATCCCGGCCGGCAGATCGTCGCGCCGGGCGCGAAGGGCCGGACGTCGAGGGCGTCGACGTCGAGTTCGTCCGCGACCGCCGGGTAGCTCGTGAACAGCACTTGGAAGCCGCGGTCGAGCGTGAAGCCGTCTACCGTCTCGGTGCGCACGCGCCCGCCGACCGCGGGCCGTCGCTCGTACAGCGTCACGTCCGCGCCCGCCTCGGCGAGCCGGCTCGCCGCGACGAGCCCGGCGAGCCCGCCGCCGACGACCGTAACGTCTCCGTTCATACGTCCGTGATCGGGTCGCGAGTTTATAAGCGGTCGCTGACGGAGCGACGGTGAACGCCTCCGAAGCCCCAGCCGCGAGGCGCGAAGCGCCTCTGGCAGCCGGCGCGGAGCGCCGGCGACCTCGCGCGTGCTCCTCGGCCGCGAGGCGGCCTCGCAGGCACGCGCCACAGCACGAATGACGGATTCTCTCGAGCGAGACCGAACGTCCCGAGAGGGAAGCGATTAGTCGGCGCCGCCGCAACGGTGCGTATGGAGTCGACGGAGACGACGACGGCGTTCCGCGGGCTGGAGAGTCGCGCGTCGGGTCGCGTCCACGAGACGCCCGACCCGACGACGGTGTCGGCCGAGGAACAGGCGCGGGGGCTCGACCCCGCCTACGACTACGACGCGGTCGACCCGGAGGCGCTCTTGGAGGGACCACGAGACGGCCCGGCCGGGACGGGGCGCGGCCACTGGCGCTTCGACGCGCTTCTCCCGTTCCCGGCGGAGACCGCCATCTCGGCCGGCGAGGGCGCCACGCCGCTCGTCCCGACGGAGCGGCTCGCCGACGAGCTCGACGTCGACGCGGTGTACGTCAAAGACGAGGGCCGGAACCCCACCGGGACGGTGCTCGACCGCGGGCTCTCGGTCGCGCTCACCGCGGTCGCGGCGCGGGCGGCCGACGGGGCCGACGTCGAGCCGCTCGCGTGCGCGAGCCCGGGCAACGCCGGGCAGTCGATGGCGGCGTACGCGGGCCGGGCCGACCTGCGCTCGTACGCGTTCGTCCCCTCCCGGTGCGCGTTCTCGAACAAGGCGATGACGAACGTCCACGGCGGCGACATGCGCGTGGTCGGCGGGCGGTTCCCCGACGCGGCCGCGGCGGTCGACGAGCAGCTGGAGACGGAGTACACCGACCTCGCCGAGTTCGCGACGCCGTACCGCCACGACGGCGTGAAGACGCTCGCGTTCGAGCTGGTCGCCGACCTCGGCGAAGCGCCCGACGTCGTCGTCGTCCCGACCGGGTCCGGCGAGGTCGTCGCGGGCGTTTATAAGGGGTTCACGGAGCTGGAGCGAGTCGGAGCGATCGACGCGGTCCCGCGGATCGTCGCCGCGCAGGCGGCGGGCTGCGCGCCGATCGCGGCGGCGGTCGAGCGCGGCCTCGACGAGCCGGAGCCGTGGTCGACGACGGACACGATCTGCGGCGAGCTGGAGATCGCCGACCCCGCGGGCGGCGCGGCCGCGGTCGAGGCGGTCACGGAGAGCGGCGGGACGGCGGTCGGCGTCGAGGACGAGGACGTGCTCGCGAGCGCGGTCGCCGTCGCGCAGAACGAGGTGATGGAGATGGGCGCCACCGGCGGCGCCGCGCCGGCCGGGGCGTGGGCGCTCAAAGAGGACGGGTTCTTCGACGGCGACGAGACGGTCGTCCTGATCAACAGCGACGCCGGCCTCAAGACGCCCGACGTGCTGCGCAGCCACCTGATGGGTCAGGGGATCTGAGCGCGGGCGCTGCGAGCGGGAGGACCGCGGGGACGTTGTCGCCGTGCGCGCCGCCACGGCCGCGGGGAACGGTTTTTACGTCGGCCCGCGTACGTGAGCGTATGTACGTCCGCGACGCCAAGAACCGTGACGAGGCGTGGTTGCTGGACGCGATCGAGCGGCTCGGGCTCGACGACGTCGCGTTCCGGTCGCGGGACTACGTGATCGCGGTCGACCAGGAGTCGGGCGACCGGGCCGGGTTCGGCCGGCTGCGCCTGCACCGCGGCGACGAGGGCGAGGAGAACCGCATCGAGCTCACCGGGATCGGCGTGCTCCCCGAGTGGCGCGGCCGCGGCGTCGGCGCGCACGTGGTCGAGCGCCTCGTCGACACCGCGGCCGCGGACGGGTTCGAGACGGTGTACGTGCTCACCGACCAGCCCGACTACCTGACCCAGTTCGGCTTCGAGGAAGTCGACACCGACGACCTCCCGGCGGCGCTCTCCGACCGGCTCGGCGAGAAGCGCGAGTTCCTCGGCGGCGGCGTCGTCGGCCTGCGGCTCCCGGTCGACGCCTTCGAGATGCCGGACCGGTTCCGCGAGGCGTTCAAGGAGGCCGAGCCGGCGGACGCAGCCGAGGAGGACACCGCGGAGTCGCCCGAGGACTTCGGGATCGACCCCGAGTCGGCCACCTACAAGTACGACACCGGGAAGTGAGGCCGCCGTCGGCTCGGTGTCGGCCCGCCGTCGGGCGCGACCCGACCCCTTAACGCCCCGCCGACCGACGACCGGACATGGACCTGATCGAGGCCGCGCGCGACGCGCTCGACGACGCGCACGTCCCGTACTCCGAGTACCGCGTCGGCGCCGCGCTCCGGACCGCCGACGGCGCCGTCTACACCGGCTGTAACATCGAGAACGCGAACTACTCCAACAGCCTCCACGCCGAGGAGGTCGCGGTCGCGGAGGCGGTGAAGAACGGCCACCGCGAGTTCGACCGGATCGCGGTCACCTCGGGCGTCCGAGACGGCGTCACTCCCTGCGGGATGTGCCGGCAGACGCTCGCGGAGTTCGCGGCCGACGACCTCGTCGTCGTCTGCGACGAGGGCGACGGCGAGACGAGCGAGTACACGCTCGGCGAGCTGCTCCCGAACACCATCTCGGAGGGGACGCTCGACGACGCGAGAGGGGTCTGAGGGCGGAGGCGAACTCCCCGAGCGGCAGACCGCGAGGCGGAACTACTTTTAAACGGCTCGCCGAAGGGCGGGGACATGACCGACGAGAGCGAGACCCCCGCCGACGAGGCCGCCGCGAGCGACAGCGAGGATCCCAACGACGAGATCGGCTACCACGTCGAGGTGGGTTCCGACGACGTCGCCGACGCCGTGCTCCTCCCCGGGAACCCCGAACGCGTCGACAAGATCACGGCGCTGTGGGACGGCCACGAAGAGGTCGCACACCACCGCGAGTACCGCACCGCGACCGGCAGCTACGACGGCGCGCCGATCTCGGTGACGTCGACGGGGATCGGCTCGCCGTCGGCCGCTATCGCCGTCGAGGAACTCGCGCGGGTGGGCGTGGACACGTTCGTCCGGGTCGGCTCCTGCGGCGCGATCCAGCCCGGAATGGACGTCGGCGACCTCGTGATCACGACCGGCGCGGTCCGGCAGGAGGGGACGAGCGACGAGTACGTGCGGGAGGACTACCCGGCCGCCGCCGACGGCGAGGTCGTCTCGGCGCTCGTCGCCGCCGCGGAGCGGCTCGGCCACGACTACCACACCGGGGTGACGATGAGCGCCGACTCCTTCTACGCCGGGCAGGGCCGCCCCGGCTTCGAGGGGTTCGAGGCCGCCGGCTCCGACGAGCTGGTCGCGGAGCTGCGGGACGCGAACGTGAAGAACATCGAGATGGAGGCGTCGGCGATCCTCACGATCGCGAACGTCTACGGGCTCCGGGCCGGTGCGGTCTGCTCGGTGTATGCGAATCGAGTGACCGGCGAGTTCCGGACGGAGGGCGAGTCGCGGGCGGCTGAGACCGCGAGCCTCGCCGTGAAGCTCCTCTCGCGCATGGACGAGGTCAAGCGGGAGGCGGGCGCCGACCGCTGGCACGCCGGGCTCTCGCTGTAGCGCCGGGGCGCGTCGCCCGTCGGCGAGCGACCGGACGACGGCGACGTCACGGACGTTTCAAAGCGACTTTACCCGCGCACTGCGGAGCGATGTACATGAGTACACAGGTCGTCGTCGTCGGCTCCGGCTACGCCGGGGCGGGTGCGGTGAAGGCGTTCGAAGACGAGGTCGGCGAGGGCGAGGCGGAGCTCACCTGGATCTCGGAGCACGACTACCACCTCGTCTTACACGAGGTCCACCGGGCCATCCGCAACCCCGCGGTCGCGGACAAGATCACCATCCCCGTCGACGAGATAAAGTCGCCCGAGTCGGAGTTCGTGCAGGGCCGCGTCGTCGACGTCGACACCGACGAGCGCGTCGTCGAGACGGACGACGGGACGACCGTCGACTACGACTACCTCCTGCTCGGCGTCGGCTCCACGACCGCCTTCTTCGGCATCGACGGGCTAAAAGAGCACGCCCACCAGCTCAAGAGCCTCGACGACGCGAAGGCGATCCACGAGGACGTGCGGTCGGCCGCGGCCGAGGCGACCCGCTCCGACCCCGTCGAGGTCGTCGTCGGCGGCGCCGGGCTCTCCGGCATCCAGACCGCCGGCGAGATCGCGGAGTACCGAGACAAGCACCGCGCCCCGATAGAGATCACGCTCGTCGAAGGCCTCGACGAGGTCTTCCCCGGCAACGACCCGCAGCTTCAGGGCGCGCTCCGCCAGCGGCTGGAAGAGGCCGACGTGGAGATCCGCACCGGCGACTTCATCTCGGAGGCCGACGCGGACGCGGTCTACCTCGGCGGCGGCGAGGACGAGGAGCCAGAGGAGCTCGCGCACGACGTGCTGGTCTGGACCGGCGGCATCACGGGCCAGCCGGAGCTGGAGAACGTCGAGGTCGAGAAGGACGAGCGCTCCAACCGCGTCCACGCCGACTCCGACTTCACCACCAGCGACGACCGCGTGTTCGCCATCGGCGACACCGCCCTCGTCGAGCAGGGCGACGACGACGTGGCGCCGCCGACCGCGCAGGCCGCCTGGCAGGCCGCCGAGGTCGCCGGCGAGAACCTCGCGCGGGCCGCCCGCGGCGCGCCCCTCCAGTCGTGGGAGCACAAGGACAAGGGAACCGTCATTTCGGTCGGCGAGGAGGCGGTCGCCCACGACGTGATGGGGATGCCGATCGAGACGTTCGGCGGCACCCCGGCGAAGCTGCTGAAGAAGTCCATCGCGGTGCGGTGGATCGCGAAGGTCTCCTCGACCGGGCGCGGCGTGAGCGCGTTCGGCGACATGTAGGATCGGTGAAAGCGCACCCGTCACGGCGGTGATTCTCGTTCGCGGGCGACCGTCTTCGACTCCGAGAGCGACGGCTGGGGGCCGACGGCGACGAATCAAGCGCGAAGAGAGGGAGACAGACCGATACGGCCGGCGAAACCGGTCAGTGCTCGGCGGGCTCGTCGGGCGCGCGCATGTCGTCGATCCGGAGGATGAGGATGTTCGCGGTGTCGTCTTTCCCGTCGACGGTCCCGTCGATGACGAGCTTCGAGAGGGGCGTCGGGCCGACGGTGACGGAGTCGCCCTCGTGGAAGTTCCGGACGGAGCCCTGGACGTGGATCTCGGCTCGGCAGAGCTCGGGGTGGTGGACGCTGGAGAGGTCGATCCCGTCGACGTTGACGCCCGTTACCTCCTCGCCCTCGTGGAAGATGGGGACGTCGGCTGGCTCGTCCATGCGCTGGATGTCGAGCGCCTCGTACGCGTTCGAGGTGGGTTTGTACCCGCCTTTCGGGCCGGGGACGCCCTCGACCAGCTGGAGGGCCTTCAGGCTCTGCATCTGGTTGCGGATCGTGCCGGGATTGCGGTCGACCTCCTCGGCGATGGCCTCGCCTTTGACGGCGTCCTCCTGCTCCCCGTACAGGTTGATGAGGGCCGTGAGGATGCTTTTCTGACTCGACGTGAGCTCGATCGATGACATGGTCGCGACTAGATGGCGGCACCGCTTAAATGCGATGGAAGCCCGTTATAAACGATCGTGTGAGATCCGACGATCCGCACCGTTGACGGCCACGATCCGTACCGTTGACGGCTACGACCCGTACCGTCGGCGGAACCGGAGGTACGCGAGCGGGCTGGAGAGCGCGACGACGACGCCGACCCCGATCAGGGCCAGCCCGAGGTCGCTCACGAACAGGGCGATTCCGGCACCGACGAGCCCGATCACGGCCCCCGTGAACGCCACGGCGATCATGGCGCCGACCGGTTCGATGTCGCTGCCGCGGACGTCGGCGGGGTCGAACTCGGAGGGCGGGTCGTCGGTGCCGCTCATACCGCCCGATCGGGCCGGCACGGCAAAACCGTGTGCGATCCCGGTCGCCCGGCGGGCGACGCGGGACCCCACCATTCAAGCGTCGGGACGCCGCGCCCACAGGTATGACCACCGTCAGGATCATCGGCGCGCCGACCGACTACGGGGCGAACCGACGCGGCGTGGACATGGGGCCGTCGGCCATCCGGTACGGCGGACTCGCCGACCAGCTCGCGGGCGCTGGCGTCGACGTGGTCGACGCGGGCGATCTCGCGGTCCCGCGCGCGGAGGAGCGCGACCCGGACACGGACGCGCCGAGCGCGGGGAAAGCGAAGTTCCTCCGTGAGACGGCCGACGTCTGCCGGCGCCTCGCGGACGAGGTGGGCGAGACGCTCGCCGACGGGGCCGTGCCGCTCGCGCTCGGCGGCGACCACTCGATCGCCATCGGGTCGCTCGCGGGGTCGGCGCGCGACGCCGACGTCGGCGCGGTGTGGTTCGACGCGCACGCCGACCTCAACACGCCCTCGACGACCCCCTCGGGGAACGTCCACGGGATGCCGCTCGCGGCCGCGCTCGGGTTCGACGAGTTCGCGGGGTCGGACTGGGCGAACGCGCCCGGGCTCACCCCGGAGAACGTCGCGCTCGTCGGGCTCCGCTCGGTCGACGAGTCGGAGGTGGAGGTCATCCGCGACCACGGCTTCGCGGCGTACACGATGTCCGACATCGACGAGCGCGGGATCACCGAGATCACGGAGGAGGCGATGGCGACCGCCGGCGCGGGCGTCGACGGCGTCCACGTCAGCCTCGACCTCGACTTTCTCGACCCCAAGGAGGCGCCCGGCGTCGGCACCCCCGTTCGCGGCGGCGTCACCTACCGAGAGGCCCACAGCGCGATGGAGATCGTCGACGAGGCCGACAGCCTCCGGTCGATGGAGCTCGTCGAGGTGAACCCGACGCTCGACCAGCACAACGAGACGGCCGAGCTCGCGACGGAGCTGGCGGCGAGCGCGTTCGGGAAGCGGGTGTTGTGGTAGGCCGGCGAGACGGCGAAGCCGCCGCTCAGACGCCGCGGTCCAGCTCGTCGACGACGCGCTGGAGGTCGGCCTCGCGCTCGATCTCGCGTTTGATCTCCTCGCGGCGGCGGACGGCCGCGGAGTCGGCGTCGTACGCGCGGACGAACTCGGCGCGGGTGTGCTCGTCGAACGCGTGCCGGATCGCGAAGTAGCCGTCCGGGACGATCGTGCCGCACACCTTGCACTCGTGGCGCTGGTGGCCGTCGGTCTGGTGGACGATGGCCGACTCAACGTCGTCGAACGCGGCGTCGCAGCCGTCGATTCCGCACGTCCAGCGGGGCATGTGTCCCCGTCGCTCCCGCGGGGGATTAACCGTTTCCCCCGCGCGGCGGGCGCCGTCATCGACGCCGGAACCGGATCCGCTCGCCGTCGAACGATACGCCTTTGCTCGGGCACGCATTCGATGCACTCGTGACCCGATCGAGAACGCGCGTCGACGCCCACGTGAAGGTGCTCGACGACGACGTCGTGGCCCTCGCGAAGGAGCGGGGGATCGACGCGCTCGTGTACGCGCCGCACTTCACCCGGCTCCCGACGGTCCGGAAGCGCGCGGCCCGGTACGCCGACGACGATCTGACGGTCGTCCCCGGCCGGGAGGTGTTCACCGGCGACTGGGGGAACCGCCGGCACCTCCTCGTTATCGGATTGGACGAGCCCGTTCCCGACTACATCACCTTCGAGGCGGCGATGGCCGAGTTCGAGCGACAGGACGCCGCCGTGCTCGTCCCGCATCCCGGCTTCGCCACCATCTCGCTCACGCGGCCCGAGATCGCGGCCCACGCAGAGCGGCTCGCCGCGGTCGAGACGTACAACACCAAGCTCCTCCCCCACCAGAACGCCCGGACGCGACGGATCGCGGAGGTGACCGATATGCCCGGCTTCGGCTCCTCGTACGCGCACCTGTCCGGCACCGTCGGGGAGGCGTGGACCGAGTTCCAGGGCGACCTCGACGACGCCGACGCGGTCGTCGACGCCTTCCGGCAGGAGCGCCCCCGGACCGTGGTCCACCGCGGCGGGGTCCGCCACCAGCTCCGCGGGCTCTTGGAGTTCGCTCACCTCGGCTACGAGAACACCTGGGAGAAGCTCGACCGGCTGTTCCTCTCCGGCGACGAGCCGACCCTGCCGACGAACGTCGTCTACGAGGGCCGGTTCAACGACGTGAGCGTCTACTCCGGGACGCTGTCGGACTACCGGCCGAAATAGCTGAGTCGCCGCGTCGCGACCGCACCGAAGCGAGACCCCTCAGACGCCGAGCCCCGCCGCCGCCTCCGAGGCGGCCGCCGAGAGGTCGAGATCGAGCGTCACGACGTAGGTGTGGAGCGCCCAGAACGCCGCCAGCTCGAGCGCTGTGATGACGACGGTGACGAGGTCGGCGTACTTGCTGCTCGTCGTCACGCCGGAGGGGAGCCCGTACTCCGTGTCCGACAGCGGGTGGAACAGCGCGATGCCGCGACGGCTCCCGACGACGTCGAGGAGGTAGTGGGTCAACACGCCGATCCAGACGTACTGGAGGTTCCCGAAGACGATCGGGTACGCGACGAAGACGGCGAGCACCGGGAGGCTGTGGAGCGTCTTCCGGTGGCGTCCGAACGCGGTGTCGACGTCGGGGAACAGCGCCCCCAACACGATCGGCACGGTGATCTGGGCGGTGGTCCGCGCCGTGGCCGCGTCGAGCCCGGGCTCGATGACGAAGCCGAGCCCGAGCGCGAGCAGCAAGGCGTTGAGGACGTGGCCGCGTTTGTTCATACGACGGGGAGGTCGGGGCCGTAGGTGAAACCACCGGATTCCGGCGACCGGAGAGGGGTGGTCCCGCCGGGCACGCGAGCGCGCCGCCGGTCGAAAGAGCCACGGCGGACGCCGCCCAGCGGTCCGTATGGAGTACGAGGAGCCGAAGTTCTTTCACGTGATGCAGTACGCGGCCGCGGCCGACGGCGACGTCATCGACATGGTGAGCGGCAACCCCGACTGGGAGCCGCCGGCCGCGCTGCGGGAGGCGCTCCGCGAGTACGCCGACCTCCCGTCCGACGCCTTCCAGTACCCACCGAGCGAGGGGCTGTCGGAGCTGCGGGAGGCGATCGCCGAGCGCCGGAACGTCGGCGTCGACCGCGTCGTCGTCACGAACGGGACCGGCGAGGCGAACTACCTCGCGATGGCGCGCGCGCTCGGTCGCGACGCCGGCGACGAGGCGCTGTTGATGGACCCCGTCTACCCGTACTACCCCGGGAAGGTGGACATGCTCGGCGGCGAGGCGACGCTCGTCCCGACGGAGCGCGACGGGAGCCTCGACGTCGCGGCGGTCCGCGAGGCCGCGAGCGCGGACACCGCGCTGATCGCCTTGAACACGCCGAACAACCCGACGGGGGCCGTCTACGACCTCGACGCGGTCCGCGAGGTCGTCGAGATCGCGCACGCGGTCGACGCCCTCGTCCTCGTCGACGAGGTGTACGACCACTTCGATCTCACCGGCGAGTTCGAGTCGGCGCTGACGCTGTCGTCCGACCGCGTGATCGTCACCAGCGGCTTCTCGAAGTCGATGGCGATCACGGGGTTCCGAGTGGGGTACGGGGTGTTCCCCGAGGCCCACGCCGGCGACGCGAAGACGCGGCACATGCTCGTGAACGTCGCCGGACCACGGCCCTCGCAGTACGCGGTCCACCACGCGCTCGCGGAGACGCCCCCCGACTACTACGCGGAGGCCCGCGACCTGCTCTCGGAGCGCGCCGACGCGTTCACCGACGCCCTCGACGCGGCCGGCGCCGAGTACAGCCGCCCCGAGGGCGCCTTCTACGTGCTCGCGCGCTTCGAGGGGTTCCCCGGGACGATGACGAACGTGAAGCGGCTGGTCGACGAGGCCGGCGTCGCGGGGATGCCGGGCGAGGCGTTCGGCTCCGCGCGCGACGAGTGGATCCGGTTCGCCCTCGTCACCCCCCGAGCCGTCGAGGCCGCGGAGCGGCTGGCGGACTACTTCGGAGAGTAATCGACGACGCAAGGCGGTGGCGCGTGCCTTCGAGCGCCCACCGGGCGCGAGGAGCACGCGCGAGGGAGGCGGCGGGCCGGCGCGGCTTCGCCCGCGCCGGGCCGTCCGCCGAGGCTGGGGAGGCGTGAGGCTGTGGTGTTTTGCGGTCGGGTGGGGCTTTGGAGGCCCTCACCGTCGGTCCACAGTGAACTAGTTAAAAAAAGATCGGCCGAAGCGTCCCGAACCGCGCCTAGCCGAAGTTCTCGACTTTCGCGGCGTCGGCGTCGCCGCCGGCGGCCTCGACCGCGGCCTCGGCGTCGGCGACGAGGTCGGCGAAGCCGTACACGAAGACGGTCTCGCCGTCGGCTCCCGTCAGCGCCTCCGTGACCGCGTCGTCGAGCGCCTCGTCGGCGTCGAGGAGGCGGATCGCGGCGCCGCGCTCTTTCAGCCGGTCCAGGCGGTCGGCGTGCGACACGTCGTCGTCGCGGTAGACGACCGCGGCCTCGGCGCCGTCGTCGAGCGCGCGCTCCGCGATGGCGACCGCCGGGCCGACGCCCGGGCCGCCCGCGATCACGACCGCGCGCGGCTCGCCGTCGTAGTGCTGGTCGCCGAACGGGCCCGAGAGCGTCATCTCGGTGCCGGCCTCGGCGTCCGCGAGGAACGCGGAGAACTCGCCGCCCTCCTCGGGGTCGATCCCGACTGTGACCTCGAACGTGTCGCCGACCGTCGGCGACGAGAGGGTGTAGAAGCGGGCGACCGACTCGCCGTCGATCTCCGTGCCGAGCTTGACGAACTGACCGGGCTCCGCGGCGAATCCGTCCGGCGCGTCGAACCGGAGGGCGTACGTGTCGCGGCCGACTTCCTCGACCGCGCTGACCGTCGCTGTCGTGTCCATATCGCCGATCCGGCCGGCGGACACAAACGTGTTCCCGTCGGCGTCGGTGTTGCCCGCGTCTGGGACGCCTCCCGCGTCAGGGACGCCGCCCTCGTCGGGGACGTCCGGTCCGTGACGCCCGCACCGCGGACGAGCATCGAGGACGGCTCTCGTCGGCGCGCGTCCCCCGGGCGCCGGTCCGCGCCGCCGGGCGCGACCCGCGCGCGAGGGACACGCCGAGATCGTTCGACGAACGTCGAAAAACGACTGCGACGAGGAGGGTCGATCGTGAGGAAACCGGAAAACGATCGTCCACTAAAAATCGATTTTGAACGAAAACGACAGCTGTGATCTCCGATATTCAAGGAAAGTTGAACGAACGTTGGAAAAGTCGCTGGTGGCTCCTTCCAGAAGTCTTTTGATGAGTCCGGCGAAAACTGCGACATAGCATGGCTGCGGACTTCAATTGGGCCGTCGGCGGGGAGGCCGGCGACGGCATCGACTCGACCGGGAAGATCTTCGCGCAAGCGCTCTCTCGGGCGGGTCGACACGTGTTCACGTCGAAGGACTTCGCCTCGCGGATCCGAGGCGGCTACACCGCCTACAAGGTGCGAACCTCCGTCGACAAGGTACAGAGCGTCGTTGACCGGCTCGACGTGCTCATCGCGTTGACCCCGCGGACCATCGAGGAGAACCTCGACGAGCTCCACGAGGGGTCGGTGATCATCTACGACGGCGAGCGGACCACGATGCAGGACGTCGAGATCCCCGAGGGGATGATCGGTCTCGACGTGCCCCTCAAGAGCCTGGCCGAGGAGGCCGGCGGGGCGATCATGCGGAACGTCGTCGCGCTCGGCGCGGCCTGCGAGGTCGCCGAGTTCCCCATCGAGAACCTCGACTCCGCCCTCGAAAAGCGGTTCAAGGACAAGGGTCAGAAGCTCGTCGACAACAACAAGGAGGCCGCCCGCGCGGGGCGGTCGTACGTCGCCGACGAGTACGACCACGAGTTCGACTACGACTTAGAGACCACCGACGAGGACTACGTCCTCCTCAACGGCGACGAGGCCATCGGCATGGGCGCCATCGCCGCGGGCTGCCGCTTCTACGCCGGCTACCCGATCACGCCCGCGACCGACGTGATGACGTACCTCACGGGCCGGATCGAGCGCTACGGCGGCCACGTCGTGCAGGCGGAGGACGAGCTCTCCGCGATCAACATGGCGCTCGGCGCGGCCCGCGGGGGCGCCCGGTCGATGACCGCGACCTCCGGGCCGGGGATCGACCTGATGACGGAGACGTTCGGGCTCATCGCCACCTCGGAGACGCCGCTCGTCATCTGTAACGTGATGCGCTCCGGCCCCTCGACCGGGATGCCGACGAAACAGGAGCAGGGCGACCTGAACCAGATGCTGTACGGCGGCCACGGCGAGGTGCCGCGGTTCGTGCTCGCGCCGACGACCATCGACGAGTGCTTCTGGAAGACGGTCGAGGCGTTCAACCTCGCCGAGAAGTACCAGCTCCCCGTCTACCTCACCGCCGACCTCTCGATGGCGGTCACCGAGCAGACGTTCTCCCCGGACACCTTCGATATGGACGCGGTCGAGGTCGACCGCGGCTTCGTCGTCGACGAGGCCGACATCGACGACCACATGAGCGACTCCGGCGGCTTCCAGCCCCACGAGATCACCGACGACGGGGTCTCGCCGCGGGCGTTCCCCGGCACCGCCGACGGCGCGCACATGTCCACCGGCCTCGAACACGACGAGCAGGGCCGCCGGACCGAGGACACCGAGATGCGCGTCGCACAGGTCGACAAGCGCAACCGGAAGGTCGAGACGGCCCGCGAGCGCGAGGACTGGAGCCCGCGCGAGTTCGGCGACGCGGACGCCGACACGCTCGTGGTCACGTGGGGGTCGAACGAGGGCGCGCTCGCCGAGGCGGTCGACATCCTCGACGACGAGGGGCTCGACGTGCGGGTGCTCTCGGTGCCGTACATCTTCCCGCGGCCGGACCTCACCGACGACGTCGCGGCCGCGGAGGACGTCGTCGTCGTCGAGTGCAACGAGCAGGGGCAGTTCGCGGACCTGGTCGAGCACGACGTCTTAGAGCGCGTCGACCGGGTGAACAAGTACAACGGCGTGCGGTTCAAGGCCGACGAACTCGCATCGGAGATCAAAGCGACCCTCGCGGAGGGGGCGGAGGCGTAACCAATGAGCTCAGACATTCGATTCACCGACTTCAAGTCCGACAAGCAGCCGACGTGGTGCCCGGGGTGCGGCGACTTCGGCACCATGAACGGGATGATGAAGGCCCTCGCGGAGACGGGCAACGACCCCGACAACACCTTCGTCGTCGCCGGCATCGGCTGTTCCGGTAAGATCGGCACGTACATGCACAGCTACGCGCTCCACGGCGTTCACGGGCGCGCACTCCCCGTCGGGACCGGCGTCAAGATGGCCCGGCCCGACATCGAAGTGATGGTCGCCGGCGGCGACGGCGACGGCTACTCCATCGGCGCGGGCCACTTCGTCCACGCCGTTCGGCGCAACGTCGACATGACGTACGTCGTGATGGACAACCGCATCTACGGGCTGACGAAGGGGCAGGCGTCGCCCACCTCGCGCGAGGACTTCGAGACCTCGACGAGCCCCGACGGGCCGAAACAGCCCCCCGTCAATCCGCACGCGCTGGCGCTGGCGTCGGGCGCGACGTTCATCGCGCAGTCGTTCTCCTCCGACGCGCTCCGCCACCAGGAGATCATCCAGAAGGCGGTCGAACACGACGGGTTCGGCTTCGTCAACGTCTACTCGCCGTGCGTCACGTTCAACGACGTCGACACGTACGACTACTTCCGCGACTCGCTGGTCGACCTGAAGGAGACCGACCACGACCCGACCGACCGCGAGGACGCGAAGGACGTCATCCTCGACAACGAGAAGGAGCACCAGGGCGTCATCTACCAGAACGAGGACTCCGTGCCGTACCACGAGCAGCACGGCGTCGACGAGGACATGTCCGTCATCCCGGACGGTGCGCCCGAGGGCGCGACCGACCTCGTCCGCGAGTTCTACTGACGCCGGCGCCCGTTTTTCCGACCGTTTTCGGTGACCGTCGATCGGCGACTCCGCCGACATTCCGACCTTCTCGGATAGCCAAATTCCGGCGATCGAGCCGGGTCAGGGGCCGTTCGCGACCCGTTTCAGCAAGCCTAATTACGTGGGTCCGAATTACGTGAGGTATGGTTGATCGCTACGACGTCGTTGTCGCGGGCGCCGGTCCGGCGGGGGCGCAGTGCGCCCGCGACCTGGCGACGCGCGGCTACGACGTCGTCGTTCTCGAAACGGAGCCGGAGGCCGAGTTCCCCCGCCAGAGCAACAAGTCGACCGCGGGGACGTTCCCCTCGATGATGTCGGCCTTCGGGATCCCCGACGACGTCGTGATGTCGTACACGGACGACGTGGTGTTGGAGTCGCCGAACAGCTACTACGAGAGCTACCAGCCCGGCGCGGTCTTGGAGTTCGCCGACTTCAAGCGGTTCCTCGTGGAAGACGGCCGCGAGAACGGCGCGGAGTACCGGTTCGACTCTCGCGTCTCCCGTCCGATCCTCGACGACGACGGCGTCATCGAGGGGGTTCGGTACGACGGCGACGAGGAGGTGTACGCCGAGGTTGTCGTCGACGCCACCGGCCCCGCCGCGCCGATCGCGAGCGCGCTCGACGTGGTCGATCTGGAGCGGGAGAACCAGGCGATCGGGATCGAGTACGAGATGGAGGGCGTCGAGATGAACCACCCCGAGTACGCCGACCTCCGGCGGGCGATGATGCTCCGGCTCGACCACGACATCGCGCCGGGCGGCTACTCGTGGATCTTCGCGACCGGCGATGACTCGGCGAAGGTCGGTATCTGTTACATCCAGAACGACCGCCACCGCGAGGAGGCCGAGGAGGGGAAGACCGTCGACGGCTACCTCGAGGCGTGGGTCGACCGGGACCCGCGCTTCGCCGACGCCGAGCGCATCGACGGGAAGGTCCACCGCGGCTCCGCGCACATCCAGATGCCCGACGAGATGCACACCGACCGGTTCCTCGCGATCGGCGACACCGTCCCCACCATCGACCCGCTGTGGGGCGAGGGGATCCACAAGGGGATGAAGTCCGCCCGCGCCGCGGCCGCCACCATCGACCGATGTCTCACGGACTCGGAGCGCCGCGTCGACGCCGAGAGCCTCGCCGTCTACGAGCGGCTCTGGCACCGCGACGTGGCCCCGCGGATGCGCGCCCGCCTGATGCTCACCCGACTGCTGTACCTCGCGCCGAACGAGCGGTACGACCGGTTCATGGAGGACCTCCGCCGGACCGACGACGACACCTTGGAGCGGGCGAACCAGGGCGACAAGTCCGCGATGGCGAAGCTGCTCCACCTCGACGACCTCCCGCTGTTGGCGAAGTTCGCCCGGGAGCGGTGGGAAGCGTAGGACCCTTTTAAGAAGCGTCGGCCGCGCCGCGAGAGACCGCTGCCGGCGGCCTACCGCTCGTCGATCGGGACGAACTCGGCGCTCTCCGGGCCGGTGTACCGAGCGCGCGGGCGGATGAGCCGGTTGTCGGCCTGGTACTCGACCATGTGAGCGATCCAGCCGCCGGCGCGGCTCATCGCGAAGATGGGCGTGTACATGTCGACCGGGATCCCGAGCGAGTCGTACACCGAACCGGAGTAGAAGTCGACGTTCGGCGCGATCCCCTTGTCGAGCAGTCCCTGGTCTGTCAGGTACTCCTCGATCGCGGTGGTGTAGTCGAGCCACTTCGTGTCGCCGGACGACTCCGAGAGGTCCTGCAGCTTCTCCTGGAGGATCTTCGCGCGGGGGTCTTTCACCTTATACACGCGGTGACCGAAGCCGGGGATCCGCCGGCCGTCATCGCGGGCGTCCTTCACCCACGAGACCGGATCCTTCGACGACTCGTCGATCTCGTGGAGCACCTCCATCACGTCCTGGTTCGCGCCGCCGTGGAGCGAGCCGGAGAGCGCGCCGATCCCCCCGGTGACGCCGGAGTAGACGTCGGCCAGCGTTGAGCCGATCACGATCGCCGTGAACGTCGAGGCGTTGAGCCCGTGGTCGGCGTGGAGGGTCATCGCCATGTCGAACGTCTCCTCGCTGACGGCGTCGGGCTCGGCCCCGGTGAGCATATAGAGGAAGTTCCCGGCGTACGAGAGGTCCGGATCCGGCGCGACGGGCGCCTCGCCCTGGCGCGCGCGCTCGAAGGCCGCGAGGACGGTCGGGATCTTCGCCGTGATACGACGGCCCTGCCGGCGGGCCGCCTCCGTGACGTCGTCGTCGTCTTCCGCGTCCGCGTCGGGGTCGTACGCCGACAGCATGGAGGTCGCCGTCCGGAGGGCGGCCATCGGCCGCTCGCCGGCGTCGGCGAGGGTCCGGACCGTGTCGAGCACGTCGTCGTCGACGGCCCGCTCCGCGGCCAGGTCCGCGGCGAACGCGTCGAGCTCCTCGCGCGTCGGCAGCGAGCCGTGCCAGAGGAGGTACAACACCTCCTCGTAGCTCGCGCCGCGAGCGAGGTCCTCGATGTCGTACCCACGGTACACGAGCTTGCCGACCTCGCCGTCGACGTAGCTCAGCTCCGACTCCGCGACGAGGACGCCTTCGAGCCCGCGCTTTAACTCGTCTGACATGCTGTGACCTTCCGACCACCACCAAAAAAGCGTTATCTTTCAGGAGGGATAGAGTACGACGATCGACGAACCGGGTGGAGTCGAACGACGCCGTTGGCGTCGAGGCGCGACCGCGTCAGCGCGCCGGAACGACCGTCACGGTCCGCTTGCGGTCGATCGCGTCCTCCAGCTCTTCGGCGATGGCGGAACCGCGAGACACCTGCACCTCGCCGCCGCGGCCGACGGTGGCGGTGAACAGGTACTCGCCGTCCGCGCGCACCTCTACCGTCTCGCCGACGCCGTCGTCGACGTCGATGACGACGTGTCGGGACGTGATCTCCGGCTGGACGACGGTGCCGCGCTCCTCGCCGACCTGTCCACCCAGACCGTCCCCCTGCTCGTTCGCGCCGCGGCCGTCGCCGCCGGCGCCACTGGACCCCTTCGGCTTCTCGTCGTGGGTGCGGACGTCGATCTCGATGCCGAGCCGGCTCTCGATGTCGCTGATACGGCCGCCGCCCTTCCCGATGACGGTGCCGATGTCGCCCTCGGAGACGTACACGATCGCCTGGTCGTTCCCCTCGAGCTCGACGTCGACGTGGCCGTGCGCGACCGACCGGATCTCGCGTTCGATCTCCTGTTTGGCGATGCGGCCGACGCCGGTCTCGCTCTCCTCGCCGTCATCGTCGTTCAGCGGGACGGTGACGACCTGCCGGTTGAACGTGTAGATCTCGTACTCCGGCCGGCCGGTCTCGAAGTTCGACACCTGGATGACCGGGCGCGCGAGGTCCTCGGCGGTGAGCCCCGCGGGCACCTTCACCTCCGTGGTCACGTCGTAGACGGTGTGGACCTCGCCGGCCTCGATGTACACCACGGTGTCGACGATCTGGGGGATCATCCCCAGCTCGACGCGGCCGACGAGCCGCTGGAGCGCGTCGATGGCGCGAGAGGCGTGGACGACGCCGACCATCCCGACCCCGGCCATCCGCATGTCCGAGAACACCTCGAAGTCGTTCGTCTTCCGCACCTCGTCGTAGATGGTGTAGTCGGGGCGGACCAAGAGGAGGGAGTCGGCCGTGTTCTCCATCTCGCCGCCGAGCGCGCCGTACTGGGTGATCTCCGGGCCGACCTGGAGGTCGCGCGGCTTCTCCATCGTCTTCACCGCGTAGTCGTTCTCGTTGAGGAACTCCGCGACCGCCTGCGCGAACGTCGACTTCCCGGCGCCGGGCGAGCCGGAGATGAGCACGCCGCGCTTCCGCTCTTTGAACCGCTCGCGGAGCTCGTCGGCGAACTCGTAGTCGTCGAGCGTCGTCTTCGCGATCGGCCGGACCGCCGTGATCTCGATCCCGTCGGCGAACGGCGGCCGCGCGACCGCAATGCGGTAGTTCCGGAACTGGACGATGTCCATCCCGTCGTCGGAGAGCTCGATGAACCCCTCGTTGGACTGACGGGCGAGGTCGACGATCGCGGTCGCCCACTCGTCCATCCGTTCCTCGCTCGTCGGCTCCTCGTCGATGACCTCGTACCGCATCTCGCCGAGCGACCCGCGCTTCGCCTTCGGCTTCGTCCCCGTCTTGAGGTGGACCGACATCGTCTCGTCGGTGAAGAACTCCTGGATCGGGAGCTCGTCGACGACGCCGCGGGCGACCGGCTCGACGTACTCGACGTCGATCCCCTTCGCGCGGGCGACCTCCGCCTGCACGATGTCGCTCGAGAGGAGGGTCGCGTCGTGGTCGGCGGCGACCTCGCGGATCAGGGCGTCGACGTCGCCCTCGTGAGCGCGCGAGCGGGCGTCGCCGCCGGCGCGCTCGCCGACGTACCGCAGCTCGATCGTCCCCTCGTCGGCGAGGTCGGCGAGACGCTTGAGCTCGCTCAGGCCGTCCCATCCCGACTCGAGCCCGTCGTTCGCCTGCGACTCCAGCTCGCCGACGACGGCCTCGGGGACGAGCACCGTCGCCCCCTCGTAGGTCCCGTCCGCGACGCGTTCGGACACGCGGCCGTCGACGACCGCACTGGTGTCCGGTACTACGTTCATACCGCCGTTCCGGGCGGGAGCGGTATAAGCGTGTTCGACCCGGTCGACATCCTCTCTCGGCAGACTGAGCGGGACGATTCCGCGACTCCGGCGGCGCGACCCCTCAGTCGTCGGCCGCCGCCCGCGACCCCCGTTCCGCCCGTAGCCGCCGGGCGTACTCGGTGAAGTTGTCGAACAGGCCCTTCACCTCGCAGGCGGCGTCGTGCGCCGTCGGGGTGATCTCCTCGAGGACGGCGTCGACCCGCGCGTCGCCGAGCCGCTCCCGTTTCCCCTCGGTGACCTCCCGAGCGGTGTCGACGTCGTACTCCGGGTGGAACTGCACGCCCCAGCAGTGGCCGTCGCGGAACGCGTGGACGCCGTGGTCGTTCTCGGCGAGCAGCGTCGCGCTCGGCGGGAGCTCGACCACCGCGTCGCCGTGGGTGGTGAACGCGGTGAACTCCTCGCTCACCCCGTCGAACAGCTCGTCGTCGCCGCGCCGGCGCACCGCGTTGTACCCGATCTCGAAGCCGTCCATTCCCGCCACGCGCCCGCCGAGCGCCTCCGCGAGCACCTGGTGGCCGTAACAGACGCCGAGCACCGGGACGCCGGCCGCCGCGGCGTCCGCGACGTAGTCGACGAGCGGGGGGATCCACGCCTCGTCCCAGTAGACGGACGACCGCGAGCCGGTGACCACCACGCCGTCGAAGTCGGTGTGGTCGGGGAGGTTCCCCTCGGTCGCGTCGAACTCGACGAGGTCGGCGTCGAGCTCCCGCCGGAAATTCCGCCGGGTGTCGGCGCCGTCGTGGGCCGCGTTCAGCAGGGCGAACCGAAGCCGTGTCATTGCCCTCACCGAGGCGCGACGGACGCAAAACGGTTGCGGCGACGGGAAGCGCTACCGGCGTCGGGGAGGGCGCGGACGGGGCTGCCGCCGGACGCGAAGCGGTTGCCCGGGGATTCGGGCCGGAGCCTACCCGGAGAACGGGTCGGCGCCGTGCTCGGCGAGCCACCCGGACAGCGCGTCGTTGACCGCGGCCGACGCCTCAACGCCGACGAGGTGGCGCGCGCCCTCGACCGCGCGGAGCTCGCCGCGGGGCAGCCCCTCCGCGAGGGCCTTCGCCGCCGACGCCGGACAGACCGCGTCGTCGGTCCCGTGGACGACGAGCGTCGGCGTCGTGAGCTCGTAGAGCCGGTCGGCGACGTCGAACGACTCGACGGCCGCGCGGTGCGCCTTGAACGTCTCGCGGCCGGCGTCCTCGGCGAGCCGCCACTCGGCGATCCGCCGGACGGCGTCGGGGTGCGCCTCGCGGAAGTCGACGGAGCACAGGCCGTGGAGCGACCCCTCCACCGCCGCGGGGTCCGAGGGGTCGGCCCACACGGCGTCGGGTTTGTAGGCGTCGCCGGAGGGCGGCGTGCCGACGACCGTCAGGCTCGCCGGGCGCGAGGAGGCGAGCGCGGCCGCGAGCGCGACCATCCCGCCGAGCCCGTAGCCGACGAGGTGGGCGTTCCGGACTCCCTCAGCGGCGCACACCGCGTCGACGTCGGCGGCGAGGTCCGCGACCGCGTACGGGCCGGGCGGCGCGTCGGAGTCGCCGACGCCGCGCGTCTCGGGCGTGATCACCGTGTGCGGCCCCGCGAGCGCGGCGTGCTGCCAGCCGAACTGCCAGGCGCCGAGCCCGACGTCGCCGCAGAAGACCACCGCCTCGTCGGGGTCACCCGCGTCTGGCGCGTCGACCTCGTAGCGGATCGAGACGCCGCCGTTGTTCGCATATGGCATGTTGGGGAGTATCGGGCGCGAGTGCGTCGCTCAGGCCTCCTGCAGGTTCCGAAGCACGTCCGGCGCCGCCGCGAGCGCGTCGTCGAGCGCGTCGACGTCGGGGCCGCCGCCCTGCGCGAAGTCCGGCGGTCCGCCGCCGCCGCCGCCGACGCGGCCGGCGAGCTCGGCGACGACCTGGCCGGCGTTGACGTCGACGCCGTCCGGGACGCCGACGACGAAGCTCGCGGAGCCGTCGGCCCCGCTGCCGACGACCGCGATATTCCCGTCGTCGACGTGGGCGTTCGCGGTCGCGCGCAGCTCGTCGGCGTCGCCGTCGAGACGCTGGATCACGGCCGTGATGCCGCCCAGGTCGACCTCCTCGGCGTTGGCGCCGCCGGAGGCCCGCGCGGCCGCGAGCTCCTCTTTCAGGGACTCGATCTCCTTGCCCCGCGCCTTCCACTCCTCGAAGAACCGCTCGGCCGTCTCGGGGACGTCGAGCGGGTCGACGTCGAGCACGTCCGCGGCGTCGTACAGCGCGTCCTCCGTGCGCTGGGTCGCCTCGATCGCCGCGCCGCCCGCGGCGAACACGATGCGCTCGACGCCGTCCTGCACCGGCTCCGTCTTCAGCACCTTCACCGCGCCGATCTCGCCGGTCCGATCGACGTGAGTGCCCGCACACGCCTGCACGTCGGCGTCACCGACGTGGATCAGGCGGACGTTCGTTCCCGGCGGGACGCCGCCCTGGTACAGGTCGAAGCCGTGTTCGGCCTCGGCCTCGTTGCGGTCGGGCCACTCCTGGCGCACCGGCACGTCGTCGCGGACGAGCTCGTTGGCGACGCGCTCGATGCGCTTGACGTCCTCGCGGGTGATCCGCTCGTAGTGGCGGACGTCGAGCCGCGAGGAGTCGATCCCCTTCTGCGCGCCGGCCTGCCGGACGTGCTCGCCGAGCACCTCGCGGGCGGCGTGGCCGATCAGGTGCGTCGCCGTGTGGTGCGCGCGGAGCCGGTCGCGGCGCTCGCCGTCGACCTGTCCCTTCACGAACTCCCCCTTACCGGGGTCGGCGTCGGTCCGGTGGAGCACGACGCCGCCGTCCTCCTGTACGTCGACCACGTCGACCGTCGTCTCGCCGACGGTGAGCTGGCCGCGGTCGGCGGGCTGACCGCCTCCCTCGGGGTAGAACATCGTCTGGTCCAAGACGACGTCGTACCCCTCCTCCCGCTCGAACACGTCGAGGACGACCGCCTCGAACTCGGTGCGGCCCTGGTCGTCGTAGAACAGCTTCTCCGTCTCCGGGAGGCTGCCGAGCCGCTCGTCGGCCTCGTCCCCGGCCTCGTCGCCGTCGGCCTCCTCGTGGCGGTCGGCGACGAGCGCGTAGAAGTCGTCCGGCACGTCGACGGTCGCGCCGCGCTCCTCGGCGATGTCGGCGACCATGTCCGGCTGGATCCCGTGGGAGTCGTACAGCTCCAAGAGCGTCTCGGTCGGGATCGGCTCGCCGGTGCCGGCGTACTCGTCCGCGAGCGACTCCACCTTGCGGGAGCCGCGCTCGAGCGTCTCCCGGTACTTCCGCTCCTCGGTGCGGACGATCTCGCGGATCGTGTCGCGGTTCTCGTAGCCGAGCCGCTCCGCCTGCATGTCGACGAGCTCGTCGAGCGGGGCGTCGACGTCGACCTCGTCGACGAGCCGCTTCGTCCGTCGCAGCACCATCCGCGCGAGGTAGCCCGTGCCGACGTTCGAGGGGACGATACCGTCGCCGAACATGTACGCGAGCGTCCGGGAGTGGTCGGCGATCGCGTAGATGGATTCGAGGGGCTCGACGAGCTCGCGGAGCCGATCGACGTCGACGTCGAGCCGGTCGGCGATCTCGCCGCGCGCGGCCTCCACGTCGTCGACGTCGTCGATGTCGAGCCGACCGGAGAGCTTCGCGGCGCGGTGGACCAGCTTCCGTTCCTCCTCGGTGTGTTCGATCCCCGCGTTCTCCTTCAGGAACTCGATCGCGTCGGGGTACACCGCCTCGTACACGGTCGCCGTCCCCTGGCTCATCCACGTCCACCGCTCTAACCCGTAGCCGGTGTCGACGATGTACGTGTCCATGAACGAGTACGTGTTCCCGTCTTTCATCTCGTACTCGCCGTCGGGGTCCCGCTCCATGCACATGAAGACGAGCGTCGCCAGCTCGGCGCCCTTGTAGATCACTTCGATCGCCGGCCCGGCGTTGCCGCCGCCGACCCACGGGTCCTCGATGTACGTTATCTCCTCCAGATCCGCGCCGAGGCTCTCGAACAGCTCGTCGCAGTACGCGACGGTCTCGTCTTTCCAGTACACCTCGCCGTGGTAGGCGTACTCGTCCTCGTCGACCTCCTCGCGCGTGTTGAACGCGTGGTGGGCCATCATCTCGAACGCCATCGTGTGCCGGCCCGTCTTGCCGACGTTGTCGATGTCCTGCATCCGGATACAGGGCTGCGAGATGGTGAGGGGGTTCGCCGGCGGCGGGGTCCGCCCCGACGTGACGAGCGGCTGGAAGTCGTAGATCGACGCCTGCGTCAGGAGGACGTCGTCGCGCCAGCGGTTCGCCGCGACCGGGTACGGGTCGATCCGCTCGTGGTCGTGCTCCTCGAAAAAGGAGAGGAACGCCTCCCGCATCTCCGACAGCGAGTACGACTCCGGAAAGCCGGGGTCGTCGATGAAGCTGTAGTCCTCACAGGGCGGCTCCCCGCAGAGTTCGCGGTCGCCGTCCCGGGTCCAGAAGTGCGCGCCGCAGGAGGTACACTCCTTCCGGACGAACCCCTCCTCCTCGAAGTAATCGAGGCGGTACTCCGCTTCGAGATCGCTCATTAGGGGAACGTGACCCGTGTTCGTGCAAAAGGGTTCCGGGGTGGGTCGCGGCGGGACGAAGCCACCGCGACCCGCGACGCCGGCCGCGCGCGTCCGAAACGACCTTAGGCCGCGCGCTCGCCTCTCCGGTATGGTCGAGAACGTCGTCTATCCCGCGTACTTCGACGCCGAGCGGTCGCGCTCGGAGGGCCGTCGCGTCCCGGCGGACCTCGCGATCCCCGAGCCCACCGTCGACGAGATCGCCAAGGCGGTCCAGCAAGTCGGCTACGACGCGGTGATCGAGCGCGACAAGACGTACTCCCGCGAGTTCGAACCGCGGGGCGCGGTGGTCGTGCGGGGCACGGAAGACACCGCGAAGAACGACCTCGTGCAGGCGGTCGCCGCCTACCTCGGGGTCATTCGCGAGTGACGATGCGACGCGTCGGCACCGTCGTCCGCACCGCCGGTGGGCTCGCGATCGCCCGCGGCGACCGCGGCGAGGAGCCGCCCCGGATCGGCGCGGCCGTCGTCGACGAGTCGCTCTCGACGGTCGGCCGCGTGGTCGACGTGTTCGGTCCCGTCGACCGGCCGTACGTGGCGGTCACCCCGAACGACGGCGACGGCCTCGCCGCGCTCGTCGGCGGGAAGCTGTACGCGCGCTGACTCAGTCCCCGGCCGACGCCTCGCCCTCGCCGGGTGACGATTCCCCTCCCCCGGCCGACGCCTCTCCCTCTCCAGCCGACGACTCGACAACGTCGAAGTCCGCCAGCGTCTTGGTCGAGCGGACGAGCCGCTCCGAGACCATCAGCTTCTCCGTCCGGTCCAGCCGTTCCCAGTCGATCTCCGCGGGAGGCGACTCCTCGAACGCTCGGAACTGTTGAAAGGCGGCGTCGTTGACGAACCGCTCGAACGAACCGCAGTTCGGACACGTCACCGAGAGGTGCGACGTGTCGAACTCCCGGCTCACGGTGTTGTCCAGACAGTTCAGACAGCGGTACGTCCGATCTCTGCTCATACCCGATCGAGGCGCCGGACGCGGGAATACCTGCGGGTACCGGACGGTCGGGGCGGAACGAACGAGTCAAGAACCGAAAGCGAGACGCGAGGGGTTAGAACAGCGCCGACGCGGCCGCCTCGGCGGTCTCGATGACCGGGCCGAAGCCGGGTAAGAGCAGCACCGTCGCGACCGCCGCGAAGACGACCGCGGCGTACAGCGCCGTCGGCCGCACGTCGATCGCGTCCAGCGCGGTCGGCGACGCGGGGTCGTCGATGAACAGCGCCTTCACGACCCGGCTGTAGTAGTACAGCGAGATCACGCTGTTGACGGCGCCGATCGCCGCCAGCCACAGGAAGCCGTTGTCGATGGCGCCCATGAACAGGAAGTACTTCGAGAAGAACCCGGCGAACGGCGGGAGCCCGGCCAGCGAGAACATGAACACGGCCATCGCCGTCGAGGCGACGGGCGCGCGCTCGGCCAGCCCGGCGTAGTCCTCGAAGGTCCGGCCGACGCCCCACCGCTCCGCCATCGCGACGAAGAGGAACGCGCCGGTGTTCATGAAGCCGTAGACGAGCAGGTGCGCCATCGCCGCGCCCATCACCGCGCCGTTACCGCTCCCGTCCGCGGAGAGCGCCGCGACGCCGATGAGCGCGTAGCCCGCGTGACCGATCGAGGAGTACGCGAGCATCCGCTTGACCTCCTCCTGGACGGCCGCCGCGAAGTTCCCGAGCGTCATCGTCACGGCCGCGAGGATGCCGAACGCGAGCACCCAGTTGATGTTCGCGGAGAGCGACGCGCCGACCGGGAACGCCTCCGTGAACACGCGGAACGCGACCACGAAGCCGGCCGCCTTCGACGCCGACGAGAGGAACGCGCTCACGGGGGCGGGCGCGCCCTCGTACGCCTCCGGCGCCCAGAAGTGGAACGGGACGGAGGCGGTCTTGAACGCGACGCCGCCGAGGATCATCACGACCCCGAGGCCGGCGATCCCGCTGCGACTGCCGATCCCGTCGGCGTCAGAGGCGATGTCGCCGAGGACCCCGGCGACCTCGCCGAGCATCAGCGACCCCGTCGCCGCGTACACCAGCGAGATGCCGAACAGGAAGATCGCCGAGGAGAGCGCCCCGACGAGGAAGTACTTCAGCCCCGCCTCGACGCTCCCGCGGTTCTGCTTGAGGAACGCGACGAGCACGTACGACGGCAGCGACACCATCTCTAAGGCGACGAACACGACCGCGAGCGAGTTCGCGACCGCGAGCAGCGACATGCCGGTCGCCGCGAACAGCGTCAGCGAGTAGAACGTCGCCGGGTTCGGGTGGTCGTGGAAGTAGTCGTGGGCCGCGACGACGACGAGCGACGTCACGGACGCGAAGATGGCGGTGAAGAACAGCGCCATGGTGTCCACCTTGACCGCGTCGGCGAACAGCAGGATCGCGCCGCCGGTGTCGCCGGAGCCGGTCCCGGAGGCGACGAACCACACGGTCGCGGCCAGCGAGGCCAGCGCGCCGAGCGCGCTCACGACCGCCATCGAGGTGTTCGACCGGGTGTCGGGGCGGAGGGTGTCGACGAGCAGCAGCGCGAGCCCGGTGAATCCGAGCAGCAGCACCGGCAGCAGCGCCGTCGCCTGCGGGAGCGTGTTAACCATCGACGCTCACCCCCTCGACCACGGGAACGGCGGCGTCGCGGATCATCTCGAAGAAGATGTCCGGCGCGACGCCGAGGACGATGATCGCCACCAGAAGCACCGCGAGCGGGGCGACGTCGTGGAACGGCGCCGGACCCACGTCGTAGTCGGTCGAGAGCTCGAACGGCCCGAACAGCGTGCTCTGCATCGCCGACAGCAGGTAGCCCGCGACGATGACGATACCGAACATCGCGAGCGCCGTGAACAGCGGCGCGTACGGGAGCGCCGGCGCGGAGAACGACCCCACGAAGATGAAGAACTCGCCCGCGAAGCCGGCCATCAGGGGCAGCCCCATGTAGCCGAACGCGCCGGCGACGAGGATGCCGACCGTGACCGGCATCCGGTCGGCCATCCCGGCCATGTCGCCGACCATCCGCGTGTGGGTCGCGTTGTAGACGACGCCGACCGCCATGAACATCAGCCCCGAGATGAGGCCGTGCGCGACCATCTGGAACGTCGCACCGCCGACGCCGTACTCGGTGAACACGACGAGCCCGAGGATGACGTACCCCATCGACGAGACGGAGGAGTACGCGACGATGCGCTTGAGGTCCTTCTGCGCGAGCGCTAACATCGCGCCGTATATGACGCTGATCACGGCTATCGCCGCGATCGGGATCGCGAGCGCGGACGCCTGATCGGGCAGCATCGTGAAGTTGAACCGGAGCAGCGCGTACGTCCCCATCTTCAGGAGGACGCCCGCCAAGAGCACCGACACGGGCGTCGGCGCTTCGACGTGGGCGTCCGGCAGCCACGTGTGGAACGGAACGACCGGGACCTTCACCGCGAACCCGAGGAACATCGCGAGGAACGCCCCCGTCGCGATCGCCCCGGGCGCGATCCCGAACCAGGTCCCGAGGCCGCCGTTCGCGATCGCCGCCGTGATCTCCGGGAGCGCGAACGAGCTCACGGAGTCGCCGAGCGCGAACACGAGGCTCATGAACCCGATGAACATCAGCAGCGAGGCCGCGTTCGTGTAGACGAAGAACTTGATCGCGGCGTACTTCCGGCGGGGGCCGCCCCAGACGCCGATGAGGAAGTACATCGGGACGAGGACGGCCTCCCAGAAGACGAACCAGAGGAAGAAGTCCAGCGCGGTGAACACGCCGAGCAGGTTCGCCTCCATGAACAGCATGAGCCCGTAGAACTGGCTCTGCCGGGAGTCGATCGGCGTCCACGCGCTGAGGATCGCCAGCGGGACGAGGAACGTCGTGAGCACGACGAGCGGGAGGCTGATGCCGTCCAGCCCGACGAACCACGAGACCGAGCGGCCGCCGACTTCCAGCCACTCGATCTGCGTTTGGTAGGCGATCTCGCCGCCCGTGAGGGCGTTCCCGGAGGCGTCGAAGCCGGACCAGAGGTACAGTGAGCCGGCGAACGGGATCAGGCTCAAGGCGAACGCGAGCCGCCCCGCCCACGCGTTCGGCGAGAGCATGACGACGAGCGCGCTCGCGAACGCGACCGCGATGAGCGCCTCGACTATCACAGGAACCACCCCCCGGTGACGCCGAGCACTAAGATCAGCGCGACCAGCCCGAGCGTGAGCAGCGCGGCGTACTGCGAGACGACGCCGTTCTGGATCTGCCGGATCCGGTCACCGCCGATGAGACTCACCGAGGAGACGCCGTTGACGACGCCGTCGATGATGCCCTGGTCGAAGGTGTCGGCGCCGCCGGCGACGTCCTCGGTGCGATACGCGAGCCATACCTGCAGTTCGTCGAGGTAGTAGTTGTTGTACAGCACGTCTTTGATCCCGCCGAGTTTCGCCGTGTGCTCCGTCGGCGACGGAACGTTGTAGAGCCGCCACGCCACCAGCAGACCGGTCAGCGCCAGTCCGAGCGAGACGGCCGCGCCGACGAGAACCGTGGCGACCTCGCCGCCGACGACGTACTGGCTACTGTACGGCCCGATGTCGCCGTAGTGGTGCGAGGAGAGCCCCTCGATGCCGCCCCACTCGTTGTCGAGCCAGCGGTGGAGCAGGTCGATCCCCTCGAGGCCGAGGACCTTCTGGACCGGCACCATGTTGATGAGACCGGTGACGACCGCGAGCGAGCCGAGGACCGTCAGCGGCCCCTTCACGTTCCAGCGAACGGGTTCGGGGTCGCGCGCCGTGTCGGTGCGCGGCTCGCCGTGGAAGGTTAAGAACACCATCCGGAAGGTGTAGAAGGCGGTGACGGGGACCGCGAGCAGCCCCATCAGGTAGCCGCCGAACAGCAGCGGCTCGCCGGGCGCGTGGACGAGCGCCTCGTAGAGGATCTCGTCTTTCGACCAGAAGCCGGCGAACGGGAAGATGCCCGCGAGCGCCAGCGACCCGGCCAGGAAGGTGTAGTACGTGACGGGCATCTTCGATTTGAGCCCGCCCATGTCCCACATGTCCTCGTTGTGGTGCATCGCGATGATCACCGCGCCGGCGCCGAGGAACAGCAGGGCCTTGAAGAAGGCGTGCGTGGTCAGGTGGAAGACCGCGGCCACGTAGCCGCCCGCGCCGAGCGCGAGCATCATGTAGCCGTACTGCGAGATGGTGGAGTACGCGAGCACCTGCTTCAGCTCGTCTTTCACGACCCCCATCGTCGCCGCGAACAGCGCGGTGAAGCCGCCGATGAAGGCGATCACCGCGAGCGTCGTCGGCGTCAGCGCGTAGAAGCCGTACATCCGCGCGACGAGGTAGACGCCGGCCGCGACCATCGTCGCGGCGTGGATCAGCGCGGAGACGGGCGTCGGGCCCTCCATCGCGTCGGGGAGCCAGGTGTGCAGCGGGAACTGCGCCGATTTCCCGACGACGCCGCCGAGGACGAGCAGGCCGACGACGGTGAGCCACGTCTGCAGCTCGACGCCGCCGGGCGTCCACGCGACCGATCCCTCGCCGGCGAGCGCCGCCTCGGCGAGCGCCGGGAACGACTCCGGCCCGGCGAACTGCGCCGTGCCGAACGTCCCGATGACGGCGACGACGCCGACGAGGAAGAAGTAGTCGCCGAAGCGGGTGACGAGGAACGCCTTCTTCGCCGCCGACGGCGGGCCGGGCTCACGAAAGTGGAACCCGATGAGCAGGTACGAGCAGAGCCCGACCAGCTCGAAGAACATGAACGCCATCAGCAGGTTGTCGGCGACGACGAAGCCGAGCATCGACGCCGTGAACAGGCCGAGCCCGGCGTAGTAGCGCGGGAGGCCCGTCTCGCCCTCGTCGTTCATGTAGCCGAGCGAGAACACGTGCACGAGCAGCGCGACGAGCGTCACGATGACGAGCATGAGCGCCGACAGCGGGTCGACGAGGATCCCGAAGGAGAGCTCGACGTCCGTCGGGCCGATCCCGCCGGCGCTCGCCCACGTGTAGATGGTTCGGTTCGCCGCCGCGCCGCCCGCGACCGTCGCGAGCACCCACAGCGAGAGCAGGAACGAGCCCGCCGTCGCCGCGATGCCGCCGAACGCGCCTCCCTTGGGGAGGTACTTGCCGGCGCCGAGCGCGATCAGGAACGAGAAGAACGGGAGGAGTACGATCGCCGGAACGTATGAGAACACGTCTATCATGTTACCACCTCATCTCCGTTGGGACGGTCACGTCGGTGACCCCGAAGTTGCGGTACAGCACGAGGATGATGCCGATACCGATCGCGACCTCCGCGGCGGCGAGCGCGATGACGAACAGCGCGAACACCTGCCCCGTGAGGTCGCCGTAGTACAGCGCGAAGGCGACGAAGTTGATGTTCGCCGCGTTCATCATGAGCTCGACGCTCATCAGGAAGTACAGCGCGTCGCGCCGCGTGAGTATGCCGAACAGACCGATACAGAAGACCGCGGCCGAGAGCAGCAGGTACCACTCCGGCGGGATCGAGGAGGCGACGGCGGTCATCGGCGCTCACCTCCGTCGCGGCCGCCGTCGGTGAACGCCTCCCCCACCGCGGCGATGATCGATCCGCCCTCCTCGCGTTTCGCCAGGTACACCGCGCCGTCGACGGCGACGTCGAGGGCGACGGCGGCGATCAGGAACGCGGCGAGGAACCCCTCGGAGGGGATCGTCGCGACGTCGTACTCGCCGAGGTTGAAGAGGGCGTACCCGATGTTGTGGACGACCGACGCGTCGGCAGGGAATCCGGCTCCCGCCGCCGCGAAGTCGGCCGACAGCGCGGTCAAGGCCATCGTGGCGAAGAGAAGCCCGACCGCAGCGGCGGGGACGACGCGTCCGCCCCGGCCCGAGTCGTCGTCGCTCATGCGCTATTCACCTCCGTTTCCGTGTCCGATCGCGTGAGCATCACGGCGAACGTGACCAAGATCAGAACCCCGCCCACGTAGACGAGGATCTGCATGGCGGCGATGAACTCCGCCTGTAACATCACGTAGTGCACCGCGACGCTCGTCAGGGCTCCGCCCAGCAGCAGCGCGGCGTGGAACACGTCGCGCGCCAGGACGACCCCGAGGCCGAACGCCAGCGTGACCGCGGCGAACAGCCCGAACGCGATGGTAGCATAAACCATTGTGTTTGTCTCCTATGAGAGTCCCTTTGAAGATTTCGAGACGCGCCCGCTACTGGTAGTCGACCTCGCCGTCGCCCTCCCCGATCCACGCGCCGCGATCGGGGTTCCGGGACTCCAGCGGGTCGATTCCCTTGTACCACGGGACGTTCTTGAGCTGTTCTTTGTTGAACACGAAGTCGTCCTTCGTGTCCGCGGTGAACTCGAAGTTCTGCGTCAACAGGATCGCGTCGACGGGGCAGACCTCCTCGCAGAGCCGGCAGTAGATGCACTGCCCGATGTGGAGGTTGTACTGCTCCCCGTTGCGCTGGTCGTCCTGCACGATCTGGATCGTGTCGTTCGGACAGACGTTCTCGCACTGGCGGCACCAGATGCACCGCTCCTGGCTGAACTTGTGAACGCCGCGGAACCGCGGGCTCACCTCGGGCGCGTCCTCCGGGTATTCCACCGTGAACGTCGACCCGTCCAGCGCGTGTTTCATCGTCGTCGCCATGGATTTCATGAGTCCGATCATGTTACGCGATCACCCCCACGATTACGGCCGTGAGCACCAGGTTCGCGAACGACAGCACCAGCATTCCCTTCCAGCCGATCTCGATCAGCTGGTCGATACGGACGCGCGGCAGCGCGGAGCGGGCCCACTGCGTGAACAGGAAGAAGCCCCAGATCTTCACCACGAACCAGATGAAGCCGATGCTCTCCGGGCCGGGCCCGGAGGCGCCGCCGAGGAACGTCACGGCGAGGATCGCGCCGCCGAGGAAGATGTGGACGAACTCGCCGAGGTAGAACAGGACGAAGTACGCGGAGGAGTACTCGGTCTGGTAGCCGGCGACGATCTCCGTCGGCGCCTCCGGGATGTCGAACGGGTTCCGCCCGATCTCGGCCATGTTCGCGGTGAGGAACAGCACGAACGCGAACGGGTTCACGAAGGCGTACCACGCCGGGATGTCGATTCCGGCGATCGTCACGAGCGTCGTCGTCTGGGCGCCCACGATGCCGCTCATCTGGAGCGTGCCCGCGAAGATCACGACGGACATCGCCGTGACGATGAGCGGGATCTCGTACGCGAGGTTCTGCGCGACCGCGCGGAGCCCGCCGAGCAGCGAGTACTTGTTGTTCGACGCGTAGCCGGCCATCACCAGCGATATCGAGGCGATGGAGGCGAACGCGAACACCAGCGCGAACCCGACTTCGGGGTCCGCGAGGTGGAAGTTGATCGGGCCGAGCCGGCCCATCGGAATCACGGCGAAGCCGAGCAGCGCCGACGCGGGCAGGATGATCGGCGCGATGTCCCACGAGGGGCGGTCGACGCCCTCGGGGACGATGAGCTCCTTCGCGAGCAGCTGGACCGCGGACGCCGGGATGATCAGGAGGCCGAACGGCCCGACCCGGTTGACCGCGATCCGGTCGGTGAACGCCGCCGTGATCTTCCGTTTCGCCCACGGACCGGCGACGCCGGTGAACGCGAGGACGATGTTCCCGACGACGGCCGCCGCGATCAGCGCCGCGACGACCTCGCCGAGCACGCCCGGGAGCCCGAACGTCTCGGCGAGGAACTCGGGGAACAGCTGTGCGGGCGCCGTCCCCATCAGCGGTCCACCTCCCCGAGCACGATGTCGAGGCTCCCGAGCGCCGCGATGACGTCGGGGATGTACTCCCCGTTGGCCATCTCAGGCAGTGTCTGGAGGTTCGAGAAGCACGGCGACCGGATCTTGAACCGGGCCGGCTTGTCGGTGCCGTCGGAGCGGATGTAGATGCCGAGCTCGCCCTTCGCGGCCTCGACGGCCCGGTAGATCTCGGCGTCGTCGTCGGGGCGGAGCGTGCGCGGCACGTTCGCCTGAATCGTCCGCTCGTCCTCGGGCCAGTCCTCGAGGAGGTCGACGCACTGCTCGATGATCTTCGCGGACTCCTCGACCTCGCGCATCCGGACGAGCAGGCGGCTGAAGTTGTCGCAGCCGTCCTCGGTGACGACGTCCCAGTCGAGCTCGTCGTAGTAGCCGTACGGATCGTCGCGGCGGAGGTCGAAGTCGATCCCCGAACCGCGGGCGACGGGGCCGGTCGCGCCGTAGTTCTTCGCGACGTCCGGCGGGAGGATTCCGGTGTCGATCGTCCGCATCTGGAAGATCTCGTTAGAGGTGACGAGGTTGTGGTACTCCTCGACGGACTCCGGTAGCTGGTCGAGGAAGTCGCGGGTCTTCGAGAAGAACTCCTCGCGCGGCTCCGGCAGGTCCCAGACGACGCCGCCGAGCCGGAAGTAGTTGAACATCAGCCGCTGGCCCGTCAGGTCCTCCAGCAGGTCCTGCACGCGCTCGCGGTCGTTGATGGCGTACATGAACGTCGCCGTGAAGTCGCCGTTCACGTCGAGCGCGAACGTCGCGAGCGCGAGCATGTGCGCCGCGATCCGGCACATCTCCGCGCCCATCGTCCGGATGACCTGCGCGTACTCGGGCACCTCGATCTCGGCGAGGTCCTCGGCCGCGCGGGCGTACGCCCACTCGTTGAGGAGCCCGGCCGAGATGTAGTCCCAGCGGTCCGGGTACGGCATGATCTGGTGGCGGTACGTCCCGGACTGCGCCATCTGCTCCTCGCTGCGGTGGAGGTAGCCGATGTCGGGCTCGACGTCGACGACCTGCTCGCCGTCGAGCGTCGTCTTCAGGTGGAGCACCCCGTGAGTCGCCGGGTGGTGCGGCCCGATGTTGAGGAACATCGTGTCGGACTCGGCGTCCTTGTGGTGCTCCTGCAGCGGGTTCGCGTGCTCCGGCAGCGTGGCGATCTGCGGCCGGTCCTTGTCGTAGTCCATCGACAGGGGGTGGCCCTGCCACGTCTCGGGAAGGAGGATCCGGCGCAGGTCGGGGTGGTCGTCGTACTCGACGCCGATCAGGTCGTACGCCTCCCGCTCGTGCCAGTCGGCGGTGCGGAAGACGGGCTCGGCCGACTCCGAGACCGGGTCGTCCTTGTCGGCGGGGACGACGACGCTGACCTCCTGGGTCGGGTCGTCGAACTTCTTCAGGTGGTAGATCGATTCGTAGCGGTTCTCGTACTCCTGGGCGGTGACCACCGAGAGGTGGTCGTACCCCGCCCGCTCTTTCAGGATCGAGAGCGTCTCCTGGACGGTGTCCGGGCGGATGACGAAGCCGGGGGCGTTCAGGTGGTCGTCGCGCTTGACGACGAGGTCGCCGAGGAGCGCCTCCAGCTCGTCGGGGGTGCGCTCGATCGCCGCGTCGTCGGTGGTGTCCGGTCGTTCGAGGCTCATGGCGAATCAGCGAAGTTGTACCGCATGACGAGTTCGTCGTCGTCGATCTGGTCGGCGAGCTTGTCGACGAGCTCGTCGCGTTCGAGGTCGGAGAACTCCTCCAGCTCGTACGGCTTGACCGTCACGGGCGCGGCCTCGCCGTTGGCGACGCGCTCTTGGAGCTTCACGACGCCGTAAACGAGCGCCTCTGGACGGGGCGGGCAGCCGGGGACGTGGATGTCGATCGGGATGACCTCCTCGGCGCCCTTGATCACGTTGTACCCCTCCTGGAACGGGCCGCCGGAGATGGTACACGAGCCCATGCCGACGACGAACTTCGGCTCGGGCATCTGGTCGTAGACGCGCTTCATCCGCGGCGCGAACTTCGAGACGATCGTCCCGGGGACGATCATCACGTCGGCCTGCCGCGGCGACGCGCGGGGGACCCCGCTCCCGAACCGGTCGAGGTCGTGTTTCACGGCGTAGGTGTGCATCATCTCGATGCTGCAGCAGGCGATACCGAACTGCAGCATGAACATCGAGGAGCCGCGACACCAGTTCAGGAACTTGTCGAACTTGGTGAGGATGAACGGCGAGGAGCCGAACGCCTCGCGGAGGCGGGAGTTGAACCGGTCTCCCTGCCCGGTCATCCGGGCGTCCCGAGTTTTAGTTACGACCTGCGATTCGTCGGTGATAAATGGTTGATCGCTGCTCATTAGTTGAGGTCACGCTCCGTTTTCCGTCTGGTCGCGCGGGGGCTCCGGGCCCAGCTGATCGCCCCCGACCGCCACGCCCAGACGAGCCCGATCGCGAGGATCCCGACGAAGGCCAACATCGGCCACATGAGGGCGGTCATCGGCACGCCCGCCTCGATCGCCGGGCGGTAGATGACGGCCCACGGGAACAGCAACACGGTCTCGATGTCGAACACGACGAACAACAGCGCGACCATGTAGTACTGGATGTTGAACCGGATCCGGGTCCCGCCCGTCGGGGTCTCGCCGGACTCGTAGGTGGTGCTTTTACCGGTCTCAGGCACGCTCGGACGGAGTAACGCCGACACGGTCATCATCCCTATCGGGATGAGCAGGCCGACGGCCGCCAAGGCGCCGATCGCTATCCAATCGCTCATATAGGTCTCCGTAACGTGCGGGGATTTGGACCGCCCCCTCATAAGCGTTGAGTCTTCAGGACACCGCTCCGAGGAGGCCCCAGACGACCGCGAGAGCGCCGAACGGACGGACCGGCGCGTTTCGATTCCGCGGCCGAACGAGTCGGGCGGGCTCGTCGAATGATCGGGGCGCGCGTTACTCCCCGTCCCGTGCGCGGAACCCGTCGATACCGAGGTCGTGGAGGTCGGCGGAGACGTCGGCGACGCCGCCCTTGAGGTCCTCGTGGTACGCGATCAGCCGCTCCTCGATCGCGTCGTGCTCGCGCGCGAGCACCTGCGCGGCCGAGAGGCCGGCGTTGAACGACTTCCCGGCGTCGACCGCGACGATCGGGGCGCCGGTGGGCATCCCGATCACGGAATCCACCGACTTCTCCTGTACCGGGACCCCGATCACGGGGATCGGGTACGCGATCGACGCCGTCATGTTCGGGAGGTCGGCGGATTTCCCGCCCGCGCCGGCGATCACGACGTCGAGCCCGCGGTCGGCGGCGGTCTCCCCGTACGCGTACATCAGTTCGGGGGTGCGGTGCGCGGAGACGACGTAGCTCTCGTAGGTGAACCGGGCGTCCGGCGCCTCGGCGAAGTCGGTCTGCTCCGCGAAGCCGAGCTCGTCGAGCGCGTCGTACGCGCCCTCCATGACGGGGAGGTCCGAGTCCGAGCCCATGACGATCCCGACGTCGGGGGTGGTCTCCGGGTCGGCGTCGGCCGCCGCTTCCGCTTCGAGCCGGTCGATGAGGTCCTGCACCGTTGGCATAGACGGTGGTTCGGCGGAGGCCGGTAAGGAAGTGCCGGATGCGGCGCGGTCGGCTCGGGGGCCGTCAGTCGCTCCGGACCGTCAGTCGCTCCGGAACGTCGTCGCGTCGCGGAGTTCCCGAGCCCGCGAGAGCAGGGCGTCGCGGTCGGCGTCTCCGGGAGCGTCCGCATCGTCGGCTGCCGCATCGTCGGCTGCCGCCTCGTCGCCTCCGCCGGTCACCGTCAAGTGCCCCATCTTCCGGAGCGGGCGCACGTCGTCTTTCCCGTACCAGTGGAGGTCGGCGTCGGGCGCCGCGAGGATCTCGTCGACGCCGCGGAGCGTCGCCGGCCCGGTCTCGTCTACGTCGCCCAGGACGTTCGCGGTGACCGCGGGCGCGACGAGGTCGGTCGGGCCGAGCGGCCATCCGAGCACCGCGCGGACGTGGTTCTCGAACTGCGACGTCCGCGCGCCCTCGATCGTCCAGTGACCGGAGTTGTGGGGGCGCGGCGCGATCTCGTTGACGAGGACCGACCCCTCCTTCGTCTCGAACAGCTCGATCCCGTAGACGCCGCGGCCGTCGAGGAACTCGAGCACGTCGCCGGCGACCGACTCCGCCTCGGCGACGACCGCGTCGTCGGCCCGGGCGGGAGCGACGCTCTCGCGGAGGATCTCCTCGCGGTGGATCGTCTCCGTGACGGGGTAGGTGCGCGTCTCGCCGTCGGCGCCTTTCAGGCCCATCACGGCGATCTCGCACTCGAAGTCGAGGAGCTCCTCGGCCATCGCGTTCCCGCCGACCTCGTCGAGCGCGTCGGCCGCGTCCGCGGGGTCCTCCACGGGGACGTTCCCGCGGCCGTCGTAGCCGCCCTCGCGCGCCTTCAGCATGACGCCGCCGAACTCCTCGACGACGCGTTCGAGCCCGTCGGCGGTCGCGACCGCGACGAACTCCGGAACGGGGATCCCCGCGTCAGCGAGCGCCTCCTTCTGCACCAGCTTGTCCTGGATCGTCCGGAGGGTGGCGGGGTCGGGCTGGACGGGTACGTCGTGCTCCGCGCTCGCCTCGGCCAGCAGGTCCGGGTCGGCCAGCTCGATCTCGAAGGTGAGCGCGTCGACGCGGCTCGCCAGCTCGTGGACCGCGTCGGGGTCGTCGAAGTCGCCGACGATCTGGTCGCTGACGACGGGGGCGGCCGGGCAGTCCGGCGTCGGGTCGAGCACGACGACCTCGACGCCGAGCCGCGCGACCGCCTCGCCCATCATCCGACCGAGCTGTCCCCCGCCGACGACGCCGAGCGTCGGTCCCGGCAGAGTGATCGACATACGCGGTCGCTACCCGACGTTACTGCATAAATATTCCCACATCGAAGCGAGAAATACGCACGAACATGGACACCATCGAGCGACGGCGGCGGCCACGAACCGTTTTCCGTCCGGGGGTGCTCCCCGTTGGCGTGACCTCGATACCGGGACTTTACGACCGGGTCGACGGGTGGGCGCGCGGCCTCTCTCGCGGACGGTACGCGGCCCTGTTGGGGGGCTCTGCGGGCGTCGGCGTGCTCGCCGTCGGGCTCGTCCTGAGCGGGGACCTCCTCCTCGTCCGCGCCCTCACGATGGCGCTCGTCATGTTCGGCCTGGAGTACACGTTCGGTGCCTTCAGCGGATCGGGAGGCGAGTGAGAAAGAGGCGAGCGAGGGGACGCCGAGCGGGGGGCTCCTCAGAGTTCGACCGTCGCCAGGTCGCTCTCCAGTTCCCCCACGAACTCGTTGTACGCGTCGACGAACCCCCTGAAGGAGTCGGCGTACTCGCGAACGTCGGCCGCGGAGGGCGCCTCGTACTGCGAGAGGAGGTAGAGGCCGCCGGAGCCGCCGACGCGGAGGTACGAGACCGTCCCCTCGTCCCACTTCAGCTCCCAGCGGTCGCCGTCGACGCGGGCGGTGTACGTCCCGTAGTCGTCGCCCTCGTAGCGATGGATCTCACCGGCGATGACGGTGCAAGTCTGACGGATCGCGTCCAGCACGCGGTCGCGCTCGGCGACGACCCCGTCGGTCGACGCCGGATCCGGGAACTCGGCGCTCACCCCGTCGAGGACGCCCGACAGCGACGCGACGTACTCGTTCCAGGCGGCGACGAGGTTCGCGTAGTCGTCGAGGGCGGCCGCGAGGTCGGTCGGGTCCGGCGGCTGTTTCGTCGAGACGACGTACACGTCGGAGCCCGACTTCGGCGAGAACAGCAGGAACTCCAGCTCCCCGGCCTCGTGTTTGACGGTCCACGTCCCGCCCGGCGTCGACAGCTCCCGTCGGCCGTAGTCGCCGCCCTGGAGCTTCGCGAGCTGGTAGGCGATCGTTCCGGCGTGGTCGCGGACCGCGGCGACGACCTCGTCGCGGCGATCGGCGACCGCGTCCGCGTCGCGCACGTCGAGGTCGAGCCCGAGGTCGGCGTGGGTGGTCACGGCCGATCTGGGCGCCACAAGGGGTTAATCGGTTCGGGTTCGGGGTCGGGATCCGACCCTCGCCCCGAGGTCCGGGCCCCGACCGGGAGTCACGCGATCGACTCCCGGATCTCCCGGACTCGCGCCGGCTCGTCGATTCCCGAGCGCAACACGACGGCGAAGACGGCCTCGCCGTCCGGCTCCGGCGCGTCGCCGCTCAGTATCGCGTCCGACCCGGTCTCCTCGGCGAGCCACCGCCGCCCGTCGGCGATCGCCTGCCGGTTGAGCCACGCCGGCGGTCCGCCGACGACGAGCAGCGTCCGGTCCGCGCGCCCCTCGAGGACCTCGATCGTCGACTTCCCGCGGGCCGCCTTCCGGATCGTCGTCTCGATCGCCGACACCGCTTCGCCGGTGTCGACCTCCGCGGGCTCGCTCGAGCCGAAGAGCCCCAGCCCGAACCGCGACCCCGATTCCGGCGGGTCGACGGCCTGCGTCGCGTGACCGATCGCGGCGATCTCCCCGTCGTCGCCGACCGCGCGGGCGACGTCGCTCGCGTCGAGCACCTGCTGCGGGGTCGACTCAGCCTCGCCGGACTCGCCGGCGCCGAACAGCGCCGCGATCCGCTCGACGACGACACCGTTCAGCCGCTCCCGGGCGTCGGCGAGGCTCTCGCCCGGGCGGAGCCACGCGTCGTTGTCGAACGGGAACAGGGCTGCGCAGCGGTCGGAGAGGGCGTCGAGCGTCCGGGCGGCGTTCTTCTCCGCGAGCGGGCGCCGGGGCGCGCGGTCCTCGGGTTCGGTCGCGCTCCCGCGGACGGGGTCGACCTCGCTCGCCGCCGACTCCGCCGGCGTCGGGAGCAGCCCGACGGCGTACACCGGGACGTCGTAGAGGCGCGACAGCTCCCCGGCGAGCGCCGGCGCGGCCCCGGCCCCCGCGCCGCCGCCGAGGCCGACGACGAGCAGGAACGCCTCCGCGGCCGACGGGCTCTCGTCGTCCATGACGCGGCCGAGCTCGCTCGCGTGGGCGTCGCCGAGCCGCCGGGCGGCGTGGAGGTCCCCGTCGAGTCCGCTCCCGTCGGCCGCGTCGCCGAAGCGGTAGCGCCGCGACTCGTCGAGCGACCGCAGGGCGTCGAGGGCCGCCGCGTCCGTGTCGAACGCGTTGAGTCCGTGAAGGAACCGGTCGCCGCCGTGGTCGGCCGCGAGCCGGTCGGCGATCCGGCCACCGGCGCCGCCGAGACCGATGACGTGAAGGCGCATACGTCACTCCGGTCGGCGAGCGGGGGCTTATCTCTTCGGCTCGGTGGCGGGGCCATCTCCGTCGAATGGCGGAGCGCGGGAGCCCGCGCGTCCGCGACTCCGGCGGTCAGAACTCGTCGAGCCGCCGCTGTCCGCGGGGGACCGGCGCGGGGCCCCTCTCCGCCCCCGTTTCGTCCGGATCGCGGCCGAGTAACCGGATCAGCGCCGTGTCCGCGAAGGTGAGCGCCAGCACCAGCACGATCGGCGCGAGGAACAGCCCGTGGAAGCCGAAGACGACGGGACCGAAGATGTACGCGAGCATGAGCAGGCCGACGTGGGTCGTCTTCCCGCTGAAGTACGGCCGGAGCAGGAGGTCGGGAATCGTGTCGACGACGACCGCGGCGACGACGAGGAAGCCGACGACGTAGGCGAGCAGCGCGAAGTCGTCGCCGAGCAACGTCGGCACGGAGGTCACCGCCGCCAGCGGGACGTACACGATCTTCATTCCGATCACCGGAATCAGGCTCGCGATTCCGGTGAGCGCGCCCGCGAGCGCCGGATACGGGACCTCGACGGGCGCGGGTGCGACCACGTTGTAGGCGGTGTAGGTGACGATCGCGATGATGGAGATGGCGATGACGTTGAGCAGGTTTCCGTACAGGACCGCCTCCAACTCGGCGTCGGCGGTCTCGAGGTACTCGCGGACCACCCCGTCGCCGTCGTCGAACGTGAGCAGCCACTCGCGGAGCTTCGAGCCGTCGAGCAACAGGTAGTACGTGACGATGACGGCGATCAGGAGGTTGAGCGCGAGCCCGGAGAGCGCGCTCGCGAGCAGCGCCGCCTGCTCGGAGGCGAACTCGATGAGGGGGTCGAGCTGTCCGGAGCGGTAGGCGGCGACGAGCCCGTCGAGGGTCGGGTCCGAGAGCTCGGACAGGTCCCTGACCCACGAGCCCTCGGCGCCGACCGTCTCGACCACGGGGTACCGCCCGATGAAGCGGCGCGCCTCGATCAGCAACAGCAGCATGGTGTATCCCAGGAGACCGACCAGCGGCACGCCGAGGAGCGACATGGCGACGACGGCTCGGACGCGGGCGGGGAGCCGGAACCGGTCGAGCCGGTGGAAGAGCCGTCGCGTCGAGTAGTAGAGGAACACGGCGACCGTGAGGGGGGCGATGAACTGGTAAGTGACGAGTCCGACGACGAGCGCGACGGCGAGTCCGAAAAGGGCGATGACGACCCGCTTCCCGTCCATGACCGATGGTTTCCGCGTGCCGACATAAACTATGTGCCTGCGGTTCGGACGGTCGACCGTCAGTCGTCGGCATCGACGGTCAGTCGTCGGCGGCGTCGATCGACGGGTCGCCCGCGTTGACGTCGGCCGACCGGTCGCCCTCGCTCTCGTCGCTCCGCCCGTCGAGCCCCCGGTCTTCGATCGCCTGCTCGAGCCGCGCCACCTGTTCGCGGTGCAGCGAGAGAATCATGTCGGCCAGCACCCCGAAGATCAGCAGTTGGATCCCGAGGATCGTCGCGCCGACGGCGCCGATGGCGATCACCTCGTGGCTCACGCGGAACGCGAGCCACTCGTAGAGAACGTACGCGGTCATGAGCGCGCCCGCCGCCGTCGACACCGCACCGATACTGCCGAAGTAGAACAGGGGGTTGTTCGTCTTCGCCTTGCGGTACAGCTCGAGGAATATCACGCCGCCGTCGCGGATCGGGTGGAGGTTGGTCGCGGAGCCGCCGGGGCGCTCGCGGTAGGTGATCGAGACGACCGCGACCGAGACCTCGTTTTTGACGCACTCGACCGCCATCTCGGTCTCGATCCCGAACCCGTCGGCGGTGAGGTGGAGCCGGAGGAACGACTCCCGGGTGAACGCCCGGTAGCCGGAGAGGATGTCCCGGTAGCCCTCGCCGTGGATCGCGCGGAAGGCGAGGTTGATGACCCGGTTTCCGATCCGGTTCAGGCGGGTCATCGCCCCCGGTCGCATGTCGGCGAACCGGTTCCCGATGACGTGGTCGGCCTCGCCGGCGAACAGCGGTTCGAGCATCGCGTCGACGTCGTCGGCGTCGTACGTCGCGTCGGCGTCGGCCATCACGACGTACGTCGCGTCGACGTGGTCGCGCACCGCCTCGCGGACGGCCTGTCCCTTCCCGCGGCCCGACTGCTCGACGACGCGCGCGCCGGCCTCTTGGGCGGCCGCCCGCGTCCCGTCGGTGGAGCCGCCGTCGATCACGAGGACCTCCTCGGTCCCGACGTCGCGGAAGGCCTCGACGACGCGCGCGACCGTCTCGACTTCGTCCATCGTGGGCAGCAGGACGCAGACGTCGTCGTAGTCGCTCATGGCGGGTCGACGACGGGGCGGTCCCTAAACTCTGCCCTTCCGACGCGAGCGTTGTCGACGGCGGCGCCGCTCCGGACGCCTCTCGAGGCGGCCGTCGCTCGCACCGACGGGCCTGCGGACACCCATACGCTCATGTATGAGACGATCGATCGTGGTAGCATGGCACATGTTCCGGACTCCAACGCCGAGGAGCTTCTCAGCGCGGCGCGAACCGCGACCGGCGACGAGCTTCGCAGCCTGACCTACTTCACCGACGACGAAGTCGAACAGCTGTACCTCCGCAGCGACCTGAGCCGGACGGCCGACCTCGTCGGGTTCGCGGAGAGCGAGCGACACGGGTTCCACGCGCAGTCGCTGTACGCGAACACCCAACTCGGCGACTACCAGTTCACCGTGCGGGTGTTCGAGAACGGGTACCTCACGCGCGTGATCGCCAACGGCCACGGGGTGTGGGTGACGACCGACTCGATGGAGATGGACCGCTTCGAGGAGCTGGCGAGCGCGCTCGCGTCGCTCCTCCGGTCGTTCGATCCGCCGTGACCGGGTCAGTTCGATCCGCCGCGACCGGAGCGGACCGACCCGGACCCCCGTCGCTCAGCCGAGGTGACTCTCCAGCTCCGGGACCAGCTCGTCGGGATCGACCGGCTTGGTGACGTAGCCGTCGGCGCCGGCCTTCACCGCCTCCATCATCTTCTCTCGCTGGTCGACGCTCGTGCACATCACGACCGCGGCGTCCGGCCACCGATCCTTGATCGCCCGCGTCGCCTCGATCCCGGTCATCTCCGGCATGACGACGTCCATCGACACGGCGTCGGGCTCGTGCGCCTCGAACAGCTCCACGGCCTCTGCCCCGTTCTTCGCCTCCCCGACGACGTCGAACGACCCCTCCAGCGCGTCCCGGACCACGGTCCGCTGGAACGAGGAGTCGTCGACGACGAGCACCCGCTCGGTCATGGCTCGCTATCGGCAACTGAACGACATAAGCGCGCGGATCATCCGGCGCCCGACCCGGAATGATGCGTCCGATCCGCGTAACAAGCCCTTGTATATTCGATCAAGCGTATAATGAACATAGGAACAACGTTAAGGTGCATCCCGGGATATCTCCTCGCATGGAAACGCGGAAGGTCCAACGGCTGGGTCCGTCGACGCTGGCGATGACCCTCCCCGCCGAATGGGCACAGGAACACGGCGTCAACAAGGGCGACGAGGTGTCGCTCCGGATGGGCGGCAAGGGAACGCTCACCGTCCTCCCCGAGTCGGTGAGCACGGAGGAGTCGGAGGCGGTCATCAACGCCGACGGGCTCGACGCGCGGTCGCTGGAGCGGGCCATCGTCGCGCAGTACGTGCTCGGCCGGCGCGTGATCCACGTCCGGAGCGAGGGCACGCTCGACAGCGAGCACATCAACGCCGTCTACAAGGCCGAGACGCAGCTGATGGGGCTCGGCGTCATCGAGGAGACGCCGGAGGACATCTCCATCCGCTGCTCGGTCGACCCCGAGGACTTCACGCTCGACAACCTGCTCGAGCGGCTGGAGAACACCGGGTCGACGATGCGCGGCGAGGCCGTGAAGGCGCTCGCGCACGGCAACCCCGACCTCGCGCAGCGCGCGCTCAACCGCGAGCGGCAGGCGAACAAGATCTTCGTCCTCCTGCTCCGGCTCATCTTCACGGCGTACCAGAACCCGAACCTCGCCCGCGCGGTCGGCCTAGAGGAGGGGTTCCCCCTCATCGGCTACCGCTCCGTGGCGAAGAACCTGGAGCTCACCGCCGACAACGCGGAGGACATCGCCGACATCGTGATGGAGGCGGACGGCCACACGCTCGACGTCGACAGCGCGACGATGCGCCAGATCCGCGAGTTCACCGATCAGGTCGACGAGCTGACGGCGCTCGCGGTCAGGGCCGTCGTCGAGCGCGACTACGACCTCACCGTCGAGTGTCGCGACCTGTTTGCTCGGTTGGAGGACCGCGAGCAGGAGATCCTCGGCGAGCTGCCGAGCGATCTCGACAACGACACGCTGCTGATGACCCGCGAGGTGCTCGTCAGCCTCCAACACACCGCCGAGTACGCGATGCGGAACGCGGAGATCGCCGCGAACCTCGCGCTCAACGAGGAGTCGGAGCACGTCGAGATCATCTGAGAGCGACAGATATCGCCCCCGCGTCGCGCCCTTCGTATGAACTAAGTAGCCGCCCGCGAAGCGACGGGTATGAGCGAGGGATCTATCGAGTCTGACATGGAGATCGGCGTGGCGCTCGCGTTGGGGGCCGTCGCGCTCGTCGGCACGGCGCTGATGTTCGGGTACCCGTCGCAGCTCGGCCGCGCGTGGGGGTTCGCGGCGGCGTTCGTCTTCGCCCTCTGTGCGGTCGTGGCCGTGCAGCTGTTCGACTGAGCGGCCCGAGAACGAGAAACCGTTAAGGACGTCTGACGCCTACGCTCGCAGCATGAGCGAGTACACCGAGGAGGAGCAGCGGATCCTCGCGTACCTCACGGACAGCGTCACCCGTGGCGAGCGGTACGTCCGCTCGAAGACGATCGCCGACGCCATCGGCCTGACGGCCAAGCAGGTCGGCTCGCGCCTCCCCCGACTCGCCGAGAAGGCCGACGACGTCGACATCGAGAAGTGGGGCCGCTCCCGGTCGACGACGTGGCGCGTGACGCCGCAGGGCTGAGCGGCGGGGCGGCGCGCCTGACGGCCCCCTCGGCCGACGGCGACTCCGCCGGGGTCCGTGACCCGCCTGCCGGACTCGCGTGTTTTTAACCCCCGTGGCACCAACGGAGTGGTATGACCGTCCGAGTCTCCCGGACGTTCGAGTTCGACGCGCCCGCGGAAGACGTGTGGGCGTTCATCTCGGACGCCGAGAAGCGCGCCGGCGCGATCAGCGTGGTCGACACCTTCGACGTCCACGGCGAGGGGCGCGCGACCTGGCACGTCGCGCTCCCGATCCCGATGATCCGGTCGACGATCTCCGTCGAGACCGAGGAGGTCGAGCGCGACCCGCCGAATCGGGTGAAGTTCGTCGGCAGGTCGAAGGCGTTCCGCGTCACCGGCGAACACGCGATCACCGAGACCGACGGCGGCTGTCGGCTCGCCAACGAGTTCGTCGTCGACGGCCGGCTTCCGGGCGTCGAGTCGTTCTTCGAGCGCAACTTCGACAAGGAGCTCGACAACCTCGAGGACGCGCTCCGCGCCTCCCTGGGCCCCACGGCATGAGGGTCGCCTGCGTCCAGCTCGGCGTGGAGGGCGGCGCCGTCGCGGACAACGTCGAGCGCGCGGTCGAGCGGGTCCGGGCGGCCGCCGACGACGGGGCGGACCTCGTCGTCCTCCCGGAGCTGTTCGACGTCGGCTACTTCGCGTTCGACGCCTACGCCCGCGCGGCGGAGAGCCTCGCCGGCGACCGGCTCTCCCGGTTCGCGGCCGTCGCGGCCGACGCCGACGTCAACGTCCTCGCGGGGACCGTCGTCGAGGACCTGGCGGCCTCCGCGGCCGACGGGATCGACGTCCCGGCCGAGGAGGGCCTCGCGAACGCTGCGGTCCTCTTCGACCGCGACGGGGAGCGGCGACTCGTCTACCGGAAGCACCACCTGTTCGGGTACGGCTCCGAGGAGACCGACCGGATGGTCCCCGGCGATCGGGTCCCGGTCGTCGGCCTGGAGGGCGTGCGCGTCGGCGTCACGACGTGTTACGACCTCCGCTTCCCGGAACAGTTCCGCGAGATGGTCGAGGCGGGCGTCGAATGCGTGCTGGTGCCGAGCGCGTGGCCGTACCCGCGCGTGGAACACTGGCGGACGCTCGGTCGCGCGCGGGCGATCGAGAACCTGGCGTACGTCGCCGCCGTCAACGGGAGCGGCGCGTTCGACGGCGACGCGCTCTGCGGGCGGACGACCGTCTACGACCCGTGGGGCACCACGCTCGCGTCCGCGGGCGAGGAGCCGGCCACGGTGACCGCCGAGGTCGACCCGGAGCGAGTGGCGGCGGTGCGCGAGGAGTTCCCCGCGCTGCGGGACCGGCGCTGACCCGCTTCGAGCGCCGGCCCCGACTCCGCGCCTCGGCCCCGATCGCCGAGGTCGGACCGTCTGGTTTATACCGGAGAAGCGATAAGGAGGAGTTGCCGAAGTCCGACGCTTTTCTCGTTGGAGTTCGGCGACGAAACCACGCGCCCGTCCCGACCGCTCGGGCGGCGACGCCGACGACAGCCCGGGGGTCCGCTGTCCGGCTGCCGCCCGCCCGCCTCCCATCCCACCTTCGCCTCTCGCCTTTCCGGTTCCGCGCTGCATCTCGCCCCGCGAAGTCTCCCGCTTTTTACCTCTGTGTCACGCGTCGACCCGTCTCCGAGTCCCCCTTTTGCATCGCGGCTCCGCATCAGTTCGCGTCGAGTATCGGTCGCGATAATTCGAGCGACAGCTTCTTGTTCCGAATCGGGCTGGTCGTAAACGCCGCGGACGAACCCGGCCGGCTCGTCCGGTTTCGGGCGGGCCGGCCGGACGCTCGCTTCCACCGTCCGTCGTCCGTCGGCTCTCGGGTTCGGGTCCGACCCGCTCCCACACCGTACCCGAACCCGTTCTGCGGCGCGCGCTCGACGGTCACGCGGCCCGCGTCCGTGACACCCGATTCCCTCCAGCGACGGGGGCGAAGCGCAAGGACGAAACCCCTCGATCCCGAACCGTCGGTCGAATGTTCCCCCGCGAGTACCGCGGCGTCGCCTTCGTCGTCGGCCTGTTCCTCGTCGTCCAGCTCGGCGCGCTAGCGCTGGTCCCCGAGTTCGCCGAGAGCGGGTATCAGGCGGTCGAGAACCCGGACGACCCGACGAACAGCGTCGTGTACGTCCTCGCAATCTTAGCCATGACGGGGCTGATGCTCGCCGCGTTCAAGTACGACTTCGACGGCGCGATCCGCCTCCTCATCGTCGGCGTCTCGGCGTGGCTCTCCTGGTACGTCTTCTCCGCGCTGGTGTCGCCGCTGGCGGCGGCCGTGCCGGCGGCCGCGGTCGGCGTCGGGCTGCTCGTCTACCCCGAGTGGTACGTGATCGACACGGCCGGGGTGTTGATGGGGGCCGGCGCGGCCGGACTGTTCGGCATCTCGTTCGGCCTGCTCCCCGCGCTGATCCTCCTCGCGTTCCTCGCCGTCTACGACGCGATCTCGGTGTACGGCACCGAGCACATGCTGTCGCTCGCGGAGGGCGTGATGGACCTGAACATCCCGGTGGTGCTCGTGATCCCGCTGTCGCTGTCGTACTCGCTCCTCGGCGCCGACGAGGAGGGGGAGAGAGACCTCGACGGCGACGACGATAACCCCGAGACCACCGACGCCGACGAGGGCGCGGGCGAAGGCGCTGACGTCTCGGACCCCACCCCGATAGAGGAGCGCGACGCGTTCTTCATCGGGCTCGGCGACGCCGTGATCCCGGCCGTGCTGGTCGCGAGCGCGGCGACGTTCTCCCCCGCGGCCGGGCTCGCGGTCCCTCTGATCGGGATCAACCTCCCCGCGCTGCTCGCGATGGTCGGGAGCCTCGCCGGACTGCTCGTGCTGATGAGTTGGGTGATAAAAGGCCGGCCGCACGCCGGGCTCCCCCTGCTGAACGGCGGCGCCATCGGCGGCTACCTGATCGGCTCCGTCGTCGCCGGGGTCCCCATCGCGGACGCGATGGGACTCGCCGGGTTCCTCTGAGCGCCCGCGGTCGGAGCGCGCGAGGCGGTCGGCGCACCCGCCGGTCGACACCGTTTTTCCGTCGGTCGCCGTCGTTCGACCCGTGTCCGATCCGACTCCCCACCACGTCGGCGTCACGGTCGCCGACCTCGACCGCGCCGTCGACTTCTACACCGAGACGTTCGGCCTCGACGTCGCCGCCGAGTTCGCCGTGGGCGGCGAGGCGTTCGCGGACGCCGTCGCCGTCGACGGCGCGGCCGCCGAGTTCGCGCACCTCGTCGCCGACGGGGAAGGCAACGAGACTATGGTCGAGCTGGTCGCGTACGAGCCGGAAGGCGAGCCGACGCCCGAGCCGGAACTGAACCGGCCGGGCGCGGTCCACCTCGGACTCTCCGTCGACGACGTGGCGGAGTTCTACCGTGAGCTCGACGACGGCGTGGAGACGCTCAGCGAGCCCAGAACGACCGAGAGCGGGACCACGATCCTGTTCGTCGTCGACCCCGAGGGGAACCTGATCGAAGTGCTCGACGCGTGAGGTCGGAGAAAATCGAGACCGTTCTTACTTGACTTTCGTGCCCGGGCCGGCGTCCTCGTAGGTGGTGAGGAGGTCGGCCTCGTCGCCGGCGGCGAGCACCATCCCGTTCGACTCCACGCCGAACAGCTCCGCCTTCTCCATGTTGGCGAGCACGACGACCTTCGTCCCGGGGAGGTCGTCGATGTCGTGGAGCCGCTTCAGTCCGGCGACGATCGTCCGGGTCTCCGCGCCGAGGTCGACGCGGAGCCGCAGGAGGTCGTCGGCCCCCTCGATCCCCTCGGCCTCGGCGATCCGGCCGACCCGGATGTCCAGTTCCTGAAAGTCGTCGAAGCTAACGCGGTCGTCGCTGAGGGGTTCGATGTCGGTCATGTCGGTGTCGTCAGTGGTGTCGGTCGCGTCTCCGTCGGTCGATTCGTCCTCGTCGTCCGCTCCGTCCTCGTCGCCCTCGCTCTCGTCGCCGTCGGCCGCCTCCGCCTCGGCGACCCGCGACTCCAGTTTCTCGTTGAGCGCCTCGACGCGCTCGTCTTCGATCTGCTCGAACAGCTCTGTCGGCTCCGCAAGGTCGCCGGCGGGCCCCTCGCGGGCCGCGTCGACGGTGACGTCGTGCACCGACCCGTCCTCGCCGAGCTGGTCCCACAGCCGCTCGCACTTCTCGGGGGCGATGGGCTCGAAGAGGACGGCGATCGCCTTCGCGACCGCGACGCAGTCGTGGATCACCCGCGCGGCCTCGTCGGGCTGCTCGTCGACGAGCTTCCACGGCTCGTTCCGCTGGATGTACTCGTTGCCGAACCGGGCGAGGTCGGTGACGGCGTCGCCGAGCGCGCGCACGGAGTAGTCGTTGACCGCGGCCTCGACGTCGTCGATCGCCTCCTCGATCCGCTCCCCCACCTCGTCGCTCGTCGCGTCCGCGATGGGCGCGTCGTCGTAGTTGCGGTGGGCGAAGAGGAGCGAGCGGTAGAGGAAGTTGCCGACGGTGCCCACAAGCTCGGTGTTGACGCGGTCGCGGAACTTCTCCCACGAGAAGTCGACGTCCTGCTGGAAGCCGCCGTTGGTCGCGAGGTAGTAGCGCAGCGGGTCGGGGTGGAACCCCTCGTCGAGGTACTCGTCGGCCCAGACGGCGCGGTCGCGGCTGGTGGAAAAGCCCTTCCCGCCGAGGGTGACGAAGCCGCTCGCCATCACCGCGCGCGGCTCGGCGTGGCCGGTCGCCTCCAACATCGCGGGCCAGAAGATCGTGTGGTGCTGGATGATGTCGCGGCCGATCACGTGGACGATCTCGCCGCCCTCGGGGTGGGCGTCGCTGGCGCCCTCCTTCCACGCGGCCTCCCAGTCGAAGGCGTCGGCGCCGACTCGCTCGGAGTACTGCTTCGTCGAGGAGATGTACTCGATCGGGGCGTCGACCCAGACGTATAAGACGAGGTCCTGGGGGTTGTCTCCCGGGTAATCGATCCCCCAGTCCATGTCGCGGGTGATACACCAGTCCTGGAGCCCCTGCTCGATCCACTCGCGGGGCTGGTTCCGGGCGTTCGAGGTACCCTCCAGCCGGTCGAGGAAGCCGGAGAGGTACTCCGAGAACTCCGAGACCGCGAAGAACTTGTGGGTGCGCTCGCGGTACTCGGCGGGGTTGCCGGTGATCGTCGACTCGGGGTCCTCGACCTCTCCGGGCTCGAGGTGGCGCTGGCACCCCTCGTCGCACTCGTCGCCGCGGGCGTGCGCGCCGCAGTACGGGCAGGTACCCTCGACGTAGCGGTCCGGGAGGTACTGGTCGTCGACCGGGTCGTACGCGACCATGATCTCCTTCTCGTAGACGTGGCCCGCGTCCTCCAGGTCGCGGACGAGCTCCTGGGTGACCGCGGTGTTCGTCTCGTCGTGGGTGTGGCCGTAGTTGTCGAACTCGACGTTGAACTTCGGGAACGTCGCGGCGTACCGCTCGTGCCAGTCGAGCGCGAAGGCCTCGGGCGAGACGCCCTCCTGCTCCGCGTTGACCGCGACGGGCGTCCCGTGCATGTCGGAGCCGGAGACGAACGCGGTCTCCTGACCGAGTCGTTCGAGCGCGCGGCTGTACACGTCGCCGCCGACGTAGGTGCGCAGGTGGCCGATGTGGAGGTCGCCGTTGGCGTACGGCAGTCCGCAGGTCACCACCGCCGGGTCGTCGGTGGGGAAGTCGTCGTGGCTCATGAGGTGCGTGTATCGAGTTGTCGTGGATACGGGCCTAAAGCCCGCTGATTTTCGGGTGGGATCGAAACGGGTGGATCGCGTCGGCGAGAAGCCGCGCCCGATCGCTCGGACGGGGGTCACACGCGGCCGCTCGGTGACGGTCCCGCGGGGACCCCTAGGGGTCCATCGGTCGTTCGGCGCGACCGGTGAGTCGGTCCGGATCGAGCCGGTAGAACTCGAACTCCACCCGACCCGGCGGCTCGCCGAAGACGTCGACTATCGGTATCTGGTCCGTCCGTTCGAGACCGGCGAGCGACTCCGCGGAGACGGACTCGTCGGTGGTCGACACTAGTCGACCGCTCGCCACCACGCTCTTCCACCGGCCGTCGCGTTCCCCGTAGGTGACGAACGTGGTCCCGCGATCTGTGGGGTTCGCCTTTCCGCTCTCTTCTCCGACGGCGAGCCGGAAGTAAAACACCTCCTCGACCGGGTCGTAACCGTACGACACCGGGACCGAGTGCGGGGGGTCGTCGCCGGCCCTCGACAGGGAGAGGACCCCAGTTCCCGACCGCCCGAGGAACTCGTCGCGCTCGTCGTCGTCCATTCGAACCGCATCGGGGGCGCTCATACGCGATCTTGGACGGGCACGGTAATGAAGACCGGCCACGGACCGAGGCGGGGGCGGAACGCGTCGTCCGTCGCGCCTACACGATCTCGCGGACGACCGCGGCCGCCTCCGACGCCGTCGGGGCGAGCACGTAGACGATCGGTTCGACGCCGACGGCGCCGGTCTGGTAGAGGACGAGCGTCGCCGACTCGTCGCCCGCCGGGAGGTCGGCCGCGGCGACCGCGGCGGCGACGGCCTCGCGGGTCGGGCGATCGGCGTCGAACTCGACGGTCGGATGCGAGTCGGCGAGCGCCGCGACGGTGTCTGGGTCGTACCGGACGTTCACGGCGCCGCGGGCGGTCGACCCCGCCTCGCGGGCCGCGAGCAGCACCGTCGCGACGTGCTCGCTCACGCCGAACTCGGGCTCGCCGGGGACCATGGCACGCCCCTTCACGTCGACGAGGCGACCGGGGACCGCGGCGACGTCGTCGATCGTCCGGGCGTCGTCGAGGCACTCGGCGACGTTGGCGCCGACGTTCGGGATGAGCGCGGCGAAGCCCGAGGCGTTCGTCAGGGTGCGGAGCCCGCGCCGCACCGAGCCGAGGACGCGCTCGCGCTCGCGGAGCCCGCTGTCCGGGTCGTGGACCGAGAACTCCACGTCGGCCTCGGCGAGCGCCGGCATCGCCTCCTCGTGGAGCTCCGCGAGGAGGTCCCCCTCCTCCAACCGCCGGATCAGCACCTCAATCTCGACGAGCGCGCCGACGGGGCTCAGGTCGCCGGCGGCGAGCCCCTCGCCCACCCGATCGACCAGGTCGCGGACGCGCTCGTCGGCGACGATCCGGTCGTGGCGCGCCACGTCGCCGTGGGCGTACTTCGAGACCGCGGACTGGGAGATCCCGAGGGCGTCGGCGACCTCCCGCTGCGTGAAGCCGCGGTCGCGGAGGTCCTCCGCGAGCATCGAGCGGACCGTGGGGAGGAACTCGTCGACGACGACCTCCTCGATGAACTTCACGGGCGGTCCCCCGCGGTTCCGTCGTCGCCCTCGGCGGCGTCCGGCGGCGTCTCCGCCTCGCCGTCGCCCTCGAACTCCGGGTCGTCGCCGATCCGGGAGGCCTGCGGGCCGTCCTGGTCCTGATACTTCGAGCCGCGCTCCGCGCCGTACGGGCGGTCGGCGGGCGACTTCAGCTCCGTGAACGTGAGCTGGGAGACGCGCATCCCCGGGGAGAGCGCGACGGGCGCGGTACCGAGGTTCGACAGCTCGAGCGTGATCTGGCCCTGGTACCCCGGGTCGCAGAGGCCGGCGGTGGCGTGGACGACGATCGCGAGCCGTCCGAGCGACGAGCGCCCCTCGACGTGCGCGACGAGATCGTCCGGGATCTCCACGCGCTCGGTCGTCGTTCCGAGCACGAAGTCGCCCGGGTGGAGGATGAACTCGTCTCCCTCGTCGACGGTGGTCTCCGTGACGTACTCGCCGACCTCGTCGGCCTCGGTCGGGTGGATACAGGGGATGTTGGTGCGCTGGAACTCCAGGAAGCGCTCGCCGAGCCGCAGGTCGACGCTCGCGGGCTGGACCTGCTGGTCGACGTCGCCGAGCGGCTCGACCACGAGGTCCCCCGCCGCGAGCCGGTCGAGGATGTCCGCGTCCGACAGGATCATGTCGGGAGACGGAGCCCGCTCGGCTTAAAAACTCCCGAATGCGTCGCCGCGGGGGACGGAGAGCTCGCGGGAGCGGCGCGGGCGTCGCCGATCGCGCGGCCCCCGCTTCACACCACCGCGAGGAGGAACGCGAGGGCGGCGAACGCGCCGGCGACCGTCCCCGCGGTCCCGCGGTCGAGGTCGTGGGCCGCTTCCAATCCCCCGACAACGATCACCCACTGGACCGCGATCACGAGCGCCGAGGCGGCGAGCAGGGTCGCCTCCATCGTCCCGATCGCGGCGACGATCTCGTTCGCGATCGCCTCGATCGTCGCGCCGTCGACCGTCGTCGCCGAGAGCGCGTACCGGATCGCGGCGAGCCCAGCGGCCAGCCGGAGGATCTCGGGAAGGATCGCCCACGCCGCGATCACGAACGAGTCGCCCACTGAGCCGCTCCCGCCGGCGAGGCGCGCGCCGCCGTGGAGGACGAGCGCGAAGATCCCCCACCAGATCGGCACCCCGAACAGGGCGTACGCGACGTAGTCGCCGGTCGCGCTCCGGAGCTCCTCGCCGACGTCGACCTCGATCCGCTTCGGTCGATCGCATCGCTCGCCGATCAGCGAGTCGTCGTCTCCCCACGTCTCGCAGGTCGCCTCCGGCGGCCGGTCGGGGTTGTCGACGGTGACCTCGCTGTCGATCGTCGCGTCGAAGGCCGCGCCGAGCGCGAGGATACCCGCGACCGTCGAGACGGTGACGAGCAGGACGAGGCCGACCGCGACCGCGCCGGACCGCGGGCGGACCGTCTCGAAGTGGGCGCGGGAGCGGTCGAGGAGCGAACCGACGGCTCGGGAGAGGGGGGCGATCGGGGAGGGCATGGCAGGGATATCCGCGAGACCGTACAAGTGTCTTGTCCGTCCGGGCCTCGGTTGACCAGACCGGACCGCGGCCGACCCCCGAACGCGGTCACTCGCGTTCGGTCTCGGTCTCCGCGTCGGCCTCGGCTTCCGCTTCCTCGGCGTCCTCCCCGCGCTCGTCGGTCTCCGCGGCCTCAGCGGCCTCCGCGGCCTCCTTCCGAGCGCGGTCCGCCGCGAGCTCCCTGTCGATGTCGTCCTCGACGTACCCCATCGACTCCACGGTGACGACGTTGCCGCCGCCGGGGTCGACGACCATCACCTCCTCGCCCTCCTCGATCTCCCCCTCGATCGAGCGCGCGGAGTAGTAGGGGTTGAAGCCGCCGCCGGAGAGCTTCACCTCGCCGCCGGACGGGGTCACCGGTTCGGTGACGATGCCGGTCTTCCCCTTCAGCGAGTCGCTGTCGCTGGTCTGTCGCTGGCCCTTCCCGCCGTAGAGGTCGAACTCGTGGTAGCCGTAGAAGGCGGCCGCGCCGACGACGAGCGTCAGCAGCGCCATGACCAGCGCGAGGCCCGCGCCGGCGAAGCCGAGCGACGTCAGCAGGAGGCCGCCGAGCCCCGCGCCGATCAGCGCGATGCCGACGACGATGAAGTTCGCGCCCGGCGCGAGCGCCTCCGCCATCGAGAGCAGCAGGCCGGCCGTCAACAGCAGGAGGGGGAGCGTGTCCGGGTCGATCAGCCCGGACTGGAGGAGCGGTCCGAGTCCCGAGAGCAGATCCATGTCCGGACGTACGGCCGCGTCGGTATAAGTGGTGGTACGAGCGCCGGACCGTCGACGGAGAACGCGCCGGGCCGTCCGCGGCGAAAGCGCCGGGACGCGCGCCGGCGACGAGAGTTCTCAGAACCCGAACAGGAGCACGCCGACCGTGATCGCGACCCCGAGAGCGACGAGGGCGGCGTTCTCGAGGTCGATCGACTCGGGCTCTATCGGCTCCTCTTCGGGGGTGCCGGTGTCCTCCGTGATCCCGTCCGGCCCGACGTCGTCGACGGCGAACCGCCACTGGCGCTCGTCGCCGCCGTCGGCGTCCCGGGTCTCGTTCGCCCGGCTCCGCGTGTCGCCGTCGGCGTCCTCGTCGCTGGGCATACCCGCGGGTAGACGCGTCGGCGGTAAATGGCTGACGGGCGGAGGGACGAGGCGACCGCGGGGAACGCGCGAGCGCCGGGGGCGGGGCTACCGCTCGCGCGCCGCCGCGATCACGTCGCCGTCGTACACGATACCGCGCTCGCCGTCGAGCGTGACAACGCTCCCGTCGGCGACGCGCTCGGGGAGCGTCGCGCCGGAGACCATCGGGACGCCGAGCTCGCGGGCGACGACCGCGGGGTAGCCGGTCATCCCCTCGCGGGCGTCGATGATCCCGGCGACCGCGTCGAGGTCGCCCGAGAACTCGTCCTCGAAGGCGGGACCGAGCGCGACGATCGACCCCTCGGGGATCTCGTCCAGATCGCCGTCGGCGGTCCGGTAGACGGGCGCTGCGACGCGGCCCGCGACGGCCGCCTTCCCGGTCACCAGCGTCTCGGCCGCGACGTGGACCTTCAGCGTGTTGGTCGTGTTCGTCCCCTCGAACTCCGTCAGCATGCCGGAGAGCACGACGAGCGTGTCGCCGGAGGAGGCGCCGCCGGTGTCGAGCGCGGCGTCGACCGCGTTGTCGAGGATCGCCTCCATGTCGCGGGCGTACTCCGTCAGGACGGGGCGGACCCCCCACGAGAGCGCGAGCTGTCGCCGGACCCGGTCGTCCGGAGTCGTCGCGACCACGGGGACGCCCGGTCGGAACATCGCGGTCTTGCGGGCGGTGAAGCCGGACTCCGACACCGCGACCACGGTGGAGGCGCCGATGTCGCGGGCGAGGTAGCGCGCCGAGCGCGCCAGCGCCTCGGTCCGGGAGCCCTCCGCGGCGGCCGGGACGCGCTGCTCGCGCGTCTCGGCGTACTCGTCGCTGGACTCGACCTCGCGGACGATCCGGTCCATCGTCTCCACGACGTTGACGGGGTCGTCGCCGATGGCGGTCTCTCCGGACAGCATCACCGCGTCGGTGCCGTCGAGGACCGCGTTGGCGACGTCGGAGGCCTCCGCGCGGGTCGGCCGCCGCGAGTGGACCATCGAGTCGAGCATCTCCGTCGCGGTGATGACGGGGACGCCCGCGTTGACGCATGTGCGGATGATCCGCTTTTGAATGACTGGGACGTCCTCCAGCGGGCACTCCACGCCGAGGTCGCCGCGCGCGACCATCACGCCGTCCGCGGCGTCGACGATGCCGTCGAGGTTCTCGACCGCGCCGGCCCGCTCGATCTTCGCGACGACGGGGATGTCGTCGCCGCCGCGCTGCTCTAACTCGTCGGCGATACGGTAGACGTCGTCGGCGTTGCGCACGAACGACGCCGCGACGAAGTCGGCGTTCGTCCGGACGGCCAGGTCGAGCTCGGCCTCGTCCTCGGGCGTGATCAGGTCGACGTCGATGGCGACGCCCGGGAGGTTGACGCCCTTCCGCGAGCTGAGCTTCCCGCCGGAGACGACCGTGGCGACGACCGACTCGCCGTCGACCCGCTCGACGCGGCACTCGATCCGGCCGTCGTCGAGGAGGACCGTGTCGCCCGGGCCCGCGGCCGCGATGGAGTGGGTGAGCCCCACGCGTTCGGTAGTGGCGTCGTCGCCCTCCGCGAACGTCACCTCGGAGCCCGTCGCGAGCTGGATCGGCTCGTCGAGCTCCGCGGTGCGGACCTCCGGGCCCTTCAGGTCGACCATCACCGCGAGCGGGTCGTCGATCGCGTCGTCGACCGCGCGGGCCCGCTCGATGACCTTCTCGCGGTGGGCCGTCGTCCCGTGGCTGGCGTTCAGCCGGACGACGGACATCCCCGCGTCGGCGAGGGCGCGGATCGCGTCCCGGTCGTCCGACGCGGGACCGATCGTGCAGACGATCTTGGCGTTGCGCATACCGCCGGCTTCGGCGCACGGCCGCAAAAAGGCACACGGTTGAGTCGGGAGCGAGTGAACGTTCGTGACGTTCGCCGGGGCCGAGTCGAACGATTCGGCGACGCCTGCGCGTTCGCGGGCGCGCTCAGGGCGTGAGCCCGATCGACAGCGCGAGCGCGGCGACGCCGAGCCCGAGGAACAGCCGGTTCGCGCGCGGGTTCGCCGCCGGCGTCAGGTCGAGCGTGACGTGCCACGCCGAGAGGGGGCGAAACGGCCGGATCCCCATGGGCGTGATCGCGTCGCCGGCGACGTGCGAACCGACCGAGAGGGTCGCGACGCCGCCGACGAAGACCGGGGTCAGCGGCGGGAGGGTGGTCCCTGCCGGCGTGCCCGCGGGGAGCGCGATCCCGGCCGCGAGGGCCGCGACCGCGCCCGCCGCGACCGCGAACGCGACCGTGTGCGTCGGCCCGCGGTGCGCGACCGGCAGCCACTCGTCGGCGTCGGGGAGCGTCGCGAACGCGACGGCGACCACCGCGCCGAGGGTCGCAAGCCCCGGCTCGCCGGCGACGCGGACCGCCCCCGCGACCGGCGCGTACGCGAGCAGCGCGATGCCGACGTGGCCCCGCCAGTACATGGGCGACGCTCGGGAGATACGGATAATAAAGCCGTCGGGGGAGGAACCGTCACGGAGAGGCGGCGGCTCGCGCGCAGGCCGCGCGGTCAGCGCCTCAGTCGTCGGCCGGCGCCGGCGCGTCGCCCGCGGAGAGCCGGACCTCGGGGCCGTCGACCTCCAGCTCGTCGAGGGCGGCCTGCGCGGCCCGCTTCCCGGAGACGAGCATCGCGCCGAACGTCGGGCCCATCCGCGGGAGGCCGTGGGCGGTCGCGACCGCCATCCCGGACGCGATCAGCCCGTCGTGGACGACGCCGGTGTGCTCGACGACCCGGTCCTCGCTCTCGCCGACCCACATCGAGTCGTGGCCGGGCGAGTCGTGGCCCGGGGCGCCGTACTCGCCGTCGCCGGTCTGGTCCATCCCGGTGTTGTGCTCCTTCGCGTGCTCGATGCCGGGCGCCGAGAGGACGCCGCGCTCGTCGAGCTTGCTGATCGCGACCGCGTCGTGGCCCGTCGCGTCGATCACGAGGTCGGACTCGACCGCGATCGGGTCGACGCAGGTGATCTCGCGCGGGAGCGCGTGAACCGGCGTCCAGTTCATCACGATCCCGCCGACGCGGTGGTCCTCGCGGACGACGAGGTCGGTGAACTCCGTCATGTTCTGGACGCGAGCGCCGGCGTCGCAGGCGGCCTTGATCAGCCCGGAGCAGGCCTCGGGACCGGCCGCCGTGTAGAGGCCGTCGACGTCCTCGACCGGCTCGTAGTCGACGTCGAGGTCGTCGAGGATCTCCTGGGCGGGGTCCCGGACCGTGACGGTGTTCATCAGGAACCCGCCGAGCCAGAAGCCGCCGCCGAGGTAGTTGTTCTTCTCGACGATCATCACCTTCACGCCGCGTTCCGCGAGCTCCTTGGCCGCCATCAGCCCGGACGGACCGCCGCCGAGGATGATGACCTCGGAGTCGGTGAACTCGAGGAACCCGTCGGTCCACTCCTCGCCGATCGCCTTCGTCACGTCGGTCTCGCTCACGTCGCTGAAGCCGTCGAATCCGTGCATACAACTTAGTGATATTACTCAGTTGTGAAAGGCGTTGCGGTCGGCGGCAAGCCCGTCTTGCCGACGGGCGCCGGCGGCCCCTCGTGACGCCCCCGACTCGTAGCCTTTTTACCCGCGCTGGCGGTAGACGGACTCACTATGGCTGAGGACAAGGCACGAAGCACCGGTAGTGCGGGCCGATTCGGCGCCCGTTACGGCCGGGTCTCCCGCAAGCGGGTCCAGGACATCGAAGAGGAGATGCGCAACGCGACCGTCGACGGCGACGACGTCACGCGCAAGGGCACCGGCATCTGGGTGAACGAGGAGACCGGCGAGACGTTCACGGGCGGGGCGTACCGGCCCGAGACGCCCGGCGGCCGCACCGTCCGCCGCTCCATCCGCGCCGCGCTCGCCGACGAGGAATAGGGAATGAGCTACAAGTGCTCCCGCTGTAAGCGCGACGTCACCCTCGACGAGTACGGCGGCGTGCGCTGCCCGTACTGCGGCCACCGCGTCCTCCTGAAGGAGCGCGGCGGCGACGTGAAGGAAGTCAACGTCGAGTAACCGCCCGGGCCGATCCGACCGTGACGGCGTCCCGCGCACACGAGACGGTCCTCTCGTTCGCCTACCCGTCCGAGCGACGCGCACGGCTCGTCGCCGACGCGCTCGCGCCGGAGGTCGGCGAGATCGACGACGCGCGCTCGGCCGCGACCGTCTCCCGCGACGGCGACGCGGTCCGAGTCCGGGTCGCCGCGGACGACCTCGTCGCCCTCCGCGCCGGGGTCAACAGCTGGTCCCGGCTCGTCGAGGTCGCGGAGCGAGTCGGGAGCCGGTGAGGTCGCGGAGCGATCCGAAGCCGAACTCGACCGCGGGTAACGTCGATCCGGTTCGATCATCCGACGGAATCAATCCGCTCGCGGCTCCTCGCGCCATTTCAGGCCGACAGGCTAGAAGACGGGGGTTTTTCCGTCCGGACCGCCTCGCTTCGCCCATGCAAGGGAACATGCCGCCCGAGGCACAGGAGAAGATCGAGGAGCTTCAGGAACTGCAGGAGACCGCACAGCAGGTCGCCGAGCAGAAGGAGCAGGCGCAGACCGCGCTCAACGAGTCGAAGACGGCGCTCGACGCCCTCGAAGACGTCGACGAGGACGCCGGGATGTACCGCGAGATCGGCGAGGTCCTCGTCGAGACGGACTACGAGTCCGCCTACGACGACCTCGAGAACAAGGTCGACTCGCTCGAGGTCCGCGTCGAGCAGCTCCAGAAGCAGGAAGAGCGCGTCGAAGAGCAGTTCGACGACCTGCAGGGCGAGCTCCAGCAGATGCTCCAGGGCGGCGCCGGCGGCGGCGGTCCGATGGGCCCGGGCGGTCCGGGCGCGGGCGGCGCGTAAGCGAGCGATGAGCGACGAGCCGACGGACGACGAAGTGGTCCGCACCGCGGCCGAGGCCGCGGAGGGCGTCGTCTTCGCCCACTACGACCAGTCGGCGGTGACCGACCTCGACGTCACGGTGACGTTCGAGGAGGGCGTACTCGACGTGGACGTCTACCTGAACGCCCCGGAAGACCCCGACCCCGACGCGGTCGCCCGCGAGGCGGCCGAGACCGCCGGCGCGGCGGTCGACGAGCTGTTCGCGGAGTAGGTGGCCGTTTTCCCCGTTTTTTGATGAATCTAGCGACGGCGACGTCCGTGCCCCTCTCACCGCGAAGGGACGTCCCGGCCGAACGGTTCGCACAGAATCCTCACCGATAGCTATTAATCGCTTCCGTGTGTACTGTTACCGCATGTCATCGAGCTACGGCGGCAGGTCGGCGTTCGAGCGACTTCGCGAGCGGCTCGACGAGCGCCCCCACGCCTGCGAGGAGTGCGGATTCGTCGACGACGAAGGCGGGTGGGAGGCGGTCACGACGGGCGCGACCGTCGAGTACCGACGGGAGTGCCCGAGCTGCGGGACCGATCACGTCCGGCGGTACCGGCTCTGAGGCGGGAGGGAAGGCCCCGCCGCGATGTACGACGAGATCCTCTGTCCGACCGACGGGAGCCCCGGGAGCGACGCGGCCGTCGAACACGCGCGCTACCTCGCCGAGCTGGCCGACGCGCGGATCCACGCGCTGTTCGTGGTCGACGAGACGATCGCGGGCGCCGACGGCTGGGACGTGGTCGTCGGGCGCGAGGAGGAACGCGGCGAGCGCGCGCTGGACGCCGTCGCCGCGGCCGGCGCGGAGCGCGGGATCCCGGTCGAGAAACACCTCCGGCGCGGGCGCCCGTACGAGGAGATCCTCGACGCCGCGAGCGACTACGAGGCCGACCTGATCGTGATGGGGACCCACGGCCGGACCGGCGTCGGTCGGTTCCTCGCGGCCGGATCTGTCGCCGAGCGGGTCGTGCGACACAGCGAGGCGCCGGTGTTGACGGCGCGGCTGGGGAAGTGAGCGGGCGGTCGGAACTGCGGCGCGGGTGGCTTTACGTCGACTCGCAGATCGAGACGAAGTTCTCGAACACCTCGTCGCCGCGCTCGGTGTGGGCGACCTCCGGGTGCCACTGGACGCCGTACAGGTCCGCCTCGGGGTTCGACATCGCCTCGATGCCGCAGACGTCGGAGGTGGCGGCCCGAGTGAACCCCGCCGGGAGCGCCTTCACCTCGTCGGCGTGAGAGGCCCAGACGCGGGTCGACGGCGCGAGCGACCCGACGAGGGGGTCCTCGTCGTCGACGATCTCCACGTCGACGTCGGCGTAGCCGCCGTAGTCGCCACCGCCGACCTCGCCGCCGAGCTCGGTCGCGATCAGCTGCATGCCGAGGCAGATCCCGAAGACCGGGACGTCCATGTCGAGGTAGTCCGGCGCGTTGCCGACGCGGTCCATGTCGGGGCCGCCCGAGAGGACGATCCCGTCGGCCTCGACCTCGTCGACCGGCTCGTCGGCGTCGACGATCTCGGTGTCGACGCCGATGTCGCGGAGCGCCCGCCGCTCGAGGTGCGTGAACTGGCCGTGGAGGTCGATGACGACGATTCGGGTCATGGCTCCGATTGACGGCTCCCGCACAAAAACGGCTCGGAACGGGGCGCAGTATCGTGGTGGTTTCGACCCTTTCAACGACTCGGTAATGCACGGGCGTGGATCGATCGGGGATCCACGCCCCCGATCAGAGGTCGAGCGGTCCGCGCTTCGTGAACTCCCGGAGCAGCACGGTCGCGTACGAGCCGCTCGGGAGCGCGAACGCGAACCGGGGATCCCCGTCAGCGAACGACGCGTCGAGGTCGGTGCGCAGGAGTATCGCCCGGCGGGTGCCCTCCGAGTCGAAGTCGCCGGGGAGCGCGAAGTCGCCGGACTCGATCCCGGCGTCGGCGAGGACCTCGCGCTCGATCTCGCCGGGCTCGCCGTCGCCGAGCTCGGTCTCCGTGCCGACGAGCGGGGCCGTGACGAACGCCCGGTCGCGCTCGCAGTGTCGCGAGACGACCGACACGCGGTCGGCGTCGACGCGCTGGAGCCGGTCGGTATCCGGCGCGTACAGCTCCTCGGGGGCGTCGCCGTCGGCGAAACAGACCACGTCGCCGGCGACGGGGCGGTCGAACGGGAGCCCGCGGCGCAGCCGCTCGCTTAGGATCCGGTTGAAGAGGAACGACTGCGCGGCGTTGACGAACAGCCGCTGGAGGTTCGACGGCACCGCCTCCAGCGCGTGCCACCAGTCCTCGTCGTCGGGCGGCGCGTCGGGGGCGACGCCGCGGTCGGCGAGCCGGTGGACCATCGACCGCTCGAACCGGAGCTTGCCCGGGATCGCGTCGAGGCAGGCCCCCCAGTCGCCGTCGCCGGTGCCGTCGGCGGCCGAGCGCTCCGCGTCGTCGACGCCGGCGGCGACGTCCCCGGCGAGACCCTCCTCGGCGGCGCCGCCGGCGACGTCGGGGTCCACGCCGAACGCCGCGTCGACGCGGTCGCGCGCGGCCCGGGTGTCGTCCGGCTCCGTCTCGGCGGGGTTGCCCGCGTACAGCCGCACCGCCTCGCGCGGGTCGTTGCGAGCGATCGCGAGCCCGACGACGTGGGTGACCGGCCGCCGGCTGCCGAAGCGCTGCTGGCCGAAGTAGTTCGGGACGCCGACGGTCGCCTCGGCGGGCGAGGCCCCGACGTCCGAGGCGTCCTCCCCGTCGTCGTCGCCCTCGTCGCCCGCGAACGCCCGGAGGTCGCGGACCGTCTCGGCGACGCGCTCGGGCGCCTCCGCGACCGCGTCGGCGACCCGGATCTCGAAGGCGTTGCCGGCCAGATCGCCGAAGGAGAGCCGCCGGCCGGCCCGCCCGAGCGGCTCGATGTCGGCGCCGCGGATCGCGGGGAGGTCGTCCGGGTCGACCTCGCGGAGGGTGAACAGCTGCGTCGTGACGGCGCGCTTGTCCTTCGTGCCGGCCCACGAGACCCGCTCGCGGCTGATACCGAGGGCGTCGGAGATTCGGCGCGCGAAGTCGTTCGTATCCCAGTCGCGCAGCGTGACGCGGACGACCAGTTCGGGGTAGCTCCCGCGGTCGGCGCCGAGCGGCTCCGGGTCGAACGCCTCCAGCTCGCGGACCCGGAAGTCCTCGGGGGACTCCCTGAGCCGCCCGCCGATCCCGTCGGCGTCGCTGACGTAGTAGTCCATGCCGACCGCGCGCTCGGTCGGGTGCGCCTCGCGGAGGTTGCGTTCGGAGGTCATCTAGTACAGCGAGAGGTCGCCGGTCACGCGGTCGACGCTGTCGTCGCGGGCCGGCCCGACCGCGAGGGCGGTGACGGTCCCGGGGTCCAACTGGGTGTGGCCCGCGTCCCGGACGATCGCGTACGGGAGCCCTTCCTTGTCCGCCTTGTCGGCCAGCTCGAACAGCTGGCTCTCGGAGTCGCCCTTCAGCACGACCTTCTTCTGCCCCTCGCCCTGCCACTTCTTCCGGGCGCGGCGCCCCGCGTCCTGGTACGCCGACAGCGACGCGTGCGCGACCTGCGCGGCGAGCTTCCCCTCGCCCATGCCGATGTCCGTCCGGGCGACGATGGCCTGTTTCATGTCCCGAACCACCGCCGCCGCGGGTTTAGCGCTTGTCTCTCGGCCGCCGCGCCGGGGGCTGGCCGGCGTCGGAACGGGTTGAAGAGAGTTCGCGGGCGGGAGACCGCGCGGTCAGTCGTCCGCCGGCGCCGCGCCGCTGCGGGAAGACGCCCCGAGACCCGACGCCATGTCGGCGACCGTGCTCTCGTTCTCGACGACCCACCGCAGCAGGAGGAACGCGAAGAGGTACTTCGCGACGATGTCCATCCCGCTGTAGGCCCACGAGGTGACGGCGACGTCGAGCACCGCGAACCCCTCGGCGCCGAGCGCCCAGAAGATCGGGTAGCCGAGCCAGAGGACCACGGTGAGCGCCTTCAGCGTGTTGAAGATCTCGGCGGTGCCGGCGACCTCGGCGTCCTCGGTCCACTCGACGAGCAGGACGTAGAGCACGACGGCGAAGAACGCGCAGCTGATGACGTACCACACCCAGCGCAGCATGTAGGAGGAGGTGGTCAGCGCGGCCGCGAGCCCGGTGACGCACATCCCGACGTCGGCCACGACGGCCGTGAACAGCTTCGTCAGGTTCGACCCGGCCAGCAGGCCGAGCGCGACGAGGATCATCGGCGTCGACAGCGCCCACGTGAGGTACCGACCCCACGGCGTGAGCACCTCCTGCCCGGCCAGCGCGTGTCCGGCCGGCATCTCGAGGAAGCTCACCGTGAGGCCGGAGACGAGCCCGGTGTAGCTCGATATCGACACCAGCGGCACCATCAGCGTGGCGACGAAGATCAGCTGGGCGCGGGGGTCTTCCACGTTTCTCCCCATGTACACGAACAGGAGGATCGACAGGCCCGCGAGGGCGATGTTTATCCAGAGCGACGCGCTCAGGAGCGCGTCGTTCCGAATCGCCTGGAACGCTTCGGCTTGGGTCGTTTGGAGCGGGACCGTTCCGCTTGCGAGTAGGTCGGCCGCGGCTGTTTCGATCATGCGACGTCCGCGGATAGGCGTCGACCTCAGTAAACGTCCAAACCTGACGTGTAAGGGTTTTTTGACGGATTCCGATCTCAGACTGAATAGTTCGAAATGTTCCGATTCGTAAAACGGATGGTGGACGATCGTTTTCCGAGGATCGCCATCAGCGCCCGACCTTCCGGAGCCAGTCGAGGGGGCGGCCGGCGACGACCGCTGCGACCGCGGCACGGGGAGGAGCGGTCCCGTCCGCGTCATCGCGTGGGCGAGCCCGAGCGATTCCCGCGACGGCCAGAGCGATTCCCACGTGGTGGGGCGAACCGCGGTATTGAAACGACCGAGGCCCCGAGGGAGGGTATGCAACGGAGACGGTTCCTCCGACGGGTCGGTGCGGCCGGCGTCGGGACCGGAGCGACCGCCGCCCTCGCCGGCTGCGCCGGCGTCGGCGGCGACCCCGGCTACGACGTCGGGATGCTCGCGTCCGCCTACCGCCCCGCGGAACTGACCGTGTCGGTCGGCGACACCGTCGTCTGGGAGAACACGAGCTCTCGGGCGCACACGGTGACCGCCTACGAGGCGGCGATCCCGGACGCGGCCGACTACTTCGCCTCCGGCGGCTACGACGACGAGGAGACCGCCCGCGAGGCGTGGGCGTCCGACTTCGGCGGCGGGCTGGAGAGCGGCGACCGCTACTCGCACACCTTCGAAGTCGCCGGGCGCTACGACTACGTCTGCATCCCGCACGAGACCGGCGGGATGTACGCGACCGTCTTCGTGGAGGAGTGACGTGCGCCGGCACCGGCCCGGACGATCCGACCCGCGACCGACGAAACCCATTACCGCCCGCGACGCCAAGGCGCGGTAACACACGCCCATGGACATCTCGACGCTTCTGGGGACCGACGTCCTGCTGTTCCTCGCCATCGGGCTGCTCGGCGGCGCCCACTGTATCGGCATGTGCGGCCCGCTCGTGACGGTGTACGCCGGCCGGATGCGAGAAGGCGGCGGCCGGACCGACGGCGGCGCGGCGAGCGGCGGGACCGGCGGCGCCGCGTCCGCGGCTTCCGACCGCCGCGGGAGTCACCTCACGACCTACGAGGTCCGCCAGCACGCGCTGTTCAACCTCGGTCGCGCGGCGAGCTACGCGACCATCGGGACGGCCCTCGGCGCGCTCGGCGGGGTCGTCCTCGTCACGACCGCGACGCTGACGGGCGCGGCGGAGGTCGTCCGCGGCGTCGTCGGCCTCGGCGTCGGCGCGGCCGTGATCCTCGTCGGCGTCCGGTACGCGCTCGGCGGCGCGACCGGCGGGGTCCACCTCCCGGGGCTCGAACGGGTCACCGGCTGGCTCACCGGCCACGTCGACCGGCTCGCGAACGGGCCCGGCATCGTCGCGCTCGGCGCGGTCCACGGACTCTTACCCTGTCCGATCCTCTACCCGGCGTACCTCTACGCGTTCGCCAGCGGCTCGGCGGTGAGCGGAGGGATCGCGCTCGCGGCGCTCGGGGTCGGCACGATGCCCGCGGTGTTCCTCTACGGCACCGTGATCGAGGGCGTCGACGCGGTCCACCGGCGCCGGATCCACCGGCTGCTCGGCGTCGCGTTCGTCGCGCTCGGCTACGTCCTGTTCGCGCACGGGCTGATGTCGGTCGGGATCCACGTGCCGCACCCGCGGCTCCCGTTCTGGAACCCGCTCGACGCCGGGATGGGGGGGATGTGACGATGGCGGCCGACTGCACCCTCTGTGATCTCCCGACGGACGGGGTCGACGTGACCGACGACGCGGGCAACGAGTTCTGCTGTCCGGGCTGCAGGGACGTGTACGCGGCCCTCGGCGACGCCGACGTGGACGCCGACGCGGTGCGCGAGCGGCGCCGCGCCGATGAGGGAGACGGGGAGGGCGCGGGCGAGGAGTCCCGCACCGACGTCCCCCCCGACCACGAGGCGACGTTCCTCGAGGTCGACGGGATGCACTGCGCGACCTGCGAGGCGTTCATCGAGGCGGTCGCGACCCGGACCGACGGTGTCAGCGCCGCGAGCGCGAGCTACGTCACGGACACGGTCCGGATCGACCACGACCCGGACGGCGTCTCGACCGACGACCTCTCGGAGGCGGTCAGCGGCCTCGGTTACAGCGCCTATCCCCGCGACGACGCCTTCTCACGCCGGCAGGCGGACAACATGGCGACGGCGCGGCTCGCGGCCGGCGTCATGGTCGGGATGGCGGTCATGCTGCAGTACATCGTCATCATCTACCCGACGTACTTCGCGTTCCCCTTTTATAACGAGCGCACCCTGGAGTACCTCAACCAGGCGATGTCGTCGACGTCGGGGACGTACTTCTTCATCGTGATCGCCGTCCTGACGACCGTCGTCCTCTTTTTCACCGGCAAGCCGATACTGCGTGGCGCCTACGTCAGCGCGAAGACCAGGTCGCCGAACATGGACCTGCTCGTCGCCATCGCGGCGGTGAGCGCGTACGTCTACAGCACCCTCGCGGTGATCTTCGTCGAGTCGCCGTCGATCTACTACGACGTGACGGTCGCGATCATCGTGATCGTCACCGTCGGGAACAGTTACGAGGACTCGATCAAGAAGCGCGCGACCGAGCTCCTCTCCGACCTCACCGCGGTGCAGGTCGACAGCGCCCGACGGCTGACCGCCGGCGGCGACCCGACCGCCGGGGGCGACGCGCCCGACGCGGCCGCCGCCGAGACCGAGGAGGTCGCCATCGACGCGCTCGAACCCGACGACCGCCTGCTCGTGCGCGCCGGCGAGCGCGTCCCGGTCGACGGCGCGGTCGTCGCCGGCGACGCCGCGGTCGACGAGTCGGTCGTCACCGGCGAGTCGATGCCGGTCCGGAAGACCGCCGGCGACGACGTGGTCGGGGGATCGGTGGTCGCGGACGGCTCGCTGACGGTCGCGGTCGGCCCGGACGCGAGCTCCAGCCTCGACCGCGTCGCGGAGCTCGTCTGGGACCTCCAGAGCGGGAACCACGGCGTCCAGAAGCTCGCCGACCGGCTCGCGACCGTCTTCGTGCCGGTCGTCCTCGCGGTCGCGGTCGTCGCCGCCGCCGCGAACCTCGCGCTCGGCAACGGCGTGACGGAGGCGATGCTCGTCGGGCTCACGGTGCTCATCGTCTCGTGCCCCTGCGCGCTCGGGCTCGCGACCCCGCTCGCGGTCGCCGCGGGGATCCGCGACGCGCTCGAACGCTCGATCGTGATCTTCGACGACACCGTCTTCGAGCGGGTGCGCGACGCGAAGACCGTCGTCTTCGACAAGACGGGGACGCTCACGACCGGCGAGATGGAGGTGATCCGGGCCGACGTCGACGTCGACCTGCTCCGGCTCGCGGCCGCGCTGGAGGAGCGGTCGGCCCACCCGGTCGGGCGGGCCATCGCCGCGGCGCGGGCGAGCGGTGGCGCCCGGGGAGACGCCGGCTCGCCCACCCCCGCCGCGGTCGCCGACGGCGGGACGGCCGAGCCGGCGGCGTCCGTCGACGACCCCGACGCGACCGCCGGCGGCGACGCCGGAGACGCGACCGCCGCGCTCGCGGTCGAGGAATTCGAGAGCCACGCCCGCGGCGTCTCCGGGACGGTCGACGGCGTCGAGGTCGTCGTGGGGCACCCGGCCCTGTTCGACGAGCGCGGCTGGACCGTCCCCGACGCGATCCGGGAGGCGGTCGCCGAGGCGCGCGACGTGGGCCGTGTCCCCGTCGCGGTGGGGCGCGACGGCGCCGCCGAGGGCGTCGTCGTGGTCGGCGACGAGCTGCGCGAGGGGTGGGAGGAGACGGTGACGGCGCTCGACGACTCGGGCGTCGACGTGGTCGTGCTGACGGGCGACGACGAGCGCGCGGCGACCGTCTTCGAGGAGCACGACGCGGTCGCCTCGGTGTTCGCGGGCGTCCCGCCGGAGGGGAAGGCCGAGACGATCGAGCGCCTGAAGGCGAGCGGGCTCACGGTGATGGTCGGCGACGGGACCAACGACGCGCCCGCGCTCGCCGCGGCCGACCTCGGGCTCGCGCTCGGCGGCGGCACGGCGATGGCGGCCGACGCGGCCGACGTGGCCATCGTCGACGACGACCTCGGCTCGGTCGCGACCGTCTTCGAGCTCTCGCGGGCGGCCGGCCGACGCGTGAAGGGGAACATCGGCTGGGCGTTCCTGTACAACGCGGTCGCCATCCCGCTGGCGGTGACCGGCCTCCTCAACCCGCTTTTCGCCGCGGTCGCGATGGGCGCGTCCAGCCTGCTCGTCGTGACGAACTCCTCGCGGGCGCTGCTGTCGGACGACTGACCGGGAGCGAGCGCCGAGTCGGTCCGCGGCCGCGACCGGGGCTGCCGCGCTCCCCCGCCCGGCCCGCCGCGACCGCAACCGACTTTCCCCTCACGCGACTACCTCCCACCATGTCACAACGACAGCAGTCCTTCGACGTCCCGACCCGCGACGGGATGCCCGCGCTCGGACTCGGCACGTGGGAGAACGACGAGCCCGCGCAGTGCACCGAGTCGGTGAAGACGGCCCTCGAGACCGGCTACCGCCACGTCGACACCGCTCAGATCTACGGCAACGAGGCCGCCGTCGGCGACGGGATCGCCGCGGCCGACGTCGACCGCGACGACGTCTTCCTCGCGACGAAGGTGTGGATCGACCAGCTCGCGTCCGAGGACGTGGTCTCGTCCACCCGCGAGAGCTTAGAGAAGCTCGGCACCGACTACGTCGACCTGCTGTACGTCCACTGGCCGGCGGGCGCGTACGACCCCGCGGAGACGCTGCCCGCGTTCGCGGAGCTCCGCGACGACGGCCTGATCGACCGGATCGGCGTCTCGAACTTCGAACCGCACCACCTCGACGCCGCGACCGACGCGCTCGGCGAGGCGCCGTTCGCGAACCAGGTGGAGATGCACCCCCTGCTCCGGCAGGAGGAGCTCCGGGAGTACGCCGACGCCAACGGTGTCGAGCTCGTCGCCTACTCCCCGCTCGCCCGCGGGAACGTGCTCGACGACCCGGCGATCACCCACATCGCCGAGAAGCACGGCGTCAGCGCCGCGCAGGTGAGCCTCGCGTGGCTCCGCGAGAAGGGCGTCATCGCCATCCCGAAGGCGACGGGCGAGGACCACATCGCCGACAACTGGGCGAGCCTCGGGCTCGAACTGGACGACGAGGACGTCGAGGAGATCGACACGCTCGGCCGGACCGACCGCCAGCTGAATCCGGACTTCGGCCCGGACTGGGAGTAACGCCCGGTCAGTCGACGACCCGGGAGAGGGTGATCGCGATCTCGTTTCCGCGGTCAGGGCCGGACTCCACCGCGACGCTGCCGTTCGAGAGCTCCACGCTCCAGTAGACGAGCCAGAACCCCAGCCCGCTGCTGTGGTACACGTCGGTCATGCCGTGGTCGCCCGTGAGCACGTCGGCCTCGACGGCCGGGATCGGCGGGTGGTCGTCTCGGACGACGACCTCCGCGCCGGCCGGCGTCCGACGGAGGGAAACGCTCACCGTCGGATCGCCGCCGTCGGCGTGTCGGACCGCGTTCCCCAACAGTTCGGTCACCGCGGCCCGGAGCTCCGGGCGCCCCTCGATCGCGACCGGATCCGGCGTCGAGATCTCGATCGAGGCGTCCGGATACCGGTCCCGGACGGTCTCGACGCAGTCGGCGATCGCCTCGCGGAGCTCGATCCGCTCGCACTCCTGCTTCCCGGTGATGAGGTCGATGATGTCGCGCTCCTTCTCGGCGGTCTCGAGGAGCTGTTCGCCGACCCGACGGATCACGGCGGTGTGCTCGGTCGACTCCGGCACCGACGACTCGAGGAGCTCCGCCGTACCGAGGATGACGTTGAGGTCGTTCCGGAGGTTGTGCCGGAGGAGATTGTCCATCACGACCAGCTGGCGCTCGCGCCGCCGCCGGTCGGTGACGTCCTTGGTGAACCCCGTGATGCGGACGACCTCGCCGTCGTCTTCGATCGGTTCCGCCTGCACCCAGACCCACCGGTTGTAGTTCTCTTCGGGGTTCGCCCGGTACTCGATGTCGACCGACGCCCCGGCGGCGATCCGCTCCATCGCCGCTTCGACCGCCGAGACGTCGTCCGGGTGGATCGCGTCGAGAAACCGCTGCGGATCCCTCTCGAGCTCCTCGATCGACCCGCCGTAGATCTCCTCGTACGAAGGGTTCACGAACAGCAGCTCCGTCCAGTCGGCGTCGAACATCCACAGCACGTCGCCCGAGACGGCCGCGATCTCCCGGAGGTGCGAGGCCGTCTCCGCGCGGTCTCGCTCGGCCCGCACCCGGTCGGTGACGTCGCGGGAGCTGACGACGTACCCGTCGAGCGCGTCGTCGGTGAGGTTCGACATGCGGCTCTCCAGCCAGACCCACGAGCCGTCCGCGGTCCGGTGCCGGTACTCGACCGTCTCCTCGGCGAACCCGTCACTCGTTATCGTTCTGTCGAAGGCGCCGCGGGCCGCCTCCCGGTCCTCCGGGTGGACGTACTCGAAGGCGTTCTCGCCGACGAGCTCCTCGGGGGCGAATCCGAGGATCCGTTCCGCGGCCCCGTTGACGTAGGTGAACCGCCCCGCCTCGTCCAGCAGGGCGATCTTGTCCTGCGCCTGGTCGAGCAGGAGGCCGAGCGGCTCGGGCCCGTTCATTTCTTCGTGGTCTTTCGCGCGGGAACATAACGGTCACGGCGGTGCGCGCGTCCCGTTTTGCTCTCGGACACAGGCGTCGCCTCAGACGTGCTCCGCGAGGAAGTCGACGACCTCGCGGTACGCCTCGATGCGGTTCTCCAGCTTCGAGAAGCCGTGCCCCTCGTCGTCGAAGATCAGCTTGCGGACCGGGACGCCCTGATCGCGCGCCTCCTCGACGATCTGCTCGGCCTCGTCCACGGGCACCCGCGGGTCGTTCGCGCCGTGGAGGACGAACAGCGGCGACTCGATCCGCTCGATGTTGTTGATCGGCGAGATCGACTCCAGGAACTCGCGGTCCTCGTCGAGCGAGCCGTACTCGGCCTCGCGCAGTTCGCGGCGCCAGTCGCCGGTGTTCTCCAGGAAGGTGACGAAGTTCGCGATGCCGACGACATCGACGCCGGCGGCCCACAGCTCGGGGTACTCGGTGAGCGCGGCGAGCACCATGAAGCCGCCGTAGGAGCCGCCCATCGCGACGACGCGGTCGGGGTCGACCTCGGGGTGGTCGTGGAGCCACTCGACGCCGGCCTCGACGTCGGCCACCGAGTCCATCCGCTTCTCCACGTCGTCGAGCGCGGCGTACGCCTTCCCGTACCCGGAGGATCCGCGCACGTTCGGCTCGAAGACGGCGTACCCGTTGTTCAGCAGGTACTGCTTCACCGAGGCGAACGAGGGGCGGCGCTGGGACTCGGGGCCGCCGTGGATGTCGACGACGACGGGGTAGCCGCCCTCGGGCGGCTCCGTCTCCGGCACGGAGAAGAACGCGGGGATCTCCCGGCCGTCGAAGGTGGGGTAGTGGACGAGTTCGGGCTCGACGAACGTGTCCGGCGGGATCCCCGCGGTGGAGGCGGCGGTCCAGCGCTCCGTCTCGCCGGTGGTCGCGTCGACGACGTAGGCGTTCGCGTTGTGGGTGCTCCCGGTCGCGGTGACGGCGAAGCGGTCGCCGTCGGGGCCGAAGCTCACGCCGCCGGCGACGCCCCTCGGGAGGTCCGGGGCCGGGAAGGGATCGATCCGGTCGGGCTCGACGAGTTCGCCGACCGCGAGCTCGGTGTAGCCGTCGACGTTCTCGGAGTAGACGACGCGCCGGGACTCCTCGTGGACCGCGACGCCGTCGACGTTCCACCCGTCGTCGCCGCCGGGTTTCTCGGGGAGCGCTTCGTCGTCGCCCGTCTCGCCGTCGCCCGCCGCCCGCCCGCCCGCCCCGGACGCGACCACCGAGAACTCCCCGGTCGCGAGGTCGAGCCGCTCCAGCCGGAGCGTGTCGCTGTCGCGATCGGTGACGAGGTAGAGCCCCTCGCCGTCCGGCCCCCATTCCGGGCTGCCGTACCGGACGTCGCCCTCGTGGGGGGTGTGGTGGGTCAGGTCGCCGCTCGCGACGTCGAGCGTGTACACGTCGTGGTCGAACGAGGAGTGCGCCTCGTGGACGATCAGGCGGTCGTCGCTCGGCGACCAGCCCGCTACGGAGAGCCAGCCGTCTCCCTCGTACACCAGCTCGGCGTCGTCGCCGGTCGCGTCGCGCTCCTGGACGTACACGTCGAACACGGACTCGTCGCGTCGGTTCGAGGCGAAGGCGAAGCGGTCGCCCTCGGAGTCCCAGCCGCCCCAGCGGTGCTTCGCCTCGGGGCGCTCGGTGAGGTCGACGATCTCGCCGGACTCGTAGTTGAGCCGGTAGAGCTGGGCGCGCTCGTTACCCCCCTCGTCCATGCCGAAGACGGCCTCGGCGCGCTCGGGCGACGAGTCGACGAACGAGACCGACTCCTCGAAGAACGTGTGTTGCTCGGGCCATCCCAGCGGCTCGCCGAGCGACCACACCTGTCCGGTGCCGGTCGTGTTCAGCAGGAAGGAGAGCCGACCGTCGGGACCCAGGTCCGCCCCGCCGGCGCTGCGCACGTTGAGGTACCGCTCGATGTCGTACCGGTGCATGGGGTCCGGTTCCGGCCGCGGTGGGAAACAGTTTCGGGTGGCGGGGGAACGGTTCCGGACCGACTCGGTCCCCGACCCCGGCGCGGCGAGCCCCCGCCACCCCCGCGGCGATGCCGTGTCTTTTTATCCGGGCCCGCCGTCCGGTCGCCGTATGCGCGTCGCGTTCGTCTCGCTTCTCGCCCCGGGTCACGGCGACACGCCGTCCCGGGAGCGGACGCGACGGGTCGCCCGCGGGTTCGCCGCCCGCGGCCACGAGGTCGTCTGGCTCTGCGCGCGCTGGTGGGGCGGCGACCACGACGTCTTCGAGGAGGAGGGGATCGAGTACCGGTCGGTGACGGCGGACCCGTCGCCGACGGCGTTCGCGGCGCGGCTGCCGCTCGCGCTCCGCCGAGCGAGTCCCGACGTCGTCCACGCGGTCAACAGCCCGCCGACGCCGGGGCTCGGCGCGACGGTCGCGGGGACGCTGACGCGGACGCCGGTCGTCGTCGACTGGTGGCGCGACCACCCCGCGGACGCCGCCCGCCGCTACCGGCTCCTCGCCCGGAGCGCCGACGCGGTCACGACCCCCTCGCGGACGACGAAGACGCGGGTCCGCGAGCACGGCGCCGACGGCGACGACGTGCGTGTCGTCCCGGAGAGCGTCGACTTCGACCTCGTCGAGTCGGCCGGCGTCGACGACCGGTTCGACGCGGTGTACGCCCGGCGCCTGGACCGCCACGCCAACGTCGAGACGTTCCTGCTCGGACTCGCGGAGCTCCGCGGGCGCGACTGGACCGCCGCCGTCGTCGGCGACGGTCCCGAGCGCGAGCGGATCGAGGCGACCGCGAGCGACCTCCGGATCGACGACCGGGTGTCGTTCCTCGGCGACCTCCCGCGCCGCGAGCGCGTCGAGCTGTTCAAGGGGACCCACGTCGTCGCCGCCACGGCGACGTGGGAGACGTTCGCGACGGAGCTTTTGTGGGCGCTCGCGTGCGGCTGCGTCGCCCTCGTCGAGTACCAGGCGGACTCCAGCGCCCACGAGCTCGTGGAGGGCCGCGAGCGCGGCCGCCTCGTCACGAGCCCGGCCGAGCTCGCGGACGAGTTCGTCGCCGTCGGCGACCTCGAGCGGAAGCCGATCGAGCGCGACTTCGCGAGCTACGACCGCGACGCGGTGTTGGATCGGTACGTCGAGGCGTACCGCGGGCTCCTCGGCGAGTGAACTGAAAAAGGCGGGTCGAAATCTCGGGTCGGCGACGGGCCCGCCGACCACCGCGCGGTCGCTCCGAACGCCGACTACTCCTCGTCGCCGGTTATCGTCCCGCCGTACTTCATGAAGACGAACGCCAGCCCGAGCGTGCTCACCATCGCGATGAACGTGGCGACGCCGAGTGCGCGGGCGCCCTGCGGGACGAAGACGGCGTTCGAGCCGCCGCCGCCGCCGCCGGTCGACTCGGTCTCGACGTCCCCGCCGACGGCGAGGCCGGCGTGCATGCCGACCGCGGTGTGGGGGACGCAGTGGTAGTGAGTGATGCCGGCGTCCTCCTCGGTCACCTCGTACTCGTAGGTCGCCCCCTCCTCGCCGACCGGGTCGCCGCTGTCGAGGCTCGCCGGGCCGCCGCCCTCGACGGTCTGGACGTTGTGGGCGCCGCCGTTCCCCGTCCATTCGAAGGTGATCGTGGTGCCGGTGTCGACCCACAGGAGGGTCGGGTCGAAGGCGAGACCGCTGTCGCCCGCGCCGACCGCTACCGTCACCTCGCTCTCGCCGCGGGCGTCCTGATACGACCCGACGTTCCCGCTGCTGGCCCCGCTCGGCCAGACCGGCTGTTCCTCCTGTGCCGCCGCGGTCCCCGCCGTCGCCGTCGCCGCCCCGGCGGCAGCGGTCGCGCCGCCCGCGGTCCGCATGAACGCGCGCCGGGAGACGTCGTCCGAGCTCATACCACCCGGTTCGTGACGGGTTGTAGTGAATATGTTGATCCGGGCGCGAGCGGCGTCGGCGTCTCACCCGTCGGCGGGGACCGGCGGCGAGGGCCGACGTGCCGGCGACGGGCGTTTAAAAACGGCGCCCGTACTCCCGCCATGAGCTATCCGGTCACCTACTACTGCCCGCACTGCGGGACCCTCGTCGAGCTGGAGCGCGACGGCTACCTCGCGGACAAGGCGGTGACGCCGTACCCCCTCGAGGGCTGGACGTACGTCTCCCCCGCGGAGTCGTTCGAGGACGAAGACGACGTCGACGGCGTGAGGTTCGTCTGCGGCGAGAGCGACGGCGTCGTCTGGGACCCGCGCGACGGGGTGCGCGGGACCGACGTCGGCGGGGAGGTCGACGGCGACGGTGTCGGCGGCGGCGACGGCGGAGGCCGCGACGGCGACGACCCCGGCTGCGGCGAGCCGTTCTACCTCTCGTTCGTCCGGTACGACGAGGGACGAGAGGTCGACCCGCGCGCCGAGAGCGAGCTGGTCGAGATCGACCCCGACCCGCGGCCGAGCGGTCCGCGGGGGCCGAGCGGGCCGAGCGGGGTCGGGGACGCCGGCGACTCCGACGGCGGGTTCTGGTAATACGACGCTGCGAACGAAGCGTAGACAGACCCATCACGATCGACCGTACAATTATCCCCGTGAGGCGTTACGGGTCAGGCATGCCGGACACCAAATCGGGGCGCGATAAGCAGGCCCGCGACGAGGAGCGCCGACGGATCGAGCGCGACATCTCCGAGGCCCGCGAGCGCGGCGACGAGGCGGAACCGTCGGAGAACGGTCCGCCGACGTGCTACCGGCGGGGCTGCGACGAGCCCGCCGCGTTCGAGGTCACCGAGCGGTATCAGGAGGACACCGGAACGGGCGCCGTCGAGGCGACCGCCCTCCTCTGCGTGGACCACGCGGCCGCGGAAGGCCCGGCCAATCTCGACAGCGCGTACGAGGGGTACGTCTTCCGCGTCGAACCGGTCTCGGCCGGGGACGGCGACTGATCCGAGCAGTCGACGCCGACCGATCTGCGTAGACGGCGACGACTGACCGATGCGGAGGGCGGCGTCGCCCGAGAGCGACGCCAACAGACAAACCCCTTAACCGGGGAGCGAAACGTATCGAGTATGGAAAGCATCAACCGGACCGCGATCGAGCTCGTCGACGAGGCGCTCGACTTCGCCGGCGAGCTCGACGTCGTCGGCTACGAGCTGGAGAACGGCGCCACGGTCGTCGACTTCGGGATCGACGCCGCCGGCGGCGTCGAGGCGGGGCTGTTGCTCGCCGAGATCCAGACTGCCGGCCTCGCGAACCTCCGCACCCGAATGGGCGAGGTCGCCGGCGCGCCCCGCCAGTACGTGGAACTGTCGACGGACCACCCGGCGATCGCGCTGCTCTGCTCGCAGAAGGCCGGCTGGGAGCTCGGCTTCGAGTCCGGCTACGAGGGGCTCGGGTCCGGCCCCGCCCGCGCGCTCGTCGGGCAGGAGGCGGAGTTCGAGCGCGTCGGCTACTACGACTCCTCGGAGTTCGCCACGCTCGCGGTGGAGTCGACCGAGCTCCCGACCGAGGAGGTCGCCGAGCACGTCGCCGACCTCGCCGAGGTCGACGCCGAGGGCGTCTTCCTCCCGGCGTACGCCACGGGCTCGACCGCCGGCTCGGTCGCCACCGCGGCCCGCGCCGCGGAGCTCGCCGTCTTCCGCCTGCTGGAGCTCGGCTACGAGCCGACCGACGTGCTCCACGCCTCGGGTGCGGCGCCGATGGCGCCCGTGACCCGCGACGAGGACCTCGCGATGGGGCGGACGAACGACGCCCTCGCCTACGGCGGCGAGGTCCACCTGCAGGTCGCCCGCGACGACGACCGCTTCGACCAGATCGTCTCGACCGCCCGCGAGGAGTACGGCACCCCCTTCGTCGAGGTGTTCGAGGAGGCGGACTGGGACTTCTACGAGGTCGACGAGCGCGTCTTCGCGCCCGCGAAGGTCACCGTCGACGTCGTCGACGGGCCCGTCTACGCCGTCGGCGAGACGGACGAGGAGCTGCTCGCCGAGTCGTTCGACTACCGCTGACCCGGTCGGTTCGATGCGACTCAAGCCCGTCCCCGACCCCCCGGCCGCTCTCGACGACCTCCGCGAGCTTCAGCGGGCGGTGCCGCTCGTGCCCGGCAGCACCGACGACTGCTGCGCTCGCCTCCGCGACCGGTGTGGCCTCCCCGACCGTCAGACCGCGAACGACTGGCTCGCGTTCCTCCGCGCGCTCGGGCTCGTCCGAGAGACGCCGCGGGGCTTCGTGCGGGCCGACGCGGAACCGACCCCCGAGCTGGTCCGCGAGGGGCTCCGCGAGGGCGTCCTGCTCGTGCCGGAGGCGCTCGCGGCGCTCCGGGAGGCGACGCGGGAGGACCCTCTCACGCCCGACGCGCTGTTCGAGGCGACCCGCGAGTCGGTGCCGCGACACGACCGCGCCCGCAACCCGGAGTGGGAGGCGACGTGGCGCGACCGGACGACCCGGCTGCTGGCGTGGCTGGCGCTCGTCGACCTCGCGGAGCGCGTCGACGGGGACGGAACCGGTGGGACCGAGGCGTCGCCCGCCTACGTCGCCGGCGACGCGGCCGGGAACGGCGCCTGAGCGCGTCCCGCGCCGAATCGGCGAGAACGGCCCGCAACAAGCCTTTTACTCGGCGCCGGAGAGGGTGTTCGCATGGGACGATTCGACCGGCGGGAGTCGCCGCTGTCGGTCACGTACGAGCCGACGAGCGTGAAGGACCTGCTCGTGGAGATGAAAGACACCGCGGAGCTTCTGATCGACCTGTCGTACTCGGCGGTGCTCCACGGGAGCCCGACGATCGCCGAGGAGGTCGTCGAGCTGGAACACCGGATGGACGTCCTCCAGATGCGCGCGCGGATGAGCCTCATGCTCGCGGCCCGGAGCCCCGACGAGGCCGAGACGCTCGCCCCGGTGCTCGGCGTGGTCGGCGCGGCCGACAAGATCTCCGACGCCGCGGGCGACATCGCGAAGATCGTCACCGAGGAGATCGGCCTCCCCGACGCGATGCGCGGCGCGCTCACCGGGGGCGTCGAGACGCTCATCCGCGGCGCCGTCGCGCCGGACTCCGGCTACGCCGGTCGCACGCTCAAGGACATCGACCTGGAGTCGAAGACGGGGGTTCGCGTCATCGCGATCCGGCGCGACGACGACTGGATCCTCAACCCCGGTCCGAAGACGCGGCTCGAGGCCGGCGACGTGGCGCTCCTGCGCGGGCCGGAGACGGGCGTCGCCGAGGCGTACCCCGAGCTGACGGGCGAGCCGTTCGAGCCGGAGGAGCCGGTCGAGCCCGCGATCGACGACCTGGAGCGCGCGGTCGACTCCATCGTGCTGATGAAGAACCTCTCCGAGCTCGCGGTCGACCTCGCGTACGGCTCGATCCTGTTCAACAACGAGGAGCTCGCCGAGGAGGTGTCCAACCTCGAGATCGAGGTCGACGCGCTCCAGTCGCGGTTCGAGGCGTGGACGCTCCGGGCCGCGCGCGAGGCCGACGACCCCGTCTCGCTCCGCGGGCTGATCCACCTCGGCGTCGCCACCGAGGAGATCTCGGACGCCGCCTTGGAGATCACCGAGGGCGTCGCGCGCGACCTCGGCGTCCACCCGGTCGTGGAGATGGCGGTCCAGGAGTCCGACGAGATTATCGCGCGCACGGTGGTCCGAGAGGGGAGCGACCTCGCGGGCGCGAGCGTCGAGAACGGGATCCCGACGACCGACGTCTCCACGAGCGTGATCGCGATCCGCCGCCCCGACGAGGGGTGGCTGATCGGCCACGACATCGACACCGTCCTCCGCCCCGGCGACGCCGTGATCTCGAAGGGGACGCGCACCTCCGCCGAGGAGTTCGAGGCGCTCGCGTCGTGACCGCCTCGTCGGCCGCGGACCCCGAGGGGCTCGCCCGCGCCTACTACGAGGCGCTCGACGCCGGCGACTACGAGCGGCTCCGCGGGCTGCTCGATCCCGACTTCGTGCAGCGGCGTCCGGACCGCACCTTCGAGGGACGCGACCGCTTCGTGGCGTTCATGCGCGACGAGCGGCCGATGACGGACACGACCCACGCCGTCGACGCGGTGTACCCGTCGGGCCCCGGCGTCGCGGTCCGCGGGCGGCTGCTGGACGCCGACGGTGACGAAGTGTTCGCGTTCGTCGACGTCTTCGACGTCGCGGACGGGCGGCTGGCGGCGCTGGAGACGTACGCCGCCGACGGGGCGGAGTAGGCGACGACGCCCTCACTCCCGTATCCGGTCGAGGTCCGCGACGAACGCCCGGAGCGCCTCGCGCGTCACGTGGGGCATGCAGACGACGCGGAGCTCGCCCGCGGCCGTCCGCGATACCTTCCAGTCGGCCTCCCGGAGCGCGTCGAACTCGGCCTCGGGGAGCGCCGCGGCGACGAGCGGGAGCGTCGGCTCGACGACGTCGTAGCCGCGCTCCGCGAGGGCGTCGGCGAGCCACGCGGCGTTCTCGGTCGCCCGCTCGGTCGCCTCGCGGTAGCCGTCGGGCCACAGCGCCTCCATCGCGGCGACCGCGCCGGCGACGCCGGCGCCGCTCCGGGTCCCGGTCAGCGTCGCCTGCTCTCGCGTCTCCAGGTACGGCGTGTCGACCGCGAGCGCGTCGAGCGCGGCCGGGTCGCGGGCGAGGAGCCCGCCGGCCGGCACCGGCGCCCGCCCGAACTTGTGGGGGTCGATCGTCAGCGTGTCGACCGGGGCGTCGCCGAACGACCACGCGCGGTCCGCGAACGGGAGGAGGAACCCGCCCCACGCGGCGTCGACGTGCATCAGCGCGCCGGCGTCGTGGGCGATCTCGGTCAGCGCCGGGATCGGGTCGACGCGCCCGTACTCCGTGCTGCCGGCGACGCCGACGACCAGGGCGGTGGCGTCGTCGACCGCGGCCGCGACCGCGTCGCTCCGGGCCCGGTAGTCGCCGTCGACGGGGACCGTCCGGAGCTCCACGTCGAGCAGCTCCGCGGCCTTGTGGAACGAGAAGTGGCCGCTCTCGGGGACGACGACGTTGACGTCGCTCGCGTCGTGCCGGTTTCGGGCGGAGCGGACCGCCTGCACGTTCGCCTCGGTCCCGCCGGAGGCGACGTAGCCCGTCGCGTCGGTCGGCGTCGGGTGGTCCGCGAGGGTCGCGAGCAGCTCGACCGCGCGCTCCTCCAGCGACGCGACCGCCTCGTAGGTGGCCGGGTCGCCGGGGTTCGTCGCGAGGTAGCGCTCGGCCGCCGCCCGGGCCGCGGGGTGCGGCTCGGTACACATCGAGGAGAGCACCCGGTCGAACGACTGCGGCTCGGGCTGCTGCATTCGGGAGACCGTTACCGCGGAGGGTCTTACTCGTTCCGCTCTCGGGTCTCGCGGCCGCCCGACGGCGGACCGCGCTCGCGGCCGCCGGACTGGGAGATCGCGGCTCGCGGCCGCCGGAGAGACCGGTCCCGTCAGCGCACCGAGTCGAGGAGGAGCCGCTGTTCGGTCCGCTTCACCTCGTGTTGCACGTCGCGGACCGCGTCGATGTTCGCCGAGATGGAGGAGACCCCCTCCTCGACGAGGAACTCGACCATCTCCGTCTTCGAGCCGGCCTGCCCGCAGATGCTCGTGTCGACGCCGAGCTCGCGGCACGTCTCGATCGTGTCGCCGATGAGCCTGAGCACGGCGGGGTGGAGCTCGTCGAACCGGTCGGCGACGTGCTCGTTGTTGCGGTCGACCGCCAGCGTGTACTGCGTGAGGTCGTTGGTCCCGAACGAGGCGAAGTCGATCCCGGCGTTCGCCAGCTCCTCGATCTGCAGCGCGCTCGCGGGCGTCTCGATCATCACGCCCCAGCGGTGCGTCTCCGGGTCGATGCCGGCGTCGCGCATGTGTCCCGTGACGGCCTCGATGTCGGCCGCGTCGTTGACGAGGGGGAACATCACCTCCAGGTTGTCGTACCCCATGTCGAAGAGGCGCGCGAACGCCGCGAGCTCCTGCCGGAACGGGTCCGGTTTGTCGAGACTGCGTCGGATCCCGCGCCAGCCGAGCATCGGGTTGTGTTCGTTCGGCTCGCCCTCGCCGCCCTCCAGCTCGCGGAACTCGTCGGTGGGCGCGTCGATGGTGCGCACGCGGACCGGCCGCGGGTAGAACTCGTCGGCGACGCGGCGGACGCCCTCGATCAGCTCGTCCTGGTAGGCGCGGGCGCCGTGGTCGGCGATGTACTTCTCGGGCGTCTTCCCGAGCGAGAGCACCATGTGTTCGATCCGGAGGAGGCCGACCCCGTCGGCCCCCGTCGCGGCCGCGCGCTCGGCCGCCTCGGGGATCGAGACGTTCACCTTCACCTCCGTCGCCGTCATCGGCTTCACCGGCGTCTCGGGGCGGGCCGCCTCCACGGGCTCGAACTCCTCGCCGGACTCGGCCTCGTCGTCGGCCCCGGCGCGCACGGTTCCCTTGTCGCCGTCGAGGGTGACCTGCTGGCCGTCCTCGAGCAGCCGCGTCCCGTTGCCGGTTCCGACGACGGCCGGGACGCCGAGCTCGCGGGAGATGATCGCGGCGTGGCTCGTCATCCCGCCCTCGTCGGTGACGATCCCCGCGGCGCGCTTCATCGCCGGGACCATGTCCGGCATCGTCATCTCCGTGACCATCACGTCGCCCTCCTGGACCTGGTCGAGGTGGTCGAGCTTGTGGACGATCCGGACCGCGCCGGAGACGACCCCCGGGCTGGCCCCGAGCCCGTCGACGAGGACGTCCTCGTCGTCCCCGTCGCCGCGGCCTTTTCCGTCAGCGACGCCGGCCCGCTCCGATCCCGCGTCGCCCGCGGCGGTCTCGCCGGCGGTTCCGGCCTCGTCACCGCCGCTCTCGTCCTCCTGAATCGTCGTGATCGGCCGCGACTGGAGCATGTAGATCTCGCCGTCGCGGATCGCCCACTCGACGTCCTGAGGGGTCCCGTAGTGGTCCTCGACGCGCTCGCCGAGCGCGACCAGCTCCTCGATCTCCGCGTCGGAGAGCACCCGCGCGGTGCGGCGCTCCTCGTCGACGTCGAGCTGGACGGTCTCGCCCGTCTCGTCGTCTTTCACCATCTCCACCTTCTTGTCCGCGACGGTGACCTCGTCGACGGCGCCGCGCTCGCGGTCGTACACGTAGTTGTCGGGGGAAACCGTCCCGGAGACGACCGCCTCGCCGAGCCCCCACGCGGCCTCGATGGTGATCTGCGGGTCGCCGGTCGAGGGGTGGCTGGTGAACATCACGCCGGACTTCTCGGCGTCGACCATCCGCTGGACGACGACCGCGATGTCGACGTCGGCGTGCGGGAACCCCCGCTGCTGGCGGTAGTAGATCGCCCGCTGGGTGAACAGCGACGCCCAGCACTCCTTCACGCGGCGCAGCAGATCGTCCTCGCGGACGTTGAGGAACGTCTCCTGTTGCCCCGCGAACGAGGAGTCCGGGAGGTCCTCGGCGGTCGCGGAGGAGCGCACGGCGACGAACGCCTCGTCGTCCCCGTCGCCCATCGAGCGGTACCGTTCCAGGATCTCCTCGCGTACCTCCTCGGGGAACGGCGTCTCCAGGATCAGCTCTTCGGCGCGCTCCTCGGCCGCGCGGAGCGCGGCGGAGTCCTCGGGGTCGACGTCGACCGCCGAGAACAGCTCCTCGTCGATCCCCGCCTCCTCGATGAAGGTCCGGTACGTGCCCGCGGTGACGGCGAATCCCGGGGGAACCGGGAGTCCGGCGCCGATGAGTTCACCGAGCGAAGCGGCCTTCCCGCCGACGGTCCCGACGTCGTCGGCGTCGACGTCCTCCAGCCAGAGTACTGCCATTCGTGTACCCGGAGGATCCGCGAGCCGACCTATGAAGCTTCCGGCCTGTGAAACGGTGAATAAAAGCTTACTCAGTCGCGAGTTACGGGTGGGCCGAGGGGCGCGGCCGGAGCCGGCCGCCGCGGTCGCTCAAGGGATCGAACGCGGGGAGCGGGTCGCAGAGCGCGCCGAAGAGTTGGTCGCAGAGCGCGCCGAAGAGTTGGTCGCAGAGCGCGAACGTGGGGAGAGGGCCGAAGCAGTCAGGGAACGACGAACCGTCCGTCGGTTCGTAACCCGTCCTACATCCCCGTTTATCCTATACTTACCTCCCGACAGGAGAGTCAGGAACCGTAACGTGTTACAGAAGTTGTAACAGCACTCCGCGGACGGTCACTCGCCGGCGAGCCGCTCGCGCTCCGCGCGGAGGATCCGCTCCCAGACGCCGAACAGCCGGCTCTGCAGGCCGTACCGATCGTTCACCCGGCGGACCCACGCGTCGTCGGCGAACAGGAGGCGCTGGAACCGGCGAACGCGCGGCGAGAGCGACGTCCGGTCGCCGGCGTAGTAGGACAGCGACTCCTCGCGGGTCCGCTCGACGAGGGCGGACGGGACGTCGATGCCGTCGGCCGCGGCGGCGTGGACGAACCACTCCAGATGTAACAGCGCGTCGGCGAGGAGAAAGCGGTCGCGGAACCCCGAGACGCGGGCGAGCGCCGGTCGACCGTCGATCGTCACGTCCCGAGGGCGGGAGAACCGCGGGGCCGTCACCGTCACCCCGGCGGCCCCCGCAACCGCGGCGGCGACGCGCCGGAGGCGCCGATCGCCGTACCGCACCGGCGCGAGGAGCGCGAGCTCGTACCACGTCGGCAGCCACTCGCAGTAGGGCTCGGAGAAGGCGCCGTCGGCGAGCAGCGTCGCCGCGACCGACCGCGCCTCGGCGGGCGACAGCGTCGCGTGGTCGGTCCGGAGCCGGTCGACGACCCGCGCGCCGTCGACCGCGTCGACGCCGGCGAGCCCCATGCCGTCGGCGACGTGCCGGGTGTACGCGCGGCTCGCCGCGTACCAGTCCGCGAAGTCGGCGGGGCCCGTCAGCCGGAGGAGTCGGAGGACCGTGATGGCCCGACTACGCCCGCGGCCGACAAAACCGCTCCGCTCAACGCTCCGGAGTACGACCGAGTTCGGCCTCACCGTCGACGTCGCCGGAGTCGTCCGCGAGCGCCGCGTCGAGCCCCCACTCGTCGGCGCGCTCGGCCGCCTCCTCGCGCGCCTGCTCGCGGATCGCCTCGATCCGGTCGTCGTCCGCGAGGAACGCCGCGACGGCGTCGGCGTCGTCCGCCTCCGGGTCGGCCAGCCGCTCGTCGGGCGCCCGCTCGCGGGTGCGGTCGGCGAGCGACGGGTCGTCCGCGAGCTCCGTGGCCGCCGCGCCCGGCGCGACGCGGAGCGCGTCCTCCTCGTGGGCCGCGTCGAGCCCGTCGCCGTCGACCGCGTACAGCTCGACCCGGTACGGGCCGGGCACCGCGATCTCAGCGAGCGCGTCGGGGCCGCCGCTGTCGCTCACCGTGTTGTACGCGAGCACGGGAACCCCGTCCGCGAAGGTGAGGACGCCGCGCGCGTCCCCTTCCAACAGGAGCGTCTCCTGCGGGACGAGTGTCGCGTACCCGGTCAGCCCGCGGTCCAGCGCCCGCGAGAGCGTCGTGGCCACGTCGGAGACGACGCGCGACCGGAGGAGGGTCCCGCGAGGGATCCGGAGCTCGGGGGCCTCGTTCGGCTCACTCGATCCCGCCGCTCCGTCGGCGGAACCCGTCATGGCGTGTCGGGCACGACCGCGCTCCGGAACCGGTCGGCGACCGCGTCGCCGTCGCCGTCGCGCACGTCGAGCCGGGCCGCCGCCCGTCGGTAGCCGGCCGCCGCGTCGCTCTCCGGCGCGTGCGCGAGGAGGGGTTCGCCGGCGCGGCGCGCGTCTCGGACCACGTCGCTGTCGGGGACCCGGGCGAGCACCGGACCGCCGAAGTGGCGCTCGGCCTGTTCGGCCACGTCCGCGGCGTCGTCCCGGACCTTGTTGAACAGGACGCCCGCCGTCTCGGTGCCGTACGAGCGGGCGTACTCCTGGACCTTCAGCCCGTCCGAGAGCGCGGGGATCGTCGGCTCGACGACGACGACGACCCGGTCCGCGAGGACGACCGGGAGCACCGCCGACTTCGAGCCGAGCGCGGCCGGCGAGTCGAGCAGGAGCACGTCGGTGTCGCTCGCGAGCTCGGCGACCACGTCGCGGAGCCGACCCGGCTCGGCCGCCTCGAATCCCGCGAGCGACGTGCCGCAGGGAACGACCGAGAGCCCGAAGCGGTCGTACGTCGCCTCCGCGACGTCGGTCGCGGTCCCCTCGACGAGTAAGTCGTGGAGGGTGAGCGCCGCGTCGTCGAGCCCGGCGTGAAAGAGGAGGTTCGCCATTCCCGTGTCGGCGTCGACGACGGTGACGTCATGCTCGTCGGCCAACGCCATCCCGAGCGCGAGCGTGCTCGTCGTCTTGCCCGTGCCGCCCTTCCCGCTGGCGACCGCGAACGCCTCGACCATGCGCACACCTGTCCGGTCGCTCGGCTAAAGCCTGTCCATCGCGAAGCCCACCCATCGCGGGCGCGAGGGAGCGCGGCTACGGCCGAACCCCACCGCACAGCGTTTTGCCGTTCGGCGCCAAGCGGCGACCATGCCGACCGTCATCGACGCCGACGCGTTCCGCGACAGGATCGACGAGCGCCGCCGCGGCGAGCGGTCCTTCGCCCTCGTCGACACGCGGCCGGACGAGAGCTACGAGAGCTGGCGGATCGCCGACTCGGTCCACTACTTCTACAAGCCGTTCCACGAGTTCGACGCCGACGACTTCGCGGCCGAGACCGGAGTCGGACCCGACGACGCCGTCGTCACGGTCTGCGCGAAGGGGAAGGCCTCGCTCGACTTCGCCGAGGAGCTCGAAGCGGCGGGGTACGACGACGTGACGGTCGTCGCGGACGGGATGCGCGGCTGGTCGGGCGTGTACGACCGGACCGCGGTCCCGCTCCCCGACGCCGGCGACGACCCCCTCGACGTCGTCCAGATCCAGCGGCGCGCGAAGGGGTGTCTGGGGTATCTCGTGGTGGGCGGGCGGGCATCCGAAGCTGGGACCGACGGCTCCGACCGCGTCGCCATCGCCGATCCCGATGGCTCCGACCGCGTCGCCATCGCTGTCGACGTCTCGCGTCACGGCGACGAGTGGCGGGAGGCGGCCGCCGAGCGCGACGCGTCGATCGCGGCGGTCCTCGACACCCACGTCCACGCCGACCACCTCTCCGGCGGTCGGGACCTCGCCGACGAGCTCGGCGTCTCCTACTACCTCCCGGCGGCGGCCGCCGAGCGCGACGTGGCGGACGCGTTCGAACCCCTCGCGCGAAACGAGACGCTCGACGTCGGCGGCGTCGACGTGAAGGCGCTCGCGACCCCCGGTCACACCTCAGACATGGCGAGCTACCTCGTCGGTCGGTCGGCGGTGCTCACCGGAGACGCGCTGTTCACCGACAGCGTCGGCCGGACGGAGCTACAGTTCGGGGACGCCGACGAGAGCGCGAAAGAGACGCCGGACGGTTCCGCGGACGCGGCGGACGCGACCCACGGCGCGACACAGCTGTACGACTCGCTCCACGGGACGCTGCTCGCGGAGCCCGACGACGTCGTCGTCTGTCCCGGCCACTTCGCGGTCGGGAACGACGGGACGACCGGTGACGTGGTGCCCGGCGAGCCGGTGACGACGACCGTGGGGGCGGCGCGACGGGAGCTGGATGTGCTCGGACTCGACCGCGAGGCGTTCGTGGAGCGGATCACCGCGACCCTCCCGGAGAAGCCGCCGAACTACGAGGCCGTCATCGCGGCGAACCGCGGGGTCGAGTCGCCGTCGGACGAGACCGCGGCGATCGAGTTAGAGCTCGGACCGAACCGGTGTGCGGCGGACGCGAGCGGAGAGTCGACGGCGGACGACTGAGTCGCCGGCCGTCGAGACCGTGCGGTCACTCGCCGTCCGGCCGGTTCGCGATCCGGGCCGCGAGCTCCCGCGCGGCGTCGACGTGATCGTCTGCCTCCGGGTCGCCGGTCCCGTCGACTTCCGCGAGCAGCGTCCGGATCTCCGCGGCTCGTCGGACGACGGTCGCGTCGTCGACCTCGCCCTCGGCGATCTCCGCGGCCAGCGCCTGGGCCTCGCCGAGTCGCCAGCCGGCCTCGCGCTCCACCGGGCGCTCCTCGGTGGCCGCGAGGTGGTCACGTAACGTCGCGACCGGATCAGACTCGTCGCTCACGGTCGCGTCACTCGTCGTGGATGAAGACGAGCCGCTTCGTCTCGGTGTTACACAGACAGAGGTCGATCCCGTCCCTAGTGGCGCCGATCTGCTGCCAGCCGTGGTCGCTGACGAACAGCGTCTGGAACACGCCGCGGTCGCAGTCCGGGTTCGGGCAGCCGACGCCGGCGGCGTTCTTATAAACGGTCGTCCCCCCGCCGGAGCTCTGACGCACCAGCCCGTCGCGCAGCGAGCGGAACTCCTCGGCAGACATCGGTCCGTCCGTGTCTTCGTCTCCCATGTCTTCGCGTTCGCGGGCCACGATATATAAACCGGCGGTCCGTAACAGTCCGTGCCAGGATCGAGCGGCGATGGCTCGGAAGATTCGGGCGGATTCGCGAGTCAGTCCTCCCCGCGCTTCGCGGCGTCCGCGTACGCGTCCGCGAGCCGGGTCGGCTCGGGGAGCTTGTACCCCGCGCACAGCGCGTCGACCAGTTCGACGGTCGTCTCGGTCGAGACCCGGTGCCCGGGACTCACGTACAGGGGATTCACGCGGCGGCTGTTCGGGTACTGCCGCGACTGGAAGGCGTGGCCGACAACGGGGGCGTCGGCGGCCGCGTCGGCTGCGTCGGCCGCGTCGGCGCCCCTCTCGACAGTCTCGACCGGGTCGTCGGCGCGGATCGGCGTCCGCCACCCCTCGGGCCGCTCGTCGGTCGGCTCGTCGGGGTCGCCGCACAGCAGGCGCTTCGCGACGCCGACGCTCGGGACGTCGAGCAGGACGCCGACGTGGGTCGCGATGCCGGCCTCCCGGAAGTGGATCCGGCCGGAGCCGTCACAGACCAACAGGTCCGGCTCGGCGTCGAGCGCGTCCAGCGCGGCCAGCATCGGCTCCCCCTCGCGGAACGCGAGGAGACCCGGGACGTACGGGATCGAGAGCGGCGTGGTCGCGCTCGCGTACTCGATCACGACCCCGTCGCGGACCGCGACCGCGGCGGAAACCGCCCTGTCCTCGCCGTCGTCCGGGGTCAGGAACGCCTGATCGACGCCGACCACGACCGGCGCGTCGGGACCGCCCGCGTCGTCGTGCGTCCCCGGGAGCGACTCCTGGTGTGCGTCCGGGAGCCCGTCGGTCAGATCCGCGGGGTCGTCGATCGCGACCGCGGCCGGGTCGAGCCCGTGGTCGTCCGCGAACGTCGCCGTCGCGGCCAGCTCGCGCTGGAGCGACTCCATCTCGGCTCGAGAGAGGGCGGGATCCGGGAGGAACTCCGGGCGTTCGACGTCGTCGGGGTCGACCGGCGGCGACCGCGCCGAATCCGGCGGCGACATTTAAAAGCGCCCGCCGCCGGGGCCGCCCGGACCGCGCGGGCCGCGTACGCCGCCCATGCTCATCCCGCCGGGACCGCCCGCGGACCGCGCGAGGCTCTCGTTGCGCTTCCCGAACGCGAGCCCGATCGCGAAGCCGATCAGGTGCGCGAGGTGGGCGATGCCGCCGACGCCGCCCGTCCCAGTCTGGATCACGAGCACCGCCGAGATCAGCGCGATCCCCCACGTGAGGTACTTGATCTTCATCGGGATGACGAAGAACAGCAGCACCTGCATGTTCGGCCGCCAGACGGTGAGCACGCCGAGGATCGCGAAGCCGGCGCCGCTGGCCCCGAGCACGCCCGTCGTCGGGGCGTTCGTCGCGACCGCGAACAGGACGTGGCCGAGACCGGCGAGGATCCCCGCCCCGAAGAAGAACGCCACGAAGCGGCGCGAGCCGACCGCGCGCTCGACAAGCGGGCCGAAGAACAGGATCACGATGCTGTTGCCGATGATGTGGAACAGCTGGAGCCGAGAGTGCGAGAGCACGGAGGTGAACCAGGTCCAGACGTTACCGATCGCGTCCGAGCGGAGGACGAAGATCTGGCTGTGGGCGGCCTCGCCGAGCGTGAGCGTCACGGCCCACTGCGCGAGGAACGTGACCCACATCGCCGCCAACAGGGCGTACGTCGCGTTGCCGCGGACGTAGCTCACGAGCCCGCCCGTGCTCGTTTCGCGGTCGATGCGGCGCTTGACGCGGTCCGCGACGCCCGCGGACTCGCCGCCGGAGGCGCCCGACCCGCCCGCCTCGACGCTCTCGTCGAAGCCGCTGTCGAACACGCCGCCGGGGTCGTTCCACTGCGAGAGCCCCGGGCAGTCGTGGTTCTCCGGCAGACGGTGCTCGGCGCAGAACGTCTGGCCGCACCGCTTACACTGGTACGGGAGGTTCTCGTACTCCCCACAGACGTCGCACGTCGCCATTACCGCCCCTTACGGGGGCGCTCCTAAAGCGGTTTGGCTCTCGGACTTGATCTGTGGGAAATCGGACGGTGAGTGAGGCGGTTATTTATAAACACAGTGCGGTGTTGCGCCGGAGAGTACCGACGCCGGTCTGACTCACCGCTTATCAATCGTCGATGGCGCGATGAACGTCCACAAAGCCCCAGCCGCTCGGCCGAATGCGATCGGTGATTCGACGCTGAACACCTCCAAAGCCCCAGCCGGGAGGGCGGCGCACGCTCGCTGCGCTCCTCGTCACTCGCTGCGCTCGTTCCTGCGGTGCTTGCGTCGCCTGCCCCGCCCTCCCGGCTGCCCCTTTGAGTCCCGCCCGACCGCAACCGCCCCGCACCTCACGCCTCCCCAGCCTCGTCGCTGGCGCCGGCGGCGCCAGCGACTCCCTCGCGCGTGCTCCTCGCGGCCTACCGGCCGCTCGGAGGCACGCGCCACCGCACGTTTATTTATAGTAACTCACCCGTCCGTCTCGCCCTCCCGCAGCCCGTCGACGAGCCGGCGGAGCGTCGCGAGCGGGTACTGCCCGGGCGCGGTCGCGTTCGCGGGGTCGACGGGCGCGTAGCCGATCTTCGAGCCGTAGAGGGGCGTGACCGCGCGAGTGTGGCGGCCGGGCTCGCCCATGCACATCGTCGCGACGCGGTGGCCGGCCGCGGTCGCCTCGTGAGTCGCCTCGATCATCGCGAGCGCGTCTCCGGGCGCGGCCGCGGTCGTCGCCAGCTTCCCCACGTCGCCCTCGCTCGCCGCGTCGGCGAGCAGGTCGACGAGCGCGGCGGGCTCCGGCGTCGACTCGAAGTCGTGGACGGAGACGACGACGCTGACGTCCTCCTCGCGGGCCGTGTCGCGGAGGGCGGTCGCGTGCGACCGCTCGCCCTCGGGAGCGTTCCCGCGGAGGGCGGCGAGCTCGACGTCGACCGCGGCGACCGCGTCGTGTCCGAGCGCGGTCGAGAGCGCGTCGTACCGACCCAGGTCATCGGCCTCGCCGCCCTCCCACGACGCGCGGTTCGTGACGAGGAGCGGGAGCTCCCCGTCGTAGGCGTCGAGCTGGGCGAGCGGAGCGTCCGCGAGGTCCATCCGGAACTCCGCGGCGTCGGCGTGCTCGCGGGCGCGCGGCTCCTCCGAGAGGTCGGCCGTGCTCGCGGTCAGGACGAACTCCTCGAACATACCCGGGGGTTCCGGGGGCGGGGACTTATGTGTGTGCGTCCGGCCCGAACCGGGGCTCAGAAACAGCGGAAGCGACGCCGCCCTACGCGACGAGGCCGTCCTCGGCCTCCAACAGCTCGTGGTAGCGGTTCCGGATGGTGACCTCGCTGATGTCGGCGACCTCCGAGACCGCGGCCTGCGTCGTCTTCTCGTTGGTGAGGAGGGCGGCGGCGTAGACGGCGGCGGCCGCGAGGCCGACCGGCGATTTGCCGGAGTGGACGCCCTTCTCCTTGGCGTTGCGCAGGAGGCTCTTCGCGCGCATCTCCGACTCCTCGGAGAGCTCCAGGTCGGAGGCGAAGCGGGGGACGTACTGCTCGGGGTCCGCCGGCTTCACTTCCAGCTTGAGCTCGCGGACGACGTAGCGGTACGTCCGGGCGATCTCGGCCTTCTCGACGCGGGAGACGTCGGCGATCTCGTCGAGCGAGCGCGGGACGCCGGCCATCCGCGCGGCGGCGTACACGCAGGAGGTGGAGACGCCCTCGATGGAGCGGCCCGGCAGGAGATCCTCGTCGAGCGCGCGGCGGTAGATGACGGAGGCGGTCTCGCGGACGTTGTCCGGGAGCCCCTGCGCGCTGGCCATGCGGTCGATCTCGCCGAGCGCCTGCTTCAGGTTGCGCTCCTTGGAGTCGCGGGTGCGGAACCGCTCGTTCCACTTGCGGAGCCGCTGCATCTTCTGGCGCTGGCGCGCGCCGAGCGACCGGCCGTACGCGTCCTTGTCGCGCCAGTCGATGTTCGTCGAGAGCCCCTTGTCGTGCATCGTGTTGGTCGTCGGGGCGCCGACGCGGCTCTTCTCGTCCTTCTCGCGGGAGTCGAAGGCGCGCCACTCCGGCCCGCGGTCGACCGAGTCGGCCTCGACGACGAGGCCGCAGTCGGCGCAGACGCTCTCGCCGTGCTCCTCGTCGTTGATGACGTTCCCGTCGCACTCCGGACAGCTGAGCGTCTCGTCGGTTCGTTCCGATTCCTCCTCGTCGGTCTCCGTTCGGGAGCGACTCCCCCGCGTGTGTAATCGTTCACTCATGGCTAAACCCCCTCTCGGTAACTGAACACGGTCCGAGAGCGATCTTACCCGATAGACGGCGGAACCGAACTTAAAACGACCGGAACGTGTCGCCGGAAACCCGACGAAAGGACACGATCTATCACGCGTTTTCGGCGAGTGACACGATCCCCGAGCCGGCCCAACCCGACCCGACCGCCGCCCGGGCGACCGCCGACCCTCCGCCGACCGAAACGCTTGGGCCGCCGGCGTCCCGAGAGCGAGTCGATGACCGCTCCCCGCGTCGTCTCGCTGGCTCCGAGCGCGACCGCGACGGTGACCGCTCTGGGCGCCGCCGAGACCCTCGTCGGCGTCACCGCCCACTGCGACCCGCCGGCCGACGCCGGATCGGTGCACTCCGAGTCGGCACACCCCGGATCGGCGCACGACGAGGAGATTCCGGAGACCGTCGGCGGCTGGCTCAACCCGGACCTCGACCGCGTCGCCGCGCTCGACCCGGACGTCGTTCTCACGAGCGACGGCCTCCAGGCCGACCTCACCGAGGACTGCCGCGAGCGCGGCTTCGACGTCCGACACCGCGAGCCCGCCACCCTCGACGAGGCGATCGCGACGTTCGTCGCCCGCGGCGCCGACGTGGATCGACCGGAGGCAGGGGAGCGACTGGCAGAGGAGTCCTGCGAGCGGCTCGACCGGGTCGCCGAGGCGGTGGCGGACCGCCCGCTCCCGACGGTCTACTGCGAGGAGTGGTCGGACCCGCCGATGGCCGCCGGCAACTGGGTGCCCGACGCCGTGCGCGCCGCCGGCGGTCGCTACCCCTTCGTCGACCCCGGCGAGCGCTCCCGCGAGGTCGACCCCGCGAGCGTCGAGGCGGCCGACCCCGACCACCTGGTCGTCCACGTCTGCGGGCGCGGCGACCGGATCGACCCCGCGACCGTCGCGGAGCGCGACTGGACCGTCGACGCGCCCGTCCACGTGATCGACGACTCCCTCCTGAACCAACCGAGCCCGGCGCTGATCGACGGCGTCGAGCGGCTGGCCGAGCTGTTCCATCCGGAGGCGTTCCCGGAGTCGACTCGGTAGCCGTCCCCGGAGTCCGCCCCCGGAACCGACCCGACGCCTATTCGTACCCCGTCGCCCAACCGCCGGTATGCGAGTCGGCGTCGGCAGCGGCAACCCGGTGAAGCGGCGCGCGGTCGAACGGGTCCTGGAGTCGCCGCGGGGGCGCGACCTCGTCGACGAGGCCGCCGCGGACCCGACGACCGTCGCGGTCGAGTCGGTCCCCGTCCCGTCGGGCGTGAGCGAGCAACCCACCGGACACGCCGAGACGATCGCCGGCGCGGAGAACCGCGCCGCGGCGGTCCTCGACGCCGGAGCGTACGACCTCGGCGTCGGTATCGAGGGCGGCGTCGCGCGGTTCGACGGCGCCGACGAGCTGTTCCTCGTCATGTGGGCGGCGGTCTCGGACGGGTCGCGGACTGGCCGCGGGGGCGGACCGAGCGTCGCCCTCCCCGACGACGTCGCCGCGCGAATCGCTGGGGGAGAGGAGCTCGGCCCGGTGATGGACGACGTCCTCGACACGTCGGGCGTCGCGAGGCGCGGGGGCGCTGCGGGGGCGCTCACGGCCGGTCGCGTCGACCGCGCCGACGCGCTGGCGACGGCGGTAGCCGGAGCGCTCGGTCCGTTCGTCTCCGACCTGTACTGAATCGGCGGCGGTCGATCGAACCGAACGTCGCGGTTCGGTGTTCGTACCGAAACCGGAGACCGGTCCGGTGCTCGGTGGGGGCATTCGGCGGGGAAACAGCACGACCGCGGCGTGTTAACCGAGTCTACCAACCCGCTTATGGGCGGACGTCGCCTGTATCGGGTATGAGCACGGTCCAATCGGACGCGGTTGTCGTCGAGCCCGCCGGCCTCTCCGCGAAACAGGCGCGGATCCTGGGGTACCTGCGCGAGAACGCCGGCGACCGGACGTACTTCAAGTCGCGGCTGATCGCCGACGACCTCGACCTCTCCGCGAAGGAAGTCGGCGCGAACATGAGCGCCGTCGCCGACGCGGCCGCCGATATCGACGTCGAAAAGTGGGGGTACTCCTCCGGCACGACGTGGATGGTCACGGAGTAGCGGCGAGGGGGGGGTCGGGAAACGGCGTCGTCGGCCACGTCCGTCGACTACGGGTCGTAGGCGACGAGTTCTGCGGCGTCGTCGGCGAACGCGACGGCGTCGGCGTCGAACGAGTCGGCGTACCGGACCACGAGCGTGAGCAGCCGCTCGGGCTCGGTCAGCGCGTAGCCGTCCGTCCGGTCGAGCAGCCCGGCGTCGTCGAGCGCGGCGGCCGCGGCGCTGATCGTCGGCCGAGAGACGCCGAAATCGGCCGCGAGCTCCGCCCCCGTCGCGTTCGGGTCGCGCAGCAGCGCGAGGATCATCCCGCGGGGCGTGTCGCGGCGGAGGTAGCCGAGCGCGCGCTTGTCGAGCTCGTCGAACCGGCCCGCCGGGAAGTACCGGCGGTAGTCGGCGTCCTTCGCCGACTCGATCTCGCCCGCCTCCTCCAGCTTCCGGAGGTGGTACTGCGCCTCGCCGGTCCCGAGCCGGAGGTCGTCGCGGAGCTTCGAGAAGTGGGCGCCGGGGGTCGTCGGCACGTAGCCGCGGATCGCCTCGCGCGTCTCGTTGGGGTCTTCCTCCCCGTCGGCGCTCGCGGTTCCGACGAACGGCGCGGCGGCTCCGATGGCGGCGAACCGCCGGAGCGTCTCGCGCTTCCGTCCGTCGAACCCATCAGTCACGCGGGAGGATAGTCGACCCCGAGACAAAAGCACTTCGTTCGGGGCGGAATCGGCGGATCCGGTCGTGCTACCGGTTCCGCGACCGGCTCCGTCGCGGGCCGATCAGGTCTCCCGCTCGACCTCTTCGTCGACCGGCTCCTCGTCCATCTCCTGAATGACCTCGTCCGCGGACTTGATGTCCGCCCCGGCGCCGCCCGCCTTGACCGCCTCGGCCTCCTTCTCCAGCTCCTCGACGTCCATCTCGGCGGACTCCTCGATCTGACCGAGGATCTCGTCGATGTCGTCGAGCCCGAGCATCTTCCGGGTGTTGTCGTCGAACTCCTTGCCCTCGAGCCCCTCCATCTCTTGGACGTCGGAGCCGGAGAGCGCCTTGCCGTAGCGGCCGACGAGGCTGGTGAGCTCCTGCGGGAGGACGAACGTCGTGGACTCGCCCTTGCCGATCTCTTCGAGGGTCTCCATGCCGCGCTCGATGATGGCGCGCTCGCCCATCGACTCGGCGGAGCGCGCGCGGAGGACCGTCGAGATCGCGTCCCCCTGCGCCTCCAGGATCTGGCTCTGTTTTTCCCCCTGCGCGCGGATGATGTTCGACTGCTTGTCACCCTCCGCCTGCTCGACCGCGGAGCGGCGTTCCCCCTGCGCCTCCAGGATCATCGCGCGCCGGCGGCGCTCGGCGGAGGTCTGCTGCTCCATCGCCTGCTGGACGTCCTTCGAGGGGTTGACCTCGCGGACCTCGACGCTCTCGACGCGGATCCCCCACTCGTCCGTCGGCTCGTCCAGCTCCTTGCGGATCTTCGCGTTGATCTCCTGGCGCTTGTTCAGCGTGTCGTCGAGCTCCATGTCGCCGAGGACGGCGCGGAGCGTGGTCTGCGCGAGGTTCGAGACCGCTTT